>CAWGEN010000004.1:0-784171 GCA_963821615.1 uncultured Verrucomicrobiae bacterium | reverse complement strand
GACCGGCGTGGCCCTGGTCGAAGCCTACGACATTCCCTAGGCGCGCCTTTAGCACCGGTGACGCCGGCAGTCGTACTAAGGGCGAATAGCAGCCCACGCAATGTGGTCTATCAAAACGCAGTGTCGTCGTCTGGAAGATCCTCTCCTGCGTGATCTGGCCGGCAATGATGGCGTCTTTGTGATTGATGACGATATGGAGTGTGCCAATCACCAGACCTATTCGATGGACTCCAAGCCGGATACCGAAAGCGAGCGACGGGAGGGAAGGCGCGCATGGGATAATCAACTGCGAACATGCATTTCGAGCACGCAAAAGCCCTGACCGCAGAGTAATTCTCTGCGCTTTTAGGCGTTTTCCAAAGTCGGCGATGCGAGTTCGGAGGCTGCCGCTCCCCTTGGTCGACTCTCCAAGTGTCTAAGATCCAATCCGCGAGTCTCCGTGCCGTAGCGGATGAACAGGGCAAGGGAGATGATCACCGGCACCATGATGATCACCGCAGTTACCCCGAGCGGTGGAACCAGAGCGGCAATGCTCAGGCTTGGGCCAGCACTCCCCCGCCCTTGGTGAACATCGCAACCCAGCCGGTGGCGCGGCCGCGAATCTTGACCGGATAACTCTCCGAGGCATACGGAAGCAGAATGGCAATAATGCCGTTGCTGCCGATGATCAGCAGGCCCACCGGCCAGACAGGATTGCCGCCCACGATGCGTCTCCAGTCTCAATACCCAGAACAAGCCCAGCAGGGTCAGCGTGATGAAGATGCGTAAGCGCCCATTTGCGAACTCCAGCGGCTGTAAATATAGGTGCAGAGGAAGACAGTCGGAAAAGCAATCAGCGCAGATTCGGCCAGCAGCCTGCTCGAGAGAGCCATCGAATAGCCTTTCGTCACCAGATCGTTAGGCATCCAGAGGAGCAGGCCGAAGTTAATCAGGCCCCACGACAGCGCGGCAATCGTCAGTGCGGCCGTCTTGCCGATCAGCGCGGGCGTCCAGAGTTTGGCTTCCTCTTCCAGGATGTGATCATGACCGTGGGCGATCAGCTCCGCTTTCGTCCGCCTCGCCCTCCGCCAGTTTATGACTCACGGTGCCAAAACGCGCCATGACCGCGTGCGCCTCGGCGTTGCGTCCGCGGGCCAGCAAGAATTTGGCGGATTCAGGGATGAAGCGTCCGAGCCCGAGGAGAATCAGCCCCGTGGGGAGATTCATCAGCCACAGGATGCGCCAGCTGAAGACGGCTCCAGCGTCGCCGCGAAACCGCTGGCCACAAAATAGCCGCCCACCGCGCCGAGCCCTCCCACCAGAACCAAGGCCCAGCCGCGATGCTTCGACGGCATCATCTCCGCCAGCAGCGCGTAAGTCACCGGCAGCATGCCGCCAGCGCCAAATCCCATCAGGAAACACATCCCGATATTCCAATTCAACGACGGCATGGCGCCGCAGATGGACGTTCCAATGAAGACGACCGCCGAGAACAGGATCGCCGCTTTGCGGCCATAGAAGTCCGCCAGGATACCCCAGAGAATCGACCCGCTCGCCGTCCCGATCAGCGCAGAAAACGGAACCAGCGAAGCGTGCTGCTTTGTTGGTTTGATATTCCCTGATCATCCCCGGAATCGTGAATCCGAGCGTGGCGGGCTTCATCACGTCGATGATGAGCGCGACGACGAGCGTCGCCATCAGCATCCAATGCGCACGGCTGAGGGGGGCGTCCTCGGGTGCGACGACCGTGATGCGCGAGGAGACCACCGCATTGTAGGCCGCCTTGCTCGGCAGGAGTCCGTAGCCGGCCGCGATTACGCCGGCGATGATCAGGTACATGCCGAAGATCATGCCCGGGTCCATCGGCATGCCGTAGAGGACAAAGCCGTTGTTGTGCCCCATCCAGAACATCGGGATGTGCAACAGGACGCCGATCGTGACACCGATACAGCCGAGGGCAAATACCCAGACGCCGCGTCGGTCTTGAAAAACGTTGGTTTGAATCATCGTGAAGTCTCCGGATCAGATCGGACTTCGTGTGGCGCGTATCGCCCAGCAAGCGCCGTTTATCGTCGTATCGATCCAGCCAATGCTATTCATTTTGCTGATTTGCGGCAACTAGAATAAGCAGCACCGATACGATTATTATTTTCTCTTGCTTCGGCAGCAGGGTTGTCCGCCGGCTTTTCTCCACTTTGCACCCTTCTTCAGCCTCTCTGATCGATGTCGGGGATTCCGTCCCAGGCCATGGTTTTACTCCGCCGGCTGGCTCCCGACCGTTCCCGCAGATTTTTGGCTGCGTGATCTATTCTCCGAAAAATCGGCGATTTGTTCCGAATCCGCTCGTTAGTCCAATCGCACTCGCCGTCCGTGATCGCAAGATCGCGCGGCCGTCTCAACGTCGATTGATGCGCGCTGTCGCTCTGGGGACTAGCCGCCGGGCCTCACCACCGGATGAAGGCCCAGATTTTTTATCTTGTCCGCGTGGGCGCGGTCGGCGGCGTTCGAATATGCGCCCACCGTCAATGTGTTGGCGTTACGCGTCGTCTGCTCAACTGACGCGATACTTACCCCGTTGGAGGTGGCCAACTCCGTCCAGGTTTTTCCCTTGGATTTCAACGACGCGATCTGGCCCACTTTGTTGCTATCGCCACGGGCGATGGCGTTAATCGCACAGAGCTGACCAAACTGCAGGCGTAGGACATCCTGCTGCGCTTGCAATTCGCGCTCGCTCACACCAGTAGCGCGCGAAATCGCGGTGATGACAAATGGAAGCTCCCCTTTGGCGCCGGCCGCCGCGTTGAGTTGATTGATCGTGCCGAGCAAAGCGTTCTCGTCGTTCCCCGTTACTTCGTTGGCCACGCGAACGTAGCCGCCGCCCAGCAGGCTGCCCGTCGGTGGTGCCACGTAGACGGACTTATAGCCCGCGTCATTCTGGGTCGGAGCATGGGTCGGAACGGAATTCACCGCAGCGGAAGCGACCGATTGCCCACCAGAGGAAGAATGTGTTCCCGGCCGACTGAGGAGTGGCCGCGCAGCCGGCCAAGAGACAGACTGCCGAAGAAAGCCCGAGCATTGATTTCAACATAACGAGGCTTGTAAAGGATTGCGCAACGCCCGTCAAGTTTGTTTTCGCAGGGCCTGGGCCGGAGCGTGAGGCGCAGACTAGCGAGCTCGCTGAGCAATGGTCTCGCGCGAGAAATCGCGCGGTTCGCTTTCTCACGGCGCGCGTCGCGTTTCTCTTTCACCGAGCCGCGGCTGCCTCTACTTCGCAGGGCTGGCAGACGGCTTCGGTTGAGCTTGCCGCAGCATTGCCGCGGTGCCTCTGTCGAAAGATTGCACGTTTCTTGGGGGAAGTCCGCTTGACCCGAGCAATGGTAGATTCGCTCTCGGGGTGATTTGCCGGTTCTTCGCGTTGGTCATGTTAATGAACTGCTGCGTCGTGATAAAGAGCCCGCGCGTCCGCGAATCGTAAATGGCGACGCGCGATCCCTGGTCGGCGCTCCGCCATAGCTGCACGCTCGCCGTGACGCTTTCCGGGCCAACCATGTGCTGCACTTCCTCGGATGAAGCGCTGGCGTGGCCGTTGATCAGGCGGTCAATTTCTGTTCTTGTGATCTTCGAATTGTCCGATTTTACGAACATTTCGCGGACGCTGTGGCCATTGAGGTATGTCACGGCGATTGAGAGGCCATCCGACGAATAACATTTCGTTAGGCCAGCGTCACTCGGTCGCGACGGCAGCACGGTGATCGGATTGCCGTAACGCGTTCGAATTTGCTCTTCATTGTCGCCGATTCGCGCTTGCGCGGTCCCCATGATAAAAGAAGCGGCTGCGAGAATAGCTAACGATCGACGCATATTGTTTTCTTCCTTGGTGACGGCGCTGCTTCCTGCGATTCCAGACTTGGTTACCAACAATTCACCGCTTCTCCTGCGTCGAAGGCAAGGCAAAAGATGAAAGACTGCAATCTCGCGAGGCGATTCGAATCGGCAAATCGAACTCGCCACCAGTGCGGCGCGACGGCATTGCCGTGCGGACTAGGCGCGCGGGCCTTGCGCGTGAGGAGTGCCCAGGGACTTTCCATCTACGGACGAATTGCTGACGACGGACTTCGCAGTCGGATGCTACTCCCGCGGGGCTGACGACCCTAACGGAATTACAGGCGGACGCTCGACACCAAGAGCGGGAAGGACCGCGATACCTCAGCGTTCCTTAGTTGGCAATCTGCCTGCGAGCTGGGATTTCGCGGAAATCTTGGCGAATGGAAACGCCTGATGGGTGCGACGGCTAAGCGGGTGAAAGTCGCTGGAGAGCGCGACTAGCGCGCATGGGTCGCGTTTGAGGGTCGCAAACCCTGGAGGCGGAGGGGGCGCGATCAATTATCCAACTGATACGCCTCGAC
The DNA here is from genome assembly GCA_963821615.1 of uncultured Verrucomicrobiae bacterium. GTDB lineage: Bacteria > Verrucomicrobiota > Verrucomicrobiia > Chthoniobacterales > UBA10450 > Palsa-1392. The sequence continues at coordinate 779,786 of CAWGEN010000004.1, read as the reverse complement.
CAAGGCGACCCCTGTCGTGTTGTTGGCGCCACGGACGATCGCGGTGTACAGCCCAGGAGAAAGGGTGGCAACAATAGCGGACTCCGCATCGTTGGGCGGGGCCAGCCCTGTTGCGACGATTTCCGACTCATGATCGCTTCGCCAGTTGTCGTTGAAACCAATAACCGCGCCATTTCCATCGTGGAGTTCCAGCGTCGGATCCGCTAACGAGTTAGTCAGGGGCAACGACGGACCGATCGCTCGGATAATCGTATCTGCAGATTTGGTCCCAGAAACGATCAAACCTCCGATCATCACGTTTTCGCCGGTCTGTACGAATCCCCGCGTAGAGATGTTTGCCAATTGAGAGTCAACTGTTTGGTCTAGGTCGTAAACCTCAACCAAGCCAAGGCCGGTTCCACCATTCGCGCCCCGCACGATCGCCGTATATAGTCCAGGATTCAGCGTCATGACAATGGCCGACTCATCTTCATTTGTCGGCGCGAGGCCCGTGTCGATGATCGCTTGCTTATCAGGACTACTTTGCCAGTTGTCGTTCTCCGCGATTGTTGCGCCTGAAGAATCGTGCAATTCCAAGACCGGATCGACCAGGGTGCCCGCGAGAGGTAGGGACGGACCAATCGCTCGCACGATCACTTCCTTTGGCTGGTTGCCGGTGATAATAAATCCGCCGATCAAAACGTTGTCGCCTGTGCCGACACTCAACCGGGTCGAAATATTCGCAAACTGAACGGGTAGAGGAGTCGGTGTCGGAGTAGGTGTGGGAGTTGGGGTCGGAGTCGGTGTCCCAGTCGGTGTAGGTGTCGGAGTCGGTGTTGGTGTTGGTGTCGGAGTCGGTGTTGGTGTCGGTGTTGGTGTCGGAGTTGGTGTCGGTGTCGGAGTTGGGGTCGGAGTCGGCGTGCCCCCTATGACGTTGACTGTGCCAACCATCCCCAACGGCCAATGAGGAATACTATAATAATGGAAAGTCCCCGGAGTCGTGAAAGTGAAGGAGAATGTGAAGGGTTTGATTTTGAACCCCCGAATTGAACAAACCATCGGGCACACCCGAATTGCCCGAGGTAACGCTCTGGTTGTTCGAGCCCCAAGTCCACTCAACAGTGTCGCCCACGTTGATGTTGACGAACGCAGGAGAGAAAACATTTACGCCACCTGGCCCGACGGTGACCGGCACAGTCGCTGGCGTCGGGGTTGGAGTCGAGCTTGGCGTGGGGGTGGGGGTCGGTGTCGGTGTCGGTGTCGGTGTCGGTGTTGGAGTCGAACCTTCTACGATCTTAAAGACGTTTCCGTTCAGATCCGTAAGGTAGAGTTCGCCCGAAGAATCCTCTCCCATCGAAGTAAGACCGCCCAAAGTATAACCGCCCACCTTTGTCGGAAAGAGCTGCGCAGTAATTGTCTGGAAATCCGAGGCCGCTCCGTTTTGGTAATTGAGGGTGAAGACGTCGCCCGTGAAATTGCCGGTCTCTGGCCCGAAGCAATCACCGAAAACATAGAGGCCTTCCAATTCGCTGACCTCGCTCCCATGGTAGAAGTAGCCGCCGATAATGCATTGTCCGGTTGTCTGGTGGTCGTAGTCGAGGATTGGATCGATGGCATTCGGGGCGTAGGATCGCCAGGGTAAAAGGGATTCTGAATGAATCCTTCACGGACGCGCCATCCATAGTTTTCTCCGCCGCCCGGGTTTGAGGCCAGTTGCACGTCTACCTCCTCACGGTCGTGCTCTCCGACGTCGCCAATCAACATATCGCCTGTCGCAAGAACAAAACTCGCACGAAAGGGATTGCGCAGACCGTAGGTAAAAATCTCTTGTTTTTCCGTTTCCGAGCCAAAGAAAGGATTATCGGTCGGGATGGTATAGGAGCCGTCGTCTTCAACGTGGATGCGAAGGATTTTCCCGAGCAAGGTCTGTGTGCTTTGGGCGTTACCGCCTGGTTCTATGTGGCCCGGACCTTGGTCCTCGGTATTCCCACCGTCACCGGAGCAGATATAAAGATTACTTTCGTCCCCACGCGCGGACTGAACCCAATCCAGTCGAAGTTGTGATCGTGATCGGGTTGATCGGCAGTGATCACCACTATCTGGCTTTGTGGATCAGCCACGTTGGGGTCGGACGTGACCGTGAAGCGCGAGACGAATGAGACGCCGCGATCAAAGACTCCGCCCGAGTCGGTTGTGTAGGAGACGTAGAAAAAGCCATTGGTTGAATAGTTCGGATCAAAGGTCATACCGAGAATTCCTGTCCCCTGGCCTTGGCCGACGATGGTGGTGATATCGAGGAAAGGGGTCGGAAGCACCGTGTTTGTTGTCAGGTCGACGATCTTGATCTTTCCGTGCTGTTCCGGGACAAAAATCCGGTTGGTATCACCGGGCGGTGCGCAGACATAAAGTGGAATTGTAAATCCGGTCGCGATACGGGTCGCTTCCAAGGCGGCCTGGCTGTTTGTCATCGTTAAAGCCAGGACGATTGCCGGGAGAAGCCCCGCGCAAAGGGAGCTTCGGACGACACCTGCGACGTCAAAAGAGTTGGTGGAATTCGGGAATTTTCGCATTGGGCTACACTTTACTATTTTTGTATCTCGCGTGACAAGGAAGAATTTCCGTCGCAACAGAGGTTTGTCCCCGGCGGGAATCGAACCCACATTTAAGGTTTAGGAAACCCTCGTTCTATCCGTTGAACTACGGGGACAATTTGCCAGTGAGCAAATTTCTACTTCGGCACATCTCAGTGCAAACTCTGCCGAGCGCAAATCGTTAGCGCATAGATCCCGCGGCGCTCAATTTGGAATTCTGGCCAGAACTCGATCCATTCGCTGACGGAGAACGTTGACCTCATTGCCTTACCAGAATATTTCCATAGACGCCGCGACTGCGCTTCCCTATGATCGACGACGCGCCTGCCGGCGCAGACCGTTCTCACTTCGTCGAACCTTAGCCCCGAGAATCCACACCCTATGCACCCTGCCCCAAAGCTCTTGCTGGCTCTCACCTTGCTTGCCTTCTCCACCTGCCTCGCCGCGGCGCAATCAAGCAACGCTCGTCTAACGCTTATTAGCACACGAGCGTTTTGTCAGACAGGCGATGCCGTGCTCGTCACTGAGTTCATCGCGCAAGGCACCGGCAGCGGCTCATTTGTTTCGCGCGGGCTCGGGCCGTCATTGATCGGTGTGTCAGATCCGCTTCAGGATCCGATAATGACCTTGTTCAATGCCCGCGGGGACGAGCTCGACTTTAACAACAACTGGAAGCAGAACCCGGACAGGCAGGAGCTTATCGATAGCGGTCTTGCTCCCCCATCCCCGCGCGAGGCAGCCATCATCGACACGCTCGCGCCCGGCATCTACACCGCCGTGGAGCAAGGGGCAAATCACGGCGAGGGCGTCGCTGTGGCGGAAGTCTTTGACCTGGCCGACGGCGGATTGAAGATATCAGCCATCGGGACCCGCGCATTCATTTCCACGGGAGCCGATGTCATGATCAGCTGGGATCATCGTTGCCGGCAGCGATCCGCTCCCGCTCTTGATCCGCGCGCTCGGCCCATCATTGGCCGCTGCCGGGCTGACCGACGTGTTGCCCGATCCAACGCTGGAACTACATGATTCGAGACGGAATTCTCATCGCTTCCAACGACAATTGGAAAGACACCCAGCAAACAGAGATAGAAGCCACTGGCTTGGCGCCCACCAACGATCGCGAGGCAGCCATAGACATAACCGTCCCTCCCGGCGCTGTATACCGCTGTCGTCGCGGGCGCGGGAGGAACGACAGGCCTTGGCTTTGTCCAATTCTATTCGCTGGCCGAGCCCATTCGCGAGCTGAACCCAGCGCCGATTATCAAGCGGCGGCGCTGAGCTACTGGTTGTCCGCACCGACACGTAGCGGCTGCCTTCAAGGCTGATTCCGACGTCAACAACGCCGTCAGCTTCTCATCGGCTTGCACGATGTAACGTCTGCCATCGTCGCGGTGAGCATCGGCGACGAAGACAGTGCGCCACTCGGCGTCGAGGCGCACAACCTCATTGAGATGCGACACCGAGGCAATGCGTCAGTTATCCAACTGATACGCCTCCACCAAGGCGACTCCCGTCGTATCGCCCGCGCCCCGGACGATTGCGGTGTATGCCCAGGAACAAGTGTGGCGAGGATCGCCGACTCCGCATCGTTGCTTGGAGGAATTGAGGTCGCGATGATATCGGCCTCCTGGTCGCTTCTCCAATTATCGTTAACAGCGATCGTGGCACCATCACTGTCGTGCAACTCGAGTGTGGGATCTTGCAGCGCATCCGACATCGGCAAGGATGGTCCGATCGCGCGCACGAGTGTTGTAATTGGATTGACGCCGAGGATGATTACACCGCCGATCATGGCGTTGTCTTCAGTTTGCACAAAGCCGCGGGTGGAAATGTTTGCGAGCTTCGAATCGACCGTCGAATCGAGATCATAAATTTCGACCAGGCCGACGCCGGTCGTGTCACCGACCCCGCGGACCACCGCCGTATAAGCTGCGGGATCCAGGGTCATGATAATGGCGGATTCCATGTCATCCGAAGGCGGCAGCGTGCTATCGATAATTGCTTGCCGATCCGGGCTATCCTGCCAGTTGTCATTGGTCGCAATCGTCAAGTCGTTAGAATCGTGCAACTCCAGAATGGGATCGGCCAAAACCCCGGAGACGGGAAGCGAAGGCCCGATGGCCCGCACGATCACTTTCTTCGCCTGGGTTCCGGTGATGATGAAACCCCCGATCAGAGCATTGTCGCTGGTTCCGACGCTCATCCTGGTTGAGATGTTCGCGAACGTCATGATGGTTATCGGAGCTTCCACAGAACCGATGTCGGTTCCATCTCCTCCCGGAGGATTGGCAATGTTGGACTGGTCGGCGGTTCGCGGCGCACCTGTTTGATCCGTGGCAAGGCCCGCGCTTATCCCATGATCGAGGGCCGGACTCCCCGGAAGCAAGGACATGGTAGAAGTCAAACCCCCATTATCCTGGAGCGGGCCGAGTTTGGGATCGAGCGGGGTGACTGTGTCTCCAGTCAAGTCAGTCGGTCCGAAGCCATTGGCCTCTGTGGACACTCCGACCAAATTGTAGCCGCCCGATTGCACCATGCCGAAGATATCTGCCTCTTCCGGATGTGCCACAACCGTATTAGCAGCCAGGATACAATTCGTCATGTTCACAGACGAACCCGCAATAATCCCACCACCACTCCACTGTGTCTGATTTGCTGAGATCGTATCAGAAACCAGAACAGTTGAACCGGAAGCAATGCAAACCGCCTCCATATCCGCCTTGAAACCCGTGAGGCCCAAGTTGTGATCGTGGCGTTTCCGGTAATCGTACAGTTGGTCATTGTCAGTGTTCCGGTTGAAGAAATGCCACCTCCGTAGCCGGCTGTGTTCCCGGATATGGTGCTGTTTGTAACTGTGAGCGTGCCGCTGTTACGTATGCCCCCTCCCGAGCCATTGCAGCCGTTGCCATCCACCGAACAATTTGTCAGAGTCATTTCCGCCCCGTCGAGAATTATCGCAACCACCGCCGTCACCGATTGTCGGGATAAGAAAGCCAGTGAGCCGGCGCTGTTATTTGTGATCCGAACCCCTTCCAAATTGAGCGTGCCATTGTTAAGGATGGCGCCACCTGGAGGTCACCGGGTCTGGGTGTACCGTCAGACAAGGTTACACCGGAGAGGTTAACATTCGCGTCTTACGCTCACTTCGAGGATCCTGAAGGTTGCAGATGAATTCAGATCGCGACTGATGGTGAGCATTGCTGACCCAGGCCCGACGATCGTCAGATCCTTATCGACGAGAAGTTCGTCACTCGTGAGCGAAACGACACCGGTAAACGTGAAATCGATCCTCGTCGATGGATCAGCGTCACGAATCGCTGCGCGGAGCGATCCGGGTCCGTCATCGTCTCCGTTGGTTACATGGATCGCCACAATTGCCGGATCGTAAAGTTCCGCACTCGCAAGATAACGACTGGTGTTGTTGTTGAAACCGCCTGCGACGAGCACCTGGCCGTTGGGAAGCAACGTCGCCGTGTGATCCCGGCGTGCCGTGCCGAGGTTGCCGGCTGCTGTCCAAGCCCCGCTCGCCGAATCGTAGAGTTCCGCGCTCGCGAGATGGGCCCGGAGACGTTAACCGCCGGCGACGAGCACCTGGCCGTTGGGTAGCAAGCGTTGCCGTGTGACCAGTCCCGTCCGGTGGTGAGACTGGCGGTGGCCGTCCAGGTCCCACTCGCCGGATCGTAGAGTTCCGCGCTCGTCAGATAGCCACTAGCCTTCACCGCCTGCGACGAGCACCTGGCCGTTAGGCAGCAACGTAGCCGTGTGAGCATAGTGTGCGGTGGCGAGGCTGCCAGTGGTGGTCCACGTGCCGCTCTGCGGATCGTAAAGTTCCGCGCTCGCGAGATAGCCACTGGTGTCGTTGAAACCACCTGCGACGAGCTCCTGGCCGTTGGGTAGCAAGATCGCCGTGTGACGCAGTCCGTTGCGGTGGCGAGGCTGCCGGTGGCCGTCCAGGTTCCGCTTACTGGATCGTAGAGTTCCGCGCTCGCGAGAATGCCGACGATGTAATCAGTCCCCGCCGTTATCCCTCCCGCAATGTGGACCTGGCCGCTGGGCAACAACGTCGCCGTATGACTTTCGCGTTCAGTGGCGAGGTCGCCGGTGGGTGTCCAGGTTCCGCTTACTGGATCGTAGAGTTCCGCGCTCGACATAGAAAAGGTGCCGTCAAAGCCGCCTGCGACGAGCACCTTGCCGTTGGGCAGTAACGTCGCCGTGTGATACCGTCCGTCCGGTGGTGAGGCTGCCGGTGGGTGTCCAGGTCCCGCTTGCCGGATCGTAGAGCTCCGCGCTCGCGAGAAGGCCCGTGCCATTAGAACCGCCTGCGACGAGGACCCGACCGTCGAGAAGCAACGTCGCCGTGTGACCACTCCGTGCGGTAGTGAGGCTGCCCGTGTTAATAAAAGCACCGCCCGCGCACGACTGCGCCAGCATTAGCCCTGCGCCCAGAAAAAGCAGAGGAAACGCGACCCGCCGCGCAAGAATCGACCTAGCCGACAAAAGACCGCCGCCAAGGGAATGCAATGCTAAGAAGCCTCCTCCTCGTTCAGACAGAAATGAGCCTTGCGGGCAAGGATCCGTAGCGGCCTGCGCTAGTAGATTAGAAGGTGGAAGATTCACATGAAAGCGTTTCGGAACTGTAGAGCTATTCCAAATTATAAACCTCTACCAGACCGATACCGGCTCGTGCCGTCCTTGCCCCTCACGATTGCGGTGTATGCTCCGGGCGCAAGCGTCGCACGATCGCCGATTCGCGGTCGTCGGTCGGCGCGAGACCGTCGGCTTCAAGTTCCGCTTCCTGAGCACTGTCATCTCTCCAATTATCGTCGCTCGCGATGAGATTCCCACTGCTGTCATGCAACTCCAACGTCGGGTCCAGGAGCGCTCCCGTGACTCCCGCGTCGACCAGCGAAGGCCCAATCGCGCGAACGACGATCTTGGCGTTCGGCAGCCCGTCCGGGCCGAGAATGAATCCGCCGATAATAACATCGTCGCCAGTCTCCACCTTTCCGCGGCTTGAAATGTTGGCCAGCTTAGAGTCCGAGTCCGGCTGGAGGTCATAGGCTTCGATCAATGCGACGCCGGTGCCGTTATTGTTTCCGCTCACGATGGCCGTGTAAGGGCCGGGCGCGAGGGTCTCCAGAATTGCGGACTCAAGATCATTCCCCGGCGGGATCCCCGTATCGGTGATCGCCTGTTCCTGGCTGTCTTTCCAGTTGTCGTTGGTCACGACGGTGCCACCCGCCTCATGTAGCTCCAGCATTGGATCGGCCAGCGCACCAGCGACGGGCGGATTCGCGTTTGCGAGTGAAGGCCCGATGGCACGAAGCAAGACCATCTTCGGCGCGTTGCCCGTAACGATGAAGCCGCCGATCAGAACATCGTCTCCAGTTCCAACCGCGAGCCGGGTTGAAATGTTGAGAGATTGTGGTGGCTGGCGGTCGGTGTTGGTGTTGGCCGGATCGTAGAGTTCCGCACTCGCAAGAGAGCTACGGGCCCTGGACCCCCTGCCACCAGTACCTGGCCACCGGGCAGCAAAGTCGCCGTGTGATGAGTCTCGCTTGGCGTGGCGAGGCTGCCCGTGGCTATCCAATTCCCGAGCACCGGATCGTAGAGTTCCGCGCTCGCGAGAATCCCTGTCATGCCTCGACCTCCCGCGACCAGCACCTGGCCGTTGGGCAGCAAGGTCGCCGTGTGACGAGTGCGTGCCGGTGTTGAGGCTGCCCGTGGCACTCCAGGTCCCGCTCGCCGGGTCGTACAGTTCCGCGCTGGAAGATGCGGAACTGCCACATCTCCCCCTGCCACCAGCACCTTGCCGTTGGGCAGCAAGGTCGCCGTGTGACCACTGCGTCTGATGGTGAGGTTGCCGGTCGCACTCCAGGTTCCGATCGCCGGGTCGTAGAGTTCCGCGCTCGCGAGTAGCGTCGCATTAACCCTCCTGCCACGAGCACCTTGCCGTTGGGCAGCAAGGTCGCCGTGTGACCCATTGCGTGCGGTGTTGAGGCTGCCCGTGGCCGTCCAGGTCCCGCTCGCCGGATCGTACAGTTCCGCGCTGGCGAGAAGGTGCCGACTGCTATCCATCCCCCTGCCACCAGCACCTTGCCGTTGGGCAGCAAGGTCGCCGTGTGATACCGCGTGCGGTGTTGAGGTTGCCCGTGGCACTCCATGTCCCGCTCGCCGGGTCGTACAGTTCCGCGCTCGCGAGAACGTTGCAGCTGCCATGTCTCCCCCTGCAACCAGCACCTTGCCGTTGGGCAGCAAGGTCGCCGTGTGCCAGAAGCGTGCGGTGTTGAGGCTGCCCGTAGCACTCCAGGTCCCGCTTGCCGGATCGTAGAGTTCCGCGCTCGCGAGAGCGCCACGTCGCTATCGATCCTCCTGCCACGAGCACCTTGCCGTTGGGCAGCAAGGTCGCCGTGTGCCAAAAACGTGCGGTGTTGAGGCTGCCCGTGTTAATGAAAGCACCGCCCGCGCACGACTGCGCCAGCATCAGCCCTGCGCCCAGAAAAAGCAGAAGAAACGCGACCCGGCGCGCAAGAATCGACCTAGCCGACAAAAGACCGCCGCCAAAGGAATGCAACGCTAAGAAGCCTTTTTCTCGGCCGATAGAGATGAGCCTTGCGGGCGGGGATCCATAGCGCCCGCCGCCGCGGGGGACGATTTCATTTCAATTGGAGACAGTGATCTTCGACGGAATTTGGCACGATATTCAACTTCGTGGATTAAGGTCAAGCCCAAAGTGCTATGGATTATTGCTGAGGTGAGCGGTGTAATTGTCCGTGCCTGCGCCGCAAAATCGATGGATTCAAACGCCGACTGGGAAGAGGGGTCCATTCTGCGCATTATCTAAGATCACGACACAATTTGAGTCAGATGCGTTTCGGCGGCATTTGTACGACAGACACTCCGTTTTGAGAGTTTCTTAAGAACGGGAACGAGGAAGCGCGTTCCAGAATAGGAACGCGCCCCTCTGACATTTAGACTCTTAAGGGACGGTATGGTGCCTATTTTTCTTGGTCACGCGCCCATCCAGCTTGTCGATGACGCCATCAAGATCGAGATCAAACAAGAAGTTGCCGCTCGCCTGATCGAGGGCTTCACCGGCGTGATTCTTGATCAACTGGAGATCCGGCTTTTCCACAGCCTGGTTTTGATTTGTGTCGCCGAGCAGGGCGCGGATATTCAACTCATTGTTCCCCGAGAGCGGATTGCCATTCAAATCAGTGATTCCATTCACCGCGATATCGACCACTGATTGGTCAACTACGCTAGCAAGATTGAGAGTAAGCGTGCCGCCACCGATCAAAGCGCTACCAAAGTCCGCGTTCGTAATCATGAACTCGTTAGAATCGAGTGTGCCATCAGCAACCGCGATGTCCTGGCTGAAGGTGAAAATAATCTGTGTCGGCCCGCCATTGCGCGGCTCGACAGTCGCATTCGATGGCGGGTCAAGAACAAGCGACAGATCAAACTCCCCAACGGAACCATGGGTTTTCCGAGAAACCGCACCGGTTAGAGTAAGGAGTTGAGGGGCGCCAAAACCGCGGACGACAATCACCCGGTCGCCACCGCCGAAGGTCGAGAACAGAAAGTCGTTGCTTAAGGGATCGATTACGGCGCCTTCCGCGCCATTCAGATCGGTTATGAAATCTTGGCGCGAGTTGGGATCGGGAATCCCATTCCCATCTAAGGCATAAGCCGAGACTTGCCCGGCGTTATATTCAGAGATTAAAACGCTCGGGCCGGCGAAGACTGGAGCGCCAGCCGGAACGTAGACGATCCCTTCAGGACCGCCGCCAGTGTTCGAGCGCAGCATTGCGCCCGAGAGGTCGAAGGTTCCTGCGCCATCTGGGCTCAATACGCCAGAGTAAAACCCGCCTCCATCGAAGGAACTGATCCGGATCGCACCGGCATCCGGAAATCCAGGGGGAACAAACTGCACCGTGCCCACGGAACTGAAAATACCGAGCGACGAAAGGTCGAGTATCTTAGCCGGAATCATGCCCACCGGCTCGATCTCTCCCAGCGTGTTGACCGGGTAACCGGTGTAGAACAACACGCCGTTCGGCCCGTAGGCCAATCCCCCGTCAATATACGGCGCAGTGGAAACGAACGAGGCCGGGCCGGAGAACCCTGTGATGTGATTGTCAGCGTCGCGCATGACTCCGATCCTATAGATCGCACCGCCGGCAACGTTAGCGGTACCACCGAGGAGAAGGGTATTCGGGTCCCCGTTAAGGAAGGTGATGCCTCCATACGATGGGGGAACCTGTGGCACGGAGCCCAGATCGACGAGGGAGTAATCCGAGGCGAATGCCGGGGCGATCGTTTGCGCGTGCCCGGCACTCAACGCGAAGGCCGAAGCCGCCGCCACTGCAACAGCGAGGTGTCGAAACATTAATACGGGTTGGGGTTTTCTTTTCACGGACATACCTGCTTTGGTTCTAGTTTGTTTGTTTTTCATGGGTTCTTCTTCTACGTGAGGCGCGATGCGCGTCTCGTTGTTTGGACCGGCAAATAAGGATTTCGATCGAATTGACCAAGGGCACCAGAGCCAAGGCCTTACGCGTGAGCATGCGGATTGTTCCGGAGGGAACAGCGCTGGGGAAAAGAGAAAAATCATGTTCACTATCCTTCAACCGGGAAAGGGGATCGAAGTTTCAAAGAAAGTTTCAAAATCTTCGTCCGGCACAGACCGAGTCCTGAGGTCACTGTCCTCTTGTGAGGCCCGCCCCATTCTAAGGGAAATTTTGGAAGATCGCGCTGGCGGCAGAATTCGCCGCTCTGGGCGACGAGGATCACCGAGCTCGATTCATATGCGTTGGGCTAGCCGTCTGATGGATACGAGAATTCTCCAGAGATTGCCCAACCTTTTCCCGAAGTTCACGGTCAAACAGGGGGGGCCGGCCCCCCGCCCACCATAGAGCGCCTGCGATTCTTCTCTAAAGGCCGCCCTGGCCGGTCCCTTAAATGTCGCCGACAAGACGCCTCATCGGTATACGTCCTTACTCGTGTTCCGATAGCTCTCGAACCAGCGCAACTCGCAACGTCGCCACCCGGCTGGTCATCGAATTGGCAATTTGACGATAACGCGCGTCGCCTCTTATCGAATCAAACCGGGGATCCAATTCCATCGACCGATAGTCAACCCAGCCGTTTTCGTGTGCACCCCAAAGATATGAGATTGCTGGTTCTACTTCCCCCAAAGAAGATTCAATGGCGGCAAGGCTATAAAGAACCCTCCGATTCTGTGGCTTTCGAGCGAGAGTCGTTTTTTCAATTCGAAGGCATTCCTCCAAGGTTCTCCGTCCCGAAGTTTCCTCACCCTTTAGCAATAGCAAACGTCCCAGCGCAGACTGATAACTCGGCGCATTTAGAAAAGGAGGCCCGCTCCCTCCGGGATCCACTTTCTCCAGCTCGATGTACGACTTTTCCGCCTCAGCATATTGACGGGAAAAAAATTGCACTTGTGCCGTAATTTGAGCGTCCGGCGAAAAAAAGAAATTTGCACGCCGAGTGACATGACTTTCGCAGATTCGACGAGCGGAATCAAAATCGCGCTCCAATAGGCGCAAGCGGCAAATGTTCATCCATGTCGGCATCGCACGGTAGAGCGCCGCGACCCGTTTGTAGGCCACTTCAGCGCGGTCATCCTCGCTAAGATCGGCCCAACAATCGCCCAAAACGTGATCCAAGGGAAGGCTCTCACCGTCAATGAAATGGTCGGCCAAGGCATAGCCTTCGTTAGTAGCCGGTTGAAGGCGCCAATGCTTGGCGATCTGATACCACTTCACGGCAAGATCGGGCCGCCCCATGTCCTGCACTATGTTCCCAAGGAAGGCGGCGCACCCCTGGAGACCACTCATTTCGATCGCAACCAATGTTTCTTCCCGTGCCTTTGGCAAGTTGTCCTTGGTAAGGTAGACAAAAGCCAGGGCTCGGTGGGTTTTTCCCGTGGCAGATTCGAAATGAATAGCCTCTTTGCCAAAAGCTTCCGCCTTAGCAATGAGTTGTGGATCCGGAGGTGGCACACCCTCGTGATCCATCCCGCTTCGATTGACCGCCGCAATAGCAAAGTTCGCGCGAGCTAGTGCTGACGTGGGAGCGAAATTAATCGCCCTAAGGTAATTACTCAACGCAAAGTCGAGATCATTTGGGGTGAAGCGCTTCTCAAAGTCCTGCCCTAACCGAAACTCTTCGCTCGCAGTTGGATTACTGAGTACTGGATCAGGGGAGAATTTCTCGCCGAGATCTTCGCCATCTAACGCGCCTGATAGCTCACCGGCCGCGAGAGCCGCAAGATTTGACGCGGACGAGGGAGAGCGATCCAAGACAAACCGGCGTTGCCAAAGAGGCTTATCTGCGTTGGTATCAAACAGGCGAAGCACTACGCTGAGCTTCTCACCGACCTTTCGTACCGTTCCCACCAGTGCTGTTCGCGTGCCCGCACTACTTGTAATCGCTCGAAGGTCATCTGGCGTGCCGACCCCGGAAAATAGGAACTTACTGTCATCGACAGGTAAAATTCGAGATCGTCGGACCTTCGGGACCTGTATCTGCAGCGTGCTCGAGAGCGATTTTGTGAATTCCTGATCCCCCGACGCCTTATCCAAATCAAGGAGTGGCAGAATGACGACCGAGCGCCGGTGGATCGATTGAGCGACAAGAGTTTTTCTCAAGTGTTGTCGTTTTGTCTGGACAACGAAAAGCGCTCCTGCCAGGAGAATGACGACTGCCGCGGCTATCGCCAAGGTCGGACTTCGTCTCGCCCAACGCCACACATGCACGCCAGGTGACACGGGACGCGCTACAATTGGGCGACCTTCTAACCAACGTTCCAAATCCTCGGCGAGATCTCCGGCTGAGCGATAACGTGCCGTCGGTTCGCGCTCGAGACACCGGGCGCAGATCGTTTCCAAATCTCGGTCCACGTTTCGGACGAACGAACGCAGCTTGGGGGCGGGTCTTTCCGAGGCCTGACGGAGGACAGCGATGGCGTGCTTGCCTAGGAAGGGCGGACGCCCGGACAAGAGGCCAAACAGGATCGCGCCAAGGCTGTAAACATCCGCCGTAGGCTTGAGATTAGACGCCGCCCCTTCCGCTTGCTCTGGTGCAATGTAACCAGGAGTGCCGAAAATCGTTAGGGTCTGGGTCAGGTCGCTGGAAGTGTCGAGCCATTTAGCCAGACCAAAATCGCTGACTAGCGGCTCGCCGCGGCTATCGAGGAGGATATTCCCCGGCTTTAGGTCGCGGTGGAGGATCCCTTGCCGATGCGCATACTGCACGGCCCGTGTGACCTTCGCCATCAGGCGCACGATTTCGCGTGGATTGTCCCGCAATGCCAGACCGATCTCCTCCAGACTGCCGCCCGACGCGTATTTCATGCTGAAGAAAGGAACCCCATCCTCGCTCTCCCCCACCTCGTAGATCGACAGTATGTTCGGATGATCGAGACTTGCCGCCGCTTCGGCTTCCCGTCGGAAACGCGCCAATGTATCGCGCGAGTCGGCATGGTAACTCAGGACGCGTTTAAGTGCGACGATGCGGCGAGAATGTCGTTGCCGCGCGCGGTAAATGACACCCATACCGCCACGGCCGATCTCTTCGAGGATTTCGTAATTGCCGAGTCGCCAGGTCGAGGTGGAGACGGCGAGGGAATTGAGCACAGCCGCGAAATTCATGCCTTTGTCCGTCTCATCGTCAATGACCGCGATTTGCAGAAGGCAGTGGAGGCAGAGTCCACGGCCAATCCGCGACGTGGAGTGACAGGTCGGACACTCGTTAGGAACACCGAACAAAGTCGCGCAAGAATCGGTCAGACCTTCGAAGTTCATGAGAAACGGGGAAATGGGTGGGTGGTGGTCAAATGATAGGCGCCGCACAACCGCGCCTGTCAAACAATATGAAAAGATGGTGCCCGGACATTTAGGCCTCTTGCCCCACCGCCAGGGCCGCTGCCAAATAACGCACCTCGTCATCCACGTCGGAGGGCTGCTCGACCGTTTCGGCTACTTCCGCCCGGAGAAGTTGCCTGTAGCGCTGACGCATTTGATGCAGCAGTCGTTTGATGGCCGCAGTCTCCATTCCCAAGTCCCGCGCTAGTGCTTCGTATGATACATCTTCGCGTTCCGATGTGAGCCAGATACTCAACACATCAAAGACCTGCCGCCGGCCGGCACTCTTACAGTCTTCCTGCAAGCGGCGCATCGCTCGTTCTGCTACCGTCGCTGCCCAGCGGACGTCGAAGACCTTTTCCGGTGGCCAGCGCTCAAGCGATGTGACTGGGATAGAAAGGCGGGAAGGCGCTTCCGCCATCCATTCGTCCCACGAAACAAATTCCACTCCGCCGCCGCGCTTAAGGCTGTGAGCTTTGTCGTGCGCCTTGATCAGGAAATTCTCGAGCGATTTAAGGAGCAGCGAGCGAAAACGACCGCGTCCCGGGTGTGCTTGCCGAAGCAGATTCCCTTTTAGAACCATCACAAAGAAATCCTGTGTGAGATCCTGGGCGTCCGGGACGGAATAGCCCTTTCGGCACACAAACGCGAAAATCGGTCGCCAATAGATTCGGCAGAGCTGTGTGAGCGCATCGTGCACCTTCTCATCCTCCGTGCCGGAATCGACGTGAGGACACGATAAGGCTCCAGCGGGTCGTGTGGAAACGGCCGCGAGAGCCAATCGGCCTCCGCTGGGGCGTCGGATGTCATCCCCGCCGATTCTGTGGCGATCTCGTAGAGGACTCAAGTCTAAATTCGGAATGATTTCGAAGGCGGTGCTCGGGTGCCGTAACGAGAAAACGGCTTTGCCCGGCCGTCCTCGAATTGCGTTCGTTAGCGCACGGCGAGCGCTTCATGCTTTGAGGACAGGCACCGCGCTGCGCCGTCCGCAAAGATTCTTCGAAATCCTGTAAACCTCGACCTTCCGTTCCGGTAGAAGGTTTGTGAAAATGAATTTCCCGGGATCACCACAGACTCCTCTTCCGGAAGGCAGCGCCGGACCTTGGGTAACGTTTGTGGAAATTTTCCAGGATGCGAGCACTCCGAATCTCATCCGAGCCCTGGCGGCGATCCTCTTCTGGTCACTGCTGATCGGCGTCGTCTCACTCTGTTACGAACTGTGCCGCCTCGAACACAACTGGAGGCTGGGAACGGCATGACGATCAATAGGGCGACCCGCGCCGCAGGTGCCGAGCCTAAGCCCGATGCGGAGCCTTGCATCGACGGACCTCACTGCGCCCTTATCCGAGATCTTGTACCACGCCGAGAGTGCTTCGGCAGTTTGCGGCTGCGAACAAAGGGCGGCTGACCTCCTATGAACAACCACATGTTTCCAAAAATCCTCGTCATCCGCGGCTAGACTTAAAATCAACGATTCCGTTCGCAATCACAACCGAATGAAAAGAAGCTTGATTATCCTCCTCTGCATCTTGGCCTTGACGGCATGCAGCACGTCGCCGCGGATTCAAGATACCCGACTGCTAACAGGCTGTGCCCACATCCGCTACGGCGCTCACTGCGGACTCGGCGGCTCCGAAGCCTATGTTGTCAATGACCGACACGATCAGAGCGTGCGCGCCACCGTGCGCGAGCATTGGCACCAGGGAGTCAACCAGGGCCACAACGATCGTGTCTATCCCTTACCAGCAGGTGGGGAAGCGTTTGTCGGCTGCACGCGAAGTTCCTATACCCCGGTCGTGCAATCCACGTTCGAGGTAATTGGATGTGAGGCTGTCAGGCCCCCTCCTTAGCTATAGGGAAGATTTCTAATGATCGATCGGTGTACACCACTTGCGAAGCAGGCGCATCGTTGAGGTCGAAGCCAAGCACAACCGCCTTGTCGCCGGTCCCTTCGGCTTTCAACATCATCACCTACCGAAGCCATTCCAGTATTGTTCCGCGAACTTTGCGAGATCTTTTGCCTTCGCGAATGTGTCATCCTCGTTTCCGCGAGAGGGGCGCGGGGGAAACTGATTGACGACGCGGGCCGCGATTTCGAGGTCCGGGAACGCTTGCTATTCACAAGCGCGGGGCACGACGCTGGTCGGCCAGAAGCACTCCGCCGCGAGTCTAAAACCTTCGGGAAAATTGCCGTTCTTTAAGGCATCGCTGACGAAGTGTTTGACCAGGCTGAGGGAGGTTTGCAGGTGCTCATAGCCCTGGGCATCGGGCCGTTCGCTCAAATCCTCTTTGCACTCATCCGCAAGCTGAAAAATACCGTCGAGAAGGTTGCGCTGAGTTGCACCGCAATAGTGGGAAAAGTTTTCGCTCACGACCAGAACAAAGGCGTTGGCAGTTTGTAAATCCATAATGAAAAGTTAACCAGTGATTGTAGCGTACAGTTCCTATCAATTTCATGTCGGAGAGCTTACAAAGCGCCACCAACGGTGACGTGCATGGTGATAATCCACGTCACGCATTCTTTCTGAGAATTTCCATTAATTGATCAAAGCTCGATCGTCACGGATAAATAAGCTAGCGCGCCGTGCCGTCCCTTCCAGGACTGGCTTTTTATCTCCGCTGAGGCGAAACAGTGGCCCGCCTGCTTCCGAAGAGGGTCAAGAGCGGGCCCGTCATGATGGTCGTGACAAGGGCCATGAGGACGAGCATACTAAAGGCGCGCTGTGACAGGATGTGAAGTTCATATCCGAGATTCAGGGCGATCAGTTCCATCAGCCCGCGCGTATTCATCAAGGCACCCAGCTGGAGCGATTCGACGCCATCCCAACCAGTCAGGCGGGCGGCGAGCGAGGTTCCGCCGAGTTTGCCGAAAGTCGCCAAGGCGATGATGAGCAGGCAAATCAGCCAGTCGGTCCGACCGTGCAGGAGACCAATTTCGGTGCGCAAGCCCGATGAGGCAAAGAAGACAGGCAAAAGCAGGACGGAGCTGATGTTCTCGAGGCGCACACAAAGTTTGGCGCGAAACCGCCACGATGCCGGCATGATGAGCCCGGCGACAAATGCTCCAAAAGAGCGCGGATACCGAGCCGCTGGGTGCAAAATGAGGATGCCAGGACGATCGCCATGACAATCGCAAGCAGCCCTCTTGGCTGGTTTGGGCCGTTCCAGGGCTTCCTCTCCGAACCAGCGAGGCAGGTTCGGTTTAATGACAAGGAACATAAGCCGCGACAAAGACCAGCACGAGACCGAGGCAAAGTGCCGCGGCAGACAAAATCCGAAGACTTGGCGAATGCGACGACGAGCGCGAGCAACCCCCACGCCGTCGCGTCCCCGACGGCGGCGCAGGCGGAAGCAATCCGGCCTAACGATGTCTTGAGGATGCCGCGGTCCTGCAGGATGCGAACCAACACCGGGAAAGCGGTGATGCTCATCGAGATCGAAACGAAGAGCGCGAACGCGACAAAGGCCGCGCCGGGCTGGGCCAGCCGTTCGTAGGAAAGAAACGCCAGCCCGGCGCCGAGCAGAGCAGGGAATAGCAATACTGGCGTGGCTAACGAAAATGGCCGTAAACGCCTTCTGCCGCAGCTCCGCCCAGTCCATCTCCATGCCGACGGCAAACATGAAAAGGCAGACTCCAACCTGGCTGAGAAGGCGTAACGGCTCAAGGGATGACGCGGCGAAGACAAACTGAAATGCAGCGGGCGCAGAGCCACCGAAAAGCGAAGGCCCGAGCACAACACCGGCCATCATTTCACCGACCACCGCTGGTTGCCCGTAGCGAGTGAAAAGCCAGCCGAAGGAATACGAGACTGTAATGACGGCAAAGAGTTGAAGAAAAAAGCGACTGAGTGGATCGGCAGCGTATTGCTCCAGCCGCTGCCCCACCGCCTGGCTGAAGAGAAGCGGCCGGAGTCGGGTCTTCACTCTCGACGGTCTGGCTCGCGTGGAACGAGAGGAACGGGAAGCTCCCGGAGCGGGCAGATGGCTGCCGGCACGGAGAATTAAGACAAGGCCGGCGACGGCAATACCGACTATGAGAAGATAGTGCCGCGCCGCGGTTTGCATTTCGATGATCGCGGCGCGATTTTGAGGTCACCATAGATCTCGAACGGTCCAAGCGCTCCGGGAAGCAACGGAAGATTCTCAATTGACGAGGGCGATTTTCGCCCTTGCCGCTACGGTCGCTACATTTTTCCGACCTGACCTGCCAGACTCTTCGATGCGATCAGCGCGTCAAGCGCGCGGAGGGTGGCGAAGTTCTCCGCCAGAAGTTCTTCATCTTCGACTCGGATTCCCAGATCGCTTTCCATAAAGGCAACCAGGCGAATGAGTCCGAGCGAGTCGATCTGAAGGGGCTGGTCCGGGTCGGTAATCGCAGGCAGTGGCGCCCGCGCTTCGTCGAGATATTCCTTAAGTCGCGGCGGTATGTTCATGCTCGAAGACTATTCCTGTCCGGCCGGCAATTGGGTGCAATTCACCTTACACCCCGGCCAGCTCCAGGCCCCGTCCGCGCCCGATCCACTCCTCGGTGCCCTCGACCGGTGAGTCCGGCGCCCACAACGGAGCGCGCTCGGGGTGATAGCGTGAGCCGATCGGGATGGAATAATCATCGGCATCGTATTCGCGTGTTCGCTTGAGCAACTTGCGGAAGGACATCATCGACGGCGACGGCTGGTGCTCGAACTCGTAGATCCGCCCGGCAAAGGCGTCGGTCATCTGTTCGGTGTAACGCGAGTGGACGAAGGTCGAGAAGGCAAACGGCTGTTCCCAGAAGAGATCGATCATGTCTTCCAGGTTATCGATGCCCTTCTCGCAGGCCATCTGGTGCTCGGCGAACGGATTCTCCTTATCGTCGAGCTTGCCCTCGAGATACTGGCGCACGAGCGGCGCGGCGAACTCCCCCTCGCGCATCGTCACGGTGAGACCAAAGGAAAAGATCGGATCGATGAAGCGGTGCGAATCGCCGATGCAGATAAAGCCTTTCCCGCAGAAGCCGCGCACCTGGTAGGAGTAGTTCGGAATCACGTGCACCTTCTCGGCCAGATCCAGCTTCGGAATCCGACGACCGAGTCTCGGGATTGATCTTGAAGAGATCGCTTCGGAAATATTCCTCCGGCGTCTGTTGCGTTCTCGAGTGAAGTTCGCCCGCGGCGTGACCATCCCGACACTGACGATGTCCTTGTCGATCGGGATGAACCACGACCAATGGAATTTCTTATGATAAAAAATAAGGGTGTTATCCTTGCGCCGTCTCCCCTGACGTGCCGGTGTCGCGAATCGCGCCGCGCACGTGAGAGAAGAAGGCCACCTGCTTGTCGTAACTGCCCATGTATTTCGGGCCCGTCACCTTTTGGTTCGCGAGAAAGGTCGATTGACCGGAACAATCCAGCACCACCCTGGTTTCGATCTCCTCCTCCGTCCCATCCGGCCGGCGCATCATGATCCCGCGCAACGAGCCGTCATCGTTCCGGAGCGCGCTGGTCGCCGTGCCCCGCATGATCGTCGCGCCCCGCGCCTCCGCTTCCTTGAGCATCATCGCGTCAAACTCGCTCCGCCGCACCTGCCACGTCGTGGAGTCGGAAAGTTTCCAATCCTGATCGCGCGACGAGACCTTCACATACCAGCTATTGGTCGCGTTGGTGCCGTAGACCCTCACCCCATGTTTAATCGGGTTGGCCATTGCGTCCATCTTCTCCGCCAGCCCAAGCCGACGCAGCACCTGCGCCGCCTCACCGGTGAGCGATTCGCCGATGTGGAACCGCGGAAATTCCTCCTGCTCGAGGATAACCGGCTTGATCCCTTCGCGGAGCAGGAACATGGCCGCGGCAGAGCCACCGGGGCCGCCGCCGATAATGAGAACGTCAATTTTCATAAGGTGATAAGCAGGCTGAAGAGTTTCGAGCGTTATTACCGTCCAATTGGATGCGGCACTCGGTTGTTCGTTCTTTTCAATGCCTATGACGGCCCGACCTTTGCGGC
The DNA here is from genome assembly GCA_963821615.1 of uncultured Verrucomicrobiae bacterium. Taxonomy (GTDB): domain Bacteria; phylum Verrucomicrobiota; class Verrucomicrobiia; order Chthoniobacterales; family UBA10450; genus Palsa-1392. The sequence goes on along the minus strand of CAWGEN010000004.1, from coordinate 759,349 downwards.
AACCGTTGAAAGGCACAAAAGCGCGAATCGTAACAATTCGGAAAGGTTCGCGAAAGAAACCGGATTTCCCCAGTCCGTTCCTCGCTGCCACTCGGACTCGACTTTCCGCCGATTAGGCGTTTCATAGAGGCAGCCGTAACAGGGAGGTTCTATGTGTCGAAATATCAAAAGGCTTCATAACTTTCGGCCGCCAGCCACGGACGAAGAAATCCGGGCGTCATCGCTGCAATACGTTCGAAAGCTCAGTGGCTTTGCCAAGCCGTCCAAGGCGAACGAGTTCGCCTTCGCTCGCGCCGTTGACCAGGTCGCCCATGCTTCACGCGAACTGCTGGATTCTCTGGTGACCAATGCTCCGCCGCGTGATCGCGCAGTCGAAGCAGCGAGAGCGGCGGCCAGATATGGCGCGCGCGGACTGGGGATGGCGTCGAAATGACTGACAGCCGGCAGCTGGCAGGAGGCCGGGAGAAACCTTGAATGAAAAAGATCAACAGCAACGAACTAAAAGAGTATCCGTGGGCTTCGCCGAAAGGGAAGTTTGTGGGCGCGGGCAAAGACGTTTCCGAAGCGCTTGGCTGGGACCCGCAGGCCGCGGACGCCAAAGCGCGGCATCCCTTTGCCGTGGAAATCCTGCGCATCGCACCGGGCCAGACTCCCTACCCCTATCATTCGCATGCCGCGCAATGGGAGTTCTATCATGTCATCTCGGGCCAGGGTCTGGCGCGCGATGAGACAGGCCGCACCCCGATTGTGGAAGGGGATGCTTTCATTTATGCGCCGGGAGAGGCTCACCAACTCATCAATGACAGCTCCGAAGATCTTATCCTATATGTGATAGCAGATAATCCAATTGGTGAGTCTTGTTATTACCCTGATAGCAAGAAATGGCTGGTTCGTTCACCGGAACGCAGGCTGTTGCGCGGGGAAGCGTTGGATTATTTCGATGGCGAAGAATAGCCGCCACGACGCAACCCTTGCCGGTCGGGACAAAACCGTGGACGACCTTCTGCAATGGGAACGCCCGCGTCGTTACGCAAGATTCGTCGCCAGGCCAGTCGCAGAATTCCCGGGACGCCCAAGGCGACATCCGCTCGCTTTGAGATAAGACAGGGAATCCCTCGACTTGCTCGGCATGACCACTGGCTGGCTGCATGAAATCGGGGTAAAGAAGCGTTAGGCAAACAACGATGGCTTACGCTTCCTTTTCTCAATTTCTCGACGTGCTCGAAAAGGCGGGCGAACTGCGGCGCATCACCACGCCGGTCGAGACCGATCTCGTGATTGCGGAATGGGCCGATCGCGAAATGAAATCGCCGAACGGCGGCAAAGCGCTGCTCTTCGAACAACCACTGATCGACGGCAAGGCCTCAAGATTCCCCGTCGCGATCAACACCATGGGCTCGGAGAAGCGGATGGCTTTGGCGCTGCAGCGCGACAGTATCGCCGACATTGCGCAGGAAATTCAGCTCATTCTCAAGGCCAAACCTCCGACCGATCTGCGCGAAGGCTGGAGCCTGCTCAAGCAGGGCATCCAGCTGCTTCATGCGCGGCCGAAGCAGGTCAAATCTGCCGCCTGCCAGGAAGTGGTGCATCGCTTCGACCACGGTTCTCCCGACTTCTCGTTAGGCGATCTGCCCATCCTGAAATGCTGGCCGAAAGATGGCGGTCGCTTCATCACTTTCCCGAACGTTCACACCCGCGATCCGGAAACCGGTGCGCGCAATCTCGGGATGTACCGGATGCAGGTCTACGATAGCCTGACGACCGGCATGCACTGGCAGGTGCACAAGGTCGGCGCCCGCCACGGCAAACTTTACTACGAACGCAACGAGCGGATGCCGGTGGCGGTCACGATCGGCGGCGATCCGGTTTACACCTTCGCCGCGACTGCGCCGCTCCCGGACGGCCTCGATGAAATTCTCTTTGCCGGTTTCCTGCGCAGGAAATCCGTCGAACTGGTCCCGTGCCTAACGAACGAGCTCGAAGTTCCGGCGGACGCGGATTTCGTTCTCGAAGGCTACGTGCAGCCGGGCGAGGTGCGGCCGGAAGGGCCCTTCGGCGATCACACCGGTTTTTACACCGCGCTTGAGGATTATCCCGTCTTTCATCTCACGGCGATCACGCATCGGCGCGAGGCGGTCTATCCGACCACCATCGTCGGGATCCCGCCGATGGAGGATTTTTATCTCGGCTCGGCGAGCGTGCGCATTTTCCTGCCGGTCTTCAAAATGAACTTCCCGGAAATCGTCGACATGGCACTCCCGGCGGAAGGCGTTTTCCACAACCTCGTTTTCGTCAGTATCCGCAAACAATATCCTTATCAGGCCTTCAAGGTGATGCACGGCCTGTGGGGAATGGGTCAGATGATGTTCAGCAAATATATCGTGGTGGTGGACGACGACTGCGATGTCCAGAAAACGAGTGAAGTGCTCTTCCGGCTCTGCGCGAACACCGACCCGAAGCGTGACAGCACCATCATCACGAACCCGAGCGATTCACTTGATCACGCGCCGAGCCAGCAAAACGTCGGGTCCCACATGGGCCTGGACGCGACACGCAAACTCCCCGGCGAAGGCTATGAGCGCGGCTGGCCAGAGTTGGTGCGAATGGACGAAGCGACGCGAAAACTGGTTGACGAGCTGCGAGCGGAAAGTCAGCTCATCCTGCGCGCGTAGACTTCGCGCCGTCGAGGCTCAGCGCACCCCAACTTCAACGTCCGCGTCGTTAGGGCTTGATGAAAATTCCGCCGGTTGAAGGATCCCTGACCCGCGAACCCGGTGGCACGCCGCGAACGTCGATAATGTTGTGCGGAGGATAGGGACTGTAGACGTAGCCTGGCGTCCCCGTGAGGCGCGCATAAGGATAACCGCCCGGAGGCGCGTGATAATATTGCGCCTGATCTTGTGCGACCGCTGCGCCGATGAGAGCCCCAGCCACGGCTCCTGCGCCGGCACCAATCCCCGCGCCTCGACCGGTTCCGGTAGCGGCGGCACCTATCAGCGCACCGGTGGCCGCGCCAGTGAAGGCGCCGAAACCTGCTCCCTGGCCCGCGGGCGTTTCGCAGGAGCTAAGACCTGTCGCGAGAAGAACGGCGGCCGCGACCGCTGGGATAAAATGCCTTTTCATAATGCCTTGGATTCGAAGCGTGAAGTTAAGACGGATGCTCGCGCCCGCCATTCAAAGGAGCTTTAGCAACTGCCGCCCGACGTGCAAGAATTTTGCGAGCTTGCTCAACCCGTATTGGCGATCGAAAACGCGAAAGCGATCCTGTTCCATCTGCCGCAGGAGCGCATGATAAATTGAGGCCATGATCTGGGCGCCGACCATTGAACGCCGGTCTTCGCGCGGAAGGAGCGCGGCAGCCCGGCGAAAATATTCGTGTGCCCGACCCGCCTCGAACTGCATGAGCCTGACGAATCGGTCGTCGTAAATGTGCGCGGCCAGGTCTTCTTCGGTGTAGTTGAAGCGCGCCATGTCCTCCCGGGGCAAATAAACGCGGCCATTGGCAAGGTCCTTCGCCACATCGCGCAGGATATTGGTGACCTGGAGGGCGAGCCCGAGCTCGATCGCGTATTCGCGGCAGGCCGGATTTTTGTAACCAAAAATCTCAATACTGACGAGCCCAACGGCGCTCGCGACGCGGTAGCAATACTCGCGCAAGGCAGCGAATGTTTCGTAACGCGAGATGGTCAGGTCCATCTCCACGCCGTTCATGATCTCCTCCAGCATTGCCGGAGTGATCGACATACTTGTTGATCAAACCGCGCACTTCGGGCGCGAGGAGCGGCTCTTGCGCGACGGGGCCGTGGAGCGCTTCCCGCCAGGTTGCCAACTGGCGCGCCTTCTCGCCCGCGTCCAGCTCGGTGGAGTCGGCGATGTCATCGATCAGCCGGCAGAACGCGTAGAAGATCGTGATGTCGCGCCGGCGTTCCTTGCCTAACGAGACGAAGGCGAAAGCGAGGTTCGACTGGCTGGCACGGGTGATTTCCTGGGCGCTGGAAGGCTTGGTCGGCATGGCGCTAATATCGGATCCAGCTTTCGCGATTCACCAGGCCAATTTCGCACTGCCGAAAGAGAGAAACCCAGCTCGCGAGGAGCCAGCCGGTGACGAAGGCGCGCGCCAGGACGTAACCCAGCTTCCAGGCGAGGAGAGCGAGCAGCCGTTCCGTCGCCGCCGCGCGAATGATCGTGTCGGCCAGGGCGAAAAACCAATAGTGCAGGGCGCAGATGAAAAGGAACCAGGCAAAGCGAATGGCATGTCGCCTAACGAATTGCCAATGCGCGCGCAGAGCCGCGCGCAGACTTTCGTTGTGCAGGACGAGCGAAATCTGCATGGAGGCAAAAGAAATGAGGAAAGCCGCCATGACACAACGGCCGGCCGGCAGATAATCGAGCACTCCGGGGACATTCCGGAAATAGGCGATAAGAAGCGGGAGACGGAGCAGGAGTGTGCTCGCGAGCACCACAAGGCCGAGCCATTTCACGACAAAGCTGAACCGCCGCATGGCAAACCGGAGCAGTTCACCCTCGCGGAAATGCAGGCCTTTGATCCAGGCCAGGGACACGGCGATCAGGTAAACCTGCAGGTAAACCGCGCAGAGGTATTCAAAAATAAAAGCCACGGTATCGACCGCGGCCGAGGTCTGCAGAAGATGCGCCGACGAGAGAAAATGCGCGCGGCCGGGCAGCTGCCAATAGATTAGCGGCTTGAGCAGGGAAGCGAGGGCGCTGAGCAACACCCCGAAATAGATCAGCCAGCCGGCCGGACCGAATTGCCGACGCAACGCGCGCACCAGACTGCGATGCAGGCCACGCCAGTTTAGAATGAGCAGGAACGCGGCGAGAACGGAGAGCGGATAAGTGGTTGCAGCAGCGTCGAAAATACCGGCAACTGATTCAGCTGTGTGGAGCAGGCTTTCGCGCCAGACTTGGGAAAAGAGCGGCCAATGCCATGATTCCCAAAAAGCGAACTGCTCCAAACGCAGATCGGCGCCGCCGGATTGCAGCGGGCTGAAAACAACAAACTGAAAGGCGGAATAGGCCAGCGCGAGCAGTGCGAAAAGGAGCCAGATGCGCTTGAAGCGCATGATGCAGCGGAAACCGTCGCGCAGCGCGACACGCACCGGGTTGGTCCGCATGACCACGACGTAGCCACCAAGCATCCCGAGCAGCGGGAGGAGAGATGGAATGATGGAGGACTGGAGGATTGGAATTCCCGGGGACCCCATCACTCCACGACTCCATTATTCGACGATCAAGCCTAACGAATCAAACCCCAGTGCCAGCTAAAGGGCCAGTAAACGAAGAGTCCGCGTCCGACCAGGTTTTCCTCCGGCACCGGGCCCCAATAACGGCTGTCGTAACTGTTGTAGCTGTTGTCGCCCATCGCGAAGTAGCTCTGCGGGGGAACGACAAATGTCGCCTCCGGCGTGGAGAGTCCCGGGCCGAAATCGCCACTCAGGAGCTGCATCTTTTCAGGTCCCTGCGCATAACCGCGATAAGGGGGTTGCGCCGCCATGACGCGCGAGATGCCAAAGCTCTTGGCCAGATCGCCATTGACGTAGAGCTTCGGCGAATCAATTCGCAACTCGTCGCCCGGCGTGCCCGTGAGGCGCTTGATGTAGAAGGGCGCACCGGATTCCGGGTCTTCCCGGATGCCGAGAATGTGGTTGGTGCGGAAGACAAAAACGTCGCCGCGATGCGGATGGACGAAGTTGTAGCTAAGCTTATCGACGAATACCTGGTCGCCCGTATCGATCGCGCCGCGCGCAATCACCTGTCCGCGATGATAAAGGTTCCCGGGAAAGACCTGGAAGTCCTGCCGCAAAATCTCGGGCGGCGCATAGACGCTGAAAGACTGATGGTCGCAAACGATCCGTGAAACGGTGAAGAAGAAGAAGAACTTTCGCGGCGTGATATCGATGACCGTATTCTCCGCTCCCGAGACGACATCGATGTAGTTGCGGCCCAGGACGGTGAAATCAACGATCTGCTTGAAAAAGTTGGGCGCCGGCGCGGTCGACGGGCGGCCGATAATGCCGTTGAGCGTCGGCTGCATTGAGCCAGTCGGAATCTTGAACGGCTGGATGAAGTAGGAACGGATGCCGATCGCCACCACGATCGCGACCAGAATCACTTCAACATTTTCGCGCCAGACTGCGTCCTTGTGCGGTGGTGTGTGGACATTGAGGAGGGCGTCGAGTCGCTCCGATTCTTCATGGGTCGCGCGGTTGTCGCGCGCCTTCATCGCGGCGTGCACCTTGTCGATCTGGGCGCGCAACTCGGCGATCGTTGATTCGCTCAGGCGGTCGCGCCGGTAACGAATCAACTTCTCCGCGTGACGGATGAGCAGATGGCTGTGCTTGATGTAGCGCGGCTGAAACATGCGGCGAAACGCTAGCTGAGGAACGAGATTTGCAAAGCCTCATTCTGACCCAGGAGTCGCTTCGCTCTGCGAAGGTATCTGTTGAGGGTTACCTGCGGGAGCCGCCCCGGAGGGGCGCAACGAAATTAGCCCGGCGCTTCAGAGCCGGGGTTGCTCGAATTGAGGTTTCCTCGTCGCAGAGCGACGGCTGACGAGCAGGCGTGTGGCCTTCAACCGTCGCTCCGCGACGGGGGACTCTTGGCCGGGGCAGACCCGGCACTGAAGTGCCGGGCTATCTTCCTGAGATCGCTACGCGACTCCTTCCGCGGTCTGCGTAAGCGAAGTTACGGACGCTAAACAGATGCGAGGGTGGCGTCTACCGGGGCAACGCTTCACTGCGACGATTTCAGCACCTGGATGAAGGCCTCTTGCGGAATGTTGATCTTGCCGATGCTCTTCATCCGCTTCTTTCCCTCTTTCTGCTTCTCGAGCAGCTTGCGTTTGCGAGTAATATCGCCGCCGTAGCATTTCGCGGTCACGTTTTTGCGCAGCGCCGAGATGGTCTCGCGGGCCACGATCTTCCCGCCGATCGCCGCTTGAATTGCGACCTGGTAAAGCTGGCTCGGGATGACTTCCTTGAGCTTCGAAGCGAGCTGCCGGCCGCGTGATTCGGCGCGATCGCGATGCACAATGGTGGAAAACGCGTCGACCGGTTCGCCGTTCACGAGCAGATCCAGCTTGACCAGCTTCGACGCGCGATAGCCGGCGTGCTCGTAATCCATCGACGCATAACCGCGGCTGATGCTCTTAATCTTGTCGTTAAAATCGACCAGGATTTCGTTCAGCGGCAGCTCGCAATGCAGCATGACGCGCCGCGTGTCGAGCGACTCGGTATGATCCATGGTCCCGCGTTTCTCGAGGATAAGTTGCAGGATGTCGCCGATCGATTCGTTAGGGCAAAGAATGTAGGCGCGCACGATCGGCTCGCGGATTTCTTCGATCACACTTGGGTCGGGCAGGTGCGCCGGGTTGTCGACCTGCACGACCTCGCCGCGCGTCGTCAGGACTTCGTAGATCACGCTCGGGGAGGTCGCGATGATATCCATGTCGTACTCGCGCCGGAGACGTTCCTGGATGATCTCCATGTGGAGCAACCCGAGGAATCCGCAGCGATAACCGAAGCCGAGCGCGACCGAGCTCTCCGGTTGATAGACGAACGCGGAATCGTTCATCCGCAGCTTGCCGATGGCCGTTTTCAGGTGCTCGAAGTCGGCCGTGTTGATCGGATAAATTCCGCTGAAAACCATCGGGTGAATCTCCTGAAAACCGGGGAGCGGTCTCTTCGCCGGATGGCGCTGATCGGTCATGGTGTCGCCGATCTTCAACTCGGACGTGGTCTTGATATTGGCGATGACGTAGCCGACATCACCGGCCTGCAGCGTCGGTTGTGCGAACATCTTCGGGGTGAAGACGCCGACTTCTTTCACCTCGTAGCGGGTGTCGGTGCTCATCACCTTGATCTGTTGGTTGGCTTCTACTTTTCCGGAGAAGACGCGCACGTAGGCGACCACGCCGCGGTAGATGTCGAAGACAGAATCGAAAACGAGCGCACGCAGTATTTCGTCCTCGGGCTTGGGCGGTGGCGGGATGCGATGGACGACCGCCTCGAGAATCTCGTCGATCCCGATGCCCATCTTGGCGCTGCAGTCGATCGCTTCCTCAGCCGGGATGGCGAGAATTTCCTCGAGCTGTCGATGAACCGAGGGCAGGTCGGCATTGGGAAGATCGATCTTGTTAATCACCGGGACGATCGTCAGGCCTTGCTTGTGCGCGAGGTGGACGTTGGCGACGGTTTGCGCCTCGACGCCTTGCGCCGCGTCAATGATGAGGAGCGCGCCCTCGCAGGCCGCAAGGCTGCGAGAGACCTCATAGGCGAAGTCAACGTGGCCGGGCGTATCGAGCAGATTGAGGCGGTATTCCTGACCGTCTTGCGCGGTGTAACGCATCGCGACCGGGTGCGCCTTGATCGTGATTCCGCGCTCGCGTTCGAGATCCATCGAATCGAGGAGCTGATCCTGCTTCTCGCGGTCGTGAATCGTCCCGGTGCGCTCGAGCAAGCGATCCGACAAAGTCGTCTTGCCGTGATCGATGTGCGCGATGATGCAGAAGTTACGAGTCAGCTCGATCGACATGAAGGGGCACACTATGCGGGCGTGCCGTTGGATGGTCAATTGAACCGGGACGCTGAGAAACGCGATGCGCGATGGGTTACAGGTGCGATTCTTCCTTCGCTGTCATCCCGAGCGAAGCGAGGGACCTCACCACTGCAAAAGGCGTGTTATCTGAACGACGAAGCGTCGATTGCAACTGCGAGGTCCTTCGCCGTCTCCGCGACTCAGGATGACAAGCGAATGAGGCGCCCTGCGAACTTTGAATCAGCCCAGCGCCGCGACCGCCGCCTGATAAGCTGTGAGCGTTTCACCGACGCTGCCAACCGTCACGTTCAAGTCTCGCAGCAGTCCATCCTGCAACCCGTAAATCCAGCCGTGCACGGTCAACTCCTGACCACGCTCCCACGCGTCGAGAGCGATCGTCGTCTGGCAGACGTTGGCTACCTGTTCGATCACATTCAGTTCGCAAAGTCGCTGCGCCGCCGCCGGCCCGTCGCCACCGACTTTGGCGAGAGACTCCTGATGTTTTTGCCGCACGTCCTGCACGTGGCGCAACCAGTTATCGCTCAAGCCAAGCCGGTCCCGCCGGAGCGCGGCCAGCACGCCGCTACAGCCGTAGTGCCCGCAGACGATGATGTGCCGGACTTTCAACAGATCGACCGCGAACTGCATGACCGACAAACAGTTGAGATCCGTATGCACGACAAGGTTGGCAACGTTCCGGTGCACGAACAGCTCTCCAGGCGACAGATCGACGATCTCGTTCGCCGGCACGCGACTGTCGGCGCAGCCGATCCAGAGGTAGCTGGGCGACTGTTGGCGTGACAGTTCGAGAAAGAAATCAGGTTCCTGGCGACGGATCCTCTCGGCCCAGGCTTTGTTTTTCTCGAAGAGGTGGTTAAGCGTTCGCATCAAGAAGCGCAGCGGTCCATATCAGGGGGAACAAGATCAGTTGGGACTGGAAGAGGCGAGCAGAAATTGCGAAGCGCCAGCAGCCTAATGTCCCAGATGGCATCATCCCTTGGGGCGCCACTCCAGCAGATAGCGGACAAGCGTCTGATTATAATCATGGGCGTAGGTGCGGGCGCGGAGATTGAAACTGAAATTCTGGGAGCGGGTGGCAAAGATCCGGAAGCGTTGCTTGATGAACTTGGTGCCGTAAGTGGCCTTGAGCTGCGGATAGTGCTCGACGCCGGGCACGGTTTCCCGGCGATCGATCATGATGAAACGGAAATCGCGCCTCTTGATCGCCGCGATGGCGTCCTCCTGCGGATGGGCAAACTCGGGATAAAGCAGATCGACGCCAGCGCCAGGAAACGAAACCTGGCCTTTTGCGAGAGGAATGCGCGCGAATCCGACCGCGAAAATCAAGAGGACAGGGAGGAGTCTTTTCATCGGCGGAAGCAACATAGGATCTCGCTGCGGTCGCGGCCAGTGGAACCCTGTAGCGGGACCGGTGATCCCGATGGTCCAGGATTCCATTGGGAAAGGCCGGGATCACCGATCCCGCGCGGAGCAAGGAAGCGCAGAGAATGCAAAAGAGGCGCGCCGTTGCAGCGCGCCTCTTACGGAGTTCCAGCTCTAAGTGTTGCGTCTACTTCTCGTAGCGCTTGGAAACCTCGGCCCAGTTGACCGTGTTCCACCACGCCTTGAGGTAGTCGGGTCGACGGTTTTGGTAATTCAGGTAGTAGGCGTGCTCCCACACGTCAACGCCCAGCACCGGCCTATTGCCGTCCATCAGCGGGCTATCCTGGTTCGCGGTGGAGACGATCTCCAGTTTACCGCTCTTGTTCTTGATCAGCCATGCCCAGCCGCTGCCGAAACGTTTTACTCCCGCATCGGCCAATTTTTCCTTGAAAGCGTCGAAGCTGCCGAAGGTCGATTTGATATCGTCAGCCAACTTGCCGGTCGGCTCGCCGCCGCCCTTTGGTCCCATGATTTGCCAGAAGAATGAATGGTTCGCATGACCGCCGCCGTTGTTGCGCACCGCAGTGCGAATGTCTTCGGGAACAGCGCTGAGGTTACTGATGAGATCCTCGATCGATTTGCCTTCGAGGTCGGGTTTGCCTTCGATCGCCTTGTTCAGGTTGGTGATGTAAGCCTGGTGATGCTTGTCGTGATGGATCTCCATCGTCTTCGCATCGATGTGCGGCTCCAAGGCGTCGTTCGGGTAGGGTAATTTTGGTAGTTCGTATGCCATAGGGTGAAATGTCGGGCGAGATTGCGCAGTTGGGTAGTGCTTTTTTCGCGCGCGGCACCCGGGCGCCGACTTGCGCAAGCCGACCGCAGAGGTTACTTCCAGCGAGTTTCACAATGGAAAGCATCTCCGCTCGCCGGCTGGCAAATCTTTTTCTCGCACTTCTGCTCGGCGCCTCGACCGCCTGCCAAAAAAAGTCTGAGACAGCCGGCGCAGCCTCCCCCGCTCCCTCGCAATCCGCGTCCGCCGCGCCTTCTTTCCAGCCCGCGGCGCCGATCACCGGACCAGTCACGCCCGCGCTCGTCAACCAGGAGGCCGATTCCATCACCCACTACCTGCATTATCCGAAGGACGCCGATGCGGCGAAGCTCGAGGGCGCGGTCCAATTTTACTGCGACATCAGCGAGACCGGGGTCGTCGAGACAACCCATGCGCTGGTTGCGAATGACGACGCGTTCAAGCGCGCGGTGCAGACGGCACTCGATTGGGGTCGCTTCACGCCGGCGACCGTCAATGGCGAACCCGTCCGCGTCTATCTCGGCGGCACGGTGCTCTTCATGCATCAGGATGGCGAACCCATCATCGTGGTCTCGCTGGCGACGTATGATCGCGACCGGGTGGGCAAGCTGGCCAACTACATTCAACCGCAATTGGTCGGCGGCCTGCGCCACACCCTCGAGACGGCGATCAGTTCGCTCACCCAGGGCATTCTCGTCGCCGGCAAGGCCGAGGTCGTAGTGAGCGTGAATGCAAGAGGTGCAGTCACCGGTACCTCCGGAATCTCCGAAAACCCGAAGAGCAGTGGCCTGGGCCTTTTGCTCGATGGCGCGGTCAAGCAAGCGCAGTTTACTCCCGCCTACGAAAACGGCACACCAGCCGTGGGCGGGATAAACGTAGTGGCAAATTTCGGCCAGTTCTAGGCGCCGCCTAACGCCTCCTGCAGAAGAAAACGCGGTTGCTATCTCTTAGCTGAAGCGTTGAACGTTTTCTTCGGGACCTACTCGGTCTGCCCGTCGTCATCAGCCATTTTCTTGAAATGAAGCTGGCCGACGCGGCGTCCGTCGGTTTGCGAGACGGTCACAATGTAATCCTCGATCGGCACCTGTTCGCCCTGCTTCGGGAGATGGCCGAGCAAGTGCGTGACATATCCGCCGACCGTGCTGACATCGGAGTTCTCCACCTCGATGTCGGCCAGGTCCCGTAACTCATAGAGGCCGAGCCCGCCATCGACCACAAACTCGCGGTCATTGATCTTGCGAAACTCCGCCTTCTCCGCGTCGAATTCGTCCTGGATATCGCCGACCAATTCTTCGAGCACGTTCTCCATCGTCACCATCCCGACCGTGCCGCCGTATTCGTCGACCACGATCGCGAGATGCGCGTGCCTAACGAGGAAAAGGTTAAGAAGCTTCTCGAGCGACATCATTTCCGGCACCGGGATCAGCTCCCGCCGTATCTTCATCAGGTCCGGCTGCGGGTCGCGCATCATCGGCACCAGCTCCTTGATGTGGATCAACCCGATCGTGTTATCGAGATGCCCGCGGCAGAGCGGGAAACGAGTGTGCCGCGACTCGAGCGCCTTCTTCACATTCTCATCGAAGCTCTCCTCGATATCGAGATAGACCACTTCGCCGCGCGGCGTCATGATATCGCGCACCACGCGCCGCCGCATGTCGAGCGCGTTGACCAAGATCTCCCGGCCGATCGAAGAGACCTCGTCGGATTCTTCGCTTTCGTCGAGAATGAGGCGCAGCTCTTCCTCGCTGTGCGCGATCTCGCCTTCTTTCACCGGCTCCGTTCGCAGAATATGCCGCAACACCCAATTCGACGAGACGTTGAGGAACCAGATCGCCGGCTTAAACAGGATGTAGAACATCCGCAGCGGACCACTCACGATCAGCGTCGCCGGGACCGGCTTGCGGATGGCCAGGATCTTCGGCGCCTGCTCGCCCAGCACGATGTGGAGGAAGGTAATAACCGAGAACGCGAGGAGGAACGAAACCGAAGTAATCACCGCGGGCGAAGCAATCCCCAGCAGTGCAAAAACCGGCTGCAGAATCTGCGCGAGAAACGGCTCGCCCACCCAACCGAGGCCGAGGCTCGCGAGCGTGATCCCGAGTTGGCAGGCGGACAGATATGCGTCGAGATCGCCTGCCACCTTTTGCGCCTTGGCCGCGCGGGTATTTCCCTCGTCCGCCAGCGCTTCGAGCTGGCTCATCCGGATTTTGACCAGGGCAAACTCCGCCGCAACGAAAAAACCGTTCAGGAAAACGAGTACGGCAATGGCGCCCAGCTTGCCCAGGACCAGTCCGGGCGAATCCCAATGTTCAGTGACGCCCTCGGCGAGTGTCGCGAGGGCCAGAAAAGGTAAGAAAAAATTCATGGTGCGGATGCCAGGGAAGGCACCCGAGACCGGCCGCGGCGGCCAGCTACCAGCTCGACTTCGTCACACCGGGAATGAGACCGGCGGAAGCGAGCTCGCGGAAGGTCAGGCGGGAAATCTTGAACCGGCGAATGAAAGCGCGGCGGCGGCCGGTCACCTGGCAGCGATTGACCACACGGGTAGGGCTGGCGTCGCGCGGCAGTTGCGAGAGCCCGATGTAATCCTTCTTCGCCTTGAGCTCAGCGCGAAGCGCGGCGTATTTCTCCACCGTCTTGCGTTTGCGGTCGTTGCGATTGATCCACGAAGTCTTCGCCATAAGGAACGCGGAAGTTAGCGGGAAAACGGGGCGGCGCAACCCAATTTCTCGCCTGGCTGCCACCGTAACCAATCAGCCCGCATCCGCGCCCTCGACAAGCGTCCGCCCCGGTCCCGGAATTGTCTGCCCGAGTGCAGGCAGCGCCCGCAATTCGTTGACATGGACGCGCCGACTTAAGAACTTGATACGCTGGTGTATACGCTCATCATTCGCCGTCCGAAATCCGGACAAGGCTGAGCATGACGACCCGCGTTTTGCAATCAGGGCGATTATTTCGCTGCTCTATGCTCCCTTTACATCTTGCCGGACCCACAGCCCGGGAAGGTAATGGGGTGCTGGAATTGCATTACATTGACGTCACCGAGTCGAGGTCCGAAGTAACAATATGATGGAAGATCGCATGCGGAAGATCGAGGCGCGGATCCAGCAGGCGCTCGGTCTTCCAGAAACCGAGCGGAAGAAGCTCTTGCAACTGGTCTCGACTCTGCGCGAGGAGGTCGCCGCCCTGGCGCGGAGCCACGAGGAAGACGCGCGCAGCATCGCGCATTTTCTCGACGCCTCGACCCATGAGGCCAGCCGGACGGAGAAGCAGCCCAAGCTGCTCGAAGCTGCCCGGCTCGGATTGACCGCATCGGTCGAGAATTTCGAGAGCTCGCATCCGAAGCTTTTTGCGACGGTCAACCAGGCGGCTGTTGTCCTGGCAAACATGGGGCTCTAAACCGGACGCTGCCCCGGCCCGATTTTCCCGCTGAGTGTCCGGATGACTATTCTCCGTTCGTCGTATCTTTTGAACCCACAATCCAGACAAACCGAGTAAACCAAATAACCATGAATCAAGCCATGAAAGAAGATAGCAGGAACGCAGCCTTCGGTGAAACCGATCCCGGAGGGAATGCATACGGTCACGCCGCATCTGGTCTGTGCCGGCGCGGCCGAGGCGATCGAATTCTACCAAAAGGCGTTCGGCGCCACCGAGCTTTCCCGAGTGCCGGGCGCGGACGGGAAACTGATGCACGCCAGCGTGCGCATCGGCGATTCGGTCGTGATGCTGAACGAGGAGATGCCAGAATGGGGCGCCTTCGGTCCGAAATCTCTCAAGGGCTCGGCGGTGACCATCCATCTCTATGTCGAAAACGCGGACGCCGTCTTCGAGCGGGCGGTGGCCGCGGGCGCGAAAGTCACAATGCCACTCGACGACACGTTCTGGGGCGATCGCTACGGCAAAGTGGAAGACCCGTTCGGTCATCAGTGGTCAATCGGCACCCATGTGCGGGATGTGAGTCCGGAGGAGATGCAAAAAGCGATGGAGCAAATGGGCTCCTGATGGGTCGTCAGTTCTGCCGCGGTCAAACGACTGTGCGAGGCGTGAGATCCTTCGACTCCGCTCGGAATAAGAGCTGTCGAGCGAAGGGACATCCGATCACGCGCCGAACTTCGTAGCTTTGGGGATGTTTCCGTTACCGTGCAAGACTTTCCCGCCGGATGCCGAGGCGTTACGCGCAGCACTCGAGGAGAGTCTGTGCCGGGTGGTAACGCCAGAAGGACCAATGGTGACGTTGGAGGAAAAGAGCTATCCAGAGCTGGCCGCGATCCGCGTGTCGCTCGACGGCGCGAAAGTGGCGGAGCGACTGCCGCCGCGCCCCGCGCCGCCGGTCGGGACGATTGAGCCGGCTCTGCAGGTTGCGCACTTTGAGATCAGCGGTCGGCCGATCCTGGTGCAACGGGCGAAGGTGGAGCTGTCGTGCACCGCGCGCGACGTGCAACTCGGCCAAGGTCGCGACAAGGACGGCAACGTGCTCCTGCTTTTGCAGGATGCGGCCGAGGGCCACCTGGAGGTCGCGGTCGCGCTGGCCGATCTCGAAGCGCTCGTTCTGGCGGGCGCGAAAGCGGAGGCCGGCAAGCAAGGCGTCACAGTGGACAGCGTGCGAATCGAACTGCGGTCGCGCTCGGACCGCGCGCTCGACGTGGTGGTGCACGTGCGCGCGAGGAAGCTCTTTCTCAGCGCGGCGGTGCGGATCAGCGGCAGCGTGGCCATCGATGAGCAATTGAACGCGCGACTCTCCAGCCTCGAGTGCGCCGGGGAAGGAACGCTCGGGACGCTGGCCTGCGGATTCATGGCGCCGCATCTGCAGCGATTTGATGGACGCGTGTTTTCGCTCGTGGCGTTGCCGCTCGGCGAAGTGAAGCTGCGCGACGTGCGGATCGCGGCCAACCGCGAGCTGCGGGTTACGGCGGAGTTTGGGCGTGCGGTTTTGTCATCCCCAGCGTAGTCGAGCCATAACGCAGCCTCGCGGATGCGGGACGAGGCCGGGCTTTCAAAATCCCGTGGAGTAGCCCGAAAGCTAAAACGCGACAGGATCCCTCGACTCCACTGCGCTCCGCCCCGGGGTGACAAAAATAGTGCGGCTGCGCCCGGGCAAGTTGACAGTGACGGACGATTGAATGCGGCCGGCCAAGGACGGCGCCGTCTGACGACATGCTGATCAAGATCGGATTCGATATTGAGTTTGAGCTGCGGGGGCCCACCCCGATGGTGCTGATGCTTTTCGTGCATCCCTCGCGCGAAAACGATCTGCGCCGCGCGCAAGAGTTACAGGTCGAGCCAGACCTCCCTGTCTCGCATTACACCGATCTCTTCGGCAACCGTTGCGCACGGCTCCTCGCGCCGGCTGGCAATCTGCGCCTCGCCCTCGAGACACTGATCGAGGACAGCGGTGAACCCGATCCCGCAATCGCCCGACGCGGTCCAGCATAACATCGAAAAGCTGCCTAACGAGACCCTGGCTTTTCTCATGCCGAGTCGTTACTGCGAAGTGGACAAGCTTTCCGAGATCGCGTGGAAGCTCTTCGGCCAGACGCCGCCCGGTTGGCCGCGGGTGAAGGCGATCTGCGACTGGGTGCACCAACACATCACCTTTGGTTATCACTTCGCCGACCCATCGAAATCGGCTTTCGACGTTTACACTACCGGCCAGGGGGTTTGCCGCGATTTCAGTCACCTCGCGCTCACCTTCTGCCGCTGCCTGAACATTCCGGCGCGCTATGTCACCGGATACATGGGCGACATCGGCGTCCCGATCGTCCTGCCAATGGATTTCAGCGGCTGGTTCGAGGCCTACCTCGGCGATCGCTGGCACACCTTCGACGCCCGCCATAACGTCCCGCGGATCGGCCGAATCGTGATGGCGGTCGGGCGCGACGCGGCAGATGTCGCCCTAACGACGAACTTCGGGAGCGCGACGCTGAAGAAGTTCTTCGTCATCAGCGACGAAGTGCCTGACGAATAGGCCGCGATTTTGTAGGGCGACCGCTCTGGTTGCCCTGATCCTCAACCCTGGGCAGGCGGATCGCCGCCTGCGATTCCGCTACTGCTTGCTCAGGCGGCGAAAGAGATACGCGCCGATGACGATGAAAGAGCACGTTTGGAAACCAGACGAGCAGCTCGGGATGGATCCTGGCATTGGCCCGCATGGTGTCGGCGATGATGATGAAGAGAAAATAAAAGATCGCCACGATCAACCCGGTGGCGAAGCCGACCGAGGTCTCGCGCCGGTGGGTGGTGATGCCTAACGGCACGCCAATGAGGGCAAAGGCGATGCAGGAAAATGGAAACGAAAAGCGTTTGTTGATCTCGGTCCGGGTCGCGCTGCGATCGCGGCGCTCGCCGGACTTCAATTGCTCCATCAATTGCGAGAGGGAGAGCGCAGAGCGCGTCGGCCGCTTCTTTTCCTTCTCGTAAAGTTCCTCCAGGCTGATCGGCAGCGTGCCTTCCGCGAGACTGATGCCATCGCGTATCCTGCGCAGATCGTAGGGATCTTTTGCGTCGCGCTCCTGGTAGCGCGCATCGTAAAGGTGCAGGAGAAGACGTTTGTTAGGCAAATCAGTCTCCAGCATCCCGGTGCGCGCATGTGTCACGCGGATCGGGAGCGAATGTTCATCCATCTGGAAGACGATGATGTTCTCCAGCTTGTTGCCTTCCTTTTTCCCGACGTAGATCTTGCGCCCCGGGAACTGATCGATCACCTGGTCGCCGCCGAAGAGCGCGATCGGGTTCTGCGTCGCGAGATCGAAGATGCTGCTCCGCAGTTTTTCCTGCGCGGCCGGAGCGACATCGACATTCAACCAGAGACAAATCGCGGTGCAAACGACGGCGAGCAGGGCGAGCGGCACGCAGACCCGCGTCACGCTCACGCCGTTCGACGCGGAGGGCGATCAATTCGTTATCGGCCGAGAGCCGGCCGAAGACGAGGAGGATCGCGGTGAGCAATCCCCAGGGAATGGTGAAGATGAGGGAGAAAGGCAGGACGTAGGCGATGAAGGTGAGGAGAAACTCCAGCGGCACATCGTGATTCACGAGGAGCGGGAGGAGTTTGCGAAAGATGTTGCCGACCACGAGGACGAGGCTCAGGACCGCGATCGCGAAGAGCACGTTAACGATCAGCTCGCGGCCGACGAAGCGGTCGATCAATTTCATGGCAACGTTTCCTGGCGCCGTTCCATCCCGCTCCGGTTACGCGCTTGTCAATGGTTTACCCGGTCCGAGAGTTCGCGAAGCGACCACGGCAGCGCAGAAAAGACCGCTTCCATGCGGCGACGAAAAATGCAGAGATTAGGACATTGATCGATAATTACTTTGAGATAAAACCATCGGAGCCAGAATGAATGAATGAAAACAATCCAGAGCCGCTGATCTCTTCCGAATCAGGAAACTCTTCAAAGGACAATCGCCACTGCCCAGAGGTCCCAGCCGGCGCAAATTTCTCAGCCAGGTCGGTGCGGCCCTGGCTGGGGGCGCGGTCTTCGGCAAAGCCGCGCTAGCCTCCGCTCAGTCTTACAATCCCGCCGATCGGTGACGGCATCGCGCCAGCTGGGCGCGATCGATCCGCGAGTGCAAGCAGTCCTACGCAGATCCGCAAGGCAGCCGCGACCGCGGAAGGCCACATCCCGGTTCCGCCGCACACGACCAACGGCGACGAACAGCGTTATCCGGATAAATCCGGAACCTACAGCAAGGGCATTCTGCAGGATGGGATCTGCCTGGTGAACCTGAACGCATTCAAATCATTCCGGCGCGCCATCGACAACGGCACATTCGAAGCTTTTGAGGAAGTAATTACTGGCGGACCGCGAACGCAGAACGGACCGCTCGGAGGCCGCGCCTTCGCCTTGGAAGGAAGCGACGACGTGCAGTTTGGCAACGCGCCTTCGCCGGCCAATCAAATCAACCAGATCGTCGTCCCGCCCGCCCCTGCCGCCGCGAGCGAGGCGTATGGAACCGAATTAGTCGAGATGTATTGGGCCTCGCTGCTGCGCGACGTAGCGTTTACCGATTACTCTTCCAATAGCACCGCCGCGCAGGCGGCCGCCGAGCTCACCACAATGCCCACCTACGCCGGGCCGCGAGATAGCTCCGGCAACGTCACGCCCGATCTGCTTTTCCGCGGTCCGTATCCCGGCGACACGCTCGGGCCCTATCTCTCCCAGCTTTATCTGCAACCCACTTATATGGGTGTGCAGCCGATGACTCAGCAGATGGTCACTGTCTTGCCGAATATCGATTACATGACCGACGCGACCACCTTCCAACAAGTCCAGAATGGTATCGACACCGGCGCGACGCTACAGTTCGATCCGCAGCTCCGTTATCTGCACGATGGCCGCGGTCTCTGCGCCTACACGCACGTTGACGTGCTCTTTCAGGCATACTTCACCGCCTACCTCGTGCTCGGGACCATGGGAGCCCCCGTGAATCCGGGCAATCCATACGTGGGCTCAACGAAGCAGAATGGCTTTGGCACCTTCGGCGGACCCGACATTCGCGGCGACCCTCACGGCCGCCGCCCGTCTTGCGCTTAATAGCGTCTGGTATCAAAAGTGGTGGATCCACCTTCGGCATCGCCCGGAATCCGGCGGAGGGATCGTCCGCCAGATCCTGAGCGGCTTCGGCAACACGATCGATGTCCACCTCAACAGCAACGTCCTCAATTCGCAGGCCGTCCAGGCCAGTTTCGCCAAATACGGCGATTACTTCCTCTCGCAGGCCTTCCCCGAAGGCTCTCCTACGCACCCGGCCTATCCGACCGGTCACGGCACGGTCGCCGGCGCTTGCATCACCGTCCTGAAATTCTTCTTCGACGGAAATTTTGTCGTTCCGAATCCGGTGGTCTCGACCAACGACGGCCTTTCGCTCGTTCCCTACACCGGTTCGGATGCGGGTCAGTTGACGGTCAACGGCGAGCTGAACAAGCTGGCGAACAACGTCTCGTTCGGGCACGGAATTCATGCCGGCATCCACTGGCGCAGCGACACCGTCTTCCTCCATTCAACTGGGAGAGGCCGTCGCGATCAGCATGCTCCAGGATCGGGCGGCGACCTACGCCGAGAAGTTCACCGTCAGCTTTGACAAAATCGACGGCACGACCGCGACCATTTCAAATCAGTAACCGACCCGGCGGACTCGTCAGGCAACGTCGTTAGGCAGTTTGCTTCCGGCGCAAGCTTGCTAACTTGATCGCCGCATGCCTGACGCAATCTACGACGTGGCCATCATCGGCGGCGGACCGGCGGGGAGCACTGCGGCGACGCTCCTCGCCCGGGCCGGCCGGCGCGTGATCGTTTGCGAGCGGGAAAAGTTTCCGCGCTTCCATATCGGCGAATCCCTGCTGCCGGTCAGTATGAAGACTTTCGCCCGCCTCGGTGTGCTGGAGAAATTTGAGCAGGCAGGTTTTTTACCGAAATTCGGCGGCGAAATCGCGAGCGCCTGTGCCGACGAAAGCGTGAAGTTTTATTTCGAAGACGGTTTTCGCTCGACGACGGCGTCCTCCTATCAAGTGACCCGCGCGCAGTTCGACCAGCTGCTGCTCGATCACGCCGCGGAAAACGGAGCGGAAGTGCGCGAGGAAACCGCGGTCAAAGGGATCGAATTTTTCACCGACTGCGTGGAACTCCAGGTCGAGAGCAAGGCGGCCGCGCGGGAAAAAATCAGAGCGCGCTATGTGATCGACGCCAGCGGACGCCATTCCGTTCTCGGCACTCATTTCAACTTGAAGGAAACCTATTCGCACCTCCAGAAAATGTCCGTCTATGCGCATTTCGAAGGGGTGGCGATCGATGAAGGCCGCGACGGCTCGCTGACGCTCTCGTTGCGCGGTCGCGACCGCTGGTTCTGGCACATTCCTCTGTCGCGGGAGCGATCGAGCATCGGCGTGGTGCTCGACACGACGCTCTTCAAGCAAGCGAAGAAATCGCCCGAGGAATTTCTCGAGGAAGCGATCGCCGAGCAACCCTTTCTCGCCCGGCGCATGAGGCACGCCCGCCGGATCACGCCCGTCCATGCGAGCGCGGATTTTTCCTATCGCCAGAGCCGCCTGACGGGTCCGCGCTGGATGCTCGCGGGCGACGCCGCCGGTTTCATCGATCCGGTTTTCAGCAGCGGCGTCTTCCTCGCGCTCCTCGCGGGCGAACAGTGCGCCGACATCCTCGACATCGTGCTCGATCATCCGAAAAAAGCGCGGCGGCTTTTTGCCCGCTATGAGCGGCTGCTGCGCCGCGCGATGAGGACTTATCTGCGCATCATCGACGCCTGGTATTCGCAGGAATTCATCGAGGTGTTTCTCAATCCGCAGAACGTTTTTCAGATTCCGGCCGCGGTCAACGCCGTCCTCGGCGGCAACATCAGCGGCAGCTTCGCCATTCGCTGGCGAATGTCGGCCTTCTATTTCATCGTCTGGCTGCAACGCTACCTGCCGCTCTGCTCCGCGCCGCACGCTCGTCGCGCCGAAAAGCGCGAGAACACCGCGAGTCGCTGCGCTCCGCAGCCTAACGAGCATGCATGCACGCCTCCTCGCCTCTCGTCCCTCGTCCTCGTCGCGATCGCGGCGCGTCGAGGACGAGGACGAGATCACTGCCTTGTCTTTCTCACCCTTCTCTGCCTAACGAGTTGCGAGACGCTGCGCCACCAATTCGTCTCGCCCGAGCCGGATTGGCAGTCCAAGATTGGCCAGCTGCAATATCGCGGACCAAAGACCTCACTCATCGGCGACGTGCTGGTTCGTTATTCCAAACAAGGCGACTTCGAACTGACCTTCAGCAAAGGCCCCGGAGTCACCCTCCTGACCGTGCGACAGGACGAAAAATTCGTCCGCGTCAGCGGTCCCCTCGCCCGCGGCTCGTGGTCGGGTCCGCCTAACGAGGCGCCCGCCGCGGCTGCGCGGCTGGGTTTCGCTCCGGGAACTACTCCTTCACTCCAAGACCAACCGCTTGTCCGCCAGACCGTCGGTCCCGACCGCTTCACCTTCGCCTTCTGACCGCCGCGGTCGCTGATGTCGTACTCGAAGTTCATCGCCCGCCTCGTCACCCAGCGCCGCGGCTCTTGTCTGGCTCGCGGTCGCGCTTCGTCGCGGCGCTCAGCCTCTACATTCTCATCACCCGGCTGACGCTCGACACCGAAGTCCTCAACCTGCTTCCGGGAAAATTCGAATCGGTCCAGGGACTCAAGGTTTACAACAACGATTTCGCACAGACCCGCGAGCTGACTTTCGCGCTCGTCTGCCAGCCTAACGACGTCGACAGGCTGGAGGAGTTCGCGCCGATCTTTGCGCGAGCGCCTCGCGCGAGCAGCCCTGGAACACGCGCGTTCTCGCCGGCTCGCCGATGGAATCGCCGGAAGGCAGTCGCACGATTTGCAGGGCATCGCCGTCCCGCTCCTGCTCAATCTCGAACCGCGGGCTTTCGCCGACGACCCTCGCCGTCCTGCAACCGGACAAGCTTCAGGCGCGCCTCACCCGCTTGCACCAGGAAATCGAAGCCGGCTCGCCGCGGCCGGAGTTTGAGCTCCAGCTCGATCCGTTAGGCGTCGTCGCGCCGGCGCTGAAACCCTTCGCCGGCAACGCCGCGCTCGAACAGGATCAGCCGCTCACCTCGCCCGATCGCACGATGCGGATTTTTCTCGCGGTCACCAATCAACCGATCGATCGGCGCCTTCGATTGCCAGGCGCTGATGAAAAAAGTGAACGCCTTTCGCGCCCGCGCGAGCGAGGGCTGGGAAGGCGACGGCGCCGCTCGAGGTCCTGGTCACCGGGCGCTCCGCTTACGTCGCGGAAATTTCGCTCAGCATGCGGCACGACATCGTCGTCACCCTCCTCGGCTCGATCTTCCTTGTCGGTGGCGTTTTCTACGTCGGCTTCCGTCGCTGGCTGCCGCTCGTCGGAATGGGATTCTCGCTCCTCCTTTGCTGCCTCGTCGCGCTCGCCGCCGGGCTCCTCATCTTTCACGAGCTCAACATGGTGACGATCGGAATGTGCGCCATTCTCATCGGGCTCGGGGTCGATTTTGCCATCCTGATTTTCGGCCGCTACCAACAGGCGCGAAACGAAGGGGTCGCGACACGCCCCGGCGATCGCCGAAGCGGTCGCCAAGCTCGGCCGCGCCGTTTTCTTCGGCGCGCTCACCACCGCGGTCGGCTTCCTCGCCCTCCTCCTCGCCGACTCGGGCGGCTTCACCCAACTCGGCGTGCTGATTGCGATCGGCATCCTCGTCGCCGGTCTTTTCATGACGAGCGTTTTCTTTCTCTTCACCCGGGAACACTCGCTCCCGCCGCGGAACGACTGGATCCTCGCCTTCGTCAGGCTCTATGTCCGCCGCACGCTGCGCAGCGCCCGGGCTCATCCTTTGGATCGCGCTCCCGATTCTGCTCATTCTCTTCGCGCTCGCTCTCCTTCCGCAACTCGCCCCTGATCTTCGACGCGAGCACCCGTTCGATGGAACCGAAGTCGAGCGAGGCCGGCCACGCTCTCGCGGCGATCATGGCGAAGATGCCGGTCCGCTGGGAACCGGTCCTCGGCATCGTGCGCGCGCCTAACGAAGAGCAATTGCACGAGGACTGGCAAAAGATCGAGGCGCATTGGCGGGACCTGGAGCAGACCGGCGCGATCAAGAGTTTCTCCACCCCGGCCGCGCTCGCTCTCTCTCCGCGGCTGATGGAACAGAATCGGCAGCGGCTCGGCACGGTTGATTTCGCCGCGGCCCGCCGGGCGCTGGAGGAGGCGATCGCCGGCGAAGGCTTTCAGCCGCGAGACCTTCGCCCCGGGCTTCAAGCTCCTCGATCAACTCGAAGCCGTCGCCCACGGCACAATCGCGATCCCGGATTGGCGCAAAGCGCTGCCCGCTTCTTCGAGCTGGTGGTTTCTGGTCGACCGCTATTTCGCCGCCGACCCGCTCCTCACGGTCGGTTTCGTGACCACGAACAAGCCGGTCGAAACCCGCGACCAAAAGGAAATGCTGACGCGCGAACTGCCGGTCGCCGGAGTGCCGATGACACTCTCCGGCTGGAGCTTCACCCTCACCGATCTGATCCCATGGTCGCATCGCCAACTGATTCTGATCAGCACGCTGATGGCTTTTTTCGACGCATTCCTTCTCGCCGTGCTTTATCGCGACTGGCGGCTTTGGTTGATCCAAATCATCACCCTCGCGCTCGCGATCGGAGCGATGATCGCGACGATGAAACTGGCGCACATCCCGCTCAATTTGCTCAACGTCCTCGCCTTCCGCCTCGTCCTCGCGATCGGCGTCGATTACGGCATCTACGTCCTGCTCGTCTGGCAACGCGCGCGCGAGATCGAGCACGACGTGGCCGGCGTGCTGAAACCGGTCGCGCTCGCCGGGCTGACTGCGATCGCCGGTTTCGGTTCGTTAGGCCTGGCCAATAATCCGACCTTGAGCGGTCTCGGCGTCGCCTGCGCCATCGGGTTGGCCTGGAGCTTGTTTGCCACCATCTTCTTCACCCTGCCCGCAGCCGCCCTGGCAGAACCGATGTCGATTGAGGCGCGCAAACTTCTGGCCGGCACATGATCTCCAAACTCTCACTGCGTTCTTCACCCT
The DNA here is from genome assembly GCA_963821615.1 of uncultured Verrucomicrobiae bacterium. Taxonomy (GTDB): domain Bacteria; phylum Verrucomicrobiota; class Verrucomicrobiia; order Chthoniobacterales; family UBA10450; genus Palsa-1392. The sequence continues at coordinate 735,040 of CAWGEN010000004.1, read as the reverse complement.
CCTCATCGCTTTCAGTCTGGAATTTCGCGGTTTCGCTCGCGGTCTTTTATGGCGAGGTTCGATTCGAATGATTCGGAGGGATCGATGTCGTTTGCCGATCTTGCATCGCTCGGAAGCTTCGTCAGCGGCATCGGCGTTTTGGTGTCGTTGATCTATCTGAGTCTGCAAATTCGCCAGAATACGCGCGCCGTGCGCTCGCAGATTCATCAGCACATCGCGGACAGTTGGTTCAGCCTCGGTGCCATCCTGGCCGACCATTCCCGAGAGTTCACGGCCGGCCTCAAGGCGGACGAAAAGACGTTTGCCGACATGCCCGATGACGAGAAGTACGCGTTCCTCGCCTGCATTTTTGCTTTCTTCAAGCACTTCGAGAACATGTATCTGCAATATCAGGAGGGATTCATCGCGAGAGAGAACTGGGATGCGTGGACGTCCCAGATGTTCATGTATTGGCACATGCCCGCGGTCCAAAACTGGTGGAAATCGCGGCGTCTGACATTCTCGCCCGAGTTCCGGCGCTTCATCGAGGAATCGCCCGAGTCTGCAATGCCATCGACGCTCGACTTGTTCGCGCGGGCCAGCGAGAACGACGCGCCGCCGCGCGCATAAGCCCATGATGCCATGAACCTGAGCAGGAAGGATTTGCCGACCTGACCCGGTTGATCCATCTCATTTCCTGCTTTCCTGCCTTCCTGATTCCTTTCTCCGAATACAACCTCATGGCAGGAGGGTTCCTTTAAGAAGCCATGACGATTAGATTTACTCTCCTTTCCTCACTGCTCCTGATCGCTTTCGCCGCCGCGCAGGCCGAGCCGCTCGCGCCTCCTGACGTCAAAGCACTCCTCGATCAAATCCGCGCAAGGCGCGCCGGCGCGCCGCAGGTGCAGGCTGATTTCCAGGAAGAGAAAACGGTGCACCTGATGAACAACCCGATCAGCAGCTCGGGCAAAGTCTGGTTTCAAAAGCCGAACAAATTCCGCCGCGAAGTGGAGGGCAACTCGCCCAGCGTCACGATCAGCGACGGACAACAGCTTTGGATTTACTATCCGAAGTTCCAATCCGTCGAGCACTACTCGTTAGGCAAACACTCGCCCCTCGATGCCGGGATCGCGGCTTTGACCGCGGCGCTCAACCTCGAGAATGTCGAGAACAGCTATCACATCACGGCGAGCAAGCTGGATTCCGGCTACGAACTGTCGCTCGCCCCGCGCAATCCGTCGCTCAAACGTCTCCTGCAAACTTTCGACATCCAGATGAATGCCGACCTGCAGGTGCGACGGACGGAAATGGTCCAGCCAAACGGCGATCACATCGTCACAGTCTACAGCAACGAATCGCGAGCTCCGATCCCGCCGGCGACCTTCGAATTCACCCCGCCGCCCGGGACGACGGTGACCACTCCGCTCGGTCGTTAGGCCAGGAGGAAAGATCGCTCGTCGAAACGGCTCGTCGCGGCCGCGCCGCGGGCCTAGATTGGGGGCGAGATGCCCACGATCGACACGCCAGAGATTTCGGTTGTGATCCCGGTGGCGAACGAGGCCGCCACTCTTCCCGCTTGCCTCGCGCGAATCAGTCGCCACTCGAGCGAAATTCTGGTGGTCGATGCCGGCAGCGACGATGACACGGCGCCCTCGCAAGAGCCGCTGGTTGTCGCGTGGTGCCGGCGCTGCAGCGCCATCGCGCGCGGCAGATGAACCTCGGCGCCGCACAGGCGCGCGGCCGGATTCTGCTTTTTCTGCATGCGGACACCTGGCTGGCTCCCGATGCGCTCGCAAGAATTACCGAAGCGATCGATCGCCGCGGCGCGCCTGGGTGGCGGATTCGCCCGGCGCTACCGATCGAGATCGCTCACCCTGGCGATCACCAGCCGCCTTGCCGGCATCCGGAATCGTCTCTGGGGCTGGCATCTCGGCGATCAGGCCATTTTCGTCCGGCGCGACATCTTCGATCAGCTCCGCGGGTATCGCGACCTCCCGATTTTCGAAGACCTCGATTTCTCGCGCCGGCTTCGCTCTCTCGGGAAAACGATTACGCTGACACCGCCCGTCTACTCTTCGGCGCGGCGCTTCGCGAGAAAGGCCCGCTGCGCACGACCTGGGACGATCTGCGCCTGACCCGCCGATTTTTGTCGGGTGCGGATCCGAATGAGCTTTGCCTTTCGGGCGTTCATCGCATAAAAGCATCTGCAAACCTTATGAACGCCTATCTTGACCGCCTCGACCAACAAATCGCCGCCCGCCATCTCCTGACCCATCCCTTTTATCTCGCCTGGACGCGAGGTGAATTGCACAAGGCCACGCTGGCTGATTACGCCTGCCAGTATTACCGGCACGTCGCCGCTTTCCCGACCTATCTCTCCGCCATGCACGCGCGCTGCGACGATCAACCGACCCGCCGCCAGTTGCTCGCCAACCTGATCGACGAAGAAGCGGGCGACCCGAATCATCCGCAGCTCTGGCGCAACTTCGCCGCCACCCTCGGCGTCTCGCCTAACGAACTCGACGACGCGAGCGGCCTGGCCGGAAACCGCGGAGTTGATCGCGACCTTCCGTTCGGTTTGCAGCGAGGGCGACATCGCGACTGGTCTCGCCGCGCTCTACGCCTACGAAAGCCAGATCCCGGCGGTCTCGGAGTCGAAGATCGACGGCCTCATCAAGCACTACTATTTCGACGACCCGGAAAGTTACCGCTACTTCACCGTCCACATCGAGGCCGACCGCGAACATGCCGCCACGGAAAGAGCCCTCCTCGAAACGCACGTTCGACCGGACAATTTTGCTGCCGTTACGACCGCAGCCGATCGCGTGCTGAACGCGCTCTGGGAACTGCTCTCCGGAGTTTGCCGGCGGCACGATCTCGTTTGCCCGGCGGCGCCAGCTTCTTCCTAAAGAGCCCTTTCGAAACAAACCGAAAGCGGGTCGTTCCGATGGCGGCCGAACGGTTCGATCCGGCGATAGCCGGACGTCTCGTACAAGCGAATCGCGTTTGGCTGGCGCACGCCGGTTTCCAGTCGGGCCACGGAATAACCGCATTCCCGCGCCAGTCTTTCCAATTCGGTCAGAATGGCGCGAGAGATCCCGCGCCGGCGCAAGTGCGGCTCCACGTACATCCGCCTGATCTCCGCCACATCGCTTTCGTCAGCCGAGATGGGATGAAATGCGCCGCAACCGGCCGGCTTGCCCTCCCACCAGGCGACGACGAAAGCCGTCCGCTCGCCCACAATGTCGTTAGGCGAAAACGGTGTCCCGTTCACCTCCGGATAAAGGAGCGCCTAGTTCGTTCCAAAGTCGCCGGACCAGCCGCAAAGCCTCCGGACCGGAGGGATCGGCTCGCCTAACGGCACAGGTCGCCGCGGACGCGGCATCACCTGGGTCGGCGGGTAGAGTCATGGTTCTCGCGCGCTGCGCGCCACCCTATTCAGGATCGAGATCGCCGTCCAGCGCGTCAGCCGCGATCCGGACATCAAACAATCGGCATCGACATCATCCTGGGCTTGGAGTTTCCTGACGGTCAGCCAAAACTCTCGTATGCTCTACCTGTCGAACGGATCTTTCGGTCGAGTCGAATTGACAACGGGGGGTGTATGACCAGCGGACAGCCAATCGCCCCAAGCTCCATCGAAGCCAGAACGATCCGCAAAATGTGGATCAGGATTATCCCCTTTATCTTTCTTCTTTACGTCGTCGCCTATCTCGACCGGATCAACATCGGGTTTGCCGCCTTGACGATGAACAAGGAGCTGGGGATCACCAGCCAGCAGTTCGGCCTGCTCGTTGGGATCTTCTTTTTCGGCTACTTCCTCTTTGAAATTCCGAGCAACCTGCTGCTGCACAAAATCGGCGCCCGCATCTGGATTGCGCGCATTCTGATTACCTGGGGAATCGTGGCCATGTCGACTGGCTTTGTCCGCAACGTGCACCAGCTGTATGTCGCGCGTTTTCTCCTTGGGCTGGCGGAGGCGGGGTATTACCCAGGAATTGTCTTATATCTCACCTACTGGTTTCGACAGCGCGAACAGGCACAGGCCATTGCGCTGGTCCTGGTCGGCATTCCTGTGACCACCATCCTGGGTGGCCCGATTTCCGGGCTCATTCTGGATCATGTCCACTGGCTGGGTCTAAGTAGTTGGCGGTGGTTGCTGATTCTGCAAGGCATCCCGGCCGTGGTCTGCGGTCTGCTCGCCTACCTCGTGCTCCCCAGTCGGCCCGCCGAGGCGAAGTTTCTCGCGCAGGATGAAAAGGACTGGATTATCTCCGAACTCGCGCGCGAGCGTGAGAAAAAGTTAAAAGAACACCAGATTTCGCTGGCTAAGACGTTCACCCACTTGCGAGTCTGGCATCTGGTGTCGATCGAGTTCACATACCTCATCGGTTTGTATTCGCTGAGTTTCTGGATGCCCCAGGTGGTCAAATCGTTATCCAGCCACTACTCCAATACGATGGTTGGCTTGCTCGTCGTAATCCCTCAACTGGTGGGTTTGGCGAGCATGATTCTGGTCTCTCGCAGTTCTGATCGGCATCTGGAGCGGCGTTATCATGCGGCGATCCCAGCGGTGGTTGGAGGGATGGGATGGCTTCTGCTCGGCACGACGACCTCGCCTGTTGTATCCATACTTCTGCTCTCGCTTGCGGCGGCTGGCGTCTACAGCATGTTTGGTCCGTTTTGGTCTTTGCCCAGCGAGTTTCTGACGGGCTATGCCGCTGCCTGTGGAATTGCTTTAATCAACTCGATCGGAAACCTTGGCGGTTTTGTAGGGCCTTACACCATCGGCCTGATCAAAGACAGGACGGGTAGCCTCCATTGGGGCCTTGCCTTTGTCGGAATCTCCATGCTGGCATCAGCGACCTTCCTGGTCCTGCTCCCGAAAAGAGCCCGCGTCCGATCGGGCTAAGCCTTGCGGGACCACGCCCCAACCGTCGCGAACCAGCACGCAACGGTCTTCGATCCCGCAGCCTCGGCCTGCAGCCTGTCCACCAGAGTGTCGAGACTACCTAGCGACTCGACAGGCAGGCGCAACCGCTCCATCTGCGGTCGCAAACTCCAGAAAGTATCGTAATACCATTGTGCCAGGTCGGGTTCCTTCCCCAACGACATTTCCATGCGCATGGTCGGGGCGGGCAATCCGGCCTCTTGGAATTTCTGGTAAAGATCGGGTCCCATCTCGGGGTTGGCAAAGGCAGCCATCGTCTCGCGAATAAGAGAAGCCGTCGCGGACCAAAGAGGTAGCGGCGCCAAATGCGCAAGGACAGGGACCCAGGATGGCTCCTGAAAGACAAACACTCCTCCCGGCCGAATCGATCGTGAAATTGAGCGCAACGCTGCGACCGGGTCCGGCAGGAACATCAGAATAAAACGGCCCACGACCGCATCAAACGGTTTTCCGTCCGGGATTTCACTCACATCCGACTCGGTGAAGCTTACATTGTGCAGGCGGGCCTCAGCCACGCGAGCACGGGCCCTGGCAATGGACTTCGGGTCCCGCTCAATACCCACAACCTCGCCCGAAGGACCCACCAGTCGAGCTACGAGCATCGCCACATCTCCTACCCCGGAGCCGATATCCAGAACACGTTGCCCCGGTCCAACACCCGCCTCACGAAAAAACCTTTCGGTGGTGGGAGCGACACGCGCGGCTTGCCGAATGAGGCGCTCGTGCTCGGCGTCGGTGTTGCCTAGCACATAGTCAGTGGTGGAATGGTTCGTGGTCATTACGGGAGGCGAAGATTACCATGCTTCGATTTCAATCGCCATCTCCGTTAAACAAGAAGAAGATCAGCGACGCAAGGAAAATGGCGGTCGGTCCGTCCACCTTGCCATCATCCGGGTTCGACAGCGCCTCGAACAATCTTTAGTCTTACTCTGATATTAGCGCTCAGGCGATAGCGACTCACACGGTTCGTTAGCTGACAGAAGTGTGCGCAAACCCTGTCTTACAACGGCACTGCTCGCGCGATTATTGTTTCGCCTGCGGTCGCAGATAGAGCGTTCCGCTGTTGAAATCAAAAACGGCTCCGTGCAGACCGAGATATTCCGCCCCCAGCAGACCGACCGCCGAGGCATTCCCGTCACCGCCGAGCAGTTCCGCGTCGAGTTCGCTGATGGTCACCGCCGCATTCTTGATCAGGAAGTCTCCCACTTTCAACTCGGGGAACTGGCTCACTCGGATGGGCTGCGCCCTCGTGCCGAGACCTCGGGCATACTGGCCGGTCTCGTAACCGCCGAGGTGGGCCTTGCGCGCGAACTGCTGATCGAGCACGGTCAGAGAAGCGCCTGTATCCACCACGAGGCGGCAAGGGACGCCATTGACGACCGCCGAGACATGGAGATGGCCACCCGTCATTGCCAGATCGACCGGCGTATATCCTTGTTTCGTTAGGATGGTGCGAATCCCGCCCGAGATGCCTTTCATTTCGCCGCCGGGATGAACCAGGAGCAGATGATTGGAGATATCGAGAACGGCGCCGTACTTAAGCATCTCGCGCAGGCCGAACAAACCATCGGAGACCCCATACATGCGATAGACTCCGCCGCTACCCGGATCCGACACGACGATGGCTTTGACGTTCATGAGCGTGCAGTTGCCCATTGCGAGCTGATGAACGCTGGTCAAGCCGAGCTTCTCGGTGCCTTTGCCGAAGGCGCCGTGGACGGCCACGTCGGTGCCTTCCTCGCTCAGGCCGAATTTTTTCAACGTGGCCTTGAAAATCACGGACGTGGGCGCGCCGGTATCGATCGTCAGGTCGCCGGCTTTTCCGTTCGCGATGATCGGCAGCCGGTAGGCGTTTTCGTGCTGAATGAATTGAGCGCCGCCGTAACCATGCGCCACGACGTATTGATCGAGGGCCGTGAGCGCGACCGCGCCGTGCGCGGCTGACGAAAGAAGCGCCAGGGTGAGAAAAAGGATGGGAACAAGGGTTAGTCTTCGCATAAAAGCATGGAAATAATCGGCATAAGCGGTGCGGTCAACCATCAAGAGGCATCGGCTCGCGCCCATTCGAAGGGACGTTGCTTCCGCACGTCCCGCCATTTTTCGTGAGGCGGAGACGAAAGGTAGAAACACCTCTGGTTCGAAGATCGTCGGCTTACGAAATCGTCTCGCCAGCGTCCCTCGAAGACAGACGGAAAATCGAGGACGAGAAGACGACTACGAGCACGGATGGCAAAACTGACAATCGAAGGACACGACCGTCTCGCCCGCAATCACGACTTCCGGCTTGACCGTCGGCTCCGAAAACGCTAATCCCGCTCTTGCCGGAAGCCGCCCTTTACTCTGAATCGTCAATGAGATACCCACCAGGATCGCACTTGCCGCAAGACCGTCGTCTTGCTGCCGACCGGCACCTTGCGAGCCCACCTTCCATTGACCCGCAGGCGGAAACTGCGCTGGGAAGCAAAAGGCAGATCGATCAATTCGACGCGCAACCGCTCTTTGGTTTCGAGGTTGCTAACGATCACGCGGTAGTGGGGTTTGGGGCGCGGCATGCTCCCTTCTACAAACCCAAACGCCACAAAGCCAGCGACAAATCAAAAATCATCGTGTACCAGAAAAAATACACGCCCGTGTACACAATTTCGTCTACTACCTGTTAGATGGCGAGCACAGATTCGTGGCCATTCGACCAGCCGCGCAACTGCGCGGTGTTCGTCACTCTTCAGGTGCTTGAGGGTGCCGAGTCGATCCTCCATGTCACCCACGATTCCGATGACCACGGTTGGCAGTTCATCGGTTCCAGCGACGGAACTCCAGACGGCGCGAGGGTTGTTGCGCTCCACGAAGCCGTCGCGCTCGACCGATCTGTCGTAGAGCTTGCCGATTTACCGCCAGGCTGGCATGCTCGCCGCGATGCGGTCGGAGCGCCTTGGATTCGAGAGCCCAATTCACATGCGACGCGAACCATCTAACCACGGCGCTGCAGCTGACGGCGAGCCGTCGTGCGATCCAGCTTTCACATGATCAAAACCCTTCAACCCACAGCCCCGCGCGCTCTCGCTCACCGCAGCTGAGCTTGTTCTCGTTAGACTGATGCGCCGCTGTTTCATCGCGTTGACGTCGTTCTCCAGCGTCATAATCGCGTTTGCTCAAAGTACTCCTCAAACGCCCGGTGGACTCTACACAGCGCAAGCGATGGACGTGATCGAACACGCCATACTTCCTGAGTGGGGTAAGCATCCGGACAAGGTGGACGGCGGCACACTGACCCTTCGCTATCGAGTATACCCGGACGGCCGGATCGCAGATTTGAAGATCACCTCGACTACAGGCAATAGATTTCTTGAGGAGACTAGCCTCCGTAGCATGCAGGGCGTTAAACTGCCGCCGGTTCCGTCGGCCGTCTTGGGCCACGAACCGTTCCTCGAAATGGAGGCTCACGTGAAGCCGCAGGACGAGGCCGAGGATTTGAATGTGCTTGGGCAGGAATATGCTACGAATGCCACTAATGTTGCGCGCCAACTCCTACTTGCCGAGTTCAGCAAGCATCCTGAGCGAATTCATCACCTTTTGATCACGTTTGCATTTCAGGTGGACGCGGCCGGCCGACCACACGACGTGAAGGTTGTCTCAAAGAATCCCGACGCGTGGGCTGTGGACACGGCGCATCGAGCGCTCAGCGCCGGGAAGTTCCCTCCGATTCCGGAAAAGATTGTTCAAAGCGGTTCAGGCTTGGTTAATATAGGGGGAGATTTCAGCGCAGACGCCCCATGATGATGAGTCTAACCATACATCTGAGGTCGTCCGTCAAGGGATTTTGGGTAAAGTTATTGGCAACTGAGTCATGCGGCTTTGGCGGTGAGTTCGAGTTTGGAAGCCAGGGGCGAGCCTCTGCGCTTAAGACTGTCGAGATAGGTCGACTCTTGGTAGGCGACGCGATCGCGCCAACAGACGAACATGATGCGCTGCCATTTGAAGGCCAGAGCGCGCACGGCTGTGGGATAGGTTTTGCCTTTGGCGATTTGCTCTTGGAGGAAGAGTTTGGCCCAGGGGCAATGCAAGACAGACTGGTTGGCGTATTCGAAGAAGCTCTGATGAAGGAAGTGCGGCCGGCCCCAGCGCCGGTGCACCCAGTGCTGGTTTTTGCCGCTGCGCTCGGTGACCGGGGCGATGCCGCTGTATTGCTGGATAGCGAGGGCACTCTGGTAGCGGGAGCGTTGGGTGCCGAAGGCGCAGCAGAGCCGTGGGGCGAGCGTGGGACCGGCCCCGGGGAAGCTTTCCCAGATTGCGGTATCGGCATGGGAAGCGAAGAGCTGGGCGATGCGCGCATCGTATTCTTTGAGCGCGGCCGCGAGCTGGAATAACTGGCGCGCCAGCATCGTGACCTGCACTTTGGCGGGCTCGATCACTGCGGGATCGTTGGTGAGCGGGATCATCGACCCGATCGCCTCGAGACGCTGGTTGATTAGATCCAAACGCCGGCAGCGCTGCGCGTAGTAGAACTTGCGCACCGTCTCTTTTCTCGCCCGTTGCAGTTCTTGGAGGCAAGGCCATTTTAAGAGGAATTGGCAGGCTAGTGGAGCAAAGAGATCCTGACCGGCCAGAGTCAGGGCCTGAGGATAGTAACTCTTGAGGGCATCGCGCAGCATATTGCAGAGGAGAGTGCGCAGATCGACCGTGCCCCGCCGATGCTCCAAGAGCCGGGCGAGCTGGCGCGTCTGAGGATCCTCCGGGCGCCGAGGGAGTGAGTTTGGCGCGGTGCTGGAGGAGCAACTCGAGGCAGACCTGCGCGTCGGAGGGATCGCTCTTGGCCCGGCTGGTCTTAAAGGCCTGGCGGTAGCGGGCCGCGGTGACCGGGTTGACCGGGTAAAGCACGAGGAAGCGATAAGCCATGAGGGCGGAGATGAGAGGGCCTTTGGCTTGCTCCAGACAGAGGGCGATCTTCCCATTGGGGAAGCGCTGGGCCAGCGCGGCCGCCCATTGGGCGATGGCTTCGGGGGTGTGCTCCAAGGTGGAGCTTTCACACTGGCCCGTGGCGCAATCGTAGAGACAGAGGGCATGTGCCTGACTGCCCCAATCCAGCCCGATGAGAGCGGCAAAGTCCTCGGTCTCCGGTGGTGTTTTCTTCATTTGGTTGTCGTCATTGTTGGTTGATTTCATTTTCATGGATTTGGTTTGGTTCGCGGGAGCGAACCAGCGCGCTGGCTTTCATTCGGCGAAGGCATTATTGTCTGGACCTCGAACGGGTCCTCATCTGGGGATTCGTGACGAATGAAAGCACGCCCGGACTCCACTCGAAGCTATGGTTAAAATCGTCGAGCGATCGGCGATGGAGATTCGTAGTGGGCCGGTGCGTGCGATCTTCCCGCAAGCAAACAATGAAAAGAGGAGACAAAAGCTGAGCAAGCATGATTCTCTGAAGTGCAACGGCAGAGTTATTCACAGCCTCGCTGCGCCAGCATTGGAGAGCCGCTCCGCTCGCCCATGAATAACTACCGGATGACCAATAAATCGATGGATCCGACCGCGAGCCGCCGTACTATCCAGCTTTCGATGAGTTCAACCTATCCATTCGCCGCGACGCACGCCCTCGCTCGCGGCGGCTCATCTTCTTCTCGTTAGGCGACCAAAGGAGGGGTGCGCAAATGAACTGGGAAGCGGTTGGAGCGATCAGTCAGATCGTCGGCGCAGTGTTGGTCGGCATCACGCTGATCTACCTTGCAGTTCAGCTCCGGCAGAACACATCTGCACTGAAATCGTCCGCGTTCCTAGCCATCAGCACTTTGATGAGTTCCACGATGGAGGTCTGGGCTACCCATTCCGATCTCGCGCCGTTGCTTATAAAAGCCCAGGCGGGGCTCGACCAACTTTCTCCTGCCGAAAGAGCCCGATTTGGATTCTTGATGATGATGGCATTTCGCCGTGTCGAAACGGTCGTCGTCCAGCGCCATATGGGTTTCATCGACCGCGAGTTGACCGAGGGCTTCGAACGGTCGGCGTTGTCAGCGCTTAATGCCAGGGGAGCGCGTCAATGGTGGGACGCGTCGAAAGGCGCATTCAGCAACCTTTTCTCAGCATGGGTCGACGAAAAGCTCGCCTCGAACCTGCCTCGACCGATCCATGCTGGGCTTGGTCTCGGAGTTTCAAGGAATGAGGTGGAGAATGGGGCCCCCTAACCAAGCGCTGCAGCCAACGGTTCTACTGCGGCATGCGTTCGATGTCGATCTTAGTTAGGGCGCTTTCTCGAGCTGCCACTTGCGCCTGCCGGAGCCGTGGCTGAGCTTGCGTCCTGTTAGGCTGATGAAGTCGTCCCGATCACGGTTTCCCATTTCGAGCAGGACGATTCAGCAGAGCGTTGCGGCCGCCGGAGTGATCGCTTCGCTCGCATTTGTCGGAATGCAGATCCGGGAAAGTAACATTCAGGCCCGCGCCGCGGCCTATCAGGCGATCGGAATCGCGACGTCGGAATTCCACAGAAGCTTCAACCCACGGATGAATCGATTGATGACAGAATCGGGGTACCCGGAGGCGGTGGCGCGATGGAGCCTTGAGGACTGGGAAACCGTGGAGCGGATATTTACCGCCGACCTTCGGATGTTGGAGACGATCCTGCTGCAGGTGGAGCAGGGCCTGCTTCCACCCGACGCCACGGAACGGCTCGGATACAACTGGGGTCCGATCTTGAGCAACCCCGCGATGGCGTGTCTCTGGCCCGAACTGCGAACCCATGTAGGGCCCTCAGTCCGCAAGTTCATCGAAGACTCTACTCCCGCGGACAAACGTTTGGCTTGCAAAGTCGATCTTCAGGCGCTTTGCGACGAGACCATACTGGGCCGCAAGAAGAAGGAGTGAACCGATCCACTTGGAATGAGGGAAATCATCGAGCGGTTGGGTTGCGAATGCCAGTTCTGGCGGCAAGTGCTAAGATCGTCATATACATGAATCTTGCGGATATCGCATCACTTGCCAGCAGCATTGCCGTTCTGGTTTCGCTCCTCTTTCTTGGCCTGCAGATAAGGCAATCCAATCGCAACCAAAGATCCTTGATGCAGCAGGGGCGAACTACTCGAAATGTCGATCTTCTGTTTCGGCTTGCCGACCCCAAACTCAGCAAACTATGGGCTCGAGTTTCCGCGGGCGAAACCCTCGAGGATGCGGAGTACTATATGCTCTACGGCTACATGGCTAGTGTGTTCTGGAGCTACGAAGACAGTTTCTTTCAATTTCGGTCGGGCATGCTCGATGCCAGCAGCTGGGCGTCGGACCTTGCCACTTTGAAGCGGTTGCTCAGCAATCCTGCCTATCGCGGGGTATGGACGGCGGTGCGGAGTGCTATTGGGGATGAATACAGATCCTTTCTGGATGGGCTCGTGGTCGAAGCCAGGCACAATCCACACCCGCCGAACCTGGCGCACATTCTCAAGCAATACATTACCGAAGAGAGGGAGGCGCTCCACAAGTCGCAAGCGATCAATCCCTAATTTTCATGGCGTGCGTAACGCAAAGTCATCTCACCAGGCGATGCAGCGAACCGCTGGCCGCTTTGCGTTCTGGCCTTCGATAACCTCCACATTAAACTTGCAGCCAAGCGCGCCTTCGCCAGCGTCGCTGATCTTGGGTCTCGTTACCATTCCAGCCTGCTGTCACTCATCGTCGGACCCGACAAGGATGGAAAGTAGCTGATTTTCGAAGAGACTTCTCTGAGTCGCAGCCATGAACATCAATTTGATTCTCCTGTTCATCGCCCGGGGGGTGAGCGCTGGCCTCGGCAGCAGTATTTTGGTTGGGCGCGCCACCTTATGCAACGGATAACCCGTTAGCCCCAGACTTCGCGGAAGAGGCGCTCGAAATTTCCGCCCAGAATTTTCGCGATCTGACCGTCCGAGTGTCCGCGTTTGTGGAGCAGGTAGGCCAGCGTCTCGAAGCGCCGCGGGATATTCAGATCCGGAACGAAAGTAAACGCGTCCGCGCGCTCGCCCGGGGCGGCGATCCCGAGCTTGCGTCGTTCCGCCAGTTCTTCGGCGTAGGCTTTCCGATATTCCGGGGTCACTTTTACCGGCGAAATCGTGCCGTCGGTTCCTATGCCGACATGATCCTCGCCGCAAATTTGCAGCGCGTGCTCCAGGTGATGAATCACGTCTTCCGCCATGGGCTGGCCGCTCGTGCGCAGATACTCCATGAAATAGATGCCGACCACGCCTCCTTTGTCGGCCAGCTTGCGCAATTGCTCGTCGGTCTTGTTCCGCGGCAGATCGGTGATCGCGCGACAACCAGTGTGCGTGATCGCGACCGGCTGCTTCGAAAGTTCGATTGACTCCAGCGTGGTGCGGTCGCCGCAGTGACTGAGATCAATCAGCACGCGCTTTGCATTTAGCCGCCCGACCAATTCTCGCCCGAAAAGACTCAGTCCCGCGTTAGCCGGCTCCAGACAACCGTCGCCGATCAGGTTTCTGCGATTGTAGGTAAACAAGACAATCCGCAGGCCGAGATCGTAGAAAAGATCGAACCGGTCTAACGACTCGCCGAACGGCGTTCCGTCCTGAAATCCGTAAATGACGCCGAGCCGGCCGCTCCGTTTCGCCTCCGCCAAATCGGCGCTGCTCGTCACCTTCAACAGCACATCGGGATGCGCCGCGATTTCGCCGTCGTAGAAGGCAATGTTCGTTAGGGTTTCTTCGAAGTCCTTCGCGTAACTTCCGATCGCGTTGACCGTCAGGTTCACAGCGGTCAATCCCGACGCCTTCACGTCCGCCAGATCGGCCACGGTTAGTTTGGTCCGCTCCCCGCGTGGGCCATTCGCGTTTCCTGGCCCGCCGAGCGCATCGATCACGACCGCCGCGTCATAACCGTTCCACTTCAGCGGGTCCTCGGCGTAGGCCGGCCCGCTGATCATCGTTGCCGAGGCCGCCGATCCCGCCGTCACGAGGAAATGGCGTCGCGTCATCGTTTTATTTCAAACCCGCTGCGCAGTCGCGTCCAGCGAATTCCACCGGCGGAATCATCGCTCGAGTCCCTGCCGGTATTGCTCTTCCGTTGGGTTGTCTTGTTGTTTACCGGTCCGATCGAAAGACAATCGAAACTCCGGCCTCGCCTTCCGTCCCGCTCTCATGCCATCTCTAAAGTATATTCCCTCAGTGAACCGCGGGCCGTCCTTAATTAAACAGATCGTCCGAAAAATCGCTGATGGGCAAACATCAAAAATATGAACACTGAAACTCAATCCACGACGCACAATTCCAATGCTACAGCCGGGAAGAGTGTGCTGATTGTCGGTCTGGACCCCGCACTGATCGATTTCTCCGATCCCGCCTTCGCCGCCTTTCCCGGGATGAACGCCGCAAGAGTGATGGCGGGAGTGACGGCCGACCAGGAACGTTTGAATGCTCTTGGCTACGACGCGCGCATTTGCCTGACCGATTTCGGCGAGACTGCGGAAGCGGTCGTTTTGGCCCAACTCAAACAAAAGCAATTTGACTGCATCATGATTGGCGCGGGCGTTCGCGTGATTCCAGCTCACTTCATCCTGTTCGAGAAACTGGTTAACCTCGTGCATGAACATGCTCCGCACGCGAGATTCTGCTTCAACACGAAGCCCACTGACACAGCAGAAGCGGTGCAACGTTGGATTTGAGGATTTGTTCGCAATAACCAGCAATGCCTGACCATACGCTGCAGCGAACGGCGGCGGGCCGGCGCGGTTGCAATTGGCGCGTCTCGTGGCCGCCGTCGCCGAGCCTGGGTCGTGGGATTTTGCTCGCCCTTTTTCCAGAGGTCTGGTTCGATGCTCGGCATGCCGAACCCAAAGGAGAAAAAGCGTATGCCTAAGATCATGATTACACTCGCCGTGGCCCTCTTGACCACGACAACATTGGTCGCATCGGACCAGACTGAGGTGATGGCGGCCATAAACCAAAGCGTAGACGCCTTTAACAAGGGCGACACCAAGAGTCTGGTCGCCCTGTGTACGGATGAGATGTGCATCATCGACGAATTTCCACCCCATGAGTGGCACGGGGCGGGAACTTGCTCGAAATGGCTTGCCGACTATGACGCCGACGCCAAGAAGAATGGAATCACCGATGGCGCTGTCACGATCAGCAAGCCGCGGCATATTGATGTCACGGGCGACCGGGCCTATGTCGTCGTTCCCGCGAACTACACCTACAAGCAGCACGGGAAGCCAATGAAAGAAACCAACTCGACGTGGACTTTCACGCTCCAGAAAGTGGAGGGAAGCTGGCGAGTCACCGGCTGGGCTTGGGCGAAGCATTAAGCGCCAGAATATCTAACCCGGGCGATGCAGCGAACCGCGAATTGTCCTTATGGCCTGGCTTTTCCCAGTTATACGAGCTCATTTCTAGCTCCCGCGGTCGCTGATCTTGAGTCTCGTTAGGCCATGTTGTTGACCTGCGCCACCCATGTGAGGGAAGCTTGAACGAAAGCACACGTGTCCTCGTTGCCCTCAGCGCGGCGGTCGCCGGCGGCATCGCCATCGCCGCGTCCGGGATTGCCCCGCTCATTCGTGCCGCCGATTTCGTCGCGCCGATCGGCACCCTCTGGGTCAATGCGATCCGCATGACGGTGATTCCATTGGTGGCCTCGCTTCTGGTCGTCGCCGTGGGTTCAACCGGCGACGTGAAAGCGATCGGGCGCATCGGTAGGCGAACACTTCTGGTCTTTTTCCTTCTTCTCGCCGGCACAGCGATAGTAGTCATGCCGCTCGCGCCCCTCGTTTCCAGTCATGCTTCCGCAGCATGCGAATGCGCATCAACTCCCGATTGGCGCGACGGAGGCGGCAGGTGAAATCACGGCCGCAGGACAAGCCCAGACATTCTCGGGCTGGCTTACTTCGCTGCTGCCATCTAACCCCATCGCCGCGGCGGCGTCGGGCGCGATGATGCCGCTGATTCTGTTCATCCTGCTCTTCGCACTCGCCATCGCACACAGTCCGGCGTCCGCGCGTGAGACGCTCACCCAGTTTTTCCGTGCGTTAGGCGACGCAATGCTGCTGCTTGTCCGCTGGGTAATTCTCATGGCACCGATCGGCGTCTTCGCTCTCGTGCTGCCCCTGGCGGTCCACGCCGGCGCAGCACTCGCTGGCGCGATCGGTTTCTACATCCTCGCGTATTCGATCGCGAGCATTGCCGTCACGCTGCTGCTCTATGTAATCGTCTCGCTCGTCGGGCGCATTCCGATCCGCCGCTTTGGACGCGCCGCACTTCCGGCGCAGCTCATCGCCTTCAGCTCCAGCTCGTCCATCGCAGCGCTGCCAGCGCTCGTCGAGGGCGCAGAAGTGCGACTTGCTCTCCCGAAACGGGTGACAGGATTCGTCCTGCCGCTCGCGGTATCTACCTTCAAAATCGCAACGCCGGTGGCGTGGAGCGCGGGCGCTGTCTTTGTGGGATGGTTTTACGGAATCCCGCTACAGGTTGGCAGTCTCGCCATGATCGCCTTTGCTGCGGTGTTCCTCAGCTTTGCGGCGCCTGGAATCCCGCGCGGCGCCTTCATCATGCTCACACCGCTTTTCCTCGCGATCGGACTCCCTGCCGAAGGCATTGGCCTACTCATCGCGGTCGACGCCATTCCTGATACGTTCGCCACCGTGCTCAACACCACCGGGAACCTCGCGGCGGCGGCACTCGTCGCCTCGTCCGTTAAAGCTGAAGCTATTGCAGGTCCGAGCTATTCTCTCCTTGAAGGTCAGGATGAATCCTTAAGGCCTAACCCTGCCATGCAACGAACCGCGCCCCGCTCGGATGCGTAGCTTGTGTGCAGTTCATTCATCCAGCTGGCAGCAACACGCGCTCTCGCCCGTGGTCGCTGATCTTGTGTTTCGTTAGGCCAGGACCGATGAGAGCAATCCTCGTTCACGGAATGGGACGCACTCCTATCTCGCAGCTTCTGCTCGCGAAGCGGCTTCGTTCCCGCGGATTTCAGGTTCACCTCTTCGGCTACTCCACGCTTCGCCCCTTCTCCGCGGCCTTGAACCGCCTCGTGGCCCGACTCCGTGCCCTCGGTAGTAATGGGCCATTCATTCTTGTCGGACATTCGCTCGGATGCGTCCTCATCCGCGCCTCCATCCCCCATCTCGGACCTATCCGACCCTTCGCTTGTTTCCTTCTCGCTCCTCCGAATAGGGTGCCCAGGGCGGCCCGCTTCTTCGCAAAGAACCGCCTTTATCGTCTCATGACTGGCGAGTCAGGACAACTCCTCGCCAACGAGGCATTCATGGCAGCGCTTCCCATTCCTCCTGGACCGGTGAAAGTCTATGCAGGCACGGCAGGGCGAACAGGAAGGCTCTCTCCGTTCAAGGGGGAGGCGAACGACGGAATCCTGGCGGTGTCGGAAACGGCTCTCTCGTCTGCACACACGGCCATTCTGGTTCCGGTCCTCCACACCTTCATGATGAACTCAGAATTCATAGCCGACGACATCTCAAACACGGTGGCGTCGCTCAATCCACTCTTCCCACCGAAGACGGCACCTCTTCCTTACATTGCCGATCCCCTATCTTGAGTGGGTTACCCTCATTGCTGAAAGCTCCCTGGCTCTGTGGCTCCTTGTTGTCGGCGTGAACGAGGCGGAATGGCGGGCGCACGCTCAAGCACTGCAAGACGACAGCTCACGACGCTAGCGAGATCGGCCGCGCTCGCCATTAGCATCCAATCCGCGACACCTGGCTTTTAAAGCTCGCACTTGCCGGTCAAAATGACTAAGATGGCGACCGCCAATCGAGACTACTTCATGAACTTCAGTCTCTCACCCGATTTGATGGATTCGATCAGCGAAGGGCCCAGACCCAGTCGCCTTGTCCCAAAATGGTTTTGGGGATTGCCTCTCGCCCTGAGCGCTGCGCTTCTTTTGGTCTATGGCGTAAACAGTTTCCAATCTGCCAGCCGGCGCCACGGCGACCGCAAGGAACGCTCGAGCGGGCGCAACTTCGCCGCGCAAACCGATGTGCAGCGGCAGCCGCGCGCTTCCGGCGTCGCGCCGGGCTGGGATTCGGAGCGCGTCTGGAGCGGGCAGGATGACTGGGAACCGTTCGTCGCCGCGGATCGCTCTTCCAGTTACGTCTATCAAATGACGACGCGCTTCAACACGCAGCTCTCTGGTATTTTCATCCGTCGTTCCGCGGATAGCGGGCGGACCTGGTACCCGGATCAACTGATCGCCCCGGTGGACGTTTGGCAGGCGGACCCACAGGTGCAGGTGGCCGGTGACGGAACTGTCTTCGCAGTCTGGCTCGACGGTCCCAACTGGACGAGCAAACTGGTGAAGTCCTACGATCATGGCGCCACCTGGTCGGAGCCGGTTGCGATCGCTCCCGCGCTTCGCTGGAACGACCACCCGTGGCTCGTCGTCTCGCCCGACGGACAGGATCTCTACGTGGGCCTGAACAAGGACGACAGCTTCATTGTCGCCTCGCACGATGGCGGCCAGACCTTCGACCGGCCGATCAGGACAAACACGCAGCCCACGCCCGGTCACTGGTGGGATGCGAACGGCGCCGCGATGGCTCCGGACGGGAGCATCTATTTCGCGGTCATCAACTTTTTCCTCAACTATCGCGGCCCGGCCGAGATCAACGTGGTCAGCTCACACGATCGCGGCGCCAGCTGGCAGACCACTCTCGTTGACACGTCCATGCCACCGCCCGGCTGTAAGGATGCCGCGGGCTGTGACTACGGATTTCTCTCCTCGACGGCCGGAGTGGCGATCGACCAGAGCGGCAAAATCATGCTGGTGTATCACGCGGGCGACGTTGCGAAGGCGCCGCAGCAGATGTGGATCACAACCTCGACCGACGGGATCAATTGGACGCCGCGCGTGCAAATCTCCCAGCGAAACGAAGAAGCGGACAATGGCTTTCCGGCGGTGGCAGCGGGACCGGCGCCAGGTGATTTCCGCGTTGTCTGGCAGGGCGACAGGAATGGCAACCCGCGCGGTTGGAATACCTTTTATCGGCGCACGACCGATGGCGGAGCCACCTGGAGTGAGACGACGCAACTATCTGATCGCACCACGGGCGCGCCTTATAAGAATCGCGCCGGCTACATGTTTCCGTATGGAGATTACCTCAGCCTTTCGGTGGATGCGGAAGGAACCAATCACGTGATCTGGGGCGAGGGCGCCAGCTACGACGGACCGGGCGGCGTGTGGTATACGCGGGGCGGCGACGAGCTTTAAGTTGCCTTTCGCCTAACGACACCGGCTCTCGCGCTTCGCAGAGCGAAGCGCCTGCAGCAGCTATTGTCCGCCTGCGACCGTCGGGTGGCCATCCTGCCGGTAAACGACTCCGCCCTTCATCACGAAATCGACGTGCCCAAACTGCGCGGGATCAGCGACGCGGATCGCCCGCCGTCGCCACGACGTCGGCATAGTGCCCGGGCTGGACGGAGCCGACGCGGTCCGCGGCTCCGATGAGATCGGCCGCGTTGTGCGTCGCGGCGAAGAGCGCTTTGATGGGCGTCAGGCCGCCGGCGATCATCAGACCGAACTCCATCGTGTGGTCGCCTTCGCCGATGTCGGTGCCATAGGCGATCTTCACGCCGGATTTCACCGCGAGAGGAAAGTTTTTCTTGGGGAGCGGATCGTTGGCGAGCTCCTTGGGAGCGGTCCCGGGGGTCAGGAGTTCCGGGTGATCGCGTGCCGCGACGATAGTAAACCTCAAAGACCGTCAGGGTGGGCACGAGGTAGGTGCCGTGTTCCTTCATCAGCGCGAAGGTCTGCGCGGTGGCAAAGGATCCATGCTCGACCGAATCGACCCCGGCGCGGACGGCGGCCTCGATCGCGCCCGCCGGGTAGATGTGCGCGGCCACCTTCAGGCCGAGCGAATGGGCCGTCTCGACCGCGACACGCATCTCGTCATCGGTCATTAGCTGCTGGCGCGGATTATCACCCGTGGACGCGATGCCGCCCGACGGCATGATCTTGATCAGGTCCGCCCCGCGACGTCGGTGTTCTCGCACCCGGAGGCGCGCTTCGTCCGGCGTATTGACGATGCCGTTGGACCAGCCGGGATGGGAAAGCTCGGAGTCGAGTCCGCTGCGCGGATCGCCATGACCGGCGGTCGGCCCCAGCGGCTCCAGCGAGACCCAGAGCCGGGGCCCGGCGATCTTGCCCGCCGTGATGGCATCGCGGACCGCGACAGTGTCATCGCCGCCGCCCACGTCGCGGGCGCTGGTGAAACCCTGCTGCAACATGGCACGCACGAAGACGGCGCCATCGAAGGCCCGGTCCAGAGCGGAGTGCGTGAGCCAGTTTTCGGTGGCGTTCACGCGGCTGGGCAGCCTGGACGCGATGTGGACATGGCAGTCGATAAAGCCCGGCATCACGGTCTGGCCGGAGAGATCGATGATCTCGGAACCGGCTGGTTTGACAAAGCCGGGCTCAACCGCGGTGATGCGGTCGTCGTGGATGAGGATGGAAACCTCGTGGCGCGGCGTATCGGTCACGCCGTCGAGCAATGTGCCGGCGTGGATCACCACGTCGCGGGCGAAGGCGGATGTCGCGAACAGCGCAACGACCAGTGCAGTGCTCGCGGTGAGTTTCATTAAGACAAATGTGTCAGCGAATCGTGTTCGTTCGAGACAAAAAGGGCGCGGGGGAAGAACCTCGCTGGCTACCCCGGACATTGCTTGCGAGGTCCCTCGCCGTCCTTCGGCGGATCGGGATGACATGCTCCGCATCATACTAAGATGGCTGGTAGTTTCTTCACGACCGGAGCGTAGAAGTCTTAATTCAAGACGGTCAATCAGAAACGGTCGCGCACAGTGTCAGGGGATGCATTGATCGATTGTCAGTTCTGATATTCGTTCTCGATTCTCGTTCTCGTCCTGGTCCTGGATTTTCCGTGTGTTTCCAAGGACGATGACGATTCGGAGGTGACCCGAACCCCGTGACCCCTGGCGGTGCCTGACACGAAAGCGCTACTGGCCACGCCGGCAAAATTCTGCTAGTTAGCCAGCCATGGCTTCCGCAGCAGAGTTTCAGCACACCCTCGCCAAAGCCGCCCCGCTGAGCGGCACCTCACTCCACACCGGCGCCAAGGTATCGCTGAAGATCCAGCCAGCGGCCGCCAATTCCGGGATCAAATTCAAACGCAAGGATCTGCAGGACGAGCCGACGATCGACGCCACGATCGCGAATGTGAAAACGGTCGAGCGCGCGACGACGATCGGCGAAGGCTCGATGCGCGTGCATACCGTCGAGCACGTCCTCGCGGCGCTCTCCGGCCTCGGAGTCGACAACGCAGTGATCGAGATGGATGCGAACGAACCGCCGATCGGCGATGGCAGCGCGCTGCATGTACGTGGAGGCGATCCGCAAAGCCGGCGTGGTCCCGCTGGAGGCGCCCCGGCTCCTCTTTCACACGCGCGAGCCGATCTCGATTGAAACAAAAAGCGGGTCGCTCCTCGTCCTTTTGCCGGATGACGAATTTCGCATCTCCTGCACCCAGGCGGGACCGGAGGGGCGCTTCACGCAGTTCATGTCGACCACGATCACGCCCGCGATTTTTGAGCGCGAAATCGCCCCCGCCCGCACTTTTGTTTACTACGAGGACGTCCAGGCACTGATGGAGAAAAACCTGATCAAGGGGGGCAGCCTGGAAAACGCCATCGTCGTTAGGGGAGAGTCGGTTCTAAGCAAGGAGCCGCTCCGCTTTCCCGACGAATTCGTCAGGCACAAGATCCTCGATATCATTGGCGATCTCGCGCTCCTTGGTCGCGCGATCCGCGGCCATGTGGTGGCGGTGAGGCCGGGCCACGGCGCCAATACCGACCTCGCGCGCGCCCTCGCCAAGGCGCTCGAAACGACCGAGGCGATGTTGCCCAAGCGCAACTTTCCCGCGGGCGACGGCGGCCTCGACATCAACGAGGTGATGAACATTCTGCCGCATCGTTATCCGTTCCTGATGGTCGACCGCATCCTCTCCTTCGAAGGCGAGACCAAGTGCCTCGGGATCAAATCGGTCACGATCAACGAGCCGTTTTTCCAGGGTCATTTCCCCGGTCACCCGGTGATGCCGGGCGTGCTGCAGGTCGAGGCGATGGCGCAGGTGGCAAGCGTGTTGATGATGCGAATCAGCAAGAGCGCGAGCCGCGTCGGCTACTTCATGAGCGCCGACGGCGTCAAATTTCGCAAACCGGTTTTCCCCGGCGATACCCTCTTCATTCACGCGGAGCTGACCAAGTCGCGCGGCAACCAGCTGGCCAAGGCGATGTGCCGCTGCGTGGTGAACGACGCCGTCGTCTCCGAAGGCGAGTTGATGTTCACCTTTCTCGATAAGTAGAGGGAAATATCGAAACCCGAATGTCGAAATTCGAAACAAATTCGAAGTCCAAAATCCGAATATTGAAACCGCTCGCGCGTGGCTCATCGTTTGGAATTTTGCTCATTCGGATTTGGAAGATTGTTTCGGATTTCGATATTCGGATTTCGGATTTCTGTTAGCCATGGGCGAAGCAGTTATCCATCCGACCGCGATCGTCGATCCCACGGCCCAGCTTGGCGCGGGCACGGTGATCGGACCGTATTGCATCGTCGCGGCCGGGGTGTCGTTAGGCGAAAACTGCTGGCTCCAACATCACGTCACGCTGGAAGGGCCGCTCACCGTCGGGCGGGGCAATAAATTCTACGCTTATGGCTCGATCGGACAGCAAACCCAGGATCTGAAATATCGCGGCGAGCCGACCTACCTGGAGATCGGTGACGACAACTGCTTCCGCGAGTTCGTCACGATCAACCGCAGCACTTCCGAGAGCGGCAAGACGCGCGTCGGAAGTGGCGGAAATTTTCTCGCCTACTCGCACGTCGGCCACGATTGCACCGTCGGGGATGCGGTCATCTTCTCGAACAACGGCACGCTCGCGGGCCACGTGCAGGTGGGCGATCACGCGGTCATCGGCGGCCTGACGGCGGTCCATCAGTTCTGCCGCATCGGGCGCTTCGCGATCACGGGCGGCTGCTCCAAGATTGTGCAGGACGTTCCGCCCTTCATGATCGCTGACGGCAACCCGGCTGAGGTGCGCGGGATCAACCAGGTCGGACTGGAACGGGCGGGCTTTCCGCCGGAAAAGATCAAGCCGATCAAGGAGGCGTTTCGAATCGTTTATCGCGGAAAGATGAACACTGCGCAGGCGGTGGAGGCCCTGCGTGAGAAATTGGGACAGAGCGAAGAAGTGCAGTCGATCGTGCGCTTCATCGAGGAGAGCGAACGCGGGATCATTCGCTAGGGCGCGCCTCTGCGGTCATCCCGGGCCGGGCGTCGCCTAACGACCAATCGTCACGCCACAAGGACCGGAGTGTCCCCCGGGGTCACGACTCCATTGAACTTTGGATAAAGAAATTTCGCGACCGGCGCATTGTTCTTCGTCAGCGCGGCGGCACGGGAAAGCCCCGCGGCATGCAACCGGCGGAGGGATTCCCCGAGCAACGCTGTACCGAGGCCGCGATTGCGATATTCCATCAGCACACAGGGGCCGGGGGTGAGATGATTCCCAGCCGCCGCATCCGGAATCAAAATCGAGGCGCCAATCATGCGCAGGCCATGCCGTAGCGCGAGGCAGATGCCGCTCTTCTCCGGCTCGAAGGCACGTTCCAGCCAGCCATCGAGCATGCCGTTGACCTCGTGAATCGCGTCGCCCCAGGAGGTGTCTTGCACAAACGAGCGTCCAATGACCGCGCGCAATTCCTTCTCGTCGGCACGATTGGCCGCGGTCAAAGAATAGTGCGCCGGAAGCGCGGCGCCGAGCGTTGGAAGCGTGTCCAAATCCCAGGTGAAACGGATCCATTGAACGAGCTTCATATGTGCGGGGGCGAAATTACCATGCGGCATTGCGCGCCCGCAACTGACGTTTCCAAAAATCGCACGCCCCGTGGAAGCTCAGATCGTGAGAGGTTGGGGCTCAGAGTGGCCCGCAAGAGTGTAAGCAAAGTCCGGCCCGCCGTCAGCCCCCTTGCGAGCGCCCAAACAAATTGCGATTGTGAGCGGACTGTTTATCCAAGCGCTAACAAAACGCCACATGGCCCGGAACCAAATAAAAACTCTGCTGCTCTCTTCATTCCTGTTCGCATCGCTGACCGCTTGCAACATCGCCGAGCCCGAGCCCGGCCAGGAAATCGCGCCGGGCGTCCGGCTGATCGCGCGCATAAGCGATCCGCGCATCACGGAAAGTTCCGGCGTCATCGCCAGCCGCCGCTATGCCAACGTCTTCTGGACGCACAACGACGGCGGCGGGCCGAAAAAGCAAGTCCTCTACGCCATCGACCGCGAGGGCAAGACGCGCGCGGCGTTCCCGGTCACCGGTCCGACGTTCCACGACTGGGAGGACATCGCCATCGACGATGCCGGACACCTCTATCTCGGCGACATTGGGAACAACGACAGCAAGGAAGACAAGCTGGCCGTCTACGAAATCGACGAACCTGATCCAATATCAGGCAGTGGCTCTGTTTCCCCGAAGCGCGGGTGGACGCTGAAGTTTCCCGGCGCGCCGTTCGACTGCGAAAGCCTCTTCATCTGGAAGGACTACGGCTACGTCATCTCAAAGGTGTTCGACAATGCGCGCGCGCAAGTTTTCCGTTTTCCTCTCGAGGACACGAACGGGCCGCTCACGCTCGAACTCGTCGCGACGACGAAAATCGAATCGCCAGTCACGGGCGCGGATATTTCCGCCGACGGGAACCTGCTTGGCCTCGTGTCGAAAGCCGGGGCCTACGTCTTTCGGATCGACGGCGACGTGGCGCGCGTCGCCGACGTCGAGCCACACCACACCGAGCTAAAGGACCAGCACATCGAAGGCTGCTGCTTTGTGCCCGATGGACTGTTGGCGACGAGCGAGCGGCGCAATATCTTCCTGTTCACCGACCCGGCGTTTTGCGGAAAGTGAGGAAATCGAACCGGCGGGCGAATCGCCGCGGACCAACAATGCCGGGGTTTGGGTCGACCTCGGGCCAGGGCATTTACATGACGGAAATATCGATCTTGGAGGCGGTGGATTTTCCCAGTTTCGCTCGCATCTCTGCCTCCAATTTCCTTGGGTCGACTCCCGCCGGGATGTAAAGGAGAAACACCATTTGGCCCTTGTCCTCGTAGAGCGCGGAACTTTGAAGCCGGCAACGGTGGGAGACGAGCAACGACTGCACCATGCCAAAGACCGGCTGCGGATCGACGTCATCCTCAAGTCGGATCCTGATTCGGCAGCTGGCATGTGAATCGAGCCAGTAGACGAGAAGCCAGCTGAAGGCGGTGACAAAGACTGCCATCGCCCATGATCCCATGCCACAGGCGAGCCCAACCACCACCACCATGATGGCTTTTCCGGTGAGTTTTGGGTTGTCGAGCACGGTTCGAAAGCGCAGCAGAGCGCCGATGCCGAAGATGACAAACGCGAGCGTTTGGCTGCTCCCGCTCAGTTCAGCGACGACCGCCCCGACCACACCGAGGAGGATGAGCGTCTTGCGCTCCTCGAGGTCGGAGAGCGGATCCATGAGCGACGAACGGCGCGGATGCCACGCGATCACCCAGGCACAGGCCACAGCCAGGCTGAGACTGAGAAAGAGTCGCAGCATGAATTCCGGATGGCCAAATTGCTGGATGCTGTGCTGGATCGACAGCCATGAATTACCGTGTGGATCCGTGCCACCGGTGATGGTCCCTGCCTTGAACATCTCTTCCGCGGGATTACCGCCAAACGCCGTCGACGACAACATGCCCAGGAGCACGACAACGGCGACGGCGCCGGCGATGCTCAGCGCTCGCCTGAGATGGCGACCAGAGCGCAAGGGACCCGCTGAAACAGGAGGTTCAGAACCAATAGGAAGTTGTTCCTTCGACGCGCTGCCTCTCGGGAGAATTGCTTGTGCCGTGTTCATTTGTGCGAGTTTATAGTTCCGTCGCCTGGCGACAAGCCCTAATCCCAAAAGGATCGATCGATTACGACCTAATTCCCACAGGCAAGTCCGTCCTTCAACATCTTCTATGAATGCGCGGGTCAATTTGGCTTGACGCCCACTATTTTCTCCATCCGATGATGAGGAAAATTGATTCTTGTCACTGAACCCGGTATTCTCGCAATGTTTCTCCGGATGCCGACAGGGGCGGTGGAAGGCGGCGCCAATCAGATTCAACTGACAAACCAACAGCAGCAAAGCACTATGAAAATCGCAATCGTTCTCTTACTTGGTCTCAGCGCCCTTTGCGCGAACAATCCCACCAGCGCACAATCTCAGCCTAACGGCCCGGGCGCGTCAGACCCCGGCTGGCCCCGTCAAAAAACGACGGACCAGGGAAGTCTCGTTTATTACCAGCCACAGGTGGATGACTGGAAGGATTTCAAGCAACTCGATTTCCGGATGGCTTTTTCCCTGACACCGAAAGGGCAGAAGGAGGTTGTGGGCGTTCTCAGCCTGCAAGCGCAAACCGCGGTGGACGTTGATCAACACGATGTCGTCCTCACCAACTTTCAGATCACAGAAGTCCGTTTCCCTTCGCTCGACCCGGAAAAGGCGGCCAAACTGGAACAGCTCGTCCGTAGTTTCTTACCTCCGGACTACGTCGTCGCCATGTCATTGGACCGACTGGTCGCCAGTGTGAACAAATCGAAAGCCGCGCCCACCGTCACGGTGCAGAATGATCCACCGCCGATCTTCGTCAGTTACACGCCTGCCATCCTTCTGCAGATCGACGGTGAGCCGACGCGAGCAGACATCGCCGGTACCGACCTTGGTTTTGTCGTGAACTCAAACTTCCCTCTCTTCTTCCAGACCGACGCTACGAAGGATTACTATTTGTTTACCGGTGCCCAGTGGCTGAAGTCGGCGTCCATGGAAGGCCCGTGGTCCCCCTGTCCGAAGTTGCCCGGGGATTTCTCCAAGGTCGCCAATGACCCGAAATGGACCCAAATGAAGAAGCCGATTCTCACTCCTTCGGCCAAAGGAAAACCTCCGACTATCTTCTATTCGAACAAGCCAGCCGAAGTCATTTTGTTCGAGGGTCAACCGGCCTACGCAAATATCCAGGGAACCCAGCTGTCGTTCGCGACCAACACAGATGCAGACCTCTTCGTTTATGCTCCCACCAAACAGTATTATTATTTGGTGGCTGGCCGCTGGTTCAAATCAGCCGAGCTCCAGGGACCGTGGACATATGCGACGCCGGAATTGCCGCCTGATTTCGCGAAGATTCCGGAGAATAGTCCCGCGGCTCGAGTGCTCGCGTCAGTTCCCGGGACGGACGAGGCACAAGACGCGGTGCTTCTGGCGCAGATTCCAACCACCGCAGTAGTTGAACCGAAGGCCGCAGAGCAGGTAAACGTTTCCTACAATGGAAACCCAGAGTTTAAGCCGATCGAAGGGACATCACTCGAATATGCCGTCAACACTCCGGATAAGGTCATCAAGGACGGCGGCGTTTATTATCTTTGCCTGCAAGGAGTCTGGTTCATGTCTCCGAACCCGACGGGTGCGTGGACGACGGCCCCGTCCGTTCCCAAGGAGATCTACACCATTCCGCCGAGCTCGCCGGTTTACAACGTCACCTATGTGACCCAATCCACGACTCCCGAGGGGACTATCCAATCGAGCTACACCGCGGGATATCTTGGAACTTTCATCGCCGGCGCGGCGGTAGGAGCGATCCTTGCCAGCGGCACCGGATATTACTACCCACCCTATTATGGTTATCCGGTTGGTGGGTACCCCGTCTATCATCCTTACCCATGCACCTATGGCGTAGGTTCGTACTATAATCCATATAGCGGCGCCTACGGAGTGGCCCACGGGGTTTACGGTCCTTACGGCGGGGCCGCTGCCGGTGCTGCCTACAATCCCTACACTGGGACGTACGCCCGGGGCGCTACGGCCTATGGTCCTTACGGGAGCCAGAGTGTGGCGCGGGCATATAATCCTTATACCGGCACCTCGGCCGCAACCCACCAAGGGTCGAACGCCTACAGTTCCTGGGGACAGTCAGTTGTATCCAATGGTAATAAGTCGGCCTATACCCAGCATTACTCCAATGCGAACGGCACGGTTGCAACAGCCCAGGGCTCAAAGGGCGGAGCGGCCGCTGGCGCCTCGACCAAATACGGGAACACCGGCGTAGCGAAAACCTCCAGCGGTGATATGTACGCCGCCCACGACGGCAACGTCTACAAGAATACCGGTAACGGGTGGAGCTCATACGACAACGGCAACTGGAACTCGGTCAATAGTTCGAAGAACGCTCAGGCACAAAGGGAGAGCTACCAAAACTCAGGCGCCAATCAAGCCGCAGCCCAGCAACGCGCCCAGAGCTCTCAGCACTCCTACCAGTCGGTGCAAAGTCGCAGTTCCGGAGCGAGCGATGTGGACCGGGATTTCCAGAACCGCAGCCGGGGCGAATTTCAAAGTCAACGCTTTGACAGCTTCCAGCGAGGCGGCGATCGCAGCTACGGCGGCGGCCGTCGACGCTAGGGTATGATCCGATTGCCGTATACAAGGCGGCGATGAATTCCAGCTGGCTTTACGAGCAGAGTTCGATCTGGATTGTCGCCGCCCTCCTCGTAGCGACCGTGCTGGCGGGTGAAATTGGCTGCCTTGCTGCTCGTCGCGAGCACCCGGACTCCGATGAGGCACGCCGTCGGACTGTTGGTTCGGTCATGGGGTCGTTGTTGGGGCTGCTCGCCTTGCTGATTTCTTTTACCTTCGCCATGGCGGCCGGTCGTTACGACACCCGCCGTCAGCTGGTCGTGAGCGATGCCAACGCGCTCGGAGGACTTTACCTGCAAAGCGATCTCCTGCCGGACCCGCCGCGCAAAGCGTTCAAACAACTGCTTCGCCAATATGTGGACTTGCGCGCGCAAATCGCGCTCCTCCACCACGACACCACCGACAACGAAACCGCGCAAACCACCGCCCAATCCGAGAAGATCCACGAGCAAATGTGGCAGGCGATCAGGGCCGCGGCCGAGAGCCAGCCGCCTGTCCCAGTGGCCGATGAGATGCTGAAGAGATTGATCGAGGTGGCTTCGATCTACCGCGAACGGATCTTCTCCTGGGAAGGTCGTGTTCCCGATCCAGTCATCTGGCTGCTCTTATCCGGCGCGGTGATCGCGGTCGCGGTGATCGGGCTTTACGGAGGACTGGCGAACCATCGCGGCCTTCCCCCGCGGATTGCGATGACTCTCCTGCTTTGCGGGACGATCTACGTGGTGCTGGATCTGGACAAACCACATCAGGGGATCATGCGCGTCAGCCAAAGCCCCATGCTTCATCTCGCCGGGATCATGGATCGCGACCCGGAAACATCGCCTAAATAGGAGTTATGGGCAAAGCGGCAGACGCCACCGGGAAAAAAAAGAAATTCGCGAGGCTTGCGAAGCGCGAAGCATGGCGAGTTTCGACGGTGAAACTTCTGATCGCTCTGATTCTCCTCTTCGCGGTCACCCCATTTATCGAGGATTTGCCCAACGGAGATTTTGTTGAATCCGGTTTGGTAACACTGGTGATGATCCTATCTTTGGTCGCCGTTGGCCGCGATCATCGCGTTCTCATCTCGGCGGCTATGCTCTTTGTTCCGGCGATGGCAGGCAAATGGCTGAACCATTTTTTTCCGAACTATGTTTCACCTCTCTTTTTTCCTGTTTTCGGGATCGCCTTTTTCGCCTTCACTATTTACCGAATTCTGCGCTTCATTCTCCAAACCACGCACGTCGATAACGAGATACTTAGCGCGGGCATTGTCGTGTACTTGATGTTGGGATTGCTTTGGGCGCAGGCCTACATGCTGCTCGCACAGCTCACACCTGATACTTTCCAATTCTCGTTGGCTCAGCATTCCGGAAGGCATATGGGTGGCTTTAATGCCTTTTATTTCAGCTTCAGCGCTCTTACTACGGTCGGCTTTGGGGACATCACGCCCGTGTCCAAGGTTGCGCGCACACTGGCGGTCATGGAAGCGGTTACGGGCACGTTGTATTTGGCCATACTTATCTCCCGGCTTGTCGGCATGTACTCGCCCACCGCGTCTGCCAATCTCCCGGAAGATTCCGAGAAGCGATGAAATCAGGTCGATCAAGGTGCTGCGGGTAATGCCCGTCCGGACAGGCAGACAGCGATAAAACGCCCGCTGTTTCCGCCAATTTGCGTCCTCATTCCCTCATGGCGGGCTGTCCGCGACTGGTTTATGGTTAGAGTTCAATTGCGATGTATACGAATTTAAACTTATTCTTTCGTGCTGAGTATTTGGCTTTTTGTAAGTCTAAGTTCAGCCTTCGTCGCTGGGCCTACGTAATTTTTTTTACCATCATCTACTGGCTGATGTGGGTCGTGGTAGCGTTCGGCCGCTTGCTGGATCGCATCTTTTTCCGAGGCTTTCTCCGCCAGGAAATTCGCGAACCCGTCTTCATCGTCGCTCCACCCCGGAGCGGAACAACCTTGATCCAAAGGCTGATGGCGCTGGATGATGAACGCTTCGTCCATGCCAAGCTCTACCAGACCATCTTTCCTTCCGTCTTCTATCAGGAGTGCTTCAAGGCCCTGGCCCGCATCGACCGCAGCACTGGCCAGTTGCTTACCCGGCTAATGCACTGGTTTGAGAAAAAATTCTTCGGTGGCTGGGACGACATGCACAGACTGCGATTCGATCAGCCGGAGGAAGATGACGGGTTTTTCGTTTCCAGCTTTGTCACGGAGGCAGTTTACCTCCTTTTTCCCCACATCGATGAATTGTGGGAGGCTGGTTTTGCCGATGCACTCAGCCCCAAGGCACGGCGCAAACTCATGCGCTTTTATCGGAGCTGTCTCCAGCGCCAACTCTACGCCAATGGTCCCGCCAAAACCGTGCTTTCAAAGGCGACCCAATCTTCCGGATCCGTCGAGTCGCTGCTCGAAGCTTTCCCAGATGCAAAATTTATCACCATCATCCGGCATCCCTACCAGTCCGTTCCATCGCACGTAAGCGTCTTTTACCCAGTCTGGCGCGCCCATTCACCGGAAATTGCCAAGGACGGGCCCGTCTCGAAATCGTACGCCAGATTGGCGGTTAAGTGGTATCAACACTTGTTCGAATTCCGCTCCAAAGTGCCCTCCAGCCAATATTACTGTCTGGATTATCGCGATCTGACGCAGGATCCGAAGGCGGTGGTGGAAAAGCTTTATCAACACTTCGGATGGAAGATGAGCGAGGCCTTCCGCGCGCGTCTGGCGACGGCGTCGCATGACGAGCGCGAGTTTCAAAGTCAGCATCATTATACGCTCGAGGAATTCGGGCTCTCGAAGGAATGGATCCAGGAAGAACTTGGCCCCTTACTCGACCACTATTCGCTGGCCCGCTGACCTCTGAATCGCCAGAAGGCCACGTGGGCCAAGCCGAGCAGGATTAAGAGTAGCCCATTGGCCACCACAGCCGAGACCACTGGCGTTCTACCGAAAGCCTGGAGCGCCATCAAGAGAGCCAGCGCGATGTTGCGATTGCTCGTGCCTAACCCGATGACTTGACGCGCACGGCGATCCGGTCCACCCAGCGCATAACCCATTAACAGGCAGATCTCGCTCACGATCGCCATCACCAGCAACGGCCGCCAGCCGACGGTCAGAATTGTTTGCCATTCCGTGGCCGTCACGAAAGCGAGCGACGCCGCTCCCGTCGCTTCCGAAAAGATCTCCGCCGGACGCAGGATCCGCCGTGCGAATGAAGGTGAGACATGTTTAACGGCCAGGCCTAGACCGAGCGGAAGGACGATTGTCCCGAGCAGAACGAACAATGCTTTGCTGACGTTGAATCCCACGGAGGCCGCGTGAGCAACCTGCGTTAACGCCATCTCGCACACCAAAGGAGTCAGGAATACCGAAAGAAGGGGAAACAGAGCTGTCAACCCGGCGGCCAGTGCCAGATCTGCCCGCGCCATGCGAGCAAAGACCGGGACCACCGGAGCGAAGGGTGCTGCGGCCAACAAGATCATTCCGATGGTGATCTCGGATCCAATACCGCAAAGCTTGGT
Organism: uncultured Verrucomicrobiae bacterium; assembly: GCA_963821615.1. Classification (GTDB taxonomy): domain Bacteria; phylum Verrucomicrobiota; class Verrucomicrobiia; order Chthoniobacterales; family UBA10450; genus Palsa-1392. The sequence continues at coordinate 703,126 of CAWGEN010000004.1, read as the reverse complement.
CGCAGCCAGAACGAGGACCGGCACGGCCAGGAAATTGACGCTGACGATCAGCCCGAGACGGCGTTCGCGTAGCGCGTGCACCACCTGCCTTGTCGTCAGCCTCATTCCAACGGCCGCGAGCAGGCCAGCCAGGGAACCGACGGTGAGCAGGCGGACGATGTTTTCTGTCTCCATGATCGGTAGCCGGCGGGCCTAAGCTTGCAGGAACACGTGAACCTGTCGAGATCACGCCGTCTCCGCCGCTTGGCTCACAATGACTTCCCGCCGATGATTCCTGCGTGACAGTTTTCCTCGGGTGCGGATTTGCGGCGAAGTATCGCGAAGGCGGCGGCAATTTTTCCGTACCGCTCCAGTGGATGCTCGGGCTGCGCCGGCTGAAGCAGGATGCGATCTGGCTCGAGCTTCTGCCCGCGACGAGCGACCGCGTCGCGGATGCCCAATGCATTGCCAACTTCCAGCGGCAACTCCGCGCCCACGGGCTGGCCGGCGTTATTGTCTGCTTTATCAGGATCCGGCAAACCAGGAACAGGATCTCGCCGCGATGCGCTGCATCGGAATCTCCCGGCGGGAGCTAGCGCGATCGGCTGGCCGGGCCGAACGTTCTGCTCAACCTCGCTTACTCGATTCATCCGCCGCTTCTGCTCGAATTCGAGCGCCGCATTTTTTGCGATCTCGATCCGAGCGAAATTTTTTATTGGATGACGAAACTTGATCTGGGCCAGAGCCATCACCACGAGTTCTGGACGATCGGACTCAACGTGCATGGCGACGATTGCCGGTTGCCGAAGTCGTCCCTCGCCTGGCGGACGTTTTACCCGCTCGTCGACACGGAACTGCTGCGCGTTCAGCCCGCGGCCGCAGCGGCCGAAGTTCACCACCATCGGCCAATGGTATTGGGGCGGCAGTGTCGAGGTGGACGGCGAATTTCCAGATCTCTCGAAAAAGCATGCCTTTGCGCCGTATCTCGATTTGCCGTCGCGCGTGCCGGAGGCGACGTGGGAACTGGCGATGAACATCAACGCGGACGATCCCGAGACGAAGCGCCTTCGGAAGCTCGGCTGGCAGCTGGTTTCGCCCCACCGGGTCGCGCGCACACCGGCAAAGTATCGACGTTACCTTGCCGCGGCCATGGCGGAGTTTACCGCGATCAAAGGCGTCGACGTGAACTGGCGAACCGGCTGGGTGAGCGATCGCGCGGCAGCCTTTCTCGCTCTCGGGCGACCGGTGATCACGGAGGGGACTGGGGCCGACGAAATACCTTCCACAGAAGAGCGGCATGTTCTTTGTCGGAAGCGCTGACGGAGGCGGCCGTGGCTGCGAAGCGGGTTTTGGGCGATTGGGAGGCTCTCGCGCGAGAGGCGCGACAATGCGCCGTCGAAGTTTTCGATTCCGCCAAGAATCTGCGCAAAATCCTTGGGATTTAGCCGGTCGAAATCGGGCGGAAAAACCGCTTGGATTCGCCATTGCAAAAGCAAAACGCAATGTTACTCGTGTTGCCGTTATGGCCGAGCTAATCAAAGCGGACGAGCTGAAAAACCGCCTGAAAAAGATCCCGGAGTGGGAGCTCGAGAAGAAGCATATCGAGCGGACTTTCGAATTCGACGAGTTCTCCGAGGCGATCGATTTCGTCAACAGCGTCGCCGAAGTGGCCGAGGACGAAGAGCATCATCCCGACATCGATATTCGCTTTAACAAGGTGCCGCTTGATTCTTTCCACCCACAGCAAGGGCGGCTTGACCGATCTCGACTTCGGCCTGGCGGAACGCATCGACACGCTCTCGGAGTAGCCGCCATGGCCGCCGAACGACGCGACCGCCGCGCCGACGCGAACGCGGTTGATCGTAGCGGCACTCATTGTCGTGCTCGTCGTCCTCGTCGTGTGGAAAGTGATCGACTACCGGCAGCAGCCGCCCCCGCCACCCAACAAGAAGTCCGAGGGCACGAGTCCGCAGTTGATCCGAGCCGCCAGGCTGAAGGCCTCGCAACTGCAAGCCTGCGCCCGTCGAACGATTGCGCGCTTCAAGGCTGATTACGAGAGCGGCTCGGATGACACTGGATCGCGTCGGCTACTAGGCGCGGCCTTCGTCGGCGTCGATGTATTGGAACATGGTCTCGATATCCGTCGCGATCCTGCAGACCGCTTTCCTTTTTGCGGCGGTCGAGAATCGGCGAGATCACGTCCTTCCAGCCGCATTTTCGCATGAACTCGTTCCAGTTTTCCATGTCCTCCTCGGACGGTTTGCGCCCGTGCTCGAAAGCCCATCGGAAAATTTCCTCGTCCGTTCCGCCCTCTTTCACGCGCGCGACGAGATCCTCGTATCTGATGCCGAGGAAGCGCACGCAGCGTCCGTCGAAACCGTTCCCGAGCTTCTCGACGTATTCCGCGGGCAAGTCGCCTCTGGCGTGCGCCCGGATCTTGTCGAGCATGCGTCCGAAATAAACCAGCCCGCCGATTTTCTCGGCCGGGCTGCGAGCGGGAAATGGGTTCGTGGGCATGCCCGGAAGTTGCGCTTCGCTTTGTCCCTTGTCCATCGCGCGGCGGTGTCGGATGCTCGTTGGCGATGGATCGGATCGCAGGGATCGAGACCGAATATGGCTGCCTGGTGAGCGGCGACGCCGTGCACCCGAACGGCGACGCCTGGCCGGTGCGAGTGAAGAATCACCTCTTCCGCAGGATGCGGGCCGGCGCGATCGACCTGCACTATCGCGACTACGAGGAACCGCCCGGCAACGGCGGTTTCCTCCTCAACGGCGGCCGGATCTACCTCGACATGGGGCACATCGAATACGCCTCGCCGGAGTGCCGGCAATTGCGCGATATCGTGGCCTACGATCTGGCGGGCGATCAGCTTCTCCAGTCGGCTCTCGATTCGTTAGGCGCGGCCGGGCTCGGTTTCGTTCATCAAGAACAACGTCGATCACCACACCGGCGCCACCTTCGGCTGCCACGAAAATTACCTGATGAAGCGCGAGGCGCAGTTCACCCCCGCGGCCCTCGGCGCGCTCCTCGCCTTTCTTGCCACGCGCCAGATTTTCACCGGCGCGGGCCGGGTCGGCCAGGCCAATCCCCTCGCCTTCGATTTCGAAGTGCCGGCGGCGGAAGAGACGGTCGATTTCCAGCTCAGCCAGCGGGCCGATCATATCGTCAACGACATTTATCAGTGGGTGCAATTCAACCGCGCGATCATCAACGCGCGCGATGAGCCGCTGGCCGATTATCGGAAATATCGCCGGCTGCATCTGCTCATCGGCGACTCGAACATGAGCCCGTTCGCCAATGCGCTGAAGATCGGCACCACCGCCTGCATTCTCACGCTCCTCGAGGACGGGCTTTTGCCTAACGACCTGACGTTGCTCGACGCGGTCCAGGCGACCCGGGAAGTCTCGCGCGATCCGGCCCAGCGCTGGATCGTGGAACTGGAAAACGGCCGGACGATCGGGGCGCTCGATGTGCAATGGCGCTTGCACGCGCTGGCCACGAAATATCTCGGCGACGCGGACGAGGAAACCGACTGGTTGCTCGAAAGCTGGCGCTACACGCTGGATGCCTTGCCTAACAAACCCGAGGCGTTGCTCGGCGGCGTCGATTGGATCAGCAAAAAATGGCTGCTCGACGCCTTTCGTGGCCGCGGAGAATCTCGCCTGGAACGATCCGTGGCTGCAAAGCCTCGACCTCGAATATCACAACATCGATCCGGCCCGCGGCCTCTTCTTCGGGCTTCAACCGGCCAAGCGCATCGGCGAATGGAACAACCTCGTCCGCCAGAAGGACGCCACTCGCACGCCGCCCGCCGACACGCGGGCGAGCGGCCGCGCGCAGGCCGTCGCTGCCTTCCGCAAGGGAAATCGGCCCTACGTGATCAACTGGGATTCGATCGCCTGCGAGAGCCACGATTGTCTCGTCATGGGCGATCCATTCAAAACCTACGTCGAAGAGGTCGAGCACTTCGTTAGGGAAAGACACGGGCCGCAATTCGTAGCGGCGGTGGCTGACAATCAGAAATCAGTTGCCGCCCTCGAGCGAGACCCTAGATTCGCCACTCCAACCTCCTCAAAGCCCATGATCACCGTAATGCGCAAGCACCACAAGATCCTGATGATCTTCATCACGGTCCTCGTCTGTATTTCCTTTTCCTGGTACTGGAACGTAAACAAGATCGACTTCGCGCCAGTTGGGCAGCGGAACGGTTGGCAAAATCTACGATCGCAACGTCTCGCAGGTCGAATTTCAGCGCAATGCGCGCCTCCTCCGCCTCGGCAGCCAGCTCGGCATGCGTGAGCTGATTACAGGAACTGACCGCCGGCGCGCAAACCGAAGCGCAGGCTTTCGAGAATTTTTCCTGGAACCTGATGGTGTTGCGCCACGAAGCAGAGCGACTCGGCATCCGGCCGGACACGGCCGAGATCGCCAACGCGGTCAAAGCTCTGCCCGCTTTCAACGGCGAACACGGATTCGACCTGGCGCGCTACACCGATTTCACCGATCACGCCCTCGCGCCGATGGGCTTTAGCGAAGCGCAGATCGAGGAACTGGCGGCGGACCAAATCATCCTTGAACGGGTGAAGAAAATCCTCAGCGCCGGGGTGAGCGTGCCGGAGACCGAGCTGCGGAGCGGCTTCGAACAAGCCTACGCGAAAATGGACGCGAGCGTGGTCCGTTTCCGCTTCGAAGATTTCGCCAAGGACGCGCAGATCGAGCGACGACGGAGATCGCGAAATATTACGAGGCGCAAAAAGCGCAGCTGAAGACGGACGAGAAGCGAAAGATAAAATTCGTGCGGTTTGGCCTGACCGATGAGCAAAAAAAACTGACCGGCAAAGAGCGCATCGACGCCCTGCAAAAACTGGCCGACAAGGCGAACGATTTTACCGAAGCACTGCAGGTAAAGGGCGCGGATTTCGACCAGGTGGTGGCCAAGTTCCAACTCACGCCCAAGGAGACCGCAGCCTTTTCCAAGGCCTCGCCCGATCCGGAGCTGGCCTCGGCGCCGCAGCTCGTGCAAGCGGCCTTTGCGCTGACAAAAGAAACGCCGAACAGTGATGCGATCCAAACGCAAGACGGTTTCGACGTGCTGACTTTGCTGAAAGTCGAACCTCCCCGTCCGCTTACGCTCGACGAAGCGCGGCCGAAAATTGTCGAGACGCTCAAGCAGCAAAGAGCGCAGCAGATGGTCGCGACGAAGGCGTCGGAAGTCGCGCACAAGCTGCGAGATGAACTAAAGAGCGGGAAACCGGTGGCGGACGCCGCCGCCCAGGCAGGCGTGAAGGTGGAGAAGATTCCGACCTTTGCCCTTGTCGATACGCTCCCCGGCGCGACGCCCTCACCCACACCGGAGCCGAAAAACGAGAGCCCAGACATGCCCCGCATCAAGCAAGCCGTGAGCGACTTGAGCCCCGGTGACGTGAGCGATTACCTGAGCACACCCAGTGGCGGCTTGATCGTTATTCTCGAAAAACGCGAGACACTCGATCCCGCAAAGTATGAAAAATCGCGTGTCCTGATTGAGCGCGAGGCTTTTCAGAATAAGAGCCAGATTGTCTTCTACGAGTGGTTGCGCGAACGTCGCCGCGAGGCCGGCGTTCAGGAGACGAAGGCGCAGACCGCACCGAGCTAGTTGGTGGGGTGAGGGCGAGCTTCCGATTGGTTTACTCGCAGGCTGGGCCTGCAAACATCTATCTTCACTTTTTGCAGCGCCGGCAAAATTGGCAGAGATGCCTGGCCCCGCCCGGGAGTCTCTCTTAGAGAGTTCAGACAATGGAATCGGTCGACGAAATCTTTGACGACGCGAATGGCGACCTCGCGATCGGCGAACTCGAGAGTGCGGTGGAAAAGTATCGCCGTTGCGTCGAGCTGGATCCGCAATTTTTCGACGGCTGGCACGCCCTCGGCATGGCGCTGATGAAGCTCGGGCGCTTCCCGGAAGCGATCGAGGCGGGCAAGAAAACCGTCGAGCTCAAGCCTAACGACCAGATCGGCTGGACGAGTCTTGTCGTTATTCTACAATCGCAACGGCGACATCAAGGAAGCCGAAGCCGCCGGGACGAAGGCAAAGATTCTCTCCTGGGGCGGCAAGATCGCCAGGGAGTAAGGGCGAAATCACATCGGCCGGTGAATTGTCGATAAGACTTGTCGTCCCGATCCGGCGCAGCGCGGAGAGGGAACCCACAGTTGCCAGAGGCGTTTCCGCCTAACGAGTATTCGCCGATTGCCGCTGCGAGATCCTTCGCCGTCTTCGCGGCTCAGGATGACACTAGGCGAAAGAACGCTTTTTCGACGAGCTTACTTCCCGGACCACCGGTAGAAGCTCTGGTAATGCCCGATGCCGCTGCGATAATTGACGTAGGTCGCCAGCGCGAGGAGCGGGAAGTTTTGGCGATACATGTCGTATTTCAAATAGAAGACGCGCGGGAATCCGGTGCCGGTGATTTCCAATTCGTCCCAGGCGCCATCGGTGCGCTGGGTGTCGAGCAGATAACGCAGACCGCGCTGCACGCTCGGCCGATCGAGATCGCCACAGGCGCAAAGTCCCCATCAACGCCCAGGCCGTTTGCGAAGCCGTGCTCGGTGCCCTTGCCTTTGAGGTCGGGATTTTCGTAGGAGGCGCAGGATTCGCCCCAGCCGCCGTCGTCGTTCTGGCAGCTCTCCAGCCAATCGCGCCCGCGCAGGATCCAGTCCTCGGTCATGTCTTCGCCGATCGCGCGCAGGCCGCGCAACACCTGCCAGGTGCCATAGATGTAGTTCACGCCCCAGCGGCCATACCAGGAGCCGTCGTCCTCCTGCGTCTCCCGCAGATAGCGGATCGCCCGGCGCACCAGCGGCTGGCCCGGGATTGAAGCCGATGTAGCCTAACAATTCGAGGGTGCGCGCGGTCAGGTCGCTGCAGGTCGGGTCGAGGATCGCGTTGTGATCGGCGAACGGCATGTCCTCCAGCCAATGGCGCGTGACATCCTTGTCGAAGGCCGCCCAGCCGCCGTCGCGGCATTGGAAGCTCAACTGCCAGTCAAGCGCGCGCTCGAAGATCTTCGCCAGCTCCGCTTGTTCGTTAGGCCGGACCAGCCGCAACGCCATCAGCACCATCGCGGTGTCGTCCGTGTCCGGGTAAAAAATGTTGTTGTATTCGAAGGCCCAGCCGCTCGCTTCCGGATGCGGGTTGTTGACCGTCCAATCGCAACGGACGCGCACCTCCTTGTCGACCAGCCATTGCGCCGCTCTTTGCAGCGCGGGATGCTGCGCCGGGAAGCCGGACTCGGCCAGTGCGATAATATTGATCGCCGTATCCCAGACCGGGGAAAGACACGGCTGAATGCGGAAATCCTCCGCGTCGTCGACAAAAAGGCCCGGAAATCCGCCAGCGCCTTTTGATAAAGCGGGATGGTCCCTTGGATAATCGAGCGCGCGCAAGGCGATGATGGAGTTGAGCATCGCGGGGAAAACCGCAGCCAACCCATCGCTCCCCTCCCCGATTCGCTCGACCATCCAGCGTTCCGCTTCCTCCAGGGCACGCTGGCGCAAGCGGATGGCTATGCAACGCGCTCGAAGAATTTGAGGACGCGATCGGCGCGCAGGAAAAAATTGCGCCAGGTCAGGAGGCGCTGGTCATGCGCGCAGGGTGAAATCGTTCCCCTCGGTGCCAACCGGATAAAGTTCGTGCAGTTGTTTATCCTGCGGCAGCTCGCGGGTCGGCTTGAAATGATTGATGATCGCGAGCGGGATGAGCATGGCCCGGCTCCAGGACGACATTTTGTAAATGTTGAAAAATGCACCAACTGGGCAGCAGGACCATTTCCACCGGAATGGCCGGCAGATATTTCCAGGGGAATTGGCCTAACAACGCCAGGTAAAGCTTGCTGTAGGTATTCATCCGGGGGATGCCGCCGAGGCGCAGGATGTTGGCGCGGGCTTCCTGCATGAAGGGCGCTTCGGGACTGTGGCCCGGCGAGCTTGAGCGCGAAGTAGGCTTTGACGCAGGCGTTGATCTCGCTCGGGCCGCCGTAATAGATATTCCAGCCGCCATCGGGCAGCTGGCGTTTCAGGATGTGTCTGCACGCAACGGCGCTGGAGCGTCTCGTCCACCTCGCCGACCCAGTGCATGAAGAGCACGTAATCGGAGCAAAGCGTGCTATCGACCATCAGCTCGCCGACCCAATGGCCGTCGGGCTTTTGTTGCCGGAGGAGGTTTCCCTGCGCGCAGCGCGATCGATTCCGCCAGTTCCTCGTTCGTCGTTAGGCGCGGCGCCCCTTCCTTGGTCGAGACGCGCGGCAGCGCAATGATGTTGGCGGAAGACAAGGTCAGTTGAGCGGTTGAGGCGTTGAGAGGATTCACGATGGCTGCGCGTTTCTGCGTGCGTTGACGACCGCGGTGATCAGCGACGGCGAGTTCTCAGCGCTGGAGATGACCCGTGATGTCGCGCGGAGACTTTGCGTTAGGGCATGGATCTTCGAGACAAGCTCCCGTGCATATTGCCAAACTCGCAGCTTTTCAAACGGATAAACGTGCCTCGAATTCATTCCACTCAACCTCTCAACTCCTCAACCACTCAACCGACCTTCTGCTGCGGGCTCCACTTTCTTGCCCGTGAGATGGCCATTTCCGGATGTCACGCCGTTGTAGGCCGCAAGTTCGTTGCCCCTGCCTGTTGGCTTGGGTTTGGGGCCGAAGTTGAAGCGCACCGTCTTCCATGTATCGCCGCGCTGCGCGTTGAGGCCGAGGCTGGCGGTCGGCTCGTAGCCGCAATGCACCATGCAATTCTCGCAACGGCTGTCTTTCACAACACCGTTTTCGACGCCGTATTTGTCCCACTGCACTTTGTCCAGCAACTCCTGGTAGCTCGAGTAATGCGCGTCCGTCATCAGGTAGCACGGGCCTTTCCAGCCGCCGATGTTGCGCGTCGGGATCGCCCAGGCGGAGCAGGTCAGATCGCGTTTGCCGGCGAGAAATTCGAAATAAATCGGCGTCCCAAGGAGCGTGTAATTTTTCATCCACTGCTCGATCTTCTTGAACTTCTCGATCGTCATCTGGCGGGTGAGGAAGAAGTTTTCCGGCTGCAGGTTGAGCCGCTTGATCATGTCCTTCTTCGCGGCGTCGTATTCGTAGCCGGGCGAGATGGTGTGCCCGTCGACCCCGAGATCGCTCAGGAAATCGAACATCTGCTCGACTTCCTCCATGTCAGTCTCCTTGTAGATCGTGGTGTTGGTCGCGACCTGGTAGCCGAGTTCCTTCGCCATCTTGATCGCGAGGATGCATTCCTTGAAAACGCCCTCGCGCTCCACGATCAGGTCGTGGGTCCGTTCGAGACCGTCGAGGTGCACGTTCCAATACATCCACTTGCTCGGACCGATCGTCGGTTTGGCCGGATCCTTTGGTCCCATCCGGATCGCGGTCGCGTCCTTCTCGGTCACCAACCCGGCGCTGACCAGCGCCGTGATTTTCTCCTCGACGAAGGCGGCCCGTTTCGGATACTCCGCCGCCATCCATTCGCGCATCTTCTTGCGCATGAACATCGCGTTGGTGCAGATGTAAATGATCCGGCCCTGCTCGTGCAGGCCCTGCACGAGGGCTTCGATTTGCGGATAAATCAACGGCTCGCCGCCGCAGATCGAGACCATCGGGGCGTTGCATTCCTCCGCCGCCGCCAGGCAATCCTCGAGGGGCAGAAGATCCTTCAACGAAGTGGAATATTCGCGAATCCGGCCGCAACCGGTGCACGTAAGATTACAGGTATGCAGCGGTTCGAGCTGCAGGACGGTGGCAAATTTTTTCGTCCCACGAAGTTTCTGGCCGACAATGTAGGCGGCGATCTTCGTCGTTAGCGCGAGCGGGAATCTCATAAGTGCGGGATACTAACAAGCGTGCTACGACTGTCAATGGAACCGGCGGCGGCATCTGACCCGACGATTCGACGTTCCACAAACGATCTTCATACACCATGGCCCTGATCCCTGAAAAGAAGAGAAATGTCGCAGTGCTGGGCGCCTCGCCAAAGCCGGACCGGTATTCCAACCACGCGATGCGCCTCCTGGCGAGCTTCGATTACCGGCCAATCCCGGTAAACCCGGCTTACGACGAAATCGAAAGACTGCCCTGTTTTCCCAATCTCGCGGCGATCGACGAACCGGTGCACACAATCACTCTTTACCTCGGCCCGGCGCGCTCCACGCCACTGATCGATGAGATCGTGGCGGCGAAGCCGCAGCGCATCATCCTAAACCCGGGCGCGGAAAACGAGGAATTGGCCGCCGCGGCCAGCGGAGCCGGGATCGAAGTGGTCGAGGGTTGCACGCTTGTGATGCTGCGGACCGGGCTTTTCTAAGTGGGCGTCCAACGGACCAGCGCCCCTCAACTTGTCATGCCAGAGCGGAGCAGGGGCTCTTTGCAAGCGGCGTGCGGTATTCGCCGACCAAGCCAAGATTAGGATGGATCGCCAGATCCGTCCCCCTCGACTGCGAGATCGGGATGACAATGGTCCGAGTTCGGACCGCCCATCTTCCCTCACCGCCCCAGCCATCCGCGCCGGATCAAGCTCACCGCGATGGCCGCCAGCAGGAGCGAGACCAGCTTCGAGATTCCGTTGATCCCCTGTTTGCCCATCCATTTCGTGAGCCGGTCCGCGTAACAAAACACCACCGCCACGATCACCAGGTTCACGATCAGGGAGGCGAGCGTGTAGATCATGCCCACCGAGTCGATCAGAACGAGGAGCGCGGTCAAGCAGCGCCGGTCCGGCGATCAACGGCATCCCGAGCGGCACGATGCCGAAGTCCTCGGTCGTGGGACGCTTCTCCCCGCCAATATCAAGCAGGTCGCGCACGGCGAAGGCGAGCAGAATCAATCCTCCAGCGACCTGGAAATCCGCCACCGTGATTCCGAGCGCCTGGAAAATCAGTTTCCCGAGAAACATGAACCCAACCGAGATTGCAAGGGCCGTCCCGATGCCGAGGAGGGCTTCCTGCTGGCGGCGCTTCGGCTCGACGTTGGCGCCGAGCCCGATGAAAATCGCCACCATCCCGATGGCGTCGATCGCCACAAAGATCGGAATGAAAGCGATGACAAACTTGGTGGCGAAATCTTTCACGAGCGCAGCCTCCGGAGGAGCGGCGAGATCCAGCGTTCAAATCGCTTTACCACCTCCCGCATCTACACAATGTTGAGCGCGCCATCAACCATCCTATGAAACACTTCCTGCTCGTCAGTCTGCTCGCCGCCTTCGCCCTTCCGCTCCAGGCCGGCGATGTCAAAAGCCTCTCCGATTTCCAAGCCGCCGCCGAGAAAGCGAACGAGATCCTCACGATCCCGCACTGGCCGAAAACGCCGCTCGAAGTGCAGGGCGAAATCGACAGCGCGATCGCGAAAGCCAATGCCGCCCTCGACGCCATCGGGAAACAAGACCTGAGCAAGGTCACCTTCGAAAGCACGGTCGGCGCGATTGATAACCTTCAGAACGACGCGCACGATCGCGATCAACAAAACCGTCGTCATTCAACAGACCAACCAGGAGGCTGCGATGCGCGACGCGGCCGAGAAAGCGGTCAACGTTTTCCAGGATTGGGCGGTCGGGCGTCGATTACCGCGAGGACGTTTACAAGGCGGTCAAGGCTTATGCCGACACGCAAGCCGAAGCTGGAAGGTGAGAACGCGCTCCTGCTCGAGCACACGCTGCGCGATTATCGCCGCGCCGGTCTCGCACTTCCGCCCGAAAAACGCGCCGAGGTCGAGAAGTTGCGCAAGGAACTGGCGAAACTGGAAACCGATTTCCAGGCGAACATCGTGGCGGTGAAAGCGCCGGTCGTCTTCACCAAAGCGGAGTTGGAAGGAGTGCCCGATAGCATCCTCCAATCACCCGGCGTGAAGACCGGCGACGACTCCTACACCATCCTCGCCAACGTGACCTTTCATTACAACACGGTCCAGGAAACGGCAAAAAACGAGGAGACAAGGAAGCATCTTTACAAGGTCCGATTCAATCTCGCGCGCGAGAAGAACGTGCCGCTGCTGAACGACATCCTCGCGCACCGCAACCAGATCGCGCTCAAGCTCGGCTACAAATCGTGGAATGATTTCCAGACCGAAATCAAAATGGCGAAGAACGGGGCCACGGCGAAGACCTTCATCAACGATCTCATCGCCGGCATTCAGCCGAAGTTCGACGCCGAGGTTGCGGAATTGCGCAAGCTCAAGGTTGCAGAAACCAAGGACCCGAACGCGCAGATCAATAAGTGGGATTGGCGCTACTTCGCAGAACCAGCTCAAGAAAGAGAAATACACCGTCGATACCGAAGCGCTGCGCGTTTATTTCCCATTCCAGCGCACGCTCGAAGGGATGTTCAACATCTACCAAAGCATCTTCGGGCTGAAATTTACCAAGATCATCGCGCCGGAAAAATGGGTCGACGATCTGCAGCTCTACATGGTGACCGACGCCGCCAGCGGCCAGCCGCTCGGCATGTTCTATCTCGACATGTTCCCGCGCGACGGGAAGTTCAATCACTTCGCGCAGTTTGGGATCATTCCCGGGAAATTGTTGCCGGACGGGAAATACCAGCGCCCGACGGTCGCGCTCATCTGCAACTTCCCGCCGCCGTCCAAGGACAAACCGTCGCTCCTCAGTCACAGCGATGTCGAGACGCTCTTCCACGAATTCGGCCACGCTCTCCACTCCATCGTGACGACGGCGAAGTTTGTCCGCTTCTCCGGCACGAGCGTCCCGGCAGACTTTGTCGAAGCGCCCTCGCAGATGCTGCAAAACTGGGTCTGGAACAAGAAGGTGCTCGACACTTTCGCGGCTGATTACCGCGATCCGTCCAAGAAAATCCCGGCGGAGACGATCGCGAAAATGAAGGAAGCAAAGCTCGCCACGGTCGGCGTCTGACTTATCGCCGCCAGTTTACCTTCGCCGACATCGATCTCACTCTCCACGATGTCCATCCGGTGGATCAGCCCTATGACTCCGTCGCGATGTCGAACCCGATTTTTGAGAAAGTCTTCCTCCCGATCGATCCGGACACCGCCTTCGTCGCCTACTTCGGCCACCTCGTCGGCTACGACGCCGGCTATTATGGCTATGCCTGGGCGGACGCGATCGCGGCCGACATGGCGACCGTTTTCGAGCAATGCGCCTAATGGATTCCTCGACAAGACGGCCGGCATGAAATTGCGCAAGGAAATTTACGCGCCGGGCGGTTCGCGCGACATCGACGTCTCGATCCGCAATTTTCTCGGCCGCGACCGCTCGATTCAGCCGTACCTGAAAACGTTAGGCATCGAGACGCCGGCGAAGGCGAGCCAGCCCCGAAAGAGAGCGGCACCGGCGAAGCGCCCCCGAAGCCGTAGCGTGCTCCAGGCTTGTCATCCTGAGCGCGCAACGCGGGCGAAGCGACCGTTCAGCGTCCGAGCGCGCCCTCTCCGCGCGTCGGGGACAGGGCCTTTCGCGCTAGTCGGATGCAATGAAACACTCGTCCGCTTCTCGTTAGCCGTTTTCGCCACTTCGCTCTTCGCCGACGCCGCCCCGATCGAGCCGCCAAAGGAGGCGGAGAACGCGATCGACGCCGCCGGCCTTCTCGAACACATCAAAGTCCTCGGCTCGGATAAATTTGAAGGCCGCGCGCCTGGCTCGAAAGGCGAGGAAGAATCGGTCAATTACATCACCGCGCAGTTCAAGAAGCTCGGCCTCAAGCCGGGCAACCCGAACGGCACCTACACGCAGGAAGTTCCGCTGGCCGGCATCCTCGGCGACGCCGACCGCCGCCTTCACCGTCGGCGACCAGAAGATGGAACTGCATTCGCCTAACGACTTTGTGGCCTTCACTCAGCGAATCACTCCCGAGGTCGAAGGTCGAAGAATTCCGAGATGGTCTTCGTCGGCTACGGCGTCGTCGCGCCGGAGTACGGCTGGGACGATTTCAAAGGCGTCGACGTGAAAGGCAAGACGCTCGTTTTCCTGATCAACGACCCGCCGCTTCCAGACCCTAACGATCCGTCAAAGCTCGACGACAAGATGTTTAAAGGGCAAAGCGATGACCTATTACGGTCGCTGGAGCTACAAATACGAGATCGCGGCCGAGAAGGGCGCGGCCGCCGCCGTCATCGTGCATGAAACGATTCCGGCCGCCTATCCCTGGTCGGTGGTCGAGAACAGCAACGCGAAACAGAATTTCGTCATCGACGCCCCGGACAAGAACATGGGCACGATCGGAATTCGTTCCTGGATCACGCTCGACACGGCGCGGAAGCTCTTCACGCGCCGCCGGCAAGGATTACGATGAGCTGAAGAAGGCGGCCCTGAGCAAAGACTTCAAACCGGTCTCGTTAGGCGCAAAGGCGAATTTCTCTCTGCAGAACAAGATCACGCACTTCAAGTCGCACAATGTCATCGGCAAGCTCGAAGGGAGCGATCCGGCGCGGAAGAATGAATACATCATCTACAGCGCGCATTGGGACCACCTCGGCCGCGATCCGAAACTGAACGGCGACCAGATTTACAACGGCGCGCTCGACAACGCCTCGGGCATCGCCTCGATCCTCGAAATCGCGCAGGCTTTCACCAAGCTCCCGCAGCCACCGCCGCGCAGCCTTCTCTTCATGGCCACGACGGCCGAGGAAGCCGGTTTGTTAGGCGCAAAATATTACGCCGAAAATCCGCTCTACCCGCTCGATCACACTTTGGCCGACATCAACATCGACGGCATCAATGCCTGGGGTAAAACCCGCGACATCGAGGACATCGCCGCCGGCAATTCCACCCTCGACAACCTTCTCGCCCAGGACGCCGCGCGTGCGGGACGGATGGCCAAGCCAAACAGCGAATCGGAGAAGGGCACTTTCTTTCGGGCCGACAATTTTGAGTTCGCCAAGGTCGGCGTGCCGGCGCTCTACATCGGGAGCAAGCCGAAAGACTACGTCGGCCAGCCGGCCGATTATGGTCAGAAGAAAAGCGACGACTACACGTTGCATCATTATCACCAGGTCTCCGACGAAGTGAATCCGGCGTGGGATTTATCCGGCGCGGTCGAGGATATTCGCCTGCTCTTCGAAGTCGGCTATCAAGTCGCGAATGACGAGAAATACCCGGCCTGGCTGGCAGGCTCCGAATTCAAGGCGAAGACGTGACGAGATGATGTCGCTAGAAGAAGTAGCGCGGTTCACAACATTGAGAGTTCGATCCGATAGATTCCCCGCATGCATTCTCCCGTTGCCGATCATCAGCGTGCTGGTCGGAATCGCGCTTCTCTTTTTCGGGCGCCGTCTCTTCTGGCTTTTCGTCGCCGCGCTCGGCTTTGCCATTGGCCTCCAACTGGCGCCCTCATCTCAGCCAAAACCCGCCCCTCTGGCTTTCCCTGCTTCTTTCCCTCGGCCTCGGCCTGGTCGGCGCTCTTCTCGCGTTGCTTCTGCAGAAGCTCGCGATCGGCATTGCCGGATTTCTCGTCGGCGGACGCGTCGCAGTCGCCCTCGTGGCGGCGTTCTCGGTCAATTCATGCGCATTACTCCGTCATCACTTTCGTGGTCGGCGGAATCATCGGCGCGCTCCTGCTTGCTCGCGCTCTTCGATTGGGCGTTGATCATTTTCTCGGCGATCGAAGGCGCGCGCCTGATTGCGGACAGCGTTCATTTGCCGAGCACCGGCACGACGATCCTGGTCGTCGCGCTCGCGCTCTTCGGGATCATCGTGCAGTCAGCGATGTTCCGGCGCAGCGCGGCGCGCGGGCTGGTACTTCAGTGCCGGAAATGACGGACGCCGGTGAAGATCATCGCCATCTTGCGCTCGTCGGCGGCGGCGATCGCTTCTTCGTCGCGGACCGAACCGCCCGGCTGAATCGCGGCGGTCGCGCCGGCTTCGGCCGCGGCGATCAATCCATCGGCGAAAGGGAAAGAAGGCATCGCTCGCCACCGCGCTGCCCTTGAGCGAAAGGCCGGCCTCGGCCGCCTTCCAGACCGCGATGCGAGAAGCGTCCACCCGCGACATCTGGCCGGCGCCGATGCCCAACGTGCGATCCGCGCCGGCATAAACGATCGCGTTCGATTTCACGTGCTTCACCACCCGCCAGCCGAAAAGCATCGCGGCCATCTCCTGCTTCGTCGGCGGTCGTTTGGTCACGACTTTGGTTTCGAGGCTCTCCAATTCGGCCGCATCCTTTTGCTGCACGAGCAGGCCGCCGCGCACCGAACGAACATCGATCTGCCGGCTTCTCGTTAGGCGGAGACCGCTGGCAGCGCGCGCATCAGCCGGAGGTTCTTCTTTTTCTGGAGCAAGGCGCGCGCGTCGGCTCGCGAATTCCGGCGCGATGATCACTTCGCTGAAAATTTCGCTGATCGCTTTCGCCACCGGGAGATCGAGCGGTCGATTGCAGATGATGATGCCGCCAAACGGCGCCTGCTTGTCGGTGGCGAAGGCCTTCAGCCACGCTTCCCGCAGGTCGGGATCGCTCCCCACGCCGCAGGGATTGGTGTGCTTCAGAATCGCGACCGTCGGTTCCGAGAATTCCTCGATCAGATCGGCCGCGGCCGTGATGTCGAGGAGGTTGTTAAAGGAAAGATCCTTGCCGTGCAGCTTTTCGAAATGGTCCGCGAAAGTTCCGTAGAGCGACGCGCTCTGGTGCGGATTTTCGCCGTAACGCAACCGACTGACGAGCGGCAAGGAAAGCGAAAACGAGGTTTCGGTTTCCTGTTTCTCATTCAGGAAGGTCGCGATCGCGCGATCGTAATCGGACGTCTTGATGAAGGCCTTGATCGCGAGGCGCTCGCGCAATTTCAGCGTCGTCTCGCCATCGCGATCGCGCAGCTCGTCGAGCACCGTCTGGTAGTCCGCCGGGTCGACCACCACCGTGACCGACTGATAATTCTTCGAGGCGCTGCGCAACATCGAGGGGCCGCCGATATCGATCTGCTCGATCGCTTCCGCGAGTTTGACGCCGGGCTTCGCGATCGTCGCTTCGAACGGATAGAGATTCACCACCAGAAGGTCGATCGCCTCGATGCCGTGCTCGCGCGCCGCCGCCTCGTGCTCCTTGTTGCCGCGCAGGTAGAGCAGCGCCGCCGTGCACTTTCGGATGCAGTGTCTTCACCCGGCCATCGAGCATTTCCGGGAAATCCGGTGAAACTGGAAATATCGCGCATCTTGATTCCCGCCTGCCGCAGCAGACTCGCGGTGCCCGCCGGTGGAAATGATTTCGACGCCCTGTTTCTCGAGCTCGCGCGCGAAATCGGCCACGCCAGTCTTGTCGGAAACGGAGATGAGAGCGCGCTTGATTTTCATGAAGATTTTCGCCGCACCAAAACGCAGGCGATCGCATACATGACGAGGCCGAAGGCGAGCGACACGCCGATGGAAAGGGCAAAGCTCGGCAGATTGAGCACGCCCGGGTCGCCGGCGTAAAGCGCGCGCCTGACGGCCGCGACTCCGTAGGTGACGGGATTCAAATGCACCGCCCAGAAAATCCAGGAGTGCGGATTGGTCGCCGGGAAAAGCGCGCCGGACATGAGCCAGAGCGGAATCAGAAAGACGTTCATGATGGCGTGAAATCCCTGGGTCGACTCCATCGGCCAGGCGACGAGAAAACCGAGACCGGTGAGGCCAAATCCAACAACAAAGAGCGTGCCGAGACAAACCAGGATCCGCTCGGGCGTGATGTGGATACCGACAAACGGCGCGAGCAAGAGAAAGATCAGCCCCTGCAGAAGTGCGAGCGTGGTCCCGCCAAGAATCTTTCCGCAAACAATGCTGCCGGGCGAGATCGGCGCGACGAGGACGGACTGGAGAAATCCTTCGCGCCGATCTTCGATGATCGAGATGGTGGAGAAGATGGCGGTGAAAAGCATGATCAGGATGAGCGTGCCCGGATAAAAATATTCGAGATAACGCATGCCGTCAGGTGCGGAGCCGACGCGGAAGGAGGGTCCGATGCCCGAGCCAATGACAAACCAAAAGACGAGCGGCGAGAGGAGCGCGCCGATGATGCGATTGCGCTGCCGGTAGAAACGGACAATCTCGCGCTGCCAGAGCGTCGCGGTGGGTAAAAGAAAAAGGCCGGAGCGTTTGCCTCCGGCGCTGGCGACCGCTGCGCTCATCTCGGCCTAACGATCGAGCACGATGTGCTTCGCCGCCGGATAGAGGACCGGGCAGCAGCCGATCGTTTCGCAGAAGGCTTTGCTGAAATGGCTCAGGCTCGAGTAGCCGACCTCGGTCGCCGCCTCCGTCACGTTGTAGCGGCCGCTGCGGAGCAACTCGGCGGCGCGCTCCATCCGCGCGTTGCGCAGAAATTGCGGAATCGTCAGGCCAACTTCCCGCGAAAAAATCCGGCTCAGGTAAAACGGACTGCATCCGACTTCCTGGCCCAGCATTTCCAGCGTCGGCGGGTTGGCCAGATCGCGCACCAGCAGTTCCTTCGTCCGCATCACGCGATCGCGCGCGACCCGTTTCTGCCGCATGCAAAAGAATTCCGGATCCTTCGGCTCGAAAAGAAAGTGCGACATCAGCTCGAGCGCCTTGCTTTGATACCAGAGAATGCGCGCCGCCTTCGGCACCGGCGGCTCGGCCAGGCTGGCCACAATCGCGCGCTGCTCGGCCGACATCGGCTGCGGCGGCGAGACGATGCTCTGCTCTTTTTTCGGGAAAATCACCTCGCGCATGGCCGGCGTGAGTTCGCTCTCCGAAGCCGCAAACTGGGTTTGCAGATGTTTTCTCGAATATTCCAGGGTGACAAAACGATGATGGTCATTTGCCTGCCGCGTCGCGCGCAGCGGCTCGTCGCCGATCGCGTAATAACCGGAACTGCTCGGGCCGTAATCGTGCGGGCGTGCTGCCGCCGCGGCCGATCGCGCCACGTCCGTCAAGGTTGAGGCAAAACTCGACGCTGCCCGGGCGAAAACTCTCCGCCCAATCGAGCGGCCGGCTCGTTTTGAAATCGTGCCACTCGATGCTGATCCCCATCTCCTCGAAGCTGCCGTAGAGCTGTTGCCAGCCGTGACGCACGTTGGTCCACGCCGCTTGCGCCGGGAATTCGCCTTTCATCGCCGTCATTTTCGGGTGCAGACCGGAGAATGCAAGACTCGCTGTCACGGCGACGGAGGCTTGCGATTTCATTTGTCCTGGAAGAAATCCACGAAGGATCGGCGGACCTTGAAGAAAGTGCCCTTCACGTCGTTCCCGGCCTGGTGAAACGCGTGTTTGATCCGGCCTTGCACGGTTCTGATCACCGTCGTCATCCGCGTCTTCCGGCTTGGCTTCGTCGGTTTGCGCATCGACAACTGCGGTCCGATCGCCTCCGCTAAAAAGTCCCTCGGTCCGGGTGATCGTGCCGTGATTGGCGCCGATGTAAATTTTTCCGGCCGGCTCGCCGTTCTGTCTTTGCAACGCAACGATCCAGATTGGATTGCCGCGCTCATCGACCCGCAAGGTGTAGTCCGCGGTCGCAAACGTGACATGCGATTTATTCGCCGTCTGCTGGGCGAGAGTATAGGCGCCGCTCGAGTCGAGATTCAGTTTCGCGGTGTCGATCACCGCGCCCAATGAACCCTCGACCGCCGAACGCAACGGGGTGCGTTCCGAAATAATCTTACCGTTGCTGACTTCCACCTCGCGCACGCCACCGCTTGCCTTTGGGTCATCGAGCAAAATGCGCCATGTCTCGGGCTGCGGATCGCCATTGGAGCCGGTGACCAGGATGACGTGGTTAACGAAATCGCGATTCAATTGCGTGCCCACCGTGCGCAGGGCCTGGTAAGCGGTCGGGCGTTCCTGAGCAAAAGCCGGCGTGGCGAGCAAGAGCAGCGCGAGGAGCCGTTTCGACATGCAAAAATAGTGCATGTCTCGCGTCCGATTGCCAGCCCGATTGCTCCGAAGGTGCCGCATGTAGGGCGTGCCATCCTGGCCGCCCCCGCGATCGGTAGCCACACGGGGGCGGCCAAGATGGCGCGCCCTACAAGTGAATCGCCGAGGAGGATTCGCCCGTCCGTCTTCTCGGCGAAAACTGATTGCCGATCGTTCTGAAATTGGCCAACTTTGCTCTGATCAGGGTTTGGGAGTTGGGTCGGCGGCCCGGCGCGATGAGGAAAACGAAGAAAAAAATCGAATTCTCCAGTCACACCGGCAATCTCGCGCTGATGAGGAATTGTGTGCGGCGCTTCCTCGAGGCGTTCCCGTTCTCGGAGCGCCAGCGCGCGCTCATGGTGCTGGGTGTAGACGAGGCCTGCAGCAACATCATCCGGCATGCCTACCATTTGCGGGACGACCAGTTCATCTCGCTCTCGCTCGAGGGCAAAAATGATTGTGTCTGTCTTCGCCTGCGCGACTACGGGAAGCAACCGCAGCCAAAATCGATGAAGCGCCGGCGGGTCGATTTGATCCGGCCCGGCGGGTTGGGATTGCACCTGATCCGTAACGCCTTTGATCAAGTCGATTACGTTCTGCGCAGCCGCGGGACGGAATTGGTGCTGACGAAAAATCTAGAGTAGAGACAGGATTAACCGAATCATTTGACCACGGATTACACAGATTGCACGGATGGGGAGCGGCGACCGAAGGCCGCCCCATCCTCTTGCCTTCATCCCATCCGTGTCATCCGTGTAATCCGTGGTTCATTCTCCTGATCGTCCCATGAATCCGCCCATACCTGATCCAGCCTTCGAAATTTCGCTGCGTCCGCCGATGTTCAGCGAGTTCACCGGCCAGGTGAAGGTCTGTGAACGGATCGAGGTGTTGGTCGCAAGCGGCAAAAAAGCGTGGCGACGTGCTCGAGCACATCCTGCTGAGCGGACCGCCCGGCCTCGGGAAAACGACGCTCGCCCACATCATCGCGAACGCGATGAGCGTAAACATCAAGAACACCAGCGGACCGGTAATCGAAAAGGCGGGCGAGCTGGCCGGACTGCTCACCAGCCTGGAGAAGGGCGACGTCCTTTTCATCGACGAAATCCATCGCCTCCAGCCGACGATCGAAGAATATCTCTATCCCGCGATGGAGGACTACAAGCTCGACATCATCATCGACCAGGGCCCGCAGGCGCGCAGTCTGCAGCTGCGCCTGCCGAAGTTCACCCTCATCGGCGCGACGACGCGTTCCGGCATGTTGAGCGCGCCGTTGCGCTCGCGTTTCGGGATGACGGCGCGGCTCGACTATTACAGCGCGGAAGAGATGCAAAAAATCATCCTGCGCAGCGCGGGCCTTTTGAATGTGGAGATCGACGCGGCGGGCGCGGCCGAAATCGCGACGCGAACGCGCGGGACGCCGCGCACGGCGAACAATCTCCTCCGTTGGGTGCGCGATTATGTGCAGGTGAAAGCGGACGGCCGCATCAGCGCAGAACTGGCGGACCGCGCCCTGACGATGCTCGAAATCGATCGCGACGGGTTCGATCAGTGGGACAAGCGCATCATCGAGACGCTGATTTACAAATTCAACGGCGGCCCGGTCGGGTTGAGCTCGCTCGCGGTCGCGGTCGGCGAAGAAGCCGGGACGCTCGAAGAAGTGAACGAGCCGTATTTGATCATGGAAGGCTACATCAAGCGCACCGCGCAAGGCCGGGTCGCTTTGCCTAACGCCTACCGGAAACTGGGGCTGAAGCCGCCGGTCGGCCCGCAAAGCGAGTTGTTTCGGTTCGTGAGATGCGCGGCGCGCACCGACCTCCGGGGAGCGCGCGCGCCTCGCGTGCTGGCGATGGCGCCTCGCCAACGCGAACTGTTCGCCGACGACTGCGATGATTCGCAACGAGTTCGTTTGCGGCGGGTGCGCCGAACCAGCACGCGAGGGCGCGCTGCGCTCCCCGGACGTTCAGCGCCGCACTGCTCATGAGCGCGGAATCCGATCTTTTTCCCGGAACGTCGCGCAGAGTCCTGACGGTCGCGGAGCTGACCCGCTCGATCCGCGGGCTGCTCGAGACGCGGTTCGGCGCGGTCTGGGTGCAGGGAGAGATCTCCAACTACAAGAAACACCCGTCGGGTCATCAGTATTTTACGCTCAAGGATCAGCGGGCCGCGATCGCCTGCGTGATTTTTCGCAACACGCTGCCGCCCTTTCCGCGTCCATTGGCCGACGGCATGCAGGTGCAGGTTTACGGCAACGTCACCGTTTTCGAAGCGCGCGGGCAGTATCAACTCAGCGTGCAGATCCTGCAGTCGCGCGGACTCGGCTTGTTGCAGGCGAAATTCGAAGCCCTCAAGCGGAAGCTGGAAGCGGAAGGCCTTTTCGACCAGGCGCGCAAGCGCGCGCTCCCGAAATTCCCGCGCCGCATCGGCATCGTTACTTCGTCGAGCGGCGCGGCCATCCAGGATATCCTCAACATTCTGCGACGGCGCGCTCCGGGCGTCGCGGTGCTGATCAATCCGGTGCGCGTGCAGGGGACCGGCGCCGCGCTCGAAATCGCGACCGCGATCCGCGAGCTGAGCGCGCCTAACGATTCCTGGAAAGCGCTCGACGTCCTCGTCGTGGCGCGCGGCGGAGGCAGCATCGAAGACCTTTGGGAGTTCAACGAAGAGATCGTGGCCCGGGCGATTTTCCATTCCGCGATTCCGGTGGTCTCGGCCGTGGGCCACGAAGTTGATTTCACGATTGCGGATTTCGTCGCCGACCTGCGCGCGCCGACCCCGAGCGCGGCGGCCGAGTTGGTCGTGCCCGATGTGCGCGATCTCGAGCGCCGCACCCGCGAGCTGGAAAACGGTCTGGGCAAATGCTGCCGGGATTTTCTCGAGCGCGCTCGCGCGCGGCTGAGCGCCGTTTCGGAAAAGGCATTGTTCCGCGAGCTGAGCGGACGCCTGCGCGACGCCCAACAGCAGCTTGATCTCGCCAGGGAATCGCTCCTGCGCACGATAGAGCGCCGTCGCACTACTCGATCGGACCCGCCTAACGAATGCACTGCTGGCCTTGAAGGCGCACAATCCCGCCCGGGAATTGGCGGTGCGAAGACAGCAGTTGCAGGAAATTCGGCGCCGTCTCGGCGAGTGCTCGAAACAGCGCCTCGCGGACTCGCGGCAGCGCTGGGATCGGGCGGCGGGAATGCTGCGCATCCTCGGGCCGCAGGCAACCCTCGAGCGCGGCTACAGCATCACGCTCGACGCGAAGGGCAACGTGATTCGCAGGGTCGCGGAAGCCAAAACGCGGACGCGGATCAAGACCCGCGTCCGCGATGGTGAATTCGAATCGACTGTTGGTTAGGCTGATGCCGCTTATTCCGGGTTGAGCACCGGAGTCACTCCGGTGTCCAGCCAATCGGTGCCGGTTTCGAAAAGTCCCTGGGTCGCGTTGCCGGAACGTTTCAGCTTCTTGTCACTCGCGACCTTCATGATCTGGCCGCTGGCATCGCAGAAAATCACGATCGCTTTGTTCGCTGCCCAAATGACCGCCTTTGTTCGCTTTGTTTGCATCGTAAACAGGGACGGTCGTGCTGAAGCCGTCAGCCAGCAGAGGAAAAGCGGGGTTGGTCGTATCCGTGAGTCCAGAGACGTAGGCATAAGTATTTTCACCCGCTTTTAGCGTATCCGTCCGAGTGGAGGAACCCGCGGGATCAATTGTATTGTCCGGGTTCCCTGGGGACCATTTCGAGCCGGCCGTGGTGAAGATATCCTCGCTCTTCAGGTAGCTGGGGAAAAGCCACCAAAAGGCGTCGTTGGAAACGTCGCCCGCCGCCAAATCGGTGCCGGCGTTGTAATCCGCGGCGGGCGCCTTCGAAGGGAAGGCTCCGTTGTTGTCGCTCGCAAATAATTTCAGCGCGAGGCCGATTTGTTTGGCGTTGGAGAGGTCTTTGGTCTGGTTCGCGCGTTCGGTCACGCCGTTAAAAACCGGCAGCGCAATGCTGGCCAGAATGGCGATGATCGTGATCACGACGAGGAGTTCGATGAGGGTGAAGGCGGAGTGGGGTTTATTCATGGGGTATTGGGGTGGGTTGGGGGTTGTTGAGGTTCAGGGGTTGAAGGAGCCGAGATTGCGCAATCGCTCGAAATATGGTCAACAGAAAAATAAGAGAATTTTTTGACCCGGCCGCCAAGGGTACAAACCGCGGCATTAGCCGCCAAAAAACGAGCCGGTTACGGCGCTTCGGCGGGATCGCCAGGCGCTTCGCGCTTGAAGGCGATGACCGCGAGCGGCGGCAGATTGACCACGATCGAATGCGTCCGCCCCTGCCACTCGACCGCCTCGGCCTGTAATCCGCCGAGGTTGCCCACGTTGCTCCCGCCGTAGGTCTCGCCATCGGTGTTGATGATCTCGCGATAAAATCCGTCGTTAGGCACGCCCAGTCGATAGTTGTAACGCACCACCGGCGTCGCGTTGACCGCAAAAACCAGTAACTCCCCTTCCCGCGAGCGGCGCAGGAACGCGACGACGCAGTTGTCCGCGTCGTGAAAATCGATCCACTCGAAACCCTCGTAGGTATCGTCCATGTCCCAGAGCGCGGGCTCGCTTCGGTAGACGTGATTCAGATGTTGCACCAGCCGGCGCAGGCCGTCGTGGCGCGGCAGCTTCGTCAGGTCCCAATCGAGTCCGCGGTCGTGATTCCATTCGCGCACCTGGCCAAACTCGCCGCCCATGAAGAGCAGTTTCTTGCCCGGATGCCCGAACATCCAGGCGTAAAACATCCGCAGGTTGGCAAACTTCTGCCATTCGTCCCCCGGCATCTTGTTGATGCAGCGAACCTTTGCCATGGACGACCTCGTCGTGACTGAGCACGAGAATGAAGTGCTCCTGGAAGGCATACATGATCGAGAAGGTCACGTTCCCCTGATGAAAGCGCCGATAGATCGGGTCGAGCGCCATGTAGTGCAGGAAGTCGTGCATCCAGCCCATGTTCCATTTGAAGCCGAAGCCGAGGCCGCCGAGGTAAGTCGGCCGCGACACGCCCGGCCAGGCGGTTGATTCCTCGGCGATCGTCATCACGCCGGGGAAATTCTCGTAGCAGAGTTCGTTAGTCTGCTTCAGGAAAAAGATCGCTTCGAGATTTTCGCGGCCGCCGAAGGCGTTCGGGATCCACTGTCCCGGCTGGCGCGAGTAATCGAGATAAAGCATCGACGCGACCGCATCCACGCGCAGGCCGTCGATGTGATATTTGTCGAGCCAGAAGAGCGCGTTGGCGGTCAGAAAATTGCGCACTTCGTTGCGGCCGAAGTTGAAAATGAGCGTGCCCCAATCCTGATGCTCGCCCTGCCGCGGATCGGCGTGTTCGTAGAGATCCGTGCCATCAAATTCCGCGAGCGCGTGGGCATCCTTCGGAAAATGCGCCGGCACCCAATCCATGATCACGCCGATGCCGGCGCGATGACACGCATCGATGAAATGGCGCAGCTCATCCGGAGTCCCAAAGCGGCTGGTCGGCGCGTAATAGTTCGTCACTTGATAACCCCACGAGCCCTCGAAGGGATGCTCGGCGATCGGCAGCAACTCGATGTGCGTGAAACCCATTTCGAGCACGTAGGGCAGCAGCGTCTGGGCAAACTCGAGATAGCTGATGAAGCGGTTCCCCTCCTCCACCACTCGTCGCCAGGAGCCGAGATGGACCTCGTAAATGCTGATCGCGCTCCGATGCCATTGCTTCTGCGGGCGCTCCGCCATCCACTGGTCGTCGCTCCATTGGTAACGCTCGAGGTCGTAAACCATCGACGAGGTCTGCGCGCCGTGCTGACTGAAGAACCCAAACGGATCGCTCTTGAGTAACAAGCGCGCCCGTCAGCGTCTTGATCTCGATATTTGTAGTGCGCGCCTTCCTTCACGCCCGGGATGAAAATTTCCCAGACGCCGCTTCCGACCAGTTTCCGCATCGGGTGGACGCGGCCATCCCAGAAATTGAAATCGCCGACCACGCTGACCCGTGCCGGCGTTCGGCGCCCAGACCGCGAAATAAGTGCCGCGTTCGCCGCCGATCTCGCGCAGATGCGCGCCAAACTTGTCGTAGAGCCGCTTGTGATTTCCCTCGGCGAAAAGGTGCAGATCCACCTCACCCATGATCGGGCCGTAGCTGTAGGGATCGCGCAGCAATTGCTCGGAACCGTCGAAAGCGATCACCTTCACGAGATAGGAAAAGTCGCGCGTCTCGTTAGGCACGGTCGCCTGGTAGAGTCCCTCGATGTGCAGCCGCTCCGCCGGAAAAACCTTGGTCAGATCGTTCGCCGCCACGATTTGAATCTCCTTCGCTTCCGGTCGAAAAACGCGGATGACCAGATCCTCGCCCGCGCGATGCGGGCCGAGGATGCGGAATGGATCGGCATGGGAACCGTGGAGAAGCGCAGCGATCTCGCTCGGATCGATCGGGTGAATGGCAAATGAACTCATGAGGCGCCAAACAGACTAATCGGCGGCAGGTGGGCATTGCAATTCTGCCCGAGAAATCGGAGACAGTCGTCCCTGTTGCGCGGCGCTCCGTCGCTCAGAGAGCTCGGACGAGCTTTTTCGTTTTCATTACCCGCCACCTCACCGATATTTCCGGCGATGGATGAGACCCTTAAGGATTCGGCCGAGGCATTGCTGCGGACCTACAGCGCGAGTCGGCGGCATCAATTATCTCGATGCCGCAGCTACCCTGCCCTCGCGGCCGGCGATCGATGCAGCCTGTGTCGAATTGCTCAGCCTGCTTTTCCCCGGATTTCATGGCGAGCCGGTCGATTCAACCGGGCGATCTGCCCGACCTCACCCGCAGCCGGATTCGCTCGCTCTGCGCCCGGCTTCACCCGGAAATGTGCAAGAGCCTTGCCCGCCGAAGGCAGCAACGGTTCGGTCGAACCCGACGCCGATCGCATCCTGACGGACTTCTTTTCCAAGCTTGCCAGTGTGCGCGAGATGCTCTGGACCGACATCGACGCGGCCTACGAAGGCGATCCGGCCGCGACCAGCTTCGAGGAAATCATTCTGGCCTATCCTTCACTCGAGGCGATCGCCATCCAGCGCATGGCCCACATTCTCTATCTCGCCGACCTGCCACTAATCCCGCGCATGATGACGGAATGGGCGCACGGACGGACCGGGATCGACATTCATCCCGGGGCGCAGATCGGGAGCCATTTTTTCATCGACCACGGCACGGGAGTGGTGATCGGCGAGACAACAAAGATCGGCTCGCACGTGAAGTTATATCAGGGTGTTTCCTTTATCGCCCGCTCGCTCTCGGCGGGGCGGGCTCTGCGCGGGCAAAAACGTCATCCGACGGTCGAGGATCATGTCGCGATCTACGCCGGCACGACCGTCATGGGGGGCGACACGGTGGTCGGCGCCGGCTCCACCATTGGGGCAAACGTTTTTCTCACCCACAGCGTTCCGCCGCACTCGCTCGTTTCTTATCAGGAAAAGGAGATCGCCATCGTGCCGAAGCGGCCGGCGTCGGCGCGCGGCAGCGCCGTCGACTCTGTTTCGAAATGATTTACCTCGATTACAACGCGACCACGCCGCTCTGCGACGCGGCCTGGCGTGCGATGCAGCCTTATTTTGAGCGACATTTTGGCAATCCCTCGAGCGTCCATCGCGCCGGGCGCGAGACCCGGGCGGCGATCGACGACGCGCGCGACCGGCTCGCCGCGTTGCTGGGCGCAAAGCCGCACGAGATCATTTTCACGAGCGGCGGAACGGAATCGAACAATCTCGCGCTCCTCGGTCTGGCGCGGCGCCATGCGCCTAACGGAAAGCATTTGATCAGCAACCGCGCCGAGCATCATGCCGTCCTGCACACGCTCGAGCATTTGGAAAAGCGGGAAGGTTTTGAGGTCACCTGGCTCGAAGTTTCGCCCGATGGCTTGATCGATCCGGACGAGCTCGAACGGGCGATTCGGCCCGACACCACGCTGGTCTCGATCATGACTGCGAATAACGAAACCGGCGTAATCCAGCCGATGGCGGAAATCTCGGCGCGCTGCCGAAAGCACGGCGTCCTGCTGCACAGCGACATGGTGCAGTCGTTCGGCAAAGCTGCCGAGCTCGATCTGACCGGCTGATCGACGCGGCCAGTTTCGGCGCGCACAAATTTTACGGACCGAAAGGCGCTGGCTTTCTCTACCTGCGCTCCGGTTTGCCGATCGATCGCATTCAATTCGGCGGCGTCCCATGAAGGCGAACGCCGGCCGGGCACCGAGAACGTTCCGGCGATCGTCGGGATGGCCGCGGCCGCGGAGGAAGTTTTGCGGGATTTGCCTAACGAACAGGAGCGCGAAGCGAGAGCTGCGCGACGAATTGTGGCACGGGATCGAGCGCGTTTGCCCCGAGGCGCAGCAAAACGCCGCCGGCGCGCCGCGCCTCGCCAACACGCTCAACGTCAGTTTTCCCGGCTTTACCTCGGAAACCATGCTCATGGCGCTCGATCTCGAAGGCGTCTGCGCCTCGAGCGGCTCGGCCTGCATGGTCGGTTCGGTGGTCGCCTCGCATGTCCTGCTCGCCATGGGGCTGCCGCCGGAGCGCGCCGCTTCCGCCATTCGCTTCTCGTTAGGCAAAGAAACGACCGCGTCCGAAATCGAGCAGACGGTCGAGGCGATCGAACGCATCCTGCGCCGCCGAGAAATCCGCGGTCGCCGCGGACCGGCGCAACATGCTCTCGTTTAGTCAGCTCGAGTTTTCGCTCGCGTCCTCCCGTTCTCGAAAAGCCGCCCGGCCGCGACCCGGCGCTGGAAGCGCTCGCCCGCGACCTCCTCCTCCGGCAGGGCGCGACCAGCTCTGGCCGCGCAGATTCGCGTTGAATGGTCGGCTCGTCTGCGTTCCGCCGCCGGCCGCGCGGAATACGGCGCCGACACGCATCCTGCTCAATCGCCGTCTCGGCGCTCACGGCGAGGCGGAGATTGATCGCACCCTGCGCCATGAGCTGGCGCACCTGCTCGCGCAATTTCGCGCCGGCCGCCGCCGGATCGCGCCGCACGGGATGGAATGGCGCCGCGCCTGCGCCGATCTGGGGATTGAGGGCGAAGCGCGCTGCCACAATCTGCCGTTCCCGATTCGTCGTCAGCGGCGCCGTTATCTTTACGCCTGTCCGCACTGCCGGCGCGACTTTCCGCGCACCCGCCCCCTGCGCCGCACCTCCGCCTGCCTCGCCTGTTGCCGCGCCTTCAATCGCGGTCGCTACGATCGGCGCTTCAAACTCCAACTCGTTAGGGGAGCGCGGGCGCCCCGCCCGCCTGTCAGGCGCCTCGCGAACAGCTCCTCTGCGCGCAGAGTGTCCGGCGAGGCGCGCGACAAGCGGGCGGGCGCCTGCGCTCCCCGGAATCTTGCTGCCACGCTCTTGGTCATGATCGTGCGCTACAGTTGCGCGCTACCGATGATCCTTTGGCAAAAACAGGCGTCCGCCGCAGTGGCTGGCGGTCAATGAACCGCGGCTCCAAGAAATCGCTGCGCCGCGATCTCGCGATCATCGCGCGCCCGGGACGCGTGCGGAGTCTCGTGCAGGTAATTTGTCACAGTCGCGCCAAAGCCGCGGAATTGCTGCGCGATTTCGGCGGCAGTCGCGCAGCCTCTGCCGCGCAACTGGTCGGAGCTCTGACCGGTCGCGACAAATCCCACCCGCCGATCCGGGTCGGCCGCCGTCTGGAAATCGTGCGCGAGCCGACGCGATCGTCCAGAGTCGGCGACAGACTCCAACTCATCATTCCGGCCGCCGGCGCTTTCGGCACCGGCGAACACGCGACCACCGCGATGTCGCTTCGCTTGCTCGAGGAAACGACGCAGGAATCTCGCGCCCGGCTGGCGACTGCTCGACGCCGGCACCGGCACCGGCATTCTCGCGCTCGCCGCGCGGCGGCTCGGCGCCGGCGAAGTTCTCGGCCTCGACAACGATCCGCGCGCCGTCGCGCACGCGCGCCAGAACGCGCGGCTCAATCACATCTGCCGGGCCCGGTTCATTGCGGCCGATGTGCTTCGATTGGAAGCCGTCCGCGCGTTACGAAGTCGTGACGGCGAACCTCTTCAGCGAACTGCTGATCGCCGCGCTTGCCGATTTTCCGACGCGCTCTTCGCGCCAAATGGCTGCCTCATCGTTTCCGGCATCCTGCGTGAGCAGGCCGAGTCCGTCGACTGCGCGCGCTTCGCGAACGCTCGAGTTCCGTCTCGAGAAACAACGCCGCCGCGGAAAATGGGTCGCGCTGCTCGCCGCGCGGAAAACCTAGTTGAACGCTCGTTAGCCGCAGCTACCTTCCGCCTGTCCGAGCGACTTCGATTGCCTGCACCCCGCGGCCTAATCCGTTCAGCCGCTCAGGATCCCTATGCAGGCTGAAGAACTTTCCTACGTCATCGTCACGCCCTACTCGATGCGCAAATCGCGCACCGGCGGCATCGTTTCCCGACTCATCTCCCGCACCGGCCTCGACCTGGTCGGCGGGCGCATGTTCGCCCCGGGCGAAGAACTCGTCAGGCGCTATACCGAAGGGATCGTCACCGCGAAGGATCCGCGGCATCGCGCCACCCAGGAATTGATTCGCGATTATGTCCGGAAGAATTTCACCGGCGAACGCGACGGCCAGCGTCCGCGGGTGCTGCTCCTCGTTTTTCGCGGCCCGGACGCGATCGAAAAAATCCGCCACGTCGTCGGTCACATCGTGCACGAGCGGACCAGCGGCGAGACGATTCGCGACACCTACGGCGATTACATCACGGATGAAGCGGGCAAGGTGACCTACTTCGAGCCGGGCGTGCTCGCTTCGCTCGATGCGGAGTCGGTCGAGGAAAACCTGAAGCTCTGGGCGGAGTTTTCCGACAGCGACGGCGGCCTTCTCGACGATGTCATTGCCTATCCGGCCGATGCGAAAGTGGAGAAGTCGCTCGTCCTGATCAAGCCCGACAATTTCAAGTTCCCGAACATCCGGCCGGGCGGCGTGATCGAAGTCTTTTCGCGCACCGGGCTCTACATCATCGGATTCAAGGTGCACCAGATGAGCGTGGCCCAGGCGGAGGAATTTTACGGACCGGTCCTGGCGGTGTTGAAGGACAAGCTCGGCGCCGAAAAAGGCCGCGAAGCCTGGGAAGACATCGTCGAATTCATGTCCGGCGGCCGGCCGAGCGCGACGAGCGACGAGCAACGTCTCGCGCCCGGCACGGAGAAATGCATCGCGATCGTTTACCAGGGCGAAGACGCCGTGCGCAAAATCCGCGACGTGCTCGGCCCGACCGATCCGAGCAAGGCGCCGCCCGGTTCCATTCGCAAGGAATTTGGCCAGACGATCATGATCAACGCCGCGCATGCCTCCGATTCGGCCGAGAACGCGAAGCGCGAGATGGAAATCGTGCAGGTGAGCGAGAACAACCTGAAACCTTTGATTGAAAACTTCTACGCGCGCCCATAGCTTGCGCTCCCCTTTTTTCGAAACTTCATGATGAACACTCTGGCCATGGAAATCTCTACGCGCGCTTCTCAACTCACTCCCTCGCTCACCCTTTCGATCGACAGCAAAGCGAAGGCGATGAAGAGCGAAGGCATCGACATCTGCGGCTTCGGCGCCGGCGAACCCGACTTCGACACGCCGGAGCACATCAAGGCGGCCGCGATCGCCGCGCTCGAGGGCGGTTTCACGAAATACACGCCCAGCTCCGGCTTGCCGGAATTGCGCCAGGCGATCTCGGAAAAATTCGCGGCCGACAACGGACTCGAGTATCGCCCGAGCCAGATCATCGTCAGCAACGGCGCCAAGCATTCCTGTTACAACGCCATCCTCGCCACCTGCGAACCGGGCGACGAAGTGATCATCCCCTCGCCCTATTGGGTCAGCTATCCCGACATGGTGCGGCTGGCCGGCGCGGAGCCGGTGATCGTGCCAGACGAGCGAGCGCAACGGCTGGAAGATGACCGCCGCGGAATTTGAAAACGCGATGACGCCGCGAACCAAGATGGTGATCATGAACAGCCCGGGCAATCCGACCGGCTCCGTCTACAGCCGCGAAGAATTGGAAGCGATCGTCGAGGTCGCGGCCGAGGAAGACATCTACATTTTGTCCGACGAAATCTACGAGAAGCTGGTCTACGACGACGCGAAACACGTCAGCATCGCGTCGCTCTCGAAGCAGGCCTACGACCTGACGATCACGGTCAACGGCTTCAGCAAATCCTACGCGATGACGGGCTGGCGGCTCGGCTACATGGGCGCGCCGGAAGCGATCGCCAAGGCGGTCGATTCGATCCAAAGCCACAGCACCTCGAATCCCTGCTCCTTCGCGCAAAAGGGCGCGGTCGCCGCGCTCAAGGGCGATCAGCAACCGCTCTCCGACATGCACGACGAGTTCGATATGCGGCGCAACTACATGTATGACCGCATCTCGAAGATCGCGAACATCACCGCGGTCAAGCCGCAGGGCGCGTTCTACGTCCTGGTCAACATCAGCCAGCTCGGATTGAACTCGCAGAATTTCTCCGATCGTCTGCTCAGCAAAGCCAACGTCGCGGTCATTCCGGGCGCCGCCTTCGGCGACGATCGCACCATCCGGTTGAGCTACGCGACCAGCATCGACGTCATCAAGAAGGGGCTCGATCGGTTCCAGGATTTCTGCCGCACGCTCTAGCTGGTCCGAGTGTTCAGGGTTGCAGGGATTGTCAAGCGTTCAGATGCGAGCCTGTGTCTGCAACTCTGCAACTCCTGAACACTTTGAGCTCTGACATGCCCGGCTCATCTCGCTCTCATCCTCCACGCCCATCTGCCTTTCGTCAGGCATCCCGAGCACGAGGATTTTCTCGAGGAGGACTGGCTCTTCGAAGCCATCACCGAGACCTACCTTCCGCTGCTCCGCATGATGCGCCGGCTGGTCGACGAAGGCGTCGGCGTTCAA
Source organism: uncultured Verrucomicrobiae bacterium (assembly GCA_963821615.1). Classification (GTDB taxonomy): domain Bacteria; phylum Verrucomicrobiota; class Verrucomicrobiia; order Chthoniobacterales; family UBA10450; genus Palsa-1392. Next base: position 670,434 of record CAWGEN010000004.1, on the reverse strand, counting down.
GCTCACGATGTCGCTCACCCCCACCCTCTGCGCGATGCTCCGCGACGAACTGCTCCAGCAACGTTACCTGCGGCATCTCGAGCGACTGATCGGCGCTGGCCGGCAGGAAATCGAGCGCAACCGGCATCACCCGCAGCTCGCTGAATCTGGCTCGCTTTTACGCCAGTTTTTCACCGCGGCGCGCGCATTCTTCGAGGAAACGTTGCGGCGCGACATCGTCAGGGCATTTCGCGAACTGCAGGACGCCGGCTGCCTCGAAATCATCGCCAGCGCCGCCACCCACGGCTTCCTGCCGCTGCTCCAGGATTTTCCCGAGGCGCAACGCGCGCAGATTCGCATCGGTTGCGACAGTTATCGCGAAATGTTTGGCCGCGAACCGGGCGGGTTTTGGCTGCCGGAATGCGGTTACAGCGACGGCCTCGATGTCCATTCTGCAGGAGGCCAACCTGCGCTGGTTCGTCCTCGACACCCACGGCCTCATGTTTGCCCAGCCGCGACCGCAGCACGCGATCTATTGCGCCGTGCTACACGCCGGCGGGTCCCGGCCGCCTTCGCCCGCGATCGTCGAATCGAATCGCGAAGTCTGGAGTGCGGAAAGCGGTTATCCGGGCGACCCGGTCTACCGCGATTTCTATCGCGATATCGGATTTCGATCGATCGGAGGAAGAGCTGCGGCCGTTTCTCCATCCGCCTGGCGTGCGGAAATTTACCGGCCTCAAGTATCATCGCGTGACCGGCCGGACGGACGAAAAGGAACTCTACAACCCGGCGAGCGGCCCAGGCGGCGGCCGACGAACACGCCGACGATTTTTTCGCGAAGCGTCAGCGCGTGCTTTCGCGAGCTGCGCGAGATGAACTTCGATCCGGTGATCGTTACTCCATTCGACGCCGAGCTTTTCGGTCACTGGTGGTTTGAAGGTCCGCGTTTTCTCGAAAGCTTCCTTCGTCGCGCGGCCCGCGAACGGGAGGATTTGCAGCTCACCACCCCGACAGAGTTTCTGGCCGCGCATCCGTCGCAACAGGTCGTTAGGCCAAATCCCTCGAGCTGGGGTGAAAATGGTTTCAACGGCGTCTGGTTGGAGGAAAACAACGCCTGGATTTATCCGCACCTGCACGCCGCCACCCGCCGCATGACAGAAATCGCGCGCCGCCAGCGCGACACCACCGAGCCCGTGATCGAGCGCGCGCTTCGACAAGCCGCCCGCGAGCTTCTCCTCGCCCAATCGAGCGACTGGGCTTTCCTCATCAAAACCAAAAGCGCGCCGGAGTACGCGACGCAAAGAACCACCGACCACCTCCTGCGCTTCAACCGCCTCTACGATCAGCTCGATGCCGGCACAGATCGATCTCGATTTTCTTGGCGAATGCGAAGAGCGCGCTAACCTCTTCCCCGAATTGAACTGGCGATATTACCTCTAGTTCTCGAACCATTTCGATCATGGCCGGGATCGCCGATTCCGGCTCCTGCTGCGCTCACCGCATGCGCATCGCCGTTGTGTTTCTCGTCCTCGGGCTGGCGACCGCCGTTGCGCAGGAATCGCCGTCTCCAACACCCGCCACCGTCACGCCCGTCAACGCCGCCGCCCCGCAGGTCGCCTTGCGTTTCGCCCTGCCGCCCATGGAGGGGACGATCAGCCTCGGGATTTACGATCACGACGGCAAGCTGGTGCGCATGCTTCATCGTGAAGACGCGATTTCCGAATTCACCGCCGGCCAGGATGCGCTCGAAACGGTTTGGGACGGAAACGACGACGAAGGAAATCCGTTGCCTAACGGAAAGTATGGCGCACGCGGCTACGTCGTCGGCGACCTGAAGGTCGAAGGGATCGATTATTTTTTCAACGACTGGGTGACGGATGACAAGTCACCGCACATTCGTCATCTCTGGCAGCTGGGGATGGAGAACGGCGAGTTGCGCGTCAATGCGGAGTTGGCCGACGGCAAGAAGACGACATTCATCTGCGATCAATCGACCGGGGCGATAACCAGGGAAATTCCCCGTGCATTTCGGAGTCCACTGCGATGAGATTCCCGCGCTTCCAAATCTCGTTTCCCCGATCGATTGTGCCGTCGGCAGAAATGGAACCACCTGGTTCGTTGACACCGTCGGCGGAAACGGGCCACGTCAGGTCAAACAATTGTCCAAGAATCATGAACTGTTGCGGCGGCTTGATTACGTCGCAGATGATCCTCAACCTGAGTGCATCGAGGCTTCTGCGACCGAGGAGAAAATTTTCGTCCTCGAACAAAATGACCTCTTACAACGATTTCGAGGCCTGGGTCTGGTCCGAACAATGACGGACACGGCCGAGGGAGCAGTCTCCGATTGGAAGAGCTTTTTCGACAAGAAAATCATCGCGCATCAGAATTTCTCCCTCGTGAAGGACAAGCCGGTCGCAGCCTCGGCGACCCCGACCGGCGCGCTGGAGAAAATAACCCAAACCCTCCGGCCAAATCCTTTGCAAGCACGATCAACCCGGCAAGGTGACTCTGGCCGTCGGGCTCGACGCCGATGGCAGTTTTCTGAAAACGGGGGATGGTCTGCCGCTGCGAACGATCAGCGACACGCCGAACCTGTCGCGGGCGTTGATTAATTCCACGGGCAACAAAGCCGCCGATGTCTTTCAGGACGACGGCGCGGTCGTGGAGCAATACCGCGTTTCCGGGCTCGATCAGATGATGGTCTTTCGACTGCGGCGATTTTGAATTGAAATAACGGTCTCGGGTCTCTCAACTCTGATCGATCAACTCTCAACTTCCTGATGCGCGACATCGTCTACTTCGATCTTGAAACCCAACGCACCGCGAACGACGCCGGCGGCTGGGACCGCAAGGGCAACATGCAGATGTCGATCGGCGTGACCTACAGCACGCGCACTGGCCGCTACGAAATTTTTCACGAATCGCGCGTCCACGATCTGATCGAGCGCCTGCGCCGGGCCGATCTCGTGGTTGGATTTAACGTTCTCAATTTCGACTACCACGTCTTGATGGGCTACACCGTGCTCGATCTCGCCCACGAATTGCCGACCGCCGACCTGATGCTCGACATGGAAACGAAGCTCGGACACCGGCTCGGCCTTGACGCCATCGCCCACGCGACGTTAGGCGTGCGCAAAACCGCGGCGAGCCTTGACGCGATCCGCTGGTGGCGCGAGGGGCGCATCCTCGAGATCGCGGAATACTGCTGCTTCGACGTGAAAGTCACGCGGCTCCTGCACGAGCACGGCTGCCGGCACAAGGAGCTTTTCTTCCATGACCGCTTTGCGAGGCGTCAGCGAGTCGAGATCGACTGGGCGCACCTCGACGCCGCCTAACGAATCTCCACTTCGATCGGCAGGCAGTGATTGATCTCGTAAGTTCCGCGATCCGGATCGCGCTCCATCGGCTGGGTGCGGCCGCGCGAATCCGTCGCCCGCGCCATGAGCGTGCAGCGGCCCGGCGCGGTTGGCGTTTTCCAGTCGCACTCCCAAAGCCGCCAGCTGTTTTTGGCCTGCTCCCTGCCTAACGACGCCTTGCGCCAGGAGACACCTCCATCGGTGCTCAGCTCCACCTGGACAATCTCCGCCCTCGCCGTCCAGGCCGCGCCCGCCACGCGATAGGTCGTCCCGGCGGCAATCACTTCATTGATCCCAGGCCGCGCAATCGCCGCTTTCACCTGCATCTCCGTGATCGGCACGAGAGCCGCGCCGGTCTCGCCCTTCTCCCAGAAAGCGTAGTCAACCGTCTGATAATAGCCGTTGAACGGACGGTCCGTGACCACGATCCGCTGCAGCCATTTGATCGCCGCCATTCCGTACCAGCCGGGCACGATCGCGCGCAGCGGAAATCCGTGCGCCGGCGTCAAGGGCTGACCGTTCATGCGGAAGGCGAGCAGCACATCATCCATCGCCTTGCCTAACGGAACGCTGCGCGCAAAATGGATTTTTCCCGCCGGACGCGGCGGCTCGGCAATCGTGCCACCATCCGCGCCTTCGAGGATGACTTCGACGGCGTCGCTCTTCAGCCCGGCCTGCCGCAAGAGTTCGCCTAACAACACCCCGGTCCACTCCGCGTTGCCGATCGCACCCAGTTCCCATTGTGTTCCCTTCACTTTCGGGACGAGGAAAACGCGGCCATTGCCGGCACATTCGAGTGTCGCGGGAACCGTTCTCGCCGGCAGCTCCTGCAATTCGTCATGGGTCCAGCTTCGTGACTGTTCGACCGCACCTTCGATCTTCAGTCGCCAGGTCTTGAGATCGACTTCCGGCACCGGAAAGTGCGACCGGATGTAAAACTGTTCGTTAGGCGTGATGAAACCGTCGAGGAGGCCGAATGGCATCTCGAGGTTGGCCGGCTCCTTTTCGCGAATGATCATATCGAAGTTGACTCCGTGCAGTTCCCGGTAACCCAGCGCAAGTAATCGGGCAACCCGCGCTCGATCGGGAGCGCGATGATCTCCGGCACTTCGTAGGGATGCAATTGGCGCAAGGTCGTCTCCAGCGCCGCGTAGCGATCGGCGCTCGTCTTGAAACAGAACGAGCGTCTCATTCGCGCTCTCCACTTTTTCCTTCCACCAATAGATCGACTCGACCGTCGGCAGAATGTTGGCGCAGGCCGCGCAGTGTTCCTCCACCAGCTGCCGTCCGATGCGCCGGGCCGTGGCAACATCCGGGAAAGTGCTGACGAACGAGAAGGGCTTCGTCGGCCATCGATTCGTTAGGCAAAAACGGCGACCGCTGCCTGGCGGCAAATCCAGCCACCCGCGATCACAATATCCCCCTCATAGCAGACCGCGGCCTGGCCCGGTGTGACCGCCTTTTGCGGCTCATCCAACCTGACGAGCGCGCGATCGCCCTCGAGCGGGATGAGCGTCGCGGCGGTTCCGGGATGGCTGTAACGGATCTTCACCGTCACGGCCAGCGGTTCATCCGTCGCCTTGCGGCTGCTCCAGTTAATCCGGTCGATTTCGAATTCCTCCACGAGCAAATCCTCGGCGTCTCCGACAAAAACCCGGTTCGTGGCGGCGTCGATATCGACCACGTAACGCGGTCGCGGCGAACCGCCGGGCAAACCTTTGCGCTGCCCGATGGTGAACATCTCGATGCCTTCATGCCCGGCGATGAAGTTGCCGGAGAGATCGTAGATGCCACCACGATGAAACTCCGCTTCGCCCAGGCGCGAGCGAAGGAACGCCTTGTAATCGTTCCCCGGTACGAAGCAAATTTCCTGGCTGTCGACCTTTTCGGCGACCTTCAGACCTAACGAGCGAGCGATCTCGCGGATTTCCGGCTTGGCCATCCGCCCGAGTGGAGTGAGCGCGTGGCGCAATTGTGGCTGGCGCAGGCTGAAAAGAAAATACGACTGGTCCTTGCGCGGGTCGACGCCCTTGCGCAGGACCGCGCGATCCGGCGTCAGTGCTCGATGATGGCGTAGTGACCGGTCGCGATGTACTCGCAATCGAGCGCCCGCGCCTTTTCCCAGAGGCTGCCGAACTTGAGCTTCTCGTTGCACATCACGCAGGGGTTTGGCGTGCGGCCAGCCTGGTATTCGCTCGAAAAATAATCGATCACCACGCGCTCGAATTGATCCGCTTCGTCGACCACATAATGCGGAATGCCTAACGAATGCGCCACGCTCGCGTGCATCCGCGATGGCCTGCGGGCCGCAGCACTTGTCCTCGGCGCGCGAAATGCAATCCTGCGGCCAGACCTTCATCGTCACGCCGACGACGTCGTAGCCCTGCTCGCGCAGCAAATAGCCCGCGACGCTGGAATCGACACCGCCGCTCATGCCGAGGAGGACGCGCTGTTTTTTCCGATTCATCGAGCGCCTAGAATCGGCGCGAACAGTGGCGGGGTCAACGCGTCAGAAGCCCTTCCGTTTTGTCATCCTGAGCCCGCGCAGACGGCGAAGGACCCCGCAGTTGCAATGTACGGCTGCGAACCGAACAGACGCGTCCATTGCAACTGAGAGGTTTGAAAGCCCGGCCTCGCCCGCTACGCGGCCTGCGTCACGGCTCTCCGTGCTTCGCCGGATCGGGATGACAGATTTGCCTTCACCGGCACGCTGACAAAGAGACTGCCCTGCAGGGTAAAACGCCACGGAAAATCTTTCGCACGACTGATGCCAATGCGCCGGTCGGCGACGACGGAAACCTCCGGATCCCGGCGAGCCCGAAAACAATGTGCGGGATCCGAAGAGAGATCGATCTCGTGATGACGCTTCGTGATATCGAGCGCCTGGGTCAGTTTCCCGGGGCCGGAACAAAGGCGCCTAACGTCTTCGACGCCGCGGCGTTTTCGCATGATCGCCAGACCGCGCCGCGGCTCGATCGCACGAATCAGAATGAGTCCATCCCGTGGGCCGCCCTTGACCAGAACATTCAGCATCCAGTGCACGCCGTAGTTGAAATAGATGTAGGCCGCGCCCGGTTTGTTGCGCTCGACGAAAGCGCGCGTGCTCGGACGCTTGAAGGTATGACTCGCTTCGTCACCTTCGACCAGATAGGCTTCCGTCTCAACGACAAGGCCGGCGCACTTTTCCCAGACGAGCTCCGTGCCGATCAAGATTTGCGGCGCAAGAGCAGCGGATCGATTTGAAAAAAGCGTATGGGCAGCATGGTCGCAAAACTAGCAGCGTTGCCCCGCCGCGAAAATCACCCGGCGATAGCCCCCGTACGCGGCGTTGCACGATCTTCACGTTGGTACTTTCCTCCGATATCGTCAGTCCCCTCCGGCTGCACTTACCTCGCGTGGTGCGAAAAGAAGAAAAATATCCCCGATCGGACGAGACGGAGCATGGGATCTTCATCGGCTGGCAGTAAAAACAGAGTGAGATTGCGAGGTCAAGCCGGTGAACTTCAGGCAGCCGTCTGGGAAAGGCCGGCGTGGGGCAGACGATGCACCACTTTGTGCCGGCGGAAATAGTCAATCAGCGCCTCGCGCGTCTGCACGGGATGGAAAGCGCACCTGGCGTCGGGCCGCTCGAGGATCGAGCGCAATTTCATAAACCGATGACCGGCGCTGCGGGCATCAAAGGTATTCAGTGCGATGCGATAGCGCTTGGCCGGATCAAGCGGCCGGCCGTCGGCCAGGCGCAGGCTCGTTAGGCGACGGTTTTCTCCCTGCCCTTCCACGATCATCTTGAAACCGGATAGATCTCGCATCTCGCGACTTTGCCAGACCTCCTGCATGATCACTTTCAGCTCGAGCGGCGTGAGCTCACCGGTCACGAGAAAGCTTTCGAACGGCAGGATCTGCCAGATGTCTCCGATCGTCTTCGGCCCCTTTCGGAAAGCATGATTGTCCTCGAACAATCCATGGAACACGCCATCGATCGTTAGGCCACGCTCCGTCAATGCTTCGCTGATGGCCGCGGCAATCAGCGCCGCGAGATCACTCGGTTCTCCCGCGGGGCCATTGATGCTCAGGGTATCGGCCAACTCGCCAATCGGCGTGGCCAGGACAGCTGCCGCGCGATCAAGTTGCGGCTGCGTGCGACTGAGCACGACCGGATCGAGTGAAAAACGACTGTCCATCATCTCAGTGCGCGCGTCCTGGCGAATAAGTTTTTTCGAGCGGCGATCAAACAAGAGGTCCACGCGCCCAACATGAATACCAAAGTGATCGGCCTGGGTCAGAACAACGCCGTTCGTTAGGCGACTTGAGATGTCTTGATGAGTGTGACCGGCGATAAAGACCGCGGCTTCCGGAAATTCCGAGGTCAGCAACATGACGCAGTTGGCGAAATCGTCGCCGCCGGTTCGCTCCTTCAGACCCATGTGGCCGGCGAGAATCACCGCATCTGCGCCGGCCGCGCGGGCCTGGCGAATGGCACGGCGCACCGGTTCGACCGGGTGCTGGAACTCGATTCCTTCGATGAACCGGGGCATGAACCAAAAGGGCATTCCCGGTGTCGTTAGGCCGACGATCGCCAGCCTGATCCCGGCAACTTCTTTCAAGATGAAGGGCTGGATCCTCGCGAAGGGATGACGCGCATCAGCGAAGACGCCAGCCGGCTTTCCTTCGAGCAACGTATTGGCCGCCAGCACCGGCATTTCCGATCGCTCGACCGCGCGCAGAAAAGGCTCGATGCCCCAATCGAACTCGTGGTTGCCGATGGTCCAGGCGTCGTAGCGAAGGAGATTGAAGAGATCGATCATCATCCGGCCACGATCGCTGAGCGCGAACTCGGTCCCTTGATAGACGTCGCCAATGTCGATCAGGATTGAGTTGGGATTCTCTGCCCGCCAACGCCGGATCTGAGTGGTGCAGCGCGCCAGCCCGCCGAGATCCGGGCGGCCGTCGTAGTCGACTGTCGGCAGGATGTGGCCGTGCAGATCGGTCGTGTGCAGGATCGAGATGGTGACCAGATCCTGCGGTGCAATTTCCGCCGCACGGAGCCAGGCCGGCAGCGCACTCGCCATACTCGCTCCGCCTAGGAGACGGAGAAACTCACGACGGTCAGGAGAACAAATATTCACGGGGAACGTGCCGATTTTTGACGGAGACTGCCGCTGCGGCAATGCTTTTCTACAAATGAACCTGGAAGGATTGGATCACATTGCACTCGCGGTGAGCGACGTCGAAGAGTCGGTCAAGTGGTATGTCGAGGTTCTCGGCCTCGAGCGGCAGCACGAAGGAAGCTGGGATGGCATTCCGATCTTCGTCGGGAAAGGCGCGACCGGGATTGCTTTCTTTCCCGCCACCAGGAAGAAGCCGCCGTCAGGCGAGTCCAACCCAGTGCGCGTGCTCCATTTCGCCTTGCGCGCGGATCGAAGAATTTTGAACGAGCGCAGCAGGAATTGAAACAACGCGGAATCGCCTTTCACTTTGAGGACCATGGCATCGCGCATTCGATTTACTTCCGCGATCCCGATGGCCACGAGCTGGAGATCACGACCTACGAGGTGCAGTAGTCACGGGTAGCGCACGCGTTCCGCGTACTAGCGAATGTGTTCCGAAGTCGCGAAATTTTCTCGCCGCGCAGAACCTATCCCAAGTTGCGAGTCGCGTAGCGATCTCAGGAGGATAGCCCGGCACTTCAGTGCCGGGTTCGCCCCCAGCCAAAGTCCCGCGTCGCGGAGCGACGGTTGAAGGCACACGCCCGCTCGTCAGCCGTCGCTCCGCGACGAGGAAACCTCAATCCGAGCAACCCGGCCCTGAAGCGCCGGGCTATTTTCGTTGCGCCCCTCCGGGGCGGCTCCTGCAGGCGACGCGAAACAGATACAACACCGCGACGGACAGGCGGGCCGCCTGTGCTCCCCGGAGAAGAATGGGCGAGTCGTTAGGCGATGCGGCCGCAGCAGTTTTTGTATTTCTTACCGCTGCCGCAAGGGCACGGCTCGTTGCGCCCAACTTTGGGCAGCTCACGGCGCACCGGAGCGAGTTCCAATTTTACTTCGCCTTCCGCATCGCCATTGCCACCGATCGCGCTACCGATTCGCTCGGGCCGCCGTCCGGGCAGCGGACCATTGGCCGCCGAAGCGGCTGCATCCTGCTGGCGCATGAGAAATTGCGGGAGCGTCGAGAGAAACGTCTCGAAAGCCTGCAAGTTCGAGGTGCTGCGAAAGAGATTGTGCAGCACTTCGTTCTTAATGTTGGCCATCAGATCGACAAACATTTCGTAGGCTTCCGTCTTGTATTCGATGAGCGGATCCTTTTGCGCGTAGCCGCGGAGGTAGACGCCTTCGCGGAGCGCGTCCATCGCATAAAGATGCTCCTGCCAGAGGCGATCGATGGCGTTCAGAATGATGTAGCGCTCGAGGCTCTTAACCGCGGCCGGTTCTTCGTGGCTCGACTTGCGCTCGTAGGCTTCCTTGATTTTTCCGATCAGGAATTCCGCATTCTCCTGCGGGCGAGCGGGTCTCGAACTGCGCCTTCTCTTTCGTTAGGCCAAGCGGAAAGGTCGTATTTACCCAATTCAAGAGACCCGGGTGATTCGGTTCGTCGCCGGAAGCGCCGGTGCCGAGATATTCCGTTACCTTCGCGGGAACGGCTTCATCGATAACCTCGTAAACCAGCTTGTGCGGATCCTCCGTGTCGATGACTTCGTTGCGATAGGTATAGACGACCTCGCGCTGGTTGTTCATCACGTCGTCGAAATCGAGGGTGCGTTTGCGCGCGAGATAGTTGCGTTGCTCGACCCGCTTTTGCGCCGTCTCGACCGACTTGTTGAGCCAGCGATGCTCGAGTTCCTGGCCCTCCTCGAGGCCAAAGCGCTCCATGATTTTCGTCATCCGATCGGCTGCGCCGAAGTTGCGCATGAGATCATCTTCAAAGCTGACGTAAAAACGGGTCGCGCCCGGATCGCCCTGGCGAGCGCAACGTCCGCGCAACTGCCGGTCGATGCGCCGCGATTCGTGGCGCTCGGTGCCGATGACGTAGAGGCCGCCTTTATCTGGCACACCGGGCCCAAGCTTAATATCGGTTCCGCGACCCGCCATGTTAGTCGAAATGGTGACGGTACCCGCCTGTCCGGCGCGACTAACAATCTCGGCTTCCTGCCGGTGATATTTCGCGTTCAGCACATTGTGCGGAATTTTTTCGCGCTTCAGCATCCGGCTGAGCAACTCGGAAGCTTCCACGCTCACCGTGCCGACGAGAATCGGCTGCGAGGCGGCATGGCGCTCGCGGATTTCGTTGATGACGGCGTTGTATTTTTCGCGGCGCGTCTTGTAGATGCGGTCGTTGGCGTCGGCCCGCGCGACCGGTCGATTCGTCGGGATAACGGCGACATCCAGTTTGTAGATGTCGTGGAATTCGTTGGCTTCGGTTTCCGCGGTGCCGGTCATGCCCGCGAGCTTGTGGTAGAGGCGGAAGTAATTCTGGATCGTGATCGTGGCCAGGGTCTGCGTTTCGCGATCGATCTGGACGCCTTCCTTCGCTTCGACGGCCTGGTGCAATCCATCGCTCCAGCGGCGGCCCGGCATTTTGCGGCCGGTGTATTCGTCGACGATCACGACTTTGTTTTCCTCGACGACGTAGGCGACGTCCTTCTCGAAAAGGCAATAGGCGCGCAGCAGCTGCGAGATGTTGTGAATCTGCTCGGCCCGCTTGTCGCAATGCTCCTGTTTCTCGGCTTTCATCCGATCTTTTTCCTCGTCCGAGAGCAGGCGGTTGAGATCGATGTCGGTAAATTCGCTGATCAAATCCGGGAGCACGAAAGAATCCGGATCGTCGGGATTGAGGAACGCGCGGCCCTGCTCCGAGAGATCGGCTTCGTGCGATTTCTCGTCCATCGTGAAGAAGAGCTCCTCCTTGAGCGCAAAGAGTTCTTCTTTCCGGGTGTCCTGGTAAAACGAGAGCTCGGCCTTATCGATCGCCTTGCGCTTGTCCGGGTCCTCCATCATGCGGAGGAGCTGCTTGTTGCGCGGCTGGCCGAGCTTCACCTTGAACATGAGCCGGCCGCCTTCGTCGCTGTCATTTCTGTCGAAGGCTTCTTTCGCTTCGCTGGCGAGACGGTTGCAAAGCATGTTCTGCTTCCGCACGAGCTGGTCGACCAGCGGCTTGAGCCGGTCGTATTGATGGGTCGAAACGGTGGCGGGGCCGCTGATGATGAGCGGGGTGCGCGCTTCGTCGATCAGGATGGAATCGACCTCGTCGACAATCGCGTAGTGATAACCGCGCTGCACTTGCTGTTCGCGCGTGGTCGCCATGCCGTTGTCGCGCAGGTAGTCGAAACCAAACTCCGAGTTGGTGCCGTAGGTGATGTCCATCGCGTACTGTTCGCGGCGGAGGTCGGGAGGCTGATCGTGCTGGATGCAGCCGCAAGACAAACCGAGGAAGCTGTAGAGCTGGCCCATCCATTCGGCGTCGCGTCGGGCGAGGTAGTCATTCACCGTCACGAGATGCGCGCCGCGACCGGCGAGCGCGTTGAGGTAGAGCGGCAGGGTGGCGACGAGCGTTTTACCTTCGCCAGTAGCCATTTCCGCGATCCGGCCGCGATGCAGCACGATACCGCCAATCAACTGCACGTCGAAGTGCACCATGTTCCACGTCATCGGCTGGTCGCAGACTGGGAAAGTCACCTGGCGTTCCGTCAGGCGACGGGCCGCGTTCTTCACCAGAGCGAACGCTTCAGGCAGGATCTCGTCGAGCCGACGGGCGAGCGCTTCGGGATCTTCGATCGTGGAGACTTCGGCTTTCCAAGCCGTGGTCCTGGCGCGTAGCTCGTCATCGGAGAGCGCCTTGTACTGCTCCTCGAAGGCGTTGATCGAGCGCACGATCGGCTGCAGGCGCTTGATCTCGCGCTGATTTTTCGAGCCCAGTATCTTCTTTAGAATCCAGCTGACCATCAGGGCGGCAATATCGACGAGATTCGTCCATGATCAATCTCAGGTGGTCTCGCACGAAGCCACCAAGGTATCCAGGTTCATTGGACACCTGCATCTCCGCGATCAAACCTCAAAATCATCCGTCGTGACCTTGTGTCCGTTGTGTGAGGAAATTTTGCGGCTAAGCTCGGGCCATGAAGAAAATCGTTTCAACCAGTGATGCGCCGGCTGCGATCGGGCCCTATTCTCAGGCGATCCGCAGCGGCTCGATGCTCTTTTGTGCCGGGCAAATTCCGCTCGATCCAAAGTCCGGGCAGATTGTTTCCGACGACATTTCCGAGCAGGCCAAACGCGTGCTCGAAAATATCAGCGCCATCTTGCGCGCGGAACAGCTAAACTTTGATCACGTGGTAAAGACGACCATTTTCCTCACCAGCATGGATGATTTTCAGGCGGTGAATGAGATCTACGCGACCTATTTCCGCGAAAATCCGCCGGCCCGTTCGACCGTGGCCGTTTCTGCGCTGCCGAAAGGCGCCAAGGTCGAGATCGAAGTCATCGCGGTGGCGAGCAACAGCTTCACGGACGGCAAAACGGTCAGCGACACCTCGGGTTAGGCGGCGGGCGCTGCGCCATGAACGACGATTTGCTGGCGCTCTTTCGCCAGACCGGCGCGGTGTTCGACGGCCATTTCATCCTCCGCTCTGGACTGCATAGCTGGCGGTTTTCCGGCGCGCTTTCCTGCTCTAGCACACGGAGGTCGCGGTGCAGGCGGCGGATGGCTCGTGAAAAAACTGCATGATCTCAAATGCGATGCTGTGATCCTGCCGACCCTCGGCCGGATCAACGTCGGCCAGGAAGAGGTCGGGTGGTATTGGTCGCATGAGCGGGTTTTGCATCACAGCTTCAAGATTTCCCGCCCGTCAAGCCCTAAAACCGCGGAGCTCCCTGCCGGATTGATTCTTCTGGATGTCCGGTCTATCCGTGAATGGCCGAGGATCTCCGCACCCGATGACTAAAAGTGCTATTTGCATCGCCGGAGCACACCGCTCCGGCACCTCCATGCTGACGCGGCTTGCTCCACCGCTGTGGTCTCGACCTCGGTCCGGAGAGCGACCTGATGCCTGCCGCATCGACAATCCGGACGGTTTTTGGGAAAACCTGCGCTTCGTCAAGCTCAACGACGAGATCTTGAACGCGGTCGGCGCCGCGTGGGATTTGCCGCCGTGGCAGGATGAAACTTTGACTGGTGCCGGCCTCCAGCCGATGCGCGCCAAGGCACAGTTGTTGATCGAGCGCTTTTCGGACAAGCCAGTTTGGGGATGGAAAGATCCGCGTAATTGCCTCACCCTGCCTTTCTGGCGGAGCCTGTTGCCGGGCCTCAAAACGATCATCATCGTCCGCAACCCGCTGGAGGTGGCTTATTCCATGCACAAGCGGAACGGCACCTCCTACGCGCTTGGGCTGCGGCTCTGGGAAATTTATAATCGCCGTCTGCTCGCTGAAACGTGTCCCGACGAGCGGATCATCGCCCATTACCAGGCCTTTTTTGAAGAGCCGGAGACTGAATTGCGGAAAATCGCGACCTTCGTCGGGTTGGATGGCAAGGAGATCGCCGACGCCGCCGACGCTGGTCGCCGTGAACCGACGCCATACCAGCATTTACAATCGAGCAAATGATCGATGCCGGCGTTTCCGAGCAAATCGTGGCGCTCTACATATCGATCTCTGGATCGACGGTAACTGTCGAGCGCGGCACAAGGAGCGAGGAAAAAACCGCGTTCCGTCAAGGCCGAGGATGATCAGCTATCCGGAACGGAGAACAAACTAAACCCCAGCTATTCCCAACGGCGAAGATGTCCGACGCGAGCTGGCTGCTCGCCGGGGCGATGAGATTCAACATCGAGAAGAAGTCGCGAGGTTCAACGAACGATCGACCGACTGCGCGAGGAACTCGCGGCTAAGTCAGTGCGCGCGGCCGCGGAGATCAATCGGCGGGACGGACGCATTGAGGAACTGCAGAAAGCCTACGCCCATATCGATCAACTGCTTCAAAGGGGAGCAAGTCCAGCGAAATCAGCTCTTCGCGGAGCTCGAAAGAGTCCGGCGCGAATTCTGGGAAGAACTCAACGCCGCTCGCCAGCAAGCCGAGGCTGCTCGCCAGCAAGCTGACGGTGCTCGCCGCCAAACTGAGGTGGATCGTCAGCAATTTGAACGCGACCAGCAGGAGATCACTCAGCTGCGCGAACGCTTCGCCCAGATCCAATCAACTCCTGCAAAAGACCAGCGTCCGGCTAACCGATTTCGAATCGCGGAATGTCTCTCTCACGGAACGTCTGCGGAAGCAGCTGCTGGAAATGAAACGGCTGCTGCGCTTGCTCGATCAAATCGATGACGCGGCGATTCTCCTGCGACGATCACGTCGCTGGAAGCTGGCGAACCCCTTCGCCGCCTTGCGGGCGGCCATGACTGGCAAGACCCTGCCCGGCTTTGGGCATCTCGATAAGAACGTCGAAAAATATCGCGCCTGGCGATCGAATCATCCGGAGGTCGCTTCGCTGGCAGAGGAGATTCAGGCCTTGCGCCCGCGCGAGATACTTTCGCCATTTCCCGCCTCGGAAGCTGACGAGCGCGGCGAAACCTGGCCCGCTCCGGCGCCCAAGCCTCCGCCTCCCACGGCACCGATCAGCTTTGCCAAATCCATGACCAGGTAGAAGTTTCGATCGTTATCCCGGTCTTCAACCAAATTGACTTTACCCACGCCTGTCTTGCCGCGGTGCAGGAGCATTCGGGAGATATTCCCTATGAAGTCATCGTCGTGGATGACGCCTCGACGGATGCCACCAGCGAGATGGTCAGGAAGATTCCAGGTATTGTTTACCTGCGGCACTGAGACAAACTGCCGGGATTCATCGCGTCCTGCAATCGCGGCGCGGCGGCCGCCCGCGGTAATTACCTTGTCTTCCTCAACAACGATACAACCGTAACCGCCAGGCTGGCTGGCAGCCTTGCGCGAGACCTTCGAATTCGAACCGGAGGCCGGCTTGGTCGGATCAAAGCTGGTCTATCCCGACGGTCGTCTCCAGGAAGCCGGCGGTATTATCTGGCGCGACGGCTCCGGCTGGAACCGCGGCAAATTTCAAGACCCGGCCAAACCGGAATACAACTATCTGCGCGAGGTTGACTATTGCTCAGCCGCCAGCGTGATGATTCCGAAGTTACTCTTCGATCGTCTCGGCGGCTTCGATCGCAAATACGCTCCGGCTTACTACGAAGACACCGATCTCGCTTTCAAGGTCGTGCAGGCCGGCCGGAAGGTCCTTTACCAGCCTCTGAGCGTCGTCACTCCACTACGAGGGCGGAACCGGCGGAACCGACACCTCTTCGCGGGACGAAAAAGTATCAGGACGTCAATCGAGAAAACTTTCTCTCTGCCTGGGCGACGGTGCTGGCCGCCAAGCCCGAAAACGGTGACCTGGTTGCCTACGAACGCACTCTAAGCCCCGGGAAAAAGCGCATCCTGGTCATCGATCACCATCTGCCCATGCCCGATCGCGATTCCGGCTCTTTGCGCATGTTTCAGATTCTTGGCATTCTTCATCGTCTCGGTCACCGCGTGACGTTTCTTCCCGATAACCTCGCCGATATCCCTCCTTACACGGGTGAGCTTGACAAAGCGCGGCATTGAAGTGCTCTATTATCCGTACGTCATCAGCGTCCGCTCCTATCTTGAGATTCACGGTAGCGGAGTTCGATTTCGTCATCCTGAGTCGCTGCGATTTTGCCCGAAAACATATCGCAGATGTTCGCCGACATGCGCCGCAAAGCCGGGTCATCTTCGACACTGTCGATTTACACTTCCTCCGCGAAGATCGTGAGGCCGCGTTAACGAAAGATTCGGACCTCAGACACAGTGCCACCGTCAAGCGTCAGCTGGAATACGAGCTGGTCGACCAGGCTGACCAGACTTGGGTGGTTAGCCCGGTCGAAAAAGAGCTCCTCCAAACCGCGCATCCCGGTAAATCGATCGAAGTTCTTTCTAATATCGTCGATGTTCCAGGGCCGGCGACGCCTTTCCCATTGCGCAGTGACTTCCTTTTCATCGGAAGTTTTCAGCACCCCCCAAATATAGACGCGGTCCTCTTTTTTGCCCGGGAAGTCTTCCCCTTCGTCCAAGTCGATTTGCCCGCGATTAAATTCTTTGTTATCGGAGACAAGCCGCCCCCGGAAGTTATAGCCCTGGCCGACCAGAATATTATCATCACAGGGTACCAACCTGATGTCGCTTGTTACTTCGAGCGAGTCAGATTGTCGGTAGCTCCGCTGCGCTTCGGGGCCGGGGTCAAAGGAAAGATTAATCAAAGCATGGCCTTTGGAGTCCCTGTCATCGCAACCTCCGTCGCTGTCGAAGGCATGGATCTCGAAGACCGTCTCAATGTGTTGGTGGCGGATGAACCGGAGAACTTCGCCGCCGCGTTGGTGGAGCTCTATCAGTCGCAGGATCTTTGGGAAAGGATTTCGGCCAACGGTGTGGCCAAGATCAGGCAATCTTACTCGGTTGACGCGGCTCGGGATCGGCTGCAGCATTTGATCTCAGAGGACGCCTCAGCGACTCCATCCCGCGCCTCAAATCCAGTCCTGCCCAGCGTCGAGCTGCGCACTGTCGCCGCGCAGCGTTAATCGGTGGACCAGATCCTCCGCATCCTGGATAGGGCGGGTCAATCCCTCTGGCGGCTCACCCTGCTTGCCCTGGCTCTCAAAACAATCATTTTGATTGCCGATCCAAACCCTCAACTCTTCCTGGGGGACTCCGCTAGTTATCTCAACACCGCCCTAACAGGCTGGATTCCACCCGACAGATCATACCTTTACGGCTTTGTGATTCGATGGCTCTGTGTTGGGAGCGGTTCCTTGTTTCCCCTCGTCCTGGTGCAGACGATGGCCAGCGCGCTCGCAGCCGGTCTCCTGGGATGGATTCTACACCGCTTTCTGGAAATTCCCGCCTCTCTCGCCGCCCTCTGCACGCTTCTTTATTCTCTTGACCCGATCCAACTGATGTACCGAGCGGTACGTCATGGCAGAAAGCTTTTCGCTTCTGGCCGCAATCGCCTTTGTGAGCTTTTTGCTCCTATTCGTCGACAACGGGCGCATCTACCTTCTGGTCCTCGCCAGCTTGGCGGGCATTATCAGTGTCGCCTTCCGGATCTCGTTCCTTCCCGCGGTCCTCGCACTCTCCGTCGCCGCCCCGGTTATCCGCTTCCTTTGCGTGAGCCGCGATCAGGAGCAGAAATTGAAAAATAGGCTTAAGCCTTTTCTCATTTCTCTGTCCGTCGTCGCAGCAAGCTATCTTACGTTCCACGGGGGTTACAAGCTGCTGACGGGTCGCCTCGCTGGAGCGCCGTCAGCCTATCAATATGCTGATGGCTTTTCCTTGCTCTCCTCCTGGTGCCCGGTGATGACGACAGATGACTTGATGGCTGCGGGCCTCTCCGTCCACCTTTTCGACGGGACGCTGCCTATGACCCTGGAGACTCGCCGGGCTCACCGTTGGATGGCGGGTGGTCTTTTCTCCACCCTTACCCGCAGCTACAGTAAACCGATCGAAGCGAATGCGGCGGCGAAAACAGTCGCCCTTCATATCCTCCGGCGAGATCCCGTCGGGGTCGCCTTTCTCGCGCTCCGCACCTACGTCAGAGGTTGGCGCGCCAGTGTAATCCGCACCTGCATAAATGAAGACACCGGGGACCGGGTCATACCTGATGCCCTCATCGCCGAAGTTAGGAAACACTTTCATCTCGCCATTGCCGACATGCCCGTACAGAAAACATTAACGAAGCTATATTTTCGTCACGCCACCGAATGGTATCGCGTCCTTCTTATTACCCCGTTTCTCCTCCTCGCGACCGCCTTTCTCTCGCAACCGCGGAGCCGACCCACTCTTTTCTGCATCGCGCTTTTCGCGGTCGTGACTATTTTGACCGCGGTTGGATTGTCGGTCGATAACTCCATCCGTTATCTTCATCCGTTAGGTTGGACTTTCTTCGTCTTTGCAGCCTATTGGATCGACCTCCTTTGGCGAAGAATCGGTTCGTCTCACGGGACACCGCTTCGTCCCGCGACATCGGCGTTGGTCGCTCTCTCTTTACTCGCTGCGAGCGTGCCTGCCAGTGCCGCGGCCGACCCTTTCCCCATGGGCCTGTATGTCAAAAACGGCGTTCTTATGCGGAAGGGAACACCTTATCACGGGATCGGCGCCAACTACACCACCCTTTTTGGCCAACTCCTGCAAAATAAACATGATACCTCAGTCGCTACAAAATCTCGCCCGCCTTGGCCAGGCGGGCATTCCCTTCGTGCGGTTTCGCGCGAGTGGATTTTGGCCCGGGAATCAGCAGTTGTATCTGCAGGATCGGCCGGAGTTCTTTCGGCGAATGGATCTCGTGGTCCGTTGTGCGGAGAAGAATAACGTCGGACTTATTCCGTCTCTTTTCTGGCGTCTTGCCACAGTCTCGGAGGTTGTTGGGGAAGGTCGCGACCAGTTAGGAAATCCCGCGAGCAAGGCGAATCAATTTATTCGTCAGTTTACGACCGAGATGGTACAGCGCTACGCAGACTCGCCTGCCATTTGGGGGTGGGAATTTGGCAATGAAGCCAATCTCGGAGTTGACCTCCCACAGGCACAGGAACGAGGCCCGCCGGGTTCGATCATGGCGCCCGGTCGGCAATCCGCGGAAGGTCAGCGACTGACCAGCAAAGGCCTGCGCACGGCCTACGCGGTCTTTGCCAAAACCGTGCGCAAGATGGATGCGTCACGAATTATCGAGCCCGGGACCTCGCTCCCGCGCCCGTACGCCTGGCACCTGCAGCGCGGCTTACGTGGGCAGCCTGATAACTCTGCGCAGGCTTTCTCCACGCTCCTTGACGCTTACCCCTGATCCGATGAACGTAATTTCCGTGCACGTCTATGAAAAGGCCAAGGCTGTTTATCCCGGTGCGCGCAGCATTGATGACGTTTTGGCCATTCTTACTCACGCAGCGGCAGCCGCGGGCAAGCCTTTGTTCATAGGCGAATTTCCCACGCGGAACCCAGGCGCAGACGCAGGAATTTCTCGCGGCGATCAAGGCTAATCGGGTACCACTTTCGGCTTTCTGGGTCTTTGATTTCCCACCTCAGTCGGATACCATGAATGTTGATTTTGAGAACGAACGTTCCTTCGTTATCCATTTGGTGGCAGACGCGAACCGCGAATTGCAGGGACAATGATTTCCCCGTCGCGGGACATGATCATCCTCAGCTAGTTGCTCGATAATCCCGCGCCGCGCTTCCGGTAAATCGTGACGCACGTTCTTCTCCAGCAAAGCAACAAAATGTAGTCCCCGCCCAAAGATCCAATTTGCCGGCTTGGGGTATAGTTTAAGGTCTTTCTTAATTTTTATCGGACGCAGGCCGACATCCTTATACGTCTGTTCCCATTCCGTCGCCGAGAGATAGTTATAAGGTAACACTACGTGGTGGTGAGCGTTACCGAACCAATCCATAAAGCGAAGCGTCCACATGCCGAAAAACCCAGTCCGGAGGTGGTCTTTAAGAAGAACGTAGCGCTTTGACACGCGTACTGCTTCTGCCAGAAGCGCGGCCGGCTCCTCTGCGTGATGCAGAACATCGACGAACATCACCGCATCGAAACTGTCGTCCGGGTACGGAATAGTCTTGCCATCAAATTGCGTAACCGGAATGTGCCGCTCTGGCCGCAGCAAAACATCGATACCGGTCACAGAAACGCCGTCATGCCTGCTCTCGATTTGCGCGGATATCTGGCCGTCACCACAACCCACGTCGAGAACACGCCAGTCATCAGCCACCAATCCGCTCAGGGTCTCGACCAGGACTCTCACCCGGCGCCCGAAAACCAGCTTGGTGTGAAGAGTATTATGCAGGCTCATGAGGCGGCTAGCGGCGTCGCAAACCGAGCACGCTGAGAAACAGGCTTGAGAGTACAGTTTGCACGCCCAACTGAATGAGCAAGGCGGCGGGAATGACCAGACGCAAGGTTTGAGATGGATTAAGCGGGCCAAAAGAGCGGGCCCTCCATGACGCCACGGCATAAATCGACACCGCCAGCCCTGCGACCACCATTAACAGACCCGCGACAAGGCCAGACTCGAGCGTGACATAGTCGAAAAGTTTTGTCAGCCGGGGGTCGGCTGGAAGCAAATCCTCACTGATCGCGAAGACCTTGGTGAAAAGAGCAAAGATGATCGACTGATACCCCAGACTGGTGGCGAGCGCGGCGTAGACGAGGGTGTGAACATCGAACGTGATACTTGCGACCACGCGTGGCCCGAGGATGAGCCAGGTCATGCTAAGGCTTCCCAAGACAAGCAGACCGATACCCGGGTAAAGGAAGAGCCAGCGCGGACTGTAAAGCATGAGGAAGCGGAGGTGGCGCCAGCCGTCGCGCCAGCTCCGCAGATGGGGCGGGCGACTTCGGCCAGCAGGCAAAAGCGTGGTCGGCACTTCTACGATCGAGAGTTTGTGAAGGGTAGCCTTCACAACCATCTCGCTCGCAAACTCCATCCCTGTCGTCCTAAGATCCAGCCCCAGAATCGCCTCGCGGTGAAAGCCACGCAGTCCGCAGTGAAAGTCCCCTGCCGCGCTGTGAAAGAAAAGACGACCCAGGCCGGTTAGAACCGGATTGCCAAGGTAGCGGTGGAGCGGCGGCATGGCACCCTTCGCAATCCCGCCCGAAAAGCGATTCCCCATGACAAGCTGGAATCCCTGACGCAACTTTTCCAGAAAAGGAAGCAACGTCGAAAAATTGTAGCTGTCGTCTGCATCGCCCATGATGACATACTCACCGCGCGCGGCGCGAATCCCAGCGCTCAAGGCACTGCCATAGCCGCGCGGGACGACCGGCACCACACGGGCGCCTGCCTTTCGGGCAATCTCCTGGGATCCATCGGTGCTGCCGTTATCAGCCACGACCACCTCCCCGTTCACGTGATGATGATGGAGAAATTGATTGGCCTTCCGGACACAGGTCTCAAGAGTTTCCGCCTCGTTCAGGCAAGGCATCAAGATCGTCAATTCCACTGAATTTAAAACGGCTGAAGGATTCTATCCTGGCAGACCTACACACTCGCCACTCGTCCACGAGCCGAAAATGTCGCCCAAGCACCTCCCTGTACCACTCTTTCAGCGAGGGCGCGAGGCGAGGCTTGCGAAGCATATTGGGTTCAGGACAAAAGGCAAACCCAGAGCTATGTTCGAGTATCTTCACCTCGTGAGGCGTTGCTAGGTTTGCTCGGTCTCTTTTACGCGAAAGGCTTTCTTCGAAGCCTCGGAACGTTATGTGCCGGCGCCCTCTTCGTCGAGTGGATTGCCCATCCGAAATGCGTTGAACCCCTGGCCAGAGAGGCAGCGGCCTTCCTGAGCGCGACGCGGAACGCGTCTCGTGGCGACTCCCCTGGAAGAGAATGCCGGGCAAAGCCCGGTCTGCAGCATGACAATAGACAAACGCATGATGCCCATGGAAGAGACAGGCGAAAAGAACTGCGGCAAATGATGATGAAGCATGGTTGAACCGGTTCGTTGCCGCCCAAAGCCGGCAGTCACCGCGCATGTTCACGCTCGAATGAAGGGGAATCGTCAACCAGCGCTTTCGCTCTTTCCTCCTTGACGCTGCGCCTGCTGCGGCCACAGAAGAGTGGAAAGTCGATTCCATAACGCCCGATGTCCCGAGAAAGCCACCTGCTTGCAACCAGTCCTTGTCGTCGGTTCGCCGCGTATCGGCACCAGTATCCTGAGCTGGTGTCTCGGGCAGCATCCCAGCCCGCTCGGCGTCAAGGAATTCAACTGGGTGACCTCTCTTGCGGTCCACCTCGTGGTCGCATTTCGCCGCGGAGCAGCGCAGGGCGAACACTCGCAACTTCCATCCATTGGAATGCAACGCGATCTTTCACGCAAAGCTTTGGCAATTGCATCGATGCCTCCCTTATCAACGACCGCCCCGCTTTCGAGGAGCGCCGCATGCGGCTCACCAACCCCGGCGGCTCCGAGGATAACGCCGCTTTCACGATCGCGCGTGACCGGTCGGAGCCCAAGAGCGCGCTGGGTCGATCACTGCGTTAACCTTCATGACGCGCCCCGATCTTAGTATAGTGATTCCGTTCCTCAACGAGGAACAAGTGTTGCCTCTTCTTCGGGCACGCCTGGAGAAAGTGAAGCAGGCCGTCCCAAATTGTGAATTAATTTTTGTCAGCGATGGCTCCACCGACAGTAGCGAGAACCTGATCGAGAACTGGGCAGAGCAGGATGAAAGCGTGAAACTCGTTGTTCTAACGCGCAATTTTGGCCATCAAAGCGCACTTTCCGCCGGTCTCGCCTTTTCGAACGGAAAGGCCGTTGGAGTAATGGACGCCGACTTGCAGGATGAGCCAGAACTCCTTCTCGACATGCTCCACCTTCTGCAAAGAGAACGGCTGGACGTGGTTTACGCTGTGCGCACCAAGCGCGAGGCCAAGAGGGCGAAACGATTGTTCTATTATCTGTTTTATCGGCTTTTCCTCTATCTCGCGGACAGTCCCACACAACTTGATAGTGGCGATTTCTGCGTGATGAGTCGGCGCGCCGTGAGACTCCTGCTTACGCTCCCCGAAAAACTCCGTTTCGTGCGCGGCTTGCGAGCTTGGCTTGGTCTACCAGCAAAGCCGTTTGCCATTTCCCGGCCAGCTCGCGCCGCTGGCGAGCCTCAATACTCGCTCGGCCGCTTGCTCAAACTCGCGTTGTCTGGGTTGACCTCCTTCTCGACCAAACCGCTGCGAATAGGCTTCATTTGCGGCAGTCTGCTCTGCCTCGGCGCCGTGATCGCATCGGTGATTTATATCGGCTTTGCCCTCTTTAGCGATACGCGCCTCGCGGCTCCGGGATTTTCTACGCTGGTGGTAATCCTCCTCTTTTCAAACGGAATGATATTCCTCTATCTGGGCGTCCTGGGAGAATATATTGGCCAGATCTTTATGGAAGTGAAAGGACGCCCCCCGTTCCTGGTCGCGCGGACTCTTAATCTCCCATCAGCACAGGATTTCGATGAGTGAGATCGAAACGCTTTCTCAGCCAAAGGCGGTTTCGATGTCGGACGACTGGTACCAATTCGCGACTGAAGACCATTTTTGGATGCGATGGCGTCACCGTGAAATCTTACGGGCGATCCGCCGCGCCAACGTACCAATCCGTCGTGCTCTGGAGATAGGTTGTGGTAAAGCCGTTGCCCGCGGGATGCTGGAGCGCGATTTAGGGATTCCGATCGACGGATGTGATTTGAATCGGGCTGCCCTGGAAGAGGCCAAGCCAGGACTTGGCCGGCTACTTTTCTACGACATTTTCGAACAGGAACCGACCTTGCTTGAGCGTTACGACGCCATCTTCTTGCTTGACGTCCTGGAGCATATTTCGGAAGACATCGCCTTTTTCAAAGCGGCGATCCGGCATTTGCGCGTCGGTGGAGTGGTCATTGTGAACGTTCCCGCGAGCATGCTGCTTTACAGCCAATACGACGTCGTCGTAGGGCATATTCGGCGTTACTCAAATGCCACCTTGGCTCGGGTATTTCGCGAGGCCGGGCTACATCCGGAAGCCTTAAGATACTGGGGAATGTTGATGGTGCCGGTGTTGCTCGCTCGCAAAGCTCGGCTCAGCAGGATTGGCCGGCAAGAGGCAATCCGGGTCGGATTTTCACCGCCCAACCTCATCGCCCGGCTCATACTGGCTGGATTGATGAACATAGAAACCGCGTTGCCCTTCCCCATGCCTTTCGGCACCTCTCTCGTCGCCTGGAGCTATCGAACGAGCGCTGCGAATGGATAGGCTCGCGCCCCCCGCGCAGAGGGCCGTGCAAATCAGCGCGCTCTTGTTCGCAGCCCTTTACCTTGGCTCCGGCATTCTTTATCTATGTCTGTCCTACTGGAATGTCACGGAACAGGATTTCTGGAGCATTTATGACCTTTGCCTGAACCACCCGTGGTGGGAGAGTACTCTTCTCAAATATAACAATCACTCTCTGTTTTTCCCCAGCTTCGTCTGGTTGGCTGACCTGCGTTTTTTTCACGGCCGTCAGGTGATCCAGTTTCTGATTGGTCTGGCACTGCTGATCATCTCCACCTCGCTCCTTCATGTCCCGGTCTGGCGCGATCGCACCTTGGGGATGACGGCAAAATGTCTGGCCACTTTGACGCTTGTTTCCGGGAGTTTTTGGATGGGGCGTGCCATGATCACGGCCTCGGGTGGATTCAACTGCATAGCATCTCTGGTCATGCTGGGGGCCACCGCAGCTTTCCTCCTGCTCCCAAAGATGCAGGCAAACGGTGCCTCCTACTGGCGCATAACGGCACTCATTATTGGCGCAGGGTTCCTGGCCAGCTTTAGCTTCGGGACGGGTCTTGCTCTTTGGCCAACTCTCCTCTTTCTTGGATGGTGTCTGCGGCTGCCGAGCCGATCGTTGCTTATCTTGCTCCTGGCTGGCCTTGCCGTCGCCCTGATCTACCGAGTGCTGCCGCCACCGGATAGTAATCTCGTCTTCCGTGCAAGCGCGGACTCCCCCGGTCTTATCTCGCTTGTTACGTTGAAGAATCTTTTCTACCTAATCGGCGCTCCCATCTTTTACTCAGTGACCGCCTGGCAGGGAGTGCGCATTTCACCCGCGCTGATCGAGTCATCTCGCTGGCTCTTCTGGGGAGGAGCGGGCGGCTTGGCCCTGGCGGCGCTGGTCACTTTGCCTCGCTTGCAGCAAAGGAAGCTTGAAGGTCGCAGCACAGTATTCATCGGACTTGCTTTGATCAGCTTTAATCTCTGGGCTCTGATTCTGGTTGCGGCGGGCAGGGTGGTCCACTTCCATGAACTCTCTTTTGAGGCCGCCGCTCCCCGCTACTTGTTCTGGAGTTCACTCTTCTGGACCGGCATCCTCTTAGTGACCCTTGAATACACGCAACGAAAGCGCTGGCTACCCTGGCCTGGTATTTTCTTGATCTTTCTCTTCGCCATAGGTGGGTGGCAAGCGCATCGTGACGAAGGTCTTCACTGGAGGTATGCCCGGCTTTTATCCGACGAAGGCGCCACAAGTCTCATTAACGGAGTCGCCGATCCTGCCAGATTACTCGCCCCCACCCAGGAAGAAATTGATATCCTGGCGCCGCAGCTGAGCGCTCGCCGGCTCGATATGTTTGCCGAAGGTCTACAGGATTGGATCGGCAAGCCTGTTTCGAAACTCTTTACAGGCCGCCGTGATCTCAAACATTTCCAGGGCAGCGCCAGAGCGGAACGTCTTGTTGGCGGAAGGGACCAACCAACTGCGGTCAAGGTTACAGGGCACCTTTCCGTCAAAGAGCATGCTCCGGAACGAAACATGGTTATTGTCGATCCGACCGGGAACGTGGTTGGGATCGCCCGCTCTTTCCATTCAGACAAGCTTTGGAATAGGTTGCTCTCTACGGCAACCGAATGTCGGACGGCCAGCTAGGCGGCTACATCCGCAACTACGACCCTGAACTCCATACGTCCTCCGGTCGGTCGACTAATAATAGTGTTTCGGGACAGACAATCGATATCGCTCCGCTGCCCTCTTCCCCGACTCACTAACCGTTCTATCATCAGGAGAACAAGATAAACGCTATTTTCCAAAGACGACCGTGCCTTTGTCACAGACTTGTTACGAAGACCTCTGGTTGCGGGTCTGAGCCTCGATTGAGAACCTGCTCTGTCCCAGCGCGACGCGAAACGCAGCCCGTGGCGATTGGAGGTGAAGAAGCCTACCGACAAGGTCCCGCGCGCCGGCATATTCCATAGGCAATCGCATGCCGCCTGAGGGAGGAGGGATGCGCCACAAACTGCGGAATGTGATGAACCAACATTGGGGCTAGAGAATCATTTGGAGGCAACCCGCCCCGACGGACCCAGTTCATGCCTGAAAAGCCGATCTCAAGTCAACTCAGAGTGGATAGGGCGCCATTGGATGTGGTGGCTCCGCCCTTGCAAGTGGAAGGTCAAGCGGGGTACTTTCCAAGTGTGTCTTCGCCTGCTCTTGCAACTGCCCGACCGGTTTTTGTCGTCGGGTCACCGCGCTCTGGAACCAGCATTCTTACTTGGTGTCTTGGCCAGCATTCCAACATTCTTGTGCAGGAGGAGTCGAGCTGGATCGGACCCTTTGCTCTGCAGATCGAGATCGCCTATGGCATCGGCACGGCGCGGGGTGAACGCTCGCAACTTTGCGCCCTGGATGTAACCCGGGACGATTTCTTTCGAGCCTTTGGCCGCACCATTAACCAGCTCATCCTTGACCACCTGGTGAAAGCCCAGGCAAACGCGCGGGCCAGAGTCGAAGGCCTGACTTCCGTTGTCCGGACGCCAGCCGCTGCGTCGAGTAATTTCCAAATTCTGCGCTCGCCGACGGATCCAAAAATGCGCTGGGTGGATGGAACGCCAGAGTATTCCTTTTACATCAACCCGTTGCGCAAGCTCTTCCCGGAAGCCCGTTTTATTCACGTGGTTCGGAATGTCACGTCGGTCGTACACTCGATGATACATTTCGAACGCACTGGAGGGCCGGCTTGTGTCGGCAATGTGGACGAGGCCTTCGATTACTGGCTACGATCGGTGCGGGCCTGCCTTCAGGCAGAACACGCTTACGGATCGGACGTCATCCGCCGACTGCACTACGCTGATCTGGTCGCCGATCCAAAACAGGCGCTGGCGGGATTGTTCGACTTTCTCTCCGAGGATTTTGAACCGAGCTGTCTCGAGCCGTTGCAACATCGGATCAACAGCTCGGGGATGACGGCTGACCCCGGCTCCGTCTATTCCCAAGCCAAGCTGGAAACGGTCGTTGCCGCCGCGGAGCTCACAGCCGAACTGGTACTGCGCCCAATGACGCTAGCTCCTGATCCTATCGAGGCCGAAGAGTTGGAAGATTCCTTCCGCAAGGCGGTGAACTACCTCGCTGATCTTCTTCCGGCGAACCGGCGACTCCGCGAGCAAATCGCGCAGCTGGAGCAGGCGACCCTTTCGCTCAAGGCAGAACCGCCCAGCGCCGAGTTGCCATCGGGCGGATGATCGGCCCGCTTTCCTCTCATGTGGCAGGATCTACAGTCCCAAAAATATGCTATGCGCTTCGCCGAGAACGCCCTTTATTGGTGGGCCTCCTGACAGACTCCGATCCGCGATTTGACGAGCGCTGGATCGTCCGATTCTAATTTTGTCTTTTCGATATAGAGTTGGCATATGCCTCAATTGGAACCAGGAACGCTTACATTTCAGTGCAATATCTGTGGAGACGATTGCCAATTCCAGCTCGACCAGCTCGGTCGGGAAACCGCTTCCTGCGCGGGTTGCAAATCCACTCCTCGCTCGCGGGCGATTGTCGACATCCTTGCCCGGGAGCTAACCGGTCAAAGCCTTCCGATACCACAGTTTCCAGTCCGCTGCTCGACGCGCGGCCTCGGCCTCACCGACTCAGAAAACTACGCTTCGCGACTGGCGCAGAAATGCGATTATCGCAACACTTACCTCCATCGAGAGCCGTATCTCGATATCACAGCGGAACTAAGCTCTGATCAGCTCGATTCCTACGACTTTGTGATCTCCTCCGAGATCTTTGAGCATGTCCGTCCGCCAGTGGCGCGGGCCTTTGAGAACGTCTTTCGTTTGCTTAGGCCAGGCGGGTTGTTGATTCTGACCGTTCCATACGGGCTCCAGCCGGAAACGATCGAACATTTTCCCGAACTCCACGACTTCACCGTCGCGGAAGTAGATGGAGTGCATGTCCTGACGAATGTCACACGCGAAGGCATGGTTCAAAAGTTTGATCGGCTGGTTTTTCACGGCGGGCCGGGAACGACTTTGGAGATGCGTACGTTCGCTGAGAGCGACATCATCCGGCATCTGACAAACATGGGATTCTTGAACGTAGAAATCCATCGGGAGCCGTTATTCCAGTTTGGAATTTGGTGGCCGCAACCATGGTCGCGACCGATTTCGGCCAGAAAACCGGGAGCCGGTTACTAAAAGGTCGCTACGCCTCATTCGCGACGCTGTTGAAGAGTGCCAACGATCTTCCGAACGCTCTCTGGGCGAAGCTTGACACTGCATAGTCGGCCAATACCATTACTCGTCCCGCCGCCCTCGTCGCGCGCCTCATTTTTGTGACCAACATCGCCGCCTTTCACCGCTCATCTGTTGGACGGAAAATAATCGTGGCGGTGACCGGAGTGATCCTGATTCTGTTCGTCATCGGCCATCTCCTTGGCAACCTCCAGATTTTCCTCGGGCCGGAGTGGATCAACGGCTACGCCGAGCATCTGCGGGAGCTTGGGCCGCTCCTTTGGATCATCCGCGGTCTTCTCCTCCTCGTCGTTATTCTCCACATTTATTACACGATCCAACTCGCGATCGAAAACCGCCGGGCGCGGCCCGAGCATTACAAACGCAAGGACACCGTCAAAGCCACCCTCGCCTCACGCAGCATGGTCTGGAGCGGGATCATCCTCCTCGCCTTCATCATCTATCACATCCTGCACTTCACGATCCGCGCCACTGATCCTCGCTTTAATACTCTCCCGCTCGATCCGCTCAACCACTACGACGTCTATTCGATGATGATCCTTGGCTTTTCGCATCCGCTCGTCTCGGCCTTTTACATCTTGTCGATGTTTCTGCTCGCCCTCCATTTGAGCCACGGTTCCTCGAGTTTTTTCCAGTCGTTAGGCTTGAATAACCAGAAGCTCGCACCGCGACTCGCGTGGGCCGGCCGAATCTTCGCCTGGCTGCTTTTCGTCGGTTACAGCTCCATTCCCGTCGCCGTCCTTCTCGGCTGGGTGAAATTGCCGGTGCCACTCATGATCGGGACCCTCGATTCCAAGATCGCCGGATGGTCCGTTGCCGGAAAAATGGCGGCGACATCAGAATAACTCCAGGCTGGTCGCGCCGAACAATCGCCGGCGCTTCGAGATCATCATCGTCGGCACCGGGCTGGCTGGCGGCTCGGCCGCCGCGACGCTCGCGGAGCAGGGCTACCATGTTAAATCGTTCTGTTACCAGGACAGCCCGCGGCGCGCGCACAGCATCGCGGCCCAAGGCGGGATTAATGCCGCGAAAAATTATCCTAACGACGGTGACAGCGTTTACCGGCTCTTCTACGACACGATCAAGGGCGGCGATTTTCGCTCGCGCGAAGCGAACGTTTATCGACTCGCCGAGGTCAGCAATTCGATTATCGATCAATGCGTCGAACAGGGCGTCCCGTTTGCCCGCGAATACGGCGGCCTCCTCGCCAATCGCTCCTTCGGCGGCGCGCAGGTCTCGCGCACCTTTTACGCCCGCGGCCAGACCGGACAACAGCTATTGCTAGGCGCCTACCAGGCGCTTTGTCGCCAGATCGCGGCCGGCACGGTCACGATGTTTCCCCAGACCGAGATGCTCGACCTCGTCCTGGTCGACGGCCACGCCAAGGGGATCATCACGCGCAACCTCGTCACCGGAGAAATCGTCCGGCACGCGGGCGATGCGGTCGTCCTCGCGACCGGCGGCTACGGCAACGTCTTTCTACCTCTCGACCAACGCCCGCGGCTGCAACGTCACCGCCACCTATCGCGCCTATAAGAAAGGCGCGCTCTTCGCCAACCCTTGCTACACCCAAATTCATCCGACCTGCATCCCGGTCAGCGGCGACTACCAATCGAAGTTGACCCTCATGTCGGAGTCGCTCCGGAACGACGGACGCGTCTGGGTGCCGAAACGGAAGGAAGATTGCGCCAAACCGCCTAACGACATTCCGGAAGCCGATCGCGATTATTATCTCGAGCGCAAATATCCGAGCTACGGCAACCTCGCTCCGCGCGACATTTCCTCGCGCAGCGCGAAGGAAGTGTGCGATGAAGGTCGCGGCGTCGGCCCGGGCGGACGCGGCGTCTATCTCGATTTCAAGGACGCGATCGCACGCCTCGGTGAACGGACGATTCGCGAGCGTTACGGGAACCTCTTCGACATCTACGAAAAGATCACCGGCGACGATGCCTACCAGCGCTCCGATGCGCATTTACCCAGCGGTCCATTACACGATGGGAGGCTTGTGGGTGGACTACAATTTGATGAGCAACGTCCCCGGCCTGCACGTGATCGGCGAAGCGAACTTTTCCGATCACGGCGCAAATCGTCTCGGCGCCAGCGCTCTCATGCAGGGGCTGGCGGATGGCTATTTCGTGCTTCCCTACACCTTGCCTAACTATCTTGCCGGCCAGATCGGCAAACGGCCTGTCGACCGATCATCCTGAATTCATCAGGGCCGAGAATGAAGTGCGCGAGCGGACCAAACGGATGCTCGACGTCGACGGTAAACGCTCGGTCGATTCGTTCCATCGCGAGCTCGGCCTCCTTCTCTGGGACAAGTGCGGCATGGCGCGCAACGCCGCCGGCCTGCGGGAGGCCATCGCGCGCATCCCCCAGCTGCGCGCAGAATTTTGGAATGATGTGAACGTCCCCGGCGACGGCGCGAACGTTCAATCAATCGCTCGAGCGTGCCGGACGCGTCGCCGATTTCCTCGAGTTCGGCGAGCTGATGTGTCGTGACGCGCTCGCCCGCGACGAATCGTGCGGCGGCCATTTCCGTGAGGAACATCAAACAGCGGATGGCGAAGCGCTTGCGCGACGACGAAAATTTCGCGGACGTCTTCGCCTGGGAATATCAGGGCGACGGAGGGGCCGCGGAACCGAAACTGCACCGCGAACCGCTCGTTTTCGAGTCGGTGCATCTTGCCACGAGGAGCTACAAGTGAAGCGCTCATCACGGGATAAACGATGAACTTTAAACTGAAGATTTGGCGCCAGTTCTCTCCGAGCTCCGAGGGCGAGCTGAAGAAATACGAGATCAACGACATCTCTGCCGCCACCTCGTTCCTGGAGATGCTCGACATCCTGAACGAACAGCTCACCATCGGTGGCGAAGAGCCGATCGCCTTCGACTCCGATTGCCGCGAAGGCATCTGCGGAACCTGCAGCCTAACGATCAACGGTGAAGCACATGGGCCGGCGCATCCGGCCGCCGCCTGCCAGCTTTACATGCGGCAATTCAAGGATGGCGCGACCATCACCGTCGAACCGTTTCGCGCCCGCTCCTTCCCCATCATCAAGGATCTCGTCATCGATCGCTCGGCGCTCGATCGCATCGTGCAGGCGGGCGGATTCGTCAGCGCACGCACCGGTTCCGCACCCGAGGCGAACTCGATTCCGATCCCGAAACACAATGCCGATCTGGCGATGGAGGCCGCCGCCTGTATCGGTTGCGGTGCCTGCGCCGCGGCCTGCCCCAACGCCTCCGCGATGCTCTTCACCTCGGCGAAGATTTCGCACCTCGCGCTCCTGCCGCAGGGCCAGCCGGAGCGTTCCCGTCGGGTCCTGCGAATGGTCAGGCAAATGGACGAAGAAGGCTTTGGCAACTGTACCAACACCTACGAATGCGAGGCGGTTTGCCCGGCGGAGATCAGCGTCAGTTTCATCGCGAAGATGAACCGCGAATACGCCAGCGCGAGCCTGCGCGAGCGGATCGGCGAGTAGCATCAAGTTGGACTACCTCGAGCGTTCTCCCGCCAGCGGACGATTTCCACCCCACTGATGCAAAACAGTAGCCAGGCCGCGCCTTCGATCATCGCCGCCACCACATCGCTCAGCTGCGATGCGCCAAAATAGAGACTGCTCAGCGCCACGAGAAAAATAAGCAGGATGGTCGCGGCGATGACCAGTGCGCGCCAGTGCCAGCGTTCGAAGCCGCGCACGAGAACATAGGCGAGCGCACCATAGACGACCGTGGCAATCATCAAGTCGCCATCGAGCGGTCCGTCGGATATGCCGCGCCCGAGGGCGTACCTGAAATGCGGCCGCTCCCGCGCGAAGAGCTGCTTCAAAAGAAAGTCCAGGAGCACGCCGCCCGGCGCGGCGATGAGAAGCAGCCGCAAACAATGCCGCTCGCGGCGAGAGATCAGCACCGCGGCCAGCACGAGCGTCGCCAGCCAAAATGCGGACCCGAGGTGCGCGATGTAATTCATCGCTGTGCTCAGAGGTCCGCCCGCGCGATTGGCGAACCATTCCGCGACCCGAAAATCCGCCGTGATAAACCAATCCCGCGTCCCGATTTGCTGCAGCAACCCGCCAAAAATCGCGACCGCCGCGAGGAGGAGGAAAATTCCCACCGTGAGGTGAATGCCGAGATAGCCATCCGGAGAGAGTCGCTGCTCCAGCCAGTCGATTTGCCGGGCAAAGCGGCGCCGGAGATTTTCCACCGCGGGGCGCGCGCAAAATTGCCGCCACCATTCGCGAATCTCCAGTTCGCGGCTCGTGATCCCCCGCCAAAGCCAAAACGCGATAACGACCATCGCGATGAGAATGGCGGCGATCACTCCGGCTCTTCCCACCCAGCGCTCGATCAAATGCCAGCTTTGCCCGAAGAGATATCCGAGGAGCGAAAAAATCGTCGCCCAAAGAATGCAACCGATCGCGTTGTAGGTGAGGAAGCGCAGATACGGCAGACGCGCCGCTCCCGCGAGAAACGGCATCAGCGCCCTCCCGATATGGAGAAAATGCGCAAAGAGTACACTCAAGCCCTCCGTAGCGGACGAAAAACGCGTCCAACCGATCGAGTCGTTCCGGCCGCAGCCAAAATTTCTCGCCGTGGCGTAGCAGCCAGTCGCGCCCCAATCGGCGGCCAAATTCGTAGCCTATGCTATCCCCCAGGATCGCTGCGACCGCCACGACTGCGATCAGCACACGGAGATCGAGCACGTCTTGTCCGGCCAGGAACCCGGCCACCATCAACATGCTTTCTCCCGGCATGAAAAAACCGAGAAAGGCCTGGCACTCCAGGAGCACGATGAGGAAGACGATCACGTAACCCCAGTGCTCGAGGCGAAGGATCAGGTCGTTGAGATGTTCGAGCATCGTGGCCAAGGGTGAAGCGTCCGGCGGCAACGTGGGTCGCGGGACACGAAAGCAGAGCCGCCCGCAACTTCACGCGAAAGTTGAACGAGCTGGCCCGATTCGCTTTAACACTTGCGCTCTAGGGGACCACGCCGGGCCAAGGGAAAAATTTTTGGCGCACCGAACGTTGCTGGTTTAAATCCTCCGATGCTGCAAACCGCGAAACGTGCCGGCGACTCCGCCTCCACCGAGTCCCCGCCACACGAGCGGTATCTCGAAGCGTTTCGCTGGATGCTGCAGACGCGGATTTTC
Source organism: uncultured Verrucomicrobiae bacterium (assembly GCA_963821615.1). Lineage (GTDB taxonomy): Bacteria > Verrucomicrobiota > Verrucomicrobiia > Chthoniobacterales > UBA10450 > Palsa-1392. The sequence continues at coordinate 636,913 of CAWGEN010000004.1, read as the reverse complement.
GAGGACAAAGCTGACCAGCCTGTATCGCGGCGGCATGATCACCGGCGGCGTTTACGTCGGGCGCGGACAGGAAGCGGTGAGCACGGCGTGCGGTTTGTTTTTGCAGAAAGGGCGACGTCTTTGCGCCGCTCATCCGCGATCAGGCGGGGCGCGCCGCGTTTGGCGAACCGCTCTTAAATGTGACGCGCACTTATCTCGGCTCGCGCCAGGGACCGATGCGCGGGCGCGATGGCAACATCCACCGCGGTTGCCCCGAGGCCGGGCAGCTGGCCATGATCAGCCATCTCGGCGCGATGATTCCGGTCGTCGTCGGCAAGCTGCTGGCCAAGCGGATGAAAGGCGAGAAGGGTTTCATTGGCCTGACGACGATCGGCGAAGGCGGGATGCAAACCGGCGCGACCCATGAAGGGATGAACATCGCCGCGGTGGAAAAGGTGCCGTTTGTGATCGTGGCGTCCAACAATCACTTCGCCTACTCCACGCCGAACGATCGTGAATTTGCCTGTGCCCATCTGGTGGATCGCGCGCGGGGTTACGGCTACGAAGGTCACAAAGTGGACGGCACCGATCTGGCCGCCTGCCTCGACGTAATCGGCGGCGCGGTGGAGCGCGCGCGGGCCGGCGGACCGCCGCAATTGGTGGTCGCCTCGCTCTTGCGTCTGGCGGGTCACGGCGAACACGACGACGCCAGCTACGTGCCGGCGAAGATGAAGAAGGAACGGTGGGCGCAGGATTGTGTGGCGCGCACTGAGCAGTTAATCCTCGAAAACAACTGGGCCGACGCCGAGACGCTCAAGAAATGGCGCGCGGAAATTTCCACCGAAGTGGAGAAAGCCGTCGAGACGGCGCAGCGCGAAGCGGCTCCAGTGGGGAGCGAAGAAGATTGGTGCGCAGTGGCGACGCGCGAAATGGTGGACCGAATTTACATGAGCGTGACGTACCTCGAAGCCATCCGGGAGGCCCAGGCGCATCTCTTGCGCGAGGACAAGCGCGTTTTCATTTACGGGCAGGATGTGAGCGGGAAGTTTGGTGGCGCTTTCAAGGCCACGAAAGGTCTGGCGGCCGAATTTCCCGATCGCGTCCTGAACACTCCGATCAGCGAAGACGCCATGGTCGGGACGGCGATTGGCGCGGCCATGGAAGGGATGCGGCCGATTGTCGAAATGCAGTTCGCCGATTTCTCCAGCGTGGCGCTCAATCAGATTTTGAACAACGCCGGCACGCAGTATTGGCGGACGAATATTCCGTGTCCGATCACGGTGCGATTGCCTTCCGGTGGGACGAAAGGGAGCGGGCCTTTTCACAGCCAAAGCATGGAAGCGACTTTACGCGCACTACCCGGGCCTCGTGGTGGTCGCGCCCGCCACGGTGGAAGACGCCTACACGATGCTGATCGACGCGGTCGCGATCGATGACCCGGTCATCTACTGCGAGCACAAGTATCTTTATTACCATCTCAAGGCCGACGCCCTCCCGAAGGACCGGCTGCCGATCGGGAAAGCGCGAGTCGTTAGGCCGGGGCGCGATCTGAGCATCGTCACCTACAGCGCGATGGTGCACGAAGCGCTCGCCGTCGCGAAGGCAGTTCAGCGCCGGCGGAGTCGAGATCGAAGTGGTCGATCTGCGCAGTGTGAAGCCGCTCGATACCGATACCGTGCTCGCCTCCGTCGCGCGGACGGGCCGGTTGCTTTGCGTGGGCGAATCATTTCCCGTGGGGCGGCGCCACGGCCGAAATCATCGCGCGCGTCGCGACGGAAGGGTTCCATCTCCTCGACGCGGCGCCTGCACGGATCAACGCCAAAGATACGCCGATTCCTTATCATCCGAATCTTTGGAGCGAGCATCGTCCGAACGCGAAATCGATTGCGGCGAAAGCACGCCAGATCCTGGCCGAATAATTTTATGCCCAAAGTTCCAATTACCATGCCACAACTCGGCGAATCGATGGCCGAGGCGACAATCGTCGCAATCAAGGTGCAGCCGGGCGAGAAAGTCGCGGCCGACCAGGAAATCATCGAAGTCGAGACAGACAAAGCCGTGATGGGTGTCACCACGCCCTGTCCGGGCGAGATCGCAAAGATCGATGCGGAGGTGAAGGGAGTCTACGCCGTCGGCGCCGTGCTCGGATATGTCGAGGCGAGCGAAGCCGATGCCGCGCGTTTCGTAAAGAATGCGCCCGAGCCGCCGAGGGGCGAGGTCGCAAGAGAGGTGCCGGGTCGCGGAAGAAGAATCCGCAAAGGCTGAGAAAATGCAGAAGCGGCTCGCACTTCCAAGTCGATGAAACGAGTCTGCCGCAGGTCGCAGCCGGTTCGCATTTCCAGGTCGATAAAGCCGGAGTGCTGCCCGTGCCCGTGGGCGCGAAGGGCGCGGGCTATCTCTCTCCACGGGTGAAGGCGCGCATGGCCGAGTTGCAATTGACGCAGGCTGATCTCGCGGCAATCCAGGGAAGCGGGAACGCCGGGCGTCGTCACAATCAAGGATCTGGAATCGTTCCTCGGCGGCTTGGAGAAGCAAACCGCGGAAGACGCGAGCGCGATCCGGACCGGCGTGGCCGACGCGATGAGGCGCAGCTGGACGCGACCGCTTGCCACAGTGGGCGTTTCCGTTTGTCTCGATCCGGTTCTGGAAGATCGGAAGAAGCGCGATCCAAAGCCAGGTCCTGCTTTGTATGCGCTGCGCGCGCTCGCTTTGGCTTTGGCGGAGACGCCGGCCGCGGCATCGCGTCTGATCGGCGATCGCGCGCTCCGCTCCGAGTCGATCGACATCGGCGTCGCGGTGGAAGCGCAGGACGGGATCATGGTGCCGGTCATCCGCAACGCGGACAAAACTTCACTCGCTGACCTAACGAGTCGTTACACCGAGCTGGTCGATCTCGCCCGCCGTCGTCGCGTGACTTCAGAGATGACCTCCGGCGGCATCGCTTCCGTTTCCAATTTCGGCACCTTCGGCCTGGATTGGGGCACGCCCATTCCTCTGCCAGATCAAACGCTTCTGCTCGGCCTCGGCGCCGGAAAGAAAGCGCCCACGTGGAGCGAGGAGAAACAGCAGTTCATTCCCACGACGCAAGCCGAACTTACGCTCAGTTTCGATCATCGCAGCCTCGACGGCGGCGGGGCCGGGCGTCTCTTGCAGCGCGTCGTCGAGCTGCTCGGCACCCCGGAAAAACTCTGAGTTGCTTCAGCGCGAACAGCCCGTCATCCTGAGCGGAGCGGAGCAGCGAAGTCGAAAGGATCCCGTAGCGTGACGTACAACCATCTCAACGGAATTCCTCAACTGCGCTCGGAATGACAGACGTGGGACGCGTGCTAACTTTGGAAGCAATGATGATTGCCACCGTTACGATTGATCCCAGCATCACCATGCGCGAGCTCCTGGAGCAATTTCCCGGGGCGCAACGGGCGCTTTTCCGCCGCTATCATATCGGCGGCTGCAGCAGTTGCGGTTTCAGCCCGGACGAAACGCTCGCCGGCGTTTGCGCACGCAACGAAAGTCTCGATGTCGACGAAGTCACCGAACACATTCTCGCGAGCGATGCAGCTGACCGCGCGATGCAGATCGAGCCGCGCGAGCTTTCCGAACGCCTCGCGACCGGGGAAACGATTCACCTTCTCGACATTCGGACCCGCGAAGAATTCGATTCCGTAAAACTCCCGGACGCGCATCTCTTCACTCAGGAATTCATGCAGGAAATCCTCGCCAATTGGTCGCGCACCGATCTGCTTGTGATTTACGATCACCAAGGCATGCGGAGCATGGACGCGGCCGCATATTTTCAAGGTCATGGCTTCGAGAAGATCCGGAGTTTGCGCGGTGGCATCGACGCCTGGAGCGCGGAGGTCGATCCGAAGCTGCCCCGCTATCACTTGGAGACCGACTAACGATGAGCGACGAACTGGAAAAGCGCATCGAAGCAGCGGTCAAAAACCCGCAAAATCTTGGCGAAATGGAAAACGCTGACGCGATCGGCACCGTGGGCAGTCCCGACTGTGGCGACATGCTGCGGATGTGGGTCAAGTTCAAGGAAGAGGGCGGCCGCAAGGTGATCGATCGCGCCACCTTCCAAACCTTCGGCTGCCAGACGGCGATCGCGGTAGCCAGTGTCGCGACTGAAATGCTCGCCGGTAAGACCGTCGACGAAGCAATCTCGATGTCGGGCGAAGATCTGGCGGCCCCATTAGGCGCGCTGCCGCCGGTAAAGATCCATTGCGCGCAGTTAGTCGAGGGCGCCCTGCGCGCGGCCCTGGGCGGTGATGCATCCGCGGAGGGCCAGGCCACCGTGGCCACCGAAAACGCGCCGACCTTGCTGGATTCGTTCACGCCAACTCCCGGGCCGCGAAAATTGAAAATCGTCCTCGAGCCTTAACCTAACGAAACTACCTCATGCACGAAAACACCGAATTCACCACTTCCCGCGACGTCGACGCGATTCAAATCCCAAGCGGCAACAAGACGACCATTCCGGCTGGGACGCCGGGAGTGGTTACACAAACCCTCGGCGGCAGCTATACGATTGCGACCTATCAAGGCCTGGCGCGCATCGCCGAAAAAGACCTCGATGCGCTCGGCCTGGAGAGGCCGTCAAGCGCGAATGGCGAGCAGCCGGCCGCTGCAGAAGCCAGCCGGGCCAGTCGATGAAAAAGCGGTTTGGGACCAGCTAAGAGAATGCTACGACCCGGAAATCCCGGTCAACATCGTCGACCTCGGCCTTGTCTACGACTGTAGTCTTGTCCAGAAAGAAGGTGGCGGCACGAAGGTCGAAGTGAAAATGACCCTCACGGCGCCCGGTTGCGGAATGGGCCCAGCCATCGCGCACGACGCGCAGAGTAAAATCCTGAGCATCGACGGTGTCGAAGAAGCCGATGTGCAGCTCGTCTGGGACCCGCCCTGGAACCAGAACATGATCAGCGAAGCCGGGCGCATGAAGCTCGGGATGATCTAGCTGGAATCTTTCCCCAGGGGTTGCGGCGGGATTCGCATGCAACGTTCGTGCAAATTTCTCTAGAAAAGGTTTTCACGCGGCGCCGGTGTCTGTTCTAAAGATAGGAACGAAACGCCGGCCAACCAGACCGAATCGGCCACGGCTCTCTTTCTGCCCGCCGGATCTTATACAGCCATCGTGTAGGGCGCGACTGGGGTACCGGAGTCGGCTTGGCTAAGGTCTATGATCTTGACTGATTTCAAAAAAAGTCGGGCCGCGCTCATTTTTGGAGCGATTTGTCTGTATGCAGCGTCCCCCGGCGATTTATTCCTAAAAATTGACAAATACCGTCTTGCATCACTGAAAATCACTCTATATAAGCATGCATAACCAATGAAAATTCGCCCGCTACTCGTCGCTGTTTTCCTATTCGTTCTCTTTTCTCACATCACTCGCGCCAGCCAGGCGGACGACACAACAATCACAATCGACGGCCAAACTGCGGGCCCAACCCCGTTTATTAGCCAACTGGAGCTGGCAGTCAGCGACACCAGTGTGCTTGCGGAAATCCAGTTCACCGTCGCCTCGAAGCCAGGATCTGTGATCCGGCCATTCAAGGGGACATACTCTCGGAGTTATCTAGAAAGCCGTGGCTATTTGAACGCCGGAACTGGCCAGGTCTTTTTGCCCGTCTTTGGACTCTACGCGAGTTATGGTAACACGGTCGACCTTACTTATTTCTTTCTCGACGGTTCATCGAAGGGCGATAGTATCGAGATCACCACTGCAGATTACAGTGATGCCTGTGGATATGCGACTCCGACGGTCTTGCAGGCCAGGACCACAAGCACCGATCTAAGCTACGATTACATGTTCGTCCGAGGCGCTTGCGAGTCTACACCCCTAATAATTGATACCGACGGGGCCGTGCGCTGGATCAGCCCATTCCCGAGCACGGGCGTGCTTACCGCCGCCACTGGTTTCTTCGATGGCGCAGCCTATGTAACTCTGGAAAGCTCGTTGTACCGCGTCGATCTTGATGGCACGGTCACTTTTTTGAAGGACTACAGCGACCTTGGCGTGATTAATTTTCACCATAATATCGACCTCGGCAAAACGGGGATCATCCTCGACGCCGATACCGATACTCAACTCGAATCAGTTAATTTCGAAGCGGATAGAGCCGGCAATGTCTTGCAGACCTGGAATATGGCTGACATCATTAGCGCGGCAATGGTTGTCGGGGGGGACGATCCGAGCCAGTTCGTCTATCCTACGCCAACAGATTGGTTTCATAACAACGCGGTCACCTATCGCCCATCGGACAACTCCCTGATTGTGTCGGGCCGGGAAGACTTTGTGATTAGCATTAATTACGAGGCGAACACAATTAATTGGATCCTTGGTGATATCACCAAGAAGTGGTACCAATTCCCCTCACTAAACCAATATGCGCTGGCACTCGCTCCTGGAAGTCTTCCGCCAATCGGACAGCATGCCCTGTCGATCACAGGGGACAATAGTCTTTTGCTGATGGACAACGGCCAAAATAGCCTTTTCCAGGATCCGATGGGCGAACAGCGCACCTACAGCAGCCCGCGTAAGTATGAGTTAGATCTGGAAACGAATATCGCGACCGAGATCTGGAACTATGAGAGAGAGCAAAGCGTCTTTAGTCCGTTCTGCAGCAGTATTTATGAAGACGCCCCCCTCAACTACCTGATCGACTATGCGATTATTTTCGGCGGTCCGGTCACCACCGCTGAGCTTCTGGGTCTGGATGCCGCCGGTAACAAAATTTTCGATTACTTGTATCCCACTTCTGGCTGTAACACAGCTTACAACTCGATTCCTTTCCACGCCGAGCAGTTACTTTTTACCACAACTGCTCAAGCCCTGAACATTTCCACCCGCGGTAGCGTGATGGGTGGTGACAATGTTCTCATTGCCGGACTTATTATCACAGGCTTCGACTCCAAGGACGTTGTGCTCCGCGCAATCGGGCCTTCTCTCGCCGACGTGGGCGTTTCCGGTGCGCTCGCCAATCCGGTTCTAACTTTATATGATTCTTCCGGCGCTATTGTTGCGACCAATGACGATTGGCAGACAGATCCCAGTGCCGCTGAGATTCAAGCCCTGGGAATCGCGCCGGCGAATGCAAGCGAAGCGGCAACCGTGCAAAAGCTGACGCCCGGTGTCTATACGGTGGTGATTAGCGGCAAGGATGACACAACCGGCATCGCTCTTGTAGAGGCATATGATCTCTCTCGAAACTCCAACTCCAACATGGGAAACATCAGTACCCGCGGTTTCGTGGGCCCGAGCGATGAAGCGCTTATCGCGGGCTTTATCATAGGGGACCGCAACGATGCAACCGTTGTCATTCGAGCCATCGGTCCGTCCTTGACTACCGCCGGCATCACCGGAGCTCTGAGTGATCCCAAGCTCACTGTCTACGATAGCAACGGCGTTCCCATTGGCAGTAATGACAACTGGCAGGACGATGCCAACGCGAGCATCATCCAGTTGGATGGTCTTGCGCCGGTTGATCCTGCGGAATCAGCCACCTTGGCAACCCTGTCTCCCGGTTCCTACACTGCCGTGGTTCAAGGTGCGGACGGCGGGTCGGGCGTTGGCCTCGCGGAAGTCTACAATTTGCCTTAATCCAGTAGCATTGATGTCAAATCCAAGAACAAACAGATCTATGAAAACTTCCGTTGTCAGCCTCGCACTCGCACTTACCGTTGCCGCTCTGCCACATCTCGCTGTCGCCACGCAAGCCGATGACACTACGATCACGATCACTGGGCAAACTGCAGGCGCGACGCCGTTTATCAGTCAGCTGACGCTGACCGCCAGCGACGCAAGTGTTATTAAAAGTATTCAGTTCGCGATCTCTCCCAAAGCGGGCTCCGTCACCCGACCATTATCCGGTACTTATGCCCACGACTACCTCGTGAGCCGTGGGTACCTTCAGCCGCCAAGCGGTGAGATTTTCCTACCCGTCTACGGCCTCTATGACGATTTTGCAAACGCCGTCATACTCACTTATTATTTTCTCGATGGTTCCTCCAAGCAGGATACCACCACGATAATGACAGCTTTGTTCGATGATCCATGTGGCTATAAGAATCCAACGGTCCTGCAGGCTCGGACCGACAGCACCGACTTGAGCTATGACTATATCATGATTAAAGATAGCTGTGGCGACTTCTCGCCGGCGATCATCGATACCGACGGTGCGTTGCGCTGGGTCGGCCCCGGCGGCTTCTCAACAGTTCCTTCCACCTTTTTCGATAATGCCGTTTACATGACCAGTGGCACCAGTTTGTCCCGCGTCGAGCTCGACGGCACTGTTACTTTCCTCCACGACTACAGCGATCTTGGCGTGACATCTTTCCATCACAACATCGATCGCGGCAAGGTGGGCTTGATCCTGGAGGTGACATACCACGGATTTCATCGAGTCGGTGAACCTCGAAGTGGACGCAGCTGGCAACGTTTTGAAGACCTGGAACCTGGCCGATATCATCAGCGCGGCCATGACCGCCGGCGGCGATGATCCGAGCGAGTTCGTCGTTCCGCTTGCACCGGATCCGACTGACTGGTTCCATAATAACGGCATTGCTTATAACCGGGCGGATGATTCGTTGGTCGTTTCCAGTCGGGAAAATTTTCTGATTTGCCTCGATTATGAAACCCTTGCGATCAAATGGATTCTGGGAGATCCAACCAAGAAATGGTACCAATTCCCCTCTCTGGCGCAATTCGCCCTGACGAGCCCACCAGGTAGCCTGCCGCCGATCGGTCAGCATGCTCCTTCGATCACTTTCGATCAGGATCTCCTGGTGTTTGACAACGGATTCGGCAGCTTGTCTTCAGCAACCACCCGGTGTGACACGCACCTATGCCAGTCCGCGGAAGCATCAGCTAAATTTGGACGCAAAGGGCGGCGACCGAAGTCTGGAATGTTTGAGATGGAGCAGAACCATCAACAGCCCGATTTGCGGGAGTGTCTATGAAGACGCGCCGCTCAACTATCTCGTCGATTACGCGTTTGTTGGCGGCTTTGGCTGCCGAGAACCCGGTTGCACAGCTCCTCGGCCTGGACGCGGTTGGCGATACGGTCTTCTATTACCAGTATCCGACCGGCTTTCTGCAATACCGCTTATAACTCTGTCCCGATCCATCTGGAGACGCACCAAGTTTCCCACGGTCGAACCGCGCGCTCTTAATATCTCGACCCGCGGTATCGTGGGAGCGGGTGACGATTCGCTGATTGGCGGTTTCATCGTTACCGGCACCGAATCGCAAGACGGTCGTGCTTCGTGCCTTGGGACCGTCCCTGGCAGCTCGGTCTATCTGGAACCCGTTGCCGATCCCGTTCTCACGCTGTACGATTCCTCCGGTGCTGCGGTCGCGACCAATGATGATTGGGAGAGCGATCCCGGCGCCTCGCAGATCGACGGCTGATGGACTCGCACCGAGCGATCCCGCGGAAGCGGCCACCTTCCAGACGCTGGCGCCGGGCTCTTATACCTTGTCGGTCACGGGCCAGGATTCTACTTCCGGAATTGGCTTGGTGGAAGCCTACGATCTTTCCCCGCTGGCGGATTCCAAGCTGGCCAACCTCAGCACGCGCGGCCATCGTCGGAACGGGCGACGACGTGCTCATCAGTGGCTTCATCGTGGGCGATGTGAGCAGCAACACCGTTGGTCATTCGCGGCATTGGACCGTCACTCGCCTCTGCTGGCAGTGAGCGACCCGTTACCGCGATCCGATCCTCACGGTTTATGACGCAATGGCTCTAGCATTGCCAGCAACGATGATTGGCAGAACGACTCAGTACGAGCCGATATCAAGCAATGATGGACTCGCGCCGAGCGACCCTCCGAGGCGGCCACCATCCTGCATCTTCCCGCCGGCGCCTACACCGCAATCGTCAACCGGCACTGGCGGCGACGTCGGGCGTTGCCCTGGTCGAAGTGTTACGATCTCTGACGAGTTGAGACCCTCTCGGCCGAACGTCGCAGACGCGATACAGAACGCGATGTCGCGCGTTGACACGCGCGCGCCGCGTCCTATAATCACGTCGCGCCTGGCTGCCCTCATTGAACGGCGCTTTGCAATTCCCACTGCTAAATTCTCATGCCTTCCACTCAAATCATTCTGACCGAAAACGTCCCCGGCCTTGGCGCCGAGGCTGATGTCGTGAAAGTCCGCCGCGGTTACGCGCGCAATTTCCTCCTGCCGACCGGCAAGGCTCACGAAGTCACGCCGCGCGCCATGCGCCAGATCGACATGCTGAAAGCAAAGCGCGCCGAGCGCGAAGCGCGCGAATTGAACGAGGCCGAGGACCTGGCCCGCCGGATTGGCAAACTCAAGGTCACCTTTATCCTCCATACCGGTGAAACCGGCAAGGCTTTCGGCTCGATCACCGCAAACGATCTGGCCGAGCGTCTGAAACAGGAGCTCAGTCGCGATATCGATCGTCACCTGCTCGTCCTTGAGCATCCGATCAAGACGACCGGCGAGCATGAAGTGCCGCTCAAATTGCACCACGGCGTGACAGCGAAATTCAAGTTCAACGTCAAGTCCTCCGAGGAACCTAAACCGGAAATTCCGGCCGAAGAGTCGGCTGACAAGTCCCGCGGTCCCCGCAAACACACGAAGTAAATGCCGAGAGATTCTCGAGGCTCGAGCAGAGCCGCAGAGAAAACTCGGAAAGAACCCGGAAACGGGTCCGGCCGAGGCTGGCCGGAGCGAGGGAGCGAGTCGGAACGGCAGAAGCTCACAGCTTCTTCACCGGATATTCACCGCGCCCTTCCGCACAGCGTCGAGGCGGAGCAGGGCGTGCTCGGCTCGATGCTCATCTCGCCGCGCGACATCATCGCGGAAGCGGTCGAGAAGATTAACGAGAACTATTTCTACATTCCGGCGCACCAGACGATTTATACCGTGCTGGTCGATCTCTGGAATGCCGGTCAGGGCATCGACCTGATCACCTTCACGCAAGTCCTGCGCGACCGGAACCTGCTCGATACCGTCGGCGGCGCCGCATTTGTCACCAGCCTTTTCACCTTCGTCCCGACGGCGGCGAACGTGGGCTACTACCTCGAGATCGTGCGCGACAAATACATCCTGCGCGAAATCATCACCGCCTGCACCGAAGGCGCGCGGCGCTCCTACGAGGAGCAGGACGAAGTCGACAACCTCCTCGACGAAGTGGAGCAGAAAATCTACGCGGTCGGCGAAGATCGCTTCAAGGACACGGCGCTGTCGATGAAAGACCAGGTGATGGACGCGATCGAGGCGATCGAGAAGCTCTACGAGCAGCATGGCGGAATCACCGGCCTTGCCACCGGGTTCAACGAATTCGATCGCCTAACGAGCGGCCTGCACCCCGCCGAGATGATCGTCATCGCCGCCCGGCCGAGCATGGGCAAGACGGCGCTGGTCATGAACATCGCCGAGCACGTGGCGGTGAACGAAAATCGGCCGGTCGCGGTCTTCAGCCTGGAGATGAGCGCACAGCAATTGGTCCAGCGCCTGCTCTGCTCCCGCGCCGGAGTGAACTCACAAAAGGTGCGCGACGGCTTCCTCGCCGACCGCGATTTTCCGAAACTGACCGCCGCGGCATCGAAGCTGGCCGAGGCAAAAATCTTCATCGATGACAGCGCCGGGTCTGAACATTCTCGAGTTGCGCGCGAAAGCGCGGCGCTTGCGAGCGCAACACGAGGTCGAACTGATCGTGATCGATTACCTGCAGCTCCTGCGCTCGACCTCGCGGCGCGGGCAGGACAATCGTCAGATCGAGATCTCGGAAATCTCCGCCGGGCATCAAGGGCCTCGCCAAGGAACTGAACATTCCGATCATCGTCGCCGCGCAGCTGAATCGAAACCCGGAAAACCGCACGGGCGACAGCAAAGGCCGGCCGCGTCTGAGCGATCTGCGCGAATCGGGCAGCATCGAACAGGACGCCGATCTCGTCGGACTGCTCGTTAGGCAGGAATATTACGCCGACACCGAGGAAGAAAAAGACGAGATGGAAGGCAAAGCGGAGCTGATCATCGCCAAGCAGCGCAACGGCCCGACGGGCGACGTGGCGCTCACGTTCCGGAAGGAATTCACCCGCTTCGAAGATCGCGCGCGGAAGAGCGCGAGCCGCTCTAGCCTCAGCGGTCAATGTGGGAGCGGCGCTTTGTGCCCCGATGTACCTATGCCGCGGAATTGGTTGCCCACCGGGGCATAAAGGCCCCTCCCACATTGGAAACAGCCGCTCTCAGAGCGATCGCGCCGCCTCGATCACGTGCTGTGCGTCGATCCCGAGTTCCTTCATCACCTCGTTGCCCGGCGCACTCAGGCCGAAGCGGCGCAGGCCGACGATCTTCCCATCGAGCCCGACGTATTGCGACCAGATCTCCGGAACCCCGGCTTCGATCGCCACGCGACGCCGGCATTCGTTAGGCAGCACTTCTTCGCGATAACTTTCCGGCTGCCGTTCGAACCGTTCGAAGCAGGGCATCGAGACGACACGCGTCCCCTCACCCAGCTCCTTCGCCGCAGCGAGCGCGTGCTGCAATTCGCTCCCGCACGACAGCAAAATGAGATCGAGTTTGCCTCTTTCCTTCTTTGCGATATAGCCGCCGCGGAGCACGCCTTCGCGGCGCATCTTCACGTCGATCTCGTTCAAGATCGGCACCGCTTGTCGCGTCAGCGCGAGCAATGTCGGACCGTCGGTGCGCTGGGCCGCGGCAACAAATGCGCCCGCCGTTTCCTCAGGATCGGCCGGACGAATGACATCGAGCTGCGGCATCACCCGCACGCTCGCGACCGTCTCGACCGGCTCGTGCGTCGGGCCATCCTCGCCCGACCCCGATCGAGTCGTGCGTGAAAATGTAAATGTTCGGCAGACTGGGAGAGCGCGGCGAGCCGGATCGAGGCGCGGCAATAATCCGCGAAGACGAGAAACGTCGCGCCCGAGGCGCGGAACAGGCCATGATAAGCGACGCCGTTCATGATCGCGCACATGCCGTGCTCGCGAATGCCGAAATGGATGTTGCGGCCGGAAGGATTCGTGCGGGTAAAATCGCCCGCCGTCCTTGATGTAATTGAGCGTCGAACCGTGCAGATCGGCGCTCCCGCTGATGAGAAACGGCATCGCCTTGCGCCAGCGGTTGGAACACTTCGCTTCCGGCCTTGCGTGTCGCGATTTTCGCGTCGTTAGGGAAAGTCGGGATCTTCTCGAACAAATCGGCCGGCACTTTTCTCGTCAATCGCGTCATCGAGCATGGCGCGCCTTGTCGGGGTTTTTCTTGCGCCAGTCCTGATAGGTTTTTTCCCAGCGATCGTATTCCGCGAGCAAGATCTTCTTGTGCCCGGCGAAATAGTCGCGCACGTCGTCCGAGACGAAATAATGCTCCTCCGGGCAGCCCGAGCCCCTTGCGCGCCTGCGTCGACATATTTCGCGCCGCCTTCGCCGTGCGCCTTGGACGTGCCGGCGACTTCCGGAATGCCTTTCCCGATCAAGGTATGCGCGATGATGAACTGCGGCTTCCCGTTGTCGCGCTGCCTTCGCCACCTCGAGCGCGTCGAGAAATTGTCTGCATGTCCTGGCCATCGACTTCCTGCACATCGAAGCCGTAGGCGCGGAAACGCATGCCGGTGTCTTCGCTCTGCGTTTCCTTCGCCATCGCGTCGAGCGTGACGGCGTTCGAGTCGTAAATCAGGATCAGATTATCGAGACCGAAATGTCCGGCGAAAGCGCTCGCTTCCGCGGAGACGCCTTCCTGCAAACAACCATCGCCAGCGAGGCAAATGACGTGCTGATCGAAAATCCGATGTTCCTCGGTGTTGAAGCGCGCGGCCGCCATCTTCGCCGCCATCGCGATACCGACCGCGTTGCCCACGCCCTGTCCGAGCGGACCGGTCGTGCATTCGACGCCCGGGCGTTTCAAGAAACTCCGGATGGCCCGGGCGTCTTGCTGTGCAATTGCCGGAAACGTTTGATCTCCGACATCGGCAAATCGTAGCCGCTCAGGTGCAGCCAGGCGTAGAGGAACATGCTGCCGTGCCCGGCCGAGAGAATGAAATAGTCGCGATTAATCCAGCGCGGCTGGTCCGGGTTGTGCCGGAGGGCGTGGCCGTAGAGAACCGCTCCCATCTCGGCGCAGCCCAACGGCAAACCGAGATGACCGGACTGCGAGGCGTGAACCGCGTCGATGCACAAGACCGCGGGCCTGATCCGCTGCGCGGGAAAGAACTTCGAGATTCAAACTCATGCGGGCACTCTATATGCAAACTCCGCGCGATTGGAATCGCGACGTTTCGAGCGGTCGCTCCCCTCGGACCGACGTGCTTCCGCACGTCTTCGCTCACGGCGGGTCTCGTCTCATCGATGAGGACGTGCAGAAACACGTCCCTCCGCCCAACCCGTTACTTCTTCGGAGTCGCGACCGGGGAGGCTGCGCTCGCGGGCGCGTCTTTCGCTTTCACGGCCGGTTCCCTCAGGTGAACTTCCAATGGGCCTCGGCTTTCTTTCCACCGATCTTTGCTTCGACGATGACCGAGCAGGAATCGCCGTGCAGCGGCTGTGTCACCTGATAGGAAATCATCTTGCTCGCCGGGTCATAGTGTCGCCGGGACGAGGCCCAAGCCGCTGACGCGCATTTTGACCGAGCCCGGTTCGATTCCGCCGATCGCGCCAAGGTTGGCCTTGATCAGCGGCTTCGGAGCTCGGCGGTCGAACCGTCGGCCGGCTGCGGGATTGATGCTGCCGAGCGGGATTTCCGTCGACCTGCGCGCTGCCGCCGCTCGACGATCCGCCAAAGGAGATGGCGCCTCGCAAACACTTTCGGTTTGTTCGCCTCGATCATGTACCGGCCTAACGAATCGTTGGGCGAACCGTAGGTCAGCTTTTGGCCATAGACGGTAAAGACCGCTTCGAAGCCGGCCTGCTTCGTCGCCTCCTTCACGCGGTCGTTGTAATAGCCGAACGGGACCGCAAAACAGTTCACGCGAATGCCGAGCTTGTGCTCCAGGGTCTCCTTCGAGCCGCCCACCTCCGCATTGAGCCACTCAGTGTATTCCTCCGGATTGAGCTTGCGCTTCGTCACCTTGTCGTACGGCTTGCGCAGGTCCTGATGGGTCGCGCTGTGCGCCTGGATGTCGACCCCCGCGTCGCGCATCTCGGCGAGTTGTTCCCAGCTCATCGCTTCCCCGCCGCCAAACTTCCCGCCTTTGATTCCCTCGGTGTAAATGAAGAGGGTAAACGGATAATTGAACTTCTTCAGAATCGGCCAGGCAACCTCGTAACCCGACTTGTAGCCATCATCGATCGTGATGATGGCAGCGTATGGCGGGATCGCTTTTTCGCCTCGTTTCCAGGCGAGAAAATCCTGCATCCCGATCACCGGAATCTTCTGGTCCTGCAGCTCTTTCATCTGCGCCTCGAATGCCTCCGGCGTGATCTCGGTGTCGGGCCGCCGAACCTTTTTCTCGAAACGGTGATAGCCGAATACGATCACCTGCGCCGTTTGATCGATCGGCGGTCGAGTCGGCGAGGGCGTCGCCGTCGGAACGGCGGCCACGGCTACCGTCGGTCACCGGAGTCGGGGTCGCGGTCGGCTTCGCCTTTCGCGCAAAACTCCCTTTCTTGCAGCCGCCCAGGGCGAGCCCGCAAAGCAGCAAAATAATCGTAAAACGGTGGCGCATCATTCGAGCCTAGCCCATTAAGTGCGACCGCGAAAAACACAAGCAATTTTGCGCAAACTCTCCGCGTCTTTTCGCCTTTTTTTTTGCCCGGCACGCGATTCGCTTTATCTATTTGCATGGTGCGTTCGATCAACTCCATCGCCGCTCTTGCCCTCGGGGCCGCTTTCTTTCTCGGCGGCTGCGCGACCGTCGCCACCAACACCAGTCACACTTTCGAGACCGTCGTCGTGGATGCCGGCCACGGCGGCAAAGACAGCGGTGCCTACCGGCGCAATTGTCCCCCGGAAAAGGTAATCGCGCTCGATGTCGCCCTGCGGGTCGACCGCAAACTGCGCGAATCGCAGCTCAAGACCGTCCTCACTCGCGCCAACGACACTTTCGTCCCGCTCGACAACCGGGTCGCGCTCGGCAACGAACAGAAAAACTCCATCTTCGTTAGCATCCACTTCAACGACTCGCGCCGGCGCGGCGTGGAAGGCGTCGAAACCTATTACCATTCGTCCTACGCTTACCCTCTGGCGTCTGCGATCGAGCAAAATTTGTCCACGCTTCCAGGAACCGTGAATCGCGGCGTCCATCTGGCCGGTTTCCGCGTCCTGCGCAACGCCCTTTATCCCTCTGTCCTGGTGGAATGCGGATACCTCAGCAACCGCTCCGAAGCGCGAGACGCCGCCGACGCCGCGTATCGGGAAAAGCTGGCGGACAAAATCGCCGAGGCGATCGTCGACTATCGTTACGGGAGCGGGATGTACCGCCACCAGGCGGCCATTCTCGCCCGCGCCGGCGGTGGCGCGTCGTTCCTGCCAAGCTTCCGCTAGAACTCGATCCCGCGCGCCTCGCGTCCGAGCGCGGCGAGGAAAATGAGGACGAGAAAAACCACCAACGTCACACAGGCCATGGTCAGAGCGTAGTCCGGTTCTCCATTCGGCCTAACGAAATGCTCCGCGAGTTTCGCCTGCAACATCGCCGCATTGGCGGAAAAGAAATTTCCCAGCTGATAAACCACCCCGGGGAAAGTGCCGCGCCAGGCCGGGGGCGAGAGCTCGTTCAAGTGCACCGGTACCACGCCCCAGGCACCCTGCACCATGAATTGCATGAAAAAGCCGCCCGCGATGAGAAGCGGGAGCGTCGGCGAAAAAATCCAGGCCGGGATGAGTAGAATGCCGAGCACGCGCCGCGATGATAATCGTCCGCCGGCGACCCCAGCGCTGCGAGAAATGGCCGAGCAATGTTCCGCCGCAGATCGCACCGAGATTGTAAATGATCGCGATCGGCGCGGTTTGATTGACCGACAGCCCACGCTGTTTTTGGAGAAACGTCGGGTAAAGATCCTGAGTGCCGTGCGACATGTAGTTGAAGGCCGTCATCAGGAGCACGGCATAAACAAAGAGCCGCCAATGTTCCCTCATGAACCGGCCCATGCCTAACGACTTGCGCCCCGCCTGCCGGTTTCGTTCCCAGACCGCCGACTCCGGCACGTGCGCCCGGATGTAAATCACGAGCAATGCCGGCAGCGTGCCAACGACAAAAAGAGCGCGCCACCCAAAGTGCGGGAAGACGAGCCAATAGACCGCCGCGGCGAAAAGAAAGCCGCAGGAATAACCTTGCTGCAAGATCCCGGAGGCCAGACCGCGCGCGCGCGCCGGCAGGCTTTCCATCGTAAGCGACGCGCCGAGTCCCCATTCCCCGCCCATCCCGACTCCGTAGAGCGCACGGAAAATCAAGAAGACCGTGTAGTTAGGGGAGAACGCGGTCAGCAACGCCATCACCGAATAGAAGATGATGTTCACCATCAGCGGCACCCGCCGCCCGAACCGGTCGCCGAGCAGTCCGAAAATAAGCGCGCCTAACGGGCGCATCATGAGCGTCAGCGTGATGGCGAAGGTCACCTTGACGATCGAGACCGAGAACTCGGCCGCCACGTCCCGAACGACGAAGGTGAGGAGGAAAAAATCGAGCGCGTCGAGCGTCCAGCCGAGAAAACAGGCAAGGAAAGTGTTGCGCTGCTCACGATTGAGCGAACGAAAAATCCGCCAGGCTTCCACCGCGCCATCTAACTTTCCCCAGCGCGCAAAGGGAAGCGCGCAATGTGGGAGGGGCCTTTGCGCCCCGATCAGGGAAAACACCGTCACAGATCGGGGCGCAAAGGCCCCTCCCACATTAGATAACATATTGACGCATCATGATGCGTCAATTTGTTAGTTGATCACAGCCTTCCCCTGTCGTTAATTGCCGCTTCGCCGTGCACGCCGCAGCCATTCATCCGCTCGAAGCCCTTCTCCGCCAGCGCATCGTCCTGCTCGATGGCGCGATGGGAACAATGGTGCAGCGCTACAAACTCTCCGAGGAACAATACCGGGGTACGCGCTTCGCGGCCCATCCGGCGAAACATCTCAAGGGCGATCTCGAGCTGCTCCAGCTCACCCATCCGGAGGTCATCGAGGAAGTCCACACCCAGTATCTCGAAGCTGGGCGCGGACATCATTGAAACAAACACCTTCAGCGCCACCACAATCGGTCAGCACGATTTTCTGTTTCCCGGCGAACCGGAAAACGGGCGCAAGGACGCCGCCTTCTTCCAACGTGTGGTCGAGGATCCGGAGCTCGGCGCGCTCGTCCGCGAGATGAATGTCGCGGCCGCCAAAGTCGCGCGAACCGCTGCCGACCGCGTGGCGGACAAGACCGGCACCCCGCGTTTCGTCGCCGGCTCGTTAGGCCCGCTTCCGGTCACAGGTTCACTCTCGCCCGATGTGAACGATCCGAGTTTTCGCGCCGTGACGTTCGACCAAATCCGGCGCGCCTATGGCGAACAGGTGCGCGCGCTGATTGAGGGTGGGGTCGACGTCCTGCTTGTCGAAACGATCTTCGACACTCTGAACGCCAAGGCGGCGATCTTTGCGATCCTGGAAACTTTCGGAGAACTTGGCCGAAAATTGCCAGTCTTGATTTCCGGCACGATTACCGATCTCTCCGGCCGCACGCTCACGGGCCAGACGGTCGGCGCGTTTCTCACCTCGATTCTGCACGCCGAGCCGCTGGTGGTGGGATTGAATTGCGCGCTCGGGCCGGCGGAAATGCGGCCTCACGTCGAAGAGATGGCGCGGCTGGCGCCCTGTTTCACGAGTGCCTATCCCAACGCCGGCCTGCCCGATCCCCTCTCGCCAACCGGATTTCCCGAGACCCCGGAATCGATCGCGCCGCAACTGCGCGACTGGGCGCGGAATGGCTGGCTCAACATCATCGGCGGCTGTTGCGGCACGACTCCGGATCACATTCGCGCGATTGCCGAAGCTGTGCGGGACTGCCCGCCGAGAGTGCCCTTGATGTGGGAGGGGCCTTTGCGCCCCGACGGTCGCGAACGAGGATCGGGGCGCAAAGGCCCCTCCCACCTTGCATCTCTCCGGGCCTCGAAGCGCTCGATGTGACACCCGACTTCGGTTTCGTCGTCGTCGGCGAGCGGACCAACATCACAGGCTCGCCCAAATTTTCGAAGCTGATCCTGGCCCACGATTTCGAGGGCGCACTCGTCGTGGCGCGCCATCAGGTCGAGGGCGGCGCGAACATTCTCGACGTCAACATGGACGAAGGAATGATCGATTCCGAAGCGACCATGACGCGCTTCCTGCACCTGATCGGGAGCGAGCCCGATATCTCGCGGCTGCCGATCATGATCGACAGTTCGAAATGGAGCGTGATTGAAGCCGGCCTGAAATGCGTCCAGGGCAAGGGCGTCGTCAATTCCATCTCCCTCAAGGCGGGCGAGGAAGAGTTTCTGCGCCAGGCCCGACTGGTCAGGCGGTATGGCGCCGCCGTCATCGTGATGGCCTTCGACGAGCGCGGCCAGGCTGATACGCTGGAGCGCAAGACCGCAATTTGCGGGCGCGCCTACCGCCTGCTGACCGAGCACGCCGGCTTTCCGCCTAACGACATCATTTTTGATCCAAACATCCTGACGGTGGCGACCGGGATCGAGGAACACAACAATTACGCGGTCGCCTTCATCGAAGCAACGCGCTGGATCAAAGCCAACCTCCCCGGCACGCGCGTCAGCGGCGGGGTGAGCAACATTTCTTTCTCCTTCCGCGGCAACAACACCGTACGCGAAGCGATGCATTCGGCCTTTTTGTATCACGCCATCCGCGCCGGGCTGGACATGGCGATCGTCAACGCCGGGCAGCTCGCGGTTTACGAGGAGATCGACCCAGCGCTGCGCGAGCTGGTTGAGGATGTGCTCCTTAACCGGCGCCCGGATGCAACCGAGCGGCTGGTCGATTTCGCCGAGAAGGTGAAATCGAAGGGAAAAGTCTCAGCCCGGGATGAAGCGTGGCGCAATGCCCCGGTCGAAGAGCGACTCTCGCACGCGCTCGTCAAAGGCATCGTCGAACACATCGAGATCGACACCGAGGAGGCGCGCCAAAAATCCGCGCGCCCACTCGACGTGATCGAAGGGCCGCTCATGGCCGGCATGAGCGTGGTGGGCGATTTGTTTGGCGCGGGAAAGATGTTTCTCCCGCAGGTCGTAAAAAGCGCGCGTGTCATGAAAAAGGCGGTCGCCTACCTCATGCCGTACATGGAAGCCGAAAAGCAGGCCGACTCGAAGCCGCAAGGACGGATCGTGATGGCGACAGTGAAAGGCGATGTGCACGACATCGGCAAGAACATCGTTGGCGTCGTGCTGCAATGTAACAACTACGACGTGATCGATCTCGGCGTGATGGTGCCGGCAGAGAAGATTCTCGAGATTGCGCGCGAAAAAGAGGCCGACATTATTGGTTTGAGTGGACTGATTACGCCGTCGCTCGACGAGATGGTGCATGTCGCGCAGGAAATGGAGCGGCAGGAATTTCGTCTGCCATTATTGATCGGCGGCGCGACGACAAGCCGCGCCCACACCGCGGTGAAGATCGCACAACACTATCGGGAGAGCGTAGTTCACGTGCTCGACGCCTCGCGTGCCGTCGGTGTAGTGAGCGCGCTCCTTAATCCGGACGCGAAAGCGAAATTCGACGCCACGACACGGACCGATTACGAGCGGTTGCGGGGCGAGCACGCAGATCGAACACGCGAGAAAAAGATGCTCACGCTCGCGCAGGCGCGGGCCAATCGCCTAACGATCGATTGGGCCGATTACGTGCCGCCAGTGCCGGAATTCCTGGGAGTGCGCGCACTTTCCTCTGTCACTCCGCTGGATCCCTCGACTGAGCTGGTTCCGCCCGCGATGACGGAATGCGGCCGGTCAATCTCACGACCCTAATCGACTACATCGATTGGTCGCCGTTTTTCCATACTTGGGAATTACGGGGTCGATACCCGGCTATTTTGGAGGACGAAGTGGTGGGCGCGCAGGCGCGCGAACTTTTTGCCGACGCGCAGAAGCTCTTGCGCCAGATCGTCGCGGAGAAGTCGCTCACCGCGCGCGGCGTTTATGGCTTTCTGGCCGGCCAATTCGTTAGGCGACGATGTCGAGATTTACCGCGACGAAGACCGGCGGGAGGTGATCGCAACCTTCCATTTCTTGCGTCAGCAAATGCTGAAACCGGCCGGGCAATCGAACTACTGCCTGGCGGATTTGGTCGCACCGAAGGAGTCCGGAAAACCCGATTATCTGGGCGGGTTCGCAGTCACTGCGGGGATCGGCGCGGACGAACTGGCCAAACACTTCCAGGCAGAGCACGACGACTACAACGCGATTCTGACGAAAGCGCTGGCCGACCGGCTGGCCGAGGCGTTCGCGGAATATCTGCATCGCGAGGCGCGTATCGTGTGGGGTTTTGGAGCGGAAGAAGGCCTGACGAACGAGGAGTTGATTCGCGAACGTTATCGCGGCATCCGCCCGGCGCCCGGTTATCCCGCATCGCCTGATCACGTCGAGAAGCGGACGCTCTTCGATCTCCTGGACGCGGAGAAAGAAACCGGGATCCGCCTAACGGAATCCTACGCGATGCATCCCGGTGCGAGCGTGAGCGGGCTCTACTTTTCGCATCCCGATTCACGCTACTTTGCAGTCGGCAAAATCGAGCGCGACCAGGCAGCGGATTACGCGGCGCGCAAAGAGAGTCGTTAGGTGAAGTCGAGAAATGGCTCTCGCCAAATCTGAACTACGAGCCGGAGCAAGAATCGAGACGCTGAACAATCCGCAGGGTCGCGTTCGCAGTGCGAAACGTCTACAACACCGAGTTTGGATCGGCGCTCGTGATCAGCATCGTGCCCGCTTCGTCGGCCGATAATTCTTCCTGCTCTTTCTCAGCCGGTGTGGGATCGGGCCAGACAACGTTCCAGGCGAGATGCAGTTTTTCGAGCGTCCAGATGGTGTAGCGGGTGAGATCGAATTCCCACCATTTCAACCCGTGCGCTGCGCAGCGCGGCTTGGCGTGATGGTTGTTGTGGTAGCCTTCGCCGAGCGCGCCGAGACCGACCCAGAAGTTATTTTTGCTTTCATCCGACGTCTCAAAAGAGCGATAGCCGAACTGCTTCATGTGGCAGATTGAGTTCACCGCCCAGGTGCAATTGTAGATGATCAAAATCGGCACATAGAGACACCAGAGCATGCCGGCGAGCCCGAGAGTGGCGAAGAGAATGCCGGCGACCGCGAGATGGGGGAGCACATAGAGCGCAGAGTTTTCCCAAAGTTTGCAATACCAAATCTTGCGCACGTCGGCCGCGTAACGCAGCGAGCGCTCGCGGAAGGAGGGCGGCTTGCGAATCAGCCACATCATATGGGCGTAGGGAAATCCGTGCCGCGGGCTATGGATGTCCTCCTCGGTGTCGGACTTCAGGTGATGAAAACGATGATCGCCCACCCAGGTGACCGGGTCGCCCGAAAGCCCGACGGCCGATCCGGTAGCAAAGATGAATTTCAACCAACCCGGCATCTCAAATCCGCGATGGGTGAGATAGCGATGCAAATAAAGGGTCGTGCCCAGACCAATCCAAAAATAAATGCCGAGCATGATCGGCAGGTAAGAAAGGTGAAAGCGAGTCCAGACGGCCGCGACCCCGAGCGCCTGCAGCAGGACGAGAATCGTGAAAATAGCGATATTGAATTTTTCGTTCTTGAACATAACGGCGGCGAGCAGACGGCCGCTGCCCGGAAAAGGAGGTCGCAGTGTCGCCGCGAAGCGGCTCCAAGGCAAGCGATCTTTATCCGATGTCATGAGATCGATTCCCAAACCTCGCAAACGACGACGAAATGCAGTGCGGCTCCGACATGTGAGCCATCGCGCAGACTTCGCAGCGGGAGTGTGGCTTACTTGGTAGAGCGGTCGCCGCGGCGACAGGTTCCCGCCAAAACAGTTCGCATGCGCTCCGCTTCTTTGCGTGCTATAGGGGCTGCACATTCCCCGGGGTGTAGCTTAGCTTGGTAGAGCGCCTGGTTTGGGACCAGGAGGTCGCAGGTTCAAATCCTGTCACCCCGATTCCTGAGCAAGCGCATGTTTTCGCTTTACGTCCTGAGAAGCAGCAAGACCGGCAGGCAATATGTCGGTTCCTAAGCTCATCTGTCGGATCGCCTCCGACGGCACAACGCCAGAGAATCGCGCGCGACCAAACATGGTTTATCTTGGACTCTGATTCATGAAGAGGAATTTCCTGCGCGTGCGCCAGCAACCGCGAGAGAGCGTTACTTCAAGACAGGCCGCGGACGCGATGAACTTGACAAGCTTGATCGCTAAAAGCGGCTGCCGCGGCATCAGATCGCAGGTTCAAATCCTGTCCCCCCAATGCCGGAATTCCTGCGCGCTGAACTTCTTGCCACACCTTCTGCTCGTTTTCGTGCTCGCTGCGGCCGGCACCGCCCGGGCGCAATCGTCTCCATCTCCTGCCGGCAGTTCAGCCCAGATCGCCAACCCACCGGCCGCCGACACGGCTGCGCCCTCGCCTTCGGCCACTGTCCCGATCGAGCCGCCCTCGCTCATTCCCCCGAATATTCTCCCTGCGCCCAATTCACTCCCAAAAATTCCTGTCACGGAGGAGTTGCAGCTGCTCAACGCATTCTTCAAGACAACTTCCCTGGGAAAAGTGGCCGATGAATATCGGCTTCACCTCCAAATGGTCGCACTGGAAACGCAGATCCGAAATGACCAGGATCTGCACGCATTAAAGGCGATGGCGTTGAAGGCTCCGACCGATCTCGAGCGCCGCCATTGGCTCAAGAGTTACTACGAACTTTATTTCAAGAAGCTGCGCGCGCTTGCCACGACGCCGGATTTGAAAGCGTATCTCGACGGCTATGAAGTGACGCGCAAAATGAGCCTGCTCCAACCGCGCGTCCGGCACGAATCGGATGAAGCGGCGGTCGCTGCGCTCGCGAAAGGGAACGCGCCTGCGGCCAAGTCACTTCCCACACCGGTGCAGGCGCGGGCCGGCAACGCGGTGCGCCCCTGATCGTTGGAACGCAAGCGAGGAAGTTGCCGCCTCGCCGGAGCGCCGCTAAGATGGCGGAGCGAAAACGGCGCGTTCGTCTAGTGGTTAGGACACAGCCCTCTCAAGGCTGGTGCACGGGTTCGATCCCCGTACGCGCTGCCAAATTCTTCAGAGATAAACCGCCCAAATGAAAGAATTGGCTTAAAATTTCGGACACTTTTCGGACCTGCCTTACTGCCGGAAACGAAGGCCGAGCTCTGTGATTCCGCCGTCGCCATCGAATTGTAATCCGGCCACTTTCAGCACCCTCCCTATTGTTCGTCCTCGCCCGCGGAACTTGCGCCTCCGACGTACTCCATCCACACCAGACGGCCGTAGTCGTTTGTGAATGTTGTACGGGGCGATGACTGATGGCGGGAAACTGTTCCGTCCATTTGGAGTAGCCCTTGTTTGGAATCAGTAGCCAGCCACTGGCCTGAGACCGGGCAGCAAAGCGTTCGAAGTATTTCCTGATCCGATGCTGACGCGAAACCAGCGGGTAAAAGATCCAAGCGGGTTGGAGCGGGAGAAAAGCGGGATGCTCGGAGCGCAACACGAGGTTTCCGTTGGCATCATCCAAAGGAATCCACCCCAGCAGCTCAAGTCCCAGAGTGTTGATCGGTTCGTCGGGTTTCACGCCAGCCTGCTCGAAAAGTTCCCGCACCTTTTTCGTTTCCTTTGGGACCAAGACCGAATCAATATGTCCCACGCGGTCGAACAGTGGTATCGATCGTCGAAAGAAGTTCACGAGTCCGTCATCAGAGACGAGCGGCGCAAACAGCACGATCGCGAACAATGGAACAACCATCGCGCGCAGCAGTCGTTGCGCAGAGTCCGGTTCGCTTGAGCGCTTGAGCGCAACGAGCATGACGCCCAAAGAACAACAGAGGACCGGTGTAAGGTTGGCACATGATGTCACATGGCTGTGTCCCACGACATAGCTGTGCGCAGACCAGAGCGCAGCCCAGGCCCCCACACAGGTGGCCAATGTGGCAACAGGGACTCGCGCCGACGGCAAACAGCGCACTACACCGACCGCTAGAATCCAGAACGCAGCTAAAGGAACCCATGCGCTTGGTCCAAGAGGTAATCCGTCGTACCCGCCAGCGAAACCCAATGCTGCATCGAAGAACGCAACAGGATCAGGTAAATGCCCGAGTCCAATGACGTACCAACCGCTGATCACAAGGAGTGTAGTTACCAACAAAGCCCCCGGAAGAAGGAGGCCCGCTAAGGCATCTGCCAGGAAAGCAGGGATTCCCCGGCGAGTTGCAGCCAGAAACCCTCCGGAGGCATCGATGCGTAGCAACACCGCGACCGGGAACCAAATAGCCGTACAGTAAGTAAGGCTCTCCGATGACCAAAGGCTTCCCAGCACCCACACGACAGAACCGGCAAAAACAAGTCGGCTCCGCTTTGAAGGAGATCGCGAGGTGATCCAGAGCACCATCGCAAGTAGTGCATAGCACCAGAAGAAGCGAAAGGCACCGACGCTGGGGAAAATTTGAACCCCGGACGGAATGTATGCTAAGCCGGGAACGAGAAAGATGGCAAAAGCTACGACGACGAAGCAGAAGAAACGGTGTGAGAGCCCCCCACCGGTTGAGCGCAGGACCGCGTAGAGTATGCATGCCGCCCCCAGCAGCAGCGCAGCATTGACGAGGTAAAGTGCCTGCCAGGTCGATGCAACTGGAAAAAAGGCAATGGCCAGAGTGCTGAGGAACCCGTATTGCGCGTACGCGTCCCAGAGCAACCAACCACCCGAACGCACGAGTTGAGCAGGACCGACGAAGCAGCCCCAATGAGCGTAGGCACCCTCAACCGTCAACGGCAGCGGATTGGCGGCAATGGCGCCGAAAACCAAAATGGCGATGGCGTCACAGCCACGAGAGACCCAAAGCCGTCGCGCCGAGACGGTGGAGACTCCATTCTGAACGGGCCGCAGCGCAAAAGCCGTCAGCACTACACATCCAAGAAACGCCAGCACTGTCCAGAACGAGCGCATGACGAGTGCGTCAAGCCGCGCCCAGAAGAGAAACTCGCCCGCCACTGTCCAAAGTAGAACCATAACCATCACAACCGGGAGCATCTGAATCCAGTTCGAGAGAACCCGGGGCGACGCGCCACCAAATGCGTTGCGCACGGGGCTTCCCGACGCAAACCACAGCACCAGGCCTTGTACGAGAGCGGCTATCAGTGCGAACGTCTGAAACCTAAGGAACAGGAAGACGCAGCCCGCGACGAGCAGCCCTGCTCCAAGTGCAAATTGCGTAATACGGACAAAACCGACCTGACCTGCAGCACGGCGGGAAAGGAGCACTAATCCGATCAGCGCGATCGGAAAGACCATGCCCAGAAGCACGTAGGAGAGCAGCTCGACGCCCTCGCGATCCAGACCAGGCCAGGCCAGCGCGAGGGCCGGTACGAGCAGGGCGAGACCACCGACCCAGAGGGTGTTGTTCAGTGGTGGCGCCAGAAGCTCCCATCGTTTAGATACTTTTTCAGGCATCGAATATCCTTTCCGGCGCTATGACGTGACCGCCAAAACCCTGACAGAAAACAGCTAGTAATTAGCTTCGATTCGCACGCGGTGCCGCCGCTAACTCCAGCGAACCTCGCCTGATAGGCGAAGGGCGCATGAGCCGTTACCCGCCTCAAAAATGTCGTTAAAGTTCGGGCTGCTCACGTATCCAACGATTCTCGTCGACTGGGTGGGACAAATGCTGCCCGACCCTGCAAAGATTTGTCGAGATAATCGGATTTCGGCTGTTAAGGCAAGCGGAATCATAC
This sequence comes from uncultured Verrucomicrobiae bacterium, assembly GCA_963821615.1. Lineage (GTDB taxonomy): Bacteria > Verrucomicrobiota > Verrucomicrobiia > Chthoniobacterales > UBA10450 > Palsa-1392. Next base: position 610,090 of record CAWGEN010000004.1, on the reverse strand, counting down.
GGACCTGACCGTGCAACTTTTCTCGTTCGCTTTCAAAACGAGCCGAGACGCAGGAGATGCAAATTTGCAGACCATTTCATTACAGCGCTAATGCTGCCCATTCCACCGTCCGAAAAACGCACCGTCTGATTGATCGCTTTTGTTGAGGTGAAAGCTCCCGCCTGGCTTTGCGCGCCTTGCACAAGTGCAAACCAGCGACTACTTCTCCCGATCATGTCCCCGGAAGCCGATCTGCTGAAGGAAGTCCCGCTTTTCCAGTTGCTTGATGATAACGAGCGCACCGAACTCGCCGCGCAGCTTGATGTCGTCCACTTCGCCTCTGGACAGGCCATTTTCAACTACGGAGAGCCGGGCGACGCCATCTACGTCGATCAGTTCGGGCGAGGTGGAAGTGTTTTTCAAAAACGACACGGGCGAGCGCATCGTGCTGGAGGTCGCGACTCGCGGCGATTTTTTCGGTGAACTCTCGATGCTCGACAAGGGCACCCGCACTGCGTCTGTGGTTGCGATCCGGGACACACAGGCGCTTCGGCTCGACCGCGCCGATTTGGAAAAATTTCTCCAGCTCCGCCCGCAGGCCGCCATGGACCTGCTCGCCGCCATGGCCCGCCGCCACCGCGAGACCGTCGAACGCCTCCGCCACACCGCCACGCGCAACGTCAACCTGGAGACCGAAGACAAGCGCACCCTCGTGCAAAAAAGCGCCGACTGGATCGCGGAATTCGCCGGAAGCATTCCTTTTCTCCTTATCCACGTCGCCATCTTCGCCTTTTGGCTCACCGTCAATTGGGCTCACATCCCGGGCATACCCCAGTTCGACCCGTATCCCTTCGGCTTCCTCACGCTCGCCGTCTCGCTCGAAGCGATCTTCCTCTCCGTCTTCGTCCTGCTCAGCCAGAACCGCCAGGCCGCCAAGGACCGGGTGCATGCCGACATCGAGTATGACGTGAACTTGAAGGCCGAGCTCGAAATCGCGCACCTGCACGAGAAGCTCGACCGCCTCACGGGCGATCTCCTTCTCCGCCTCGAGCGCCTGCATCGCCTGCTGCCCGACAACGTCGATCTCGACATCGCCGCCGCGGAAGTCCGCGACATGCATGCGCCGCCCACCGGACCTGGTGACGACACGCCTTAGCCGCGCCGCTCGCCCACGATGACACTCCTACGAGGGGAAGCGGCAGGTTTAGATTCATGGCTGGATTCACTTGGCGCTCGATCTTGGCCTTATTTTATCGCCGGTGCAGGCGCCATTGACTCTCAAATGTGCTGCAATAACCCGCATCTCCGTTGCAAAATCACGCGGAAGCTGCTGACTTTCGGACATTGGACACGCGAAAAATGGCTCAAATATTCCGGGAAGGTATAGGATTCAATCTGGCCGCCGCGAGGCTATGCGCGAGGTGAATACAGCCATCGAGAAAATGCGCAGCGAGCACGCCGAACCACGCTTACGCAGGCGTCTTTGTCGTAGGTATCCATTTGGGGGCTTAGGGCTCGATAACGGCGATCGTCTGATCGGCCGGGACGTTGTCCAGTTCCTGCCGGACCCCGCTTGGCCATTCAATCACGATCGACCCAACGGTGGTCACTCCGCGCAATCCAAAATGCACCGGGATATGGTTCTGAGCCATGCAATGTTGCCCAAAATATTGTCGATATAAAGTAGCTTTTCCCGCGGTGAGAGTGATCCTGGCGCCAACCCCGTCCCGGTTGCTCTCTCGTCCCGTGAGTTCAATTTTCAGCCAGTGGTTCAGGTTGCCATTATTCTTGAAGAGAAGATAAGGGCCAGGAGAAGGACCCGCGCCGTTACAAACAAACAGATCCAGAAATCCGTCGTTGTTGTAGTCGATAAAGGTCCCATCGCTGCCGTTCCCGAATTCCTCCGCTGCCACTCCAACTGACGCCGCGACATCGGTAAAGGTGCCGTCCCCGTTATTTCGAAAGAGCCGGTTAGGCTGCAATGCATTTACGACATACAAGTCCAGGTAACCATCATTATCGTAGTCACCCCAGTCAGCGGCGAGCGCGCGATCGGTATTGATGGCTCCGCTCTCTCCAGTCACGTCAGTAAAGGTTCCATCTCCGTTGTTGCGGTAGAGAATGTCAGCAGAGTCCTTCGCGACATAGAGGTCAGGATAGCCGTCGTTATTAAAATCTCCCCAGGCTCCGCTATTGGAAAAATCCGTGTCTATTCCGGCTGCGCTGCTCACATCTTTGAAAGTGCCGTCCCCGCGATTTCGATAAAGAGCGCTCGCTTCCGAGATAAAGAAATCGATGAATCCGTCCCGATCGTAATCGGTCCAGGCGGCCGCCCTTCCGCGATACCCATCTACTATCCCAGCTTCCGTTGCGACGTCAGTAAAGTGAAAGTCGCCATCGTTTCGATATAAGAGATTCCCTCGGCGCCCATCGTGTATAAAGAAACTGGGGATAAAGAGATCCAAATCACCATCGTTATCATAATCGACCGCAGTAGATCCACGATTAGGGCAAACGATTCCGGTCACCCCCGAAGAGACAGCGATATTGGTGAATGTCCCGTCGCCGTTATTGCGCCATAAATCGTTATAGTTAATAGGCTTGTCTTCTTTGTTCGTCCCCTTGGCTATATAAAGATCGAGATCGCCGTCGTTATCCAAATCAGCCCAGCAAGGACCATGAGCATCGCCATCGGCCATGAGCATACCGGCGGCGGTCATGACATCGGTAAAAGTGCCATCGCCATTGTTGTGCCAGAGTTGACAGATGGAGCCCAGATGTCCAACCGTCATGACGTCGATATATCCGTCACGATCGTAATCTCCCCAGGCCGCGCCCCAGCCGAGGTTGTATTCGAAAATGCCGGCGGCCTCGGAGACATCGGTGAAGGTGAGGGCGTCGTTCGAGAGAGTGCGACCGATCGCATCATCGCCGCCTCCCCCCAGCACTTTGCCGTCGGCCAGCAATGTTGCGGTGTGACCCGAAGGTCCTTCGGCGAGCCTGCCGGTAGCCTCAAACTTAAAGGGAGCGCCAAAGCAACTCTGCGCGAGGATTAGCCCGGCACCGAAAAAAAGTAGCGGAAGCGCGATCCGCCGGACAAGAAGCGAAGCACCCGGTCGAAGACCAGCGATCAGGGGATGCCGTTTTTTCTGCCACGTGACCGGCGAAGTTCTGCGGGATGAAGTTGTCTGAGGGAGCAGTAGACGATGCATAAGGATTTCCTTTCACCTGGGATGTGCCTGCGACTGCAGGTCTGAAAGAGGGGTGGAGGCCCCCAGGATAAAGCGTCCGCGCCAGATCCAGATCTCGTGTTCAATATTCTTCTACGGGGAAAGCCAAGCGAAGTTTCGAAGAAATTTGAAAAAACCTTTGTCCGACACGCGGTCGCACGTTGATCTCAAACGAGACTGTACCTAACGAGTCAAAGGAATGCGGATGGATGACATCATCGTGAATTCTTTAAGTAGATTCGGATGTCGCCGCTGGTGTGCGTGCCGTTGACCGAGTAACCGTAGCTCAGATTGATCGACATGATATTTCCCGCGAACTAATCACCCAGGTTGTGTGAATCTCTTGCCGTAAGGAGCGACATCAGGCACCAGTTCTCTCCGGTCGGGGGACCCGGGATCGCACGCAACTGCGTGATGAATGGCTGCTCCAGGAAGACGGAAAAACTTGGCTATGGGCTTAGGGCTCGATAACGGCGATCGTCTGATCGGCCGGGACGTTGTCCAGCTCCTGCCGGACCCCGCTTGGCCATTCAATCACGATCGACCCAACGGTGGTCACTCCGCGCAATCCAAAATGCACCGGGATATGGTTCTGAGCCATGCAATGTTGCCCAAAATATTGTCGATATAAAGTAGCTTTTCCCGCGGTGAGAGTGATCCTGGCGCCAACCCCGTCCCGGTTGCTCTCTCGTCCCGTGAGTTCAATTTTCAGCCAGTGGTTCAGGTTGCCATTATTCTTGAAGAGAAGATAAGGGCCAGGAGAAGGACCCGCGCCGTTACAAACAAACAGATCCAGAAATCCGTCGTTGTTGTAGTCGATAAAGGTCCCATCGCTGCCGTTCCCGAATTCCTCCGCTGCCACTCCAACTGACGCCGCGACATCGGTAAAGGTGCCGTCCCCGTTATTTCGAAAGAGCCGGTTAGGCTGCAATGCATTTACGACATACAAGTCCAGGTAACCATCATTATCGTAGTCACCCCAGTCAGCGGCGAGCGCGCGATCGGTATTGATGGCTCCGCTCTCTCCAGTCACGTCAGTAAAGGTTCCATCTCCGTTGTTGCGGTAGAGAATGTCAGCAGAGTCCTTCGCGACATAGAGGTCAGGATAGCCGTCGTTATTAAAATCTCCCCAGGCTCCGCTATTGGAAAAATCCGTGTCTATTCCGGCAGCACTGCTCACATCTTTAAAGGTGCCGTTCCCGCGATTTCGATAAAGAGCGCTCGCTGGAACACCACCCTCCGCAGGCGTCGTGATATAGAAGTCGATCAGTCCGTCCCGGTCGTAATCGGCCCAGGCGGCCGCCCAATTGCCAATCCCCTTTCTTGCGATTCGAGCTTCCGTCGCGACGTCAGTAAACTGAAAGTCGCCATCGTTTCGGTATAAGAGATTCTGGTCGCCCAAACCCAGCTTAAAGTTACTGGGGACAAAGAGATCCAGATCACCATCGTTATCATAATCGACCGCATAAGATCCACGACTACGGCAACCGATTCCGGTCACCCCCGAAGAGACAGCGATATTGGTGAATGTCCCGTCGCCGTTATTGCGCCATAAATCGTTATAGTTAAGAGTCTTCTCTTTGGTCGTCCCCTTGGCTACGTAAAGATCGAGATCGCCGTCGTTGTCCAAATCAGCCCAGCAAGGACCATGAGCATCGCCATCGGCCGTGAGCATACCGGCGGCGGTCGTGACATCGGTGAACGTGCCATCGCCATTGTTGTGCCAGAGTTGACAGATACCGCCCAGATGTCCAACCGTCATGACGTCGATATACCCGTCACGATCGTAATCTCCCCAGGCCGCGCCCCAGCTGAGGTTGTCTTCGAAGATGCCGGCGGCCTGCGAGACATCGGTGAAGGTGAGGGCGTCAATAGTGCTCGAGCGAGTGCGGCCGATCGCATCATCACCGCCTCCCATCAGCACTTTGCCGTCGGGCAGCAAGGTCGCCGTGTGATAATAGCGCGCGATGGCGAGACTGTCGGTGGCCGACCAAGTCCCTCTGTGACCCGCGGCCGGTTGCCCGACTACCAATCCCGCAGCGAGAACAAGCAGCAGGAAAGTGATCCGCCGCACAAAAATCGGGACAGCCACCTGAAGACCAGCGATCAAGGAATGCCGCTTTTTCCGCAGCGTGACCTGCGAAGTTCTGCGGGATGAAGTTGTCTGAGGGAGAAGTAGACGATGCATAAGGATTTCCTTTCACCTGGGATGTGCCTGCGACTGCAGGTCTGAAAGAGGGGTGGAGGCCCCCAGGATAAAGCGTCCGCGCCAGATCCAGATCTCGTGTCAACTTGTTCTACGGGGAGCGCGAAGCGAAGTTTCGAAGAAATTTCAGAATTTCCGCTGCGGTCTACGCAAGGCGGAAAAGTATTCGGACAATTTCGGAAACTCGAACTAGGTATTTCTGTGTGAATCCGACAAATCGACGAAGTGCTCGTTTTTCCATCCAAGATGGGGTGACACGCAGAATTACGTCGAGATCGCGCAATCTCGCGAAGTGCCCAAATCGAGTTCGAATCCCGTCCGCCCTGTGAGCTCTTCCTGAGTCGGCGTTTCACGCAACGGACTGCAAACGTGTTTTGGATTTCGACGATCAGCAAGGCTCGCGGCCTGCGATGATTTTCTTCTTGCCAAAGGCCGGACATTTCTACTGAATGGCTCCTATGACCTCGCAGAGCGGAATCGCCTTGCCGCAAGCGGGCCGTTCTCTTAGCCACGACTCGTCCTACCCGATTTTCGGCGATTCTGTCTCTTGCCCTGATTTCCTTTTTTGGCAGGGGTGCGAGCGGCAGCACGATGGTCGATCCGCTCCCGGAAAATTCAACGACGCGGTTTGGGCAGGCGCTGGTCACTCTCGGTGACATCAACGGCGATGGAATTCCCGATCTCGCTGTCGCCGCGCCGTTCCAGGATGGCGATTTTGTCTCAACCCAAACTTCCTACGGCAAACCGCAGAATGTCGGAAAAATCTTTCTTCTCGATGGCTCCAACCTGTCGATCCTCAATGAGCTGAACGATCCGGAATTTGAGCAAATTCAGCTGCAGCATTTCGGCGGACAACTCGGCACTGCCATGGCCTCGGTTGCGGATCTCAACGGCGATGGCGTTCCCGACCTCGTCGCGGGCGTGCCGCACCATGTTGCCGATCCGAAAAGCGATGAGCAGCTTATAAATGCAGGTGAGGCTTTCGTCTTCAGCGGCAAAGATGGCACAGTACTCTTTACCCTAACCGACCCTACGGCCGAAGAAGGTGGGATGATGGGCATGGCTGTTATTGGCTTGGGGGATGTGGACGCCGACGGCGTGCCTGACCTCCTCGTGGGCGTGCCGGGCAAGGATATTGGAGGTGAAGACGGTCTCGCGAACGTAGGGCTGGCTTATGTTTTCAGTGGTAAGAGTGGCCAGGTTATTCGGACCTTGAACCATCCTTCGGCGGGCGGGTCGGAAGCGGGCGCAGCGTTTGGCTCTGCGGTCGCCAATGCCGGCGATGTCGATAAGGATGGGGTCAGCGATATCCTCATCGGCGCGCCCGGTGAAGGTCACGTTTATGTTTTCAGCGGTAAGACCGGAAGTCTGATTTTTGACATCGTTGGTCCGTTTGTCGAGCACCTTCATTCTTTCGGCGCGGCGGTAGCGGGCGGGATGGACTTTAATCGCGACGGCAAACCCGACCTGGTGGTCGGCGCCCCACTACAAGAAGAAATGCGCGGCGCCGCCTACATCTTCAACGGGAGCGATGGCAGCCTGCAACGCACGCTGTTGCCAAAACAGCGACAAAGGTTTGCCAAGTTCGGCGCGGCGCTATGCGTTTCGAGCGACCTCACCGGCGACCGCCGTCCAGATTTGGCCGTGGGCGCGCCCGGGCAGAATGTAAATGGCTTGCTCCAGGCTGGCGCGATTACGGTCTTCGATGGTCGGCGCGGTCGCGTTGTCGAGACCATCAACAGCGCAGTCCCGCAGCAGCGTGCGTTGTTTGGCGCAGCCGTGACCGCCGCCGATTTCGATGGCGACGGTGTGGCGACAATTGTTGCTGGAACTCCGAATCAGGACGCCCATATCGACTCAGGGATGGGGCCCGTTCCGCATCTCGAGATCGGACAGATCGAAATTCAGCCATGACGATCTACGAACCATGAAACGCTATATTCGCGTCCGCTCATTGCTGGCTGGCTGCATCCTAACGACTACCTTCACGGGCTCTGTGTTCGGGAGTCATAAGACCGGCGACTTTCCCTTGCCGGACCTGATCGCATCAGGTGACTTTAACCAGGACGGGAACCTGGATCTGGCGGTCAATATCTCGGGCTTCGATAACATCGCGATCCTGGATGGAGATGGACAGGCTGGCTTCACGCTCAAGGAACATGTCGAAACCGACACCTTGCCCAAGGGACTCGCGGCCGCCGACCTGAACCACGACGGCAAGCTCGATTTGGTTTCGATATGCAAGTGGGGTTACACCATTCGCGTTTTTCTCGGAGACGGTCTTGGCGGATTCGTGCAAGTGAACGAGTTGAAAGGCGATGGCGAGCCCACCCGGATTTCGCTCGACGACATCAACAACGACGGCAATCTGGATCTCATAGCCAATGCCCCAGACGAGGGGAAAATCCTGATCTATTTGGGACTTGGAAGTGGCGGCTTCAGCAATTCGCCGTTGGAGATTGAGGACTTGGGCAACGATAACGTTTTTGCCGTGGGCGATCTCAACAATGATGGCAAGCTCGACCTTGCTGTGCTTGAGCTCATCAGCGCCACGAAAACCAGCAACGTCATCATTCTTTTAGGCGACGGCGCGGGCGGCTTTACAAATGCCAGCCAACTCACCGTCAGGGCAACCGCCGCGACGATCTCCCTCGCCGACCTCAACCATGACGGTAACCTTGACTTCCTTGTCGCCGGTGCGGGACCTGAAGATAACTCGGGGTTGTTTCTCTCTTCCTACCTTGGCGACGGGACTGGGAACTTCGCCGCGAAACAGACTAATGAACTGGGAACGGGCGCGCTGGAAGGCGTGCTGGGCCTGGGTGACTTCAACGAAGATGGAAATCTCGACGTTGCCTTTCCGATCACCTTCAGTCAGAGCATGACCCGGAGTACCACTGTCCTTACGTTTCTCGGCGACGGGACTGGCAACCTTGCCCAGGGTCAGTCGATCACCGTCGGGGCGGGGCCGCATTCTGCGTTGGCGGTCGATTTTGATCACGATGGCCATCTCGACCTCGCCGTCACGAACCGGACCGACGGTACACTCTCGATTTTGCTTGGCGATGGCAGCGGCAACTTCAACAGCCACTCCGTCATCGCCGTTGCTGAGTTGCCGGCGCCCTGATTTGGAGGCGACGACCGTCCTTGGCGAGATTGCCTAACGACGGCTGATTTTTCCGGCTGAATCGCGTTCGTTCTCCGGCTGCGGCGCCAACTCGATCGCTAGGGCAGGACTCGAATGCCAAACGGCACAAAGACCTGCCGGCCTCCGATCTGGACCTGCGCGAAAAGCCGAACGAAACCGGCTTTGGTCGCGTAGATTTTGAAATCCAGCTCCGGTCCGCCACGTTCGTTCTCGTTCGAGATCGGCGCACCGATCGGGTGCATGTGAAACACCGTCTCGGCGTCTTCGTTGAACCCAACCAAGTGCGCAAAGGTGCCCATGACCGGCTCCAACTGATCGAATCCGCTGCCATCCGGCTTCGTGACCCGAAGAGTTGCGCGCGTCTGGACGCCAACTTTGATCTCTGGTTGAGCCAGGTCTAGTTCGAAACGCAATCCATCGGCGACTCTGACGAAGCGCGGTTCCTTGTCGGTCAATGGCTCGGATTTTCCAGTTCCTGCGATCACCGTCTTTTCATACTCCTGAAGTCCGAGCGGCGTCGGGCGCAGGTCCGCCCAGGCCAGATAAGGTCCCGGCTTCTTCGGCGTAAACTCGAACGCATAATCCCCGGGCAGCCGCGGTCGGTTGCGGATGCTCATGATGGTAATCCGTTAGGCTGCCATCCACGATCAGCAGGTGAATCTTGCGCGTGTGAGTCTCGATCAATTCCGGCAACGTGACCGGCTCATTCTCTCCGCGGCGCAAATGAAGCACCCCGTGGACCGGTTTGCCTGGCTGGAGCGGCGCGTCCGTCGTGATCGTCGCGCGCACCGCATGTTGCGTTGCCAGGTCTGTGTCCGAAGGAACGAGCACCACGAGTTGTTCGAGGGCCATCCCGCATTTGGCGCAGGTATCGTTCTTCGACCCCACCACATCGGAATGCATCGGACAGGTGTAGCGTTCCGCATATTGATGCGCTGCTGCCAGAATCGCCGGGTCCGAATCCTCCCAAAGCTTTTGAAATTCATCCTCCACGCGCTTCAATAATTCGACGCAGGCCTCCTCCTGTGCGGCGTCGGCGGCAGCGTGCAACACGGAGATATCCCGCACCAAAGCGGTCCATGCGATCTTCTGCGCGGCGGCATTCGCCGTCCATGAATTTGCCACCTGACCGATGAGAGTGGAGATCGCGCTGCTCGCGACCGGATCCTCAGTATGAATCAAAGTGAGATCGTGCTGCGCGACGGCGGCGCGGAGACGGTCCAACATTTGGAACAACATCGCCCACGCCTCGATCGCTGGCGGCGGAGGGGTCGGCTTCGGTGCTGGCTGCACTTCCTTTGCCTCGAGAGAACCGAGCACAGAGACGGCCAGGAACAGGCCCACCAGCACTCTGCCCCCGTACCGTCGGCCCATTCTTCCCATGCCAGACATGTTCATAGAACTGGCACGATCTTCCCGAACCGGCAATCGGGCGAGGACCTCTGTGCCTAACGACGATGTGTCTTTTCCGCATCGATCCCGCGCCGCGTCGTCAGATAGACTGCGTAGCTGCCGAGCCAATGACCGCCTTCGTAGTGCTCGCCCGTCACCGCCGCCAGACCCGTCCGCCGGTGCGCCTCCGCCGCGGCGGCCAGGGCCGGCCGGCGCGGATCATCGGATGGCAAACCTGAGATAATTCCCTCCAACATCCAGGCCCGGCTCAGGTTCAATCCATCGAGATGCGCCAGCTTGGGATCGCCCGGGTCCGGTGAGATCGCCACCGGGAGCCAGTCTGCCGCCGGCCCGGTGGGAATCTGCGGCATGAAATCCGTCAGCCATTTCGCAAACTCGTTAGGCGAAAGAACCCGTCGCATCACATCCGCCTCACCCAGGCACGGCGAAAGAAAATCCTCGCCCGAAGGTTCGTAGGCGAGCGGACAATTCTTATCTGCCAGAAAAAACTTTTTCGCCGCGTCGGCCGCCAGTCTGCCAAAGGAATCGTTCCGGCTCACCCGCGCGTAATCCAGCATGAGGCCGAGCGCGAATGCTGTTTGATCGTGCTCCCCGACGCGCACCGGATGGGAAAGTTTCGGCAGCCAGGTTGACAAATGTTCCACCGCTAGATTTTCAAGGGGACGCAGATTGGCCGAGAGCTCACGCGCCAGCGGATCGTCCCATTCGCGCAGCTCAGCGCACAACTGGAGCAACCAGACAAGCCCGTAAGGTCGCTCGAAACTCGCCCGACCCTTCCCGTTGAGATACGCGACCTCCTGTTTGATGTTCGCACTCGTTAGGCTCTCCTTCAGCGCGACGCGTGTTTCCTTGGAAAAAGAAGCGTCAGGAAAGGTGCGTGCCAACCGCGCGAGCAGCCAATGCCCGTGGACGGAGGAATGCCAGTCGTAGCAACCGCAAAAAGCCGGCGTCAACTTCCGCGGCGCCGCCACATCCGCGTCGCTATTCAAGACGTGGCTGATCTTGTTCGGATATTCCTTGTGCACGCAAGCGAGAGCGAGACGCGCGAAGCGTTCGGCAGCGTGCGCATCGAATTGCGGAGCCGGATTCTCAGCGCCCAGACTGAGCAGCGGCAGGAAGGCAAGCACGGCAGGGAAAATCTTCATCTCCACATCCTAGCATCGGTCCTGCAGATCAGCCGCCCGCTTGCCGTAGGGGAGAGCGCAGGCCGGAGAAGATTTGCCAGAACAATTACACCTGCGGCCGACACAGCACCGCTACACCTGACGCGGATTTACCGGCAGGACGCGGTCGCGCTCGATCTCGACTTCGCGCTGGCTGCCGAGCAGTTCGAGCAGAATCGCGATCCGCTGCCGCGCCGGGATGACTCGCGTAACGAGGACCCGCAGGCCGCGGAGCGAGCCTCCCGTGATGACTACTTCCGATCCGGGCTGCGGATCGGCGGTGACTTCCACCGTTTCGTTGTCACGAACGAGTGCTCGCAAATCGGCCATGATCGCGTCGTCAACCGGAGCAACCTGCTCGCCGAAATGCACGATGCTCGTGACACCGGGGAGGGCGTTGATCTGCCGGCGACGCTCGAAGTATTCGAAGCGGGCAAAGAGGTAGCCCGGGAAAAGCGCCTCCGTTGCCCAAAGCGGCTGTCCGGCTCGCATCCGACGAAAGCGAATGCGCGGAGCAAAGACTTCGAGATCCAGCTCACGCTGCAAGACAAGCGCGACTTTGTTTTCCTGCTTCGGAGCGGTGTGGAGACAATACCAGTTCAATTATTAAGGGAGATCAGCGGACGGCGATCAGGCACCCATTCGTTTTTGCCGCTTCCGAAACTACTTCGGAACCAGCTGAAAAATAACAGCGCGCTTCTTCGTTTCGGCAGTCGAATTCAATGCGTGAGATCGTCCCGCCTGTGACGAACGAAGTCAACCAGCGGTGGCGGAGGGGAATTGAAACGCTGCACTGTGGCCGACACTCCGAATGTTTTCGCGAGCACACAGCCGCCTCTCCGCACTCGTCACTTGTCTCGCACTGCTCGCCTTCCCTTTTCCAATGGCGGCAGCCGATCCTTATATTTCCAGATCAGCCACGGAAGTTTCCGCGCGCTCCAGAAACGCGGAACGAAGACACTCGGCTGGGCGAGCGAGCGGAAAAACCAGCCGACGTAGTGTTTGTCGGCCCAATCCGGGATGCGCACCTGGTCGCCGGTGAGAAATCCGAGCGCGGCGCCGATGCAATGAATCGCCGGCCGGTAATCGAGTCGCTCAAGAAGATACTGGCCGAGTTTGTCCTGCACCCCCCCTCCAACCGCGACCACAATGTGCCGCGGGCGGTTCTTGCTGGTGATTTGCAGCAACGCTTCGTCTGAAATCGGCCGTCCGTATTTTGGTGCGACGAAGATGTCTTCCTCAGAAACCGGGATGCCTGACGAAATTTCGAGAGCGTGGGGCGCAGCGCCAAGGCGCGTGCGTTCCCTGGACTGGAGAAAGGCGAGCAGTTTTTTGCCGGAGGATCCTGTCGCAACGACCCAGAGCACGGCGCCCGGTTGCCTAACGGATTCGTGTTCGAGCAAACGCTTCACGTGCTCCAGTCCGGAAATGCGCGGAACCGTCTCGCCCGTGAATAGTTTCCAGAGCAATACCATGAGCCCGCTGTCGGCGATCGCGAGATCGGAAGCGAGGAGCGCCCGCCGATATTCTTCATCGCGGCAGAGGTTGATCATCGAGGGCGCCGCCGGCGCGACAAGCAGCCCGCCCTTGCGCGAGATTTCGTCGACCGCTTCGCGCGACGTCCCCCCAAAGAATTTGATGCCGAGAATGGTGTGGGTTCGCACGGAAGGCGAAGGATGAAGGATGGGGGACGAACTGCCAATCGCGATTTGGAGTACGAGAACGACGTGCGCCAAACGAGACCGTTTCTTAAAGCTTCCGAAATGGATCACCGCAGGAGCGGATCAAGGCTGAAAGGCTGGATCTGCTGGGGTAAGAGTGTCGGAAACTCTTACACTTCACTTCACTTGCGTTGGGTCCAATGAAACAGATTAGCCCGCTGACGCTGAATCGTAAATATATCTTCGAAAGATATTTATGAAAGCAATTTGCGGACAGCCCGTGAACGGATCCAATGCGAGGCACTCGTTGTGCTGGGGAATTTCCCGCCAGTCGAACATATGAAATCAAGACTCTCGCACCTCGGTCTGATCACTCTTGTTGCTGCCGCATACTTTGCCTTGTCGGGTCTTTCCAGCGCCAGCCTTATTAATATCACGATCAATCCCGCGACCGGCCTTCCGTCTAACGATATCAATTTCGGCCTCCTGGGTAACAACAGCCCCACAACGAATTTCAATTTCCTGTCTTCGGATGTAAATTTGTATAACAGCTATGCTGGAACCAGTCTTGCGGCGCCGGTGTTCGATGGATTCGCAAACTACGAAGGCCTCAACGGTAACAACCAGGCGGTGTCATTGACTGGATTTGATTACGCCGTTGTCCACTACGGCAAGGGGCCTGGAGGTGCCGGTCAAGGCGGCGGAATCGTCTTTTATTTCCTCAACGGAATGACGGGAGATTTCAGCTTTGCGAACATGGGCTCTGGGCCGAATGGCTTCGGCGGCATTTCGTCTATCCGCCTTTTTGGGGATGGATCAAATTCCGTCCCCGATCATGGGACTACCGTGGCATTGCTCGGAGGGGCTCTCGTTCTCCTGGAGGTATTGCGGCGTTCGTTAGTCAGCGGGACACATTCCGTCGTCCGCGTGCCCCGCAATTGAAAGAGCGACCCTCGCCTGCCGGCGGCTAAAAACGAAGCCAAGAAGGCGAAGATCGGACGTTAGTCTCAGGCGGATCGCCGGTCGGCTTTGCGGCTCCGCCGGTACTCCGCATCCGTTTGCGTCCATCTTCCAGATTAATTCATTCCCATGGTCCCCGTCGCGCCCGCTTGCTTATTCTCAAAAGCAGACTAAGATGGCAGCTCTTGGATAAGTTCTGTTCGGTTCGTAGTGCGGTAGATCGTCAGGTGAGTTTCCTCATTGGTGATTCTGAAACCCGATTCCCGGGAACGGCTCTGTAGCTCGCAGGTATTGCTCCAAAAATCACATAATGAAATTATACGTAGGAAATCTCTCTTTTGAGACCACTGAAAACGATCTGCGCGAACTCTTCGCGCAACACGGCACTGTTACTGATGTCGCTATCCTGAACGATCGCGAAACCGGCCGCTCGCGCGGCTTCGGTTTCGTTACCTTCACCGATGCGACCGGCGCCAACGCTGCGATCGCAGCGCTCAACGGCAAGGAAGTCTCTGGTCGTGCGCTCACCGTCAACGAAGCGCGAGCGCGTGAAGAACGCCCACGGCAATTTGCCGGCGGCAACCGCGGTTAATCGACCGTTTTTGATTTTGCGGGCCGGCGCCCATTTCGGGCGCCGGCTTTGCTTATCTTCCAAAACCCAATGGCTGTAGACCCAAGGAAAGCGATCGAAATAGAAGGCAAGGTGATGGCCGTGCTGGCCGGGACGATGTTCCGCGTGCAATTGTCGAATGAGCACATGGTACTCGCTCATATCTCCGGAAAGATGCGCAAACGTTTCATTCGCCTAACGACCGGTGACAGGGTGAAACTTCAGATGTCGCCTTACGACGTGGACAAGGCGCGCATCGTTTACCGGCTCGGGTAGTGTGGCAGGGGCCTTTGTGCCCACAATGCCCTGAGAAGTGCAAACCGGTTAGGCCGAAAAACGTCGGCGAACTTGACAATTGTCTCAAACTGAATCCGGTTCTGAGAAATTTGCTGGAGGAAAAGGAAATTTTGTAAGATACTGCAACGTAGGTTCTTATAAATATAAAATTGTTCAAGCACGAGACGATTTTTCGAAGTGGCACGGTCCTAGCTCACCCCGAACGCGCTCACGGATGTGATCCTACTCACCTTCAGTGACAACTAACCAGAACAATATGAAAATACCGAAGTATCTCTTGGTCCTCGCAGCCGCATGCGTCTGTTTGGGGGCGGTTCCAAACGCCAGCGCGCTGTCAATTGGCGACTCCAATGAATTGGGGTTCGTTAACTTCGGGATACCGTCTGGTGATGCGGATAGGACACTCTATGTCAACCATCTCGTCGACCAAGCTCTTGGCACCATAGATAACGCTGACGGGCAAACCTACTTTCGCTCAAACAACGACTTCGGTCCGTTGCCTGACGCTGTCTTCGCGCTCAATGGCACGAGCACAACCATCAACCTTGGCACGGGTTACCAATACCTTTTCGCCAAATACGACGGCCCAAACTATGGATCTGAAGTGTGGTATATCGGTGATCTCTCCGGTAGTATCACGATTCCGGCATTTGCTGGCCAGTATGGCCTTTCCGGTTGGACGCTCTTCAATCCGGGCGACAACCAAGTCCCAGACGGTGGTTCAACGGTGACGCTACTCGGTGCGGCGCTCGCCGGGACGGGCCTCTTGCGGCGCTATATTAGGTGATAACGCTCTAATCTAGGAGCCCAAACATTCTATAAATCAACTTCGGCGGTCTGGCGCTTCATTTGCCAGGCCGCCGTTTGTTTTGTGCCGCAAAGCGGCGGAATCCTGGGCGACGGTTGCCTAGGCCACCACTGGCAGTGGGCGAGACGCAGGCCGTCCCTTCCCGAAAAGCACACGCTCTGCGCTTTGGATCTCCTACCTCTCATCCTTGCTGGCCGGGATGCCCACCGCTACACTGTTGGCCATGCCTTACAAAGACCTCACGCCGCCCGCGGGCGACAAGATTACCAGAGCCGAAAAACTGACCGTGCCGGATCATCCGGTGATTCCATTTATCCGCGGCGACGGCACCGGGCCCGATATCTGGGCGGCAAGCGTGCGGGTGATGGACGCCGCGGTCGAAAAGGCTTACGGCGGAAAGAAAAAGATTTCGTGGTTTGAGGTCTTCGCCGGTCAGGCGGCGAAAGATAGATTCGATAACTGGCTACCAGACGATACGGTAGCGGCGTTTCGCGAATATCTGGTCGGGATCAAGGGTCCCCTGACGACGCCAGTGGGCGGCGGGATCAGCTCGCTCAATGTCGCCCTCCGGCAGATGCTCGATCTCTTCGTCTGTCTGCGGCCGGTGCAGTATTTCAAAGGCGTCCCCTCGCCCGTCAAACGCCCGGAGAAGGTCGACATGGTGATCTTCCGCGAAAACACGGAAGACATTTACGCCGGCATCGAGTGGGCCGCGGGCACGCCTGAAGCCAAGAAGGTGCTCGATTTTCTCGAGAAGGATTTCCCGAAGGCCTTCGCGAAAATTCGCTTTGGCACGGAAGCGAAGGCGAAAGAATTCTGGGATCAGGTCGGCGCGAAAGATTTTCCGACCGATGTGCGGGTGGGCGTTGGAATCAAGCCGGTCAGCTATTCCGGGAGCGTTCGCCTGATTCACAGCGCGATCAGCTACGCGATTCAAAACAAACGCAAGAGTGTGACCCTGGTGCACAAGGGCAACATCATGAAGTTCACCGAGGGTGCGTTTCGCGACTGGGGTTACGCGGTGGCGAAATCTTTTTTCGGCGCGGAAGAACTCGATGGCGGGCCGTGGTGCAAGATCCCCGAAGGCAAACCGGGCGCCGGGATTGTGATCAAGGATGCAATCGCGGACATCACCTTGCAGCAGGTGCTGACGCGACCGGAGGATTTTGACGTCATCGCGACGCTGAATTTGAACGGCGATTATCTGAGCGACGCGCTCGCCGCGCAGGTGGGCGGGATCGGCATCGCGCCGGGCGGAAACATCAACTACATCACTGGGCATGCCGTTTTCGAAGCGACCCACGGCACGGCGCCAAAGTACGCGGACCAAGACAAGGTAAACCCGGGCTCGGTCATATTATCGGGCGAGATGATGTTCCGCTACATGGGCTGGACGGAAGCGGCCGATTTGATTCTGAAGGGATTGAACGGCGCGATCGCGAGCAAGCGGGTGACCTACGATTTCGCGCGGCTGATGGAAGGCGCGACCGAGATCAAGTGCTCGGCCTTTGGCGATAACGTGATTGAGCACATGTAGCGGCGGGCGGCGGTGCCGACCATTTATTGTAGAGCAAGCGCTCCGCTTGCCTCGGATGGTGATATGCTTTCCGGAAGGCAAGCGGAGCGCTTGCCCTACAACCGCGCTCGGATTAGTTCTCCGACCATGCATCGCATTTTGCCTGTTGCCTGTGCCCTTTGCCTAACGATACTTCCCATTCAACCTGCTCGCCTGCTCCCTCGCCTTCGCCGGCGGCCGCTGCATCCAGCGGTTCGTTGCTCCAGGAACGCGCGAATCAATTTCTCGCGCTCGTGAATTCGGCCTACCAGGCGCTCTATAAGGTCAATAGCGAGGCTCAGTGGAAAGCGGTCACGGACGTGACGCCAGCCCATGACGCCGCCTCCGAGGTAGCTGGCAAGGCTTACGCCGCATTTAATGGCAATCCGGTGGTTATCCGGGAAGCGCAGGCTCTGCTCGCGCGGCGCGCGGAATTGGAGCCGCTCACCGTGCGAGAACTGAACCAAGTGCTGTTGAACGCGGGAGAAGGGCCGATGACCAACCCGTCCCTCGTCGCCCGGCGGATCCAGGCCGAGACGAGGCAGGCATCGTTCCTCAACAGCTTCCAGTTCAAGCTCCACGGGAAGCCGATCACGGTGAATGAAATCGATAATTTGCTCAGCTCGAGCAACGACCTCGCGAAACGCAAAGCGGTCTGGGAAGCATCGAAAGAAATCGGGCCGACCCTGCGCGAGAACCTCATGATTCTGCGTGATCTGCGCAACGGCGTGGCGGGCGAGCTGAACTATCCCAACTATTTTGCCCTCCAAGTCGCGGCCTATGGGATGACGACCGACGAGATGGTGAAGATGAACGACCAGTTCATGCACGACCTGCGCCCGCTCTACCTGCAGCTCCACACCTGGGCGAAATATAAGCTGGCGGAGAAATATCATCAGCCGGTGCCGAACAAGATCCCGGCGCATTGGTTAAACAATCGTTGGGCGCAGAATTGGACCGGGATGGTGGAGTCGGCCAATCTCGATCCTTATTTCAAGGGCAAGACTGCGGAGTGGATCGTGAAGACTGCCGAAGATTTCTATCTCGGCCTTGGCCTTAGGCCATTGCCCGGAAGCTTTTGGGTAAAGTCGGATCTGTATCCGGTGCCCCCGGGAAATCCGCGCAAGAAAAATACCCACGCCTCATGCTGGCATATCGACCTCGAGACCGATATTCGCTCCCTGCAGAACATCGAGCCCAACTCGGAATGGTTCTTCACGGCACACCACGAACTCGGGCACGGGCATTACTTTGACGCCTACACCCGCCCGGAAGTGCCGCCCCTCCTCCGTCTCGGCGCGAATCCCGGCTTCCACGAAGGCGTTGGCGAATTGGCCGCGCTCGCCTCGAGCCAGGTGCCGTATCTGCAGGCGAAAGGAATTTTGCCAGCAGATTTCAAGGCGGATCAGACCGCGTTCCTCCTCGATGACGCGCTTGCGCGTTCGGTGCCGTTCATTTTTTTCGCCTCGGGGACAATGACGCACTGGGAGGCGGACATATACGCGCACCAGCTCGAGCCGGACGACTGGAACGATCGCTGGTGGAAGTACGTGGGTGAGTTCCAAGGGGTCGAACCGCCGAGCAAACGCGGCGAGAAGTGGGCCGACTACGCCACCAAGACCCACATCAACGACACCCCGGCTTACTATTACAATTACGCGTTCGCGACCGTGCTGAAATTTCAACTGCACGACTACATCGCGCGCAAAATTCTGCATCAACCGCCGCAGTCGTGTAATTACGCCGGGAACAAGGAAGTCGGGAAATGGCTTTCCAGCATCCTGGAGAAGGGAGCCACGGAGGACTGGCGCAAAGTGCTCAAGGAGGCGACCGGCGAAGATCTCTCGACCCGCGCGATGATGGAATATTTTCAACCGTTGATGGCCTGGCTCGAAGAGCAAAACAAAGGCCGGAAGATCGGTTGGGAGGACGACAAGGAGCAGAGCCAGGAAGAGAAAGAGCGCGAGGAACGCGAACGCCGCGAGCACCCTACCAGCGAGGATAACGGGTAGCGCCAATTGTAGGGCGGGCGCTTCGCCTGCCCTGTTCCTGAATCGCGGCAAGCGGAGCGCTTGCCCTACAATTTGATTGTTGTTAGCTGGAACCATGGCCACGAATCTCTTTGGCAGCGATTTCAGCAGTATTACCTGCATTACGACGACCTGGGGTTTTCGCTCGATATCAGCCGGATGCGTTTCCCCGATGGCTTTCTCGAAAAGATGGAGCCGAAGGTCGAGAAAGCATTCGCCGCGATGCGCGATCTCGAGGCCGGCGGGATTGCCAACCCGGATGAAAAACGAATGGTCGGCCACTACTGGCTGCGCAATCCGCAGCTCGCGCCTAACGACGAGCTGCGCGCGGATATCGAGGAGACCAACGCGCGCATCCAGAAATTCGCCTCGGATGTGCACGTTGGCCGGATCGCGGCGCCGAGCGGCAGGCCCTTCGAGCACGTCCTGCTCATTGGGATCGGAGGTTCGGCCCTTGGACCACAGTTCATCGCGGACGCACTCGGGTCGTCACGCGATCAAATGGACGTCTTCTTTTTCGACAACACCGACCCGGACGGTTTCGACCGCGTTTTGGGGAAGATCGGGTCTGGACTCGATCACACGCTCGTCGTCGTGATTTCAAAATCTGGCGGGACCAAGGAAACGCGCAACGGAATGCTCGAAGCGAAAGCGCGCTTTGATCAAGCGGGATTGGATTTTGCGAAACATGCGGTCGCGGTCACAGGTGCGGGCAGCGAGCTGGATCAATATGCCGAGACCAACCGCTGGCTGGCGCGCTTTCCGATGTTCGATTGGATCGGTGGCCGCACCTCGGTGATGAGCGCGGTCGGGCTCTTGCCCGCAGCGTTACAAGGCCTCGACACGGAACGTCTTCTCGCCGGCGCGGCAGCGATGGACGCGCACACGCGTGAACCCGAGCGCGCCAAGAACGCGGCGATGCTGCTCGCCTTGATGTGGTTTTATGCCGGCGACGGTCAGGGGAAAAAGGACATGGTCATCCTGCCTTACAAGGATCGGCTCGCACTCTTCAGCAAATACCTGCAGCAGCTCGTCATGGAGTCGTTAGGCAAAGAAAAGGACCTCGACGGCAAAGTGGTTCACCAGGGCATCGCGGTTTACGGCAACAAAGGCTCGACCGACCAGCATGCCTATGTGCAGCAATTGCGCGATGGGGTGCCGAATTTTTTTGTGACCTTCATCGAGGTACGGAAAGATCGCGCGTCAGAAAGATTCGAAGTCGAGGATGGCGTGACGAGCGGCGATTACTTGCAGGGATTTCTCCGCGGCACGCGCGCGGCGCTTTACGAAGGCGAGCGCGATTCGATCACGCTCAGCATTCCACAGGTCGATGCATTTCACGTCGGCGCGCTGATTGCGCTCTACGAACGCGCAGTTGGGTTTTACGGCTCGCTCGTGCACGTGAACGCCTACCATCAGCCTGGGGTGGAAGCGGGAAAGAAAGCGGCGACGCGCATTCTGCAGTTGCAGCCCAAGGTGCTGGCTCAACTTTCGGCCTCCGGCGCGACCGCCGAAGCCATTGCGCGTGCGATTGACGCCGATCCGGAAGAGGTCTACCACGTGCTGCGACATCTGGCGGCCAACGACGCTTCGATTGAAACCAAAGGCGACGAGCCTGGGACCGAAGAATTTTCGCGGATCAAGTAGCGCTCTCCGTCTCATCGCCTAGATTCGCTCCGCCGGCGCATGGCGACGCGCGGCTCTCCCAACGTGCAAGCTGAGCCAAACATATCGTGGACGGAGCTGACGAAATTCGTCAGCCAACTGAATCACGATCTGCGCAATCATCTCAACGCGATCGAGCTGCAGGTCGCTTGTTTGAGCGAGATCGTGCGAGAGCCGGAAGCCAGTGGTGAGATCAAGCGACTGCGCGAGATGACGGGCGATTTGTGCGCCCATTTGCAGCGACTTTCTGCGTCGCTGGCCGGGATCCAGCCCAGCCCGATGCCTTATCTCGCGGCGGAATTTGTCGAGGATCTGCGGGCCAAGCTGGTGCTCGAACAGCCGGAACTGGCCGCAGAGGTGGAATGGAAGAGTTCGTTAGGGGAGGAAGCCCTGAAGATCGATCCGCATCTCCTGCAAGAGGCATTCCTCGAGTTGTTTTGCAACGCCGCCGCGCATGATCGCGAAAAAGACGTCCTCGTTTTCGAATCGCGCCGGGATGGTGAATCGATCGAATTTATCCTGCGCGAACCAAAGACGAAGTTCGATGGCGGAACGGAAAATTGGGGCGAACGTCCGCTCCGACAGATTCGAAGTGGCCATTATGGTCTTGGCCTCTTTCGAGCACGCAGTATTTTTGAGGCGCACCATGGCACTCTTCGCGCTCAATTTGATCCAGCCGCCTCGACCCTTGTCACGACCGTCGCGCTGCCCATCCTCGTGGCTTAAGCCGGGATCGGCCCGCCGCTCCAGCCGGAACCTCTGATGACCTCCGAAAACCGACGCATTCTTATCATCGACGACGAGCGCCCGATCCTGATGACGCTCGAGGCATTGCTCGGTCGGCACGGTTACCATCCGGAGGTGGCGGCCAACGCCTCCACCGGAATGCGTTTGCTCCAGAGCAAACCGCCCGCGCTCGTCCTGCTCGACCTGCAATTGCCGGACGCGGATGGCCTGCAGATGCTCGAACAAATCAAGATCGACCATCCGGACACGCAGGTGATCATTCTGACAGCGCACGATTCGTTGAACAACGCGATCGAGTCGATCAAGCGCGGCGCATATCATTTTATCAGCAAACCATACGCGCCGGAGGAGCTGCTCAGCCTGGTGGAGAAAGCGCTGGAAAAACAGGCGCTCCTGCGGGAGACGATCGAGCTCCGCCAAACGGCACAGCATTTGAAGCAGCGCCTGGCGCAAGCGGAGACGCGGCTTGCGCCGGTTTTCAAGAGCAAAGTGATGCAGCAAATGGACGAACTGATCACGGCGATGGCGCCGTCCGAGGCCAATGTGCTCATTACCGGGGAGAGCGGCGTCGGCAAGGAAGTGATCGCCAACGTGATTCACAGCCGGAGCCGGCGGGCGGAGAAGCCGATGGTGAAACTGAATTGCGCGGCGTTTCCGCAAACGATGATCGAAGGTGAACTGTTTGGCTACGCGAAGGGCGCCTTCACCGGGGCAACGAGCGACTTCCGCGGGATGATCGCGGAAGCGGAAGGCAGCACTCTTTTCCTCGACGAGATTTCCGAGATGCCGGCCGAATTGCAGACGCGCTTTTTGCGCGTCCTGCAGGAGCGGGAATTTCGCCCGTTAGGCAGCACCAAGACGCTGAAAGCTGATTTCCGGGTCGTCGCGGCGACCAATCGCCCGGTTCAACAGGCGCTCGCCGAGAACCGCCTCCGCTCGGATCTCTATTACCGGCTGAACACGTTCCAGATCGAATTGCCGCCGCTGCGAGAGCGAAAAGAGGACATCCCACCGCTCGTCGCCACGTTTGTGAAAAGCTTCGCGCAGCAGCTCGGGAAAGCGGAACCGACGATTTCGCCGGAAGCGTTTCAGAAGTTACTCGACTACGGCTGGCCGGGGAATGTGCGCGAGTTGCAAAACGCGATGGAATACGCCGTCATACTCGCGCGACAAGACCAGATCACGGTGAAGGAATTACCGACTGAGGTGCAGCTGCCGGTGGCCCTGCAAAAAACCGAGCGTGTCGCCCAGCAAGCGAACAGTCCGGCACGCAGCCTGTATGACATGGAGCGCAACGCGATTCTCGACGCGCTCGCCCAATGCCACGGCAACAAAAAGAAAGCGGCCGCGTTGCTCGGAATCCAGCGGCCAACGCTTTACAACAAAATGAGGCGATACGAGATCCAGTTGTAGGGCGGGCGCTTCGCCTGCCCTCGACTCAGAACCTGGGCAGGCGAAGCGCCCACCCTACAAATACCAACCTTTTCGAAAAACCTTCTGTGTTTTCCCTGATTTCTGATCTTTCGGAATTGTTTCGGATTTCGACATTCGGATTTCGAATTTAGATTCCCCCGAAGTGTCCGACCATCAGGAAAAAGTTCTGGCGCACGCTCGACGCGAGCTGGGGTCTGCGCCCGGCGTCGAGTCACCGCATCTGCTGCCGCTTTACCAGAAATTTCTCAAAATCGAAAATCATCGCCTGCGATTGCGACATCAGGCCGGTGGCGGTGGACGTGAGGTATGCGCCAGCCGCGCGTCGCTCATCGACGTTCTCCTTCGTCATATTTTTGCAGCGGCGGTTGTTTCCGCGAAAGAGAAGAACGGGTCGGGGATCATTCCCATAAGCCTCGTGGCGCTGGGTGGCTACGGGCGCGGGGAACTCAACCCGGGGAGCGACGTTGATGTGATGTTTCTCCATCCGCACCTTGGCAAAGGCGTGCCGGAGTCGCTCCAGCATACCGTCGAGCGGGTCCTCTATTTTCTTTGGGACATTGGTTTCAAAGTTGGACACTCGACCCGTTCGGTGCGCGAAGCCGTCGCGCAGGCCAATGGAGACATGTTGACCAAGACGGCAATGCTCGAGGCGCGGCTCCTGACGGGCGACGCGGAGCTTTTCCAGAACTTCCGCGCGCAATTCCGCAAGCACTGTGTGCAGGGCCACGAGAAGGAATACATCACCGCGCGCATGCAAGATCAGGCACGCCGCCATGAGAAATTCGCGAACAACGTTTTCCTCCAGGAGCCGAACGTGAAAGGAGGCTGCGGCGGGCTGCGCGATTACCAAAATCTTTTGTGGATCACCTGTTTCAAGGAAGGAGCACTCACCACCACCCATCTGGTCGGCAAGGATTGGTTAAGCCCGAGCGACCGGCAGCGGATTGACGTTGCCTATGATTTCCTCCTGCGGGTGAGGACGCAGCTGCATTACACCAGCGAGCGCACGACCGATGTCCTGCACCTCACCTTACAACCGGAAGTCGCTCGCCGGCTCGGATACAATCGGAAAACGCCCGTCGCCCGAAGCGAGGCGTTCATGAAGGACTACTACGAACACACGCGGAACATTTTCCGCATCACCGAGCGGTTGACCGAAAGATTCGCCACGGGTACGGCGACGACCACCCGCCGGCTTTTCTTTCCGCTCCTGCCGCGCCGCCGGACACCGGAAGAGCACTTCGAAGAATTCTTTAGCCGCGGTGGGCAACTGCATGTGAGCGATCCGCAACTCTTCAATCAGGGAACCGGAACAGCTGATGAAGGCGTTCGAGCACGCCCAGGAGCGCCGACTCGAACTGAGCGCCGAGCTGACCGACCTGCTGAGCCGGCGCCTGCGCCTCATCACGCGTGAGTTTCGTTACGGAAAAGCGCCACGAGAGATTTTTGCGCGCATTCTTCGCCGCAAAGGCGACGTCGCCCGCATTCTTCGCATGATGCACGAAGTCGATTTCCTCGGACGCTATCTCCCGGAGTTTGGGCACCTTACCTGCCTGGTACAGCACGAATATTTCCATCGGTATACGGCCGACGAACACACCCTGGTCTGTATTGAAAAACTCGATGCGCTGCGCGACACCGGTGATCCGAAACTGCGTCCCTACCGGAAACTGTTCGAGTCCATCGCCGATCCCTACGTTCTTTATCTCGCCCTGCTTTTGCATGACACCGGCAAAGGCGTCGGCGCACGGCCCCATTCCGAGGCAAGCGCACTTTTCGCACAGGGTGTGGCGGCGCGGTTGCAGCTTTCGCCCGAGCAGCGCCGCTCGCTCGTGCTGCTGGTGGATCATCACGTCACCTTTTCGAACATGGCGCAGCAACGAAACATCGATGATCCCGCAACGGTGATTGAGTTTGCGAGCATCGTGAAATCGCAGGCAAATCTCGACGCACTCATGTTGCTCACCCTTGCCGACGGCCAGGGGACCACGGACGCCTGGTCGGATTGGAAGGAGTCGCTCGTCTGGCATCTCTTTCACGCGACCGCGCAATATCTGCAGGATCAGGAGGGATTTATTTCCCAGGTCAAAATCGAGCGTGACCGGCTCCGCGACGCCGTCGCCGCACGGCTCGCGCCGGATTTTGCCGACGAGATCGAAGCCCATTTCGATTACATGCCGGATCATTATTTCCGGGCTTTCGGCGTCGAAGAAATCGTTGCACACCTCGAACTTTTTCGCAGCTTTTGGCGCGGCATCTACCTGCGCGACGAACCCGCATCCGCTCCCGCGCTTCGCTGGGAAGCGCAACCGGAGCAGGGTCACAGCCTCGTCTCAATCTGCACCTGGGACCGCCTGCAATTACTGGTCAGCATCGCCGGCGCGTTCGCGGTCGCGTCGGTCAATATTTTGAGCGCCGACATTTTTGTTCGCGGCGACAACCTCGTGCTCGATGTCTTCCGCGTGCGAAACAAGAAGCTGGGGCCGGTGACCGACCCGCAGGAAATTGCCACTGTCGAATCCGTCCTGCGGATCGCTTTGCAAGGGGAGCGCTTTGACGTGGTCCCGCTCCTGGCCAATGTCCGCCGCAAAGGCACGAAACGCGCGCCCGAGATCGATTTCCCGACACGCATCATTATCGAGAACAAGAGCCATCCCACTTCCACCTTGATCCAGGTCGAGACGCCCGACCGGCTCGGCCTGCTCTACGATCTGGTCGCCTGTCTCGGCCGGAACAACGTCTACATCGCGCTTGCCCGCATCAACACGGACAAGGGCGCGGCCATCGACACGTTTTACGTCACCGACGTCACCACGAGCGGGAAAGATCACCGAGGCGAAACGGATCGATCAACTGCAGCAGGAACTGACCCAGGCCGCCGTCATGCCGCGTGCCTAACGACGCGCCACGCAGTCGCTATTTTGCCGAAACGGCTGGCGCGTTTACCTTCCGCTTCCACTTCCACTTTATATGAACGTCCTTATCCTCGCCGCCGGCTACGCCACCCGACTCTATCCGCTGACCCTGACGAAAGCGAAACCGCTCCTCGAAGTGGCGGGCAAACCGATGATCGAATGGGTGCTCGATAATCTCGCTTCAATCCCCGATATCGGGACGGTCTACGTGGTGACGAATGACAAGTTCGCGGAAGATTTTCAGGCCTGGGCGGACGGCTACGCGAAATCGCAGCCGAAGCTCACCTTCAAAATCGTGAACGACGGTTCGCGGAGCGACGCCGATAAATTGGGCGCGATCGGCGATATTCGTCTGGTAATTGACGCGAGAGGAATTGACGAGTGAGCCGTTGATCGTCGTGGCGGGCGACAACCTTTTTAGCGAACCTCTGGCGGATTTCGCTGCCAAGGCGAAGGGCTCGGCCGCCACGCTCGCGACCTACGACGTCGGCGACCTCGAAGCGATCAAGAAAGTACGCCAGCATCAAGATCGACCGCGAAGGCGTGATCACGCATTTCGAGGAGAAGCCGGAGAAACCGGAGAGCACCCTCACCGGCATTGCCCTTTATTATTTTGCGCCGGAGACCCTCGAACTCTTCACCACCTACATCGCGGCCGGAAACAATCCGGATCAGCCGGGTCGTTTCATTCAGTGGCTCTACACACGACGCCCAGTGAAGACGTATCAGATCAAGGGCACCTGGTACGACATCGGCAGCAAAGAGACGCTGGAGGAGGCGAACGAGATCTTTGCCCAATTCGCGGCGTGAAACATTCTCGTTAGGGAACGCTGGCAATGTGGGAGGGGCCTTTGTGCCCCGATCAGGGAAGACGTCGCAACTGATCGGGGCACACAGGCCCCTCCCACATTGTTTACTTCAAGCGCCCTTCATCGAACTCGATCAGGTCGAAGTAGGTGCGGATGTCCGTGCGCCCCGCGCCGCCCGATTCCTTCAGAAAATGGACGAAACGCGCCTTTTTTTCCGCGGTGTCGGGATGCCGTGAAATCATCGCCTCGTTCCAGAGGTCGATCTCTTCCGGCGTATGCGACAAGCCATTCTGGCGGATCCAGGCGAGGATCGCCGCGTCGTCTTCCAGCTCGTTAGCCGCCTTCTCGAAGGCGTCCGGATCGATCTTCAAGAAAGCGAGGAGATGTTTGTCAAACCCGACGGTCTTGTAGTTATATCCATCGAGCAGCCCCTTGCGATGGAGACGCGCCTTGTCGATCAGTCGCGGCAGATGAACGTATCCGCCAAGCCGCTCATAAGGACTGCGCGGAAGCAGTTTTCGCATCGACCGCAAGACTAGGATGGGGCCGGCAAACCGAAGGGATGCGGAGGTGGGCGACGCAGCTTGCCGGTCGCGCGCGGTTCGGTCGCTTCCACATCAGAAATCAGTTCACCTTGCTCCCAAGTCTTTTTTGGGCCAATCACCAACTGACCGGAAAACGTGCCGCCCTTTTCCACATTGATCGACCGCGCCACGACGTTGCCTTCAAGCGTTCCGGTGCCGCGGATCGTGACGACCGTCTCGGCGACGATCTCGCCCGACATTTTCCCCCGAACCTCAATCGAGCCCACCTGGAGCTGCCGGAAAAACTGCACGTCCGCCTTTTTCCCGATCAAAACCTCGGACGCCGTCAGCTTTCCCTGCACCTTGGCCGGCGCGCGGAACTCCACTTTTTCAATGCACTGCAGGCTGCCGCGGAGCTTTCCTTCGATGATGGCGGAGCGGCAAACGACGCTGCTGCTGCTGAGATCGCCGGACGACGTCACGTGGACCTCGCCATGGGTGCGAATGGCACGGCTGAAAGCGGTGTTAATCTTGTAATTCCGCAGGTCCATATGGACGCTGCATGAGGGACAGATCGTCGAAGTCGCGACGGAATTCAGCTCCTGCCTGGCGCCGCAGTCGAAACAGGCGACCGAAGTAATCCGCTGCCGATTCAAAAGGCTTCCAATACGCCGAAGCAACGATTGCCTGGCGACTACGCCGCCGAATTCCAGGGCGGACTTTGCCTCGACCCGCTCGCTGGGTACGACGACAAAATGTCTGCCGCACTGCCGGCAGAGTGTGCTCCTGGCCGCGGCATACTCCATCTGCCTAAAGCCGCAGTGCGAACACTCGACACTGACCTTGGCAGGCGACTTGACCACGGACTTGCCGGACAGGCTATGGACTTAGGAACGACTCGCGAAGGCCGCTTTCGCTCGGCGCGTCGTCGTTGCGCACAATCTCCGGCCGGCTCGAGCCGCTGTTGTTGTTCGGGCTGGCCGCCACCTTGCCGCTGGTAACCTCGGACTTGCCGATGAAGGTCGCGCCTTCCTCGATGACGAGGCGCGCCGCCTTCAGGTCGCCCTGGAGCGTGCACCGCGACTTCAACTCGCAGCGTTCGCCCACGGTGATGTTGCCATGCACTTTGCCGTAGACAGTGATCGATTTTGTCTTGATCTCGCCACGAATGTCAGCGTTTTCGCCGATCGTCAGCACACCATCGGAATTGATCTCGCCTTCGACTTTGCCGTCGATGAGCAGTTCCTTTTGAAATTTGATGCTTCCTTTGATCTCGACATCACTCGAGAGGACGTCTTTGCCAGAATGTTCGGCCATATATTTTTGATGCTCGTTCATAGTTGATGATTTGGATGTTTCCCCTCCAGAAGAAGGAACTGGGTTCTCCTCAGCATAACTCGGGCCGGGCGAAGAGATCTCGCCCGACGGCGTGGGCTTCTGCGGGATGAATCTTTTTAGCACGCAGCATAATTAGGAGGCGGAGCCGGACATGTCAACGGCAAGCAGCCGCAAAAGCTTCTATTTCCAACGCGAATCCCCACGGGCACAGCCGTGCAGGCGCCGTTTTCTCCGGCAAGTTTCAAAAAGAGAAAACTTCCGGCGGAGAGCGGCCCATCCTGGACAACGCGCTTCGGCCCTCGCAAAAACTCCAAGAATGGCCGCAGCAATCGCCGCGACGCGCTCTTGCTTCGGCCTGACTGCAGCGCTCGGCGCCGTGCCCCGGTTCAGGATGAGCGCGGACAAAAAAAGGCCGCGCTCGATGGCATCCCAAAGCCGGCGCCCCGCTCGGAGAGCAAATCGGCATTCGAAATTCACAGATTGAAAATTCCTGGGCCCACCAGGATTCGAACCTGGGACCAAGGGATTATGAGTCCCCTGCTCTACCGCTGAGCTATAGGCCCGTTTGACGAGGTAAACTCGCAATTGGGAAAAGATCTTTCCTGCGCCTTTCACGGTTGTCTTCCACGGCCACTGCGGACACGGAGGCAAAACTAGAAAAAGAGCGCGAAGGAAACGCCTAACAAAACGTGGGAAAAACAAAAGCTCAAAACCTGATGCGTCACAAGTCCAGCCGCTACTATGCGCAGGTCTTCAGTAACAATAAAGACTTTCAGCTTACCAAGCCGCGCTTCGTAACAGGCAAGGTTGAACTGAATCGTCCAGTCGGTTGGATGCAGGTCCGTTGCTCGCGTTAGAATCGCGTGCACCGGGTACTGGGCAACAATTAGAAGGAGCGGGGAAAACGTCTCCGAGTGAAGCCGAAATTCCGATTGATGTTGATATTCTGGCTGTTTTGAAGCCAGAGCGCTTGAAAATAATGGAGGCGTTCGCTCGGAGTCAGGCCTTCCAAAAATGGCAGATATCCTGAGCGACCCTGCGAGTCAATTGCGACCACGATTTCGCCGTTCGACGGTGGAGGCGGAGCATAATTTACAACATTCCCGTGAGCATTCCGAGAAACCATCCCTCTACTTGGTTGCCCGCTCTGGCTGTCGGCTGCCTGTCGACCGGATTGATCGTTCTGCATCGAGTAATTCCCAGAAGCCACGAGCGCAGCGCGTTCGGCACGCAAGGCACTCCGCCGATCGGCATCTTCGGGTGATCCTGTCAGCGGTGCACTCAACATCCGGTCGATCTCCACGACGCGATCTAACTGAGACTGTGCCGGCGCTTGAATGGTGGCGACCGGCACCGCAGGCATCGGTTCGTGCACGATCGTCCTTTCCGGCAAGGTGACGACTGCCTTGGAACAGCCAGCCAGGCTAACGGCCATGGCGAAAAGAGCGATTAATCTCGAGTTCATTCAAATTCCCCACTTGGAAATGAGCCACTCGATTGTGCATTCGATCTAAAAGAAACCCGACTGTCAAGAAAATTTCAGCGTGTGTGTGTTCCGGGATCAAGCGCGTGAAACGCGGTTGCTGGTGTCTTGGGCACTTTTACTGATTATCGGCGACCGTTTGCAGCGTAGACTTGCTAGATTCGAGTCGGTCGCTCACGCTCTGAATTTGTGCTGCCTGCGCTTTCAGGGCTGCGGTCAGGGCTCTAATTTCCTGCTGCTGCTGGGCTGCGATCGCCTCTAATCCCTCCACCTTTCGATGCTCCTTGAGAAATTCATTGAGCAGCATCGCATTTACGGCTTCGTAGCGCACTGTATAGGGCTTTCCTTGCTCATCCCGGGCCACTAGATCGGGATTCACCTTTTCCACTTGCTCCGCCACGAGGCCAAACTGCGGGACGCCTTGCGGATCAAGCTCCTTCTTGTAGCGGAAGGTGACTGGTTGGAGCGCCAGGATCGCTTCGCTCGCTTTGGCCATTGGTTTGATTGCATCCTTGAACCGCGCCGAGGAAGTCAGTGTCCCGAGGTGACCGATGCTGTCGACCATCACGCTTACCCCTCCGGCCACGGTCGCTCCCCGTATCCCTATGATGTAGGCGGCCGTCTGCACTCCCGCCTTGCCCAGCCGAATGGTGTTGGACTCGCCGGCCACACCGAACCCTCCAATGTCGATATTGTTGCTCCCCGTGGTCAGATTGCTCCCGGCCGATACCCCCAGGGCAATGTTACTGCTTCCGGTCGTGTTGTTATAAAGGGCGCTCATCCCGCAGGCCGTGTTGCTGGTCCCAGTGGTATTGTTGACCAGCGCCTGGTAACCCTCCGCCGTGTTATTGCTCGCGGTCGTGTTATGGAAGAGCGCTCCGCGCCCGTTGGCCGTGTTATTGCTCCCGGTCGTGTTGTTAAAGAGCGCATTGTAGCCGTTGGCCAGGTTGCTGCCCCCGGTAGTGTTGCGTTGGAGCGCAAAAACACCGCTGGCCGTGTTGTAGTCGCCGGTGGTATTGAAATAGAGTGCATCATCACCGCTGGCCGTGTTGTAGCTCCCGGTGGTGTTGCTGTAGAGGGCATCAACACCGCTCGCCGTGTTGGCGCCGCCGGTGGTGTTGCTCAGAAGCGCCTGGCCACCGGTCGCCGTGTTGTTGCTCCCGGTCAGGTTGTTTTCGAGCGCTTGTGAACCGGTAGCCGTGTTGTAGCCGCCCGTGGTGTTGCCCATGAGCGCCTGAAAACCGGTGGCGACGTTATTGCTGCCAGTGTTGTTGTTATAGAGCGCATCATAACCGTTGGCCGTGTTATTGCTGCCGGTCATGTTGCGGAAGAGCGCAGCATAACCAACCGCCGTGTTATCGCTGCCAGTAGTGTTGTTTTCGAACAGACTCTCGCCCAGCGCCGTGTTGTTATTGACCAAGCAGCCTTCTTGACAAACTGCTCTCGCCGCTGGCAAAAGCACAAAGCAAGCAAGACTCAAGACCAGCAGGGCGAGAATAAAACCGCGTCGCCAAAGCGAGTCCACCAGCGTATCTCTGACCGGAGCAATTGCATCGCTGAGTTGAGTGAGATCTTTCATGGACGTTTTCTTTCACCCCGGGGATTGATGCGGCTGCTGCGGTCTGCAAGAGGGAGGAAGCTCCCGGGAAAAGTATCCGCCCCAGATTCAGATTGGCCGGATGGTGCTGATAAGGCGGTGAAATTGTCAATAATCAAATTGCTGAGTCGACGTAGCAGGCAAGGTTGAACGGGATCGTCGCGTCCGTCGGATGCAAGCCCGTCGCTTGCGTCAAGAACGACGTGGGCCGTGTGAATCGATTCAGCGCGCCTGGTTGCGTAGGCAAGTTCGATGAAAAAGCCCGGCTCTTTCGGATTCCATTCCATGGACGGCCTTGCGACGACTGCCAACAGCGATCAATTGTCCAGTTGGTAAGCCTCCACTAACGCCACTCCTGTGGTGTTGTTCTTCCCGCGCACAATCGCAGTGTAGTTGCCTGGGGGTAGGGTCGCAACGATGGCTGATTCGGCATCGTTCTTAGGCGGGATGGCGGTAGCGATAATTTCGGCCTCCTGGGTGTCCTTCCAATTATCGTTCGAGGCGATGATTGCTCCATCGCCGTCATGGAGCTCGAGCGTTGGATCCGCTAAGGGACCGGCAACCGGCAAAGAGGGTCCAAGAGCCCGCACAATCGCGTTGGCGGATTGGGTTCCGACAACAATCAAGCCGCCAATCATGACATCATCTCCGGTCTGAGAGAATCCCCGCGTCGATACATTCGCCAGCCTTGAAGTCACAGGCGTCTGTGACAAATCATAGACCTCAACCAAGGCAATTCCTGTCCCGCCGTTTTCGCCCGTAACAATAACGGTATAGGATCCGTTTCCGAGCGACATCACGATTGCCGATTCGCTATCATCCGCCGGAGGGAGACCTGTAGCGACAATCTCAGCCTCCTGTGTGTCCCGCCAGTTGTCGTTCCTGGCAATCGTTCCTCCTGAGGAATCGTGGATCTCCAACACCGGGTCGCTCAGCATACCGGGAATGGGCAGCGAGGGTCCAATGGCCCGGACGATCACTGGCAATGGCGTTACGTCCGTAATAATGAAGCCAGCGATCAAGACGTTATCCCCAATTCCAACACTTGCCCGCGTTGAGATATTGGCGAAGCGCACAGGAACTGGCGCTGGCAACGGCGTTGGTGTGGGTGTCATGTCAGAGCATATATTGTTGACTGTGATAGTATTGGAGTCAGGGCTGGTGCCCGCCGTGTTGTAGGCACGTACCAAGTATTGGAAGCCGCCACACAATGCTTGTTCGAAAACCTGCTGGCTGGTCACATTTCCAACGTCTACATTCAGTTCGTCGCATCGGGAAAGACCGGTAAAGACATCTAGCCGATAGCCTGTCGCACCGATAACCGCAGTCCAGTTGGCGGTAAATTGGCAGAAACCAAGGCCCGTTGCTGCAGTGGCGACCGGAGCGGGTGGCGGACCCGGAGTGGGAGTTGGCGTAGCTTGCGCAGCCGAGCCCTCCACGGTCGATAGTGTGAGCAGCAGAGTGCAGATGACCGATGAGAGCGGTTTCTGCATTCCTGTCTGAATCGAACGTCGCATAGGAAGGTTTCTTTTACCCGGAGATGGGCCCGCGACTGCAGGTCTGAAAGAGGGGTGGAGGCCCCAGGAATTAGCGTCCGCGCCAAATTCAGATCGGTAGGCGGCATGTTGGTGACGCGTCCGTTCCGTTGTCAATCTCAAATTCGCCTGGTCGGTTCGGTCAGGGCCGAATCAATTCAACGCCCGAGAAGCTTTGTCACGCTGTCTTTGGTATCCCGAAGAACTTTTAGTCCTTTAACAAAGCGATCATCGGCAGCCTTTCGCGCAGCGTCGTCGGCCGGCCCTTGACCTTGAATGTAAGCATCGAACAACGCGTTGAACATCTTGCCGAGATTGTCTTTGTAAACGGTTTCGATTGCATCTGTCTCTGGCTTAGTCATGCCAGCGAGGATGAAGAGGCGCACCTCGTAGGACAAGCAAGATTTACTCTAATCGTTTCTCGGGTGGACCGCGGCGCGATGCTTGCGCATTACAATCGCCCGCGCCGACGATTACGTGCATAGGAACATGCGCCGCCAAGTTTCCGTCGAAACGTGGGGACGGATCAAAACCGCTTTCGCGTCCGGCATTCACTCTTTCCTCGTGAAACCTGATTTTGCAACGCTGTGCAAAACAGCGTAAATTCGTTAGGCTTAATTATGAGTCCCCTTGCTCTAACCACTGAGCAATAGGCTCGAGTACCGGCGCAATGAAAGCACGAATGGAGTTCGGTCACCAACTCCGAAAAATGCTCCGATACCCTTCGCGCCGGTTTAGATAGAATCGACACACCATGCTTTTTCGCTGGAGTTTTCTTCCGTCCGCCCGATAGAACCGGCTTCCGACACCATGTCCAAACTCAAGAAGCCGCGGCGAAAATATCGTCGCATCGTTCTGAAATTCGGCTCCGGCACCCTCACCCGGACGAAGGGCGCCGGGCTCGACCTGAAACAATTCGCGCGGCTCAGCGCGGAAGTGGCCGCCCTCATTCACCACGGACATCAATGTGTCACCGTGACGAGCGGCGCCGTCGCGGCTGGAACCAGCGTGCTTTCCCTCACCGAACGCCCGACCGATCTCGCCACCGCCCAGGCCAGCGCCGCCGTCGGCCAGTCCAAACTGATGCGCGCCTGGGAGACCGCCTTTGCACGCTACAAGCTGAACGTCGCCCAGCTCCTGCTCACCTACAGCGATCTCGACAGTTACGTCCGCCGCGCCAACGCCGGCAACACGCTCGAGCGCCTCTTATCGGCCGGAAATGTCGTGCCGATCATCAACGAAAACGATTCCGTGGCGACGGAAGAATTGAGCTTTGGCGACAACGATCGGCTCTCGGCCGAGGTCGCCACCCTCGCGCGCGCAGACCTGCTCATCATCCTGACCGGGGTCGACGGTCTGCTCGACGAGAATGGCAAAGTCATTCCACTCGTGCGCGACATTGATCGGGCAAAAAAACTGGCGAACGGCAACAAAGGCCGCTTCTCTGTTGGCGGTATGATTTCGAAACTGGAGGCAGTCAAAATGGCGGTCGAAGCCGGGATCACGACCGTGATCATCAATGGCCGGCATCCCGAACGGATCGCCGCCGTGGTGGCGGGCGAAGAAACCGGCACCCGCTTTGTCGCGAAACGCCGCGCCGCGCTGCGCGGTCGTTAGGCGAATCGCTCGTTAGGCTAACGATGATGACCTTGCAGGAAGAGATTCTGGATTATCGGACGCCGCGCCCGCACGCGCCGCGCGCGCGCTCGCGCCAGCTTGACGCCGCGCGCAAAAACGACGCGCTTCTGCGCCATGGCGGACGAGATCATGGCCCGGGCGACGACCATTCTGGCGGCGAACGAAAAGGACCTGGCGCACGCGCGCAGCAGCGGACTCTCGAGCGCGATGATCGATCGCCTGACCTTGAACCGGCCGCGTCTCGAAGCGATGGCCGAGGGCATTCGCGAAGTCGCCGCCCTGCCCGATCCGGTCGGCGAAGTGATCCGTGAATGGACGTCGCCGAACGGTCTCCGGATTGCCAAGGTGCGGGTCCCGATCGGCGTCGTCGGGATCATCTACGAATCGCGTCCGAACGTCACGAGCGACGCCGCGGTCCTTTGCACCAAGACCGGCAACGCCACCATCCTGCGCGGCGGCTCGGAATCGATCCATTCCAACATCGCGATCGCCGAAGCGCTCCAGGCAGGCGGCGCCAAGGCCGGCTTGCCGGCCGACAGCGTTCTGCTCATTCCCAGCACCGATCGCGAGGCCGTGCGGCATGATGGCGGAAATGGATCGTTACATCGATCTGATCGTTCCCCGCGGCGGCAAGGCGTTGATCGAAGCCGTGGTCAGCGCCGCGCGCATGCCGGTGATCAAACACTCCGACGGCATCTGCATCGTTTACGTCGACGAGGAAGCCGACCTCGACATGGCGGTGGAGATCGTGATCAACGCCAAGACGCAGCGCCCCGGCGTCTGCAACGCGATCGAAACCGTGCTCGTGCATCGCGCCGTCGCGTCGGAGTTTCTGCGCAAACTCGCGCCGCGCTTCGCGGAAAAGAAAGTCGAACTGCGCGCGGACGAAAACGCCTTCGCGGAACTCGCCGCGCTCGATTACCAACCGCTCCAGCAGCGCCACGGAAGACGATTGGACAACGGAATTCCTCGACCTCATTCTCGCTCTGCGGGTGGTCGATTCGCCTAACGAGGCCATCGCGCACGTCGGACAATTCGGTTCGCACCACAGCGATTGCATCGTCACGCGCAACGAGGAAACGGCGGAGCAGTTCCTCCGCGAAGTCGATTCCGCGACCGTCTATTGGAACGCTTCCACGCGCTTTACCGACGGCGGCGAATTTGGTTTCGGCGCGGAGATCGGCATCAGCACCGACAAGCTTCATGCCCGCGGGCCGATGGGACTTGGAAGAACTGACGACCTACAAATACGTCATCCGCGGCACCGGCCAGGTGCGGACGTAACCCAAGCTTCCATCCTGTCGCGTCGAACAAGCGTCCCGCGTCCGAGCTACGGGCAGAATATCCGATCGACGAAAGCAAAGATGTATGGTGCTTATTCCGTGCGCAACGCCGTCATCGGCGTCACCCGCATCGCGCGACGCGCCGGCAGAAAACAGGCGAGCAAAGCCGCGGACCCGAGCATGACGCTCGCAGCGATCAACGCCACCGGATCGCTCGGGCTGACCTGATAGAGCATCTGCGCGAGCACGCGACCGAGTCCCAGCGCGAGCAGCAGTCCGACGCCGAGAGCGAACGCGGTCTGGAGCGCCCCTTGTTTCATGATGAGGGCAAAGACATCGCCACGATCCGCCCCGAGCGCCATGCGGATCCCGATCTCGCGTGTCCGCCGCGCCACCGCATACGCTTTCACGCCATACACGCCCACGACCGCGAGGAGCAAGCGCGATTCCGCCGAAGATGCCGAAGAGAACCGCGCCAAAACGCACCGCCCAAAGCCCCACGTTCTTTTCCACGATGTTTTCGAACGGCTCGATGCGCAGAATCGGCATCGTCGGATCGACCTCGCGCAACGTCTGGCGCAGCGTCGGAATCATGGCGCTGAGCGCCGCCCGATCGTCCCGCGCCAGGCGCACCTGGAGAATGACGCCGCCGCTGTAAGCCTGCGCCAGCGGCGCGAAAATCCGGCGCGGCACTTCGCTGTCCAGAACCTCGTGCCGATGTTCGCTCACGATCCCGACGATCGTGAAATCGTTAGGCGAGCCGTCGCTTGGCGGCAACGTGTAGCGCAGATGCTGGCCAAGCGCGTCGCTGCTTCGGGAAAAGCTTCTTCGCCATCGTCTCATCGATGATCACGACCTTCGGCGAATCCTTGTTTTCCGCTTCGGTCTCCGTGAAATCGCGGCCGCGCAGGAGGCGAACGCCGATCGCGTCGAACCACCCCGGCGTGACCGCAGTGAACAATCCGCTCGCGCCCGGTTCCGGGAGCGTTCGGATCGGTCTTGGCCACCACCGCTTCATCCAACCGCATGACGCGCCGGGCATTGGTAATGTTGCCATAGGGCAGCATCGTGGTCAGGGCAGCGGCCCGCACCCCGGGCAGCGCGCGCACCCGATGCACCGCCGCAAACATCGTCCGCCGCGCCGCCTCCTCATCTTCCCGGCCCAAGGTGAAGTCCATCTCCGCCGAGATGGCGCCCTGGCGATCGAACCCCGGATTCAAGTGCGCCCGCCTTGAGCGCGCCGCGAAAGAACAACCCGGCGCTGAAAAGCAACGTGAGCGAGAGCGCGATCTGCGCCATGACGAGCAAGATGCCGCGGCGCGAAGAAGCGGTTGAGCCGTCCGACATGCGCCGGCTCGCCGACCTGCTGTTTCAAATCATTCACCAGGTCGGCCCGCGAAGCCTTCAACGCCGGTCCGAGGCTGAAGAGGAGCGTGGCGACAAGGCAGATCAGAAAAGTGACCGCGAGGACCGTCGCATCGGGCCGCAAATGAACCACGATGGAAAAGTTCATCGAACCGAAAAGATTTCCTAACGATCCGAGAAGGAGACCGTTGCTCCAGAGACTGATGAACAAACCGAGCGCGCCGCCGACGAAGGGCGAGGAACATTCCTTCGCACAACAGTTGCCTGACGATCCGCCAGCGACTCGCCCCGAGCGCGAGACGCAGGGCGATTTCCTTGGAGCGATTCGCCCCGCGCGCCAGCAGCATGTTGGCCAGGTTAAGGCAGGCGATGAGCAGGACCGCGCCGGCCATGGCGAGGAGCAAGAGTGCCGATGAGCCCGACCGGCCCGTCGTCCGACGGCGTGGTGCTGATGCTGAAACGCGATGGCGTCTGAATTTGCAACTCACGCGCGCCGGTCGAATCGGGCGGCTGGATCGCGGTCAATCGTTTGGCCAGGGCCGGCAGGCGCGGCTTGGTCGAGTCGATCGTTAGGCCAGGACGCATCCGCGCGACCAGATTAAGCGTGTAATTCTTCGGCGCAGTCAGCTCCATCTTGCCGCTCGTGTCGCTGAAGGCCGAGCCGAGCTGCGAGTAAACACCGAGCGGCAGCCAGAGATCGGGCGCGAGCAAGGCATTCGTGCCGGCGAAGCCATCCGGCGTCACCCCGATCAAGGTGTAGGTCTGGCCATTCACGGTCAGTGGTTTGCCGATGAGATCGGCCCGGCCGCCGAGTTTTTTCCAATACGGATAGCTCGCCACCACGACCGGGATGTTGGCGTCAGGCCGGCATTCGGCGGCATCGTAAAAGCGGCCGACGACCGGTTTTACGCCCATGAGCGAGAAGAAATTCGACGAAGTCAGAAAAACGAAACTGCGCCGCATCCCCTCGTCGCGTCCGATCCCGGCAAGGGCAAACTGCATCGCCGCGACATCCGCAAAGACGTCGTTGTTCTCCCGCAGCGTGCTGAATTCGTTGTAGGAAAACGGCCGGTAATCGTGCGCCGCGCCCTGCCGCGCAGTGAAAACGTTCACCACCTCGGCCGGCCGCAATGGAACAACCGGGCGCAGGATAACGCCGTTGACGAGGGCGAAAACGGCAGAGTTGACGCCGATGGCGATCGCGAGGGTAAGAACCGCGATGGCGGTGAAGCCCGGCGTCTTGATCAGCTGCCGGAAAGCGAACTTGAAGTCCTGTATCATCGTCAGTGAGATGCCGCTCACGCTGACTTTGGATTCAGGAATTTTCGAACTGGCGACCGCTCTCAATTTGTCATCCCGATCCCGCAGCGGAGAGGGACCTCGCTTGCAATCGACGTTTCTGATCAGGACCTCATTGCAGTGCGAGGTCCCTCTCCGCCTGGCGGATCGGGATGACAAATCAATGCGCGAAATGCGAAGCCTGCCGCGTCCGGAAGTCGCTCAACTGGAACTTTTGCGGTTGCGCGGTGGCGCGCGCCGGAGCTTGGATGCCATGGGTATTCCAGTCCAAAATCTTCACATCGGGATGCAAGTCCGTCATCCGCGCTACGGCGTCGGGACGATCAAAGCGCTGACCGAGCACACCGCTGACATCTCGTTTGATGATGCGCCGCGGACGGTCGATCCCTCGACGAGCGATGTGACCGTGGCCGAGCCAACCGCCAGCCTAACGGAAATGCAAATGCCGCTTTCTGCGCTGATCCGCGAGACGGCACAGGCGATGGTCGAGGCGCTCGGTCTCGAGAAACCGGATCAGTTGGTCGAAGGACTGGCGGCGCGCTGGCAGCAAGGCACGGTCGCGCTGCGGCCGGCCGACGCGTCGTTGCAGGCGAAAGAAGTGCCGCTGGAAACTTTCTTTCACAAGATCGTGATGATTCGCAACAACCTGCGCGTCCTCGAACAGAAGGTGAATGCGAACGAGAAGCTGAGCGACGCCGACAAGTTCGACCTCCAGCAATACATCACTCGCTGTTACGGCTCGCTCACGACCTTCAACGTCTTGTTCAAGGAGAAGGAAGATCAATTCGGAAGTTAGGCGTCCCGCCTGACCGGCCGATCGGTGTTGCGGTGGCCGAATGACAATTGGCGCGGCGACCGCATACTTATGAGCGTGAGTTCCGCCAATCGATCGATCGTCCTGATCGGCTTCATGGGCACCGGCAAATCAGTCGGTCGGCCGGCTCCTCGCGTGCAGCAAGGGCTGGCCACGCTTCGACACCGACGAGATGATCGCGACCGCGCTCAAGATGCCGATCAGCGAAATTTTCGCCCGGCTCGGGGAAGAGCGATTCCGCGAGGAGGAGACCGCCGTGTTGGAGAAACTGGAGGTCGTTCAGCCGTCGATCATCGTGACGGGCGGCGGGGCCGTGATGCGGCCGGAGAACGTGGCGCGTCTGCGTGAACTCGGGAGCGTCGTTTGCCTGACAGCCAATCCGCCGACGTTGCTGGAGCGTCTTGGCCGGCGATCGAACCGGCCTCTTCTCCAGACCGAAAATCCCGCAGAGACGATGCAAACTCTGCTCCGGGAACGAGAGCCGTTCTATCAGGAGGCGGCGGACTTTACGGTCGATACCTCTTCGCTCAGCCACGACCAGGTCGCCCAATCGATCCAGCGATGTCCTTGCCCTCTGCCGATTGAAATAAAGGCCGGGTTGCGCCGGCGCGCCGCGGCGATCGGTTTCGACGATTGCCGCATCGCGCGGGCTGATGAACCGCGACACGCGGGCGAGTTTCGCGACTGGCTCGAGGCCGGCTCGGCCGCCGACATGGATTGGATCGCGCGCGGCGCGGAGAAGCGATGCGATCCGCAAAAGGTGTTGCCCGGTGCGCGCTCGGTCGTCGCTCTGGCGATGAATTACTGGCAGGGAGAAGCAATCGCGCCTAACGAGAGCACCGGACGCATCGCCCGCTACGCCTGGGGCGACGATTATCACGACGTCATGGGGAAAAAATTGCGGGAACTGGACGGCTTTCTCACCGCAGCCGGCGGGCGGCAAAAATTCTACGTCGATACCGGCCCGGTGCTGGAACGCGACTTTGCCGCCGAGGCCGGGATCGGCTGGCATGGCAAGAGCACGATGTTGCTCAACCGTCAGTTGGGGACCTGGTTTTTCCTCGCGGAAATTTTCACCACGCTCGAACTGCCGCCGGACCCGCCGCAGGTGGCCCGCTGCGGATCGTGCACGCGCTGCATCGACGCCTGCCCGACCGGCGCGATCACCGCGCCGCATCAGCTCGACGCCCGCCGCTGCATTTCCTACCTGACGATTGAACTCAAAGGCAGCATTCCGCTCGAGTTCCGGCCGCTGATCGGCGACCGCATTTTCGGCTGCGACGATTGTCTCGACGCTTGTCCGTGGAATCGCTTCGCGCAGGTTTCGCGCGAGAGCGCGTTCGCGGCCCGCCCCGCAGTCGCGCAGATGCGGTTGCGCGATTTCCTCGCGCTCGATGACCTGCAATTCCGCGCACTTTTTCGCGGCTCACCGATCAAGCGGATCAAGCGCCGCGGCTTTTTGCGCAACGTCTGTGTCGCGCTCGGCAATGTCGGAACGCGAACAGGATTTGCCGGCGCTCGCCGACGCCGCGCGCGACCACGAGCCGCTCATCGTCGAGCACGCGAAGTGGGCGATTGAGCAGATCCAAGCGCGCCCTGTCAGGCTTGATCGCACGGCGCATGCCTGAATCGCCTCGGGCCCCGGGCCAGCGAAGGTTGAGCGCGAAAAGTTTGCAATGGTCTAAAGAGCCGTTAATCCTCACCTCATAAACCATCCTCCGATGCATCAAGCCGCCGCGCCTCTACCGACCACTCGCCGCAAGCGCAGATCCCGCCGGAAACTCTACATCTGGTCCGGCATCGGCGGGCTGATTCTCCTCCTCATCATCGGCTCCGTCATTTCAGGCAAGCG
Organism: uncultured Verrucomicrobiae bacterium; assembly: GCA_963821615.1. Lineage (GTDB taxonomy): Bacteria > Verrucomicrobiota > Verrucomicrobiia > Chthoniobacterales > UBA10450 > Palsa-1392. The sequence continues at coordinate 568,732 of CAWGEN010000004.1, read as the reverse complement.
CGAACCGCCGATCGCCGTGACGACGGAAAAAGCGACCCGTCGCACGATTATCGAAACGGTCTCCGCCACCGGCAAGGTGCAGCCGGAAACCGAGGTGAAGATTTCTCCCGAAGTGGCCGGCGAGATCATCGAGTTGCCGGTCGAAGATGGCAAGGAAGTGAAAAAAGGCGACCTGATATTGAAGATCCGGCCCGACTCCTACAAGGCATTCTTCGAGCAACAACAGGCCGCCATCAGCACCGCGGAATCGGTCAGCGGCCAGCAGAAGGCGGCCATGGAAAAGGCCGAGCAGGATCTCAGGCAAGCCGAGGATCTTTTCCAAAAGAAGCTCATCTCACAGACCGAGATGCTCGCCGCGCAAACGACCTACGATGCGGCGAAATCGATGTATCAATCCGGCTTGCACAGCATCGAGGGCGCGAAAGCGAGCTCGAGCCAGGCGCGCGATCAGCTTTCCAAGACGACGATTTATTCACCTCTGGATGGGATCATCACCGTCCTGAACAGCAAACTCGGCGAGCGGGTCGTCGCGACGGGTCAATTTGCCGGCACCGAAGTGATGCGCGTGGCCGATCTCAACCACATGCAGGCGGTCGTGGACGTGAACGAAAACGACGTCGTGCACGTGAAGCTCGGCGATTCAGCCAAGATTTCGATCGATGCCTACGGCGACCGGAAATTCAACGGCACGGTGGAACAGATCGCCAACACCGGCAAAACAACCGGCACCGGCACGCAGGAGGAAGTGACCAACTTCGAGGTGAAGATCCGCCTCGACGATCACAACATGCGGCTTCGGCCCGGCCTCAGTTGCACCGCCGATATTCAGACCGACATGGTGAAAGACGTCGTCGCGGTTCCGATGCAGAGCGTGACCATCCGGACCGGCGACAGCAATCTCAGCCCGGAAGAGATCGAACAGAAAAAGAAGATCGCCGACGCAAAAGAACAAGCCGACAACAACGCCGAGGTCGAGAACGAGCGTCTCGCCAAACAGGCGGAAAAAGAAGAGCGCGAGAAGCTGAAAAAAGTCGTTTTCCTGAAAGACGGCGGCAAGGCGAAGATGGTGCAGGTCACGACCGGCATCGCGGACGACGCGAACATCGAAATCAAGAGCGGCGTCAAACCGGGCGACGAAGTGATTTCCGGCAGCTACAGTGCGATCAGCCGCAAGCTCAAAGACGGCGCGAAGGTGGTGATGGAGAAGGCGGAGAAGAAGTGATGGGGGAGATCCGTGAACCGGGAATCGTGGATCGAGATTCGTTAGGCGCACGCGACGGGAGACGATTCACGAATCTCGAATCTCGATTCACGATCTTCGATCTGGCCGCATGAATCCGCCTGCCACTCGCCCGCCCGGGCCTCTCGTCATCGACATCGAGAACATCACGAAGGAATACGTGATGGGCGAGGAAACCATCCATGCCCTGCGCGGTGTGACGCTGCAGATTCGGCGCAACGAATACCTCGCCATCATGGGCCCGAGCGGCAGCGGCAAATCGACCCTCATGAACATGCTCGGCTGCCTCGATACGCCGAGCTCCGGACGCTACGAGTTCAACGGCAAGAATGTCTCCGAGATGGATGGCGACGAACTGGCCGCGATCCGCAATCGCGAGATCGGCTTCGTTTTTCAAACCTTCAATCTCCTCCCCCGCTCCACCAGCCTGCGCAATGTCGAGCTGCCGCTGATCTATGCCGGGATTGATCCTGAGGAACGGGAGGAACGCGCCGCCCAGGCGCTGATCGACGTCGGGCTGGGCGACCGCCTAACGCACAAGCCTAACGAACTCTCCGGCGGACAGCGCCAGCGCGTCGCGATCGCCCGCGCGCTGGTCAACAATCCGTCGATCATCCTGGCCGACGAGCCAACCGGCAACCTCGATTCCAAGACCGGCGAAGAAATCATGACGCTTTTCGAAAGCCTTTATCAGCAAGGCAACACCGTCATTCTCGTCACCCACGAAGCCGACATCGCGCGCCATGCCCGGCGCAGCGTGCACCTGCGCGACGGCGTGGTCGAGAGCGACGAACTGGTCGCGGCGTTCGCCGCCCCCCGCTCAGCTGGCGGTCGCAGTCGAGTCGTTAGGCCGAATCATGAAGCGTTTTCTTTACGAGCTGACCGAGAGCTGGAAGATCGCCGCCGCGCAAATGGCGGCGAACAAGACGCGCTCCATGCTGACCGCGCTCGGCGTGATCATCGGCATCGTGGCCGTCACCTTGATGGGCACCGCGATCAACGGCATCTCGACCGGCTTCGACAAAAGCATGGCCGTGATCGGGGACGACGTGCTCTACGTTTCGCAGCGGCCCTGGGCGCGGATGAACGACTGGTGGAACTACCGCGACCGCAAAAAAATCCGGACCGAATATGCGGAGAAGATCAACCGCGCGATCGCCGCGACGCCCAACTCCAATCTCATGATCGCCGTGCCGACGATGAGTCTGCTGCGCAGCGTGAAAGCGGGCGACAACAGCGTGGAGAACGTCTTCATCCTCGGCACCACGACCGACTACACCTTGATCTCGACGCTCGATTGCAGCGAAGGCCGCTTCTTTAACGAACTGGAATCACGCGGCGGCGCGGAAGTCTGCGTGGTCGGCTATGACGTGGCCGACGCGCTCTTTGCGGGCCGGAGCGCGCTCGAGAAGAAGGTGTTGATCAATGGCCACGCCTTCAAGGTGATCGGGACGCTCTCCCGCCAGGGCACGTTCCTCGGGCTTTTCAGTCTCGACTCGATCGTGATCATCCCGCTGCCTGCTTTCAAAAAATATTTCAGCGCGAAGAGCGAAGCCGACGTGCGGGTGAAGGTGCGCGACAAGACGCACATGGCCGATGCGCGCGACGAGCTGACCGGCATCATGCGCCGGCTGCGTTCCCTCCCGCCGGAAAAGAGAGACGATTTCAACATCAACGAACAACAAGCGTTCAAGAGCACGCTCGATGGCGTCAAAGCGACGATCGCGATCGCCGGACTTTTCATCACCGGCTTGTCGCTCTTCGTCGGGGCGATCGGGATCATGAACATCACCTTCGTGAGCGTGAAGGAGCGGACGAAAGAGATCGGAACGCGCAAGGCGCTAGGCGCGCGGCGCCGGACGATTCTTCTTCAGTTCCTGATCGAATCGACCGCGCTTTGCCTGGTCGGCGGACTGATCGGGCTCATCTTTGCCTACCTGATGTGCTTCGGCATGGCCGCGGCGTTTCCTTCCTTCCCGATTCGTTTTTCGTTCGGCCTGGTCATCGCGAGCATGATCGTCTCGGTCCTGACCGGGCTGGTCTCGGGCATCGCGCCGGCGTGGTCGGCGTCGCGGCTCGATCCGGTGACGGCGCTGCGCTACGAATAATCGAGTATGGAGCAATGCATTTTTCCGTCACTCCATCACTCCATCCCTTCGAATGCAATTCCGTGAGATCCTAACGATGGCCCTCGCCTCGGTCGGGGCGAACAAGCTGCGCTCCGCCCTCACCATGCTCGGGATCACGATTGGTGTCTTTTCCGTCATCTCGGTCATGACCGCGATCGGCGCGATGCAGGCGTCGATCGAAACCGGTCTGACCCTCTTCGGCTCCAATATTTTCCAGTTCGCCAAATACCCGGTCAACGTGTCGAACGCGGGCGGCAAGGGGCCAGAAGAAATACGAGAACCGGCGCGACATCACTTATCGCGAGGCGCAGCGTTACGCCGAGCTGATGGAAGGCAACGCGCAGGCGGTTTGCCTGAAGATTTTCGACGACGGCAAACAGGCGGTCTACAACGGCGTCAAGACGACCCCCAGCCTAACGATCGTCGGGACGAACAAGAGCTTCCTCGCGGCCAACGCCTACACCCTCGCCTACGGCCGCAACCTGAATGAGGAGGATGTCGCGCTTGAGTCGCCGCGTGCTCGTGATCGGTCGGGACGATCGAGCAGCGGCTCTTTCCGCACGAATCCCCGATCGGCCGCGTGATCAAACTGAGCGGTCACACCTTTACGATCGTCGGCGTGATGGGCGAACGGGGCACGGCCTTTGGCCAAAGCCAGGACGACATCGCGGTGCATGCCGATCACGCGGTTGTTCGAAGATTTCGGCTCCGCCAACCGGACGATCAACATCGCGACCCAGTCCTTCTCCCAGATGGATTACAACCGCACCTTCGATCGCGGCGTCGGCGCGATGCGCATCGCGCGCGGCCTGCGGGCCGAGGAGCCTAACGATTTCGAGATTTACACGAACGACTCGCTCAAGAGCGCCTTCGTTTCCATCGCCGGAGTCATCCGCATCGGCGCTTTCGTCATCAGCACGATCGCGCTGCTCGCGGCCGGGATCGGGATCATGAACATCATGCTCGTGAGCGTGACCGAGCGGACGAAAGAGATCGGCGTGCGCAAATCGATCGGCGCGCGCAATCGCGACATTCTGCGCCAGTTCCTGACCGAAGCGGTCTTCATCTCCGAGGCGGGAGGAATTCTCGGCATCCTGTTGGGCGTGATCGGCGGCGATCTGCTCGCGCTCTGGCTGAAAGTGGACCTGATTTTCCCGTTTGGCTGGGCGATCGCGGGTCTGTTCGTCTGCTCGGCCATCGGGATCGGTTTCGGGCTTTATCCGGCCTACCGGGCGGCTTCGCTCGATCCGATCGAGGCGCTGCGCTACGAATAATCGGCGCGATCCCGCCTAACAACCGCCCCAAGGGCACGCAACTTGCGATGGCGTTGCTTTGACATGAGCAGCGCTTCTCCTATTCTCGGACGCTTCCTGCGCTTCCTAACGTGACTTCGAAACCCTCCAACTTCAGCCTTCGAAAGTCCTCCGCGCGGCATTCTTCTCGTCGAGGAATACAGCGCCTTGGGGGTGGCGATTTCGTCGGCTTTGCACAAATTTGCGCCGCTCCACGGCGTGCAGAGTGGCGCACAGCCTTGCGGAGGCGGAAACGGCCGCCGCGGCGATGCGGCCGGAGTTGTTCGTCCTCGACCTCGATCCCCCGCCCTCCGGAGAGATCGAATTTTTCAACAAGCTCAAGGCGCAATATCCCGAGGCGCGCGTGCTCGTCATCGCCGCGGGCACATCGCGCGAACTGCGGGCCGAGCGCGGGACCGCGGGAGCGATTCAATTCATCGAGAAACCTTTCGATCTGGCCGAATTCGGTGCCGCCGTCCAGGCGCTCCTCGGGCCCTGGGCGGCCGCCGCACTCGACGACCTCCGCGGCACACTGCGCGACCTGCATCGTAGTCGACATCGTGCAGCTGAAATGTCTCGCCGGGAGCACCGCCGTCGTCCGCCTCGAGGCCCGGGACGGCAAATACGGGCGAAATTTATTTCCGCAGAGGCCAGATCTGCCACGCCGCCACGGGCATGCTGACCGGCGTGGCGGCGTTTGAGGAAATCGCCAGCTGGCCGGACGGGCACTGAGCGAAACGGAACTGCCCGCCGACGTCGCCCAAGACGATCGACATCGCCCTGGCCAGATCCTGCTCCTGCCAATCGTCCGCAAGCTGGCCGGAGCAGCAGACGAGAATCGTTGGGCGCGGCGCCCTCCAACAGCCAGCGCGTCTGCGCAAGACCGGCAAGAAAATTCTCGTCGATCGACGACACCGAGATGCTGCTCATTTTCGTCGCCGACGTCCTCGCGACCGCGGATCAGACCTTCCAGATCATCACCGCCATCACCGGTGCCGAAGGCCTGAGACTCGCGGCCACCGAACGACCCGATCTTGTTCTGCTCGATTACAGCCTCACGGACATGACTGGCGACAAGGTCTGCCGCGCCTTGCTCGAGAGACGCGGCGACGGCGCGCATCCCGGTGCTGATGATGTCGGGCCACCTGAGCGAACTGGCCAGGACGGCGGAGGACTATGAAAACGTGGTCGCCGCGCTTGCCGAAACCATTTCTTTCCGGTGCCCTGATCAGCGCGGTCGAGAAAGCGCTCGCGGCAGGGCCGCTGCCCAAGCTCCGGGCCCGATGCCGGAACCCATGGCCGTCCCGAGTGCGCCAGTGCCGTCACCCGTCGCATCGCCCGCTGCGACGGCGGACGGTCCCGCTCCTACCCTTGGCCAACGGCGATGGCCACAACGCCACTGGCATCACCGGCACAATCCTCACCACCGTTTCCCCCACCAGCGAACCAGCCAAAGCGCGCGAATGCCGACAGCTCGCCGCCGACTCCGTCAATTCCTGCCGGGACGATGCGCGCCATCCGGAGTGGGGCGATCCATCGGCCGAACGAGCTGAGCGTGACGCTTTCTTTCAAGGTCGCCGCTCTGCAGTTCACGCCATTTTTCGAGATGGAGACGGCTACATTGGGACCGGTCGATCGGATCGTCGCGGTCAAGATGGGCGATCGAGAAGAGCTCAAGGGCGCGCCGCTCGCAGCCGGATTTCGTCTGGACACGATCTCCCTCGCCGGCAACGGCACGATCGACACAATGCGGCTGATCCCGACCCATCAAACCCCGCAGCTGCCCGTTCCCAGCAGTTCCTTCGCGATCGGAGCAATGACTTCCAGAGCGCGAAGCCCATTCGCCCCTGGTGCTCACTGCGTCCTCGGAGGAGGCGATGTGCGTCCAGCTGACGGCGACGTTCGAACTGCTCGCGGTGGAACTGTCGGTCGGCTTCGAAGTCGCGGCGGTCCTGGTGAAGACTCGCGAGACGACGGTTCTCGTTCGCAATGACGGCGAGAGCCCCGGCAAACCATTCGAGGTGCTGGAAGCGCAGCTCGCTCCGTCGAGCGAGCTCCAGAGCCTTCTCGTTAGGGCTGTGCCCTGAATGGTCGCTCCGCGGTCTGCGTGGGGATGAACGCCGCCCTTCCGTCCGTGCCGAGATCCGCCAGCGCGTCCCCTTTCGAAACGACCGTCGACGCGCCCGGAATTCTAGACTTGCGTCACCGAATCCATCCGTTCGCGCGTGAACCACAGAACAATCAGGACGGCCAGAATGGAACTGTTGATTACGAGATGCCACGTGAGCGTCAGGTTGCTGCTCGCGGTGCCAAAGCAACCGCAGGCCACGTCGATGCCCTGAATCCTCGCCCAGATCGTGGCCCCGATAAACACGAGCATCAGCGCGATGGTAATGGCCAGCGCTCCGGCAAAAACCCGGTGAAAAATGAGCGCGAATCCACAGAAGCATCTCCAGCCAGGGAAGATAAAAGGCGAGGCGCACGCCGACCGGCCACGGGATCATCTGGTAATTGCTGATGATCGTTCGCAAACTGGAGCGGATCGCGCACCTTCAGCACTCCGGCATAAACGAAAACCGCGCCGACCAGGACGGCGAGCGCGCGCCCAACGAAAAGGCGCCAGTTGAAGCGACTTGCACCCCGGCACCATCGCGGTTCATGGATTGCGCTTCTGCCATTCCTCCCACCCGCCTTGCAGGACGTAAACATTCTTCAACCCAGCTTCATTCCGTAGCCGCTCCGCCACCGCGTGGCTGGCGTTGCAACTCTGCCGGCTGCAATACACGACCAGTTTTCGCTCGGGCGACCAGGCCGCGAGAACCGCCGGAAGCAGCGCATTCCATTCGTCCTCATTCAAGAGCATCGCTCCCGGCACATGGCCGCGGGCGAACTCCTCCTCCGGTCGCGCATCGATCCAGAGGACCGCATCGCCCCATCCTTTCGCTTGCGCCACGCTCACCTGGCGCGGAATCGATCGGCGGCTGCTGCCACGACGCGACGTTTCGGTAGTAGATCGCCTGGCCGATCGCCGGGAGAAAAGCCAGGCCGAGGAGCAAGAGGATCTGACGGACTAACGACAGGCGCACGCTCTATTTCGGCGGCATTTTGGCCCGGCTGTCCACGCGCACATTCGCGTAAAACGATTTCGGCGCATCCTTCGGAAAATCGGGCTCAATCTTGAGCGCGGCGTTGATCGGCCGCCCGCCTTCCGTCGGGGTCACGGTGATGCGAAATTCTTTGGCGTCAGGCTCGGGCGCGACTTCCGTCGCGATGGACTTGTCGGTCGAGGTCACATTCAGCTTCGTAACCGGAAAGTCCCCGCCGACCTTGACCGTAATCGTTTTCGGGCTGAGCACATCGTTGGCCGACCAGTAAATGAAGGTCGGCGTCACCTGGAGCAACTGCGGAATCGTCGCCTTCAGTTTTAAGATGGTCGGCTCGCTCGGTCTGATCATCGGTCCTGACCGTGATAGTCTTCGTCTGCACGCCGGAGCGGTCGCCAATATTAAAGGTCGCGGTGATCTCGCCACTCTCGTTAGGCCCGACAACGTCCTTGGCCAGCGCAGCGGTCGTGCACCCGCACGAGGGATGCACCGAAGTGATTTTCACCGGTTTGTCCCCGGTATTCTTGTATTTGAAATGCGCGACCGCCGTCTTGTCGGACAAGCTTGGATGCAAGTCGGCCTCAGTCGTCTCCCAGGTGAGGGCGGCACGCGCCGGAACCTCGAACGCGAAAACCAGAGCAAGCCAGGCGAATGAGACGGGAATTTTCATAGAGTGAGTCTGGAAAGAGAAGCCGAAATCGAGATTTTCGCCAATGGAATCAGCGCTGAAATTGGCCGCGTGATTTCCGCGTTCAAAAAGTGGGGAAGGCGGGAGAGCTTCGCAGATCAGATGAACGCACCCTTTCGGTCGTGACATTACCCGGCCCCGAAAAACCGGTCGCCACCTCAAGTGCAAGCCTTAGCGCCGGTAGTAATCTCTCACATAGTCCGCCACCGCGACATGCCAGTCGCGCGGCGCGACGCCGGTGAGTCGCTCATACTTTTCGGTTCCCAGCACCGTGTAAACGGGCCGGCGAGCGACAAAGTTTTTCATTTCGCCTAACGATACCGCGCCGACCGTTTTCGCCTTCATCGGCACGCCAAATTTGTGGCAACAATCGAGCGCCCACTGCGCATACTCCTGCCAGCTGCACGCTCCCCGATTCGCGAGGTGAAGAATCCCGTCGGCCGCCGATGAATCAAACAGCGGCCGCAGCATCGCGGCAATATCGTGCGTATAGGTCGGGGTCGAAAACTTATCGGCAACCGCGGCGACTTGATCCTCGGTCCGGGCTTTCTTCAGAATCGCATCCACAAAACTCGGTCGATCTGGTCCGAAGACCCAGGAGACGCGAATGACCAGCGCGCGGTTATTCGCTTCCAGAACCCGCAACTCGCCTTCCCGCTTCGACTCTCCGTAGACGCTGATGGCATGTGCCGGATCTTCCTCGGTGTAGGGCTCGCGCTTCTTCCCGTCGAAAACGTAATCGGTGCTGACATGGATAAACCGGCGGTCCTTTTCCCGGCAAATCTCCGCGAGCACCCGCGGCGCCTCGGCGTTCAACCGCATCGCCTCTGTCGCGATGATCCTCACAATAATCCACGTTCGTTAGGGCAGCCGCATTGATCAGCACGTCAAAGGGCAAGGGCTCAAGCGTTGACCGCAAAACGTCCGGTCGGGCCAGGTCGAGCTGCGCGTGAGTGAAACCTGTGACGTCATGCTGCGAGGCGTATTCCCGGGCAAGTGCCGCCCCCAGCCGTCCACCGGCTCCCAGCACCACAATTTTTAGTTTGGAATCCACGTAATCGAAGCAGAGTCGCTAAACAGTCAGGCTGATGAACCACAGGTGCGGGGCCGCGCGCAAGACGGCACCGTAGGCATTTGAGGACACGACAGCACAGCTCCGTCAACCGATTCCCGTCACCAGGGTTTCGTTAGTCTTGACACCTGGCCCGGGAATAGCTGACGGTATTAAACTATGCGTGCGATCTGGAAGGGCAGCATCAACTTCGGTCTCGTCTACATCCCGGTTTCGGTTTATCCGGCCACCAAAGAGGAAAAAATCAGTTTTCGGCAACTGCGGGCCTCGGATTTGAGCCCGATCCGCTACAAGAAGGTCGCCGAAGCCGATCAGAAAGAAGTTCCAGCGGATCAAATCGTCAAAGGGTTTGAGTACGAAAAAGGGAAGTGGATTACGTTGCGCGACGAGGATTTCGAAAAAGTCCAAATCGAATCCACCCACTCCGTCGAGATCACCGACTTTGTCGACCAGGCACAGATCAATCCGAAGTTCTTTTACAAACCGTATTTTCTCGAGCCGCAAAAAGGCGGCGAGAAAGCGTACGCACTTTTGCACAAGGCGCTGACCACATCGGGGAAGGTCGGAGTCGCCAAGGTAGCGATCCAGAAGCGGGAATACCTCGCGGCGGTCAAACCGGACGGGCTCTTTTTGATCCTGGAGTTGATGCATTTTGCCCAGGAAGTCCTCGAACCCGCGTCGCTCAACAACGGCGCGGACCGCACGGTGTCGCCACAGGAGCTGAAAATGGCAACCGCGCTGATCGATGCGATGACAACCGAATGGGAGCCCACCAAGTACAAAGACCAATACCAGACCGCGCTGATGCAGTTGATCGAAGAGAAAGCTCAGAAACGCCCTCCCGCGCCCAAGCCGGCCGCACCGCGGGTTCAGCCTAACGTGATCGACATGGTCGCCGTTCTCCAACAAAGTCTGCAGCGGGCAGGTCTGAAACAGAAAGCGTCAAACGGTCGAGCCGCCTCGCCCAAGTCGACCTCCGCTCTCGTGAAGCGGAAGAGAAGGTCCGTCGCGGCCTGAGGCCGGGATCGTCTCATTTTTCCGCAGTACCCGTTACGCCCTGAATTCGTTCGGCAGCCTTGGCGCGCGCCTGCACGGGTGGTGCTCTGGCTCAGGCGACGACTCCTCCGACACCGACTTCGGCCTGGAGCGTTACAATCCGATGAAACGCCCGGCACGACGATTGGCGACGGTGGTCGAGTCAGTCGGCAGGAGGAAAAGATCAAGTTCGATTTCTTTCAGCATCGTAATCTTTCAGTCATGATCCGTCCCGGGACTGCATGCTCCTGTATCACTCTGCTTTGCGAAGGCCGCAGCTACCGCTATGATATTGAAATTGAGGACACTTTTCGAGAGAACCCGATCTCGCCATAATGATCTTGGCGATCGGGAATTCCCGGACCACTTCGGGGCCGTTGTTCTGCCATGCACATCCTGATTGTCGAAGACGAACAAAAGATCGCGGCTTTCATCAAGCGCGGTTTGACCGAGAATGGCTTCGTCGTCGACGTGGCGGAAGATGGCGAGCAAGGATTGGAGTATGCGCTCGCCAGGAAAATGGATCTCATCATTCTCGATGTCGCACTGCCCAAGCGTGATGGATGGTCACTCATCACTGAGCTTCGGAAAGCGGAAGTTCACACCCCAGTTTTGTTCCTGACGGCGCGCGACAGTGTTCCCGATCGGGTCAAAGGATTCGATCTCGGCGCCGATGACTATCTGATTAAGCCGTTCCATTTCTCGGAACTGCTCGCGCGCGTGCGTTCGCTTTTGCGGCGCTCGCCCGAGCGGCGCGAAGAAATCATCACGGTCGGAGACCTTGAGATCGATCCGCGCCGGCACAAGGTCACCCGCGAAGGCACTGTCCTGAGTCTGACGCCCAAGGAATTTTCGCTGCTTTTGTATCTCGCCTCTTCCGCCGGTGACATTGTCTCACGGACCGAAATCGTGGAACAAGTGTGGGACATTAACTTCGATACCGGCACCAACGTCGTCGATGTCATGATGCGACGTTTGCGCGCCAAGGTCGATGATCCCTTCGCGACGAAGATGATTCATACCATCCGCGGCGTCGGCTATGTCCTTAGAGTCGAACAAGTCTGAGACGGATTCTCCCCGTCCCCCCGCTCGCCAACGCTCCCAGTCCATCGCCCTTCGGTTGGTCCTGCTCTTTACCGTCGGGGCCGCCCTCCTCCTCCTCGTGGCGATGGCAGCGGCCTACTGGACGGTCACGCAGCACGTCCTTCATGACAACGATCGCTACATTACCGAGAAGCTGGCTGCGATCCGGGCTGATATCGCGGCCGATGCGGGTCCGGAATCTCTCAAGCGGGAATTAATGATCGTTCGGACGGCCGATAAGACTTATGCCGTGAGAGTCCTGGATTCAGCCGGACACGTGGTCGCCGAGACTCCGCGAATGCACCAGACCCTGCCGATCGAAGTCTTTCCGACCGTGATCTCAGCAAAAGGGGCGCGGCCGGTCACGCTCACCTATCGAACACGAAACGGGAAAACATTCGCGCTCGTGACAGCAGCCTCAGAGGTCGGCGACCAGCGCCTGACAGTACAGCTGGCACAGAACCGGACTCGTGACGAACGCTTCGCCTCTCATTATGCCGCGCTTCTCACCGGAATGCTGGGGAGTGCAGTCCTGACTTGCGCGGGCATCGCGTATCTCGTCACGCGGCGCGGCTTGCGCCCGCTCAAGCAGCTGGCAGAATCCGTAGAACGGGTCGGCGCGACTCATCTCGACGAGCGCGTTCCAGTCGCCGCCTGGCCTGTTGAATTGCAACCGCTCGCCTTTGGCTTCAATAAGATGCTGGCCCGGCTCGAAGAGTCATTCACCCGCCTGTCGCGCTTTTCGGCTGATCTCGCCCATGAGTTGCGCACGCCCATCGCCATCCTGAGGGGCGAGGCCGAGGGCGCACTAATGAAGCCGCGCAACTCCGAGCAATACCGCGAGGCTATCGAGTCTAGCCTGGAAGAGTTACAACGCCTCTCGGCGATGATCGATAACCTGCTTTTTTTGGCCCGTGCCGAGACGAGCGGCTCGTTAAGTCGCAGTTATTTTGACGGACGCGCCGCGATTGAGAAGATCCGCGAGTTTTATGAAGCGATCTCGCAGGATCAGGGCGTCGAGATACATTGTCTCGGAGAGGGCCAAGTCTACGCCGAGCCGGTTCTCTTCCGCCGGGCTTTGATCAACCTGATCACCAATGCACTCCGCTTCACCCCCTCGGGAGGCAGCGTCACCGTCGCCCTCGTCCGTCGGAACGGTGGGAGCAACGTTTCCGTAACCGATACAGGTTGTGGGATTTCGTCGCAGCACGTCCCGCACGTTTTCAACCGCTTCTTCCGCGGCGATGCGCAGCGTAACCCACAGGGGACCGGGCTGGGATTGGCGATCGTTAAGTCGATTATGCAAATTCATGAGGGCGACGTCTCGGTGCAAAGCGAGTTGAACAAGGGGACCCTCGTCACACTCACTTTCCCGGACGCAAAAACCAACGGAGTCGTCACGCGACAATCGAATCAGGTATAGCGGCGGCCGCATCTCAGCGAAATGACCCTGTCAGCCGCCATTCCTGGTAGTGGATATTCCGAGTTTGTCGCGCATGCCCAGGCCACTTCTCTCCTTACGATGAAATCCAAGGCACTCTTCCTGGCACTCGTTGCCTTCGGAACCCAATCGCTCTTCGGCTATGTCCTCGAAGGCCAATCCTGGACCCTTAACCGCACGGTTGTGATGCAGCTGTCTCTTGGCCCACCGAAGACCTTGCTCGACGGCTCGACTTCCTTCAATCAATCCGCGCAGAACGCGCTCGAACGTCTGGAACCCGTACCTCGCTCACCTGCACCTCTCCGCCATCCTCTTTTCGCCCGTCGTCCCCGACCCCGACGACGACGAGATGTCGGTCTTTTTTGCGGCCAACGTCTTCGGCGACAAATTCGGGTCCGGCGTGCTCGCCGTCACTCTGCTCAATTTTCGCGGGACCGTTTTTGAAGAAACCGACACCGTGTTCAATTCGGCCTACACTTGGGATTCCTACCGCGGCCCTTTTAACCCCAGCGTCCTGGATTTTCGCCGGGTCGCGATCCATGAGTTTGGCCACACTCTTGGCCTGGATCATCCCGACCAGGACGGACAGCACGTCACCGCGATCATGAACTCGCACATCAGCGACATCGACACCGTGCAAGCCGACGACATCGCCGGTGCCGAGGCGCTTTATGCGGACGGGCCGCCCTACCAATTCGGCCCTGATGCGCCGGTGCTAAGGAACCTTTCCACCCGCGGTTTCATCGGCACAGGCGACAACCTCCTGATTGGCGGCTTCATCGTGCAGGGATCGCAGCCGGCCACCGTCATCCTGCGGGCACTCGGCCTCTCACTGAGCGCGGTCGGCATTACTGGCGCGCTCGCGGACCCGACGATCACCGTCTACGATTCGAACCAGAACCAGATTGCGACGAACGACGATTGGTTCACCAGCGCTGACGCCGAGACGATCGCCAGTTTCCATCTCGATCCGCCGAACAGCCGCGAATCTGCTCTCTATCTTACCCTGCAACCGGGCGCCTACACCGCGGTGGTGCAGAGTTTCACCGATGCCCAGTCGCCTCCCACGACCGGTGTCGGTTTGTTTGAGCTCTACGATCTCAGCACAAGCGGCGGGCGAGCCGGGAATATCTCCACCCGCGGCCAGGTGCTCGGCGGCGACAACGTCCTCATCGGCGGCTTGATCATTGGAGGGACCGAAACGAAAACCGTCATCGTGCGCGCGATCGGCCCGTCGTTAGGCGCGGCCGGGATCGCCAATCCTCTCTCCAATCCGACGCTCGACCTGCTACGACAGCAACGGCGCCATCGTGCAATCGAATGACGACTGGCAGCAAGGTCCGGACGCGCAGACCATCAGCGATGAGGGCCTGGCGCCGACGAATTCCGAAGGAATCGGCGCTTCTCGCGACCCTCAACCCCGGAGCCTACACCGCCATTGTCGACGGCGTCAGCGGCGCGACCGGTGTCGGCCTGGTGGAAGTCTACGATACCAGTCCCGGGCCGTAGACGTTGGAAAGCCCGGCCGTTGCTTCGCACCGTTACGGCGTTCTGCGCGACACGGCTCAGCGCATCGTTAGGCCAAGCACCGGCATGATCCGGGCGAATATGGATCCCGCTACAGCTCCTTCGCTCGCGCGCTCGCCGCTTCCACCGCCGCGGCCAAACCGGCCGCGCTTCCAAGCTTCTCCATCGTCGCCAGACCCGCGGCCGTCGTCCCGCCCGGGGTGATGACCATGCGGCGCAGTTCCTCGGGCGAAAGCCCGCTCTCCAGCGCCAGTTGCGCCGCTCCGCGCACCGTCTGCGTCGCCAGGCCTAACGACATCTCCGGCGGCAATCCGCAACTTGTTCCGCCCGCCGCCAGCGCTTCGATCACCGTGTAAACAAACGCCGGCCCGCTCCCCGCCAGCGCCGTGACCGGATCGATTTGCTCCTCCTCCACTTCCACGACTGTCCCGATGGACGAAAAAATCTCGCGCGCCCTTTCCAAATCGTCCTCCGTCGTGCGCGCCCCGCGCGCAATCGCCGTCGCCGCCTGGCAAACCGCGGCCGGCGTATTCGTCATCGCGCGCATGAACCGCGCCTTTCCCTTCTCTTCCATGCTCGCCACGCGCACCCCCGCCGCGAGCGAAATAACCAACTTGTCCCTCGATCGCCGCCGCGATTCCTGCCACCACGTTCAAGCACCACGCCGGGCTTCACTCCGATCAAAATCACTTCCGCCTGTCTCTGCGACCTCGGCGTTCTCTGCGGTTACAAAAATTCCCAGCTCCTCGCGCAGCGCCGTCCGCGCCGCCTCGTTCGGCTCGCTCACCAGGATCTCGGCCGGCGCGCAAAACTTCGCCCGCACCAGTCCGCGCATGACCGACCCGGCCAGCTTGCCGCCGCCGATGAAACCGAGCCGATACCGCCTGTCGTTGGATTGTAAACTCATGGGATGAGCCGATATTAAGCGATGGTAAGCGTTGGTGTAAATTTCGGTCTCGATCTGGCCGAGGAAATCACGGAGCTGAAGCGCGAGCGCAACGCCGTCATCCTCGCCCACAACTACCAGGTCCCGGAGATCCAGGATGTGGCCGACTTCGTCGGCGACTCGTTAGGCCTGAGCTTCCAGGCCGCGAAAACCGACGCCGAAGTCATCCTTTTCTGCGGCGTCCATTTCATGGCCGAGACCGCGAAAATTCTCAACCCGACCAAGAAAGTGATCCTGCCCGATCTCGATGCCGGCTGCTCCCTCTCCGAATCGTGCCCGCCGGACAAGCTCGCGCAGTTCCTCAAAGCAGCGCGCCGACAAGAACTACTACGTCATCGCCTACATCAATTGCAGCGCCGGCGTGAAAGCGCTCTCCGACGTCATCTGCACCAGCGGCAACGCCGAGAAAATCGTCCGCGCCGCGCCGGCCGATCGCAATATCCTCTTCGTGCCCGACCAAAACCTCGGCGCCTGGGTGATCGAGCGCACCGGGCGCAGGATGGATTTGTGGCAGGGCAACTGTTACGTCCACATCGAGTTCACCGCGCGCAGCATCGGCGCCATCCACGCCGAGCATCCCGGCGCGCCCGTCGTCGCGCATCCCGAGTGTCCCTACGCCGTCCGACTGCTGGCGGATGAAGTTTGCTCGACCGAAAAGATGGTCACATTCTGCAAAGAATCGCCCGCCAAAGAAATCATCGTCGTCACCGAAGCCGGCATGCTGCACCGGCTAAGAAAAGAGATTCCCGGCAAACTCTTCATCCCGGGTCCGACCGACCGCTGCGCCTGCGCCGAGTGCCGCTTCATGAAAATGAACACGCTCGAGAAAGCGCACGCCGCGCTGCTGCAATCTCGAGCCCGAGATCATCCTCCCCGAGCCGCTGCGCAAACGCGCCGAAGCGCCCATCCAGCGCATGCTCGAGTTGAGCCGTTAGTGCCGATTCCGTTCCTTAAATTCTTGACCAATGCTCCGGCGGTCCGTACGCTCGCGGGATCACCGCGCAATTTCATGAAAAAATCAATCGCCTTCTTCGTCATTCTGCTCGCGATCTTCAGCCCGACTCCCGCGCCGGCTTTGCTCCTCAATCTTTCCACCCGCGTCGAAATCCCGCCGCCCGCTCTCGGTGAGGATGTCACCTCCCTCATTGGCGGATTTATCATCGGCGGCAACAGCGGGAGGAAAATCCTCATTCGCGCCCTTGGTCCATCGTTAGCCGATTTCGGTCTTGTCCCTTTGGCTGACCCGACCCTGGAATTGCATGACGCCGCCGGAGCGATCATCGCCACCAATGACAATTGGATGGACACTCAGGAAGCGGACATCCTGGATACTGGCCTCGCGCCGAGCGATCCGCTGGAATCCGCCATCCTTATGGTGCTCCCTCCTGGAACCTACACCGCCATTGTTCAGGGCAATAATCTCGGCCCCGGCGCCACCAGTGGCACAGGCTCTCGTAGAAGTCTATGATATCAGCCTGACCGTCGCGGTGGGACTCGACAACATCAGCACTCGCGGTGCAGTCCAGCGCATCGCCGATCCCATGATCGCCGGCCTCGTGATCGCGAATGGGGCCGAAGACACCCTTCTTGTCCGTGGCCTCGGGCCATCCTTGGACGACCTCGGCCTGGCGGGCCTGAGCGATCCGCGCCTCGACCTCTTTGACGGCGATGGAAATCTCCTCGCGAGCAACGATAACTGGCAGGATAGCCAGTCGGCCGACATCGACGCTACCGGTCTCGCGCCATCGGACCCCTCGAAGCAGCGATCCTGATCACTTTGCCGCGGGGCGCCTACACTGCGGTGCTCTCACCAGTCGAGGGCGTGGCTCACGGCATTGCTTTGGTCGAAGTCTACAAACTCTAGTGATTTGTCGCCAAACTGCCGGCAAGACCGGTACCGGACCTGTGACTCACTTGTGACGTCGGCTAATTGGCAGTCAACTGCCAAGTATCCTCAAGAATCCGACCCGTATTAAACACGCTCCCATCGAAAATCAGGAATTGCCGGAGTGGTGGATACCATATCGTCCCGAACCCTTCCCGGGCCTTCGGACTGGCACTGGGCGACTGCAGCGTCCAGTTGAATCCATCCCACGCCCAGGTGGTGTTCTGATCGACTCCCTGGCTGCCCCCGCCGAACGCGATGACTTCCTGTAACTCTGGGTCAAACGCGCCCGTAGTGAAGTAGAGCGGCGGCGGCGTAGTTGCGGGATTTTGCTGGGTCCAATCCGTTCCGTCCCAGGTCCAGGTATTTTGCACGATCCAGTTGTCGGAGATTCCGCCGAACAAGACCACGTTGCGCCGAACGGGATCGAGCGTCGCGATGGCCCCGCTACGAGGATACGGCGTCGTGGTTGGATTCAGAAGATCCCAGTCGGTTCCCGTCCATTGCCACATGCTGCGGGAGTAGAAGAGCCCCTGATAGCCACCGAACATGTCCGCGTGGCCATTCGCGGGATCTGTAAAGAGCATCGGGTTTGTCGCCCCGGTCGGGATGCGACGCGGCGCGGCTTGCGTCCAGGTAGAGGTCGCCCCGTCCCACAGCCAGGTATCATTCAGGATCGTGAAGCCGACGAATCCGCCGAATAGGACGATCTTCTTGGTGGCGCGGTCGTAAGCCATCGCGGCCGCCGCGCGCGGACCCGGCGAGACACTGGTTTGCACTTGCGTCCAGGTGGCGCCGTCGAAGGTCCATGTCTCATCCAGTTGTCCAGAGGCATCACTGCCCCCGAAGACGACGACCTTTCGACTGACCCGATCGTAAGCCGTGGCGAAAAAAGTTCGCGCAGGCAGTCCATTGGCTGGCGTCAGTTTTGTCCAGGTCAGAACCGGGGTATCGGTAGCTCCCGAGGAGAGGGTGATGGTCGCGAGCACGAGCAGTGCCGAGAAGGCTGTTGTGCACCGGATGAGAGTGCAATGAGATAATTTCATAGAAACGAGAGGTTTCGGACCGACCTTTATTCCTGTCAACTGGGAGCAATGTAATATCGAGGTTACGCAATCGGGCTCGCCGAGGAATATTGTCCCCGCCCCTCCCTGTTCTTCATTTTAACAGACCAGCCGTCCCCAAGTCCGGCCTCGCCTTCAGGAAGGCAGTCGGTCTCCCTAACGAGTGAAGCAGTAAACACTGAGTCCATCCCAGACCTCTGCCAGGGCGTAGAATTGTGAGTCTACAAGTCTGCGCGCGAACCGCGGACTCTCCCAACAAGGGTTTGAATCTGGCGAAGAGGCTTCTTCCCGATTTGAGAGCCTCCCCACTCCTTTCAGACCTCTAAGACGCGGCGAGACCCAGGGACGAAGGTCAAGGTGAGTAGACCTCAGCCGACGCGGTTGGAACATCCGTAAAGTCCGTCTCTCCGCCAGCTTCGAGCACCCGTCCATCGCGCAAGAGCGCGGCCTTTGCGCCAAAGCGGGGCGTGCCCATGCTGGCGGTGGCAGACCACGTACCAAGGCCAGGGTCGTACAGTTCGCACTCCGCCAGAACGGCAGCATTGACGCCGTCGTAGGAGTCGCCGCCAGCCACCAGCACCTGGCCGTTCCGGAGCACCGTAGCCGTCTGTCTCGCCCGGCTCAGGCCTGCTGCCGGTTCCTGTCCTCTCGCCGGGGTTTGGTCGGACAGCTCTGCGGATGCGAACGTCGCACCGTTGAAGTCAAATCACCGAACGCTCCGACGCGATCCAGGACATCATTCGCGCCGCCGCGCACTGCGGTAGCCGCGAGAGATCGGCCCACGCGATAGCCTTGAAGTCAAGTAATCGGCCCTGTGCTTCCACTGGCCGGTCGACGGTTGACGACTGACATCCAGAAGGGCGGCGGCGAACTAGCCTCGCAACTGGAGAGTTGGCGAAGCTATCTGAAGGGTTTCAAGAATACGGCTGCATTAGTGACCGGGATCGCTCAGACGCTGCCTCGACCCACGCGCGCTGACCTGCCACTGGGGCGTAGACGCGAGAGATCCGCGCTTTTATCTTAGATTCATTATTCTTCCCTCGTGCTTGCAGGTGGCCGGTCGCCGGTTGACCGACTGAATTGAGTTTCGCGCGATTCAGCGCGCCTTGCCTTTTCGACGAAGAGGCTGACGATTAATTCTATGGCTAAGATGCGCGCGGTGCAGGTCCCGCAGGCAAAGGGACCATTGGAGATTGTGGAGCGGGAAATTCCGGAGCCCCAACCGGGATGGGTCCGCGTGAAAGTCGAAGCGTGTGGCGTTTGTCACAGCGATTCGTTGACGAAAGAGGGCCTTTGGCCGGGGATTCAATATCCGCGGGTGCCGGGTCACGAAGTGATCGGAGTGATCGACAAGGTCGGGGGCGGTGTGCCTGACTGGAAGGCCGGTCAGCGAGTGGGCGTGGGCTGGCATGCTTCAAATTGCGGTCATTGCGACCCGTGCCGGCGCGGCGATTTTTTTGCCTGCCAGGTGGAATTGCTCACGACCGGCATTTCGTTCGACGGCGGCTACGCCGAATACATGGTCGCGCCGGCGAAAGCGCTCGCCCTCGTCCCGGACGATCTCTCTTCGATCGAGAGCGCCCCGCTGATGTGCGCCGGCGTGACGACCTTCAACGCGCTCCGCAACAGTGGCGCGCGCCCGGGCGATGTCGTCGGCGTCCTCGGGATCGGCGGGCTCGGTCATCTCGGGGTGCAGTACGCGGCGAAGATGGGTTTCCAGACGGTGGCGATCGCGCGCGGGAAGGACAAGGAACCGCTCGCCCGGAAGCTCGGCGCGATGCATTACATCGACAGCCAGGCAACGGATCCGGCGGCGGAGCTCAACAAACTGGGCGGCGCCTCAGTCATTATCGCGACGGTGACCAACGGCGATGCCATGGCCGCGGTGCTCGGCGGTCTGGCGCCGCGCGGCGTGCTGATGGTGATCGGAGCGGCCGGACCCATCCCAGTCAACCCGATTCTGCTCATCACCGGCGAGCGCTCGATCAAGGGTTGGTATTCGGGCACATCGATCGATTCCCAGGACACGCTCAAGTTCAGCGGTACTACCGGTGTGCAATCGATGAATGAAGTTTACCCGCTGGAGCGAGCTGCGGAAGCCTACGAGCGGATGATGAGCGGCAAAGCGCGTTTCCGCGTCGTGCTGGATGTGACGGGCAGGAGTTGAGGTCGAACCTCGGCGTTACTTTAAGCTTCCTTTTTCGACATACCACTTTAGGAACTCCGGCGCGAGGCGGCCGGCTTTCACCGCGGGATCGGTCGCGACCCAGGCGCGGGCTTCTTCGAGTGAAGCTGTCTTGAGGATAAACATGCCGCGCACGTTGCGTCCTGAATAGTCTTCGAACGGGCCGGCCTTAAGGATCTTTCCTTCGTCCGCGAGACGACGGATGTTGCCGAGGTGCTTCTCCTGCAACTGCTCGAGCTCGGGTTTTGGGAGGTCAGGTGCACTCGGCGGGCGGACGAGCAGCACAACGATGAAAGAATCGAACTCCGTCGGCGCGGTTGAATGAGGCGGGGGTGACGTTGAGACCGTCGCTTCTTCGGCGAAAGCGAGGTTGGCGAAAACAAGAGACGCAAGGCAGCAAATGAGTCGACTGGACATGGCAGGAGCGTGGCCAGGCATCTGGTATGGCTCAAGGAAATTGCGAACGCGTGCCTGGCTCAAGCAGTGTCGGTCGTTCTCGTGATCGTCCTCGTCGTCAATTTTTCCTCTGTTTCGAGGGCGAGAACGAGGAGGCGACGACGCATTCGCAATCAGAAGCAACGCTGCTTAGCTTGGAGCTCCACGCAGAGATCGCGAAAACAGCGTGAGCAGAGTGTATCCAAGAAAGCGTTAAGGCGTCTATTTTTGATGGAGAGCCGGAGCAGAAAACCCACGTCGCCAACCAAGCGGTTGCAACCGTCAATCCCGCTCCTGATTCTCGCGGCCTTTGGCCTCGGCGCAGGTGCGACGTGGCTGGCCATGCGCGGGTCCACGAATGGGCCGCCCAAGCCGGCGATCGAAAACTTTACCGGAGCGCCGGCCGGACAGTCGCCCAACGTTTTTCAGCCGGCACCCGCTGCCGCCGACGGAGCCGCCGGATGTTTCACAGCTGGCACCAGCTGAGGCCGCGCGCACGCTGGCAAACTGGAACTATGATCAGCAGAACTGGACGCACGCGATCGAGCATTACCAGAACGCGATCGAGAGCGGCGCCGATAATGCCGATGTCAGGACCGATCTGGGCAATTGTTTTCGCTTCCTCGGGCAGCCGGAGAAGGCGCTCGAACAGTACGAGATCGCGCAAAAGGAAAACCCGCTGCACGAGAACAGTCTTTTCAATCAGATCAGCCTTTTCGCCGACCTGTTGCACGACAAGGAGCGCGCCCAGGCGGTCGCACGCGACTTCATCGCCCGCTTCCCGCAAAGTCCGCGGGTGGAGTTGGCGAGAGAGCGGACGCTCCCGCTGCAGAACACGAGTAAGAGCAACAACTGATTCGTCGCAGAAGAACTGGCCCGGACTTCGGGTGGCCGTTCAAACCAGATCAGCATTTGGATTTCCGGCGGAATATCAACGCGCATCCAGGGATTGCGGCTCCGAGCGCACCACCAGAATCTCGCAGTCCGTTCCGTAATCCTTCGCCACGCAATTCGTAAAGTAGATCAGCTTGGCGTCCGGCGACCATCTGGGCGCTGTGCCGCGACCTTCGGTGTTTGCCACCAACCTAGGATCGGTGCCATCGGCGTTCATGACGAAAATCTGGTAACCGTGGCCCCGGCGGTTCGAGGCGAACGCGATCTTTTTCCCGTCAGGCGACCACGCCGGCCAGCCATCGAAGAACGGGTTCTTGGTGAGGTTGCGCTGGTTGGAGCCCTCGCCGTCGGCCAGAAAAACCTCTGAGTTCTCGTCACCGATGATCTTGCGGAATACGATATGTTTCATGTCGGGCGACCACGAACCGTAGGTATTGATCCCATCTGTGATAAGGGGCGTGATCTTCTTCGTCGCCAGGTCGACGACGTTTATTTGTGCGCTGTTCTTCTGCGGCGGCTTCAGGTCATCATTCGTGCAGTAGATCACTCGCTTGCTATCCGACGACCAGTTGGGATGGATCGTATTCTGATCCCTCGGGGTAAGCAGCTCCACGCTGCCGCCCTCAGCGGCCATGACCCCGATGCTCTGACGGTCCTTCGTAATGAGGACGAAAGCGATCTTTGTCCCATCCGGTGACCATGCGGGATCTTCATGATCGGCATCATCCTTTGTCAGCTGGGAAACATGGGATCCGTCGGAATTCATCGTGCACAATTGTTCCCTGCCGGAAATGACGGTGATGAAGACGAGCCTCTTGCCGTCCGGGGAGGGCGATGGATCGTAGTTCTCGGCATGGGTGAGCTGGACCGGCAGGGAAATTCCGGCGGCGCCAGCATGCCGCGAGAAAATCGACAGCGTTAGGCCAAAGATTAAAACCACTAGCCGAACAGCAACGTTACGCATGGAAGCCTCCTTATCTGTGAACCCGATAAGCTAGCACAGGACGAAACTTGGCATTCACCCGGTCGGCCGACTATCCGCAGGGCGCTGCGGGAACGCCAATTCTCCAGTTTACACCCTGTCGATCCTGACTTCCTCCCCGTGGAATTTCAGTTTGTTTTTGCGTCCTGCGCTCCCTAGCTTCTGCGCCAATGCGTCGTCCTTCGCCGTGGCTCGTTTTGGTCGTCATCCTGCTCGGCGCGTACATCGTGCGCGAGCCGCGCTTGCAGCAGATGGAGGATGTTTTCTTGAACTGGTTCATGGAGCATGCGGAGGGCGTCCTCCCACCAGCGCAGGTGACTTTGGTCGAAATAGGGCGCGACGATTTCCAGCGTCTTGCGCCGCCGGAAGAGGCGAAACCGCTGCCCAAAGGCCAGGCGGCGCGCGCTCGCTCTCGCCCCTCGAGTACGCCCTTTTCCTTCAGGCGGTCATGGAATTTCAGCCGACCGTCATCGCGCTCGAGCCGATCGTGATCTGGCGCGATCGCGACAAGGACCAGGAGCAGGTCTTTATCGACCAGGCGATGCGTGTCCCGAAGTTGCTCGTCGGCGGTCGAGCTGGGTGGCAGCGGTCAGCACGACCTCTCCGCGGATGACGTGCCCTCGTTTCCCAACGTGACCGGCAATCGCGGCGATCTGCCGGCGTTCTCCGGGGTCAACCGCCAGCCCGACGACGACATTCGGCTCATTTCGACTCCCGGTTTCATCAACCTCCCGAGCGAGCGCAGCGACCGGATCCGCGTGCCGATGCTCTTCGAATATCGCGGTGAGATTGTGCCCTCGCTCCCGCTCCAGGCAATCATGCTCTGGCTGCGGATCACTCCGGAGGAGGTCAAGGTCGAGCTCGGCTCGCGGATCATTTTGCCTAACGGGTGGCAGATCCCGATCCATCGCGACGGGACGCTCACGATCAACCCTATCGCGCAGCAGAGCGTGCGGCGTCTGACCCTGAACCAACTCCTGCTCGCCGCGCAGGAGCACGAAAAGCATCGGCCGCCCTCGATCAACATCGACAATCTCAAGGATCAGATCGTCCTCCTGCGAATGGCGGATGATCCGCTTGCAACCGCCTAACGTGTTCTCGACCGCGATCGCGACCATCCAAAACAACGCCTACGTGCGGCCGGCGCCGTGGGCCGTCCCCTGGTTGATCATCTTGGCGGCAGCGTTGCTCAGCTGTTTTCTCTGGATGATCTCAAAGCCGAATCTTCTTCTGGGCGCGATTATTTTCGTCGCCGGTTACGCCCTGCTCGCGCTCTCTTTGCTGGCCACAGACCGCGTCTGGCTGCCGATGTTTCTCCCGCTGGCTTTGCTCGGGTTTCTCCTCGTCGTTAGGCTATTCAGCGGTCGTCGCACCGGCCCGAAGAGCAACGCGCGAACTCGGCTGGCCCGGAATCCGAGCGATCGAGCACGACATGACGAGGAAGTGCT
Source organism: uncultured Verrucomicrobiae bacterium (assembly GCA_963821615.1). Lineage (GTDB taxonomy): Bacteria > Verrucomicrobiota > Verrucomicrobiia > Chthoniobacterales > UBA10450 > Palsa-1392. The sequence goes on along the minus strand of CAWGEN010000004.1, from coordinate 544,282 downwards.
CGGGGGGGGACTTGAACCCCCATGCCTTGCGGCATACGCCCCTCAAACGTACGTGTCTGCCATTTCACCACCCGAGCGCGAGCCGAGAATCTTGAATCAGGAACGCAGGAAAGCAAGAAGCAGCTGCACTCGCTGCGGCTGAACGCTTCCTTCTGCGAGCGCGGAAGTCATCCTGTTCACACGCTGAAGTCGCATCGAGACCTCCTCCGCGCTTCGCAGCCTCCGCCTGGAAGAAGCTCCGAGCGAGGCGCGGAACTTCTGCATCTAGAGCTCACGCAATGCAAGGCAGGGAACCTGCAGCTATGCGGCGACGAGAAGCAGGACCAGGGGATCGCGGACGACGGATTGGATCAAGGTCGATCTCCACATCCACACGCTCGACGATCCGAAAGATCATCTCGATTATTCCGCCCATCAGTTGCTTGAGCGAGCCCGCGATCTCGGTTTCGGCGCGCTCGCCATTACGCTGCACGACAAGGTCTTCGATCGGCCGGAAGTTTTTGCCGACGCCGCCGCGATGGGAATTTTGCTCATCCAGGCGGCCGAGATGCGGCTCGAGGGAGCGGATGTGGTCCTGTTGAACGTCCGGCCTGACGAAGTCGAAAATCTGCGCACTTTCGCCGATCTGCGCCAGCTCCGCGCCGCGTCGCGGCGAGTCGCTTTTTTGTTTTGCGCCGCATCCATTTTTCTTTCTCGGCGCTTCCATCGGCGCATCGGCTGCTTCAGGAGATCGATTGCTTCGATGCGATCGAGATCTGCCACTTCCACAAGGGCTGGTTCGATCTCAATCGCCGCGCCCGCAAATCGCCGCCGCCCACGGCAAGCCGCTCCTCGCGACTTCCGATGCGCATCGCCTCGCAGGCGTTCGGCGCGCACTACACCAGCATCCCGCGGCCGCGCCAGCTGACGATCGAGGCCGTCCTGCGCACCTTGCGCGACGGTCCACGCCGCCTAACGAGTCCGGCGCTCGAGCTGGCGCGATCTGTTCAACGTCTTCTATTTCGTCTTCATCAAGCATCCGCTCCGCAAACGTCTCGGGATCGGCCGGCCGCATCGCTGCCCAACGTGAGGCTGGCCTTGTCTCGCGCGCTCTGATTATGTCAGAGCTACGGATCGACTTCTCCACGATGAAAACACGAATTCTCCAGCTGCCTGGTCCTGCTGCACTGCGCTTGCCTTCACCGCCTGCCCGGCGACCAATCCGAAGAAAAATTCCAAGAAACCAGCCGACACCGCCGAGCATCCGACGAGCGAGGAAAATGCGGATGTCGATTTCCAGGCGTTCGTCGGCCGGCTGCGCAAAGCGGTCAAGGCGCACGACGTGAACACGATCGCCGCGATGATGACGCCGGATTTCGCCTACGTGCTCGGAGCGACCCCGGCCGAGGATCGCCAGGGCGCCGGCGTCTTTCCAGTACTGGGACGAAAACGGATTGTGGGTCGAGCTCGATGGGCATTCTCTCCGAGCACTTTGTGCAAAAGGAAGATTACATGGTCGCGCCGCCGCAGTTCGCCGATCCGGCGTCGGATTACACCGGCTATCGCGCCGGCATTCGGCGGGTAGAACGGAAGCTGGAAATTTGTCTACTTCGTCAACGGGTGAGTGGAGGGACGCGTCGACGAGTCGCTCCGGGCAGACAGGCCGGCGCCTCTTATCAGATCACTTGTCACTCGTCACTTGTCACTCATCACTTCTCTTCCGCACCGGCCGCCGTTCGTTTTCGTTAGGCAATTGCTGCGCTGCGAACCCGGCCAGCTCGCCGAGTGCCTGACGCGTTTTCTCGCGCGACGATCCGATGTTCGCCGGTCACTTCCCGGGCAATCCGCTCGTCCCCGGCGTGATCCTGACGGAAGCGCTCGCGCAGACCGCCGGGATCGCCGCCGCCTCGGGATTTCCGGAAGGTGAACGGCCGCTCTTCCTGCTCTCGGCCATCCGCGCGATGAAGTTCTTGTCGGCGGTGCGGCCCGGAGGAGGAGATCCTGTTGCGCGCGGAAAAGCTGGCGCAGATCGGCGAGCTTTGGCAGTTCAAAGCGCAGGCCAGCGTCGGCGGGAAAATGGTCGCGGAAGGGCAACTCGTGCTGAACCTGACGCTCGCAAAGCTCTTCCACCGCGTTGGAATAGCGCCGGCTTGCCGCCCTCTTATATCTCTCCGAGACTATCGCACCGTATGCGCTTTGCCCGAGTTCGCCATCATCATTCCCGCCTGCGACGAGGCCGCCTGCATCGGCGCCGTGCTGGATGAATTTCTCGGCGCGGTTGATCCCGAGAAGTTCGTCATCGCTGTGGGAGTGAACGGTTCCTCCGACGCCACCGCGCGAAATCGCGCGGCAACGTCCCGTGCTCGTCGCGGAAACCGTGAGCAGCGTGGCTACGGCCACGGCTGCCAGGCGGCGATCGACCTAACGAAAAATCTTTTTCCCTGCGATTCGTGCCTACATTTTTTGCGCGGGCGACGGCGCGACCGATCCGCGAGATCTGCGCCCGCTCACAGCGGCGTTTGAGCAGGGCTACGACCTGGTTCTCGGCAGTCGCACGAAACGCCTGCGCAATTGGCGGACGATGACGGTGCGGCACGTTATCGCCAACGCCGCGCTCGGTCTCTGGTGCGGCGCACTCCTGGCGGGCGGTCCTTTAGCGATCTCGGTCCGCTGCGCATGATCAGCCGCCGCTTGTTCGAGAAAATCGCGCCGCAGGAAATGACCTTCGGCTGGACGATTGAAGCGCAGATCGCCGCGGCGAAACTCGGCGCCACGATCTGCGAAATCCCGGTGCACGAACGGCGGCGAATCGCCGGCCAGCAGAAAGTCTCCGGTGTCACCTGGCAGCGCACGCTTTCGATCGGATGCCAGATCGTCGCGGCTGGCTACCGCACCCGGCGAATTTTCCGGCCGGCACCGGCGAAGCGGAGGCCGGTCTTCGTCCGCTCCAACAGCAGCCGGTGACGCGAAGCGTGAAGTGGTGGCTACTGCTGGCGGCCGCTCTAACGAGCGGTTGCGGGACGCCCGGCAAACCGCCGTTGCCGAAATTTGCGGTCGGCGAAGCGCCGCGCCGGCGACCGAAGACGAAAAGCCTGGACCGCGACAGCTCGTCGCGCGGACGTGATCTATTTTGGCCTAACGAAAAGATCCGCGGCGGAGAGCGAGCCGGCCTGGCGCGTCGTCGAGGCGTTGCAACGCAGCGGCGCGCGCGTCGCGCTTGGCTGGACCGAACTTTCCGTCGACGCAGCAACCGCTGCTTGACCAATGGCAGCGGCAGGAAATTTCCGCGCAACAACTGCTCGACCAGCTCGGCGCGCCGGAACGCGGCGACTGGCTGCGCCCAGCGTTGCGTCCCGATCTCGTGCAAGTCGCGCTCGGTGCGCCGCGGGAGCTTCTGCGCAAAATCCGCGCCGGCGAAGCGCTCTCCGACGAGGAACGCGCGCTCCTGCCGAAGAATTACCGATCCGCGCCCGGACGCTTTCGATAATTTTGTCGATCGCGTCTCGACCTCGGCGCGTCTCCGCCGCTACAACGTGACCCACCTTTACCGCGCGCACCTCGCCGCGGAACAGATGATCGCGGAGAACATCGTTCGATTCATGCACGACAATCCAACCGTGAAGCTGCTCGTCTTCCTGCCCGACGACGCGATGATCAACCCGCGCGAAGTTGCCGATTACGTCGCGCAGAAGGCATCGTTGCAACAGATGATTCTGGATCGCTCGCCAGCTCGCCCGGGGAGCGGCCGCAACTACTGGCGCGGTCGCCGGAGCGGCGCGCTCGAGATCGTAAATTGTGCCCCAGAGCCCTTCGCAACGACCGCCGCCTTCCCGCGCCACGGCTGCGAACTTGAGGCGTAGGCGCGCTTTTCCTCCCTGCCCCAGAAGAGATAGCGCGCATGCAATGCTTGCGCGCGTTCCCGCCAGTCGGGCGCTCCGAGCATGAGCGCGTTGAGTTGTTGCTCGATCGGCGCGTAATCGAAGCCCTGGGTCCAGAGATGGCCGCGATAGCCGAGCACGACTTTGCGGCCGTTCATGCAGGAGCGGATGATTGTAGGTCGGAAAGGCGGCGAAGCGTTCCTTGATCGGAATCTTGCGCACAACCGTCGCGACCGCCTCGAGTTCCGTGCGGTCGGCGATATCAAACCCGGTGTGCCGACCGCCAGACCGCCAAGAAGACTAACGAATCCCGAGGCAAAGAGAAGAAAGCAGGCGCCCGCGCGCACCGGCCACGGCCATTTCACAATCAATTCGCGCCACAAGAAGGGCAGACAAATGAAATAGGCCCAGATGATGAACTTGGTGTTGTCCCAACCCCACGGTGCCGTCTTGACGAAGAGCGCGAAGAGAAAGATCGCCGCCGCCGGCATCACGAAAGCGAAGGCGCTGGAAAACGTGAATTGAGCCTCGCTCTGATCGGGGCATCAAGGCCCCTCCCACATTCGCGTCACTTGCCTCTGGTCGTGAACTCTGTGCGAGCTCCGAATTTTTCCACGTCCGCCAGACGACCACGCCGACGAGCGCGATCATCGCGGGCAACGTCAGGCCAAAATTGTAGATCCAGAACCCGAGCGCCGACGGGATCTTGACGAACCCGAAGTGGAGCGCAGGAACCGCGAAGCCCGGATCGCTCTGCACCCAACCGGGCGCCCAGGCGAGAATCGACTTTGCCTGGAAATGATCCGTGATCATCCAGACGATCCAGGTCGCCGGCACGAACGCCGCGGCGAGCAGGAGCGCGATCTGTTTGCGCGTCTCCCAGGTGCCGATGAGCAACCAGAAACCGAGCACGATCGAGAGAGCGAGAAAGGTGTGGACGTGGAAGAGCGGCATCGTCGCGTAGAGCGACCACTCGACCCACCACGGCACGAGCCCGCGCCGCGCTGCCGGCTGTTTCGTCGGTATCGCCCGGGAAATATTTTCGCCGCCAGTGCAACAGGAGCAGCAGCCCCGCGGGAATCGCGTAGAGCAAGCCGCGCTGCGTGACGAACATCGTCAACGGGATGCTCTTCCAGGCGATCTTTTCCGTCTGGTAATCGGCAAAGTGAAACTTTTGAAAAAACGCGTAGCCGGCGAGGCCGCCGTTGAAAAGAAATCCGGCAACACCGAAGGCGCCGCCCCAGCGATAGAAGCCGTAGAAGGTCGCGAGCGAGCCGAGCAACCCGGTCCAGACGAGCGCCCGGATCAAGTCGATGTGTTGGAGAAGCAAGAAGCGAATTGAACAAATCGATCCCGGCGGGATAACGGAGCGAGCTGAAGACGTGGATCGGATTGTCGGGCCAGAGCGCGACGCCATTGGCGAAATACTTGATGTAGGTGATGTGAAGCGAGAGATCGCCCAGATTGTTAGGCGACTGAATCTTGAGGTTGTTCCCATCCACCCACAGGAGCCAGCAGAACGATCGAACGCGCGAACATCGCGAAGACGATGCCGACCGCCCACGCCCAGAAATGCCAGCGACGGGGCGGCGGAGGAGGGACAGTCGGCGTGTCCAGTTTCATCCGGCGCCGGGCCCGCTTCGATTTCGGCAACGGCGCGCGGCGGCGGAACAGCCGCGATCTTTGCGCGGCGGAAAACGGCGTCGTGCCGACCCACGCAAAATCGCCGCCGCGAGACCGAGAAGCAGAGCCAGGCCGGCAAAGCCTTCATCGAGCCCGCCGCCCACGATCCCGAGCAGCAGACCGGCCATCGTGGCGACGTTGACGAGAGTCAGTCCCGCCGAAAAAACCTTCATTTAGGCACTGGACCATGCTTATAAGAGTCTGACGCGCGCTACCTCCGAGGGACGTCGCCGGAGGCAGCGTCCCTCCGCCTGGCTCGCTTCCACCGGGATGGCTCATTCCTAGGGATGCGGGAGTTTGGGCTGCGCCGGCGTCGAGAGAGGTTTTCCGATGAAGTCCGGTGTTCGCCCGGGAAGAATTTCGGAAAGTCCTGGCGTTGAGGTAGAGCTTCGAGGTGTCCTGGTAGGGACGAATAGTCATTGGCTCCGTAAAGTAGCTCTCATGCAACTGCTTCTCCACCTCGGCGATCCGGTCCTCCTGCACGACGAGAAAATCCGCGTCGAATTTACCCGGGGAATTGTTGTGTTCGTAGTAACCCACATTCGGGAAAATCGCCGAGCAACCAGGGAAATGGATAGGTGCTCGTCCGGATGAAATGACCGACGATGCGATAATTGAGCGGGTTGCTCCGGACCAGCCGCATCACCGGGTTCATCAGCTTATAGATATCGTTGTAGGTCTGCACATAGACATAGGGCTCGCTGTCGGTGCTGCAGCGGAAATAATTCAACCAGATTGCCATCCCAAACGACATGAGGAGAGATAGGCCGACGGCGCCTCTTTGAACCCCGCGCATCACGCCATCGCTGAGTTTGGACGACTTCCCGAGGAGAAGACCCAGCCCGCCGCCAAGGAAAGCGAAGACAACGCGCCGACGTGAACAGGCGCAAGCCAATCTCTCCGCAGACGGAACTGGTGCATGTCGCCGCGATCGTAATCTTGACGGCTTCGCGCAAGTAGGCTCCCCAGGAACAGGCCGTGCGCACCGCCTCGGGCTGGATGAGATAGCTGACGCAGCGCTCCGAAGCCGAAACCCGATCACGGCCAACCCGACCATGTAGAAGGCCTTGCGCGGAATCTTCAGCGCGGCGGCACCCGCGGCGAAGACGAAAAGCAGCGGCCAGACAACGCTGATGATGATCCACGGCGTCTTGTAATGAATGATGCTGTAGGCCGCGAAGATCCCGACGCCGTAAATGGCGAGATAGCGAATGACAAAGTTCCTAAAGAATTGACACGCCAGGCAAAGGAACAGCCCGATAAAGACCGGCCATTCGTAGCGCAGCACCAGCTCGAGCCAGTAAGGCCACGGTTTTTCGTGTCCGTTGCCATTCGAACCTGTCTGGTACCAGGTGGCAAACGTCAGATAGAGTCCTTTCACGCCCGTCCAATTGAGAAACGTGCCGGAGTAAAAGAAGACGATGAAAAAGATGGCCGGTGCCGGCCACCATCGCGAGATCGGCGAGATCCCACTGCTGGCGCGCGCGCTTCATATCTCGGGCATGAGCGTCATCCGGTGCGAAACCCACAGCACGCCGGCCGCGATCAGCGCGCTGCCGATGTGGATGATGTAAGTCTCCTTCGTCAGAATCATCCCGGCCGATGCCGATGCCGACACACCAGAGGTAGCCGCGCGTCCCGAACCGCCAGAGCCCGAGCAACCCGAGCACGAAGAGCATCGAGAAAAGAAGCAGCCACACTTCGTGAATCGAGTAGCGCCCGTAAAAAATGAAGGCGGGCGAAATCGCCATCGCGAGCGCCGCGATCCGGCTCACCGTGCGGCCCGACGAACGGCTCGAACTTCAGCGTCACAAAAATCGAGCCGATGCTCGCCAGCACGACCGGCAGCCGAAGCGCCCAGATGTGGCGGCCGAAAAGCGCCTGCGCGAGGAAAAGAATGTAGAAATGGAGCGGCCCGTGATAATTCGTCGGGTCGTAACGATAGAATCCGGTCCTCTTCATCTGATCGACAAACCAGCCGTTGATCCCCTCGTCGAAATGCGGCGGTTTCATGCTCAGGAAGAGGAACCGGAGCAGCGCCCCGAAGGCGATGATGCCCCAGAAGGTCCAGTCGATCCGCGCCAGCCGCTCCGCGAGCGGCGGCGGGGCCTCAATTTCTCCTCGCGCGGGTTGCTCTCCGCTGCTAGGTAGCGCTCCAATGCGCATCTTGGTGACAGGTGGCTGTGGCTTCATCGGGAGTAACTTTATTCGTTACATTCTGCAACATTACAAGCCGGCATACATCACGAATGTCGACGCCCTCACGTATGCCGGGAAATCTGGCCAATCTCGACGGCGTCGTCGAAGAGCACGGCGAACGCTACGAATTTTTCCAGGCCGATATCGCCAATGCCGACCAGATGGACACCCTTCTGCACGAGGAACAATGCTACGCCATCATCAATTTTGCCGCCGAATCGCACGTCGATCGGAGCATCAATTCCCCGCAAAATTTCATCCACACCAACGTCGTCGGCACGAGCGTGCTGCTCAACGCCGCCCGCCGGCACGGCGTCCAGCGTTTCATCCAGGTCTCGACCGACGAAGTTTACGGATCGTTAGGCGAGACCGGCAAATTCACCGAGCAATCGCCGATCGTGCCCGAGTTCCCCCTATTCCGCAAGCAAAGCCGGCGCCGACCTTCTCGCCCTCGCCTGCCACCACACCTTTGGCCAGGACGTCATCGTGACGCGCTGCTCCAACAACTACGGCCCCTACCAGTTCCCGGAAAAATTGATCCCGCTCATGATCATCAAGGCGCTCAACGACCAGCTGCTGCCGGTTTACGGCGACGGGAAAAACGTGCGCGACTGGATCCACGTGGAAGACCACTGCGCCGCCCTCGTCGCCGCGCTCTTCAAAGGCAAGCCGGGCGCAGATCTACAACCTCGGCGGCGACGGCGAGATGGTAAACCTCGATGTCGTCAGGCTGATCCTCGATCAGCTCGGCAAGCCGCACAGCCTGATCTCGTTTGTCACCGACCGCCTCGGCCACGACCGCCGCTACGCGATCGATTCCTCCCTGGCGAAGCGCGAGCTCGACTGGCACCCGCTCCACACCGCGCGCGAAGGCATCGCCGCGACCGTCGATTGGTACCTCAACCACCGCGGTTGGTGGCAGACGCTGCTCGAGCGCACCGAACGCTTCGATTAGGTGCCGATGCGACCAACGGAATTGCGCATGGGACCGGGACTCATCTAGTTCAATTGTTGCACGTCAAAGAACGAACGTTTACTCAGGATTGACCCCGCTCCTAGTTTTCAACGTTCAAAGCTGGTGTCCTCATCAGGCGGCTCGTGTCAGGTGTCGGCGCGATTCTCTTGGGCCGGCTGAGTTATGCGCGAAACCGACGCTGCCGTGGTTCTTTAAACCGACTGGTCGGTCTTTCCGGAGCTAGGACTATTCCGATGTCCCCGCCGAAATTTACGTGGAAGAGGCATCCGGGCGAACAGCGAAACGCGTTCCAATATCGTCACAAATCCAATATGAAAATAATTCACTTCGTGTTACTGGCTGGACTTAGCACTGGCCTTACTTTTGCGGCGAACGCGCAGCAGCCCGCCGCCAGCATCGCTCCAAGTCAGTCTCCCAGGCCCGAGCAAACCCGGCATCGACACCGCGAGCAGGAACGGATGAGAAACGTCAATGGTACAGCCGTTAAGGAAAGGCGCCAGGAGCGTGAAAGGGAGAAGAACGGGGTCATCGAGGAGCAGCGGCGCCAGCAGCGGACAAATGGAGAACAGACTCAGTCTCGCTCTGAACAAAGATCTAAGAACCTCACGAGGCAACGCCTGAGCCTTCCATTCAGCCTCCTCCTCAGTAAGTGGAGCAAAAGTAAGGAGTTAGGTTAGCACTTGCGGTACCTAGCCGCTTTTGACGGAACACGCCGGGCGGCTTGAACCAGTTATCTCGCAGGCTTGACCGGATGTTCGCCTCATGCACGTGTCTTGCGTGCTGGTTGTGGTTGGTGGTCACAGCTTTCACCCGCAGTCCAGGTTTTCAGCCGATCGCGGCACGAATTGCTTTATGTGTCAGCTAAAGGCCGGAATTCCAGTGATTTGCTGGCCGAGCACGAGCAGGTGGATGTCGTGCGTGCCTTCATAGGTCTTGACGCTTTCGAGGTTACACATGTGCCTGAAACACTGATACTCGTCGAGGATGCCGACCGCGCCCAGGAGGTCGCGTGCGGCGCGGGCGATGTCGAGCGCCATCTCCACGTTGTTCATCTTGGCCATCGAGATGTGGTAATGCCGCGCCGAGCCGCTGTCTTTGAGCTGCGCGAGGCGATGGGCCAGCAACTGGGCCTTGGTGATTTCGGTAAGCATGCGGGCTAGTTTTGCCTGCACGAGCTGGAAGCTGGCGATGGGGTGGCCGAATTGTTCGCGGCGCATCGCGTATTGCCGCGCTTCGTCGTAGCACGCCATCGCGGCCCCGATCGCTCCCCAGGCGATTCCGTAGCGAGCGTGGTTGAGACAGGTAAGCGGCGAGCGGAGGCCGCCGCTTTGCGGCAAGAGCGCCCCAGCCGAAAGGACACAGTCGTTGAACTCAAGTTCCGCGGTCAACGCCGCCCGGAGCGAGAGCTTGCCCTCGATCAACCGCGCGCTGAAGCCGGGCGTCCCCTTCTCCACCAGAAACCCGCGGATCGCATCCGCACCTTCCGGGTCGACATCGGGTTCGCCGTCGACTTTGGCCCAGACCACAGCAAGATCGGCGATCGTGCCGTTGCCAATCCATCTCTTCACGCCACTGAGGCGATAACCGTCGGCGGTCTTGCGCGCGCGACAGCGCAGCCCGCCTGGATTGGAGCCAAAGCCGGGCTCGGTGAGAGCAAAACAACCTAGCTTCGTGCCTCGCGCCATCTCGGGAAGCCAGCGGCTCTTTTGTTCCTCGGACCCGAAAAGATCGATCGCCGTCATCGCGAGCGAACCCTGGACCGAGGCGAAGGTGCGCAGACCGCTGTCACCGCGTTCGAGCTCTTGCATGATGAGCCCGCCGGCGACGCTCCCCAATCCGGCACAGCCATGGCCTTTGATCGCCGGCCCAAAGACACCGAGCCCGGCCAGTTCCGGCACCAAGTCCATCGGGAACGTGCCCGCGCGATAGTGTTGCGCCACGATGGGCAGAAAGCGTTCGTCCACCCAATGGCGCACGCTGTCCCGAATCCGACGCTCGTCGGGCGTCAGTAGTGCATCGAGATCGTAGAAATCAGTCGCTTCGAACGTCGGCATCGCGATTTTCGGCTGGGCTAGCGTAGCAGCGGCCCGGTCGCGACTCCAATGCGGAATGAGCGATCAGAACTCGGTCCAAATTTTGACTCCGTGACCCCAGGGAGATGTTAGAGAATTGTCAGTTTGGATCGTCCTCGTTTTCGTTCTTCGAAGTCAGATAGAAAAATGAGGACGAAGCACGAACGGCAAACTCAAAATCGACCAATCACTTACCCGAAACAGCCGCGCTCCCCGGGTTTACATTGACAACCAACGATGCGCTCGGGCAGTATCATTCATGTTTCAATTCCGCTTGCCGTCCTTCAGCGCGTCAAAGGTAGCCTTTTTTGCCTTTCTCGTTTTGCTCTCTGGATTCGCCGTCGCTTCGGGTCAAACCCGTCCAAACAAGCCTCTCCCGGCCGAGGAGCTGGAAAAGTACGATAACCCGCCGTCACTGCTTTGGCGGACCGGTCTGTCGCCGCGCATGGTCTCGCAGTTCAACGCCTTCACCAGTTTCCAGGTAAATGTCGATGCGACTGGCCACAACATCACGGGAGACGCCGCGAACGAGCCGTCGATCTCGGTTGATCCCACGAACGGCAGCAAGATAACGATCGGCTGGAGGCAGTTTAACAGTGTCACCTCTAACTTTCGCCAGGCGGGCTGGGGTTACACCACCAATGGCGGCACCTCGTGGACTTTCCCCGGCGTCCTTGAGAACAATGTCTTCCGCAGCGATCCGGTCTTGGACACGGATGCCAGCGGAACCTTTTTCTATCTCAGCCTGCTCGAGACGTTCTTTGATAACATGTGGCGGTCACTCAACGGTGGTATGTCATGGACCAACATCGCGCCCGCCAAAGGTGGAGATAAGCAGTGGTTCACGATCGATACGACGAACAGCATTGGACGCGGATTCCAATACCAGTGCTGGAGCAGTAGCGGCAACAATTTCGGCGGCCGGCAATTCACTCGTTCGACCGACGGCGGAGTCACCTGGCTGAACCCGGTCAACATCCCGAACACTCCCTCCTGGGGAACGCTCGACGTGGACACAAACGGCAATCTATTTATCGGTGGCGTAAACTTGGGAACCGGCCAGATTTGGTGTGAGCGTTCGACCAACGCAAAGGATGGGGCTGCGACACCAAGTTTTGACCAAAATACAAAGGTCAACCTGGGTGGCAGTATCGGCTTTGGCGAGCCGATCAATCCGGACGGACTGAGCGGCCAGGTTTTCCTCGCGGTGGATCGTTCGGGACGAGCACGAACAATAGTGTTTACATGATGGCCAGCGTGATTCCGACCGGCTTTAGTAACGGCAGCGACGTCATGTTTGTGCGCAGCACCGATGGCGGGCTGACCTTTAGCGCACCGGTGCGGGTGAACGACGACCCGGTCAATCACAACAAATGGCACTGGTTTGGCACGCTCGCGGTCGCGCCTAACGGACGGATCGACAGTGTCTGGCTGGATACGCGCAACGCGGCGAACAATACCGACTCACAGCTCTTCTATTCCTTCAGCACGGATGGCGGCGTGACCTGGGCGCCTAACGTCGCCGTGAGTAACTCCTTCAACCCTTTCCTGGGTTATCCAAACCAGAACAAGCTGGGCGATTATCTAACCATCGTTTCCGACAATACCGGAGGCAATGTCGCCTATGCCGCCACCTTCAACGGCGAGGAAGACGTTTACTATGTGCGTGTCGCTCCCGCGGCGAGCGAGCTCGCCTTGCTCAGCGCGGCCTCAATCAAGGGCGACTTCGCGATTGATCTGCCGCTCACCGGCTCGCCTGGTATCGAGGACCGCAGTGGTGGCCAGCAAGGCAATTACACGATCAGCTTTGCTTTCAACCATAACCTAACCGGCGTGGCCAGCGCGACGACGAGTTGCGGAACCGTAGGAAGCAGCGCGATCGATGGCAGTGATCCTACTCACTGGACCGTAAACATTCGCGCGGCCAGCTGTAATGCTCAGGAAGTAACTGTCACCTCTAACGGATATTACCGACGACCAATCGAACACGCTGCCCTCCGCCTCTGTGACCGTCGGCCTTCTCCTGGGTGACGTCGATGGCGACCGCACGGTGACGACGACTGACTTTAATCTGACCAAGGCCGACAATGGCCAGAGCACCGATGGGACGAACTTCCGTGAGGACGTGAACGTGAACGGAATGATCGACCGGAATGATGCAAAAGTCGTGAAACAACAACGCGGCACCTCGCTGCCCTAACGACAAGCGAATCACCACCTGGCCGCAGCAGCGCCCGACTTGCCAAAGCGGCGGCTCAAAAGATGGCCGGTTGGATCCGGATGCGCGTCGATGGCCTGGAGCATTGTGTCGCTTGACCAAGACCGGCAGCCGCCGGCAAAGACGTGACACGCGGAGTCCCTTCCCCTGGGGAGGAATATGCTTCCGCATGTCTAGGAATTTGCCCGCTGTTCAAAGGCATTTTGGGCAATTTGCTGCGCCAGTTCAGATCGAGGCGCCCCGGATGACGCGATCTTCCGGTTTCCGAGAGGTACCGCCCCCCACACCCGATGGGCATGAAGGGCGGCTGTTCCCCCCAGAACACTCTACGACTAAAACAATCGCGACGGCGCTGCAAGCTAAATATTCGCGAATTTTGTCGGGGCGAATCGTTCCGTCCGGTCGATGCGCACGATCCTGGATTATCCCTCGATTTGTGGACAGATCGGGCAATCGATTCCGCGGCTCGCTTGGGTCGATTCTCAAATTCGCGAGTTGCGGGAGCCCTCTCCCATCATGCGGCACCGGCCAGATGTTCGATCTCGGTCACGACGCGGTCCAGCTCGTCGATCAATGGGTTGTCGCCATGCTTGCGAAACGCTGTGACTAACGAGCGATAATACCAAAGCGTCCCTTCCTTGCCGCCTTTGAATCGCGTCCAGATCTCATCGCCGTCTTCGCGCAAATTGTGCAGAATCGCCCGCGTGTTGTGCAGCTTGTCGGACGCGGAGACCAGTCGGGTTGAGGGCGACGCTGTTTCCAAGTGTGCGATATACTTCTCCTTTCGTTCCCGCCATGGTGGTTTGGGCGTTTGATCGGTATCGGTGCAGCCGGCCACGATCTCGCCCACTTCTTTCCCGAATATCTCTTCGATCTCGCGCTGCCGCGCCGGCCCGCCGCAATCCTCCACCGCATCGTGCAGCAAAGCGCCGATCGCCTCGGTTTCGTTCGCGCCATATTCCATCGCAATAGCAGTCACTCCCAGAAGATGACCGATGTAAGGGATTTTCGTCTTCTTGCGCAGCTGGCCGCCATGAACCCGCGTCGCATAGATGAGCGCCTCTTCGAATTTCGGAGAAAGCTTCACGCATTATCGTTACCGCGGATAACGCGGATGTCACGGATACGGAGGAATGTCACACCGCAAAGGCATGGATCTGGCACGGAAGCCTGTCCTGGCCTCCCCGTCATTCAGAGCTGCAGTTGGCGATGAAAGTCGCGATCGCAGCTCTTATCTCGCCTTGACCCGGGCCGTGGCGGTTCCGCCAAGGTTGCTCGTGACGGTTATTTTCTGCGGATTGCTGATCCCTGTGAATTTGGCGCTGTAGCTGCCTCCGCCGAGGTTCTTCATCGTGCCCAGGATTTCGCCCGTGCTGGTCACGGAGACAGTCAACGTGGCGGTGCTGTCTGTATCGGTCGCCTGTACCGTGAGCTGGCTGCGCGCGGTGACGTACTGCGCGCGGGTGATCTGCACCGTGTCGATGACCGTGACGGTGGCCGATCCGACCATGCCGCAACAAGCGCCGTGGACCGAGCAGAAGTAGGCGAAGGTCCCCGCTGTGGCGAAGGTGTGGCTAAAAACAAATCCGGCATTATGAATACCCGAATCCCATAACCCATCGGGCTGCCCCGGTATCCCAGAGGTCGAACTGTGGGAGTTTCCGGCCCAGGTCCATTGGATCGTGTCTCCCACGTGAATGGTGACATTCGCCGGGGTGAATATCAGCCCGCCGGCGCCCACCTGCACCGGGATGGTATCGGCCCTCGAACTCAACAGCGAGATAGTCGCTGCGCAGCAGACGACAAATGCAAATTTAATATGATGTTTCATTGGTTTTCCTTTTTATTCTGATCGCTGCGTTTTGGCAACGAAGTACAATTTTGTAACAATTCTGTTACTTTCCACGCGGCCGCTGATCGGATGCGAGAAGCTGCGGATTGACTGACGAGCTTGACGTCGTCGCTCCCTCCTGCCAACAATGCGACTCATGAGGAATCGCTCGTCTTTTCGGCTTCACATTGCACTGGGATCGATCGAGGAGCGATGAAGAGTCCACGTTCCCGAATTCTGGCTTTCCTGGCGATCCCGCTCCTGGTGGTGGCGTCGCTCGAACTGACCTCGCTGCTCTGGTCTGCCCGAGCGGACCGGGAACGGAGCGAGACAAACGACCAGGAGCGCGAGGCCAAAGAGAGTCCGCCGGAGGACTGGTTCATCACGCAGCGCGTGACTCACGGCGGGATCCCGGCCGGCGCCTTGGAGAAAGCTGGCGCCCAGGCGGCCGCGCTCGCCTTTGCCACCGGTCAGTCGGACCCGCAGCTGGCGGCGACGAGATGGAAGTTCGTCGGACCGACTAATATCGGCGGCCGCGTAGTGGATATCGCCGTGGATCCGGTGGCTGCCGACACGATCTACGTGGCTGCGGCCACTGGGGGCGTGTGGAAGAGCAAAGACAAGGGCGCTCGGTTTACTTCGGTCTGGCCCGCAACGAACCCGCAGTCCATGGGTGCGTTGCTCATCACTTCAAACGGCACCCTGTTTGCGGGGACCGGCGAGGCTAACCCAGGCGGCGGAAGCATCACCTATGGCGGCGGGGGCATCTACCGATCGCTCGACCGCGGCGTAACCTGGCAGCTCGTGGGGCTAACGAACTCTGGCACCATCGGACGGCTCGCGGTGGACCCCAGCAATCCGCTACACATCTTCGCCGCCGCGACCGGGCAACTCTACAACCACGGCGGCGAGCGAGGCGTGTATGAATCGACCGATGGCGGCTCGACTTGGACCCAGGTGCTGGCCGGCGACAACGACACCACGGGCGCGGTGGACCTGGCCATCGATCCCTCCAACCCGAACCGCGTGTTCGCGGCGATGTGGGATCATTTACGCGAACCCGACCTGCGAACGTACGGGGGCGTAGGGTCGGGCGTCTATCGATCGACTGACGGCGGGGACTCGTGGCAACGGCTGACGAACGGGCTACCCGCTTCCTCCACCACGATCGGCCGGATCGGAATCGCCCTGGCCGCTTCGAACCCGCAGCGGCTTTACGCCATTGTTAACCAGACCAACGGGCTGTTCCAAGGCTTCTATGAATCCGACAACGGCGGGGACTCCTGGACCAAGCTTCCCAACCAGCTCGACCCTATCTGGGGCGCAGTCGACCTACGGATGGTGGTTTGGGCGGGTCTGGGTCGATCCTCTCGACCAGACTCACGTTTTCGCGGCCGGGGTCTACCTATGCGAGTCGAAGAACAGCGGCACGTCGTTCACGGGCCAGTTCAGTCCGCACGCCGACGATCACGCCATGGCTTGGGACCTCAAGGTGCCTGGACGCGTTTACCTCGGTAACGACGGCGGGACATACCGATCGGACGTCAACGGCTCGAATGATCTGTGGACCCCTGCGGTCAGCCAGTCGTTTACTCAGTTCTACAGCGTGGACGTGAGCGAACAGGATGACAGCCGACTGGTCGGCGGAGCCCAGGACAATGGCGTCAACCGTTCCTATGGCGGGACGGGATGGAACACCTATGTCGGCGGTGACGGGCTGGAGGCGCTGATCGATCCCGCTGATCAGAACATGGTCTACGGATGCAGCCAATACGGCGTCTGCTCTCGATCGACCAACGGCGGTGACTCTAGTTTCGACTTCACCGGTGCCACCGTCTCGTCCAGACGTAACTGGCTCACCCCCGTCCAATTCGATCCTGCCAACCCGGCCGTCCTCTACTACGCGGGTAACCAAGTTAATAGGTCCGTGGACCATGCTGTTCATTGGTCGGTCATCAGTCCGGACCTGACCGGAGGCCCCGGCCGCGATCAGAGCTATCCGTTTGGCACAGTGACTACGGTGGCCGGAGCGAAAACAGATCCCAACCGCGTCTTGGCCGGGACCGATGACGGACGACTCTGGTTCACCACCAACCTGGGAGGAAACTGGACGCAGGTGACCGATCCCGATGTGCCCGGGACGTGGGTGACGCGGGTGACAGTCGATCCGGCGAACGCGAGCGTGGCTTACGCTACATTCTCGGGCTTTCGGTCGGGCGTGGCGTTGCCCTACGTGCTGAAGACGACCGATGGCGGAGCCACATGGGCGAGCATCGTCGGCAACCTTCCTCAGGCCCCGGTAAACGACATCGTGGTGGTGGGTTCGGCGCTCTACGTGGGCTACCGACGTGGGCGTGTTCAGTTCGACCAACGGCGGACGAAAGTGGCGCACCGCCGGTTCGTCGCTGCCGAACGTCCCGGTCACCGACCTCGAGTATCGGGCCGCGTCCAACTCGCTCTACGCTGCCACCTTCGGCCGAGGGATCTTCATGCTGGCGCTGCCGCCCTGAGCCGAGCGACGGTCACGCGCGCGTACGATTATCGCCTTTAGTTCTTGGAGACCGGAAAACACGAGGGATCTACAGACCGCATATCTCGCCCGAACAAAAGATGAGGCTGGACGCTGTGGCCGCCAGCTTGAATCAGATCAAAGCTTCGCGCCCATCAAGTAATTCGATAAGCTCTTAGTTCTTTAAATAAGGTCTCAACTGCGGTCTTGAGCACAACTACGGCTGGAACGGCGAAGAGCATGCCCCACAAGCCCATAATCAAAGAGCCGCCGAGAATCGCGACGACGACTACGACCGGGTGAATATTCACGGCGCTACCGACAACAAAAGGCTGGAATACGGCATTGTCCAAAACATGGGTGATGCCCACCAGGACCAGGACGTAAAGCGCCAGGTCATTTGGATTCAGACCAGGGATCAGGGGCTTTATGTTTTCAGCGATCAAGGCATAACCAAGGCCAACAACCAGGCCAATCACCGTGCCCAGAAACGGAATCGCATTGACCAGACCGGAAACCACCCCAATGGCCACCGCGACCCCCACGGGAATCCCGAGCAAAATCAGGCCCAGACCAAGAGTCAGGCCGACCAAACAACATTCCATCGCCGTCCCCCGGAGATATTTGCCAATGGCATTATCCAGCCTGTCCAGGAGCGTCAACGACAATTCAAAGTAGCGGTTGGGCACAAGGCTAATAAAATAGCGACGTATTTGACCGTCATCGAAGCCGAGAAAAATGAAAATCATCGGCGCCAAAATCCAGACGGACCGGTCACTCTCCACCTTGCCAGCAGGAGGCTCGGACGCAGTCGCGACTGGCGGGGACCGCGGCCTGGGTTGCAGTTGGGGACGCTTTCTCGGGTACGACGTATTTGCTCGTGCGCTGGTTCGCCCGAAAATAATCGAAGAATTTGTCCTCTATAGGGGCTTCCCCGTTATGCCCAACTCGGTATTTGAGGAATAGCTCCCGTTCGTCCGGATCGAGCGCAAGCATTGCATTGAGCTGATCCATCAAAGGACCAGCTTCTTTGGCGATCAACGGCGTGATCATGCCCGATTCGCCCCTCCCTGATTTCGCCGGTCATCTCCCGGTATTTTTCATTCAATCTGTACTGCAGGCGAACCTTGAGCTCCAGCTTCTGCTTTTCATCCGGAATGTGTTTGCGAACATTGTCGAAGACGAAAAACAAGACCAGGCCAATGGCCGCAAAAGAGCACAAAACCTGGAGCTCGTGAGGCAGCCAAGGGATCTTAAAACGCTCTTTGATCGGGCGAAACAGGAAGGCCAGAAGGGCGCCCACTATGATCGGCAAAATAAGACCGCCCAACTTCCAGATCAACAATCCCCCGAATAAAAGCGCGAGGATTAGGAAGGTGAGATGAAAGACTCTGCGTCGGGTCTTACGTTCCCGTTCTTTGGCCTCAAAATCCGAAACGTGATTCATTCAGTCCGGCTTCTTCAGGAGGTTCCGTTTGGACCAATTCGTTGGTTAGGCGAAGGCGATCGCTAATCATGGATGCCAAAGCCCGGTAGATCTGGCAGGCAGCCTGGGGATCTCGTTGAATCAAGTCGCTCAGATCGTTTCGATACAGCGCCAGGGCCCGAGTATCTTCCAAGGCACGAGCATCGGCCGAGCGCGGAGCTTCATTGACCAAAGCCATTTCACCGAAAAAGGCACCTTCCTCCAGAGTAGCCAGCGCCACAGTGTTATCTTCGCGACAGAGTTCAATCGCGACTTTGCCGGCTAAGATCAGGAAGAGGGCGGCGCCCGGCTGTCCTTCCTCAAAAATCAATTCACCGGTGTCATAGCTCCGTTCGAACATAATCCCGGAAACATTCTTGAGCTGCCGATTAGACAACTCATCGAAGAAAGGCACCGTCTTCAAGAAATGAAGGCGATCCAATTCAGGGCTCGTCCTTCTCCAACGCGCCAAGGGTTCCCAAAGCAATTTATCGGCCAGGAGTCTGCGATTCGTCGTGGCATCGACGACCCGCAGACGGCTCCCGATTTGGACGCGGGCTTAACATAGACGACGGGCGATAGTACAGCCGATCGATTTACGATTACAATCGAAAAAGACTTTCCTTCAAACTCGCTGAAAATCGTCCTTTGGATTTTCCTCCAGCGAGCCGGCGTCAGGCGTTGATGAAGTTCGTCGTTGCTTGGCAAACGCCGCAGCATTCCTACCTGCGGCACCAGGTGTCGTCCGAAGCTTCCGAACCCGTGTGATTACCTGGCCTCATCATCACGCGCTCACCCTGGCCGGATTACCGGCTCGAGGTTTGGGGCGCCGGTAAATCAGTGCCCGCGTCAGTGATGGACCGTCGCGTAGAGGTCATCGAAGGCGCGCAGAGCGGAGGCGACTGTGGAGCCAAACCCAAGGACCCCGCGATTAATCGAACGCCCGAGCAAGGCCACATACCTTCCGTGGTAGATGAGAATCTGGGGATGTCGCCGTGCCGTCGGACTGCCCGGATGCGCCGCACAATATTGTCTCAGGTCCCTCCGGATTGCCCTCTTCAGAACGTCGTTCGACCGCCTTTCGTACCGTCGGTTTCATTGTTCGTGAAAGTAACGGAATTTATAGCTATTCGGCTGCGGAAGTCAAACAGCTGAATAACCGGCCTGCCCTCAGCCAGGCCGAACACCCGTTCCTGGATGCCGTCAGCAATGGGGTTCCCAGCCTCGGCGCGCGCGGGAATTCGACATTCACGCCCTTGCTGGCGGTTCGTAGATCTCTGAGTAGCTTCGCGATGTCGGCCGAGCGGGCTGAACTTGGATGAAAACACTTGGAATCATCGGCGGGACGGGTCCGGAAACGACGATCGAGTATTACCGCAGATTGATCGCGGCCTATCGCGCAACGGAGTCCGGAAGGCCGCGCGCCCTCGCTCATGATCAACAGCATCGATAGCAAGAAGCTGGTCGATCTGGTGACAGCGAACGAGTTGACACAGATGGCCGATTACCTCGCGGCCGAAGTGGAACGGCTGGCGCGCGCAGGTGCCGGCTTGGCGTTGATCGCGGCCAATACTCCGCACCTGGTGTTCGATGAGGTGCAGAGCCGGTCCCCGATTCCAATGCTGAGCATTGTCACCGCGACGCGCGACGCCGCGGCTGGCGCCGGTTTGCGCCGGCTCGCGCTCTTCGGGACGCGTTTCACGATGCAGGCGACGTTTTTTCCTGAGATCTTCCAGGGCCGGCAGATCGCCATCGTCGTGCCGAATGAGGCGGAGCAAGCCTACATCCACGACAAATACATGAGCGAGCTGTTTGTCGGCATGATTCTGCCGGAGACGCGGGAGCGATTGCTCGAGATTGTGCGGGCAATGAAAGAGCGCGAAAACGTGGACGGATTGATTCTCGGCGGGACGGAGTTGTCGTTGATCCTGCGCGAGCCGACGGCTGCGGGGCTACCGGTGCTGGATACGACGCAGATCCACGTCGACGCCGCGGTCGAATGGCTATTTGCGCATCAACAGCCAGCGCCGATGATCTATTCATCGAACAAGATGAAGTCCGATTTCTTGCTCAACGTTGCTGACTACGCGCGGGCGGCGCGAGCCAAACTGCCTCGCGAAGCTTACGATTACTATGAAGGCGGAGCGTTGGATGAGGTGACGCTCCGGGAGAACGCGGATGGTTGGACGCGGTTGAAGCTTTACTACCGAGTCCTGGCCGGAGTCGCCGACGCGCGACCTGAGCACGACGGTGCTCGGTCAACCAGTCTCGATGCCGATCCTGGTCGCGCCGACCGCCTTTCATAAACTGGCCTGCGAAGCGGGCGAGATCGCGACCGCCAGAGCCGCCAAGGCGGCTGGGACTTTGTTTATCCTCAGTTCGCTCTCGAATACCGCGATGGAGTCGGTCTTTGCGCAGGCGGGGAGTCCGCGCTGGTTTCAGCTCTATATCTACAAGGATCGAGCGATCACGCGCGAGCTGGTGCAACGGGCCGAGGCCGCCGGCGCGGAGGCGATCGTCCTGACCGTGGATGCGCCGGGCCTGGGCACGCGCGAACGCGATGCGCGAAATAGCTTTCGCTTGCCGGACGGTCTCGTGGTCGAAAATCTGGCGCCGTTAGGCAAGGGCAACTTTCCTGAAGTGCAAGGCTCCGGCCTGGCCGCCTACGTGCGAGCAAATTTCAAGGAAGATCTCGGATTCGATGATCTGGATTGGTTATGCCGGTCGACGCGATTGCCGGTGGTGGTGAAGGGCGTGTGCCGCGGCGACGACGCGCGCCGGGCGGCGGAGCACGGCGCGCAGGCGGTGGTGGTTTCCAATCATGGCGGACGCCAGCTCGACACCGCGCCCGCCACCTGCGAAGTGCTGCCCCATGTGGTCGAGGCCGCGGGCGATCTGTGCGAGATCTATGTCGACGGTGGAATTCGACGTGGGAGCGATGTGCTGAAGGCGATTGCGCTCGGGGCGCGTGCGGTGCTGGTGGGCCGGCCGATTTTGTGGGGTTTGTGCGTCGCCGGCGAAGAAGGCGCGTTGCAGGTGTTGGAAATCCTAAGACGCGAGCTCGACGAAGCGATGCTGCTCTGCGGCTGTGCGAAGCTCAGCGCTATCGATGGAACGTTGTTGAAGCCTTAGCAATTTCATGCCGGCAAGACCCTGCGAATGCTTTTGGACGCACGCTGGGTAGAAATTGACTGAGGCATGGCAATTTGATAACTCGGAACCGAGGCCCGAATGAATGCTTTTTCGCGCGCGATGCGCCGGACCCGACTCTTCCGCGGTGCGTTCGCTCTTCTTCTCGGCCGGTTGCGCCGCGAATCAGCCCTATCATTTAGGCGAAGCGCCGACCGAAACCGCGGTTAGTCCAGCTGCCGGCGGCGCGGCGGCGAAAGATATTTATCGGTTGGGTTTCATTGAGTTTGATGAGCAGGGCGACTTCTGGGACCGCGATCAGCTGCGCAAGACAGTGCAGGCAATTAGATACACTGGACGGCCTATTCTGCTCGTGACTTACATCCACGGCTGGCAGAATAACTCCAACCCAACAGACGCGGATGACGTCGGCCAGTTTCGCGGCTTGCTCGCGCGGCTAACGGCAGATCCGACTGTGCAGGCATCCGGCCTGCAGGTCTTTGGAGTTTACCTGGGTTGGCGCGGCCGGGTCGTGCACAAGGTCAATCCAATGGTGGACGCCGTGACCTGGGCCGGTAAAGAGGCCAGCTTTTATTCGCGCAAGAATGCCGCCACCCGCATCTCTTCGAGCACGCCGATCACGGAAGCGATCTTCACCCTGATCAGGACCGCACGGCGCGACACGCCTGGCATTTCGCGCTGCGTCGTGATCGGTCATTCCTTTGGTGCGCTGGTCTTGGAAAAGGCGCTCGCTCAAGCCCTGGTTGGGACGTTGCTATACGAAGAGCCTTTTGTTCCCGGAGTGGAAAAATCGCGGACGGACCGGGTCTTTAAGCCGGCCGATCTCATCCTGCTGGTGAACTCGGCGGCGGAGTCGATCTATTCCAAGGAATTGATCGACATGTATAGCGATACGACTCCCCTGCGTGGCGCACCACACGTCATCATGATTAGCTCCGACGCGGATATGGCGACGGGTCTAGCCTTTCCGATCCGATTCGGTGCTGAGTCATCGCCTCGTGCAGGTGGCAGAGGGAAAGACAGAGCTGAGAGCGGACCCATTTGACTTGAACCTTGGGAACCGACCCGGCGCCTACGAAAGCGTAACTCTTTATACCGGCACACGCTCCGATTGGAAGCAGTGGCTGATCGAGCGACAAGGACCGACGGGCGAAACTGTCGTGACACCTGCGCAACCGAGCGGGGGCAAACCCCCTAAACCGCCTCCCTGATTCGGCCGTTCCTTGGCGAGCGACTATTCTGCCTTCCTCAATCCATCTCCGCAGCAAACAAAAATTCGTCTAGGAAAAATGCGCGCCGGTGGAATCGTCTGCCCATGGCCACGGAACGCGATTACGTCCTCGGGACGCACGACGAGGAAATTTCCCGGCTCGGATTGCAACATCGGGTCTGGCGTCCGGTCGCGCTGGATTGCTGGCAGAGAGCCGGAATTACGGTCGGCAGCCGTGTGCTCGATCTCGGCGCCGGGCCTGGTTACGCCGCGGTCGATCTGGCTGAGATCGTCGGCCCAACGGGCAAGATCGTCGCTCTCGAGCGCTCAAGTAATTTCGTGCGCGCGTTGGAGGAGAGATGTCGCGTCCGCGACCTTGGCAACGTCCAGATTCACGAGCTCGATCTGATGACAGACAGCTTGCCGGAAGGTCCCTACGATTTCTCCTGGTGCCGCTGGGTAGCCTCGTTCGTAACCGATCCGGCGCTGCTCGTGCAAAAACTCGGGCGAGTCATGCGCACGGGAAGTGTCGCGATCTTCCATGAATACGCGCACTACCTCACCTGGCGCTTTGTTCCCCGGTTGCCGAATCAGGAACGCTTCGCGCAAGAGGTCAAAGCGAGCTGGACGGCCGCGGGCGGAAAAGCCGATATCGGCCTGGATCTGCCGATCTATCTCGCGCAGAATGGCTTTGTCGTGCGGTCGGCGCTGCCTCGAATCTATTGCATCGGGCCGAGTGACTACATGTGGCAATGGCCCGGGACCTTTGTCCCGATCGGATTGGCCCGGTTGCAAGAACTGGGTCGCATCGATGCCGCTTTCGCCGACAAAGTCCGCCATGAAGTGGCCGAGGCGGGAGCGAATCCGAATGCTCTGATGATTACACCGCTCGTCCTCGAAATCGTGGCCGAGAAGGTCTTATAACATCGTTGTGCTGAATGCCCTGGACGCTCTCTCACCCTGCGGCCGTTTTACCTTTACGGCGCTTCTCCCCGCAGCCACTCGACTTCGCCGCCTTAGTTATCGGCAGCATGACGCCTGACATCGGTTTCTACATCGATCGCTTCGACCTCTCGACATTCGCGCATACCTTGCCAGGCAGCTTTCTCGCCTGTCTTCCCACCGGGGTGATCCTGCTCTTTTTCTATTACTTGTTTTGCCGGCCGGTTTGTTATGCCCTCCCCTCGCCTCACCGGCAGGCTCTCCTGCCGCTCTGCCCCGACTTTCCCACAGGGCTAATACGCTGGGGGATTCTTTTGCTTTCACTCCTGCTCGGTGCCTGGACTCATAACTTTTGGGATGCCTTCACTCATGAACATGGATGGTTTGTGGATCGCATCCCGTGGTTGCAACAGCCGGTCCTGCAAATCGGCTCGACCACCGTCTGCATGTTTCTGCTTCTGCAGGAACTCAGCACCCTTGTGGGTTTCGCGATTATCGTCCTGACCTACTGGCTTTGGTTGCGACGCCAACCGGTGAGTCCATCAATCGCCCCGGGTTCTGACGGATGGCGCTATCTGTTCTGGCTCGGCATCCTGATGCTGTCGCTTATTATTTCGCTTCCGGCCGCCGCCTCCTACGCGACGTCGGCTTCGCTCCCCGATGTTCCATTCGTTCGGTCCATCCTCTTTCACATCGCGACTTATTCGTCAGCAATCGCTGTCCCCCTGGGCCTCGTGGCCACGAGTATCATCTATGCGCGGCGCGATCGTTAGACTTTCCCAGGAATTGAGACAACTTCAAAAGTTCGATGAAATCCAAATACGACGTCGTCATCCTTGGTGCGGGTCATAATGGTCTTGTCGCGTCCGCCTACCTGGCGCGCGCAGGGCTGAGTGTGCTGTTGCTGGAAAAGAACGATTACATCGGTGGCGCCACGACCTCGCAAAAGATCTTCCCGGACTACGATGCCTCGCTCTCCCGCTACTCTTATCTGGTCAGTCTTTTCCCGGAGAAGATTATTCGCGACCTGGGTCTGGATCTGGAGCTGCGGCGCCGTACGGTCGCGTCCTACACGCCTTATGTGAAGGAGGGCCGCTACGGTGCTTTGCTCCTGAGCAATACATCCCAGGAGATAAGCCGACAATCAATCGTCGAATTGACCGGTAACGACGCGGAGTTCGACCGAATGAAGCGGTTTTACGGCCTGGTTCGGATCTTTGCCGAGAACGTCTGGGACACCATGCTGAATCCACTCCAGGCAAAGGAGGATTTCCGGCGGCGCTTTGACGGGAGCGAGGGCGGTCGCGAAGCGTGGCGCAGCCTGGTGGAAGAGCCGCTCGGGTGCGCAATCGAACGCTACCTGGAGGATGATCTGGTGCGTGGGTTGGCCTTCACCGACGCGAAGATCGGTGTCTTCACCCACGCGCACGATGAGACGTTGCTGCAGAACCGATGTTTCCTCTATCATCTGATCGGAAACAAGACCGGCGAGTGGAAAGTGCCAGTTGGCGGGATGGGTAATGTGGCGCGGAAGTTGGAGCACGCGGCGCGTTCGCACGGCGCCGAGATGCTAACGCGGGTCGATCTCCAGCGCCTCGATCTCTCGGGAAAGAGGTCCGTCGAATTCGAACTCGAAGGTCGGACGCGGACGGTCGAAGCGCGATTCCTTCTGGTCAACTTCGGCTTGAACGTCCTGGCAAAGGTGCTGGGCAAGCCCTACGAGCCGGATGCCACAAATGAGGGCTCGGTCTTTAAGATTAACATGCTGCTGCGCCGTCTGCCCAAGCTGAAGGACAACTCGCACACAGGAACGGATGCCTTCAGCGGTACCTTTCACATCGACGAAAGATACACTGAGATGGAGACTAGTTATCGACAGGCCGCCCAAGGCCAGTTACCGGACAAAGTGCCAAGTGAGATTTACTGCCACAGCCTAACTGACGATAGTATTCTTTCGCCTGACTTGCGGGCCAAAGGATACCAAACCCTGACTCTTTTTGGCTGCGATACGCCGTGGCCATTATTTGCACAAGACAATGACTCGATGCGGGAAAGAGCCGCAGCGAAATTCGTCGCCGGAGTGAATCAGTGGCTGGCCGAGCCATTGCAAGATTGTCTCGCGGTGGCCCGCGATGGAAGCCCTTGTATTGAGGGCAAGAGCCCCGTCGATATCGAGGACGCGCTCGGGCTCTACCATGGTAACATCTTCCAGACCGCCCTCACTTTTCCCTTCGCCGAATCAAGAGAGCAGGCCGGCAAATGGGGCGTCGAGACTGAGCATGAAGACGTCTATCTCTGCGGCTCGAGCGCGCAGCGCGGGGGAGCAGTCAGCGGCATCCCGGGTCATAACGCGGCGATGAAAGTCCTGGAAAGGGTGAAAGCGGGAAACAGCTAGCGTCAGATGTCGCTGACAAGCTAACTTCGTCTTGTCATCCTGATCCGGCGAAGCGCGGAGCAGGGTCGCTTTCTCTTCGATAAGTCAGATCGCCGTGGCTCCGAGGTCCTTAACCGTCTTTGCGGCGTCAATCGCTCGTTAGGCGAGCGCTTCGAGCCGGCTGAGCAAGTCTTTCTTGCTCGCCATTCCGGTGATCTGGTCGCGTAGTTGGCCGTCCTTGAAGAAGAGCAGGGTCGGGATCGCACGGATGTTGTAGCGCGCCGACAGGCTTTGATTATTGTCCACGTTGACTTTTCCCACTTTTACCGCGCCAGCCTTTTCCCTGGCGATCTCATCCAATACCGGCGCAATCATTTTGCACGGACCGCACCATTCGGCCCAGAAATCGACCAGTACAGGTTGCGCGCTCTTGGTCACTTCGTGGTCAAAATTTGATTCGTCGATTGTGATCGCGGCAGAATTTTCCATGATTTTGTCAGGAGAAATAGTTCCAAAGTTGCATGAACAGGGTCAGCACGGAAATACCGAGCAAAGCCCAGTACAGATGAGCTGAAGCGGAGCCAGTCAAGCCTTTGGCCGGCGAATTCGCAACTGCCGGGGACGGGGTGCGGATGACCGGAGCCAACGGCACGCTGGCGGGCTGCACGATGCCCAGCTTCACCGCCCCCTTCATCGGCGTATCGGCGATGCGAGGTGTCACTTCCCGGAGGCCGGCTTGAACCGGCCCGCGATTTTCGAGCGGACGGCTGATTGGCGGAAAACCCGGTTGCGACCGTCCAAGGGCGCCGGGCAATGGCGCTACGGAGGACGGAGACGGCGGTATTGGACCCAACGGACGCGGTGGTGAGACTGGCGCGTTCGCGCCAGCCGGTGGCGGCGGGCTATTCGGAGGACGTGCCGCTCCAGACGGAGCGGGTGCGGGCGGGCGCGCCAAGGGCGGAGCCGGCGGCCGTGGCCCCGGAGCGACTTCCGTGGGAGGCAGGAGCCTCGACGCGACCGACGGCGGGGGTTGCGGGCGCAAACTGGTCGCCGGTAGTTTGGTGCCGGCGGGTGGTTGGGTCGTCTCTTTTTCCACTGAGCCAGTAGGCCGATGGGTGGCGTGGGGGGATAGAGCAATCCGCTTGGTTTCCTTTTTCGGTTCGTTCAAATCGGCCATAATAAAAAGAATTGAGCTCTCACGCGGCGACGACGCCAACCTGTCTCTCAAAGCACAGCCGGAGTGTCAATCACGAATCGGTCAGGCAAGCAAATCGTAGCCGCGCGTCCCGCGAATCTTTCGCCTAACGAATTCGCCGACGGGCGCCGCTTCCGCCAGGATGACCCGCGTATCGACTTCCGGGGCGTCCGCCTCGGTGCGCGCAATGAGCGGCTGATCGACCAGCAGTTTCAATTCGTGTCCTACTTTTTCCGCCGCGATTTCGCGCGCGATTTTTTGTTGCAGCGTCATGGCCCGCCGGAAGCGAGAGTTTTTTTGTGCCGCGGAAATCTGTCCGGGCATCTTCGCGGCGCGCGAACCTTCCTCCTGGGAGTATTTGAAAATCCCGAGCCGCTCAAAACGAATCCGTTCGATGAACTCGAGGAGTGATTCAAATTCCGCCTCCGTCTCGCCGGGGAAACCGACGATGAAAGTGGTGCGCAAGGCGATCCCGGGAATGCCAGCCCGTAGCCTGACGATCAGCTCCTCGATCTGACTGCGGCTCGTTTCGCGGCGCATCCGTCCAAGCATGGCTTCGTCGATATGTTGCAACGGCATGTCAATGTAACGCGCGACTTTGCCGCCTTGTGCGATCGTCTCAATCAGCTCGTCACTCCAGTGCGCCGGGTGGGTGTAAAGCAAGCGCACCCAAAAATCACCGTTAATCTTCTCAATCTCGCGCAGGAGCGCTGCGAGCGTCGGGCCGCGCGATGAATCGACCGGCTGGCGGGGCCCGGCCTTCGAGGTCCACAGGTCCATTCCATAATAGGTGGTGTCCTGGCTGATAAGGTTGATTTCCTTCACGCCTTCCGCGACGAAGCGGCGCATCTCCGCGAGGACAGAGGCCGGCGGCCGGCTCCGATGCCGGCCGCGCATTTGCGGGATGACACAGAAGCTGCACGGATGATTACACCCTTCGGCGATCTTTAGGTAGACGCTGTGCGCCGGCGTGAGACGAAAGCGCGGAGTGTCCCAATCCGGGATATAGGTCGGGCGCGTGGTGACGAAATTTTCGCTTCGCTCCCCGCCTTCTCTGACGACCCGCTCAACGATCGCACCCAGTTCGCGCACCTGGTCGAGCCCGACGAACGCGTCCACTTCGGGTAACGAAACGCGCAGTTCGGCCGCAAAGCGCTGCGACATACAGCCACTCACGATCAGCTTTTGGTTAGGCCGTTTCCCGAGTTCGCGCTGCTGATGTGCCTCAAGAATGGCCTCGATCGATTCCTCCTTTGCCGAATCGATAAAGGCGCAGGTATTCACGACCAGGACGTCGGCCTCGTCGGCGTGCGGCGTGATTTGCATCCCGCGCTCCAACACGCTCCCGAGCATGATCTCGGCATCGACCAGGTTCTTGGCGCAGCCGAGGCTGATCATCCCGACCTTCGTTGGGCCAGACTGGGCGGCGGGCGCTCTTATTCAAAGGTGACATCAGCGTCGCCCGCCGCGAGGGCCGCTCCATTTTTCGTGATTTGCACCGCGCTGCGCTCCAGCACTTTCACGGTCACGTGCCGGCCGCGGAACCAAAGCGGCGCGTCCGAAGGATCGATCCAGCCGTTGAAGGCAGGTTCGGCCTGGCCGTCCACTGTCACGCGGAGAAAGGTTTTCCGGATCGGCGTGATTTGAATCCGGTTGGCGAGCGGCGGCGTGGGAACGTTAGGCGCAGCGAAGTCTTCGGGATGAACCGGTTCGGCCCGGCGGACTTCGGGCTCGCTCGGGGAAGGCACGGACGTTTCCGGCGTGGGCGCCATCGTCACGCGGGCTTCGCTGGCCGGCGGTCCTTCGACGGGGAGAGCACGCGGCGCGATGATATTCCCGGTGGGCGATGCGGAGGGCAGTGGCGTCGCGGAGGAAACTGCGCCCGGCAGAGAGCGGGAGGGCGTGATGCGTTGGATGTCGAGCAACAGCTTGACCAGATACAAGCCAAGCACGAACACGCCCACCGCGATGACGAAAGGAAGAAGGGCCGGACGTTTCGCGGGTTGACGCCGCATGATCGGAGGCGGCGCGCTACTCGGTGGATCCTGCAAATACGAGTAACCGTCGACACTCACCTCCCGTGAGGTGGCGAAGGCGTCGAGGTAGGGCGTAACGTCGACGTCGAGGAATTTTCCGTAGATGAGAAGGAAGCCCTTCGCGTAAGCGAGGCTGGAGAAGTTCGAGAAATCCTCCGCCTCGATTTCCTGGATGCGCGCGGCGCGGATTTTGGTCACACGAGACGCTTCCTCGAGCGAAATCTTCTTCGCGAGACGCGCCTGTTGCAATTTTTTGCCGAGCGGTTCCATCGGAGCGGCGGGATCAGACGGTGGCGTCGAGATCGACGAGAATCTCGCGCGGCTTCGCGCCTTCGCCGGGGCCCAATATGCCGCGTTGCTCCAGAATATCAACGATCCGGGCGGCCCGAGTGTAGCCGAGGCGGAGGCGGCGCTGCAGAAGTGAAGTGGAAGCACGCTTTTCCTGGCGGATGATCTCGAGACATTTCTCGACCAATTCCTCGTCTTCGTCGGTCACGTCGTCGTTAGGCGCGGCAGTCGCTTCCATGCGCTCGTGCATTGCGAGATCGAAGGCTGGCGAACTCTGCGCCGAGACGAAATCAACCAGCCGCCCGATCTCGTCATCGGTCACGAGCACGCCTTGGGCGCGGATGAGGCGCGAAGTGCTCGGCGGCAGATAAAGCATGTCGCCCTGGCCCAGCAAACGATCGGCGCCGTTCTCGTCGAGGATGACGCGGCTGTCGATTTTCGAGGCGACTTGGAAAGCGATCCGGCTCGGAATGTTTGCCTTGATCACGCCGGTAATGACGTCGGCCCGCGGCGTCTGTGTGGCGACGATGAGGTGAATGCCGGCCGCGCGCGCCATCTGCGTGATGCGCGCGATCGCGCTTTCCACGTCGGCCGGCGCCGTCTGCATCAGGTCAGCCAGCTCATCGATGATGACGACGATGTAGGGCATGTGGTCGGGGATAATGAGCTCGTCCTCGCGCGGAACGGTGATCGGTTCAGCGGCGCCGGTGTCGGCCGCATCCCCGCCGCCAGCAGGCGACACGCCCGCCTCTACATCCAATTCCTTCTGCGTCTTTTTTGGCGGGCGGGCGTTGAATCCGGTGATATTGCGCACGCCGGCCTTGGCGAAAATCTTGTAGCGCTTTTCCATTTCATCAATCACCCAGCGCAGGGCGAGGAGGACTTTTTTCGGATCGGTCACAACTGGAATGACAAGATGTGGGAGTGAATTGTAGACCTGCATCTCGACCACTTTGGGATCGATCATGATGAAACGAAGCTGATCCGGCGTGAACCGGTAGAGCATGCTCGCGATGAGCGCGTTAATGCAGACGCTCTTGCCGCTGCCGGTCGTGCCGGCGACGAGGAGATGCGGCATCTGCGCGAGATCGGCGATGATGGTTTTGCCGTAAACGTCTTTGCCGAGCGCGATCGGCAACTTCGCGGTGCTCGCGTTCCAATCCTCCGATTGCAACAGTTCGCGCAAGGTCACTTTCACTTTGCGGCTGTTGGCCAGCTCGATGCCGACCGTGTCCTTGCCGGGAATGGGCGCGAGAATGTTAATGCGTTCGGCGCGGGTCGCGCGGGCGAGGTCGCGCTCCAGACTAACGATCTTGTCCACCCGCACGCCTTTCGCGGGATAAACTTCGTAGCGGGTAATGGTCGGTCCCTTGGTGATGTCGCCGGGCGCCACTTGAATGCCGAACTGGCCCAACGTCTCGATAAGCGTCTGCTGAATTTCCTCCAGCTCCGCCGGATCGGCTGCGACACGGCCTTCGCTGTCATGTTCCTCGAGCAGATCGATCCCGGGCAACTGGTAGTTTTCGGCATCCCATTCCTGGGCCGTTGTCAATGCAGGCGGGGCGGCGGATTTCCCTGCCCGCTTTAGCTCAGCGAGCGAAGGTTTCTTGCGCGGCGAAGCAAGCTCCGTCGGGAGCGCGGTGGTATCGACCACTTTCGGTTCCGGGCGATTGGCAAATTCTTCCGGCGTCGCGAACGTCTCTGCGGGCTCGGACACGCCTTTCTTGCGCAGCTTTTTCTCGATCGCCCGTTGCTGTTTGGTGATCTGCTGCTGGCTGATCTCGAGCTGTTCTTTCAAATCCGCCTTGCGCATCCGGCGGCGAAGCAGCCAGAGCCGCAGCGCGACAAATCCCCGCCGGGTCGCGAGGACGCTTTGCCTAACGAGATGGATTGGCCGCAGCCCGGTCATCAGAATCAGGCTCGTCAGGTAAATGCCGGCGAGAACGATGACCGACCCCTTCCCCATCGCATAACGAAAGATATGCCGGCCAAAGAAATAGCCGACCCAGCCGCCCGGTCCCTGGATCTTGAAGACCCGGCGCCAGTCGTGCAGAAACCATGGCTGCAAATGGAGCAGGCAGGCGCCGGACGCGACGAAGAGGATGATCCAGCCAAGGCGGCGGCTGACCTTCAGGTCGCCGTGAAAAAGTTTCGCGCCGCCAAAGCCGATCAGCGCTGCCGCGAGCAGATACGACGCCGCGCCGATGAGGAAATAGCAAATGCCGGCACCAACCGCGCCTAATGGCCCGAGAAAATTTTGCGCCGGTCGGTTCGGCGACGAAGTGGAGTTAAGGAGTGGGAACCAGGTCGGGATGTCCTTGGGAACGTACGAGATGAGGGCAAGGAAGAGCAGCGTCCCGGTCCCAAGAAGAATCAGGGCGTAGACTTCGTTCCATGCATTTTGCTGAGTGCGTTTGGCCACCGCGCCTCATAGTAATCGGGCCCCTGCGGCTTTCAATACTCTCTTCGCAATGAGAGCCTCGTCGAAGGTAACTGGCGTCGAAAAGACTCGACAAAATGGCCAATTTTTGGTCTAACAGCTGTAATTTGCAGAAATATCATGTCGCCGAATTCCTCAAAGATTGCCCGAATCTTTTGCGGTGCCAGTTTTCTGCTGATGGCGGCCGTTTCGACCTCGTCGCTCCGTGCCCAGGCGGTTGAGGGCCTCGACGCCATCAGACTTGCAGGCGGATTTAATTCACCGCTCTTCCTGACGGCGCCGCCAGGTGACACCAGCCGGCTCTTCGTTGTCCAACAAAGCGGCGAGATTCGCATCATCGATCTGATATCGCAGACGGTGAAACCAATACCGTTTCTCGATCTCTCGGGTGTGGTCTCCGTCTCGGGTGAGGAAGGGCTGCTCGGCCTTGCCTTTGATCCGAACTACGCGACCAACGGTCGCTTCTATGTTTACTACGTCGCACCCGGTGGATCGTTTGGGCAGGGGGTAAGTCACGTCGCCCTCTTCCGCGTTTCCTCTGACCCGGATATCGCCAATGCGGCAAGCGAGCGGACGTTGCTCACCTTCGATCAGCCGCAAACCAATCATAATGGCGGCTGGATCGGCTTCAGTCCGCGGGTGGGCGATGAGGGCAATCTCTACATCGCGAGCGGGGATGGCGGGAATGCCAACGACCAGGGCCCGGGACACATCGAGCCGGGTGGCAATTCGCAAAACACCACGACCCTCCTGGGTAAGATGCTGCGGATTCATCCCAACGATCGGCCTGCCGGCAGTTACTCGATCCCGGCCGATAACCCGTTCGTCGGCTCTGACACCGACCGGCAGGAAATTTGGGCATTCGGTCTGCGCAATCCGTTTCGGAATAGTTTCGATCGCTTGTTAGGAACGATGTTCATCGGCGATGTCGGCCAGGATTCGCGCGAAGAAATCGACGCCCAGCCGGCCAGCACCCCCGGCGGCGGTGAGAACTACGGCTGGCGGGTACGGGAGGGGTTCATCCAAAATCCGGCTTACCCCGGTGATCCCATCCCGCCCGGCGCAGTCAGACCCCGCTTACGATTACCCGCATTCGGTCGGCCAAACGGTGATCGGAGGTTACATCTATCGGGGCAGCCAGATCAAAGCCTTGCGCGGCACCTACGTCTTCGCGGATTACCTCGGACCCGAGTCGGGCGACTTCACCGGTCGAATCTTCACCCTCAATTTCAAGGGCACGACCGCCCGCAATTTCCAGGACATCACGGCAGACTTGTTTCCCACGCGAATCGGGAATTTCCCGCTGCTTAATCCGGCGTCGTTAGGCGAAGACGCCAGCGGCGAGCTTTACATTGCCGACATTGGCAGCGGGAACATTTTCAAGATCACGCGAGGTCGCTAGGGTATCGCCCTTCGGTCGCGGAATCCGAAACCGGAACTTCCGTCATCTCTGGTTGCTCGACGGTGAACGCCATCGCCATGGCGACGAAAAGCATCGCGGCGGCCAAATACCACGGGGCGCCGGGCAAGACCCAACCGTGTTTCGTGTTGATAAACCAGGCGAAGGTAAAAGAAAATAAACCCGGACCGATCAGCATCGCGATCGCTCGCATGCTGCTGATGGCGCCCTGCAGTTCTCCCTGTTCCGAATGGCCGACCCGGTGTGTCATCATTCCCTGCGCCGCCGGGCCAGAAAGCGACCACATGCTCATTACGATAACGCCAATCATGAAAACAAATCCGCTCGCTGCCCATCCCATGAGCGCCATTCCTGCCGCCCCGAGAAACTGACCGAGATACAGCGTCCGCCGCTCACCCATGCGCGCAACGAATGGTCGGACCATTCCTCCGGAAATAAGGACAGTACAGATCCCGACGAAGGCCAGCGAAAGGCCCACCGTCTTCTCCTGCCACGCATAACGAAAGATCGCATAGAGCACGTAAATCTGGACGACTTCATGCGCCGTGTAGCCGATGAATTGGATAATCGACAGTCGAAACAATTCTGGATGCGAACGCAACAGGACAAGTGAACCAACCGGATTTGCGCGGCGGAAGGAAAAGGCTCTGCGGCGCTCGACTGCGAGCGATTCCGGCAGGACGAGAAATCCGTAGGCGGCGTTGAGCAGACTCAGGACGCCCGCGACCCAAAATGGCAAACGCGGATCGATCGCGCCTAACCAACCGCCGAGCGCCGGTCCCACAATAAAACCGAGGCCAAACGCGGCACCGATCATGCCAAAAGCGCCGGCCCGTTTTTCCGGAACGACCACGTCGGAGATGTAGGCCATCGCAGTCGTAATGCTGGCCGCGGTAATGCCGGAAATGATTCGTCCGAGGAAAAGCCAGCCGATCGTTGGCGCCATCGCCATGACGAGGTAATCGAGGCCGAGCCCGACGTTCGAGAGCAGGATAACCGGTCGGCGCCCAACCTGATCGGAAAGGACCCCGAGGACCGGGGAAAAAATGAACTGCATCAAGGCAAAAACGGTGCCAAAAATACCGAGCCAGGCCGCTGCCCGACTCGCGCTCCCGCCGAGGAATCTAAGAATCAACTCCGGCAGTACCGGGATGATGATGCCCAGCGCGATCATATCGAGCGCGACAGTGATGAGAATGAAGAAGAGTGCGGCCTTACGCGCTTTCATCGCCCGGCGGACCTTCGACACAACCTCGGCCAGAGCCAAGCACCAAAATAAGAGAACGAACTCAAGCAACCAGGATAAAGCAGGCGGTACCACCAGGGAGGCGATTGGAGCGGTGAAGGAAAGACTGGCCAATCAGTTGGGAATCCGGATTTGCGGAACAGCGGCACCGCCGAAAAGCTGGAAGGCAAAGTCCAGGAAAAGGTCGGAGATGTGAAGAAGGGCTTCGAGCAGCAGCGAATTTCACGGCCCGTTAGGCAGCGCGAACGCGAAACTGCTTGATCGTGCATGACCGCTCGCACGATCCTTGGGGGCGTGCATATCGTCCGCGCCAATCCGAGCGAAGCCGCGACTTTGAGTGCAATCGCATGGGCCGCCAAAGCGTTTTGGGGTTACCCGCCCCATTGGATGGAGCAATGGCGAGAGCAGCTCACGATCACGCAGAATTTTATCGCGGCGAACGAGACTTTTGCTGCACTTATCAACCAGAAAACGGTCGGTTTTCTTGCCCTGCTGCAGACGGCTGACGTGCTCCGTCTCGAGCACCTCTGGGTATTGCCAAACTGGATGGGCCAGGGGATCGGCCGCACTCTATTCAGGCACGCCGCGGAACAGGCCGCGGCCCGGGGCGCACTCAGCCTAACGATTGAAGCAGATCCGAACGCCGAACCATTCTATCGTCGCATGGGTGCAGTCCGGAGCGGCGTGATCACGACCGAAATCGACGGTCGCTGCCGAGATTTGCCAATCCTGACTTTTGACCTAACGAAAAGCCAGCTGTAGTCGGGGTCGGTGACCCCGGCCGCCTGGCGCAGCGAAAATACGCCTCGAATCCTGCGTCGCCCAGAAAACCGGGTTCACCGACCCGGCTACCATCTGCAACACAAAGCTCCGCAGGCCGGAAACCTACTGGTCGTCTTGACCGCTCTGGTCGTTCTGGTCGCCTTGTCCGTGCCGGCCCCCATGTCCACCGCGTCCGCCACGGCGATCATTTTGCGATTCCTCGAGCTTCTTCTGCTGCTCCGGCGTAAGGAGCGGGCGGATTTGCGCCATGGCGTTGTCCATCACTGCCTTGGTTTTCTGCATCGCTTCGCGGCGAATGCTTTCAATCTGCGGTGTCGCCTGGTCGATAATCGGCTGGACCTTAGCCTTTTGCTCCGGCGTGAGATTCAACTGCTCGGTCGCGTGCTGGAGCGAGTTGCGATGGTTGCCGCCACGGCCGCTCCGCTGGTCCTGGCCGGCGGTCTCCGGTTCATTAGCAAAGGCGGAACTGCCGAGCGAAAGAGCGCCGAGGGCGGTAAGCATGATAAGTTTGATTTTCATATGTTATGCCTGATGACCGGGCGGAATCGGAGCCGGTTACAATTTATTTCGCAATGCTCTGCCGGCACGCGTGTAGGAATTTTGTAACCGGAGCGAGCAGACGACTGTCATCCCCGTTAGTGTGGAGACGTCTTGGATGACATGGCTGATGATTTCGACGCGGCCGCACTCGTCGCGGCGGCCCGCCAGTACGATGAATCTGCCGCGCGCGAAATCGTGCGTCGGCTCTATCCGCTCGTGGTTCGGCTGGTGCGCTCGCATCGACCGCGCCGTACCTGCCGAGGAGGATCTTTGCCAGATGATTTTTGCCAAGGTTTTCCAAAAACTGTCCCAGTTCTCCGGCAAGGTTCCGTTGGAGCATTGGGTCTCGCGCATCGCGATCAACACCTGCATTAACCAGATCCAAGCCGAGCGCGTGCGGCCGGAAGTCCGCGAGGCCGACTTAAGTGACGAAGAGGTCGCCGTCGTCAACAGTCTCGCCGCCACCTCTGAAGAACTGGGTCCGGATCGAAGTTTTGCCGCGCGCGATCTGGTCGAACGTCTTCTTGCCGCGTTGAAACCGGCGGAGCGTCTCGTGATCGATCTCCTTTACCTGCAACAACGCTCGGTCGCGGAAATCCAGGCGCTGACCGGTTGGGGCGCGTCGTTGGTCAAGGTGCGCGCTTTCCGAGCCCGCCAGAAAATGAAACAGCAACTCGCTCAATTCACGGCGGAAGGGAATCGATGAAGGATTCCGATCTTGAGCGCTTGCTCCGGGCCGCGGCCGAGACGGTGAGCGATCAGCCTGACGAAATGCCGTTTGGCTTCGAGACGCGCGTCCTGGCGGGCTGGCGCGCGGAGCCTGACGCACGACTTCGTCGACGTCGGGCGCCTCCTCCGTCGCGTCGTCCTCCTCTCGCTGGCGGTGATCGCGATCGCGAGCGCGGGCACCTATCGCGAACTGCGCCAGAGCGACGATCCTGGCGAATCTAATAGCGATGAATATGCGATCGTTGATTCCGCGATCGGGAGCGCCCTCGAGCCATGAACGCGACGTTGAAATGGAAACTGGTTGTCGGTTTCATTCTGGCTTTTCTGGCCGGCTGCGCGACCGGCGCCTTCTTCGCTGCCAGTCATTCGCATCATCTGCACAACCTGGCGCTTCACCGGTATTCGTTAGCCGACCGGATGCGCCACCGAATCCAGACGCAGCTCGATCTTACCCCTGCGCAGATCGAGAAGATCGGGCCCATCTTTGACCAGGCCGCGAACGAGTTGCAAAAGATCCGGACGGAGACAGGCGCACACGTCAGGCAAGTGATTACGGAGACCGAGCGCGCCCTGGCACCCCAACTGACACCTGAGCAGCGCAAGAGGTTGGAACAGCATCGAGCAAGAATCTCGCGCTCAGCGCTGGTCTGTGAGGTGCAGAACTTCCGTGCGGTCACCGGGGACCGAAGGACGACGACGAACCTTGGCGACTAACGACCCGCTGTGCCTTCGGGGCCGCCTAAATTTGCGGGAAACAAAGATTGACGACAGAAGCCGCTCTAACCAAACTCCTGCCATGAAATATCTTCCTCATTTGTTGCTCGGAACCGCGACTGCTTTTTCCTTCGTCTTCTTTGCCGCACCGGGTGTTGGCGGAGGGATCGCGGCCAAGGAAACCCAAATTGGGTCGCACAGCGTGCAGAAGGTCGCGATGTCCCACCACGTCGGAGGCGCCCGGCAGGCTGAATCGCCGACAATCCCAACGAGCCTCCGACGATCGCCATAGTCTTGACCGTCCAGCAAAAAATGACTGGCAACCAGCAGGAGATCACCGCCGGGGTTTCAGCGCACAGGGAGGGCCCGGGAGGGACGCTGGTTGGTATCGAAGGTTTGCGCGTGCACGTCACGCAGCCGGGCGATTTCGGAACCCAGCCTCAGAAGGCGGGCGAAGCGCACATCACCAAGACGTTCTCTGCGCCGGGCGGCAAATTCAAGACCGTCGTCGCTGAAGGGAGCATCGACTCGCCGCGATACACAGACGTCAAGATGAGCCTAACGAT
The DNA here is from genome assembly GCA_963821615.1 of uncultured Verrucomicrobiae bacterium. Lineage (GTDB taxonomy): Bacteria > Verrucomicrobiota > Verrucomicrobiia > Chthoniobacterales > UBA10450 > Palsa-1392. The sequence continues at coordinate 505,839 of CAWGEN010000004.1, read as the reverse complement.
TCCGGGGAATTAGAGATTTCGCCCGGCCTTTAGCGGGCGAGTGGGCATCTGTCTGCCCCGATTCGCTTGTCATCCTGAGCCGCTAACGCGGTCCGGAAGGGCGGCTGAACCTTTAATTGGTGAAGGATATCGCTCCAGCAATCCGCGGATATGCGAAATGAGGACCGTTCAATTGCAAATGCGAGGTTCCCTTCCGCGCTCCGCCGGATCGGGGTGACGGCGGGGGTCGGGGGCGTGTGATAGTTTCCCCGAGTGAATAGCCGCTTTGTTCTTCTCGTTGCCGCCAATTTCCTTACCGCTTCCATGACGCCGGCCGAATCGAACGCCGTTTCTTCCCTGCTGCGTCCCGCCGCGGTCTTCGATGGCGCTCAATTACATCCCGGCTGGACCGTGCTCGTGACGGGTGACAGGATCGCCGCCGCCGGACCTGCCGCCGAAGTCACCGCGCCAGCCGGGGCGCGCACAATCGACTTGCCTAACGACACGCTGATTCCCGGGATGATCGAGGGACATTCCCACCTCTTCCTCCACCCTTACAACGAGACGCCGTGGAATGACCAGGTAAACAACGAATCGCTCGCCTTTCGCACCGCCCGCGCCACGGCACACGCGAAGCAAACGCTCCTCGCCGGCTTCACCACCGTGCGCGATCTCGGCACGGAGGGCGCGGGGTATGGCGACGTCGGATTAAAAAAAGCGATCGAGCAGGGAATCGTGCCGGGGCCGCGCATGATTGTCGTCACGCGCGCGATCGTGGCGACGGGAAGTTACGGCCCGAAACTTTCGACCGATCTCGATCTGCCGCAGGGCGCGCAGGAGGCGAGCGGCGTCGATGAAATCGTCCGCGTCGCGCGCGAGCAGATCGGCAAAGGTGCCGATTGGGTGAAGCTCTATGCCGATTATCGCTGGGGGCCGGGCGAGCCTTCGCGACCAACCTTTTCCCAGGAGGAAATGACGGCGGCGGTCAGGGCCGCGCATGACGCCGGGCGGCCCGTCTCGGCCCACGCCACAACCGCGGAAGGAATGCGCCGCGCGATTCTCGCCGGCGTCGACACGATCGAACACGGCGACGAAGGCACACCGGAAGTCTTCAAACTGATGAAGGAACACGGTGTCGCTTTTTGCCCGACGGTCGCGGCCGGCGACGCGATCGAACAGTATCGCGGCTGGAAAAAAGGTGTTACGCCCGAGCCCGCGCGCCTCCGCGAAAAGCGCACGAGCATGAAAGCCGCGCGCGACGCCGGAGTCACCTTCGTCGATGGGCGGTGACGTGGGCGTGTTCGCGCACGGCGACAATGCGCGGGAAATGGAGTTGCTCGTGCGCGAATATGGCTTCACGGCGCTGGAAGTCTTGCGTCAGGCCACGAGCGGCAACGCCGCGATTTTTCATCTCGCTGATCGCGGCAACATCCGCGCCGGCCAGCTCGCCGATCTCGTCGCGCTCGAAGGCGACCCGACGAAGGATGTTAGCGTCGTTAGGCAAGTGCGCTTCGTGATGAAAGGCGGCGTGATCTATCTCCAGCGATAGCCGCGGCCCGAACAGATCCGTGAGGTGAAGCGCATCGTCTCGCTGCTGCCGGCCGCGACCGAGATCGCCGCGGTCCTTGGCTTGATGGACCAGGTGGTGGGCGTTTCGCATGAATGCGATTTCCCGAGCACGGCGAATGAGCGGCCCAGAGTGACCCATTGCCCGCTCCATCACACCGGCTTCGCCAGCGGCGAAGTAGACGCCTGGGTCCGGCGCGCCTTGCGTGAAAACGGCACGATCTACACGATCGACGAGCCCCTTCTGCGGAAGTTGCGGCCCGACGTCATCCTCACGCAAAAATTGTGCGACGTCTGCGCGGTCGGATATGGAACCGTGGCTCGTCTGGCCGCGACACTCCCCGAACCGCCAACCGTTCTGAATCTAGAGCCGTCGAGTCTGGCGGATATTTTGGAGAATATCCATCAGGTGGCCGAGGTCTGCGGCGTGCCCGAGCGCGCGGACATGGTCGGCACACAGTTATCTTCCCGGGTAGAAACGGTGCGGAAGCGCGCCGCGCAAGTTCACCATCGACCATCTTGTTTTCTCATGGAATGGGTCGACCCACCGTTCTGCGCTGGCCATTGGGGACCAGAGCTGGTTGAGATCGCCGGCGGCTCTGATCCGCTCGGACGGAAATACCAAAAATCAGTCCAAATCGAATGGGAACAAGTGCTGAAGGCGCAGCCGGAAGTAATCGTGCTCGCGCTCTGCGGCTACGATGCCATTCGCGCGGAACGCGATCTGGAGTTACTCCGCACCTATCCCGGCTTCGACACGCTCCCGGCAGCGCGGGATAACCGCATCCACGTGGTGGACGCAAATGCTTTCTTCGCCCGGCCGGGTCCGCGCATTGTCGACAGCCTCGAGTTACTCGCTGGGATTTTGCATCCCGAAAGCTTCCCTGAGTTCCGGAGTCACTCCCCGTCGTAGGCTCGCTGGAGCGCCGCGATCTCGAGCTTCTTCATCGGCATCACCGCGCGCATCACCCGTTGGAGTCCATCTCGCCTTTCATCTTGTTACTTAGAGAAGGCTTGGGATAGGTTCTAATATGACCGGGGTCATATGTCGGTCACGACCAGGAGATATTGATCGGGGCTAGTCGCGGCAAACTATATCGCTACGAAGAAAGCGACCCCGTTGCGACCTGATGGTGCTCCGACAGGAGAGACTTACTCAGACGCGCGCGCTCGAGGTGCCCGCGTTGTGATTCGCGAGCGTGTCGGCCGCGGAAGGCGAATCGGTCGCGGCCCATCTGTTGAGCCACGCCGCGACGCGCGCGCCAAAATCCCGCGGGCGCTCGGAATAGAAGCGCTCCGCCAAATCCCCGGCACCACGCTGCAAGTCCGATTGACTCGCTTCGATCACGGCAAGCAACTCGTGACCTTCCCGTTGCCAGGTTTTCTCATCCGGTTCCTGTCGCATCCGCTCGGCCAGGAAATCCAGGTCATGCGCTCGGCCGAGTAGGTCGCCGAGTGAACCCAGTTCGTCGGTCAGCGTTTTCAGGACGACCGGACTAACCGGCCGCAAGATCCGAAGCTGATACCAGAGTTGTTTCGCTTCCTTTCGGAAATTATGGAAGGACTCTGCGTTCCCGGCGCGCTTGGCTGTAGCCAACGCATCGCGTCCGCGTTTGTATGTCCCTTGAATGCTCCGTCGGACCTGGATGAGGTCGAATTGATCGACCGGCCAGGTGTCGATGTCATCGCGCACGCGCTCCAAAATAGGAACCGCCTGGGACTGCCATTCGGCGAAGGCCGCGACGAAATTCGCCAACTCATGCGCTAAGAACTCTTCCACATTCTGATAACATTGCCGCCGACGACGCGTGACCCTCTGCAATTGGCGCACCGTTTGCAACCGCACCTCGGCATCGCGGATTTCGGAGATCATCCGACCGACATCGCGCAGGCAATGGTCCTGCCGCTTGAACAAACCGCGTCCGATCTCCCTGCGCACAAGGCACAAAGCTGCCCGCGCTTTCTTCAGATGCTTGCGCGTTTCATGCACAGGCGTATCGACCGTCTCCTTTTTTCCGGCCACGATCGCTAACCCTAGCTCGACCTGACGGCGACAGATTCGACGCACGTTCTCGCCCGGAGTCTCATTACGTCGCAGTTGATAACTCATATCCTTACCAACGATTACTCGCGCGCCAGCCTCGCGTTGCTATCGAGAGCAATTCGAGCATGATTCCAAGCCAGATGCCGGCGCCGATTCCGCCGCCTGCGAATCCGCTCCAGTAGAATAACCCCATCGTTTCCTCGCGCGGCTGGAAAAGATTCATCACTTCGGCATGGGCGCTGCGCACAACCTCCATTATAGAGCGAGTCCCAGCAGAACATAAAAACAAATGCAGCGACCAAGACGAGAAAAATCGCCTTCCGTTCATGCGCGAGGTTTAACGCTGCCAGCTCGCGATCTCGATGAGGAGGGCGATAGGGTAAAGCACCATTTTTGAGAGATCGAATCCACTCTTACGGTGAGGATGGCAGGTTTTTTGGGCGCGCGCGAAGCAATTGCGGACTCGCCTGGTCTTCGATGAGGCCCGGTGCCATTTCCGATTCCGACGCTCAAGGTTGCTGCCTTGCGCAGCAGGTTCCGGGAGAGTCTTCGTCGCTTTATTCGTCGAAGTGGGCTCGGAACAGCCAGCAAACATTTTCAATATCCCGCGGCCTGGCCGTCCTTGCGCGATTCGCTCGCGCCGACGTAGACGCGCTCGCCGTTGTGCATCTCGACTTTGATCGCCTGGTAGCCGCCGTAGCCGCCGACATCGAGGCGCACGTCGTGACCGCGCTTGCGCAGTTCGCGCGCGGTTTCGTAGGGGATGCCGCTCTCCAGTTCGACGTAGCCGCCATTCTCGAGTCTTTTCGCCGGTCGGTTCGCTGTCGCCTTCGTGTTGCCAACGAGAGGCGTCGCCGGCTTCCTGCACGTTTAGCCCGAAATCGATCTGGTTGGTCAACACCTGCACATGGCCTTGCGGTTGCATGCCGCCGCCCATGACGCCGAACGCTTCCCATGGCTTGTCATCTTTCATGACGAATCCGGGAATGATGGTGTGAAACGGCCGTTTGCCCGGCGCGTAAACGTTGGCGTGGCCCGGCTCCATCGAGAAAAGTTCGCCGCGATCCTGAAACATAAAGCCAAGGCCGGGCACGACGATGCCGCTGCCCATGCCGCGATAGTTGCTTTGAATGAGCGAGACCATGTTGCCTTCGTCATCGGCGGTGCACATGTAAATGGTGTCGCCCTGGTCGAGTGTGGGATTGCCGGCCTCGACTGTTTTCGCGGCGTGGTTTGGGTCGATCAACTTGCGCCGCCCGGCCGCGTAAGTTTTCGAGAGCAAACCGGCGAGTGGAATTTTGGAGAAGGCGGGATCGGCGTAAAACTTCGCGCGATCGGCCCAGACGATTTTCTTCGCCTCGATCATGGTGTGCAAGGTGTCGGGCGAATTGCGCCCCATCGCCTTCAAATCGAATCCTTCAAGAATGTTCAGGATTTGCAGTGTGGCGATGCCCTGACCGTTAGGCGGCAATTCAAAGACGTCGTAGCCGCGGTAATTCGTCGAGACCGGATCGACCCACGTGCTGCTGTGTTTTTCGAAATCGGCTTTGCGCAGATAACCGCCGTTCGCCTGCATGAAGGCGTCGATCTTGTCCGCGATTTCGCCTTTGTAGAAAGCGTCGCGGCCTTGCTCGCCGATCAAGCGCAGCGTGTTCGCCAGCGCCGGATTCTTGAAGATGTCGCCTTTGGCCGGGGTGCGCCCTTTGCCGTCGAGCGTGTAGGTTTCGAGAAAGGCGCCGGGCAGCCCTTTATAGATGCGCGGACCGAAGCCCCAGTAGTAGGCGATCAGCTCGCTGACCGGAAAACCTTCCTCCGCATAATGGATCGCCGGCGCGAGATCGTCGGCCAGTTTCAGTTTCCCGAATTTTTTGTGCAGCTCCGACCATGCGTCGACGCAACCGGGCACGCTGATTGGCAGCATGCCGGTCGGTGGGATCGTCTCGCGCTTCAATTTCGCGAGCTCGGACTTCATTTGGTCGTAGCTCAAGCCGAGGGGCGAACGTCCGCTGCCGTTGATTCCGTAAAGTTTGTTTTCCTTCGCGCTGTAAACGATGGCGAAGAGGTCGCCGCCGACGCCGTTCGAAACCGGTTCGATCAAACCGAGCGTGGCGTTGGCCGCGATCGCAGCGTCAACCGCGCTGCCGCCGCGTTTCAGAATGTCGAGGCCGACTTGCGTGGCCAGCGGCACGCTCGTGCAAACCATACCGTGCCGCGCCAGCACTTCCGAGCGGGTGGCGAAGTTTTTTCCGGTGATCCGATCGATCTGGGCGTCGAGCGGGAGAGCGAGAGTGAGAAGGAGCGCGGCCGTGGCAGGAGCAAGACGGATAAGCGTGGACATGGACGAAGGCTAAGGCGTTTGCTCGGCGAAGAAAACCGCCCTTTAACGACGGTGCCGAGCGCGGAGCAGATGCCCCGACAGCGACGTGGTGGGCAGGGCTGGATTCGAACCAGCGAAGGCGTAAGCCAGCGGATTTACAGTCCGCCCCGTTTGGCCACTTCGGTACCTACCCGCGCCGCGAGCGTCTGATATAGGCTCGCTCGCTGGAGGTCGCAACTGTTTTGCCGGTGGCGTAGATTGCGCGCCAAGATGAAGAATTCACCCGCACTTCCGATCCTGACCGAGCAGCAACGCGATCAGCTCTGGCCGGCTTTGCCTTTCGCCGATTGGCAGGCCACCGCCGAGACGTTGCACATGTGGACGCAAATCATCGGCAAGATTCGCCTCTCGCTCACGCCATGGATCAATCACTCCTGGCATGTCACCCTTTACCTGACGGCGCGCGGCCTGACGACTTCGCCGATCCCGCATGGCTACGATGCCTTCGAAATGCGTTTCGACTTCGTCGCGCACGAACTGGACATCTTGAAAAGTGATGGCGCGACTCCGCGTCCTGAAACTGCGTCCCCAATCGGTGGCAGCTTTTTATCGCGAGGTGATGAACGCGCTGGACGAACTCCAACTGTCCGTGCAAATCAACCATTTGCCTAACGAGATCGAAAATCCCATCCCCTTCGAACAGGATGAGACGCATCGGACCTATGATCGCGCACAGGCCAACCGCTTCTGGCGCGTCTTGCTCCAGTCCGATCGCGTCCTGAAAAAATTTCGCTCGCGCTTCTGCGGCAAATGCAGCCCGGTACATTTCTTCTGGGGCAGTTTCGATCTCGCCGTCACCCGCTTTTCCGGTCGTTCCGCGCCGCCGCATCCCGGCGGGGTTCCTCACCTGCCCGATACGATCGCGCGCGAAGCCTACGCGCAGGAGGTGAGCAGTGTCGGTTTCTGGCCGGGCAACGCGGCCAGCCCCACCCCGCTCTATTATTCCTACGCCTACCCCGAGCCGCCCGGATTTGCCGAAGCCAAAGTGCGACCGGCTGAGGCTTCATATTACGCGCCGTTGCGCGAATTTGTTTTGCCTTACGACGCGGTCCGCACCGCCGCGTCGCCCGACGAAATGCTGCTCGAGTTCGCACAAAGCGTCTACGATGCGGCGTCGCTCCTCGGGAAATGGGATCGCGCCGCCCTGGAGGAAGCCCAACTCAAACCGCCCGTGGGCCTGCCTTGATTCTGTTACGCCTTCTTCGAGCCAACGCTTCGCCAAAACGAATTCCGAACTCGTTAGGCCGTGATCGGCGTCGATCAAGCGAAGGGTCACTTCCGCGCCGGCCGCGCGAAGGAGGTCGGCCAGTCGCTCCGTCTCCGCCGGCGGAATCAACCAGTCGTTCTTCCCCCCGGCGATCCAAACCCGCGCCCCGGAAAGATCCGGTAATTCGTCCGGCACCAAGGGCACCATGGCGCGAAACAAAATCGCCCGGTGCAGGACACCTGGCCGGCGGAGCAAGATGCTCGCGGCAATATTGGCGCCATTGGAATAACCGACCGCCACAATTTTCCTGGCGACGAGGTGATAACGCTCCGTCGCGGCGACCACAAAATCTGCCAACTCATCGGTGCGCCGCTTCAAATCCTCCAGATCGAACACGCCTTCCGCCAGGCGACGGAAAAACCTGGGCTGACCGTTTTCCAAAACCTTGCCCCGTGGACTCAACAACGCCGCCGCCGGATCCAGCTCACGCCCCAGCGGAATGAGATCATGTTCGTTTCCCCCGGTACCGTGCAAGAGCAGGAGCGTCCGCTCTGACGATCCGGGAATGAATTGGTGAATGAAATCGAGGTCGGTGGGCATCGGTTTGATTGCTGATTAATTTTCGGAGAGGAAAAACTCCGCGATCGCCCGCCACCACTTCGCGCTGCATCTCGCGCGTCAGTTCAGGATAAATCGGCAGGGCCAGCGTCTCCTGAGCGGCTCGTTCGGTCTCGGGCAGATCACCCGCGCGATAGCCGAGTTCCTGAAAACATTTCTGCTCGTGCAATCCGAGAGGGTAATAAATGGCGGACCCGATTCCCCGTTCGGTCAGGTGTTTTTGCAAGGCGTCACGCCGCGGGGTGCGGATGACATACTGGTGATAGATATGATGATTCGTCAGGCCTCGTTCCCGGTAGGGCTCCGCCGGCAAAGTCAGTCGACTCGTTAGGCCGGTGGCCGTGAATTCCTCCCGATAGACGTCCGCCACCGCCCGCCGCGCCGCCGACCAGCCATTGAGATAGGGCAGCTTGATCTTCAAGATCGCGGCCTGGATCGCATCGAGCCGGAAGTTGCCACCGATCACATGATGGAAATAACGCGGCTCCATCCCGTGCTGACGAAAAATGCGAAAGCGCTCCGCAAGCTCGTCGTCGTTGCAAACGATCATTCCGGCGTCGCCGGCCGCGCCAAGATTTTTTGAGGGATAGAAGCTGAAGCAACCGGCCGTGCTCATCGTGCCGGCCTGGCACACGCCATTGCATCCCCGGATACTCCGCGCCGATCGCCTGCGCCGCATCTTCGATCACCATCAGTTGATGGCGGTCTGCGATCTCGTTGATCGCATCCATCTCGGAGCACAAACCAAAGAGATGCACCGGGACGATAGCCCTGACGATTCGACCAGCGGAATCGAGCAACTGGTTCGCTTTATTTTTCCGGCATCGACCTTCCAGGAATTCCGCGATTGCGGCCGGTGAGATGTTGAAAGTCGCCCGGTCGATATCGACAAAGATGGGCGTCGCGCCGACGCGCGCGATGCAGCCCGCAGTCGCAAAAAACGTGTAGGCGGTCGTGACAACGGCATCACCGGGTCCGATCCCGAGGGCCATCAGGATCGCGAGCAGCGCGTCCGTGCCCGAGGAAACGCCGATCGCATGCCTGGCGCCGCAGTATTCGGCGAGCGCGCGCTCAAAGTGCTCGACCTTCGGTCCCAGAATGAAACTCTGGGTCTGGATGATCTCGTCGAACTCCTGCCGGATCGGCTCCGCCAGCAACCGGTATTGTTCGCTCAGGTCGAGCAACGGCACGCGCATCCGCTACCGAAGCATGAGTGGCGCACTCTGGCGAGGGGCGTGGAGCGAAACACCCTGTTCCGGTCGTTGACCGCAGAGAGTCAGTAAGTTAACGTCGCCGCTGTGGGTCTCATTCGAAGTCTGTTCTGGGTTGTGCTGTTTGTGTTTTTCACCTTCAGCTTCGTCGTTCTGTTTGAGTATGGAACGACCGACTTCGTCGCGGGGTTTCAGAAGGAGTTCGCTCGGGTGACGAAGTTCGTCCAGGAGGCTGCGCAGCCCGCGAAGAAGAAAAAGAGCGGCACTCCGTAAGGGAACCGGCCCGCTATTCCACAAACTCCAGTTCGCCCGCGGCCGGCACAAGTCCGCGTTCGCTTCCGCTGCGCAAAAATTCCCGGATCGCCGCCCGACCGGTCTCGCCGTAGTCGCGCGTAAAGTCGTTGACATACATGCCGATGAACTGGCCGGCGAGCGCCGCGTCCATCTCGCGTGCATAGGGGAGCGAATGGCGCACCGCCGCCTCGCGATGAGCCAGCCCGTAGTCGATGCTCTCGCGGATGATCTGCGAGAAATCGCGGCGCACCGCCGGCGAGAGATCCTTGCGCACAACATTGCCGCCCAACGGCAGCGGCAGGCTTGTCTTCTCTTTCCACCATGCGCCGAGATCGAGCAGCTTGTTGAAACCGGCGGCGGCATAGGTGAGCTGGCCCTCATGAATGATGAGACCAGCTGCCGTGCGCCCGGATTTGACCGTGTCGAAAATCTGGTCGAACGGCACGACCACGTGTTCGAATTCACCGAGGAAAAGCTGAAGCGCAAGATAAGCGCTTGTCATTTTCCCCGGGACCGCGACCAGACGGCCGCGCAGCCAGTCGTATAACTCGTTAGGCGAACCGCCCTTGGGCGCACTCGGGTCTGTCGCCACGAGCAGCGGACCGTAGCCGTCGCCCATGCTCGCGCCGCACGGGAGGAGCGCGTAACGATCGCTCACATAAGCGTAGGCGTGAATGGAGATGGCGGAGATGTCGAGTTCGCCGCGCAGCGCGCGTTCGTTCAGCGTCTGAATGTCCTCGAGCCGGTGCTCGAATTGATAGCCGCGCAGGTCGATCTTGTGCTCGGCCATGGCGTAAAACATGAAGGCATCATCGGGATCGGGAGAGTGACCCAGGGTGAAAACGCGGGTGTCGCTGACCGACATAGACGGTGACGCTAAACGGTGCAGTTGGCGTGGTGCAATCGATGCGGGCCGCGCCTACACGCGCCGAACATCCCGTTTCGCTTGCCTTCCTTGTGTCCTCGCGGTTGCGTTGCACGGGCCCTTCCGATAGCCTGAGCCGCGATGGCAAAATCCGGTCTCGGCAAAGGTCTCGGTGCATTAATCAGCGCCGCGCCTTCCCGGCCTTTACCCGAGGCAGATTCCGGCGAAAGAGTGGAGCAGATCAGCCTCGCCAATATTGTGCCAAGCCCGCTCCAACCGCGCCGGGAATTTCAGCGCGAGGCCCTCGAAGAGCTGGTCGATTCCATCCGGCAACGCGGCATCATCCAGCCGCTGATCGTCAGGCCGGTCAACAGTCGGTTTGAGCTCATCGCCGGCGAGCGCCGCTGGCGCGCGGCCAAGGAAGTCGGCCTGACCGAGGCGCCCGCCATCGTTAGGCAAGCAACCGATCTCGAAGTTCTCGAACTTTCGCTGATCGAGAATCTTCAGCGCGCCGACCTCAATCCGATTGAAGAAGCGCAGGCATACGCGCGGCTCGCCGGTGAATTCGAGATGCGGCAGGAAGACATCGCACAAAAAGTCGGCAAGAGCCGCGCCTCAGTCGCCAACGCGATGCGATTGCTCGATCTCGACCCGCAGGTCCAGACCTGGGTGGTGCAGGATCTCCTCTCCGTCGGTCACGCCAAAGTGTTGCTTGGCCTGAAGGCGCACGAGGAACAGCGGCTCCTCGCGGAAAAAATTTTGCGGCAAAGCTCAACCGTCCGCACAACCGAACGGATGGTCGCGCGTCAGCTCGGCAGACTCGGCGGTACGCGCCGTCGCAAAACGCGCCGAGATGGTCGACTCGGTGGCATTGAAGGATCTCGAGAATCGCCTGCAACAACACCTGGCAACCCACGTCACGATTCATCATGGCGAGAAACGCGGCCGGATTGAGATCGAATTTTATGGCAGCGACGATCTCCAGCGCGTCGTCGGAGCTCTTGGCCTGCCGCCCGATGCCTAACGAACGAGCGGCGGCTCCCGCAGGGATCGCTTTTCCTGCGCATCGTCGGGCTCGCCGTCCTCAGCCTGACCGGCTGCAAACCGGCCGTCTCGAACGGGAAACCGTGGCAGGAATTTTCCGGCGAAAAAGCGCTCGCGCATGTGCAGGCGCTGGTCGATCTCGGTCCGCGCCCGCCGGAATCGGACGCGATCAAAAAGGCGCGCGCTTACATTCACGAGCAACTGGAGGCAACCGGTTGGCAGGTCATCGACCAGCCCTTCACCGCCCAGACTCCGCGCGGAACGGTTCAGTTCGTTAACCTGATCGCGCGCCGGCCTGACCAGCCGCAAAGCGAGAAACTCTATTTCGTCGGCTCCCATTACGACACGAAAACCTTCGATTCGATTCGCTTCGTCGGTGCGAATGACGGCGGCTCGAGCAGCGGCGCGCTCATTGAGTTGGGACGGGTGCTCAATCAACACCCGCGACCTGGCCGCGCGGATCGAGCTGATCTTTTTTGACGGCGAGGAAGCCTACGAACACTTCACGGAGAGCGATGGACTTTACGGCAGCCGCTTTTTTGCGAAGAAGGCGCGCCAGGCAAACCGTGCGCAATACTATGGCGGCGGAATCGTCTGGGACATGATCGGCGATCGCGACCTGACGATCACGCTGCCGCTCGATTCGCCGGCCAAGCTGGCGACGTGGAATCTTCGCCGCCGCCGATGCGCTGCAAGTGCGCAACCATTTCACCTACTTCAACAACGACGATGCTCGACGACCACTCGCCCTTTAATGCGGTCGGCATTCCCACCATCGATTTGATCGATTTCGATTTCCCGCCCTGGCACACGGCCGCTGACACGATGGACAAATTGAGCGCGCAAAGCCTGCAAATCGGTCGGCGCCGTGACCCTCTATTATCTTTCTACGGTCGCCGACCAATGAGGCGACCTCTGCTCCTCGCGACGATCGCCCTCGTTCTCGGAATCGCGGATCCCCTGACTCCGCTGTCGCTTCGCTCGGGATGACAGCAAGCAATTCGTGATTGCGGCCCCAGCTATTCAATTTCACCTTGGACTCGTCGTCGCTTGAACGAATGCGGCGTTAGATCATGGCACGTTCCAAAAGCAAAAACGTCGGTTTGATCGGACTCGGAATTATCGGCTCCCGCGTCGCGGCTGCACTCCGCAAGCGCGGACTCCAGGTCTTCGTTTGGAATCGGACCCCGCGTCTGGAGCAATACTTTGTCGGCTCGCCGGTCGAAGTCGCCGAACTGTGTGACGTCGTGCAGATCTTTGTCGCCGACGACGCGGCGCTTCTCGAAACGGTGCGGCAGCTCAGCGCAGGGCTCACGGCGCAGCACATCGTGACTGCGCATTGCACCGTCGCACCGGAGAGCATGCGGGCGGCCGCCGAGATCGTGGAACGGCGCGGCGCGCGGTTTCTCGAGGCGCCATTCACCGGGAGCAAAGTCGCGGCGGAAAATGGCCAGCTCGTTTATTACATCGGCGGCGATGAAGCGGCCTTGAAACAAGCGCGCCCGGTGTTGGAAGCGAGCAGCAAGGAGATCATCGTGATCGGAGAAATCGGCGACGCCAGCGTGATGAAAGTCGCGACCAACATCGTGACCGCCGCGACTGTAGAGGTCGCCGCCGAGGCGCTCGCACTTCTCCGCAGCGCCGGCATTGCCCCCGAGCTTTTCACTCGCGCGATGAAGAGCAATGCGAGCAATTCAACTACGCTCGACATGAAAGTGCCATTGATGCTGGCGGGCGATTTCGAACCGCACTTTTCGGTCAAGCACATGCTGAAGGACGTGCGAATCGCGGCCAGGCTGGCCCGTGAATTTTCCCTCGATTTACCGGTGACGGAAGTGTCGAGCGACATGTTGCTCGCGGAACTGAAGCAAGGACGAGGTGACGCCGATTATTCTTCGATTGCGCGGAGATATTTTTCCGCTCCGCAGAAGATCGTTAGGCAGGAGCCGAAGAAAATTGTGGAACCGCCGAAACCAGCGGAGCCAGTGTTTGGGGTGAGAGAAACCCGGCCGATCGCGGCCGAGCCTATCGCAGAAACCAGGCCGCCAGAGCCCGCGATGTACGAGGCTCCGCCGATAGCAGTCGAACCTGTCGCCGAAGCCAGGCCGCCCGAGCCAGAGCCCGCGACGTACGAGGCTCCACCGATAGCGGCCCAACCTGTTGCCGAAACCAGGCCGCCCGAGCCAGAGCCCGCGACGTACGAGGCTCCACCGGTAGCAGCCCAACCTGTCGCCGAAACCAGGCCGCCTGAGCCAGAGCCCGCGACGATACGAGGCTCCACCGATAGCAGCCCAACCTGTCGCCGAAACCAGGCCACCTGAGCCAGAGCCCGCGATGAATGAGTCTCCACCGGTAGTGGCGGAGCCCTTTATTGCAACGAAGCCAATCGAGTCGCGACCTCAACTGCAGGAACCTGCATTGACTGCGACCAAACCCACCGCTGAAACCAAGTTGGACCAGACGGCTCCTAAAGCGAAGGAACCTTCGCCGATAGCAGCCGAATCAAGCATCAAGGCGAAATCGGCCAGACCGAACTGGATTGACGATGAGGAGGACGAGGACGAGGAAATCCCGCCAGGCGTTAATCTTTCCGGCGGAATCCGCGGCTGGTTCAGCCGGCGTCTGTCGCGGCGCAGGTTCTAATGCCACTGTTTGATCTGTCCAAACGACTGAAGTTGCGCATGACCGGCGGCGACCGGGTGCGGTTCCTCAACGGGCAGGTGACGAATGATGTCCGCAAAGCAAAGGCGAACCTTTCGATGCCGGCCTGCGTGTTGAATGCGAAGGGGAAAATCGACGCGCTCATTTTTATTAACGCCAGCGCGGAGGATTTGTTCATCGACGCCGATGACGATCAGCGCGCGACGCTCGCGCCACGGCTCGAGCGTTACGTGATCGCAGACGACGTCACGATCGAGGACGTGACTGAGAAATTCGCGCTCTTTCACGTGACCGGCAAGACCGCGCCAACTCTGCCTAACGAAGCGAATTGGCGCCGCGCCAAACGCTTCGGCACCGCCGGCTGGGATCTCGTCGTCGCGGCGGCGGAACACGATCGCGTTCTGCGCTTGCTCTCAGCAAACGACTCGCTTTGTGATCTGGAATGCGCCGAGCGCTGGCGAATTGAGCAAGGGGTTCCGCGCTGGGGCTACGAGTTAACCGCCCAAATCATTCCGGTGGAAGCGAACCTCGCGGATGAGGCGTTCGATTATGGAAAAGGATGTTACATCGGCCAGGAAGTCATTTCGCGGATGAAGATGTCGGGCCAGATGAACAAACGACTTTGCGGATTGGTCTCGCTCGACGGTTCCCCGCTCACATCTGGCACACGTATGCTTTCGCTGGATGACGCAAAGGACGCCGGCTGGATCACGAGCGCGACGCGGAGCGATCGGTTAGGCAAAGAGATCGCGCTCGGGTATGTGAAGCGCGGGTTCAATCAGCGCGGCACAAAGTTGTTGGCAGAGCAACGGCATGTCGAGGTGGTCGACCTGCCCTTCCTCTAGACGTCTCGCTCTAGGGAGGCAGCGGGGAAGCAAAGACTGAGCCCTGAAGCTATGCGCAGGCCTGCGCTTCGCGGAGCGAAGCATCTACAAGGAGGATTGACCCTCCCGAAAGCGCTCCCTAATTTGGCGCCTCTGTCTCATGGCCAAGGTCTCCGTCAAAAACGTCTTCAAGATCTATCCCGGCGAAAAGGGTGAAGAAATTACTGCGGTCAAAGACGTCAGCCTCGAGATTGCGGATCGCGAGTTCGTCGTGCTCGTCGGGCCCTCAGGTTGTGGGAAGTCCACGACGCTCAGGCTGATTGCCGGCCTCGAAGAGGTCTCGCAGGGCGACATTTACATCGGCGACAAACGCGTCAACGGCGTCGCGCCGAAAGACCGCGATATCGCGATGGTTTTCCAAAATTACGCGCTCTATCCCCACATGAGCGTCTACGACAATCTCGCTTTTGGGCTCAAGCTGCGGAAATTTTCCAAGCCGGAAATCAAGAAACGGGTATTCGATGCGGCGAACATTCTTGGCATCGAATCGTTGCTCGATCGAAAGCCGAAAGCGCTCTCCGGCGGCCAGCGACAACGGGTCGCACTCGGCCGGGCGATCGTGCGGCAGCCGAAGGTTTTTCTCTTCGACGAACCGCTCTCCACTCTCGACCCCAAGATGCGGGTGCAGATGCGAACGGAAATCATCAAGCTCCATCAGCGACTTCAGGCGACAATGATCTACGTCACTCCCGACCAGATCGAGGCGATGACGATGGGCGACCGGATCGTGGTCATGAACGATGGCGTCGCGCAGCAAAACGACGCACCGCTCGTGCTTTACAACGAGCCGGTGAACTTGTTCGTGGCCGGCTTTCTCGGCAGCCCGCCGATGAATTTCATCTCCGGCACACTGAAAGGAGACGGCGACAAGATCCGATTTCGCGAGGACGAAGGCGGAACGATCGAGGTGGCCTTCGTGGCGGCGGACCGACCGGCGGCGCGGGAGTTCATTGGGCAAAACATCATCCTTGGGATTCGCCCGGAAAATCTGGAAGTTGCCACCTTTAGCCAGAAAGAAGGCAAGGCGGCGGGCACTGGTTTTCCGGCAATCGTGGACATTGTCGAGCCGATGGGCGCAGAGACCAATCTTTACCTGCAAACGGGCGCGCACACAGTGGTCTGTCGCAGCCAGGGCGCATTCGATCACCGCGAGGTCGGGCGCCGGCTGCAGTTCGAAATGAACCTGGCCAAAGCTCATCTTTTCGATCCCGTTTCGACCACTCGCCTGCGCTAAGACTCGCCTGATCCGGAAGCATCTTCGGCCATCGATAGTCCGGCAGCGCAGAGATTTGCAGAGATTTGCTTGCGAATAGACGCGCGCTCCGCGTATAAAGGTGCCCGCAATTCAAAAGTCACGAACCGGAGACCACCGTGAACCAACGATTACTTGCCGAAATTGGCCGCACCCAGCGCTTGGAAATTCTCAACACGCTCAAACGAACCCGCGGTCTGTCCGTCAATCAGCTCGTCGCGAGAATGAAGATGAGCTACATGGGAATCAAACAGCATTGCCTCACGCTTGAGCGCGACGGTTACCTCGATACCTGGCGACGCCCGCAGAAGATGGGACGACCCGAGATGGTTTACCGGCTGACGCGCCGCACGCACGCGCTCTTCCAAGCAGACAGCAACGCCTTCACTCTCGATTTGCTGAAATCGATCGAGGAAATTCACGGCACGAACGCTCCGGAAAAATTGCTCTACAATCTTTTCGAGCGAAAAACCAACGTGCTGAAGGAGAAGGTGAAGGGCAGCACGGTCGAAGAACGCGCGACAATCTCTCGCCGGCATCCGCGACGAAGAGGGCCACATGTCGCAATTCGTCAACGACGAGAGCGAAGGCGGCCCGCAAATTCTCGAATGCCACTCGCCGATCATGAACTTGATCGAGAAATACGAGATCATCGGCCGGCTCGAACAGGAGATGTTCGAAAAAGCCCTTCAGACTCCGGTGCGGCGGGAAGAAACCCGGACCTCCGGGCTCTATGAGGCCGCTTTTTATTTCGCGCTCTGATTTTTTAGCGGCGGGCGTGTCGCCCGCAGGCCCGCGGCTGTAGGGCGGCCGTGTCGGCCGCTGGCCCGGAGCACGTCTGCGGTCTCCCGCGCAAACGGAGATCGAGTCGACGCTTCGTTTGCGCTCCTTGTCGCCATCTTTGCCGGCGGCCGACACGGCCGCCCTACAGCCGCCCCCCTTTTGCGGCCGACACGGCCGGCGCGACATTAGCGACGACGGGCAACTTGCTCTTTCGCGCCCCGTGGATTTTGATTGATTGAGCGATGCCTAGTCAATTCCCCGCCGCCGTCATCGAGAACCTGCAACCGCTCATCGACGGCGGCCGTTACCCGATCAAGCGCGTCATCGGTGAGGACGTCGTAGTAGAGGCCGATATTTTCAAGGACGGTCATGACATCGTCGCCGCGGCCCTGAAATGGCGAGTGATCGGCCAATCGAACTGGCACGAAACCGCGATGAAACTCGTCGATAACGACCGTTGGCGAGGGGTGTTTTCCGTCTACGAAAACGCGACCTATGAGTACACGGTGGAAGCCTGGACAGATGTTTTCGGCGGATGGCAGCACGAGTTTGCCGCCAAATTCGAAGCCGGCATCGCCGACCTGATGAGTGAAACATTGGAGGGCGCGGCGCTCCTCGCCGCCGCCGCCAAGCGCACCCGCGGTCCCGATGCCAAACGTCTGCGGGAATTCGCCGAACGGATGCGCACCGGCGAGAACGCCGAGATCAACCGCCTCGCGCACGCGGGCGAGCTCGAGGTCCTGATGGCAACCTACGCCGCCCGCTCCGGCGCGACGCAATACACGCCGCCGCCGCGCGTAACGGTCGATCGAGTCGCCGCCCGCACCGCCGCCTGGTATGAATTTTTCCCCCGCTCCGCCGAGGGTCGCGCCGATCGCGGCTCGACCTTTCGCGACTGTCTCGGCCGGGTCGATGACGCCAGGGCGATGGGCTTCGACGTGATCTATTTCCCGCCTATCCATCCCATTGGCCTAACGAATCGAAAAGGCCGCAACAATTCCGTCGCCTCCCAGCCGGGCGAGCCGGGCGTCCCCTACGCGATCGGCAATCGCAACCTCGACCTCCCGAATGGAGGCGGCCACAAGGACATCGAGCCATCGTTAGGCACATTCGAGGATTTTGCCTGGCTGGAGAAGAAAATCCGCCGGCGCGGCATGGAAATCGCGCTCGATTTCGCGATCAATTGCTCGCCCGATCATCCCTATGTGGCGGAGCACCCCGAGTGGTTTTACAAGCGCCCCGACGGCACGATCAAGTACGCCGAGAATCCGCCGAAAAAATACGAGGACATTTACCCGCTCAATTTCCGCTGCCCAAACTGGCAGGAACTTTGGGAGGAGATGAAGAGCATCATCCTCTTCTGGGCGGAACACGGCGTCCGCATTTTCCGGGTCGACAATCCGCACACCAAACCGGTCGCGTTTTGGGAATTCCTCATTACGGGCGTGCGCGAAAAATTTCCCGACACGATCTTTCTCTCGGAGGCTTTCACGCGGCCAAAAATGATGAAAGCGCTGGCCAAGGCCGGCTTCACCCAGAGCTACACCTACTTCACCTGGCGCACGGCGAAACAGGAGCTGACCGAGTATTTCACCGAGCTCACACAGACGGAAATGCGCGAATATTTTCGCGGCAATTTGTTCACCAACACGCCGGATATCCTGCCGCTCCACCTGCAGACCGGAGGTCGACCGATGTTCCAGATCCGCGCCGTGCTCGCGGCCACGCTCTCGAGTCTTTACGGCATCTACAGCGGGTTCGAGCTCTGTGAAAACGCGGCCCTGCCCGGGCGCGAGGAATATTTCGAGTCAGAGAAATACCAGTTTAAAGAACGCGACTGGGACGCGCCGGGAAATATCAAGAATCTGATCACGAAACTAAACCGGATCCGGCGGGAAAATCGCGCGCTGCACTTTTACGACAACCTCCGCTTCCACCCGGTCGATAACGACGCGCTTCTCTTCTACAGCAAGATGACGCCGGCGCGTGACAGCATCATTCTTGTGATCGTGAATCTTGATCCGCTTTACACGCAAACGGGGTTCGTAGATGCACCGATCGAGCAGTTCGGCGAAATCGGCAGCGACCGCTACGAAGTGCACGATCTGTTGAGCGACGCCCGTTACATCTGGCACGGGCAGCACAATTACGTCGCGCTCCATCCCGGCGTGCAACCCGCGCACATCTTTCGCGTGCGGCGGCTGTAGTTGTCCGTTCTCAATAACGGCGACTCTTTCGCGAGGCTTTCCCGACCAATGAACGATTGCGCGCCGCGCGTTGTCTTTGCTCCGGTGAATTTGCATCGCCGGTGCCCGCGCCTATGCTAAGCCCCAATTGAGCATGAAGCGTTTCCTTTCACTGCTCGTTGTCTTCGCGAGCACCGGCTCCGCCCTCGCGCAAGCTCCGACGCCCGAGCAACCGATCCTCCCGCGCACGACCAATATCCTCGAGGCCATGATCTCGGCCGGCCCCGTGATGTTGTTGCTCTTTCTCCTTTCCGTTTTCTCGGTCATGTTGATCGTCGTCTTCTTTCTCACCATCCGGCGCGGCGCGGTCGTGAGCAGCGGCTACATGGCCACGGCCGATGCTCTCCTGCGCAAACGCGACTATCTCGGTCTTGCTCGCCGTCTCCAATCGACACGGCGAAGGGATCGCTCGTGTCGTGCAAAAAACGCTCGATTTCATGACGAAGAATCCGAATGCCGATTTTGCGCAGGTGCACGAGATCGCGGAAACGGAAGGCACCCGCATCGCCACCAATCTTGCATAACCGCGTCACCTACCTGGCGGACATCGCGACGATCGGCCCTTTGGTCGGCTTGTTCGGCACGGTCATTGGTATTATCCGATCCTTCGGTGCGCTCGGCTCCGAGATGGGTCCATCGCGTTACGTGCTGCTTTCGAAAGGCATTAGCGAAGCGCTCATCAACACCTGCGGCGGTCTTGGCATCGGCATCACCGCGATGATCTTCTATGCGTTTTTTCGAGGACGCGCACAACGGCTTGTCTCGGACCTTGAAGCCGCCAGCACCCACATTTTGGCGCTCCTTTCGGTCCAGCCCAGCCGGCGCCGGGAGCGCGCGCCGGTCTTGCTCGAAGATGAATTTTGAGCGCCGTTAGGCGTCGAAACATTTGCGTCTCCCCCGGACGCCAACTCGCCAGATGAACTTTCGCAGCCGTAACGCTTCGCAACATCCCGGCATCCAACTCGCACCGCTGGTCGATGTGCTCCTGCTCCTTCTCATTTTCTTTCTCCTCACCTGGAACGCTGCGCGTAACGAAAACGAGCTCGATGTGAAGATTCCGAAAGCCAGCGCCGCCCAGGAAAAATCCGCGCCGATCGGCGACGTCATCGTCAATGTGAAAGCCGACGGCAGCGTCGTCGTGAATCGCCGCAGCCTGTCCGACTCTGACCTGACGACGCTGTTAAAGGGCCTGGTAGCACTCAATCCCGATCAGGCGGTCGTGATCCGGGGCGACGAAGCGGGCGCCTACAAACACATTGTAAACGTGCTTAACGTTTGCAGTCTGGCCGGAGTCACGAACGTCGCCTTCGCGACCGCGAAATGAAGCGACGGTCGGGCATCGCGGCACTGATCCTCGCGGCGGCAGTTTTGTTCTTGTCCCACGACGTGCCCGCGCAAACGCCGATACCGATTCGCCGTGCTCTTCCCGTGCAGGAACCACCGGTGGCCCGCGCTCTTCCCGTCGAAACCCCAACGCCGCCGCCAGCAGCCGCCCCCACCATCAGGCGGGCGCTGCCTGTGCCCGACGTGACCGAAGCAATTCCGACCCCCACTGCAACTCCATCCTCCGCCAGCGATCCACCCGTCGAAAGCGCCGAGTCGCCGGGGCAAAATCAGCTCGACTACGCGAACGGACTTTTTGGCCGGAAACTCTATGATCTGGCGGTTCCGGAGTACGAAAAATTCCTTGGGCTTTATCCAAATTCGTCCGATCGCGCGACCGTGCTTTTCTACATGGGTCAGGCCTATCGTGCGCTCAACCGCACGACGGCGGCACGGACCAGCTTTCAAACCGTTCTACGGGATTTCCCCGACGGCGAATTGGCCGGGCCGGCCTCTTATGGCCTCGCCGAAATTTCCTTCAACGAGAAGGACTATGCTTCGGCTCTCCCGCTTTTTCATCGGGCGGCCGCGAAAGTGAAAGCGCCGGCGCTGGCCCTTTCCGCCCGCTATTTCGAAGCGCGTTGTCTGGAAAATCTCGGTCGCAAGGACGAATCACGCGCGGTTTATCAGCAGGTCATCGAGGTTAATAATCCGAATCCTTTCCGCGACGATTCGCGACTCGCAGCCGGATCAATTTTTCTCGCGGCCGGGCGCAAGGACGATGCCTTGAACCAATTCGAAGCGCTCGCCGGTGAGACAAGCAAGGCGCCGCTCAAGGCCGAGGCGACGGTGCGCGCCGGCCTCGTGGCGCTCGATCTCGCACAAACTGAGAAAGGCAAACCGGATCAGGCGATGACCGCGAAAGCGACTGCCCTTCTGCAAAAAGGACGCACCCTGCCGGAAGCCGGACGTTGGAGCGGGATCGCAACCGTCGGTTTGCTGCGGCTCGAATATCAAGCCGGCCAGTACGCGCAGGCGGTGGCTGATTATCAAAAGAGCAAGGATCAGGTTCCCGAGGAAGTGCGACCCGAAATGATGTTGCTGGCGGGAAACAGCCAGCGCCAACTCGGTCACTTCAAGGAAGCGCAGACGATTTATCAGGGGATCATCCAAAAATATCCTGGCCGCGATGAGGCAAAGGACGCGCGCTACCAGCGGTTGATCGGACTCTATAATGCAAATGATCCGAGCCTGCGCGCGGAGATCGACGAATTCCTTAAGGACAATCCCGAGGGCGAGCGCAGTGATCAGGCGAAACTGCTCGAAGCCGAAGCGCTCTATAAAGCGAAGGATTTTGCGAACGCCGCGACGCTCTATGCCGCTCTGCGGGATTCGAAGTTGTCCGCCAAGTTGCGCGCCGAATCGGCTTTTAAACTGGGCTGGTGTTCTGTCCAGACAAAGGAACCGAACAAGGCGATCGATGCCTTCGCTTATTTTCTCCAGGCATTTGCCGGTAACCCACAGATTCCATCCGCCCTCGCGCAGCGAGCGCTCGCCTACCAGGAAACCAAACAATACGAGCGGGCCCGGAGCGATCTCGAGCAATTGCTCACAAGCTTTCCCAAGGCACGCGAGCGGGAAGCGGCGCTGCAACAAAAAGCTCTCGTCCTCGGGCAACTCGACGACGCGAAGGGGATGACCGCGACTTTTCAGCAGCTTCTGAAGGAATTTCCAAAGAGCGCGGCGGAGGCGCAGGCGCATTATTACATCGGAAAGTCGGCTTTCGAAGCGAAGGACTACGAGACCGCGATTACGGAGATGAACAAGGCGCGGCAGCTGAACAAGGATCAATACGGCACGCCGGCGGCGTTGCGCATCATGTCGTCGTATTTCTATCTCAAGCAGCGCGATGCCCTCGCCAAAGAGGTCAATAAGTTCTACGAAACTTCGCCCAACGGACAGGTCCCGGCGGAGATTCTCGAATGGGTCGGGATCGAATTTTACAATGCCAAAGACTACGCACCGGCGGCCAAATATCTGGCCGCCCTGGGCAAAACCGGCAACGTCAGCAGCGTGAAGCCGGACTTCTGGTTTTACCTCGGCGATGCGCAGATGAAACTGAATCAACCAGCCGACGCGGAAGCCTCGCTGCAAAAGTTTCTCGCGACGACGAGCGATCCGGCGGCGAAAGCGAAAGCGCTGCTCGCGTTAGGCGAGGCGAAGATCGGCGCCCACAAACCGGATGACGCCCAAAAAATCGCGGAGGAAATCATGGCCCTGCAACCGGAGGGCCGGGTCAACGCCCAGGCGCGACTGCTCGCCGGGGAGGTCGAGATGGAGCGCCAGCAATTTGAAGAGGCCGGCAAAGCCTTCATGAGTGTCGCGCTGCTTTACGACGACCCGGAGATCACCCCGCAAGCGCTCGCCAAGGCCGCCAAAGCCTACCAAAAAGCCGGCAAACCGGACGAAGCGGAGCGGGCCAGCAGGCAACTGCAGCAGAAATATCCGGGCTACGCCGACGGCTGAATCAGCTTCCTCTTCCGCTGCTCTCTTAATCTTTTCCTAAGGGAAGAAGACAGAGGACGAGGAGGAGCTTCGGCGAGCGTGTTGTTCGTCGCGAGCATTCTGGGAAGCGCGCGCGCGCCTTGCATGCCGGCTGAATGCGTCTCGTATTCGCGAACTCTTGAGATGCGCGGGCGCGGGCGCCGCCCGGATGCTTCGGCGCTCACAGAGCGCCGCTACAACTGCGGTAAATAGCGCAATGTCTCAATTGGGAGCGGCCCAAGAAATTTCTTCGGATCATCGATCTGCAACACCGGCCGCGCCAGACAAGCGGCAAGAAAACTTAAATCGGGGGTCGCAGCCAGGCCCGCTTGCGCGGTCAGTTGTAATTGCGCCAGTTGCCGGACGACGCGCTCGACATTTTCCCGGCAATTTTTCGACGAAGTAAAATGCACCGTGCACACTCCCGGGCGCGGTCGCTTCGATCTCCGGCGCCAGCGTTGCCGCGTGATGGAGCAAAATTTCGCTGGCGATTTTCTCCTGCCTGAAGGCGCGCGGTTTGATGATCAACCTCAAACAACGCGCCAGCCCCTGGCTCGGCGTCACGCCCAGGCTCACGCCGGCATCGGCCGCGGCTTTCGTCAACTGCAGGATGGTCGCTTTTGCTTCTTCGCTATCGAGCAATGCAACCGGCTGCTGGTGCAGCTCCGGTTCATGGCGCAATGCCGCCTGCAATTCAAAATCGGGCAGATAAAGGGCGGCAAACATAAAGTGCTTCGTATCAACCAACCTGGGCGACTTGCTCGCTCCTCCATTTGTTCGGCTGGGCACGTTGCAGCCGGAATTTCAGTTGTCCCTGCAAATCGGCCGCCACCCAGTCGAGCTGTGGGAGGGTCCAGCGATTCTCCAGGCTCACTTTCCATTGCGCGCTGCTGATCATGCTCCGCGGAGTGAGCGCGAGAAACGCGGTCGGCACCGGCTCGACTAATCGCTGCAAACGATACCAGTTGCTTGAGGGAATTTTGCGCAACTCGGCAAGAGGATTGAGAACTAGATCCAGAATCACGAGGGGGAAATTTCCGTCACGCAATAGGAGGTCTGCCGCCTGCATCGCTTCGCTCGCTCGACGACACCGAACCCAGAGCAAATGCCGCAAGACGACAGGACAGATGGATTGCGGATCGAACGAATCGCGGCCGTCGATCAAGGCAAGAAAGAATCGCTCCACTGCTGCACGTTGGAGAAGGGCGGCGATAAGGGAAGCGCTCCCCGCCCTTTCCGGACCAGGACTGATTTCCGTGATCGCACTTTTCGTTAGGCCACCACCGAGCGCTTGATCGAAAAAGGGCAGCCCGGTGGCAAGTTGATCCCCGGCGGGCAGGGATTCCCGCGGAAATTTTTCCGCCAGAAGTCTGCGCAGATCGATGATCCTGCCCGCCGCCATGTCAAAAGATAACATTGGAATTATATGTTTAAAAGAACATATATCCGCCATCAACTGCTCGATAGCACTCCGCCTCCCAAAAAAGCTGTGACACGAACGGCGGAATTTGCTAAAAGCGCCGATATGCCTCCAAAAAATACCTCTTCAGCATTTTCGTTTTGCCCGGCGCTGCTTTTTCTCCAGCCGAGAATCGCCCGACTGGCAGCGCTGCTTTTTGTAGGACTGTCGCTACGGGCTTTTGCGGGTAGCGCGACATGGAATACCAACCCGGGAACTAACTCCTGGAACACGGCCGCGAACTGGACTCCCACTACTGTTCCCCATGGCCCGGAAGATCTTGCGAGCTTCAATGTTTCCAACGTAACCGACCTGACACTTGATACCGACATCGATCTGGCCGGGATGATCTTTCAGAGCGGAGGCAGTGCCTATACTCTTATTCTCCCGTTGGGGTCTACCTTGAACTTTCTCGGAGACGGAATCACTAATGATTCGGAGCAGCTGCAAAGCTTCTTGCTCTCAATCCGTAAGCTTAATTTTCATAACCGGGCGACAGCTGGCAGTGAGACTCTCTTTCAAGCTGGTCAGATCAGCTTTTACGACAACGCCACAGCCGGTGAAGCAACTTTTGAGACCACCGCCAGCCTAATTGAGTTTCATGACAATTCCAGTGCCGACCACGGCACTTTCATCAACGGCGGATCTCACCAACCGGACCACACCATAAATGGCATTTCCTTTTTCGATCAGTCGTCTGCCGGTGAAGGTTATTTCGTCGATAACGCCTCCACGCCCGGTCTTGAGAACAATGGTCCCCTTTACATCGGCCCAGCCGCGACCGCGGATGCCGCGACAGTTGTTAACATGGCTGGCACCTTTGTCGGCGCCCTTCCCGGTACCATGACAGTCGACGGCACTGGAGCCAATGGCACTTTCTCAGCCCTTGGCAGCGAGGTAGCCGGAGCTGCGGGCGGGCAAATCCTGGTCTTCGGTAATGCCGATAACGCCTCTTACACAGCAATAGGTGGGAGCAATGGTGGCAACGGCGGCATCTTGTTTTTTTCCCAGGGAACACAGGGCGGTACCGCTAGGTGTACCGTTCTGGGGAACGCCACCATGAAGATGGGCACAACTGACGGCATTGGCCTTTCGATTGGTAGCCTCGAAGGAGACGGTCTTGTCTTCATCACCACCTTGGGCTTTGGCGAGAAACAACTCACGGTCGGAACCAACAACCTTGATACAACCTTTTCCGGGGTTATCGGCAATGGGATCGACCAGGCAGCGTCAGCCGGAAGTTTGCTTAAGACCGGTAGTGCAACCTTCACTTTGACCGGTGAGAATACCTACACCGGTGGAACCATCGTTCAGGAAGGCAAGCTTATTGTGGCTGCGCAAACCGGCTACACAACCGGTCCCGGACGAGTGCGCGTCGATGGCGGAACCCTCGGGGGCACGGGAGTGATTGAGGGAAGGGTGCGGGTCGGCACCGCCGGCACCAGTGCGTTTCTTTCTCCCGGAATAACTGGAGTAGGCATGCTTGAGTTGCACAAAGACCTCGTGTTCGCCGGCCATGCCACCTATGACTGCGAGATCGACACGGACAAGTCGCAAGCGGATGTAGTAAGCGCCAAGAAAGTTATTATTCAAAGCCCTGCTATGTTCTCCCTGACCGAACTTGGAACAGCAACTCTTCCCATTGGCACGGCCTTTCGGGTGATTGAAATGAAACACCTCGGTCCCATCGTGGGGACGTTTGCAAATTTGCCAGACGGAACAGTTATCACCGCCGGTAGCAATCTTTATCAAGCCAGCTACGCAGGGGGCGATGGGAACGATCTCACACTCACGGTTGTTCCCTAGTTATATCCGGATCTGTGATCCCGGTAGGCGAACAAAGCAGCTGGTTTGCAGGGGTCACCGCTTCGAAGCTTACAAAACGTAGTCAGCGCCCGCCGCCCGGCGACTGTTTCCGTAGCAGCGAGGTCATCACGCCCTGAATGCGCAACTCCCGCGCTGGAATCAGATTCGGAAACTTAGGGTTCTCGGCTTTCAGATACGGCCGCCCACGTTCGGTGACATATCGTTTCAGCGTCGTCTCGCCGTCGATCAAGGCCGCGACGATGTCGCCATTTTTCGCTGTCTGCCGATCCTCCAAAATCACGATGTCTCCATCGAGAATGTGGGCGCCGATCATCGAGTCGCCCCGCACTCGCAAGGCGAAGGTCCGCGCGCTGCGCGAGGCATTCACGGAATCCAGGTCAAGGGCGACATGACCCTCGACATTTTGTTCGGCGAGAGTGGCCATGCCCGCCGGGATTTCGCCGTAAATTGGAATATCGACGACCCGGCTGTGCGGCGCGGCGGTAATCAGTGCGCGCGCCTTGCGCGCATGCCGCTGGAGAAAACCTTTTCGCTCAAGCGCGGCGAGATACTGCATGACCGAGGTCTGACTCGCGAATCCGAAATGTTCCTGAATCTCACGCGTGCTTGGCGTTAGCCCTTTGGTGCGTTGTTCGGCCTGGATGAATTGCAGGATGGTTTTTTGCCCGGGAGTGAGCATATGAACATATTCGCAAAACAGGCCTCCGAGCGCAACTGCGAATGTGGGAGGAGCCTTTGTGCCCCGATCCAAGGCGGTTCGCTCCATCTCTTCGGGGCACAAAGGCCCCTCCCACATTAAGCGCTCGCGCCAGCGGATAATTGAAATCTCTTCTCCGCGGTCTGCGCGAGAAGACGGGTGAGATAGGAGATGGAATCGTAACGCTCCACCAGTTGCGCCAATTCGTTAGGGCGGCCGAGCTCGGCGCGAGGCAACTGCGCCAGTTCGGCATCGTAGGCGGCCCGCAACGCCTCCTCCAGTCTGCCGAGGCGTTGCTCCAGTTTTCCCCGTTCCGACTCGAGCAAGGCGCGAGCCAGGACACTCCCCGCCCCTTTGTTCTGGAGTAGCCAGCGATCGATCTCGCGCAGCAATGTCCCGGTATTCCAAAACAACTCCGCGACCGCTGGCGGGACTGGCCGGCCAGCAGCCAAACTCACTTTTCCGAGCGTAAGCAGATGGTGCAGGCGCAACTTCGGGTCGCTCAGAACCCGGAACGCTTCGTTTAACTCCGCGTCCGCTGCCGCGGCACGATTGCGCGCGAAATATTCTTGCTTCAGCTTTTCCGGATCGAGCCAGGCCCGTCGCGCTTCTCCGAGGAGCGCGAAGTAGTCGGTCATGCCGAGAAACTCTCGCCGCAGGAGCAATGCGCGACCGCATTGGGATTCGTGACCTTGAAGCCGCCCTTTTGCAGATCGTCGCTGTAATCCAAAACCGAGCCACTCACGAAAAGCGCACTCTTCGGATCGACCACCACCCTGACGTTGGCCGATTCCACCATGATGTCGCGGTTCGCCGGACCGTCGACCAGATCCATCTTGTATTGCAGCCCGGAACAGCCGCCCCCGATCACAGCAACCCGCAGCGCCCCATGTGCGCGTCCCTGCTTTTGCAAGAGCGACGTCAGTTTGCGCGAAGCGTTTTCCGTCACTTTGACGAGACGCTCGTTGCCAATCTTGAATTTGATCTCGCCGTTAGGCGAAAGAGCTGCGGACACGGGGGAATTTACGCTGCTTCCAGACACGTTGCCAGATGGAGGCGCGCGATTTCGTCCACTTGCTGCAGGGTGGAGACATGTTGAAATTTCTCACGCAACAATTTGCTTCCGGGCAGACCCTTGGAATAAGCCATCAAACGCCCGCGCATCGAACGCATCGCGAGCTCCTCGATGGAACGCCCGGCCTCGCCCGCTCTGGAGGCTGCGTTACGGCCGCATTCTTCCACCGCCAACTCGCAGTGCCGTTGGATGAGCGCCCATTTCTCCGCCGGCTCCGGAGGCGGCAGGAGTTCGCCGGTCGCGAGATAATGTTTCGTTTGCGCAAAGATCCACGGAGAACTCATGGCGGCGCGCCCGATCATCACCCCGGCGATGCCCGAATCCGCCTTCCGCCGCGCCACGTCGGCCGCACAAAAAAGATCGCCGTTGCCGATCACCGGAATCGAAACCGAAGTCGCAACCTGCGCGATGATATCCCAATCAGCCTCCCCCGAGTAACCTTGTGCGCGGGTGCGACCGTGGACCGCGAGCGCGGCCACGCCTAACGATTCCAGAAGTTGCGCGACGTTCGTCGCATTGATCGTGTGGTCGTCCCAGCCAGTGCGGATTTTCGCCGTCACAGGCAGGGGCGCGACCGCCTGGACGACCGCTTCCGTCACCCGGCCCAGGGTTGGACAATCCTTGAGTAATGCGGAGCCGCCGTTCTTCGCCACCACCTTGTTGACTGGGCAGCCGAAGTTCAGGTCGATGAAATCCGGCTGGACCCACTCAACCACTTGTCGCGCCGCCTCCGCCATGTGTTCCGCATTGCCGCCGAAAAGCTGGATCCCGACGGGCCGTTCCATTTCATCGAAGTCGAGGTAGCCACGGGTGCGCGCATTGCGTCGGAAGACGCCTTCCGAGGAGACGAACTCCGTCACCAACACATCCGCGCCGCGCTCCTTGCAGAGTTGACGGAAAATCTTATCCGAGACGCCGGCCATGGGCGCGAGATAGAGCGGGAAACACCCATTTGTGAACCACGGCAGCATCCTTCTTCTGTAGCGGCGCTCGGTCAGCGTCGCAAATGGGGACAGATCACCCCTTGAGGCTCGCGCGGAATCGGCGGTCACAGACCGCGGCTGCAAGGCTTCATCAGGCCATCGCTCCGCTACTCTGGAGAAGTTGCGCGACTTCCGCCTGCACATCGCCCAGTTCGTCGAGGTGCAGTTGCGGGTCGGGCACGACGAAGACATCCCCGGTTTTCGCGTGTTCATAAATCAGCACGCGACCATGATCTCCGTTCTCGGTTTGAATCTGCTTAAGAACGCGTTTGCGTTCGAGCATTGCCGCGAGCACGTAACAGGCGTTGGCGTTCGCCCGATCTCCCGCCGCAACCAGGCGCCGGAAAAGTTCCTCTGCGTTTTCCTTCGGCAACGGCTCGGGTGGCGCAGCCGGCGGCGGCTCAAAGCGCGCCCTCCAAAAAGAGAACGGTCGCAGATTTTCGTTTCGCTGCTGCCAGGCCGCTTCGCTCAGGTCCTGCCGGCGAAATCCATCGCCGTCGCGAAAAAGTAGAGTATAAAAATTCTCGCCCGCGACAAAGGGCTTGCCCGTCGCGGCGCAGGCCTCGGCCCGATGCTGGATCGACCATTCGTCCGCCAGAGGATTCATCTCGCGCGCAGACTACGCCAGAGTACAGCCGGATTAAAGTTGGGCGCTTCCCGGTTCGTCGCCCGCAAGCGGAGCAGGTAAAGGCCGACGACAAGAAAGATCAGGTTTGGCGTCCAGGCAGCGGCGAAGGGCGAAACCCGGTCCCCTTCTCCCAAGGCAAGAAAGAGATGGGTCAAGAAATTCATCGTAAAGACAAGCCCGATCGCCGCCGCCACGCTGGCGAGGATGCCGCGCCGCGAGAAACCGATCCCGAGCGGAGCGGCCATCACCGCAACAACAAAACAGGTCCAGGGCAGTGCCCAGCGGTATTGCAATTGCGTGCGAAAAGGCGCCAGGAGCGTCTCGGGAAAATCGGCGTTGGAACGCACATACTCGCGCAGCTCGGAGATCCCGAGGAATTCCGGCCGTACGTTGGCGCTGCTCAAACGGTAAGGCGTCTCGCTCCAGCCGGGAATCGTCAGGGAAGGAATCAGTTTTTCATCCGTGATGTTGCCGGCCGCGTCGTAGTTGACGACTTTCGCCCCTTTCAGCCGCCAGTTTTTCGTCGCCGGCTCGTAGAACGCATCGGTCGCCATATAATTCCG
The DNA here is from genome assembly GCA_963821615.1 of uncultured Verrucomicrobiae bacterium. GTDB lineage: Bacteria > Verrucomicrobiota > Verrucomicrobiia > Chthoniobacterales > UBA10450 > Palsa-1392. Next base: position 475,709 of record CAWGEN010000004.1, on the reverse strand, counting down.
CACGATATTTTCCTGCGCGTCCTGCTGCACAATCTGCACGCCGCTGAATTCGTTCGAGAGCGGGCGAAAGCGCGCGATGTACCAGGTGCGGTTGTCCGTCCGGTTACGGAATACCTGCCCGTTGATCACGACGTCACGGAGGCCGCCACGATTGACCTGGTCCAGGAAATTTTTCCGGGCCAGCTCGGCGTGCGCGGCGAGAGAGTAATTCAAAGCGAGCGTGACGCCGGTGGTGAGAAGACCAATCGCCAACAGCGGCAGAATCACGCGGGGCACGCTAATGCCTGCGGTCAGCATCGAGACGATCTCGTTCGCGCGCGACATCCGGCCGAGAGAAAAGAGGAGGGCGAGAAGCAACGAAACCGGTAGCAGGATCACCAGGACCTGCGGGATCTGGCTCCAGTAAAACTTTACGACCAGCGCGAGGGGAGCACGCTCGTCGAAGATGGTCGAGCTGTTATCGCTGATGTCGAAGATCAGCCAGATCGAAAGGAAACCGAGAATGCAGTAAACGTAGGGCTGGAGGAAATTCCGGATGATGTAGCGGTCGAGAAGCCTCATTTGGGAAAATTCGAATATAAGCATGAAACCTAAAATTCGAATGCCCAAGACTTCCATGTGCGACGCCCATGGTCTGGGATTTTGATCATTGGTCATTCGTGTTCGGAAAGCCCGCCTCATCTTCGATTTCGTTACGGGTTCCGGATTTCGATATTCGATATTCGAATTTCCCGCGTAACGTCGTGGGAATGATTGCGCTCAAAGATTCCCTCGACAGCGATTTTGTCGAGCGGATGCGGGCTATTTTTGCACCGGCCGGGCTGCTGGCGAAGGCGCGGAATTTCGAATATCGCCCGCAACAGCAGGACATGGCCGCGGCTGTCGCGCGAACACTGGAAGAGGAGCGCCATCTCGTCGTCGAAGCCGGCACCGGCGTGGGCAAGTCGCTTGCCTACCTCGTGCCGGCGACGCTTTTCGCCCTCGAGAAAAAGAAGAAGGCCATCATCTCGACGCACACGATCAACCTCCAGGAGCAGCTCCTCCATAAGGACATTCCGATCGTGAAAAAAATTCTCCCGGTCGAGTTCGAGGCCGCGCTGATGAAGGGCCGGCAGAATTATCTTTGTCCGCGCCGTCTCGAGCGCGCGTTGCAGAGCGCGAACGAACTCTTCAATACCACCGAGCAGGCGGACCTGGCGCGGCTGGCTGACTGGGCGCGCACGACAACTGATGGGACGCTAAGCGATCTGCCGCTCGAACCGGATCCAAAAGTCTGGACGCAGGTCTGCAGCGAAGCACACATCTGCACGGCGAAAACCTGCGGGCAAAACCCGCGTTGTTTCTTCCAACAGGCGCGGAAGCGATTGATCGCGGCGGACGTGGTGGTGATCAATCACACGCTGCTTTTCATGCTTCTCGGCAGCCCGGAGGAACAGGAGGAGCGGGAGGAAGGATATCTTTTCCCTAACGACTTCATCATTTTCGACGAAGCGCATACGATCGAGCAGGTGGCCTCGCGGCAGATCGGGATCGGGATTTCGCAGTACGGATTGCGCGCGACCATCCAGCGCCTCTACAACGCCCGCTCCAAAAAAGGGCTCTTCACCGTGACGCGCGACGCCGCCGGGGTGACGCTCGCGGCATCGCTCGTTGACGAGGTCGACCGCTTTTTCGCCGCCATCGATGAACGCGCGAACTTCAAGAAAGAAGGACGCGAATACCGCGTCCGGGAAGCGGATTTTGTCGACGATCAAATTACGGGACGCCTGGCGGCTCTCCAGGTGCGCATCAGCGAAGTGGTCCGCAAGACCGAGGACGAGCTTCTCAAGGCAGAGCTGCAGGAACTCGGTCGGCGCATTGGCGACGCGCGTGAAGGGATCTCGGTCTTCCTGCAACAGAGCGCCGAGGAATACGTTTACTGGATCGAGCGCGCGGGAAAAACAGCCCGAAACATCACGCTCAACGCCGCACCGATCGATGTCGCACCGGTCCTGCGGAGGATGCTTTTCCGCGACGATTGCACCAGCGTGATGACGAGCGCGACGCTCGCCGTCGGCCGGCCGGATCTGGCTTATTTCCGCCGCCGGATCGGCGCCGACGAGGCCGAGCCGTTGCAGCTCGGCAGCCCGTTTGATTTCCAGAAGCAAATGAAGCTGTTCGTGGTGCGCAAGATGCCCGATCCGCGCGACGACGGCTACAATGCGGCCCTCGCGGAATGGGTGGCACGCTTTGTCGAGGACACCGATGGGCGCGCCTTTGTTCTTTTCACCAGTTATCGCTCGATGCAGCAGCTGGCCCTCGAGATGGAAAACTTTTTCGTCAGGCAAAAAATGAATCTGCTCGTGCAAGGCAAGGGCGCGCCGCGCAGCCAGCTCCTGGAACAGTTCAAAACGACGCCCCGCAGCGTGCTCTTCGGGACCGACAGTTTTTGGATGGGCGTGGATGTGCCGGGCGACGCACTCACGAATGTGATCATCACGCGCCTCCCTTTCGCGGTGCCGGATCATCCCTTGACCGAGGCAAAGCTCGAACTCATCCAGGCGCGCGGCGGCGATGCCTTCACCGAATACTCACTCCCGGAAGCGATCCTGAAATTCCGCCAGGGCGTCGGCCGTTTGATTCGGACCAAGAGCGACAGCGGCATCGTCGTCATCCTCGACAATCGGGTCGTGACGAAGACCTACGGGCGGGCTTTCCTAAAAGCATTGCCGGAATGCCCGGTGAAGATTTTGTGAGAGCCCGGGCGGGGCGAGACTCCGTCGAGCCGGGAAAGGCGCATCGCTCTAAGTAAAACGTTCCCCGGCTCGACAGAGTCTCGCCCCACCGACTGCTCCTCTTTGGGGGAAGATTTTCTCTTGGGGTTCTGTTATTTTTGCTTCGTGCCGCGTTTCGCTTTTTCGACCTTGCTCGCCGTCGCGGCGGCCTTTCTCGCCGGGCTCGCCATCGGCCGGTACACGACGGCCCACCGCGCGAACACCTCCCTATCAATCGCGTCTGAAATCGATTCGTTAGGCGAAAAATCAGGCCCGGTTCGGCTTGTCGCACGAACCCCAGCTACTCCTGCCCGTCAGGCAAAAGTTCCAAGCGACGCCGCTCCCCCTTCCACGGAAACGATCATCGCGGGCCTCAAGAATGCGATGGCCCGCCCCTCCGATCGCCACAGCTACCTCGACGCCGCCAAATTGATCGATGGGATCAACCCGAAAAATATCCGCCCCGTCATCGACGCGATCCAGGCTCTGTCCAATCAGCGCGAGAAATCGATTTACCTTGGCATGTTGGTGGCGCGCTGGGCGGAAGGCGAACCACAGGCGGCCCTCGCCTATGCACAGACGACCGGCCCGGCGTCCGATCGCAGCTTGATGGTCTCGGCCGCCGTCCGCGCGTGGGCGGAAAAAAATGCGGCCGCGGCTAATGCCTGGGTCCTGCAATTGCCGCCAGGCCAGGAACGAGATCGTGCCTCGCAGGCGGTCGTCTCATCGTTGGCCGAGACCGATCCGCAGGCCGCGCTCACCATGCTGCAAACACTCCCCGCGGCCGGCCAGAATCGGCAAAATTTCTACTGGCCGATCTTTTCCCGCTGGGCCAGCACCGATCCGGTAACGGCCTCGCAACGGGCCGCGCAATTACCTCCGGGGCCAGGACATGACAACGCCGTCCAGGTGGTCGCATCGACGTGGGCCAGCCAGGATACGCAGGCTGCTTTCGCCTGGGCCAATACCTTGCCGACAGGCCAAGCTCGCGAAAACGCTTTGCAGACGGTGTTATCCACCTGGGCGAACAAGGATCCAGAGGAAGCCGCCAACATCGTTGCGGGGTTGGCGCCGGGTCCAATGCGCGATCGGGCGACCGGAAATATCGCGCGGCAATGGGCTCAGAACGATCCCACGGCCGCGCTCGCCTGGACCCAGGCGCTTCCGGCTGGCGAAGGACAAAGTCGCGCAATGCAGAGCGTCCTTTCGAGTTGGGCGCAGAGCGATCCGACCGCGGCCGCCGACTACGTCGCCGCATTGCCGGTCGGCAAGACGCAGGAGGACGCAGTGAAATCAATCGCGCGTCAACTCGCCACCGCCGATGTGCAAACCGCCTTGAGCTGGGTGCAAAAACTTCCCGAAGGACCAACGCGCCAGAGCGCTCTCAATCCGATCGTCGCGCAATGGAGCGAGACGGATCCGGCCAGTGCCGCTGATTTTGCCTGGCGCAACACCAATGGCGACGCGCGTCAAAATCTTCTCGAAAGCATCTCGCGCCAGTGGGCCCAGAACGATCCCCAAGCCGCGCTGAGCTGGGCGCAAGATTTATCCGATCCGGCGGCGCGCAACGCCGTCCTGCCCAACATTATTTCCGCGGTGGCGGAAAACGACCCACGGCGGGCGGCGCAAATGTTGTCGCGTCTCTCGGGTGAAACACAGACCGCAGCGGCCACTTCCGTCATTTCACAATGGGCGGCAAGCGATCCGCAGGCGGCCGGCAATTGGGCCGTCTCCTTTCCTGAAGGGAAAACGCGCGGACAAATTTTCGCGAATTTGATCAATCGTTGGGCCGGGAATGACCCGGCGGCAGCCGCGAGCTGGCTCGGAAATTTGTCGGACGGGCCTTCGCGCGATCAGGCGGTAAGCGCTTTCACCAATCGCATTGGCTCGTCCGATCCGCGGGCGGCGGTGCAATGGGCCGCGACGATCAGCGACGATAGCCTGCGCAATAGCCAGATGGAATCGACCGCGCGCGCCTGGTTGAAAACCGATCCGCACAACGCCTCGACCTGGATCGGAAATTCATCATTGCCTGATGACACCAAGACGCGCTTGCTGAATCCAAACGGGTAACTGGAAGAACGAACCTCTTTATCCCCACCTCGACAGAGTCTCGGCCCACCAAGCCAGAATCCCGTTTAAAATGTTCAATTGAACATGTCCCATTCCGGCCCTAATTTCCGCTCGTGCCGGGCAATCAACCCACCAAACAAATATCTCCGCACGCCCCCGAACGCGCCAAAGAGCTCTCCCACATCCTCGCGATCTTGCACAAATGGGGCGTCCACACCCTGGGCGACCTGGCGGCTCTCCAGGCGGATCAACTCGGCGCGCGCCTTGGCCCCACTGCGATGCTTCTCTGGAAGCAGGCCACCGGGCGGGCGACCCGGCTCTTACGACTCGTTAGGCCAGCGGAAGTTTTCGTCGAAGAGATCGAATTCGATTATGAGATTGAGACGGCGGAACCGCTCCTATTTATCCTCCGCCGCTTCCTCGAACAACTCACGTTGCGTCTCGGCGCGCTCTACCTTGTCGCGCAGGAGCTGACCTTCCGGCTCACTTTTGCCGACCAGTCGCACTACACGCATCGCTTTCACATCCCCGACCCGACCAACTCCGTCGAGATTTTGTTCCGCCTGCTCCAGACACATCTCGAAACCTTTCGGGCGGAACATCCAATCGTGGCCGTTTCCCTGGCCACCGAAGCCTCCAGACCGGCGCGGCAACAGTTTCATCTTTTCGAAACGCCCTTGCGCGACCCGAACCGGCTGCACGAGACGCTCACCCGGCTCACGGGATTGTTAGGCAAAGAGCGCGTGGGAAGGCCGGTCCTGGAAGATACGCACCGGCCCGATGCCTTTCATCTCGAGGTTTTTTCCTGGGAATTGCCTTCTTCGCCTAACGAATCCGCGCCGATGATTGGCCCGGCCTTGCGCCGTTTGCGCGCTGGATTTTCGCCCGCGCTGGCCGCTGCGGTAATCGCACGGCAGGGACCGTATCGCATTTCGGGAGATTGGTGGGACGCAAAAAAATGGGAGCGCACGGAGTGGGATTTGCAGTTGGAGGATGGTGAAGTTTGCCGTTGCCACGAACGCGGAGAGGGCTGGGAAGTCGAGGGCATCTATGATTAGCACGCCTCCTCCTGTAGCGGCGGTCTATGACCGCCGAACTCCTACCGCAGCAATAATCCCCAACCGCCGAGCCATTTCCTTTCTGGGCGCCATTCGGCGGTTACAGACTACGGCTACAATCTGAGGCTGAGGTGCCGCCACGTGTCCTACGCCGAACTTCATGCCTGCAGTGCCTTCAGTTTTCTGCGGGGCGCTTCTTTCCCTGACCAACTCGCCGCGCGCGCGGCGGCGCTCGGATTGCCCGCTATCGCGTTACTCGATCGCAATGGTGTTTACGGCGCGCAGCGGTTTTCGGTCGCCTGCCGAGAGCAAGGCATACGCGCGATCATCGGCTCTGACCTGACGATGGAGGATGGCACTCTCCTGCCCGTGCTGGTGGAAAATCGGGCGGGCTACAAGAACCTCTGCTCTCTCCTCACCCAGGGCCATCTGCGAAGCGAGAAAGGAACATGTCTTTTTGCCTACGCTGAACTCAAAGAATTTTCGGAAGGATTGATCGCTCTCTTTTCTGAGGCCGCATCGCTCCAGACGCCGGATCGCACCCGATGTTCGGCGCGAGTCGCACCGAACGACAAACCAGCGGCCCGTGCTCCCCGGAAGCTCGTGGATCGCGCGCAATGGCTGCTCGACGCATTTGGTCACGACCGCATTTATGTCGAGTTGCAGCGGCATCTCGTGAGGGGGGAAGAGCGCATCAACCGCCAACTGATCGACCTGGCGGAGCACTATCATCTTCCTCTGCTTGCGACCAACGGCGTGCAACATGCCACTCCTCTCGGCCGCGAAGTGCTCGACGTTTTTACCTGCATCCGCGAACACACCCATCTTGATGCCGCGGGCACTCGCCTAACGAATAACGGGGAGCGTCATTTGAAGAACGGCACAGAAATGAAAGCTCTTTTCCGTGATCGACCGGACGCAATCGCCAACACACTGCGCCTAGCCGAGCGCCTCCAGTTTTCTCTCGAAAATCTCGGCTACGATTTCCCCGATTACCCGGTGCCGGATGGCCACTCGATGGATTCGTTTCTTCGCACCATCACGCTCTTCGGCGCCCAGCAATGCTACGCCGCGATCAGCTCGGCCGTGACGGCGAAGTTGAATGAAGAGCTGGCACTCATCCAAAAACTCGGTTTTTCCGGCTATTTTTTGATCGTCTGGGACATCGTCAATTTCTGCCGCGAAAACAACATTATGGTGCAAGGCCGCGGCAGCGCAGCCAACAGCGCGGTCTGTTTTTGTCTCGGCATCACCCCGGTTGATCCGGTGAGCCACAATCTCGTCTTCGAGCGCTTTCTAAGTGAAGGCCGCAAAGGCTGGCCGGACATCGATCTCGATCTCCCGAGCGGCGATCGGCGCGAGCAGGTCATCCAGGAAATTTACCGGCGTTACGGCAAACACGGCGCGGCCATGACCGCCAACGTGATTACCTATCGCGGCCGGAGCGCGGCGCGCGAGATCGGCAAAGCGCTCAATTTTGCGCCGAATATTCTCGACCGTTTCTCGCATCTTTTCGCGAACGGCGATTTCCCGCACACGCTCGATCTTCAGTCGCAGATCGAGCAATCGGGTCTGCCCAAGGCGCATCCACGCATGCCGGCGTTCGTCAGGCTGTACCAGGCGATTTACGGATTGCCCCGCCATCTCGGCCAGCACTCTGGCGGGATGATCATCTGCCAGGGCAAATTGAGCTCCTTCGTGCCGCTGGAGAACGCATCCATGCCGGGCCGGGTCGTCGCGCAATGGGACAAGGATGATTGCGAGGATCTCGGGATCGTGAAGGTCGACTTGTTAGGTCTGGGCATGATGTCGGTGATGCAGGATACGTTTGAGCTTTGCCGCGAACGCGGTCGGCCCCTCGACCTGGCACACATTCCGAAGGATGACGCCGCTACCTATGAGATCATGCAGAAGGCCGACACGATCGGGGTGTTTCAGATCGAGAGCCGCGCCCAGATGGCGACGCTGCCCCGGATGAAGCCGAAATGCTTTTATGATATCGTGATCGAGGTCGCGATCATTCGTCCGGGACCGATCCAGGGCGACATGGTGCATCCCTATCTGAACCGGCGTGCCGGGCGGGAGTCAGTGACCTATTTCGATCCGCGGCTGGAACCGGTCCTTGAGCGCACGTTAGGCGTGCCGCTCTTTCAGGAGCAAATGCTCAAGATTGCGATGATCATGGCCGACTTTTCCGGCGCGGAAGCAGAGGAACTGCGGCGCGCGCTCAGTTTCCATCGCTCGGTCGAACGGATGGAAAAAGTGAGCGTGAAACTGCGCGCCGGGATGGAGAAGAATGGCATCGCACCGGAAGTGATCGTGAAGATCATCCAGTCGATCAGTTCGTTTGCGCTCTACGGATTTCCGGAATCGCACGCGATCAGTTTCGCCATTCTCGCCTACGGCAGCGCCTATCTGAAGGTGCATCGCGCGGCAGAGTTTTATGCCAGCCTCTTGAACAATCAGCCGATGGGGTTTTATGCCCCGGCCACGATTGTGAAGGATGCGCGCCGGCATGGCATCCGGATGCGACCGATCTGCGTGGCAGAATCGGAATGGCGATGCGCGGTCGAATCGAATGCGAGCGTGCGCCTGGGGTTTTGCATGGTGAATGGCTTGGGACAGGAGCATGCCGAAGAGCTCGTTAGGCAACGTCGGGCGCGCACTTTTAGATCACTGAAAGATTTTAAGGAGCGAGTTGGACTAACGAAAGAGGAGCTGCGCACTTTGGCGGAGCTCGGCGCGCTCAATTGTTTCGTCGCACATCGGCGGGCGGCGCTGTGGAATGTCGAAGAGACCGATGTATGACGATTTGCTGGGGAGCGCGTGCGCCTCGCACCCGGTTGCCGGCGCTCGCCGGCAACCGGAGGGGAGACGGGACGTCACCTCGAGTGGAGCGCCCGTCCTCCGAGCTTTTCGGCGAGGCGCCAAAAGAGCTGCGACGCACGCGCTCCCCGGAATCGCCGCTCGCACCAATGACGCTGCCGGAACGGGTCCAGGCGGATTATGAAGGGATGAACCTGACGACCGGTCCGCATCCGATGAAGTTGCTGCGAGAACGATTACCTGACGTCTGGCGGGCGAGCGATCTGGTCGAGGCGCACCACGGCGCGACGGTGCAAATCGCGGGGAACGTGATTTGCCGTCAGCGGCCAGGGACAGCGAAGGGATTTGTCTTCATCAGCCTGGAGGATGAGACCGGGGTGGCGAATGCGATCGTGACGCCGGATTTGTTTGAGCGCGTCCGGCTCGTGATTACAGAGGAGCCGTTTCTGGTGATCGAAGGAGAGGTGCAAAACACGGATAATGTCGTGCTCGTGAAAGCGAGGAAGATCTGGCCCCTCGCGCACGCGCAACTCGCGGGTAGCGAGTCGCATGATTTTCATTAGGCGTCGCTTTTCTGGAACGAAAGCGGAGCCTGAAAATTAGTGACAGCCGCAACCCGGGCCGCAGGAGCCACCGACAGAACCAACCGATGGACCGGTCGATCCACCAGGCACGTGCACTCCGTAGCCACCAGAGATGACCCGCCTGACGGATTCGCCCGTTTTCGGATCAACCCGCAGCGGCTCATCCCGCATGCTTTGTTTCACTTCGAAGCGACGCAGCGGCTTTGTCGTATCAGTGGTTTCGTAAACGTAGGTCGGCATAACGAATTTGCTCCTTACTCGCCCGCGTGACGTCTTGGTGCCTCTTTCAGCGCGGTTTGTTTTTCGGTTGGTTTCTCGCCCGGTTCCAACCATTCGGTGTGAAAGACGCCCGGCTTGTCGACTCGCTCGTAGGTGTGAGCACCAAAGAAATCGCGCTGTGCCTGAAGCAAATTCGAAGGCAGGCGAGCTTGCCGGTAGCTGTCGAAGTAAGCCAGCGACGCGCTAAACGCCGGCACGGCCACGCCCTGTTCGACCGCGGTTGCGACCGCGATGCGCCAGTTGTGCTGCGTCTTTTGAATGATGTCAGTGAAGTAGGAATCAAGGAGCAGATTGGGCAAAGCGGGATCGCGCTCGTAAGCCTCGCGAATGCGGTTGAGAAACTTGGCGCGAATGATGCAACCGCCCCGCCAGATGGTGGCGATGTCGCCGAAGTTCAGGTTCCATTTGAACTCAGTGCTGGCCGCGCCTAACAATTCCATCCCCTGCGCGTAGGAGACGATTTTCGAAGCGTAAAGCGCGTCGCGCACCGCGGTGATGAGCTCATCGCGATTACCCCTGAATTTTTCGATCTTCGGTTGCGGCAGGATTTTCGACGCTTTAACCCGTTCGTCCTTGCGCGAAGAAATGACACGCGCTTCGACCGCGGCATTAATGGTGGATATGACGATCGATTGCCGGATGGCCGATTGCAGGGTCCAGATGCCGGTGCCTTTCTGGCCGGCTTTGTCGAGGATGACGTCAACCATCGGTTTGCCGGTCTCGGGGTCATGTTTGCGAAAAATCTGGGACGTGATGTCGATTAGATAGCTGTCGAGATCACCGCGATTCCACTCGCTGAAAATGTCGGCCAACTCGGCAGCGTCGAGACCGAGCACGTTGCTCAAGATCGCGTAGGCCTCACAGATTAGCTGCATGTCGCCGTACTCGATTCCGTTGTGCACCATCTTGACGTAATGACCGGCGCCATCCGGTCCCATGTAGCGGCAGCAGGGCTCGCCATCGACTTGCGCCGCGATCCTGGTGAAGATCGGCGCGATAATTTCCCACGAGGCGCGCGGCCCGCCGGGCATGAGCGACGGACCTTTGAGTGCGCCCTCTTCGCCTCCGGAAACACCGCAGCCGACGAAATGAATTCCACGTCCTTCGAGCTCCCGGCCGCGGCGTTGCGTGTCGGTAAACAGTGAATTGCCGCCGTCGATGACGACATCGCCTTTCTCAAGAAGTGGCACGAGCTGGTTGATGACTGCATCGACTGGTGCACCGGCCTTGACCATGATCATCGCCTTGCGCGGCCGCCGCAGGGCACCGACAAACTCCTCCATCGTGGTCGTCGGTTGAATGTTTTTTCCCTTGGCGCGATTGGCGGCGAACTTCTCCGTGACCGCGGTCGTGCGGTTGAAGACGGCGACTTGGAAGCCCTTGGACTCCATGTTGAGGACGAGATTTTCGCCCATCACAGCCAGACCGATGAGGCCAATATCACATTGATTCGTTTTCATTTTCGGTATCTCCTGAACGCGTCACCCTGCCGTAGCGACAGAGTGCGCAGGCTCGCTGAAGCAGATGGCAACTTGGCATTCGGAAATCCTTATCACAACCAGCCCGCTGCTAATCACCCCCGAATAGGTGGACCGGTACGACGGGCGCCTCGGTCGATTTTTGGGGAGTGGTACGGAGCGCTGGAGGACGGGCGCGAAATCTCTGGGATCGAGTACGAAGCGCATCAGACGATGGCAAAGCATCAATTGGAAATGATCGCTGAAGCCGCGCAGACCAAGTTTGGTCTGGAGGAAGTGACCCTGCAGCATCGCATTGGCTTCGTTGCGGCAGGCGAAGCATCGCTTTTCCTGCGCGTGGCGAGCGCCCATCGCGAGGCCGCATTTCAAGCGAGCTCCTGGATCGTGACCGAGTTAAAGAAAAAGGTGCCGATCTGGAAATGCCCGCTTTTTGTCAGGCCAGGCCGCGCCGTCACCTCATGAACTGGGCGAATCGTCTCACGCTCGGCCGGCTCGCGCTCACCATCCTCTTCGTCTTCGCGCTCAGCTCGGTCTGGACTTATGGCCGGAGCATTGCGCTGGTCCTCTTCGTCCTCGCCGGGATCAGCGACTATTTCGACGGCGAGATAGCGCGGCGCTACGGGACTGTGACGAAATTTGGAAAACTGATGGATCCGCTGGTCGACAAAGTAATGATGGCTGCCGCCTTCATCTGCCTGGTGCCGCTGGGAGCGGTCCCGGCCTGGGTAGCGACCATCGTGGTGGCGCGTGATTTCCTCATTACGGGGCTGCGGCTGCTCGCCTCATCGGAGGGCACCATCCTGCCGGCGGAGAAGCTCGGGAAACACAAGACTTCGTGGCAAATCACAACAGTCGTGTTCTTTCTCCTGCTGCTTTCCGCGCGCGAGTTACGGCCGGGCGTCGGGGACGCTGGATGGTGGCAGATCGCATGGCGCTACGGGGGCAACGTTTTGCTTTGGATTACGATCGGCCTAACGATTTATTCCGGACTCGGGTATCTTTGGCGCCATCGCGCGCTGATCTGGCCGGCGAGGCTCGGGTTTGATGATTCGTGACGCGCGCGATCTGGTCCGCAAACAAGCCGGTCAGTCTGCGAGCGCGGGCTAATGGTTCGTTTGCGGCGGCGTCTGGCAGACACCGACGAACGATCCGGGATTCAAACGCAGAAAATCGTCGAGCTGACTCGCTCGCACCGCGCGCTGCGTGCCATCATCACAGACGAGATTGAGCTGCTCGAGCGGATCGAATCCTTCGTCGGGCCCGTTGCTCGTTCCGATCAACGGACCCTGTTCCGGAACGGTTTCCGCTTCAGGGCGATCGCTTGCCTTCCCTCCGCGCCGACCCGCCTCGCGAATCGTCTCCGCACAGTTGGGTACCTTGGCCGTTGCCGCGTCGGCGATTTTCGCCGGGTCACCCTCCGCCGTGGTCGCCGCCGCCACGATCGATCTTGCCAACTCGCAATTGGTCTTCCCAGCGCAACGCAGGACGGCTCCCACAATGTCGCCGGCAGATTCGCGCCGCGCCGTCACCGCCGCCTGCGTAATGGCAGCGGCAGCACTGCGCCGTTTCCGCACCGCGGCACAGACGGCTCCGAGAAATTCCGATTTGGTGGCGTCTTTCAGCGTTTTCCTGCCCGGTAACTGCTCCGCGATCATATCGGCCGCCGTCGCTTCCCGGGCCAGCACGGCCGGCAACAGAGCCGTCCAAAATCCAGCGGCCAGGAGAAGGACGCCGCAGAACATGGCCGCGGTACGCCCTATGGTCGACGGGGTGGATCCGCTCCAGGCTCGCGCGCACAATGGTTTCATCGGCAATTGAAGGAGTCTCCCACCAGGCATCTAATCGCACTTCTCCCGCACGTCCAGAGAGCGGGCAAAGGGAATCGAACCCTCATAGCCAGCTTGGAAGGCTGGAGCTTTACCATTAAGCTATGCCCGCGCGCGCTTAAGCTGCCGTGCCCACCCGGCCTTGCCAAGTTCTTTCCGAGCCACGCCAGACGCGCTTCGATCTGGAAGCCAAGAAATCGGGAGAAGCCGGCCAATCCGAATTTCTGATCAGGTTCCCAGTCCTCATCCTCGCACCATGCTCGCCTGCGAGCTTGCCAATCGCGCCCGGCCCGGCTAGCAACTTGATCATGAAATCACCGCGCCTTTTCGGGATTGTTTTTCTCGCGCTCTACGCCACTGCCCAGGCCGACCTCACCATCGTCCAAAAAATGGCCGGCGCCGATGGCGTTCACCAGATTACTTTGAAGGTCAAAGGCGACAAGGCACGGGTCGATGTCACTCCGCAGGTCACCACCATCATCGACGCGAAAACCGGTGACCTAACGACCCTGCTCAACGACAAGAAAACCGTCGTGCGCATCTCTGGCGAAAAGGCCAAGGCGATGGCGGAAATGGCCAAATCCTTCGTCAAAGAAGAAGCGCCCGAGCAGGCCCTGCCCAAACCGACGGGGCAGAAGGAAACCATCAGCGGCTACGAGACTGAGGAATACGTCAGCGATTCGCCGAAGTACCACGCGACCTACTGGGTCGCCAAGGGCTATCCGAACTACGAGAGCATCCTGCAGCAAATGTCGCTCCTGCAGCGCGGCGCTTTCGCCGGCATCACCAAGGGCCTGCCGGATTACCACGCCCTTCCCGGCCTGCCTTTGCGCACGGAGATCAAGGTGCCCGGCCAGGGTCAAATCACGAGCACGATCGAATCCGTCAGCCTCTCTCCGCTGGCCGATTCGGAGTTCGACATTCCGGCCAATTATTCCGAAATGAAGATGCCCGATATCCTCGGTGGCAAACAATCGCCGGATAAGCCCGACACTCCATGACTGGCGTCCGGCCGCGCCTTGTGCTCGCCTCGGCGTCGCCCCGCCGCCGGCAACTACTTGCTGAGGCCGGCTATGATTTCGAGGTCATTTCGCCGGCCGTTAGGGAACTTCATTCCGACAAGTTGACCCTGCGCGAGGCGACCTGTTACAACGCTCTGCGCAAGGGTCTCGCTGTCGCCCGAGCTCGTCCCGGCAGGGTCATCCTGGCCGCCGATACTCTCGTTGCGCTCGACCAACAGGTGATCGGAAAACCCGCCGACCGGGCCGACGCGGCGCGCCTCCTTCGTTTGCTCAGCGGCCACATGCACTTCGTGGCTTCGAGCGTTTTCATCGCCCATCTGAATCGCGGCAAATCACTTGCCTTCTCTGTCCTTTCGCGGGTCGTGTTCAAGAAATTGAGCGATCGAATGATCGCAGAATATCTCGCTACGATCGACCCGCTCGACAAAGCAGGCGGCTACGCCGCGCAAGGGACTGGCCGCGCGATCATCGCCCGCATCATCGGTTCGCGCAGCAACGTCATCGGCCTGCCGCTCGAGAAAACCGTCGCGGCGCTGGAGCATTTTGATATTCGCCCGCTCGCCTAACGCCTAACGGATTTCCGCGACGGTGGGCTCCTCGGTCGCGGCCATCCTTTCCTCGGGCCGCTCCCGCCGCAACACCCGATAGAGGAACCAGACGATAAAGCAATTTGCCGCCAGGATGATGATGGCGACGGCACCCGGATGGAACCAGACATGACGCACTTCGAACGGGATCAGAGTCGCGGTGGCGAAGACCATCAGCATCTCGGCCCAGCGTCGCTGCCGATAGACGCCGATGCCTTCCGTAAAGAGCACCGCCGCGTAGAAGAGCGCGACCAGGCTGGTCACCTGGAGGAGCCCGCCCGCGACCACATCCTGCAACTTGCTCAAGAGATAAAGCACCGCCCGGCTATGGGCCACCATCAGCTCCCCATCCACCCAATCCGAGATGCCCTCCATCCAGCGCGTCCGGCTGTGCAGAAAGAGCAGTGAGACGCCGATGGCAAGCAAAATCGCGCCCTGGAGAATCTTGAAAATCGCGATGATCTTAAGGTAACGAACCCGGCGCTGCGGCCCCATCATCTTTTGGATCGGCGCGGCGGTGCTCATGGCGATACGTCTCGCAGAACTGCCCGCGATCTCAAGAGGGACGACTCTCCCGGCAGCAGATCTCAAGCTTGTTCCCGCTCGGATCCTCGAAGAAAACCGCATAATAGCCGGGCGAATACTCCCGCCACACCTCCGGCCCTTCCACCTTCAATCCGCCTGCCTGCCTCACAATCTCGGTCAGCTGATCCACTTCCACACGGGATTCCGCCCAGAAGGCGATTCGGGTTTCGTTAGGCCGATGATCCGTTCCTTCGGTGAAGCCGAAAAACTCTTCCGGTCCCTCGCCAGGGCATTGGTAGGTGCGCCATTCGTCATCGCCAGAAGCGACGGAAAAGCCCAGCGCAGGGAGCAACTGACCGTAAAACTTTTGCGCGGCCACCATGTCCTTAACCCGCAAATCAATATGATCGAATCGCCGTGTTTTCATCGTCCCGTTTGCCGCCCGTTAGCCCACACCTTTCGTTTCAATCAAGAAGTTGGTAACCTTTCGACGCCTTGCAAACGTCGCACTTTTTTGTTCGCGCCGCCGCCATCGGCCTCCTTCTGTCTTCGCTCGCTGCTTGCCGGCCGCGCACCCAGCCGGTTTCGGGCACGATCGAAGTCGACGAAGTGCATGTCGCGCCGCGCACCGGAGGTCGGGTCGAAAAACTCTTTGTGCAAGAAGGCGACACGCTTCACGCCGGACAACCGCTGGCACAACTCGTCGCCCCGGAAATGCAGGCGCGCCGGGCTCTCGCGCAGGCCCAGATCGACACCGCGATGCGTGATGCCGATGCCCATGCTGCCCAGCTCGAGTTCATGCAGGCCGATGCCCGCCGGCAGGAGAACTTGCTCCGCTCGAAAACCGTTTCGCCAAACGAAGCTGAGCGCGCCCGGAGTGCCGCGGCAGCCGAAGAAAAGAGCCTTGACGCGGCCCGCATGCGCATCATGCAAATGCGCGCGCAGCTGACGGAGATCGAAGCGGAGTTGCGCGAGCTGAACGTGGTCGCGCCTGACGATTCCGTCGTGGAAGTGTTGAACGTGAAAGTCGGCGACGTCCTCGCGCCGAACGAGGAATTGGCGACCCTGATTCTGCCGCAACATCTTTGGGTCCGCGTCTACGTGCCGGAACCGTGGCTGGGTTACATCAAGCTTGGCCAGGAGGTGCGTGTCCGGGTCGATTCCTTCGGGGATGAGGAATTCACTGGCACGGTCGAGCAAATCAATCGCCAGGCCGAGTTCACGCCGCGCAACGTGCAGACGGTAGAGGACCGCATCCGCCAGGTGTTCGGAGTCAAGATCCGGTTGCAGAATCACGACGACAAGTTGCGCGCCGGGATGTCCGCTGATGTCACGTTCCCGAACGTGCCCGTGAAAAAATGAATCAGGAAACCAGGAAATCCGGAAAAGAAGAAAGAATGGAGATCGTTTCTGATTTTCGGCTTTCCTGATTCGTTCTCCTCTTCCGATGGACGCGATGATCGAGTGCGACGGCCTAACGAAGCGTTTCGGCAATTTCACCGCGGTCGATCACGTCAGTTTTTCTGTCGAGCGCGGCTCGATTTTCGGCTTCCTCGGTCCGAACGGCTCCGGCAAATCCACCGTCATCCGGATGCTGTGCGGAATTCTCGAGCCAACCGACGGCACGGCGCGCATCGGGGGCCGCGATGTCCTGCGCGAGGACGAAGCAATCAAGGAAATGATCGGCTATATGTCGCAGAAATTTTCTCTCTACGATGAGCTGACGGTAAACGAGAACCTTCTTTTTTCCGGCAAACTCTACAGCCTCCGGGACCGCGAGCTGAAAAAGCGGCGCGACGAACTGATCGCGCTCACCCACCTCGAACCGTATCTCAACCGCCGCGCTGCGCTCCTCTCCGGTGGCTGGCGACAACGCCTCGCGATGGCTTGCGCGCTGATGCATGAACCGACCGTTCTTTTTCTCGACGAGCCGACCGCTGGCATCGACCCGGTGGCGCGGCGCGAGCTTTGGGATTTGCTCTTCGAGTTCGCGGGACGCGGCATGACCCTCTTCGTGACCACGCATTATATGGACGAAGCGGAGCGCTGCTCACATGTCGGCTACATCCACATGTCGAAACTGATCGTGAGCGGCCAACCGGACGATCTCAAACAGTTGCCGGAGGTGACGCCACCCGGCACACGCCGGCTTGACGTTACCTGTGACCACGTCACACAGGCCTTGCAGGCGATGCGCTCGGTGGAAGGTGTGCGCAGCGCGACCGTCTTTGGTCAATCGATGCACTTGTTGGTCGACGATGCCATCACCCGCGCGGACATCGAAAAGAAGCTGCTCGGCGTCGGCATCCAGAGCGCCGAAATCCACGTCATCGGCCCCTCGTTGGAAGACGTCTTCGTCGCGCTGACGGCGAAATACGCGAACGGAAATCAAGAGGAGAAAGCCGCCTAACTTTGGACACACGTGCAAAACTGTCATCCCGAGCCGGCGAAGCGCGGCGAGGGACCTCGCAATCGTAGTGAAAGCGTACTTTGTCTACATGATGACCAATCGCAGTAGGATCGTCCTCTACACTGGCGTGACTAACGATCTGGCGCGGCGCGTTTGGGAACATGAGAATGGAACGTTCCGAGGCTTCACGAAACGGTACCGGCTTACCATTTTGGTTTACCACGAAACCTACAGCGACATCGGCGATGCCATTGATCGTGAAAAGGAAATCAAAGGATGGCGCCGAGGCAAAAAGAACGCACTTGTCGAAACACGCAACCCGAAGTGGGTCGATCTTTCGCCAACCCTTTACCAGCAACTGCGAGATCCCTCTCCGCGCTTCGCCGGATCGGGATGACAATCCGAACGCCATCCTCATGAGACGCCCTTTCCGCGGCCTTGGCGCCATTCTTTTCAAGGAATTCATCGTCGTCATGCGCGATCCGATGACGCTCTTCTTCATGCTTTTCCCACCGCTCATCGAGATGATCGCGTTCGGCTACGCCCTCGATAACGACGTCAAACACATGGCGATGGTCGTCTTCAATGAAGACCGCACCGTCGAAAGCCGGCAGTTGCTCGACCGCTTCGTCAACACCGAAACATTTCGCATCGTTAGGGAAGTGGGCAGCGCCACGGCAATGGCGAGTGAAATCCGCGCCGGCCATGCCTATGTGGGATTGCAAATCCCGCCTCATTTCACGCGCGACCTTCGCGCCGGTCGCCCCGCCCACGCACAACTTTTGATCGACGGCTCCAATTCCACCGTTGCGCTGCAGGCACTCAATACCGCGGTCGCGATCGCCCTCACGCAATCGACCGAAGTGCTCTTGAAAGAGAGCGGCCGGCACGCGGTGCCGATCGAAATCCGTCCGCAAATGCTCTACAACCCGACGATGCGGAGCCCTAACTTTTTCGTCCCGGGCGTGATCGGCATCGTCCTGCAAATCGGCACGACCTTCGCCACCGCGATGGCAGTCGTGCGGGAAAAGGAGCGCGGCACATTGGAGCAGCTTCTCGTTAGTCCGCTCAGCCGCTGGGGGCTGATGCTGGGCAAACTGATCCCCTACCTCTGCATCGGGATGCTGATGGCCTTTCTCCTTTTTGGGATCATGCACTTTGTCTTCTTTGTCCCGATCGCCGGGAGCATCGTGGCGATGGTCCTGGCGACGTTGGTTTACGTCTTCGCGCTCCTCAGCCTGGGCCTGCTCGTTGCGACCAAAGCCGAAAACCAGATGCAGGCCCTCCAGATGTCGATGGCTTTCATCCTGCCAAGCGTTTTCTTTTCCGGCTTCATTTTTCCGCGCGAAACGATGCCGGCAATTTTCTACGGGCTCGGCGCGGTTCTCCCCACGACCTATTTCATCTGGCTGATGCGCGCCATTATCCTGCGCGGCGCGACCTTTTTCGAGTATGCGCCGTCATTAGGCATTCTTACCGTCATGGCCGTGCTCCTCTTCTGCATCTGTGCCCTGCGCTTCCGCAAGAAGATCGGCTAGCCACGGTCTCTCTGGCTCTGTCAAAGCGGGTTCGTTAGGCCGGCCGCAGCAGCAAACTCGCGATCGAGAAATAAAAGAGCAACGTCATCACATCCGTCACCGCCAGCGTCACCGGGCCGGCGGCAATTTTCGGATCCAACCGCAGCGCGTGGAGCAACGCCGGCACGCTCAACCCGAGAAGACCCGCCATCAGCAGCGAAGCGAGGACGCTCGATCCGATCACCACGGAAGGAACCATCACCCTCCACCACAGCCAGACGATGAGGGTGACGATCACGGCGCAACCTGCCCCGAGCAATAACGCCGTGGAAAGTTCGCGCCGCAGCGTCGCGCCATACCAACGCAAAGTCGGCCGGGTCGAGCGGAGCGCCTGAATCGTGACGGTCATCGATTGCATGCTGACGCTTTCGCCCAGTTGCAACACGAGGCTGAGGAAAAACGCAATCACCAGACTTTCCGCGAGCGTCGCGGCGAAGAAGCTCGCCACCACCGCGCAGGCCGTGCCGCTGCCGATCGAGACCAGCAGCCACGGGAACCGGTAACGAAAAGCCTTGAGCGGTCCGGCCTCGCGCACCTGTGCGAGGTGAAAACCGATCGTCTCGAAGACATCCTCGTGCTGCTCGCGCTCCGCAATATCAAAGACCTCCTCGGTGAAAACCCCGATATCGATCAGACCCAGGATGCGTCGTTCCTCGTCCACCACCGGGAAGGCAAGAAATTTGTGGAGGACAAAAAATTCACACGCTTCGAGGAGCGTCGCGGTTCGCGGGATGGCAACGATCCGTTTGATCATCAAATCCCCGATCCGCTGGTCGAGCGCCGCGGTCAGCAATCGCCGGGTCGGCAGGACACCGACGAGCCGCTCGTGCTCGTTGACGACATAAAAATAGACAATCTTCTCGCCGATTCCTTTCTGCCGAATCGCGTCCAGCGCCTCGCGCGTGGTCATCGACTCTCGCAGTTGCGCAAAATCCTTGCGGATAAATTCGCTCACCGGTTGGTTGAGATGCTGCGGCGAAGCGGTCATCGGCGGATGATAGCGGTTCACGCGCCATCTTTCGAGACGCGAACTGGTTCGGGCTTGCCTAACGGCCGCCGGCTGGGAACACTCGGCCAACCTATGACTCGCCGAATAAAGCGAATCGCGCCGCTCCAAGCCGGAAAAATGCTCGCCGTTGTTTACGGCTGCATGGGGTTGATCTTCCTGCCCTTCTTCGCCCTCGCCGGGATGCTCGGCGCTTTCGCGCAACACGCGCAGTCCGATCAGGCGGCGTCGGCCGCGCTGATCGGCGGCATCATGCTTGGGATGGGAATTTTCATGCCAATCATCTACGGCGTGATGGGATTCGTTTTCGGAGTCATCGGCGCGGCCCTTTACAATCTCGTTGCGCGCTGGATTGGCGGTCTCGAATTAGAGGTGGAGTAACCGGGAGGTCGGCCCTGAACGGGATGACCCGAAGTGCGACGACAGCGCCTTAACGCGTCAAGACTTGCATACTGTGTTAGGCTTGCGGCCACTTCTCCTCTTCAGATGGAAATCACCACTTCTTCCGGCTCTTCCGCTTCGCCCTTTCCGCCCGGGTTTCAGTTTCGGCCATTCCGTTTCCTGCTCGGCCTGATCGGGGCAATCGGAATTCTGATTACCTTCGTTTCACTGCTCTTCGGGTTCGTCTCCATCCCGACCAATTCGGTCGGTGTGAAGCTGCGCTTCGGCGCGTATCACAGCACCGAGGGGCCGGGTCTGGCCTACGCGATTCCCTATATCGACGAGATCACGCTGGTGCCGACACAGCGTTTGTTGAAGCTGGAGTTCGGGTTCACCACTCCGCAAGCGACGAACCAATTCCAGGGTGATCAGCAACCGGAGGATACCGAGACGATGATCACGGGCGATCTCAATACCGCGCTCGTTCCGTGGGTGGTGCAATACCGGATCACGGATCCGAAGCAGTATCTCTTCGGCGCCCGCGAGCCGGAGCAAACCTTGCGCGATCTCTCGGAAAGCGTCATGCGCGAGGTGATCGGCGACCGCACAGTGGATGAGGTCCTGACCATCGGGCGGCACGACATTGAGACGGCGGCGCTGGGCCGGTTGGCGAAGTTGTCAGCGGAATTCGGGCTCGGATTGCAAATCCAGCAGGTGCAGCTCGCGACGGTGCGTCCGCCGGCGGCGGTGCAGGCGGCCTTCAATGAAGTGAACCAGGCACAGCAGGAGAAACAGACCGCGATTAACCAGGCGTGGGCGGTCTACAACGACGCGGTGCCCAACGCCCGCGGCCAGGCCAAGGAGCGCGAAAAACAAGCGGAGGCCTACGCGTTTCGCCGGGTCAATGGGGCGAAAGGGGACACCGAGAAATTTTCTCTTCTCCTGGCGGAGTACGCCAAGGCGCCGGAGATCACGCGGCGCCGGCTTTATTTCGAGTCAATGGAATCGATCCTGCCGGCGCTCGAACGCAAGGTGATCGTGGATGACAGCATCAAAGGAGTCCTGCAAACCCTGCCACTGATGGCGCCCACGCCAACCGCAACGCCCGCACCCCAGCCCTAACGATTTACCCATGGCCACCATTTACCGTCCGCATTTTTCCAGCCGCTTCGTCGGGTTCATGCAAAATCCCGTGCTCGCGATTATCGGACTCATTTTTCTTCTCACCGGACTGAAATGGGGTGCGTTCCTCTTCACCGTTCGCCAATACGAAACCGCCATCGTGACGCGCTTTGGCAAAGCGGTGCGCACCGAGCAAACGCCAGGCTTGAAGTTCAAGGTGCCGTTCGTCGACGCCGTGCACCGCTTCGATAACCGCATCCTTGCCTGGGATGGTCCGCCCACGGAATGTCCGACCAAGGACAAGCTCTACCTCATTGTCGACTGCTTCGCGCGCTGGAAAATCAGCGACCCGCTTCTCTATTTCAACCGCCTGAACGACGAGCGCAGCGCGCTATCGCGCCTCGACGATATTCTGGGCAGCGAGACCCGCACGGCGGTGGCGTCGAACGACCTGGTTGAAATCGTCAGACTAACGAAAGGGCGAAAACCGCTGCGCGACGCCGAGCTCGAGAAAACGGGAACCGTCCTGCCATCCGACATTCCCGATGTCGAGTTGGGTCGCGGCGCAATTGAGCAACAGATCACCGATCGGGCCCGGCAAAAGATCGAAGGATTCGGAATCGAGCTGTTAGATGAACGGTTTAAGCGCAGCAAATATAGCCCTGCCGTGGCGGAGAAGATTATCGAGCGGATGTCGAGCGAGCGGCACCAAATCGCCTCCAAGTTTCGTTCTGAAGGGCGCGGCGAAGCGGCCAACATCAATGGGCAAAAAGAGAGCGATGTCGCTTCGATTCAATCGGCCGCGACCAGGAACTCACTGAAGATCGAAGGCGAAGCCGACGCCGAGGCAGCGCGAATTTATGCTGCTGCCTTCAACTCGCCGGAGGCGCAGGGCCTCTATTCCTTTGTCCGCCGACTCGAAGTGGCGCGTTACGGGTTTAGTCAGGGGACGACGGCGGTAATCTCGACGGAAAGCGATTTCGGTAATGTGCTGAAAGGCATCGGCGGCGCCGGGATCATAACCGCACCCACCCCGACCCGTTGAGTTGGGCGGCGCAGCGCAGGGCGGCGCTAGTCTAGGAGATTGACCTCAGCAGGTTGTGCCCTGTCATCTCAGTCGGCTTCGGCAGATCGAGCATGAAGAGCAGCGTCGGCGCGATGTCGGCCAGGATCCCACTTTCGAGGCGGAAGTTCTTTGCATCGCCCGCGACATAGATGAGATGAACCAGATTCGTGGTGTGCGCGGTGTTCGGTGATCCATCCGGATTGCGCATCAGCTCGCAGTTTCCATGGTCGGCCGTGAGAAGAAGTTTTCCGCCTAACGATAGCACGGCGGGCACCAGTCGCGCCACACAGGCGTCGATCGTTTCGACTGCTTTTATCCCGGCTTCGACAATTCCGGTGTGTCCCACCATGTCGGGATTTGCGTAATTCAGGATGATCAAATCGTATTGCGGGAGCCGGCTGAGCACTTCATCGGTCACCTCCACCGCGCTCATCTCCGGCTGCAAATCGTAGGTCGCGACCTTGGGAGAGGGAATGATTTTCCGATCTTCGCCCGCCGCCGGCTTCTCCACCCCACCGTTAAAAAAATAAGTCACGTGTGGATATTTTTCCGTCTCGGCGATCCGCAACTGATTCTTCCCCGCCGCGCTCACCACCTCGCCGAGAATGTTCTTGAGCGACTGCGGGCCGAAAACGATCGGGCAATCGTAGGTCACGTCGTACTCCGTGAGAGTCACGTAATTAACCCGCGGCCAGACTTCCCGGTCAAAGCCGTCGAAATCCTGGAAGAGAAAGGCCTGTGAGAGCTGCCGGGCACGATCGGCCCGGAAGTTAAAGAACAAAACCGTGTCGCCGTCGCTAATGCGCTGTTCGTTAGGCTCGGCAAAGATCAGCGGTGGCATAAACTCGTCGGTCTTGCCGGCCACATAATGCCGGCTGACCGCCGCCGCTGGCCCGTCCTGGCAGATCTCGCCGCGCCCAAGGACGATCGCGTCCCAGGCCAGCTTCGTCCGATCCCAGCGCCGGTCGCGATCCATCGCGAAGTAGCGCCCAACGACCGTAATGATCCGTGCCCCACTTTTCGCCAGGTCCGCCCCGCATGTCGCCAGGTAATCGGAGCCGCCCGTGGGCGAGGTGTCCCGCCCATCGGTGATCGCGTGGACGAGGATTTGCTCCACACCCGCTTCCCTCGCCACATCGGCGAGGGCGACGAGATGCTGGTAATGGCTGTGCACTCCGCCATCTGAAACCAACCCGATGAAATGCAGCCGCCCGCTTCGCGCGTTTCGGAATGCTTCCTGCAGAACGCCATTCTGCTTCAGTTCGCCGTCGGTGACCGCTTTGTTGATCCGGGTCAGGTCCTGATAAACAATCCGCCCCGCGCCGAGATTGAGATGGCCGACCTCAGAGTTTCCCATCTGCCCTTCGGGCAGCCCCACATCCTCCCCGCTCGCGCTCAGTGTTGCGCACGGATAATCCCGATAGAGACGGTCGTGAAAGGGTGTTTGCGCGAGCAAAGTCGCGTCGCCGTTCTTCTCCCGGTCTGCTTTTCCGCCGGGGTTGATCCCCCATCCGTCACGGATCACGAGGACGACCGGTCTTGCCATAGGCCGCACTCTGCCGACGGGCGCCGCGTCGCTCAAGCGATTTCCCGCTGCTGCGGGATTGACAACCCGTCCCGCGCTTCGCTCTATCGATTGAATGAAATGGCGGAACCAGATCCTGGCGCTCCTTTGCCTAACGATCTTTATCGCCCTCGGCGTGCTTTATTTCCGCCATTGGGTAGTGCAAAAGCCTTTTGGGATTGTGCTTTTCATCGGCGAGGGATTGACTCCCGACCGCGTCGCGGCGACGCGCCTCTATGCCGGTGGCGCAAACGCCCATCTCGCCATCGAGTCGCTGCCGGCTGTCGCGATGCTCTCCAATTATTCGCAGAATTTTGCCGTGCCCGACGAAGCCGCGGCGGCCACGACACTGGCGACCGGAGTGAAGGTGAACAACCGCAGTCTGGGCGTCGGTCCTAACGACAAACGATTGACGAGCATCATCGACCTTGCCCGGGAGAGAGGGCGCGCGATCGGGTTGGCGACGAACGGCCGCCTGACGGACCCGACGACGGCGGCCTTTTACGCGACGAGCAAAGGCGGGGCGGATATTGCCCAACAACTGGCGGAAGAGAAGAAAATCGACATCGTGCTGGGCGGCGGCGGCGCCAAATTTCTTCCCGAAGCCAAGGGCGGAGAGCGCACCGATGGCCGCGACTTGGTCCTCGAGATGCGACGCAACGGCTTCGAGATTGTCCGCACCAAGGCTGAACTCGAAAGCATTCCGCAATGGCGCCGGCCACAGTTGCTCGGTCTTTTCAGCGATGGCGAGATGGCTTTCGGAAACGAGATCGCGGCCGGGAGCGAGCAGCCCACTCTCGCTGACATGACGCGCCGTGCGATCGAGTTGCTGGAATGGAACACCGGCGGCTATTTGCTCATCGTCGACGCTGGTCTCATGCGAACGGCCGCGCGCGAAAATCATGGGGAGCGGACCCTCGCTGAAACGGTCGAATTGGATCAGGCGATCGCGGTCGCGCGCAGTTACACCGGCGAGAACTCGACGATTCTCGTCACGGGAAATTTTGGCATCGGCGGACTTTCATTGAATGGCTTCCCGTTCCGGCGCGACAGCGGGGTCGCATTACTTGGTGTCAACTCCTCCGGTGAACCAGCGCTCACGTGGGCGATCGGGCCTAACGGGGTCGACACACGCGGCACACTTCCAGGATCAGATCCTGATGGACCAACCCCGCCCGCGGATCGTCCCGCATCACCAAGAGGTCAGGAACCCGCCGCCGCTTACGCGCCCGAGGCACGCAATACCGTTGACGACGTGCTCGCCGCCGGACGCGGGCCCGGGACTGAGCTGCTTCACGGCTTTCTGGACAACACGATCATTTTCAAAATCATCGAGGCCGAGCTGTAATCCGATGAACTCGCAACAACGAGATCCCGAGTGCCGGGTCATCCGTTGAACGATGAAAGCGCTGCGCAATTTCTTTACGAATCGGTGGTTCCTCTTTGCCGTAGGGCTTTACATCGCAGGCCTCGCCGTACTTTCGCGGCGCCCCGAGTTCTCGCTTTCCGATGCTCTCCTGGAGTTGCTTATCTTCGGCGTTGGTTTTTCTCTCATCGCCTGGTGGACGACGGCGCAGGCAAAGCCCTTGGTCATCACCCAACATCCAACTGCCCGCGAAATGCTCGGCCTCGTCGCCTATGTCCTGGCCCCGTCCGTCTATCTCGCCTTCGGGCCGCAAACGATTGATTCGTGGTTGCCGCCGGATTGGATCGCTTCCAACCGCATCCGGTTCTTCGTTACCCTAATACCCCGAGGCGGCTCTGCGCTCGTTCCTTGATTTTTTGGGCGAGCCGTATTCTGCCAAATGTCTCGAGCCGCTTTCAGAGCGGATCAATAGTTCCAAAGTACCGCCGGATTTTAAGTCTGACGATCCCACTCCAGGATCCAGCAATTGTGAAAAAGCCGCGGCGACTTTCCGCCGGGATCGAGCAGACCTCCCAGCCTACCGAACACTCACCTGCCGCAGCCGACGAGTTGGACGTTGAGTTCGACGCACGAGTAAAACACGCGACATTTTGACAGTGCACGTCACTACAAAAATGGCCTCTACAGTTTTTCCGCTGGCTTCCACGTCTTGCAGCACGTTTCAATAGTGGCATGATTTTGCATGAGTGAGTCCACTGAAAAAGCAGCTGAATTTTGGAGCGATCCTGGCCGCGACGTACCCGGCACGCAGTGGCTTCAGATACCTGGTGCTATAGAAAATATGAATCTCCGCGCTACCGGAGATCCGGACATGGATTGGATCACACATTCGGCCGCTCTATTGGCTAAGTTTAGAAAGCCAATCAAAGTTCTGTCGCTTGGATGTGGCTTTGGTGTCATCGAGCGAGTTTTGCGCCGTTGCGACTATTGTCAGCTTATTCATGGGGTGGACGTTGCGGAGGGCGCAATTGAAGGGGCAAGGAAAGCGGCCCAGGACGAAGGGCTAGACGGTTTGACGTACGAGGTCGCCGATTTAAACACCGCGAAATTGCCGAAGGAGACGTATGACGCCGTTTACGTGCATGCTGCATTACACCATGTATTTCAGCTTGAACACCTCCTTGACCAGATCAAGCAAACGCTGAAGCCGGGAGGTTTGTTTGTTATGTACGAGTATATCGGGCCATCACAAATGCAGTTCCCAAGACGCGATCTCGAACTGGCTGACGCTTTTCTTAAGGTTATTCCAGAGCGCTACCGCAATATGCCAAAAGTCAAGGCCATCAAAAAGGAAGCCCTTCGATTGTCACTCGATGGGATAAACAGTTCGGATCCTTCCGAAAGCATACGTGCTAGCGAAATCGTACCGTTAACCGCCAGCCGCTTTGAAGTGAGACATTTCAGCTACGTGGGTGGAACGCTGCTGCTTTTAATCTTCAGCGAAATTTCCGGTAACTTCAACGAGAACGACACTGAAATTATGCCATTACTAAAGGCGCTGATTTTGCTCGACAATTTCCTGATCGATAACAAGGTCCTTCCGTCTTACCACGTATATATGGTTTGCGAGAAGACGGAGGATCCAATGCCGATGCAGGCGCATAACATCCTGCCGCCAGCCGTTTCGGTATTCCCGACAAACAGTTTGGAAGCACTCACTGTTAAACCGCCGCCCACGGGACTAATTACTGCTGACCCAAATCCCTTCCGACCGGATTCGGAAGGGCTGGGACAAACTACTCTTTCATGTCTGACTTACGGGACAAGCAAGGTTGAAGTTCATATCAATGCACCCGATGGCCCCCTTCTGGCCAGACTGGGTCCTGGTCGTCATTCTCAACCCACCGGGCAATGGGTCCGGGACGGCACCACATTCTATTTACAAAATGTCTCAAAAGGCTTGCCATTGGTGGCGGAGAATACGATTGCCACAGTCATACTCCGGTCAATGTGACGATATATTCAATTTTGGTCCGAGTTAGGTCACACTAACGGAATGAACGCTCTCTGTCGAGGCTGGGTTTCCATTTTCGGGGGAATGGAACACGGCTGCGTTTTGACTCGTGAACATTCTGTTTGTCTGGCTAACCGGAATTCCGACGCCCGCCAAACTTGACGTACTGATTCTATTTTATTTCGCGGCAGCGATGTGGGGCATGAATCTGTTTCTCCGACAACGAGGCGTGGAAAGGTGGCCGAGTCTATTTGGCGGCGCTGTGTTTTGCTGGGTTGGGCCGGTTGCAATCCGTGCTTCCGGACAGTCCAATATTTTCATGGGACTTATCTATCTTCCCTGGATTCTTTATTTTTTCGAACGTTGCCTCGGAGCTAAAACTCCGTGGCGTACTTCTTGCACCGGCCTCGTTGGATTGACGCTTGTCTTGCCGCTGCTCGCGGGCCATCCGCAGCCGTTTTATTCACAATAGTCTAATGCTTGGCTTATTCGCCGTGTTTCTGTTGTTTGAGAAGCGCACACTGCTTTTGAGTTGGAGCATTAATCTCTGGCGGGCCGCTGGCGCACTTCTAGCGGTTGCCGTGATAGCGTTCCTGTTTGCTTGTATTCAGCTAGCCTCAAGCCACGAATATTTTGGCAATCGCGTCTCAGCGCGTGGTTTCGCTCCGAAGTCACAGGTATTGTTTTGATGGCTTTGCTCTTTGGCCTGGCGCACGCGCCCGGATTCATCTTCCGTCACGCTGGAATCGTTGAAGCACTGGGAGTCAATCCTTCGCCACTCGACGCCATTGCCTACTCGATCGTCACGCTGGCCGTGAGCGGTGTGTTTTTTGGCATCGTCTGGGCGCGCACGAGAAACCTCGCTGCTTTGATCGTCATCCACGCCGCAACGGATCTTTTCCCGAACCTCTCCGACTTCGTCCGGACCTGGAGCCTCTAGGAGTGCCTTGTAGCCGGGGTCCATAATCCTGGCCGCCAGGCCTTCTCAAACCGGGAGCCCACCGATCCCACGGCGCGAACTCCGGCCGGTCGGCGAACTGACCGTTGATTCTCACCGATCCTGGCAACCGGAATAGGCGGCAAGATTTGGAGAGCAAAAAGCAATTCATGGAGAGCGAACAACCTCATCGCAGGTCAATTTTGCTCGAAGGAGGCATTATGAACAAGAAAGAGAACGGTGGTGGAGGGATGGATCCGGCTCGGGTGGCGTTGTTGACTTGGAATAACGTCTGGGACTTGGGAATTGTGGTGCACGAAGGGTTCTTCCTCGTCGCCGGTGCCATTGCGGTCGGTGCGTTGGCCGCGGCCATCGCGAACACGCCCTGCACGATCACGCCGAGGCCACCCGGCTGACGCATCACCATCGTTAGGCAGAATGAAAGAGCACAGTCATTCGAATGTAGCTCCCGCGCCGCTGGAGGAGGAAATGGAGATGCCGGCGGAAACGGTCATGCTGCAGATTCCGGCCGGGCGAAGTGACGCTCGCGGGCGATCTGGAGATTCCGGCAAACGCGCGCGGACTGGTTCTCTTTGCGCATGGCAGCGGGAGCAGTCGGCGCAGCCCGCGCAACCAGGCGGTCGCGGAAGTCTTGCGCGATGCGGGCCTGGCGACGCTGCTCTTCGATCTGCTCACGCCGGAGGAAGAAGTCGCAGGACGCTTACACCGGTCATCTGCGTTTCGACATCGGAATGCTCAGCCGGCGGCTGGCCACTGGTCACCGAAGAAATCGCGGACGATCCGCATTCGAGAAACTTAGGCATCGGTTATTTCGGCGCGAGCACGGGAGGCGCGGCGGCCTTGCGCGCGGCGGCGGCGCTCGGGATCGACGATCGGCGCGGTCGTGTCGCGCGGCGGCCGGCCGGATCTGGCCGGTGAAGCGTTGGCCCACGTGAAAGCGCCCACGCTTCTCATCGTCGGCGAACGCGACGAAGAAGTCTTGCGGCTCGAACGAGAGCGCCTATGCGCAACTGCAATGCGAGAAGTCGCTCGCGGTCGTTCCGCATGCCACGCATCTTTTCCAGGAACCGGGCACGCTCGAAGAGGTGGCGCGCCTCGCCGCGGAACTGGTTTCGCAAACACTTGAGGCCACGCCCATGAACTCGATTTCGCGACCGCTCATGAAGCCGGCGAACTTCTCGCCGAGAAACTGACCGCGTTACGCCAACCAACCGGACGTGATCGTGCTCGCGCTGCCGCGCGGCGGCGTGCCGGTCGGCGCGCAGGTGGCGAAAAAGTTAAACGTGCCGCTCGATGTCTTCGTCGTGCGCAAACTCGGTTTGCCGGGACATCCCGAGCTGGCGATGGGAGCGATCGCGACGGGTGGTGTGCGCGTTTTCAATGGCGACGTGGTCAACGCTTTTCGCATCCCCGATGAAGTCATCAACGCGGTCACGGCGGAGGAATTCCAGGAACTGAAGCGGCGCGAGCAATCCTATCGCGACGATCTTCCGCTCGCCGGAAGTCGAGGGCAAAACGGTCATCATCGTCGACGACGGAATCGCGACGGGCTCGACCATGGTGGCGGCGATTTCCGCGCTGCGTCAGTTGAACGCGGGCCGCGTCGTCGTGGCCGCGCCGACCATCGCGCGCTCGACCTACGAATATCTGCGCGAGAACTGCGACGACGTCGTCGCCGTGATCGTGCCGGAAGAGTTTTACGGCGTCGGCCAATGGTATGAAGACTTCTCCCAAACCACCGACGAAGAAGTGCACGAGCTTCTCGGCAAACTGAATCACCGCGAAATCTCCCGCCGCCGCATGAGCGCATTATCCGATCGCATCAGCGTCGCTGCGGAACCGCTGGCCGGTTCGCCTAACGACTACGACTCGCTCATCGAGATGGTGGGCGAGGCGCGCTTTGTCCTGCTCGGCGAAGCGAGCCACGGCACGCACGAGTTCTATCGCGAGCGCGCGCCTCATCACCAAGCGGCTGATCTACCAGCGCGGCTTCAACGCCGTCGCGGTCGGAGGCCGACTGGCCCGATGCCTACCGCATCAATCGCTTCGTGCGCGGCGAAGGTCGCCGACGTCGATAGCGTGGATGCCCTGAGCGGTTTCAAGCGTTTTCCGCAATGGATGTGGCGCAACGCCGACGTGCTCGATTTCGTCGGCTGGCTGCGCGAGCATAACGACGAGCAGACTTTTCCAAATCGGAAAGCCGGATTTTACGGGCTCGATCTCTACAGCCTGCACGCCTCGATCGAGGCGGTGCTCGACTATCTCGATCAAGGTCGATCCGGAAGCGGCGCAACGCGCGCGGCATCATTACAGTTGCTTCGAGCATTTCGGCAAAGAGATCGAAACCTATGGCTACGCCGCGGGCTTCGGTCTCGCGCCAGACCTGTGAAGATGCGGTCGTGCAATGAACTGGTCGCGCTACGGCGCAAGGCGATGGATTATCTCCAGCGCGACGGCCAGGTGGCGGCGGACGCCTATTTTTGCGCGGAACAAAACGCCGTCGTCGTGCGGAACGCGGAGGAATATTACCGCAACATGTTTCGGCGCGAAGTTTCCTCCTGGAACCTGCGCGACACCCACATGATGGAGACGCTGGTCTCGCTGGACGAGCATCTCAGCAAGCAGCAGGATGCGCCGGCCAAGATCGTCGTCTGGGCGCACAACTCGCACCTCGGCGACGCGCGCGCCACGCAGATGGGCGAGCGCGGCGAATTGAATCTCGGCCAGCTCGTGCGCGAACGTTTCGGGGCGGAGGCGGTCTCGATCGGTTTTACCACTTACACCGGCACGGTCACGGCGGCGTCGGATTGGGACGGGCCGGCGGAACGCAAACAGGTCCGGCCCGGTCATCGCGACAGTTACGAAGCGCTCTTTCACGAAGTCGATACGCCGCGTTTCTTTCTCAACCTGCGAGACAACGCCCGACTCGCCGCGCAGCTGCGGACCGAACGACTCGAGCGCGCCATCGGCGTGATCTATCGCCCGGAGACCGAAATGCAGAGCCACTACTTTCACGCGCGACTTCCGGACCAGTTCGACGGCGTCCTGCACTTCGATCACACCCGCGCGGTCGAACCGCTGGAGCGCACGCACCGAATGGGAACTGGGCGAAGTGGAAGAAACGTTCCCGAGCGGCCTTTGAGCGACGGATCAACCGGCGCGGACGATCTTTTTGCCGCCGCGCCCGATTCCGTCTTCCGGCTGCTTGGCACGTCGGGCGCTGGCCTAACGAACGAGCAGACGCGCGAGCGTCTGGCCAGATTCGGCGCGAATCGGCTCCGCGCGAAAAAACACGCGACCGCACTCGTCCTGCTCCTGCGACAATTCACGAGCCCGATCATTCTCATCCTGATCGGCGCCGCCGTGCTCTCGATTTTCCTTCGGGACGTGACCGACGCGGCGATCATTCTCACGATCGTCCTCGTCAGCGGGCTCCTCGGTTTTTGGCAGGAGCATGGCGCGGCCGCGGCGGTGGCAAAATTATCCGCGATCGTCGCCGCCAAAGTGCGTGTCGTGCGTGACGGCGCGGAAATGCTCGTGCCGCTCGAAGAAATTGTTCCCGGCGACATCGTTCTGCTTTCAGCCGGCGCGATCATCCCGGCCGACTGCCGGTTGCTCGAAGCGCGCGATCTTTTCGTGAACGAAGCGGCGCTGACCGGCGAAACTTTTCCGGCCGAAAAAGCTCCGTCCGCGCTCTCCGCCGCGACCCCGCTGGCGCAGCGCAGCAATGCCGTCTTTATGGGGACGCACGTGGTCAGCGGCACCGGAAAAGCCTGCGTCATCCACACCGGGCGGGCGGCGGAGTTCGGCAAGGTTTACGAGACCCTTCGCCTGCGGCCGCCGGAGACGGAATTTGAGCACGGCATTCGCCGCTTCGGATATCTGCTCGCGGAAGTGACTTTTCTGCTCGTCCTCGCGATCTTTGCCTTCAACGTTTATTTCCAAAAGCCGGTCCTCGATTCGTTGCTCTTCGCGCTCGCGCTCGCCGTCGGCCTCACGCCGCAACTGCTGCCGGCGATTATCAGCATCAATCTTTCCCACGGCGCGCGCCGCATGGCCGCCCGGAAGGTGATCGTGAAGCGCCTCGCCGCGATCGAGAATTTCGGGAGCATGAATGTCCTCTGCTCGGACAAAACCGGCACGTTGACGGAGGGCGAGGTGCGGGTGCATGCCGCGCTCGATCCGTCAGGCAAAGCCAGCTCGCAGGTCTTGCTCTATGCCTGGCTCAATGCCGTGCACGAAACCGGATTCGTCAATCCGATCGATCGCGCGATTCGGCGAGGCGCCGGTCGCAGAAGCCGACGGCTGGCAAAAGCTCGACGAGATTCCCTACGATTTCTTGCGCAAACGCCTAAGCGTTCTCGTGCAAAAAGATTCGCGGCCGCTCCTCGTCACCAAGGGAGCTTTGCGCCAGATGCTGGAAATTTCCGCGCAGGCGCAGCTCGGCGATGGCTCGCTTGTCGCGCTCGACACCGTGCGGGCGGAAGTCGAGCGGCACTGGAAGGAATTCAGCCACGAAGGTCACCGCGTCCTTGGGGTGGCTTATCGTGAAATGCCGGGCCGGGCGACGATCACGCGCGGCGATGAGAGCGAAATGATTTTCGCCGGCTTCGTCGTCCTGTCCGATCCACCGAAACCCGGAATTCGCGCCACGATCGACGAGCTGAAGCGAGCTCGGCATCACGCTCAAGGTCATCACCGGGGACAACGCGCTCATCGCCGCAACACATCGCGCACGAAGTGGGCCTGGAGAAGCGCGCGTTCTCACCGGACCCGAGCTGCGCGAGATGAGCGCGCAGGCGCTGATCCGCCGCGTCAGTCAAGTCGATGTCTTTGCCGAGATCGAGCCGATGCAAAAGGAGCGCATCATTCTCGCGCTCAAAAAAGCGGGCCACGTGGTCGGTTATCTCGGCGACGGAATCAACGACGCGCCGGCGCTGCACGCGGCCGACGTCGGGTTATCGGTCGACAGCGCGGTCGATGTCGCCCGCGAAGCCGCTGATTTTGTTTTGCTCGAGCACGATCTCGAAGTGCTGGTGGACGGAGTGCGCGAAGGCCGGCGCACTTTTGCCAACACCCTGAAGTATGTCTTCATCGCGACGAGCGCTAACTTCGGCAACATGTTTAGCATGGCGGGCGCGTCGCTCTTCCTCCCGTTTCTGCCGCTCCTCCCGAAACAGATTCTGCTCATCAATCTGCTAACCGATTTTCCGGAGATGACGATCGCCAGCGACAACGTCGATCCTGAAATGGTGCAGGCGCCCGCGCCGTTGGGACATTCGTTTCATCCGCCGGTTCATGCTGGTGTTCGGCCTCATCAGCTCGGTCTTCGACTACCTCACGTTTGGCGTCCTGCTCTGGTTGCACGCCAGCGTCGCGCAATTTCGCACCGGCTGGTTCATCGAGTCGATTATCTCGGCCTCGCTCATCGTGCTCGTCGTGCGCAGTCGCCGGCCGTTTTTCAAGAGCCGGCCGAGCAAACTTCTCGCGCTGGCGACGATTGCGATCGTGATCGTGACGGCGGTGACGCCGTATCTGCCATTGGCCGACGTGCTCGGTTTTCAGCCGATGCCGCCGTATTTCTATCTCGTTCTCGGTCTTGTTGTCCTGGGCTACGTCGTGACCGCAGAACTCGCCAAGTCGCTGTTTTATCGGCATTACAAAGGAGCAGAAGCAGGAGGCAACCTATGATCAAAGACCTATTCTCGGCCGCCACCACAACCCTGATCGGATGCGCCGCCTTGCAGCCAAACCCTGCCGGGGCCGCGGAGGAGAGCGCAGCGAACCAATTCATGCACCAGGCGGATTTCGACCAATTGGCAGCTCGTTTCGAGGATCCGGCGCGCGCCGAATGGCAAAAGCCGGAGAAAACCATCGCCAGCCTCGGAACGCTCGACGGCAAGACCGTGGCCGACATCGGCGCCGGCACCGGCTACTTTTCGTTCCCGATCTCGAAGCTGGCAGCCAAGGTGATCGCGATCGACATCGACCGACGGTTCCTCGATTACATCGCGCAGAAAAAGCAGACGCAGAAAATCGGCGGCAACATCGAGACCCGATTGACCAAGCCGGATTCAGCGGGGCTCAAGCCGGGCGAAGCCGACATGGTCCTGATCGTGGACACGTATCACCACATCGAGGGGAGAATCGATTACCTGAGAAAGCTCAAAGAGTGTCTGCGCAAAGATGGTGTGCTTGTGATCATCGACTTCAAAAAAATGAAGACGCCGCCGGGCCCGCCGATCGAACTCCGCGTCGCGGAAGAGCAGGTGGAATCGGAACTAAAATCGGCCGGCTTTACCATCGTCTCTGCGGACAGAGACTTGTTGCCCTACCAATACATCATCAAGGCCCGCTGATCGGCAGCGCAAGTCATGCAGCGCGATCTAGGAATACCAGCAGACTTGCTGGGTGTTCTCGTCGTCGCTCGCCCGCCGTAGATAATGGAACGGGCCGCTCAAGCGCTGTTGACGATTTATGAAAGACTCAGTCGCATGCCAGTTAAGTTGAGATTGAAGGAAGGGAGCGTGCCGTCAGCGTGAAACGCGTGGCTGCGAAGTTTTTCGTCATTGGTGCGCTCGTTGGCCTAACGAGCGTCTTCCTTCGCGCCGACAAAGCTCCTTTGCGCGCGGGCGAGTTTACCTGGAACCCAGAGTTTTCCGCCAGCGGTCCACTGGTCATCATCATCAGCTTGCACGAGCAGACGTTGAGCGCCTACCGCAACGGCATTCGCATTGCGCGCTCCAGTATCAGCAGCGGGAGAAAGGGCGCAGCACGCCGGCCGGCGTCTTCACGATCTTGGAAAAAGAGGTGACGCATTATTCGAACAAGTATCATCACGCGCCCATGCCTTACATGCAGCGGCTGACCTGGCAGGGTATCGCGCTGCATGGCGGCGATCTGCCCGGTTATCCGGCGAGTCATGGCTGCATCCGGTTGCCGAAAGCGTTTGCCAAACTGCTTTACTCGATCACGATACGGGGCACTACGGTCATCGTGAAGGGTGGAAAGGCGTCGGAGCCGACCCTGTCCGCGCAGCCCGGCATGATCTGGTGGCCACGGGAGGTGGGCGCGTTGCGACCGATCGAAGGTGCCTTCGAGTGGACGCCGGAACGAAGCCCACAAGGTCCCATCACGATCCTGGCGAGTGCGGCCGACAAGACGGTTTACGTATATCGAAATGGAGTGCCGATCGGGCGCGCCGTGCTTGCGATCGACGAGCCAAAACTCCCCCTTGGCAGCCATGTCTTCACCATGCTTGCCGGGTTGAGCGAAGAGCCGAGCGCGTTTGTCCGCGGCCGGCCGGCGCATCAATGGATGGCGGTGGAGACGGAAGGGAACACTACGCTCCATGATCTGGGGCAGCGGGTGCGTGTCCCGGAGGAGTTCGCAGAAAAAGTTTACGACATTATCACGCCGGGCACGACCATCGTGGTGACGGACGCTCCCGCACTGCCGTCAACCTCTTCTCCGTCCCAAGTCCCGCTGATGGAAGCGGAACAGCAATAGCAAATGTCGCTAGTCGCATGAGCAGCCAGTTTTATTGGCGGACTGTGACCGTCGAACAGCGCGCAAACTGAAAGAGGAATCGACGCTCAACGACTGACGGACCATTCGGCGCGCGACCCTTGAGCCACGCGCCGAGCGATCCTGGCTAGTCCACTTTAACTTCGATCGCCTTTGGTTTGGCGACCGGGGTTTTCGGCAGGTGCACCCTGAGGACACCCTCCTTGAACTCCGCTGACACCTTGGCACCATTGGCGTCGTCCGGCAGCGTGAAGCTGCGCTCAAACGTGCCGTAGCTGCGTTCGATGCGATGGAACTTCTTGTTCTTTTCTTCCTTTTCGGTCTTGCGTTCGCCCGAGACCGAGAGAACGCCGTTCTCAACGTTCACCTTGATCTCGTCCTTCTTCATCTCGGGCAGGTCGGCTTTGATGAGGTATTCCTTCTCGTCCTCCGTAATATCGACCTGCGGAGACCAGTCAGCCAGTTTGAGGCCGCCGTTGCTGTCTCCGAATCTGGGAAACCTTCCTCCAAAGAAACTGCCGAGGCGATTTTGCACTTCGTCCAGTTCCCGGAATGGATTCCATGTTGCTAGTTGACTCATGGTTTGTTGTCCTTTCGAAGGCTAACTAGCCCGGGAGCACAAGCCACGCTCTCCGTTGCTTGCCGAAGACTGTTCAGATTTTGCGCCGCAATATGCCTACCCACGGAGCGCTCTTACCGGCAAGAAATGGACCCCCGTTCCCCGATAAGGTGGCTCACCCTTTTCGCCGCGGTTAACGGCGTCGGCTACAACGCTGGAATATTTTCCCGGGCGAAACGCAGCGCTCGCGCCATCCACACGAGTTCGTCGACGAATTTCTTGACGCGCCCGATATAGGCCGGGTCGGTCATGTTACCTGTCGCGGGATCGAACAACTTGCCGGCCGTCCCGAAATAGACGTCCCAGAAAATCGTAACCAGGCCCAGCTCGCGCAGGACCGGCACCAAACTCTGGATCATACGGGCGCCGCCGAATGGTCCAGCCGAGACACCGCAGACGCCAACGGCTTTGTGAATGTACTCCTCC
This sequence comes from uncultured Verrucomicrobiae bacterium, assembly GCA_963821615.1. Lineage (GTDB taxonomy): Bacteria > Verrucomicrobiota > Verrucomicrobiia > Chthoniobacterales > UBA10450 > Palsa-1392. The sequence continues at coordinate 438,662 of CAWGEN010000004.1, read as the reverse complement.
AAGTTGCTGTCGAGCACATGCTTGAGCAGACCAGGAAAGCTGTGGTTGTACTCGGGCACAACGAGGATGAGCCCATCCGCGCGGCTGACGGTCGCAGAAAACTTCATATCTTTGACTGCCTCACCCTCATCATCGATCGGGAGCCGGATGTTTCGGATGTCAATCAATTCTGTTTCCATGTCCGGTCTCTGCGAGACCTGTTCGAAGACAAACCGCGCGGCGTGTTCGCTCAGACGACCTTGCCGCGATGTGCCGAGAATGACAGGCAAAAAAACCGGGCGAATGAGTGATTCCTTAATCATCGGAGCTTGCGATTAAACGAAAATTCCGCCACTCGGGAAAGATCCATCCAAGGCAGGGGCACTCGCGACCGGATATTTTCTCGGCATCTTTTGCAGGCTTGAGCGCACAGTATCTCCGTCTCTTTCGCTGGCACGTCCTCCGTTATCTGGCGCGCCATCCACTCCTCGCGACCTTGAACGTCGCGACAGTCGCGCTCGGCGTCGCGCTTTATCTCGCGATCCAGATCGCCAACTACAGCGCCAACCGCGCCTTTGAGGCGAGCGTCGATGTCGTGGCGGGCAAGGCGCAACTCGAGGTGAACGCAACGGCGGGCGATTTGCCGGACGAGCTCTTTCCCAAAATCGCGCGACAACCCGGAGTCGCCGCCGCGACTCCGATCGTGCGGGGCTTTCTCACCCTGCCCGCTTTTCCCGGCGAATATCTCGACCTGTTGGGAATCGACATCCTGACCAACGAGCCATTTCGAACTTTTGATCTGACTGATTTTCAAACCCGGCAGTTCGGTCTTCAGCAATGGCTGCGCGGCCCGCGGACGGTCGCGGTGAGCGAGGAATTGGCGCGGCAACATCACCTCCGCGCCGGTGACGAAATCGACGCGCAGATCAATGGCGAAACGAAACATCTGACGATTGGATTCCTCCTGCGGACCCGCGGGACAAGCGCGAATGCCAATCCGCATTTTGCGGCGATGGACATCGGCTGGGCCCAGGAACTCCTCGGGCGGCGCGCCACGCTCGACTCGATCTCGCTTCGCCTAACGAATGGGAGTGATCCGGCGAAGATCGCGACCGAATTGCGGAAGGGTCTTCCTCCAGATACCACCGTCGCGGCGCCGGCCCAGCGCGGGGAACAAGTGGAAAAGATGCTGGCGGGCTTCCAGCTCAACCTCCAGGCGATGAGCCTCGTCTCGCTCCTCGTCGGGATGTTCCTGATTTACAACACGATCGAAGCCTCTGTCGTCCGCCGGCGCAGTGAGATCGGAATCCTGCGCTCGTTAGGCGTAACGCGCCGGGAAATACGCTGGCTTTTCCTCGGCGAGGCCGTCGTCCTCGGAGCGGTCGGCATCGCGGCCGGAATGGCCGGCGGATATCTTCTGGCCCGCGAGCTCGTCGGGACGGTCGCGGAAACAATCTCGTCGCTCTACGTCCTGCTCAGTGTGCAGCAGGTCGTCGTTTCGCCCTGGATCTGGAGCAGCGCTTTGCTGCTCGGCTTCGCCTCGGTCCTCGGCGCCGCCTGGTTGCCGGCGCGGCGCTGCGGCCGCGATGGATCCCGTCGCAACGCTCCATCACGGCGCCCGGATCGAAAAGGCCGTGCGGCTTTCGCACGGCTGGATGTTCGGCAGTGCCTTGTCGCTTTTTCTGGCAATCGCGCTCTCGGTACTCGCGTTGCGAACCGGACCGGCGTGGCTTGGTTTCGGTGCGGCCTTTTTCGTTCTCGCCGGTTTTTCCGCCATCGCGCCGGAGATCACCTCTCGCTTCTCACGCGCGGTGCAGGCGACGATTCATCAAAAGATCGAACCGCGCCTGGCCGCGCAAAATCTTGGCCGAACTCTGTTGCGCAATTCGGTCACGATCGCATCGCTGGCCGCCGCCGTGGCGATGACCGTGGGTGTCGCGGTGATGGTATTTTCATTTCGCCAGACGGTCGGCGATTGGATCAATCAGACGCTGATCGCCGATCTTTTCATTGGGCCGGCGGCGAATGAGATCGCCGGTCCTACGTCTTTTGTCCCGCCGGCCGCGATCGACTACTTGGAAAAAAATCCAGCGGTCGAAGAGGTCGATACATACCGGGGCGTGGAGCTTCCTTTTCGCGACCAAACGATCGCAATCGCGGTTGTGCGCGGGAGCAACCGGCGCAACCTGCGCTTCCTGCACGGACGCAACGACGAAATCATCCATCGCTTCTACAACGAGCAATGCGTGCTCGTCTCGGAGAGTTTCGCGCGCCGCTTTCACGTCGCGGAAGGCGAGTCGCTCAGGCTGCCTTCACCCGAAGGGCGTCGAATCCTTTCCGATCGCGGGCGTTTTTTACGATTACACCCGCGATCAGGGCACCGTTTTCCTGAGCGAAAAGAACTTCCAGAAATTCTGGCACGACGACCGCGTCAACAGCCTCGGACTTTACCTGAAAAAAGGCGCCGATCCCGAGACGGTGGCCGAGGCGTTTCGCGACCGCTTCAGCAAGGGCGGCGAATTCTCGATCTACTCGAACCGCCTGCTCCGGACCCGCATCTTCGAAATCTTCGACCAGACGTTTGCCGTCACCTATGTGCTGCGGACGATTGCCGTGCTCGTTGCGGTCGTCGGAATTTTCCTCGGCCTGACGACGTTGGTGACGGAGCGCTCGCGCGAACTGGGCGTGATGCGCTCGATCGGGGCGTCGGCGGCACAAATCCGACGTCTGCTCCTCTGGGAAAGCGGGATGATCGGTCTGCTCGCCAGCGTGCTTGGGCTGGCTTCTGGGCTTTGCCTGTCACTTATCCTGACCGGCGTGATCAATCGCGCTTTTTTCGGATGGACGATTCAGCTCGCCTTCCCGTGGTGGTCGCTGGCCTGGACTCCGATCTGGATCATCGCAGCGGCGGTCGTGGCCGGATGGATTCCGGCGTGGCGGGCGGGACGAATCAATATCGCGGAGGCGGTGCGGAGCGAATGAGGGGATTGCAAATTTCAGATTTCGAATGGCCGATTGGATTGCCGTCCTGGCGATTGGCTGCGTGGCGGCGGATTGGCAGATCGCGAGGCCGGGCTGGCAGTATGATTTTCCGCGCGATCATCATGCGCACGATGAATTCAAAACCGAGTGGTGGTATTTTACCGGCAACCTGACGAACAATCGTGGGCGACGTTTCGGCTATGAGCTGACGTTTTTCCGGCAGGGTATTCGTCCGCTGGCCGAGCGAACTGGGACGACTTCGCGCTTCATCGTGGATGATCTGAAGTTCGCGCATTTCACGGTCACTGACGCGGCGGGAAAGAGGTTTCTCTTTCACCAAAAAGTGAGCCGCGGCAGCTTCGGCGATGCAGGTTTCGATAACGGCCAACGGCTCGCCTGGATTGATTCATGGAATCTGCGAATGAATGCCGATGGCTCGTTCGATCTCGCGGCGGACGCACCGGATGCAGCGATCCAATTGCACCTCGTTGCCCAAAAACCGCCGGTCATCCATGGCAGCGGGGGAATCAGCCGAAAGGCGGAAGGTCGCGGGACACGCTTCTCACTATTACTCGATCACGCGGCTGGAGACGTCCGGCCGCGCGCGCTTGATGACGGAAAACTTCGCGGTCTCGGGCGAGAGTTGGTTCGATCACGAATGGGCAACCAACCAGCTCGCGCCGGGGCAGGCTGGTTGGAACTGGGTCTCGGCGCAGTTCGATGACGGGACCGAGCTGATGCTCTACCAGATGCGCCTAACGAACGGAGCGATCGATCCGATTTCGAGCGGAACCTTCGTGCGCAAAGATGGCACTTCGGTTTCGCTCACAAGCGCGGATTTTCAAATGACACCCGAATCCGTTCTGGAGGAGCCCGGGAACAAGAGCGAACTACCCGATTGGATGGCGCGTCGTTCTCCCGAACGAGCAACTGGAGTTCAGAATCGAACCGGTGCTGGCGAACCAGGAGTTGGTTTTCAGTCCGCTGATTTACTGGGAAGGCGCCTTTGATTTGATTGGAACGCGGGCCGGCAAGCCGATCCGCGGTCGCGGCTATTTGGAGTTGACCGGATACGCGGGATCGCTGGCGGAATCGCTAAATCGATAGATCGCGTGAACGCGTCCACCGAATAACGCTTAGCGTTCTTAACGAATCACGATCCTACGCCTGGGTGTGCCGCGCGAAATGCACTTCCACACCCTTGGGCAGGAGACGCTTACGGCCGCGCTGACGACGCCGGGCGAGTGTGGCGCGGCCCCCTTTGGTGCTCATGCGCGCGCGGAAACCGTGCTGCTGTTTCCGGGTTCGCTTGGATCGCTGTAAAGTGCGTTTCATCGGGAAATGCCCGACTCCGGGCGCTGAAAGAGTCGCTACTTTAGGAGCGCCATCCGGTTTGTCAACGCCGGCCGGGGCATTGCGACGAGCGACCGACAACCGCATTGCCACCGGTGCTCCGATTATGGAATAACCATCTGCGATGAGCGATGTGGCCATCGAACCGGCAATAGCGGAAGACCTGGACGAATTATCGAGCCTGCTCGGCGAGTTGTTCAGCGAAGAGAGCGATTTTCGCCCGAACAAGGAGAAACAGCTCCGTGGGTTGCGCCTCATTTTCGAGCAGCCGAATCGTGGGCGCGTTTTCGTTCTGCGCCGCGATCGCTCGATCGTCGGGATGATCAACCTGCTCTTTACGATCAGCACCGCAGAAGGCGGTTTTGTCATTCTGCTGGAGGACTTGGTCATCCATAGGGAATATCGCGGCCATGGTTACGGGTCGATGTTGCTCGATTACGCGATCGAATTTGCGCGGCAAAAGAATTTCAAGCGCATCACGTTGCTGACCGATCGGCCCGAGCTGCGCTCGCAGAGTTTTTTCCGCAAACACGGTTTCTACGAATCGCCGATGCTGCCGATGCGGTTATTGATCCAAAGCCAGGCGGAACAAAGCGACGCATCGCTCTAATGTTCCTGAGCCACGCGCGGGGTTATTTTCGGGTGAACATCGAGAACGGCTTCGCTGCCCTATGCCGAGGCGACGATCAGTCGCTTGATCGCTTGATGCGGAACGCTCGGCCTCGCGCTATCTTCGCTCATGCCCACCCAAGGAGGTTCCATTCGACTCTTCCGCATCGCGGGGATCGACGTCTTTCTACACTGGTCCTGGTTCCTCGTCGCGGTCTACGAGGTGCAAGCCTGGCGATCCATGTTCTCGTCGCCGGTTTGGGCGGCGTTGCTTTACCTCGGACTGTTCGTCCTGGTCACAATGCACGAATTCGGTCACGCTCTCGCCTGCCGGCAAGTAGGCGGGCGGGCGGAACGAATCGTCCTCTGGCCGTTAGGTGGTATCGCGTTCGTTAGTCCGCCGCCGCGGGCGGGCGCCATGCTCTGGAGCATTGCCGCCGGTCCAATGGTCAATCTCCTCCTCGCTGCCGATATTTGACTTACGCGCAGCACGCTACCGGAAGGGGCCGGTTGGATGACTACAAGCCCGATGCCTACCGCGTCTTGTATTGGCTTTGGTGGATCAACCTCGGCCTTCTGATCTTCAATCTGCTGCCGATCTATCCGCTCGACGGCGGCCAGATCGTGCGGGCTCTGCTTTGGTTTCCGTTAGGGCAAATCCGGAGCCTGTTTATTGCGACCGGGAGTTGGTTTCGTAGGCGGTGGCGCACTCTTGCTCTGTGCGCTTTGTACAACAATCGATCTGGATCGGAATCATCGCCTTCTTCCTTCTCAGCCAGGCTCGGGCCGGATGGCGTCAGGCACAATATCTGAAAATGGAAGCCGCCGAAGCAATACGTGTTCCGCCAGCCGACGCGCGCTTCCCCGAGAAAAAGGCAGTCCTGTAGACGCTTCGCTCTGCGAAGCCCGGGGGAAGCGGCGCGACAACGTCGGAGGGACGCGCTTCTGCGCGTCCTCGTCGAGGCGGTCGCCGGAAACGAAAATGAAAACGTGCAGAAGCACGTCGCTCCGAGGAAACCTATTGCAGTTACCGCACCCCTTGCTCCATCCAAGCCTCTAACTGCGGCACGAGTCGTTGCTTGAGCTCCGCGCGGAAGCCGATTTCGTCGACCGCCTTCGCGACTGCTCTCCCCGCCGCCGCCGGCAGATTTGCCTTCGCGTACCGCTCCAGCGTCTCAGCGTCCTTCGGAGCGGAAAAAAAGGTGAAGAGACCCGCCGCGAATCCGTTGATGCCCAGCGCATCCTGCTTCGCGAGGAGCGCTTTCATATGTTCTCGGGCGAATTCCCAGACCAGCTCCGGATGCTCGCCCTGCCGGGCGGCGAACGGGAGCAGAAAGGCCGCCCGGCTCGTCGGAAGTTCATCCGTGAGTGCGAGGGCGATCGTGCGCGTGACAAGCCTTGGGTCAATCGCATTGCCAAGCGCTTCGTAATAATACTGTTTCTCCTCCGTGCTCGTGGTTTTCAGCCCGAGCTTGTGGAGTTTTTCCCATGTCCCCGAGATCCGCATAACGACCGACCACTGCGAAGATGGTAGGGCGCAAGTCCGGAGGCACCGTTGTCGGATCGGAAAGGAAACCATCAAACCGTGAACGGCATCCAGCGATAATATCGGAATCGTTCAGGAGGCCGAGACCGCGGATCAACGAAGCGCGGAGAATCATTGCCTGGGACGCTTCGCCCGGTTTCGCATCCCATCCAACGCGATCGAAAGCGGGCCGCAAAACGGCCGCGCGCATATTGCTGAAAGCGCGGTCGCGCCGGGTCGCCGGCGAGCAACCGGTTGATGAAGGTGAACGTGTCGATGATTTGGTCGTAGACCGCGACCTGATCATCGCTCACTACCTTGTCGACAAGCCCGAGGTAATGCGACAGCGGCTCCCGGTTCGCCTCGACCAGCGCCCAGGCATCGATCAGCAAATTGACGCGGTCGGCATCCGAGAGCCGGCCCACCTGCGCGACGAGCAAGTCCCACGACGCGCTGTCGTACTCGACGCGATAGTAGCCGGCATCCTCGAGGTTGAACTTGATCGCTTTGTCGCCGGGCTAATTCGTCAGGCAGACTGGCGCTCTTTTCCCGCAAGAGAAACCCGCTCGCCGCGGGCTGGTCCACCATCAGGTAGGTGAGCGGGATCTGCCATTGCAGCGCGGGCGGATCGGGAAAGTGCACGGTGAAGCGCTCCTGGGTGAGTTTGATCGTGTTCCTCTCGCGTTCAACTTTCACCACCGGAAACCCGGGCTGCTCTGTCCAGCCCGGCGCGATTTCACCGACCGGTTTGCCCGAGACCTCGGTGAGCGCCTGCCAGAGATCCGCTGTCGTCGTGTTCGAATATTTGTGCGCCGCGATGTATTTGCGAATGCCGTCGCGGAAGACCTCTTCGCCGAGAAAGCTTTCCAGCATGCGGATGATCGATTGGCCTTTCCGATAGGTGATTTCGTCAAAGGCATCGCCCGCTTCCGCCTCGGTCGCGATCGGCTGCTGCACGGGATGGATGGTCGAGCGGGCGTCGGATTGCATCGCGGTGTCTTTCGGGAAGCCGATTCGCCGGCTCGGATCGCGCGGCACGTTGCGGCGCAACCACTCGTTCCACTCCGGGTTAAAGTGATCGGTGCACTTCGATCCCATCCAGGAGGCGAAGCCTTCGTTCAGCCAGAGATTATCCCACCACGCCATCGTGACGAGGTCGCCGAACCATTGATGTGCCATCTCGTGCGCGACGACCGCAAAAATGTCCTGCTTCGTTTCGGTCGAGGAATTCTTCGGATCAAAGAGCAAGACCGATTCGTAATAGGTGATGCCGCCCCAGTTCTCCATCGCGCCCCCGAAGCCGCCCGGGATCGCGATGAGATCGAGTTTCGGCAACGGATAAGGCACGCCGAAGTAGTCGTTGTAGTAGCGCAGGATCCTGCCCGCGCTCTCGAGCGCATAACGGCCCATCTCCGCTTTGCCTTTCGTCGCCACGACACGCAGTTTGACGCCATCCTGTTCGGCCTCGATCGAATCCAGTTCCCCGGCCACGAGCACCACGAGGTAACTCGACATTGAGGGCGAGGTCGCGAAGCGCATTTCCTTGCCGCGGGCGACCTTTTCCTCGCTTTGCACCGGCATGTTGGAGACGGCGGTGAAGTTTTCCGGGACGACCGTCGTGAGCTGGAAACGCGCGCGGAAACTCGGCTCATCCCAGCAGGGAAACATGCGGCGTGCATCGGTCGCCTCAAATTGCGTCCCGAGCATGACCTTCTTTTCGTGCGTTCCCTGCTCCTGATAGCGCGCGTAGAACAGTCCCTGCCCTTGCGCGTTGATTTTTCCGCTGAACGCGAGCGCCAGTTCGTGGTCCCCCGCCGACAACTCGTTAGGCAAATTGAGGGTTAACGTCTGCTCGGTCTCGTCCAACGCGATCGCTTTTTTCGGCAGCGGTCGGCCGTCGAGCGCGGCCGAGGCGATTTCCATCTCGAGCGCGTTGAGCACGAGCTTGGTGACCGGCTTGTCGGCGTGCAGTCTGACCGTTTCCGAGCCGGTGAAGGTGAGCTTCTGGAGGTCCGGCGCGATGCGGATCGAATACTCAGCTGGCCTGACGTCCTTGGGCAGTTTCCCCGGCGTGGTGGCGAAATCGAATCTGGATTCGGCATTCACGCGAGATGCCAGGAGAAGCGCAGAAGGCGACAAGGAACAGATCACGCATACGGCATGCAACGCTTCTTACTGCACCACGAGCAAGAGCAGCAACTGTCCCGCACCGATCTGCGGTCCCTTGATCACCAGCGGGCTGCTCTTGCTTAGCGTCGCGTCGGTTTCCAGCAGCACCTGCTGGTCCTGAAACAACTGGAGTTTGAGCCGATAACCATCGCGCGACGCGCCCCGCGCGTCGACGTGCAACGAGAAGTGCTTGCTCGACAGCGAGCCAGTTTTCTTCGCCGGTCTGCAGGACCTTTCGCGATTGGCCGATGACCTCAAACTGATTGTAGCCGAACGTACGCTGCAACGTTTCCCCAAGCTGATGCATCTCCGGCGGAGGCGGCGTCTGATGAGTCGCATTCGTGGCCACGACCAGGCCGCTCCAGACGTTCTCGCCGGCGCGCGCGCTTGGAATTACGACGCAAAATAGCCCCAGGCCGGCGGCGAAAGCGAGGAATCGGCGGCGCATCAGCTACTTGGCAGCGTATTCCGGCGGCAACGATTTCAAGCCGTCGACCCAGAGCACGGTGACGCGATCCTGTTTCGTCTGGAAAATCGAGACGGTCGCATACGGACTGACGTTCGGATCGACGCGGGCGTTCAAGATCTGCGTCAAGTATTGCGATTGATTGGTGGCCGGTTTCTGGCGCATGACGAAAAAGGTGCAGACGGCAAAGACCGCGAGCGACGACGCGCCGGTCCAGAGCAAACGACGAATCGTCCACCAGCTCTCGCGTACCGCTGTGGTCCGAGGCGGCGCGAGTTCCTTCATTTCCGCGGCGATGCGACCGCGCAACTGATAATGAAAAAACTCCTCGTTCCCCATCGCCCGCGGTTGCAACTGCTCCTTGAGCAACGCACCGAGTTTATGCGCCTGATTTTTCTCCGCCTCGGCCGCGACACGATCGTCGAGCGAAGCCTCGAATTCGGCGCGCTCCGCACTCGCTCATTTCGTCATCGACCCAGGCGGTCCACTTTTCCTCAAACGTTTTCATAAACATCCCGCAACAGATTCTGCAGTTTTTTGCGCGCGTAGAACAAGCGCGACATGACAGTGCCGATCGAGCAGCCTAACGACTCCGCGATTTCATGGTACTGCATGTCCTCAATTTCCTTCATTAGGATAACCGCCCGATGCTCCGGCGAGAGCTGCGCGATCGCGGCGTCAATCCGATCGCGGATTTCCCTGTGCTGCATGCCTTCGTGCGGCAGCGGACCGGCGTGCGGCACGGTGCGCGAGGCCGGATCGATTTCCTTCAACTGAATCGCGTCGTCAAATTCCGCGCCTGCGCCTTTCACCTGCTTTTTGCGCAGCCAATCAATCGTCACGTTCATCACGATGCGATACATCCAGGTATAAAAGGACGACTGCCCCCGGAAGCGCGCGATCGATTTCCACGCCTTGAGGAAGCTGTCCTGCGCAAGATCCCAGGCATCCTGCTCGTTATGCACCATGTTGTAAATCATGCCGAACACTCGAGTGCGGAAGCGGCTGACGAGCTGATCGAAGGCCCCGGTGTCACCCGCCTGGGCCTGTCTTACCAAGTCGAGCTCCGAGACATCGGCCTGAGCCGCAGTCGCTTCCGTGTCCCTTTTTGGACGGGCGCCGCCCTGATTCATTCAACCGCTAGAGGCTGCCGTAGCGCCGCAGCCATTCGCCGCGGAACTCGCCCATCAGCAGGATGATCCCGTCGCGGACTTGGAAGAGCCGCTGGCGCAAGGCGGTGTGCTGCTGCGGAGTGATTGATTTCTCGGCAATGAGCTGTGCCGAGGCGTCCAGCGCGACGGTGGTCGCTTTGAGCGAGCGTTTCAGGTAGGCGATTGTCATCCCGAGTTCCTCGGCCTCTTCGTCGCTCAAAGCGGCGGCCAGTTTCGCGCTCGCCAGCGCGGTGTGGGTCGCCAGCTTCACGGCGGCCGGGTCGTTTTGCAGCGCGGTGTTCGCCTCAAAAAGGCGATCGATCCAAATCGTGAGGGAAAAAGCCGCACGGTAAAGCACGTGTTGCTCGAAACTTTCGGCGCCCCCGTTGATCAACTGGTTCGCAGAATCTTCGTCCTCGGTTACGCCGTCCTCGAGCAACGGATCGCCGTCCTCATTCCAGTCCTCGCCGCTCTCTTCGGCTTGATGGCACCAACCCATCTCGCGCGCGACGATTTCATCGCGCTGCGGATCGTCGATGTATTTCTCGAGCAGCTCCATGTATTTCTCCGTCTTTTGATCCTGCTGCTGGAGAAACCGCTCCCACTCGTATTCATCCCAAGCGCGGTCTGAGTCGTGCCCGGCCATGTTGTCATGTAGGCCAGCTTGAGAAGCTGCGCAAAAAAGTTTTGCGCGGGCCGGAGGGCTGGTTCGCGTCGGCGCCGCGCACATTTTTGACCGCGGTGTCGGTTCGCAATTAAGCTGCTCTCCTGATGTCCGCTCGAGACGAGAGAGGAGGATGAGAAATTTTACCGCGATACTGAGACGATCGCGTTTCCCAAGATCGACGATCGACAGCTCGCGCTTCTCGAGCCGCTGGGCGAACGGCGGAAGTTGCGACGTGGCGAGATGATTTTCAAAGCCGGCGAGCGCGATCTTCCGCTAACGGTCATTCTGAGCGGCGAGATCGAGGTTTTCGAGAAACGCGAAGAGACCGAACAAATCCTCGGCACGCCGGGGCGCGCGCGATTTCGTCGGCGACGTCGCCATGCTCCAGGGCACGTCGGCGCTGGCCAGCGCCCGGGTGAAATCCGAAGAGGCCGAGATTTTGCAGGTCCCGGCGGCCAACCTGCGGCGCGCGCTCGTGGAATTGCCGGGTGTCTCGGAACCACTCGTGAACGCGTTCATCATGCGGCGGCAACGTCTCATGCGCGATCGGGAGTTTGCCGGGTTTCGCGTGATCGCGCGGCGCGATTCGAGGGAAGGGCATCAGCTACACGATTTCCTGACCAAGAATCATGTCCCGCACCGCCTGATCGAATTTGAAGACGAGCAGGGACAGGCGCTCGCCCGTCGTTTTAACCTGACGAGTCGCGATCTGCCAACGTTGATTACGGCGACCGGTGCGCCGCTGCGCAAACCTTCGCTGCGCGAGGTCGCGCAAATCGCCGGGCTGCTGCGTCCGCTCGCCACCGTGACGACGAGGAGGAAATTCATTGGACCTGACGATCGTTGGCGCGGGTCCCGCTGGTCTGGCAGCAGCGGTCTACGCGGGCTCGGAGGGTCTCAACACCGTCGTGCTCGAAAGTTACGCACCGGGCGGGCAGGCCGGCTCTTCATCTCTGATCGAGAATTTTTTCGGCTTCCCAACCGGGATCAGCGGCGGCGATCTGACTTATCGCGCGCAGCTTCAGGCCTATCGCTTCGGCGCAAAATTCTCGACGCCCTCACAGGCCCTCTCCATCACTATCCACGAAGGTGAAGAATATCGCGCCTGCCTGCAAATCGAAGGCTGCACCGCGAGCCTGCATTCGAAATGCGTCCTCATCGCGACCGGCGCGGACTACCGCCGGCTCGAAGCCGAAGGCCGCGAGGAGTTTGAAGGCTTCGGGCGTCTACTACGCCGCCACTGCGCTCGAAGGCCAGCTCTGCCGCGGCGCGACCGTGATTGTGGCCGGGGCCGGCAACTCCGCCGGGCAGGCCGCGATGTATCTATCGGAAGGCGCGGCCAAAGTGCTCCTCGTCGTGAGGGGCAACGATCTCCGCAAGAGCATGTCGAACTATCTCTCGCGCCGGGTGGAGGCCTGCCACAACATCGAGATTCTTTACCGTACCGAGATTCGCAAGATGATCGGCGGCAAAATGCTCGAAAAGGTCGAGCTGGAGAACATCGAGACTCGGCGAACGCCGCGATGGTCGAGACCCCCGCGGTCTTTTCCATGATCGGCGCGAAACCATGCACCAACTGGCTGCCTGCGGAGATCGATCGCGACGAGAAGGGCTTCATTCTTACCGGCACCGCCGTCGCCGATGCGCCCGGCCTGGCAAAAAAACGAACGCGCGCCGATGCCACTCGAAACCAGCGTGCCTGGGATCTTCGCCGCCGGCGATGTGCGCTCCGGCTCGGTCAAACGCTGTGCGGCGGCGGTGGGCGAAGGTGGAATGGCCGTTGCGGGCGTGCACGCCGCGCTGGCAGCGCGCGGCTAACGACTAACAGGAATGGCCGGATCGGCTTCAGCCCGCTTCGTCTGCAAGCGCAGCTGCCCGCAGGCAGCCGCGATGTCGTGGCCCTTCTCCCGTCGCAGGGTGGCGACGGCGCCGTGGTTGCGCAGGATGCGCAGGAAGTTTTCCTGCCGGTTGCGAGACGGTCGCGACCATTTCAGGCCCTCGACCGTGTTGTAGGGAATAAGATTTATCTTTGCCGAGAGACGACCGGCGTGCCTGGCCAGCGCGTGCGCCTGCTCATCGCTGTCGTTCACGCCGGCGATCAGGATGTATTCAAACATGAGCCGTTTCTTCTGTGCGACGTAGTAGTCGCAGGCAGCGAAGAGCGTCGCGAGGTTGTATTTCCGGTTCACAGGCATGATCTGGCTGCGCACTTCATCGGTCGCCCCGTGCAGCGAGATTGCGAGACGAAATTGAGTCGGCTCGAGAGCGAGCTTGCGGATTTGCGGCGCGAGCCCGCTGGTCGAGATCGTGATGTGACGTGCGCCGATCCCTAAGCCCCAAGGCGCGTTGATGATGCGGATGGCGCGCAACAGGTTCGTTAGGTTGGCGAGCGGCTCGCCCATGCCCATGAAGACGATGTTGTCGATCTTCTCGCCGCTCTCGGCTTCGACGGCCAGCACCTGATCGACGATCTCGTTCGGGTCGAGATTGCGCGAGAAACCGTCGAGCCCGCTCGCGCAAAACTTGCAGCCGTAAGCACAGCCGACCTGGGTGGAAACGCAAATCGTCCGGCGATCCGACGTCTCGCCGTAAAGCGCCGGAGAGGCCGGGATGAGGACCGATTCGATGAGGTTGCCGTCGGCGAGACGGAAAAGGAATTTCCGGGTCGTGTCTTTCGAGCCGAGGACGCGGACGATTTCGGGTTGGTTAAGGGAGAAATCCTCCGCGAGCTGAGCACGGGTTGCCGCCGGCAGGTCGGTCATGGCGGCGAAACTTGTGACGCGCTTTTCGTAGAGCCAATCGGTGATCTGCTTCGCGCGATACGCTGGCGCACCCTTGAGCGGCAAGATGCGTTGCTCAGTTCGTCGAGCTGAAGAGATTTGATGGACGGCTTGGCCACCGCGAAACCTACGGCGAGGCGCGGGAACGTCTACTTTGCCAGTCAGCGACGGAGTGTCCTGTCATCCGTGTCGTTTCGCGCGGATGACGCTCCTCCTTCCGCCGCGTGACTCGGGCGATGATTACTTGCGAGCGACAATGATGCCGTCGGGTTGCTCTTTGGTGTCGGGTTGATCGATCTCGATGGTGTAACCGCTGGCTCCGCAACCGGGCGACACATTCCTGATGAATCGGGAGGCTGTGCGTGCCGATGAGAAAAGCGCGCACGCTCGCCGGTGGCCATTGACTGCGTTCCACCCTTCAGCACCTCCACCTCGAGACCTTGGACGTCTATCTGCAACAGATCCACCGGGCGTCCAATTCGCCTAACGAGTAGATCGAGAGTAATCGTCGGGATGATAATCACCTGCGAACCGGGTTTCGGCTGGCGCAGGCCGATCCTTTCCAGTAACCGCTTCCAACGAGTGCTGAGGGAGACTCGACGATCCTTTTCGTTCGCGCGGAAGCCGGCTTCCGAAGCCGCGATCCATGAAGGTCTCACTCCCCTCGGAGGAGGTGAGGCCTTCCGAATGAACGATGAAGTCATCGCTCGGGAGTCCATTCAAAGCCGCGTTCTCGCCCAGAAAGGCGCGATGTCGTGCCAGCGGTTCGACCGCGTGAATCGTCAGGCTCGGAGCTAATTTGCGCGCCAGGATGAGGTAATAACCGATCGCCGCACCAACGTCGACGAAACAACCATCGGCGGGGATACGCCGGATAAGATCGACGAAGATATCCTCCTCTTCCGCCTCGTGGACGTTGCGCTTCCGGTAACGTTCGCGCTGTTCGTCGAGCAGGTGATCGTCGTAAACCCGAACGCCATTATCAAAAGTGTGAATGGCGCGTTCCATCAGCGTCGTAAGATTAGCGCGCGCGGCTCAGTTCTCACAAGCTCTTCGTCACCCCGAGCGCAGTCGAGACATCCCGCCCCAACAGAGCACGTCTGTTTCAAAGAAACCGACCTGCCCAGCCCCGGGCTCTTCCCGAAACACACGAAGCGACATCTCGCCTAACGAAAAATGACGGAACTCTTTTCCTTCGCCTTCACGAGTTGTGGCTGCCCCTTGCGCTGGTTTATGACGAAGGTGTTGTTGTTGCCAAGCTTCGTCCACGGACCGGTCGGCACTTCGCCAGACTCGACAAATTTCCAATCGGTCACATCGGTATCCTGCAGACCGAGGTAATCGCGAACAGCCGGCGAAACATCGAGTCCGGCGCCCCGGTTGAGATTCGGCTTGGGTCGCTCGTTTCCGAAAACATATTCCCAGTGGTCGGTGCGAAACGGACCGGCGTCCTCCCATTGGGCATAGACGGTTCGATTGCCCTTGCGGATCGCCACCCAGCGGTCTTTGCAGACGGACAAGCCGGGTCCCCGGTAGGCTTCCTTGAACCACGGCACCACCTTGGGCGCCTCCGAGTCGATGACCTTCGCGCGATTTGTCGTTGTAAGGGAGCGCACAGTAGAATGGATTTTGCCGGGGCGTAAAATTCACCGGGATGTAATTCTGGCGGCGTGACGGTCTCGGATCGTCGTAGCCGCCATAGTTTTTCGCCCAGGCTGAGTCCCAGCTGCTGGCGTGGTTCGGCACGGGATTATTCGCGGTCGGATTCTCACCAATCCAGAACACCGTGGTAACGATTTCCGTTTTCCATGGGAAACGTTCGTCGCCCTTTATCGGATTAAGCGGAAGTGACCCAGTGGCGTGTAGCCGACGGGATCGATCTTTAGCAGCACGTCCTCCGTGAGACGGTTCTGCTTTTTATTTAGTTGAACTTTCTTTCGTCGGCACCTGGGCCGGTGCGGACGGCGCAAAGCAAGCCGACACCGATGACAACAAAACGGCGATAGTGTGAGTAAATGGTCCTGGTTTCATTCGCAAACGAAGGCTTCAGCAACCGGGCTGAAGCGAAGTGCGCACCACTACAATTCGGTCGGCAGACCGAAAATGCGCATAGGTTGAAGCCGCGGAATCTAGCACACGATCCGCACAGATCAACTCGCGTTAGCCAACAAATTTTCCGGGATTCAAGATATCGAGGGGATCGAGCGCCTGCTTGATGCGGGCGTGAAGGGCGCGCGCGACGTCGCTCGTCGCTTCTGGCCACCAGCGTTTCTTGGCCAGCCCGATTCCATGTTCCCCGGTGATAACTCCTCCCCAGGCAAGCACTTGGGCGAACAACTCATCGAGAGCCTGCTCAACTCGATCACGCACCGCCGCGTCATGGTAATTTGCGGCCATGATATTGACATGAATGTTGCCGTCACCCGCGTGACCGAAGGTCGCGACGGGAAAACCGTGCCGCGCTTGCAAGCGACCGGCGAACTTGAACGAGATCGACCAGCCGGCTGCGCGGGACGACGATGTCCTGATTGAGTTTCGTGAGGCCTGTGGCGCGAAGAGAGTTGCTGAATTCGCGCCGGAGCGCCCACAACTTTTCTGAGCCTTCTTCAGAGGTCGAAAGTGTGAGCGACTTCGGCTTCCGGCTTGCGAGTAACGCCTGCAACGCGACGGCTTCCGTCCGCACGGTTTCCTCCTGCCCATCGACGTCAACGAGCAGGTGCGCGTTGCCCCCCGGGATAATCCCTGAGCCATGATCACGGCGCGCGGCTTCGAGGGTAAATTGATCGGCGATTTCGAGCGAAGAAGGCAAAAAACCGGCTGCGAAAATCGCCTGGACTGCCGCGGCCGCCTCCGGCATCGTCGCAAACGAAGCGGAGAGCGTGGCGCGCGCGGGCGGTAACGGCAACAGACGCAAGGTGACTTCCGTGACCACGCCTAACAACCCTTCGGAGCCAACAAAAAGCCCGATCAGGTCGAAGCCGGTTTTGTTCTTGTGGACACGTCCGCCGGTGCGCAGCACCTCACCGCTCGCGAGTACGACCTCAAGGCCGATGACGTAATGGCGCGTCACGCCGTACTTGAGACAGCGCGGTCCCCCCGCGTTAGTCGCGACGTTTCCGCCGATGGTGCAATCATGCAGGCTTGCCGGATCGGGCGGATAAAATAGGTTGCGGACCCGCGCGGCTGCTTGCAGTTCGCCAGTGATGACGCCGGGTTCCACGATCGCAACAGCATCTTCGCCGCTAATTTCCTTGATCCGGTTCATGCGCGCCAGAGAGAGGGCAATTCCGCCTCGGACCGGTACGCAACCGCCGACGTAACCGTATCCGGCACCACGCGCGGTGATTGGGATTCTATTTTCGGTAGCAAATCGTAAGAGCTGAGCTGACCTGTTCCGTTGTTCGCGCAAAGACAACGGCATCGGGTTGGTGATGAGCGAACCATTTGTCACCGCTGTGCGCGGTCCGCGTGCCCATCGTCGGCCGCGACAATTTCGTCCCCGAGAAGTGCGCAGAGTTCGGCGGCAAGGTTCATCCTTCCACCATAACCGGTGCTTCGATCACCGCCATGCGCGTCGGATGCCAACTACCTGATCAATAGCTACGCCGCCGGCGGCCGAATGGTGTAGCCAACATACCGCAGGGTATGAATAAGAGGCGGGTCGAAGCCCAAATCCACCTTCTTGCGCAATCGAGCAATGAAAATCTCCACTGTTCTTGTGTCATACTCGTGTTCCCGCTGCCAGATGCGTTCGCAGAGCTCTGTGCGGGAAAAAACACGCCCAGGCTCCTGCATGAGGACCTGCAGAACGTCAAACTCACGTGGCGAAAGAGCTATGCCTTTACCGGCGCGGAAAACATGACGATGCAACACGTCCATGTGCAAATCGCCTACCTTGAGCAGGTCCTCGGCAGTCGGTGCCGCCGCGCGCCGGCCGAGCGCTTCGACCCGCGCCATCAATTCATTCATCGAAAAAGGTTTGGCCAAATAATCATCCGCCCCAGCCTTGAGACCTTTTACTCGATCGCCCACCTCGCCGAGAGCCGTCAGGATGAGAATGCGCGCAGTGGAATGCGCTTCACGCAAACGAGCCAGAACGGATAATCCGTCAAGGCCGGGAAGAGTCAGATCGAGCACGACGAGATCAGGCGGATCGAGCAGCGCAGCTTGCAGGCCTTCCGCGCCATCGTTCCGCACGGTGGCCTCATGCTCACAGCGTCGCAGTTCCCCGGCGATCTGCCGGGCCAACCGAGCATCGTCTTCGATAACCAGCACGCGCATGCAAGTTCCAGAGATATCTGGATATCCAGAAAACAACACAGATTTCGAGCTAATTCCAAAAGTTTAATGTTACAAGTCCGTTGTCCGGTGCGAGCTGCGTCATCTCCTTCACGGCGCCGGCGCGGGTCGCCGCGAGTGAGCAGCGATCGCTCGCCGAACTCTCGGACTGGTTGCGCGCAGGACGTTCTGGAAATCAGCCCCGGTTCGGGATACATCTGCCGTGCAGATGAGCTCGGAGCCGATTGTCCAAACCATTAGTTCCGGGAGCGAGCAGCGCATGAACGTCCCGGTCATCACGGTGGAGGCTTTCTTCCAGCGGCACGCCCGGTCGCTTCAGCTCAAGTTGGAGGGCAAGCAAATCGGTTTTGAACGGCGCATTCGCGAACCGACGATTAATCGGCCCGGCCTCGCGCTTGCCGGGTTCTATACCTATTTCGCTGAAAAGCGCGTCCAGGTACTCGGTGCGGCAGAACAGTCCTACCTCAAGAATTTGTCGGTCCGGCAGCGGAATGCACGGTTCCGTGCACTCTGCTCGCAAAAAATCCCGTGCATCGTCGCCTCCCGCGGTTTCCATCTCGCACCGGAGTTGCTGGCCATTGCCGATTCCGCCGGGATCGCCGTTTTCCGCACGCCGATGATCACGATGAAGTTCATCAACGCGGCCACGATCGCGCTCGAGCTCGATTTTTCGCCCTCCGTGACCGAGTTCGGCAGCATGGTCGATATTCTCGGCGTCGGCGTCCTGATCCGCGGGGCGAGCGGCGTCGGCAAGAGCGAATGCGTCCTTGGTCTGATCGAGCGGGGCTACAGCCTCGTCGCGGACGATGTGACAAAGATTAAGTCGCTCGAGGGCCGCGAACTGATGGCCACCGCGCCTGAATTGACCCGCTATCACATGGAGGTGCGTGGCATCGGAATCATCAACGTCGTCTCGATCTTCGGCATTGGCGCGATTCGAATCGAGAAACGACTGGATCTGGTGGTGACGTTAAAAGATTGGCAGGAGCTGGAAGAAGTGGATAGAATCGGTCTGGACCGCGAACTTTACGAGATTCTCAAGATCGAAGTGCCCCACATCACTATTCCGATACGGCCGGGACGTGATATCGCGAGATTGATCGAGGTGGCAGCAATGGATCAGAAGCTGAAGGGCCTCGGCCTCAATAGCGCGGTGGAATTTAACGAGAAATTGCTGGGTCAAATGGATTCGCAAAATACGTGATGGGATTACTGAATCGACGCTCGACACCAGCTACAAACGAAAAGGTCGAAAAGGAAATAACGATCGTGAATCGGCTTGGTCTGCATGCCCGCCCCGCGGCGATGTTCGTCCGCGTCGCGAGCCGGCATCGGTGCGAAATCTGGGTCGCAAAGGAAGACGAGGAGATCAACGGGAAAAGCATCATGGGCTTGATGATGCTGGCCGCGGGCCAGGGCTCCAGGCTGCGCGTGCGCGCGGAGGGTCCCGACGCGGCCCAGGCGGTCCAGGATATCGAAGAATTAATCCAGTCGCGCTTCAACGAAGAGTAGTTGACGTTCCGGCTATTATTGCACCGGAATGAACGGCGATAGCGATCACCACGAAGAAAAGCGTTGGCACGGCGTGGCTGCCGCTCCCGGGATTGCGCGCGGGCCTATCCATGTCTTCTCGATCGAGACCGACGACGTTGTGCGATACCAGGTCGACGCGGCCAACGTCCCCGACGAAATCGCGCGCTTCGAAAACGCGCTTATCCAGACCCGGGCGCAGATCCTCGAGATGCAGCAGCAAATCGCGGAGGCAATCGGCGCGAAGGACGCCGGGATTTTTGATGCCCACCTGTTGGTGGTCGAAGACCAGACGTTGATCGACGAAGTGCTGCGCAAACTGGAAGCCGATCACTGCAACGTCGAGTTCACCTTTCAGGAAGTGGCGAACCGTTACATCGAATCGCTCAGCCGGATCGATGATCCCTACTTGCGCGAGCGCGCGCTCGACATCCAGGACGTTACCCGGCGCGTTATTCGCAATCTACAGGGGAAATCAGCGCGGCCCTTTCTCTCGATCAACGAACCTCACATCCTGGTCGCCCATAATCTTACCCCTTCCGACACCGCGACGATGAATCGTGAACAGGTGCGTGGCCTGGTGCTCGACCTGGGCAGCCGCACTTCGCACACCGCGATCATGGCCCAGTCGTTAGGCATCCCCGCGGTCATGGGCTTGCACGATGCGACCGAGACGCTGGAAACCGGCGCGCCGGCCCTAATCGATGGTTATCATGGCCTGCTCATCGTCCACCCGAGCGAAGAAACGCTGCGCGAATACGCGGAGATCGAGCGGCAGAAAGGCGCGATCGCGGAGCGCCTGACGCAGCTGCGCGAAACCAAGTCGACCACACGAGACGGTTGCCACATCGTCCTCTCGGCCAACATCGAATTGCCCGACGAAGTGGATGCCGTCCTCGCCAACGGCGCCGAAGGCGTCGGGCTCTACCGCACGGAATTTCTCTACCTCAATCAAACGGCGCTGCCGACGGAAGACGAGCAATTCGAGGTCTACCGCACCGTCGCTCAACGCGTCGCGCCCAATCCGCTGATTATCCGGACCCTTGACCTCGGGAGGCGACAAGATTTCGGACGGCACCGAGACCGGCGACGAACTGAACCCTTTCCTTGGCTGGCGGGCGATTCGTTTTTGTCTCGAGAATCTCGAGATTTTCAAAGCCCAACTGCGCGCCATCCTGCGAGCAAGCGTCGGGACGAACGTCAAGATGATGTTCCCGATGATCTCTGGCCTCGATGAGGTGCGGCGCGGCTTGCAGATCGTCGATGAATGCAAGAGCGAGCTGCGCCGCGAAGGCCATCCGTTCCACGACGAACTCGAAATTGGCGTGATGATCGAGGTGCCCACCGCGGCCATCATGGCGGATCGGCTCGCGCGCGAAGTCGATTTCTTCAGTATCGGAACGAACGACCTGATCCAGTATTCGGTCGCGATCGATCGGACAAATGAACGCGTCGCGCATCTCTACGAACCAAGCCATCCGTCGGTCGTTAGGCTGCTGAAGATGGTGGCCGACGCCGCGCACGCGAACGATATCTGGGTCGGCGTTTGCGGCGAGATGGCGGGGGAAATTTTGTTTACGCCCTTGCTCCTCGGACTCGGAATGGACGAGTTGAGCGCAGGAACAACGCTCGTGCCGCGAGTCAAGAACGCGGTCCAGCGTCTGTCAATGACTGAGTGCCGGAAGCTCGTGGAGGAAGTCCTCGAACTCGACACGCCGGCTGCGGTGCTCGCCCGCTGCACCGAGATGGCGACACGACACTATGGCGAACTAATCAGCTGAGTCCCTGGCGGCGACGGGCCAGACTGCAGATGCTGAGCGCGTCCGCGACCGCTGCTCTTCGAAAGTGGACTGGCAACAAATTGACGCGAAGGGCTATTCCTCTTCGGATTCCGCTTCGCCCTCTGGCTCGATCTCCGGTTTGATGCCATCCTCTTCCATCTTGCGCAGCACGTCGCTCATGTCGTCCACTTCGTCCCAGACTTCCTGGCTCACGTAAATCTGCGCCTTTTGCTGCACGGCCATCGCGATGCAGTCACTCGGACGACCATCGAGTTCGATGATCTTTTTCTGGTGCAGCTCGTTCTCCGCGCGAATGATCATGCGCGCATAGTAGGTCGCGTTCTTGAGATCGTTGATGATGATCCGCTCGACGTGCGCGCCGAGCGCCGTCATCAGGTGCGACATCAAGTCGTGCGTGAGTGGGCGTTCCTTGACCGTGCCACGCATGAACATCGTGATCGCGCTGCCCACACTCTGGTCGACATAGATGATGAACACTTTGTCGGCATTGCCCAGGAAGACCGCACAGCCGCCGCTCGTCGGCAGGACCGCGCGCACCTGCACCTCAATCACCGTTTTGTTCATCAAAAAAACCGTATCAGAGCGATTTTGAAAAACAAGAGGTGCGCCGTGTGCCGTGGCGCCCCGCCATTTGACGCTTCAATTTTTCCGCGGCAGACGGCTGATTTTGCACCGTCAATCTGCCGATTGAATTTGCAGACTGGTGCCCTACACTGCGCCACGATGGCAAAGAACGACTGGGATGTGGACGCCGCCAGCGCGACTTACAATGTCGAAGGTTGGGGCAGCGGCTACTTCTCGGTCAATAGCCGCCGGGAACGTCGCGGCGAAGCCGCTGAAGGACGCCGGCGGCTCGATCGACTTGCTGGAGGTGGTCAACGAAGCGCGCGAACGCGGCCTCGGTTTTCCACTCGTCATCCGGTTTCAGGACTTGCTCCGCCACCGGGTCGAGACGGTCAACCGTGCCTTTCACTCCGCCATGCAGGAGTTCGGTTATCGCAACCATTATCGCGGCGTCTTTCCGATTAAGGTGAATCAATTGCGCGAAGTCATCGAAGAGATCGTCGATGCCGGCACGCAATTTCATTTCGGTCTCGAAGCGGGCAGCAAGCCGGAGCTGATCGCCGCGCTCGCGATGCACAAAGACCCCGAGAGCCTAGTTATTTGCAATGGCTACAAGGATCGCGCCTTCATTCGCACCGCCATGCTCGGCTGCCGTCTCGGCAAGTCGGTCATCATCGTCGTCGAAAAACTCGAGGAACTGGAACAAACGCTGCGGATCGCAAAGGAAATGGGCGTCGAACCCCACCTCGGCATCCGGGTACGGTTGCATAGCAAAGGCGCTGGAAAATGGACAACGAGTGGCGGAGAGAACGCGAAGTTCGGCCTCAGTACGACGAACTTGATCGCGGCGAGCGAAATGCTCAAGGCCCAGGGGCTCGCGCATTGCCTCAAGCTCGTCCATTTCCATGTCGGCTCGCAGGTGCCCGACATCTCGACGATCAAACGGGCGGTGCGCGAAGCGGCCCGGTATTACGCGAAGCTCTCGAAGCTCGGCCACGCGCTTGGTTATCTCGATGTCGGCGGCGGACTCGGTGTCGATTACGATGGTTCGCGCACCAGTTTCGACAGCTCGACGAATTATACGCTTCAGGAGTATTGCAACGACGTTGTTTATAGCATCATGGAGGTTTGCGACTCCGAGGGCGTCGCGCATCCCGCAATTGTGAGCGAAGGCGGCCGCGCGATTGTGGCTCATCACTCCGTGCTCGTGGTCGAGTCCTTTGGCTCGATCGAAAAGGATGTTCAGACAGCGAAAATCGAGGTGACGGAAAACGACCCGAAGCCACTGCGCGATATCCTCGAGGTGAAGCGCCAACTCAAGCGGGGCAACCGGCTCGAGACATTGCACGATGCGCAACAAATCAAGGAAGAGACGCAGCAGATGTTCAATCTCGGCCTGCTCGATCTCGAATCGAAGGCGAAGATCGAGTCACTCTATTGGGAGCTCGCGCGGCAGATCGTTACGCTGCACCGCGGCTTGAAGTATGTGCCGGAAGAGGTGAAGGAGCTGGAGACGTCGTTAGGCGACCAATACATCTGCAACTTCTCGGTCTTTCAGTCGCTCCTCGATCATTGGGCACTCGGCCAGCTTTTCCCGATCATGCCGATTCATCGCCTAACGACCGCGCCCGATCGGCAGGGTACGCTCGTCGACATCACCTGTGACTCCGACGGGAAGATCAGCAAATTTACCGATCTGCAGGATGTAAAAGACACGCTCCCTTTGCACAAAATCATTCCCGGGGAGCTTTACTATCTGGGCGTCTTCCTGGTCGGCGCTTATCAGGACATCATGGGCGATCTGCACAATCTGTTTGGTCGCGTGACCGAGGTGCATGTCTTTCTCGATGAGGACGAGGAATCCGGTTGGTACATCGAGGAAGTCATCGAGGGGAGCACGATCGGGCAGGTCCTGGCGCTGACGCAGTGGGACAAGATCGAACTCATGCGCCTGATGAAACTGCAGGTGGACGACGCGATCAAGAGCGATCGGCTCAAGCCTAACGATGCGATGAAGATCCTGGCCGATTACGAACGCGGGCTGCAGGGCTACACCTATCTCTCGCTCGACGGCGCCGCCACCCAGAACAGCATCGTCGCGTCCGCGGCGGTATGACTCGGGAGCGAAGAGTCGCGTCTCCATGAACTGCGTTGACTTGGACCCCTTGGCTACTACAAATTGCCGGCTTCGACCGACGCACGTCGGCATCCGTCGTCTAACGAAGCGCGAGATCTAAGACGCAGCCTTTCTTCACGTTCACCACCGCACGGTGGCGAACGCTCAGTAAAGAATCGGCGCGCTACGCGACGGCCTACTTTTTCTTGCCTTCGCCGGGGCGATAATCTTCCTCGGCGGCTTCGAACGCCTTCTCGAGACCGACCATATCTTCGCCCGGACGGAAATTGTCGAATGCCTCGGACTCGCGCTTGAGTTCTTCCTCGGAATAATTGGCAGCCTTGATCGATAAACCGATGCGGCGCTCGATTTTGTCTACCTTGATCACGCGAGCTTCGACCTCCTGGCCAACCTTGAGAACGTCTTTCACCTTCGCGACGTGATCTTCGCTCAACTGCGAGATATGGACGAGGCCATCGATGTCATCCTGCAATTGCACAAACGCGCCAAAGCTGGCCAGCTTGGTTACCTTGCCGGTGACAAGGTCGCCGATTTTGTATTTCTCGTCGATGTTCTTCCACGGATCGTCGCTCAGTTGTTTGATGCCGAGACTGATGCGTTGGTTGGTCTTGTCGATGTCGATCACTTCCGCTTCGACTTCGTCGTTCTTCTTGAAGACCTCCATCGGGTGATTTATTTTTCGGGTCCAGCTCAGATCCGAGACGTGGATCATGCCGTCGATCCCATCTTCCAATTCCACGAACGCGCCATAGGCGGTCATGTTGCGGATCTGCCCCTTGACCCGGCTGCCGATGGTAAATTTCTTCTCAATCTCATCCCAGGGATTCGGCTCGAGTTGACGCAGGCCTAACGAAATCTTTTGTTCTTCTTTATTGACGCCGAGGACGACCGCTTCCACTTCCTGGCCCGCGGTAAGGATGTCCGACGGACGCATGATGCGCTTTGTCCAGGACAATTCGGAAACGTGGATGAGACCTTCAACGCCTTCTTCCAACTCCACAAACGCGCCGTAAGGAACAAGGTTGGTAATCTTGCCTTTGACCTTCTGGCCGGCCGGGAAACGCTCTTCGATCTGGTCCCAGGGATTTTTCTGCGTCTGCTTCAGGCCTAACGAAACGCGCTCCTTCTCCTTGTTGATGTCGAGCACAAGGACTTCGAGTTGCTGACCGACTTTGAGCAGTTCGCTCGGATGGCCAAGGCGGCCCCAGGTCATGTCGGTGATGTGCAGAAGACCGTCCATACCTCCGAGGTCGATGAACGCACCGAAATCCGTGAGGTTCTTGACCGCGCCCGAAACGGTATCGCCGACTTTGACACCTTCGAGGAATTTCTGGCGCTTCTCGCTGCGTTCCTGCTCAATCAATTCGCGCCGGCTGAGGACGACGTTTTTCCGGTCGTCGTTGATCTTGACGATTTTGAAATCGTAGGTGTTGCCAACAAACTGCTGGAGATCGCGCGGCGGGATAATGTCGATTTGTGAAGCTGGCAAGAAAGCTTCGACACCGATGTTCACCATCAGCCCGCCCTTCACGACGGACTTTACCTTGCCCTTGATCAATCCGTCGCCTGCAAAAACCTGTGCGATCTTGTTCCAGTTCTGACGATAGGCGGCTTTCTCCTTCGAGAGCACAACCATGCCTTCGTCATTCTCGAGGCGCTCGAGGAGCACTTCCACTTCGTCGCCTACTTCGAGCGACTCAATGTCGTCAAACTCCGCCGTAGGGATCACGCCCTCAGACTTGTAACCGATATCCACAAGAACTTCCCGCGGCCGAAGCTCCAAAATGCGGCCCTTCACGATGCTGCCTTCTTTGAAGTCGCGCATCGACTTCGACATCAAATCCTGCATTTGCAACATAAACGGTGGGCTCTCCTCGTGAGGCGGGGCTCGGTGGTTAAAAACAGCGGCGACAATCGCCATCTGTTCCCGCGGAAAGGGGAGGGAAAGTAGCCATGTTCTGGGTTGCGGTCAACTGGCACCCAGAATGGGATTGATTCTTATATCGGAACCGATGTAATCTTGCACTCAGAATGAGTTGGAGCACCAGCGAGGCAATGACCGACCCGGCAATTCTCGAGCCGATGTCTTTTCGTTCAGAGTTCAGGTTTTTCCTTCGAGATATTCCCGTCGAGATTACGTTACGCTTGTACAATCCCATTCACTCAGGCACGGTAATTGTCCGGCAGAGTCATCTGATTTCGGTCCCGGGTCTGGACCGGCAGGAGCAAGCTAGCTGCGAGGATCCGACACTGGACGGCGAAGTGCTGCAAAGCGTCATCAGCGAGTTCGTCTGCGCCTACAATGCCGCAATCGCAAAGGGCCTGAAACCTGAAGCCACTTGGTTGCAGAAAAATCCCGGGTTCAACTGAACTGTCTTCCCGCGCCAACCTGAACTTCACTCGGATTTGACGGTTCTCCTCTCTTCGTGTCGTTTCAACGAACGCATGACGAAGCATCTTCTCATCACCATTTTCATCGCCGCGTTCCTTTCCGCACCCTTGCAAGCTTCGCCCCCGGTGGAGCAACAGGTCAGGGAAGCGATCAAGGCAGAGGGCGTTTCGGTGGTGCACCTGTGGGCTCCATGGTGTGGCAACTGCCAGGCTGAACTGAAGAGCGGCGGGTGGAGCAAGGCGGTGAAGGATAACCCCGACGTGAAGTTCTATTTCGTCTCTGTCTGGAATGGTGGCCAGGACGGACGCGATATGCTGGCCAAATACGAGATCGCGCAGGAGCCCAATGTGACGATTCTCGCGGATCCTGGTCCGCGGGGCGCAGATCACATCAAACAGTTCGCCGGTCTGCCGCTGAGTTGGATTCCCACCACCTGGATCTTCAAAGGCGGCGATCTGCGCTATGCCTTGAATTACGGTGAAATCCGCTTCCCAATGCTCCAGCAGTTGATCACCGACAGCAGCTCCGACTGGGAGCATTGACCGCTCTGTTGGCGCGAAATTCGGGTTGCCAGAGTGAGAGGGGTGTAGCATCTTCCCCGTCCGCCGCCCCCTCGGCTGGCGCCATTTATCTATGTCCAACACGATCGAATTAGTGCCCGAGCTGCTCGAAGCCGGGGTCCATTTTGGCCACCAGACGAAGCGCTGGAATCCGAAGATGAAACCGTTCATTTTCGAAAAACGCAATGCGATCTACATCATCAATCTCGATGAAACGGTTAAGCAGCTGCAACGCGCGACTAATTTCCTCCAGGATGTAACGCATCGCGGCGGCAAGATCCTTTTTGTGGGCTGCAAGAAACAGGCGCAGGAAGCGGTAAAGGAAGCCGCTGTGGCTTGCGGACAGTTTTATGTCAACCAACGCTGGCTCGGCGGTACCCTGACGAATCTCGCCACTATCCGGAAGAGCATCGGGCGTTTGAAATATATCGAGGAAATTGAGGCCTCGCCCGACTACAAGAAGATGGGCAAGCAGGAACTCGCGGCCTTGAATCGCGAGGCCGCCAAGTTGCGCCGCAACCTTGAAGGTATTCTCGAAATGTCGCAGCTCCCCGATGCGCTCATCATCATCGACACAACGCGCGAACAAAATGCCGTTAACGAAGCGCGGCGGCTCGGCATCCCGACCGTGGCGATCGTTGATACAAACGCCGATCCCGAAATAATCGACTACCCGATCCCCGGAAACGACGATGCCATTCGCGCCATCCGGGTGATGCTGCAGAAGCTCGTTGATGCGATTGTCTCGGCCAGCGGCGGAGCGCGTATGCGCGAAGAAGTCGAGATGGCCGGGGTATCCGCCTAAGGGCGCAGGTTGAGAGCCAGCCGTTGAGCTGAGAGAATCCGGCTCTCTCATTTCGTCTCTGAACTCTCAGCTTTCAACTCTCTTCATCATGGAAATTAGTCCTCAAACGGTCAAACAACTACGCGAGAAAACCAACGCGGGCTTCATGGATTGCAAGCGCGCCCTGACCGAGGCCGGAGGCGATCTCGACAAAGCTGAAACGCTTCTGCGCACCAAGGGGATCGCCGGTGCCAGCAAAAAGTCTTCCCGCGCGACCAAGGAAGGCATCGTCGCCTCCTACATTCACCTGCAGGGCAAGGTCGGCGTCCTCGTCGAGGTCAATTGCGAGACCGATTTCGTGGCCAAAAACGAAGGCTTCCGTGCCTTCGTGAAGGACATCACGCTCCACATCGCCGCGGCCCAACCGCTCTACGTCAGCCGCGACGAAGTCCCTGCGGCCACTGTTGAATCCGAACGTGCGATCTATGCCGCGCAGGTGAAAGGTAAGCCGGAGAATGTGGTGACGAAAATCGTCGAAGGAAAACTCGACAAATTTTACAGTACGGTCTGCCTGCTCGAACAGGGCTTCATCAAGAATCCGGACCAAACGATCAAGGAATTGGTGGCGTCGAAAATCGCGGAGATTGGGGAAAATATCGTCCTCCGACGATTCACTCGTTATTCCGTCGGGGAACCCCTCAGCCACGAGTCGGTCCCCGCCCCCGCCGCGGAGGGATAGCGGCGCCTCGCAAGCCCCTTCGTGCACAGGTGGGTTACACCAAATTGTACTCCACCGGGCGGCCAAATGCGCGAAACCCGCCAACCGACGTTTTCACGCCAGCGGACGGGCCCTCGCAGTCGAAGCTGGTTGATCGCTAGGGGCTGGTCGGAGGCACCTCCGGGATAAAGGTGAAGGGCGGCACCAACGGGAGCGCGGGGGGAGGACCCTCCGCTGGCGCTTCAGGCGGACCCTCCGCCAGCGCTTCGGGCGGACCCTCCGCCGGGATGTCCTTGTTATCGAGAATGCTCTTCCCGTCGATCGCTTCCTTACCATCAATTCGTTGCTCGCCCTCAGCCGAGCTGCCCGTGCGCTTCGCGGGACCGAACGCCGCGACCTGCGCAATGGAGAAGGCCTCTCCGTGGAGAGCGGCCGGATGCCACTTGAGCATCACGTAGCGGCCAACTACTTCCGGGAAATCAACTGACGCACGGCCTTCTGCGGTGCTGATGACCGAACCCACAGGTTTCAACCCGGCGAACGCTTCCGCGCTGATCTTTAACGACGTTGGCAGATCTGATCCCTGACCAACATTAGCGATTTGCCGAACGATGGCGTCATTCGGAGAACTTTCGTCGGATGCCTCCTGGGAGACGACGCAGAACGTAAAAATCGACACTGCCCGGCTGTGAAGCATAGATGGCTGCAAGGCGGCTGAGATTTCGTTCCCGACCGAGGTCGATCACGGCGGTGGGTGCCGCGTCATCGTTTGCGAATTGATAGGCTGTCGCCGGCTGGTCGTCGATCATGTAGTTGACCTGGTTCACATCGCCCGAACTCACATACAGCCCGCGCGCCTTTGCGTGGACATCGCTAAAGTTGAAATTGATCAACGCAATGCTGGCAGAATTTTCTTCGAAGCTGACCTTGCGCGGGCGCGGCATGGTGAAATCCGAAAGGGCCGGTGTGGCGTAGACCCCAAATGCAGCAATACGGCCGGGGTGCGTGACGTTAAATTTCAACTTCACATACTTGGCCTCCTCCGGACCGATCTTTGTCGCGACAGTTCCCTGCGCCATGGCACCGTTCTCGACGCGATGCCATTCGGGGCTGCCATCCGGCACATCCGCATTAGAAATTGTGATCGTGAGGTCACCCTGAGCGTCGTTATTCAAGAAGGAAACACTTTGGATATTCTCAATGTTAGGCAGCGAGATCAGGATGGACGACGCGCCCAGCGGGATCTGATATCCGGTGGTGGGATCGTCGCAAAGCAGCGCGGCCGCTGAAATATTTTGATCCTGCCCCTTTGAGCTGAGCCGCAACTTCGAAGGCGACGCGCTCTCCGGAGTCGCTTTGATGTCTGCTCCGAAATGGTAGCGAGCCAGGTTTTCGGGGTAGGCGGGGGCTTCGTGAATAGTCAGTGGCGGCGCCTTTTGGAGAACCACGTCCGCGGCCAAACCGGCCGCAGGGCCCAGCAGCAACATGCAGGCGAGCGCCTTTGCATGGGAGGATATGGGAAGCCGCTTCATATAATTGCCATATTTACAAAAAATGAATGCTAGAGAATCATCGCCGTCTTGGCAATGCAAAATCTCCTCCCATTCGCAAAAAATTTCACGTGAGGATTGCCCGGAATTCACCAACACTCCAAGGCGAAATGTCCTCGAAGTCCAAGGGTCGGAAAAGTCGTCGGAGCAAAGCCTGTTGATTGGACTCCGGGGTCGTTCCGGACGTCGTTCACTGAACAGCCGAGGCAAAGAATGCGTCAACAAGCGGACGCGTCAGCCAGCCCACGTGCGACCGCGGCACGCAAGAGAGCGGGAATCAATTCTGGGCCACCAGCGGCGCCGGAGCTGCCCGAAACTTGCGGGTTCCTTCGAAGGCATAAAACGGGATATACGAGCGCCGGCCCACATCCCTGCCTTGATATGCCCTCCAGTTGATTGTGGGGTCCAGAACATACGTGCCGGTCGCGGTGTCCCATTCCAGCCAGGCATGCGTTGAACGGCTGGTCGCAGCGCGCTGGCCGATGATTAAGCGGAGGTTTGTGGCGCCATGCATCTGCATCCTGTCATAGAGGGCAACCGCCTTGGCTTTGCAGTCTGCCGGCGAGCCGGATTGGGTTTCGCTCGGATTCTTCCATTCTTTTGTGAAACCGTAAGGAATTGACCGCAGATCGCCGATCCATTGGTTCACCATCCCCAGTGAAACTTCGCTTCGCCCGTGCAAGCCTTCAGCCGTCAGGACCGGGCGTATGCGGCTCATCTGTTTGTCGTAGGGGGTGCTCGTTACACTTAGCAGAATGGATTGACCAAAACAAGAGACGCAGGACAACCCAACGACAGCGAGGACAAAGAAGAAGAATCGCCTAAGAGCGAAGGGATTAATACTCACGAAAATCATAATTTCTATGTTTTCTGTGAGCAGTGTCCGTGCCATCTTGCTGGCCGGGGACCGCTTCGGTTCCACGAGTGTGTCGGGAGGCCCTTCGCCCGCAATCGCGCAGAACCGACCGCCTCGGCATCGGCCGACTAATCCGACTGTGCAGTCTCTCTTACGTTAGGCGGTGGCCCTGCTACGGGACGAGGGCCAATCACGACAATCACCCAAGCCTCTACGACGAACCGGTGGTCACCACGCCAGCCCACCAAGTTGAATCGCGATTCAAAATCAAATCAGGCGCACCCGAAGCCGAGAGAATGGTGCCGTGATGAGAGGAACTCCTAAGATCGTTGCCCATCGGCGGTTGGCCGCCGCTCTCTCCGTCGGCACCGCGATCGAATCAAGTTTCTCTAAAGCGTCGGCACTCTCAAAATCGCTGGTAATGTGGGACCGACGCGAAGGAGAGATCAGATCGTTTCACTTTCGACGAAATCCACGTAGCCTCCCGCTGGGGGGCCACGGTTGAGACACGCGATCGGTCAGAGCGCAACCAAGGAGGCGCGGGCCTGGCGTCTAGAGGGAAAGAAGATGCGACAGCGCCCTCTGAAACAAAAAAGAGCGAGGACTCATCCGACCTCACAGTCGGCTGTCATCGCTCTCATCTTTGCGGCAGTTGCGCGCCCTTAGTGTCCAATAATTTGGATCGCCGGATCCTGAACCAAAATCCTCGCGGCAGTGAATTGGCCGGTCCTGTCAATTTCCGCGCGCGTATACACGCGCACAGGCGATACAGTGTTTGTGCCGATTGCCTTCACGTCGACGTATTGAGGAATGAGCGAGCCGGTCACGAACACCGGCTTTTTGGTGTTTTTTCCGAGCACCGCTGGGGCCAGGGGTGGTAGCGCGGAACCGATTCCGATCCCGACGAGACTCACGACGGCAATGCCGAGCGCTAGTTTCAACGTTTTCATGCGATCAAAGTAGATCGCCTGGACCGTCGTTGCAAGAGCCAGATCCGTAACAGGATCGTTACGATGCCCAGTGACAGCCGTCCAATCACGCTCGATCGCCCGCCCCTCTCGATTCAAGCAAAAGAGGCAGCGGAATGAACCGCTGCCTCTTCGCGAATTTCGCTGGCTAATTCAGCTTAGAACTTCTTCGTCAGTTGCACGTAAACGAAGCGCCCGGTGGAATCATAAAGGAAGCCAGGATATCCGGTCGAGTTGCCGCCGAAACCATAGGCCTTCGGAGGATCCTGACCAAAGATATCGTTGCAACCGATGGTGATCTGGGTGCCATTCAGGACCTGCTTCCACACCGGCAGAGCGGCGTTGACCGTCTGGGTGGGCGCTGGTTCGGTCGCTTTTCCGTCCTTGCCCTGCGTCATTTCCTTGGCATCCTTCGAATACCCGGCCACAGGCTGGTTCTCAACCGGCGGCACAAAGGTGAAGTCATACGACAACTGGCCATCGAAGAGCCATATCTGGCTCGTATAGTGGATGCGCCCGTTGGGGTAGCGTTCGTGGAAGCCATCGAAGAATCGATTCGTCCAGACCAGATCCCAGGCGTTCCAAGCCCAGTCGATGCGTGAGATGCCCTTCCATTTCAGGTAGCCGTCGTTTGAGGCTCCTGGGTCGGTGGTATAACCATTCAATTCGACCTGCGGCTGACCTGCAAAGGTCGCTTGCTGGTAGGAATTCACCCAGGTCGCGTTGGTTACCCAGGTGAATGTTCCATATTTGGTCGGATAGACATACTGCAGCCCCATGTCGATACCATTCGTCTGGGTATTTCCGCTGTTAACAAACGGCGTGAAGATGCGGCTAATGGTCCCGTCCGCGTTGCGTTCCACAGATTCGCCCGGCGCCAAGCTCCCGTTAAGCTCGTTCTGTAATACTTGAGTGGTAGTCGAGGCGACGACAACACCGGTCTGCTCGATATTCCAGAGGTCAATCGAGAGCGTCAGCCCGTTTACCCACTTCGGCGTCCAGACAATGCCGGCGCTAAATGACCGTGAGTCTTCCGGCTGGAGCACGGGCGAACTGGTGGTTACCGTCGGGCTCTTCTGGCTCGAAGCGCGCAGGATTCAGGGAGCCGTCTGGGAGCCTAACCGGCGTCGCCGGGCCGCCCAGTGAAGTCGGCAGGATATCTTGTGCCGCGGTCAAGCCCGAAGTCGGGCTGGCATAGAGTTCGATGAGAGACGGCTCGCGGAACCCTTCGCCCCAGGTGGCGCGAACGGTGAACGTCTCGTCAAACGGCTGCCAGCGCATGCCGAATTTCGGCACGGCAACGTTCGTGTTATTATTTTCGAACACTTCATAGCGGACTGCCGCCGTGAATTCCAAGGCATAGGCGCCCGGGATGTTGTAAGTCGGGCTGAAGAGCGGCGCCGAAGCTTCCGCATAGAGCGCCCAGTCCTTCCTGCCCGCATCCGTAGTGGCGGCGGGTGAGTTGCCGATGATGTCGCCGTCGATGAACAACTGATCGACATCCTGGGTCAACTGCTCGCGCCGGAACTGGCCACCGAAAGCGAAGCCGATGCCGCCAGCCGGGAGCTTGAACAACTCGGTCGTGTAGATGTTCAAATCGAGGGTCCCCAGCTCAGACGTACTGACGCTATTGGGATGCACCGTGGCGAAGGCGGTCGTCGCCGAATTGGCCGGGATGGTGCCCGCAGTACGCATCTCCGAAGGGATTAAAGGCAGGTTGTCCCTCAAGCACGCCACCTGGCAGGAAGATCGGGATCGTTCTGGTTCAGAATTTGATTGAAACGCGAGGTCGAAACCAGGGTGTCGTGCTCGGTGGCCTTGACCTGGCTGTAACGGAATCCGAAATCATAACCCCATGTTCCATCAAACAACTTGTCGCCCCTGGCACCGAGAGTGACGAGGAACGAATCGGTCGTGTTCTCGAAGATACGGTTGCCAAATTCGAGCAGACGAGCCCGGCTCGCACCCGATATGATCTGGTCGAACGGATTAAACGGGTTGAAAGCGTCGGCCGGAATCAGGGTGGCCGCGTAAGTCGGGGTTCCCGGAGGCGACACGCCGTTCAGATTTGAATGTGGCGGGATGGCCAGAGTGACCTGGCCAGCGGTCTGGAACGAACCAGTGGCAGAAGGCGCCAATTCGTCGTGCGAACTCGCATTCTGGTAATACAGGTCGCCGTAAATGACCACCTGATCGCCGAACCATTTGTGATTGAAGGTGACATATCCACCATAGTTTTCAATCGCTGGATAGGAGCTCGAGAATTGGTTGAAGTTGAATACGGACGATCGGGAAGCGGTATAGGTGTAGGCCGAGGCGGGATCGTTACCTTGGGAACCGAACGGTGCGTGACCAAAGAAAATGCTCGGCAAGACCATCTGGATTGCCGACCGGTCCGAAGCCCGGAGGCGGCGTTCCGCCAGCCGCGACAACCTGATCGTAGGTCAACGACAGATTTTCCGGCGTCGAGTTGGTGCTCAGGAAGGGCGGCACGGCCGAATAGCCGCGATCCCTATTAAAGATCGAATTGCGCTTATAGTAGTCTATCACACCGGTGACGTTGGTATTTCCATCGCCAATGCCAAAGACGACGTTGGCCCGGAATTCGCCCGAATCTTTATCCAGCGTATTGCCGTATCCGACCTGCGCCTGCACGCCTTTGTAATCAGTGCGCAGCTTGACGTTGACCACACCCGCGACCGCGTCCGCACCGTAGGTGGTGGAAGCGCCATCTTTCAGAACTTCGATGCTCTCGATGGCGGCTTCAGGGATCGAACGCAGATCGAAGAACGACGCGGTTCCGCCATTACCGATTGGGTAAGGCGCAACACGACGACCATTGATCAGCAGGAGGGTCTCTTGGGGGCCGAGGCCACGCAGCGAAATCGCCGATGCGCCCGGGGTGAATCCGGTTCCGTTGTTGGAAATCGGAACGCCACCACCGTTGGCGATCGGAAGATCCTTGATCAGCGCTTCTGCGGTGCGCTCGCCTGATTTGTTGATCAGGTCACGGTTGATGTTCAAGACCGGGTTCGGTCCGACTTCCTGGGCCGTCGGAATGTTCGAACCGGTCACGATAATGCGCTCGGTTTCGGCCGTTCCGCCCGCCGCCGTAGGCGCTCGCTCCGATCGCCGCGGGTTGACTGCCGGTATCGCCGGCGCCGATGGTGCCCGCGCCCGCACCTGTGATATTGCTGTCGGCCGGAGTTGCGGCGGGTGAGGGCGCTTGTGCGAACGCTCCTGAACCCGCGAGAATCGGAATGGCGACGCCGACCGCAAGGGCCCGTGCGCACAAATCCGAACTTGGTCATTTCAGTTCTGATCATTAGTTTCTCCATTGGTGTTTGGTTAGGTTTGGCGGTGAGCGTTAAAGAAGATTTTGGACCATGACAAGCGTTTTTTTCATTTTTTTTAAAATATTTTTGAACGCCTGGTCCCGGTCGCCTGTCGTGGAAGGCGCAAATCCACGTTCATTTTCTCCAACCCGAGCTGGCGACCGCCCTTAAAACGAGGAACGCAGCATCCGTTGATTGGTCGTCGTTAGTCGTTAGGGATTCGGACGCAAAGCGAATGTGAACAGCGCAATCGCCCTTGAAAACTTCCGATTAGCCGCGTGGAAAGAAAATTGCGCGCGCGCTGCCGGTTCGTAGCTTCCAGCGAGAAGCGTTGATTTTTCCCGCGACTGGGAGGATCTATCGCCCAAACGCAATGCAGCAATCCAGCGTCTTCGCCCGACCGCAAACTGTGCCAGCCGTCCCAGTGGCGGCACCGAAAAAGAGTCTGTGGATTCTAAATAGTTGGCGCGATCTCATCCTCTACGTCGGAACGCCGCTCCTGCTCCTGCCCATGTTCGCGCTGGCGCAGACGCGGTTTAGCGCGCAGGAAATTTACCTTTTCGTCGCCGCGTTCGGCGCAACGGGTCACCATTTGCCCGGGATGATTCGCGCCTACGGCGACCGTGCGCTCTTCGAACGTTTTCGCTGGCGCTTCATTTTTGCGCCAATTTTCTTAGTCGCGGTCTGCACCGCTTTCACCCTGTGGAACCTGAAAGGAATCGTGCTGATCGTTTTCTTCTGGGGCGTCTGGCACGGGATGATGCAAACCTACGGCTTCTGCCGAATCTACGACGCGAAAATGGGTTCGTTCGCCGCACGGACACGCCGGCTGGATTTCGCCACCTGCGCGATTTGGTTCGCGGCCGCGGTGCTTCTCGTCCTCGAGACGCATGACCGACACGCTCGAAGCGTACTACTCCAGTGGCGCACCCTTCATTCCGCCATGGCTCTTGCACGTCGCGCAGCAGGCGATCTGGTTTGCGGCCATTGCGGTGTCCATTCTGTTCCTGGCCAATTTTTCCCGGATGTGGTGGGTCGGAAAGCGGCCTAATCCGGTCAAGTTGGCGCTACTTGCGACGAGCATTTCGTTTTGGTGGTATTGCAATAACGTCGTCGCCAACATTCTCGCGGGGATCGCGCTCTTCGAGGTCTTTCACGATGTGCAATACCTCTCGCTCGTCTGGATCTACAATCGCAACCGCGTGGAAAAAGACAGCTCGATTGGTGGCTTCATGCGGTTTGTTTTTCGCCGCAGTGGTTCGCTTGATCGGCGTCTACATCGGCCTTGTCTTCGCTTATGGCTCGCTTGGGATTTTCAAGGAGCGCGTCGAAGTGGAGACGATCAAACGCATCCTCACCGGAGTCGTAGCCGCATCCGGGCTGCTC
This sequence comes from uncultured Verrucomicrobiae bacterium, assembly GCA_963821615.1. Classification (GTDB taxonomy): domain Bacteria; phylum Verrucomicrobiota; class Verrucomicrobiia; order Chthoniobacterales; family UBA10450; genus Palsa-1392. The sequence continues at coordinate 402,100 of CAWGEN010000004.1, read as the reverse complement.
CATTTTTATTATGATGGGTTCATTTGGAAAGTGCGCGAACGCTCGACCCGCGAGTCTCTCGGGTTGACTGGCGGAATAGCCTCGGCCGGTTCGGCGCAATTCTTCCCGAGCTGGCTCTCGCACGGATTGAAATGGGTCGCGATTTTTGTGATTCCTCTCACTGCGCTGTGGATTGGACAAACGCGCGGCCCCGTGGCCGACGTGGAACAAAAGAGCTGGGTAATCGCCGATTTGCCGGTCGGGGCCATGCAACGTTATGACTATGCCGCCTCGCTGGCCCGAGCGCACCGCTTTGATGAGGCCGTCGAGCAATACCGCATCGGGCTGAGCTTCGCTCCGAATGACGAGGCGGCGCACGATATGCTGGGCAATCTCTTCTTCGACCAGGCGAAATTCGACGAAGCCGCCAGCCATTTCGAGCAGGCCGCCCGACTTGCTCCGCGCAATGCCGATTTTCACTCTGATTACGGTTGCGCTCTCGAACGTCTCGGCCGCAAGGATGAGGCCAAAGCTGAACACCAGACAGCGTTGCGGTTGGGTCCGAAATCAGCGCGGGTCCATTACAACTATGCGATGTTCCTCGGGCGAACCGGTCAAGTCGACTCAGCGATCAATGAGTTCCAGACGGCGCTGAAATACAACCCGAAATCCGCCGCGACCCATTATGATTTGGGGAGCGCACTGGGTTTAAAGGGCGACCTCGAGGGCACGAAAATGCACTACCTCATGGCCCAGCGGCTCGATCCAAAGCGAATTGCCGTTTATGATGATCTCGGTGTCCTCTATCTCCGCCAGGGCCAACTTGCGGAGGGTATCGCGCAGCTGCGGGAGGCGCTTCGTCTCCAGCCTAACGACACACTGGCAGCCGAAAATCTTCGGCAAGCAGAGGCGATGCAGTTGAACTCCCAAACGGGCACTTCCAACCCGCGCTGACGTTCTCGGGCGTTAAGAAACAACTCGGCTGGCAAGAGTGCGCGGCGCGCGCTCCTGACGAAAATAAGGAAACGCACTCCGCCCTGCCGACGAAGAATAGCGCGACCCGCAACGAAGGAATCGATCCTTTCAACGATTTGCTTTCAAGTTTGCGCGGTTAGTGCTTCTCCTCATTTCCGTCCTGATTTGTTTTGTTGAGACGGCAGCAAGTTCCGCGGAACCTGCGTAGTCTGCGGGTAGAATGTTCACCGGATTAATCGAAGAGGTAGGCAGCGTGCGTTGGATTCGCGCCAGCGAGTGCGGAACGCATTTGCAAGTCGCGGCACCGTTGATCGCGGCGGGCCTGCGCAAGGGCGATAGCGTCTCAGTGAACGGCTGCTGCCTAACGGCTACGACCATTCGCGGCGGCAAGCTTACTTTCGATCTGCTGGAGGAAACGCTCAAGCGCACTAATCTGCGCAATCTCCGCCGCGAAAGCCCGGTCAATGTCGAGCGCGCCCTTGCCGCTACCGGGCGTATTGGCGGACATTTCGTCCAGGGCCACATCGATTGCACGGCGCGCGTCCTGAGCTTTCGCAGCAAGCGGTGCTGATTATCGGCTCGAGGTAGAATTGCCCGCCGACTTCGCACGCTTCGTCGCCTGCAAGGGCTCGGTCGCGCTTAATGGCATCAGCCTAACGATTGCCGAACTCCTGCCCGCGAGCTTCGCCGTCTGGGTAATTCCACACACGCGGCGGAAGACAAATTTCGAGAGCTTGCAGGCGGGCGACATCGTGAATGTCGAGTTCGACATCATCGCGAAATATGTCGAGCGGATGTTGCCGCAGATTCCGCTGTAGACGCCGGCCCATACCCATCAGGGATCTGGAAAATGGGTGTTTCGTTCCCGTTGACGAACAAGCATGGTAAACTTCCGCTACCTCGTACCGTCCCACGGTCGCGTGCCCGAAGGCAAGATATGACGGGTAAGAATTCTGTAAGAGCAGGCACACTGCCCGGAGCGCTTGTCGCCGTCATCGCTTCGCCCGCGGCGCTCGTCCAAGCGACGCGCCTGCGCCACCCGCCTGACCTGTTCGAGCTGCGCCTCGACGCCCTTCGCCATTCGTTAGGCGAAATGGCGCGTGCCCTGCCCAAGCTGCGTGCGCCGCTCCTTCTCACCGCCCGTCATCCGGCGGAAGGCGGCGTCGGCCAACTCCGCCTCGCCGAGCGGCGTGCACTCTTGCGGCATTTCCTCGAGGACGCAACCATCATCGATCTCGAACTCCGGTCGGTTGGCCAAATGAAGGAGGTCATCGGCGAAATGCATCGGCGGCAGATCGAGCTTCTGATTTCCCTCCACGACCTGCGGGCGACGCCCTCGCCTAACAAACTCCACCGCCACGCGCGTTCCGCCGCGGCGGCTGGCGCAGCCATCTTTAAAGTGGTCACTCGCACCGATACGCCGGCGCAGCTCGCCCGGCTAATCGCTTTCTTCGAAGCCAGTCGCGACCTGCTCCCGATCGCCGCGATGGGGATCGGAAAGCTCGGCCTCGAATCCCGGTACCGACTCGATCAGCTTGGCTCGGCCCTCACCTATGTCTCGCTTGGCCGAGCGAACGTCGCAGGGCAAGCCTCCCTCACCCAATTCCGGCGCGCCCGGCGCGCGTATATGAATTGATATAGAATCATGCCCGCCGATGCCAGAAGCCGTTGAACTTCCGCCGCTGTGCCCGTCATGCCGCTTCCCGGCGTCCTGCTTTTCCCCAACGCCCTGCTTCCCCTCCACATCTTTGAGCCGCGTTTTCGTAAGATGCTCGCGCGGGCACTGGACGATGACCGGATGCTCTGTGTCGCCCTCGTCAAGCCGGAGCGCCAGCAATGGCGGACGAGCGCGGACTTTTTCCCGGTCAGCACCGTCGGCCTCATCCGCGCCTGCGTCGGGCGGAGCCGACGGAACCTCCGACCTCATCCTGCAAGGGATTCGCCGGGTCAAATTCAGCGATTTCGAGCAGGAAGCTCCCTTCCCGATTGCGCGCATCAAACCACTCAAAACGCGCACCAAGCCGACCGTCGAGACCGACGCGCTTGCCGCGAAAGTCCTGGAATTATATACCCGGCTCAAGAAGCAGCGAACGCGCGCTGCCCGAAAAAATTGATCGTTATCTGGGTGAGATGTCCGATCCCGAAATGCTGGCCGATCTTATCGCTTCGACTTTCGTCAGCGGTGCCACCCGCCGTCAGCAACTTTTCGAGGAGCTCGATCTCAACCAACGCCTGCGCCTCCTCATCCAATACCTCCGCGAGGAAAACGGCAACGGCGCCTAACGTGACCTCGAGCGGAGGCGAGAAATCCCGTTCAGTTACGGTGCGGGTTTTGCCACGGGATCCCTCGGCTCCGCTCGGAATGGCCGCTCATGACTTCACCAACCGCGCGTGCTCTTCGAGCAAATACCGATCCGTCATCCCCGCAATGTAATCGCACACCGTTCGATGCAGCCCTTCGCTCTCGATCCGGCGCGCGGCCGCATCACCTAGCCGTTCCGGCTCTTCGACATACGCCGCGAAAACGGTCCGTAACATCTCGCAAGCGCGCCGGTTCACCTCCGCCACGCGCGGATGATAATAAACGTTTTCGTAAAGAAACCGGCGCAGCTCGCGATTCGCTGCCCCCAATTCCTTGCTGTAGTGAAGCAACGGCGCCGGTTGCCGCCGCGCTTCTTGGACGCTCATCGGCGCAGCCGCTGCGATCGCCCCCGCACTCGTCGCGACGACATCGCGCACCTGCAGATCGATGATGTCGCGGATGATATTCTTGTACAGCTCCGCGCCTAACAAATCCGGATTCCGTCCGCGCCACCCGCTCGTGGCTCCGTTGCCAAATCGGGCTTTCGTCGAGCTGATCACCGTCCAGGATCGCGAAATCGAGCGCGTCATCCAGATCGTGGCTGTAATAAGTAATCTCATCAGCGAGGTCGGCGATCTGCGCCTCGAGCGACGGCGGCGTCGTCTTCGGCATGTTTCCGCAGCCCCTCGAGCACCTCGAAAGTCAGGTTCAACCCCGGAAAGGCCGGATAGACCGTCTCGAGCAACTCCACCACGCGCAGGCTCTGCCGGTTATGCTCAAATCCGCCGTGTTCGCGCATGCATTCCGCCAGCATCTCCTCGCCCGAATGCCCAAAGGGCGAATGCCCGAGATCATGCGCCAGCGCGATCGCCTCCGCCAGATCCTCATTCAAAGCCAGCGCGCGCGCGATCGTCCGGCTAACCGAGGCCACTTCGAAAGTATGCGTCAACCGGGTACGCAAATGGTCCGCCGTCCCGTTGAGAAAAACCTGCGTCTTGTATTCCAGCCGGCGAAACGCCCGCGAATGAATGATCCGTGCGCGGTCGCGCTGGAACTCCGTGCGGTATTCGTGCCGCGGTTCCGGGAATTTCCGACCGCGCGAGTCGCCCGACTTCTGCGCAAAAGGCGCGAGCGTGTGGCACTCGTCGGCCTCCATCTGTTCGCGCCGTTTCCAGCCGGCTGGCGGCAGTTCGGCGCCGCCAGTGAAGTCGTTAGTCTGCATCGTTGCTTTGCCTTGTCTCAGCGATCTTCCGGGCCAGCGCGCGCTTTTCATCGCGAGCCTGCCCGCGCACCAGGAGCAGATCAAAAATCGCCAGCAACACCGCCGTCACCGTCACCCAGGCGCAAGCCAGCCAGTAAAGAACAAACCAGCCGGGACGGGTTTTCGGATCGAGCACCGGCGCCAGAAACGTTGCGCCGCAGAAAAGCATCACCAGTGCTACGATGACCGTCCAAAACATCGCTTTGCGGCGCATCGTTTGGTCACGCACAAGTCCACGCGTTGCATGCGTGGCAAAGGAAGCAATCCGCAGACTGCGTTGCCTGGACGGGCGCTTGTCGTTAGGCGGAATCATCTGCGCCTAACAAGTTCGCTGCACGAAAGCGGGAACGCAACCGACACCGGCACCTTGTAGACGCTTCGCTTTGCGAAACGCAGGGGCAGACCGGGCCGCCTTTTCGCACCGCACGCGATCGCCTTTCGCAGAGCGAAATGTCTACACCAGGAGTAGCGATGGATTTTCCAACAGATGCCGGAGCGCCTTCAGGTAGTCGGCGCCGATCGCGCCATCGACCACGCGATGGTCACAGCTCATGCCGATCTTCATTCGGTAGCCAGGAACGATCGCGCCGGCGGCATTCACGATCGGCTGCCTAACGATTGCGCCGACGGAGACGATGATGGCCTGCGGCGGATTGATGATGGCGGAAAAATAATCTATCCCGTAGCTGCCGAGGTTGGAGACGGTCAACGTGCCGCCCTGGAATTCCTCCGGTTTCATCCGCTTATTGCGGGCGCGGTGGGCGAGGTCCTTGACCGCCGCGCTGATCTCGCGGAGCGACTTGTTTTGCGCCGCGCGAATGACCGGCGTGACGAGGCCTTCGTCGATCGCGACCGCGACCGCGAGGTTGACATCGCCGTAGTGGATGATCGCGTCGCCGTCGAAGGCGACGTTCACTTTCGGCTCGCGCAACGCCGCAACGACCGCGCCTTTGAGAATGAAATCATTCACCGTGATTTTCGTCGCGTCGTCGTCCTCGCCGCCGGACTTGAGCTCGGCGCGAACCCGCATGAGGGCGTCGGCGTTGATTTCGATATTGAGATAAAAATGCGGGACCGGTCCAAGGCTGGAGACGAGGCGCTCAGCGATGACCTGGCGCATGCCCGTGAGGCTGATGCGCGCGGTTTCGCCAGCGTAAATCTCGGGCACGGAGGATTTCTGTTTGGCGGGAGTGCCTGAGCCCGGAGCGCCGCGGGATGCGGCTGAGACAGCCGCCGCGACATCTTTCTCGACGATACGGCCGCCGGGACCGGTGCCTTTGACCCGCGTTAGGTCAATCTCTGTTTCGACCGCGATCTTGCGCGCGAGGGGTGAAGCTTTGACGCGGTGCTCTCTCTCTTGTTGAGCCGGCCGTGTCGGCCGCGCTTTGGGAGACGACCTGGCCTCGACCGGTGCGGGCGGCACGCCCGCCTCTAGAGGCTTCTCTTTCCTTTTCACGGGCGCCTTCTCCGGCTCTCCGGCATCCGCTCTCTCGATCTCTCCCCCTTCTCCTCCCACTTCTTCATCCTTGCTGCAGTCGTCCGGCACTTCTTCGACTCCCCCGCCGATGAAGGCGATGCGATCGCCGACGTTCACTTTCCCGCCTTCCGGCACATAAATTTTCTTCAGGACGCCGTCGTCGGTCGCCTCCCATTCCATGGTCGCTTTGTCGGTCTCGATCTCGGCCAGCACTTCGCCGGCAATCACCTCATCGCCGATTTTCTTTTTCCAGCTCACCAATGTCCCTTCGGTCATCGTGTCGCTCAGCTTCGGCATTTGGATTTCAGGCATGATGGAAAGTGACGAGAGTTGCCTAACAAATCTTCTTCACGGCGGCGATGATTTTTTCGGTGCTTGGGAGGACAGCGTGCTCAAGGCGTTCGTTGTAGGGCATCGGCACGTCTTCCTGCGAGACACGCATGATCGGCGCGTCGAGTGTGTCGAAAATCTCCCGCTGAACTCGGTAGGCGATTTCCGCACCTATCCCGCAGAACGGACGATCCTGTTCCGCAATCACGACGCGATGCGTTTTCGTGACGGACTGAAAAACCGCCAGCCAATCGAGCGGCTTGATCGAACGCAAATCGATCACTTCGGCGTTGATTTTTTCCTCCGCTAATTCCTCCGCCGCGGCCAGCGCCATCGGCACGGTTTGCGCGTAGGAAATGATTGTAACGTCACTCCCTTCCCGTTTGGTCTCCGCTTCGCCTAACGGAATGAGCAGCTCCTGATCCTCCGGTTCGACAGGACCCTTGTGGCTGTAGAACAATTCGCACTCCAGCACGAGCACGGGATTGTTGTCGCGGACCGCGGTCTTGAGCAAACCCTTCGCGTCGCGCGGCGTGGCGGGCGTGCAGATTTTCAACCCCGGCACATTCGCGTAGAGACACTCCGTGGCGTGCGAATGGGTCGCGCCGAGCTGGTGCGCCGGCCCGTTCGGCCCGCGAAAGGTGATCGGGACGTTGAACTGGCCGCCCGACATGGTGAGCATGTTGGGCGCGTTGTTCACAATCTGATCGAATGCGACGAACGAAAAGCTGAAGGTCATGAATTCGACGATCGGACGGAGGCCAACCATCGCCGCGCCGATGCCGAGCCCGGCAAAGCCGTTCTCGCTGATCGGTGTGTCGATGATGCGCGTCGGTCCGAAACGATCGAGCAAACCCTGGCTGACCTTGTAGGCGCCATTGTACTCGGCCACCTCCTCGCCCATCAGGAAGACGTTCGGATCGCGCGCGATTTCCTCGGCGAGCGCTTCATTCAACGCCTGGCGGTAGGTAATTTCTCTCATGCCCCTTTTCTCGGGGCGGCCATGTCGGCAAGACGCCCCTGTTTCCTGACGATGCCAGCCGATGGGCGCGGCTTCTTTGCGGACGACACGTCGGCCTCTGCACCGTTCACATAGGTGTATTTGTAGAGATCCTCGATCGGCGGCTCCGCGCTTTTCTCGGCAAACCTCACGCTCGCCATCACCTCTTCCTTGGCCAGCTTGTCCATCTTGTCGAATTGCTCGTTGCTTAGTTTTCCTTCACGGGTGAGCTGCGCACGCAGCCGTGTGATCGGATCGTCGAGCCGATACTTTTCCAGTTCTTCCTTCGTCCGATAGCTCGCCGGATCGGACATCGAATGACCACGGTAACGATAAGTGCGGGCTTCGACAAAGGCCGGGTGCGGATCTTTTCGGATGGATGCGACGATCCCGCTCAGCTTATCGCGCACCTCGCGGAAATTCATCCCATCCACAATTTCACCCGGCATGTCGTAGCCTTCGGCGCGATCGACAATGTGCTCGAGCGAGGTCGAGCGCTTCACCGATGTTCCCATGGCGAAGAAGTTGTTTTCGCAGATGAAAATGACCGGGAGCTTGAAGAGACCAGCGAGATTCAACGCCTCGTGAAAGCCGCCCTGGTTGATCGAGCCGTCGCCGAAAAAGCAGAGCGTGACCCGATCCTCCTTCCGATATTTCGCCGCGAACGCCATCCCGGTCGCGAGCGGCACATGCGCCCCGACGATGGCATGACCGCCATACATGTGATGCGCCTTGTCGAAATAGTGCATTGACCCGCCAAGCCCGCGCGAACAGCCGGTCATTTTACCGAAAAGTTCCGCCATGCAGGCATCGGCGCTCGTACCGCGGGCCAGGGCGTGCGCATGATCGCGATACGCCGTGATGAGGTAATCGTCGGGCCGAGTGGCCGCGACCGCACCGGTCACGACCGCTTCCTGCCCGATGTAGAGGTGACAAAAGCCGCCGATCTTCTGCGCTTGATACTGCTGGCTCGCACGCTCTTCGAAGCGGCGGATGAGCAACATCGTCGCGAGCATCTCGACTTCGTCGCGTTGCTCCGGCGGCGGCATTTCGATTAGTTAGGCAGCGGGCGGGCCGGGTCGGCAGGCAGCGCGGCGGCGCGCCGGCTGAAGTTCATGCAGGCGACAAAAAGAAGCGTAAACAGCAAGTCGCTTACGAGCGAGTTGCGAAAGAACATCCAGGTCGGCGTCGATCCATATTGCGGCAGACCGACGGTCAGCGCCTGGATAAGGCCGGCGACATTTTTCGCATATCCGGGATCGGTCAGCCACGAAAACCCGTTGGTAATCCCGTAGAAGAGCACCGATCCGGCGACCGACGCCGGGACGATGGTCTTAAGCGAGGCGCGCCGGCTGATGGCGAGCCCGAGCAAGCCAACAAGTGCAAAGGCAAAATAGCGGCAGAGAATCAGCGGGTCGAAGAGCGACGCCCCGTAGTAAATGTCGAGAACGATGTCTGAGACGAGCAGCGCCGCGAAGGGCACGGTAAACTTGTATTTCCTCGGGAAATAGATCGCTCCGCAAAGGGCAATCGCGGCGAGAGGAGCGAAATTCGAGAGCCAGGCGCTCCCTCCACCTTGGACAATGATGGCCGTGGCGATCCGATAAACGACCGCGAGAAAGACGAGAAAAAGCGCAGGAATCATAGGCAAAACTCAACTGTTCCGAGCGAGATGCAAAGGAGTTTTCTCCACCCTGCTCGTGCTCGTCGTCGTCCTCCTTCCCGAAAGTCGAGGCAATCCGGCCAAATCACGAGGACGAGGAAGGGGTAAGGCTAAGCCGCCTGTGTTTTGGCGACAGCCTTGTTCAACCGCGCCTTGCGGCGATTGGCGACGTTCTTGTGAATGACTCCGCGTTTGGCCGCTTTATCAAGTGCGGAGATGAGCGCGCGGGTTTCCCCAGCTTTTCCGCCACCAGCTGTGTTTCGCTTGGCAAGCGAACGCAGATTGGTGACGACGCTGCGGTTGCGCAGAGTGCGGCGCGGGTTTTGACGGGCGCGCTTGGCGGCGGATTTGGAGTTAGCCATGGGTCAGAATTTTGTGGACGGGCAGGCTCGCGGACACACCCAGTATTGTCAAGCCAGTCGGGCCGCCGACTAACGGCTCGCCCGGGTTCGGGTCCGCGTCTATTTTGCCCAGCAATGGAGCTTTTCTGGTGGAGCGTGACGCTGGTGCTGATGGCGATCGGACTCATCGGTACGGTGCTGCCAATCTTTCCCGGCGCAGCGGTGATCTTCGCCGCCGCGATCCTTCATCGCATCATGCTGGGGGCAGAGAAAAGCATCGGCTGGCCAACCATCCTCGTCCTTCTTCTCCTCACCCTGGCTTCCTACGCGATCGATTTCGCCGGCGGCTGGTTCGGCGCGCGACGTTTCGGAGCGACCCGCTGGGGGATGTTCGGCGCCGTGGTTGGGGCAATCGTCGGACTCTTCTTCGGCTTGCCGGGGCTCTTGTTAGGCCCGGTGTTGGGCGCGCTCGCCGGCGAAATCATCGGCGGCAAACGCCTCGTCGCTGCCGGTCGCGCGGGTTGGGGGGCGTTGTTAGGAAACGTCGCCGCTCTGCTCGGGAAGCTTCTTATCGCCCTTGCGATGGTGAGCTGGTTCCTGGTCGCCGCCCCAGCACCATTCTAGCGGCCTACGCGATGCGCGAAATTGAGCGAACGGAGGAACCCTAACCAGACGGCGACTACTACGAGCTCTTGACGTAAACGCCAATAAGCGGTCGGCGCGAAGGCGTTGATGCACGGAAATCGCTCACAAACCCGCGGGCAGTGCGAATTTCCACGTGGCCCGCGGCACGGCCCGACCCATAAACCAAGACCGAGCCAATCGGAGCCAGATACGGATCGCGTACCGGGAGACGCTTGAACCCGTAGCGGTTGACCAGTTCGTCACCCGCCTGGCGCGCCAGCGCGGTCTTGGGATACGAATCGACCGCGCCCGCTGCGAGCAGCGCCTCTTTCACATAGCGCCAGCAGCGCGATCTGGAGTGGGCATGAGCCCGCTCTTCAGCGATGGTCGCCGCCCGCGCCAGCTTCGGGTCGAGGTGCGGAAAAGGATACCGCATCTTGCCGGTATACTGCGAAATCACCTCAGTCGACTGCACCTTGCCCTTGGCATCGACGTAGACAAAACGCGTCTCCGACTTTGAAAGACCTGCCGCCTGGGTCGCGGGAAGGGCGAAAGCGCTGCAAATGGAAAAAAGAATGAAGAAATATCGAAGCACGTGCGGCTCTTATGAAGGCAATTCCGGTGCCGCGCAACCACAAATTTATTTGGAAGACAACATTTTTCTGGTTTCGCGGTCGCACCGCAACCACCTCACGGTCGGCCTCGAACTATCGAGCCCTGCCTTGCTGGCGAGGCCGGCGCTCCTTGGGAAACCTGGTTCTGCGTGCGGTGCAGGCGGCACCTTAGGATTGTCCTGTTTGGTGCGTTGGAAAGTCCTTTCCGCCACCAAAATTTCAGGACTGTGGCCGACACAGCCGGAACACTCTCAACCGACAATCCGGCCGGTCACCTCCCCGAAGCCGACTCGATAGCCGTCGCCTTCACACCAGCCGCTGATCGTTAGGCGGTCGCCGTCTTCGAGCCATTTGCGTGTCTCGCCACTCGGCAATTGCAACGGATTTGCACCGCGCCACGTCAGCTCGAGCATGCTTCCGCGCCCATCCTCCGCCGGGCCGCTGATCGTGCCGCTGGCCAGCAAATCGCCCGGTTGCAGGTTGCATCCTCCGACGGTGTGGTGAGCGAGTTGTTGCGCGATGCTCCAGTAGAGATTCTGGAAATTGCTCCGCGTGATCGTTTGCGGCGCGCTCATTTTGGCGGTTTGCAATTCCGCCTCGAGTCGGATGTCGAAAGTGAAATCGTTAGGCGCGCGCAGATACGGCAGCGGCACCGGATCCTGTGCCGGGAGCGGCTTCCGGAACGGCTCGAGCGCTTCCAGGGTCACGATCCAAGGCGAGATACTGGTGCAGAAATTTTTCGCGAGGAACGGGCCGAGCGGTTGATACTCCCAGGTCTGGATGTCGCGCGCGCTCCAATCGTTCATCAGCACGATTCCGAAGATATGATCCGCCGCCTGCTCGATCGGGACCGGCTCCCCGAGTTTGTTTGGCGGACCGATGAAGAAGGCTGTCTCCAACTCGAAGTCGAGAGCACGGGTCGCACTGAAAATCGGCGCGGCCGCGTCGGGCGGCTTGATCTGGCCGTGCGGCCGGCGCACGTCGGCCCCGCTCGGGACGATCGAACTGGCGCGGCCGTGATAGGCAATCGGCAGCCACTTCCAGTTGGGCATGAGGGCATTCTCCGGCCCGCGAAACATCGTGCCGACGTTGAACGCATGATGATAGGAGGAATAAAAATCGGTGTAGTCGCCGATGCGAGCGGGCAACTGCATCGTGACCTCTGCCTGCCGATGGAAGGCCCGAGCCCGCAGCGCCTCGTCGTCGCGCAGCGTGGCCGTCCCGGCCGCGAGCAAATGTTGCAAAATTTCACGCGTCTTGCGCCAAACCGGACGGCCGAGGGCGAGAAACGCATTCAGCGAATCGCGCGCGAAGACCGCCCGCTCGCCAAAATTCAACGTGCGGAAATAGCCGGCTTCTTCGAGGACCGCGAGATCGAGCACGAGGTCGCCGATGGCCACTCCGGCGCGGGCCGGCCCATCGTTCAGGGCGGAAAATTCCGTAGGGCAGATTCTGCAGCGAAAAATGCGATTCGGGCGCGACCTCGATGAAGGAAGGGAGTGGTGTGGCCATGAAACAAGGGTGTCGAGAAAAGCGCTTTGGTCACGCAGATTAGTCGATCCGCCGGCAAGCGATCATCGCCTAACGAGTGCGGCCCGCTCAGGATAGCAGCGCGGCATTCCTGCCGAAAAGCCCCAGCCTCCGCAGGTCGTTCCGCGGCTCATCAAAGCTGCAACTGCCTAACGATGTGACCAGCCGCCGACGCGCCTTGATCTGCGCGGGGCTGATTTTCCAATCGCGCCAGCGGAAGGTCTCGTCGTCGAAAACGAACGAGTCCGCGCTTTCATCCGCCAGCATTTCCTGCGTTTGCGTTTCGCTCCAGCGATGCTCGGCCGCGAGCACGCCGGCCCCGAGGACGTTGAGGAAACCGTGCATCTTGCCTCCGACGCTCTCGTGAAAAAGCCGGACGGGATGATGCAGGCCGGCCGTGAATTTGATTGGCACGCGGTGTCTCACCGCCTCCACGAGCGCGCGCGAGATTTGCGCTCCGGTCGGGAATGCATCTGCGGTCACGCCGCCGGTGCGGAGTTTGAAACCGGCGCCGCTGCCCGCGAGCGCCTCGATCGTCGCGGAGGCGGCATCGGCCGGCGCTTCCCAAAAGACATTCAACGCCAGATCGCCGAGGGTGGCGCGCGCCACGCCTAACGAATCAGCCACCGGTCCCGCTGGCAACGGCATCTCGAATTGCTCAATCGCGACGACTCCTTTGTGCTCGGCGATGAATTGCTTGATCGCCCCCGCCGCCGTCTCCAACTTCGGGCGAAAATCAGTCGCCTTCGCTCGTCTTCGGCCCGAGAGCGGAAATCTTTAGTGGATGTTCCGGCTCGAACTCTGCCAGATGATTTCGCGCCGCGGCAAATTTCCCGATCGGCAGAATAAATGCACCGAGCATCCAGCGATCCGGCGAGCGCACATAACTGGCCTGATTTCGCAAAGCCGGCTCAAGCGCTTAGCTCTGCAGGCGGGAAAAGTCCCGCGTAGTCGATCGCGTTTTCAAGTAGTGCACGTAAGGAAGCAGCCGGCATGGGAAAGAACTCAACGGCGCAATCCACGCTCTCGTCAACCATCGCTTTCGGGAAGCCAAGCTTTCAGACTGAATTGGTCGGCCGGGGTTCCAGTCGGTCGGTTCGGCGAAAGCGACAAACAAACCCTCTCCCATGGCTCCGTTGCGCGTCGTGGACTTTTGGCAGGACGATACTCTCCGCGCCGTCCGCGCCGCTGAATAAGATTTGTTAGGGCTTTGGAGTCAGTCCGGAATCCATAGGTCGCCTTTCTTCTGTCGGTGGCCGCTCACTGGCGCGTGAAGCCCTTCTTGCAACCGATTCATCCAAAGATGGAGAAAGCGCCCCAATCGGAAGAAGGTCATGCGGGGGAGGAAAGAATGGTCGTGACGCCACGGGTCCGCATGCACGAACTGCTGCAGCAGCCGTTCGATGTCCGCTCCTTCGCCACAACCGGCCTCTTTCTGCTGGCAATTTTTTATACGATCTATTTTCTGCGCTCGCTTCTCCTTCCGATCGTGCTCGCCCTGCTCCTAAGCTATCTGCTTCGCCCGATTGTGCGGGTTCTTGCGAAGACGAGAATCCCGCCTCTGATCGGCGCAGCGCTGCTTCTGATCTCGGTTGTGGGCCTGATAGGCTACGGAATCTCGTTTCTCGCCGCGCCGGCCGTCGGCTTGGCTCGAAAAAGCGCCCTACAGCCTGCACGAGTTGAAGATAAAGATGCTCCCGATTAAAAAGCCAATGGAGAAGGTCGCCCAGGCTGGCGGCGCGATTGAAAACCTGGCCGCAACGGACAACCAACAAAACAAAACGCCGACCATAGAGGTGAAGCAGCACCCGCTCACGGACCGGCTGATGGGACAAACGCAGGAACTGGTGGTCAGCGCCCTAACGATGCTCATCCTTCTCTATTTCCTACTCGCTTACGATGGCGTTTTCCTCGTGAAATTGATTAAGCTGATGCCGACCCTATCGGATAAGAAGCGCGCGGTCTCAATTGCGCACGAGATCGAAGCTCAGGTTTCCCGTTACCTCCTTACTGTCACAATCATTAACTGCTGCCTGGGTCTCGCGGTCGGCGCGACCGTCGGCTTTTTGGGCCTGCCTAATCCCCTGATGTGGGGCGCTATGGTCGCGGTCTTGAATTTCATCCCCTATCTCGGTGCCCTGATCGGCATCATCTGCATGACGTTGGCGCGGTCCTGAGTTTTGACAGCATGGGCTACGCGTTGTTTTTTCCTTTCTCCTATTTCGTCCTCGCCACTCTGGAGGGGAATTTTATCACCCCGATGATCATGGGCCGGTCGCTCACGCTCAATCCGGTGCTCGTTCTTCTCTCGCTCATCTTCTGGGGCTGGATGTGGGGCATCGTCGGAGTCATCCTGGCGGTGCCGATTCTGGCGGCCTTTAAGATTTTCTGCAGCCATATCGAGCCGATGGAACCGCTCGCGGAATTCATCAGCTGAACTTCAGCGCGCAGCGTAGCCGGAATCAATTTACGTTTGCCGTTCGTCCCACGCGCGCTAGAAGATGCGCTGTGGCTGAAAGCGCAAACCAAACTGTCGTGCCTAACGAGCCGCCTCCGGCCGTTGCTTATTCCCGCAAGAATCCTTTCCCGGGCCGCCTGCTCGTCAACCGCCGGCTGAACAGTCCCGATTCGGAAAAGGACACTCGCCATTTCGAGATCTCGCTCGAAGGCTCCGGGCTGACCTACGAAGTTGGCGATTCGATGGCGGTATACCCAACTAACGATCCCGATCTCGTCGATGAAGTCCTCAAAGCCCTCGGCGCAAAGGGCGACGAGGAGATCGCGAGCAACCGAGGCGGCGACGACGACGCTGCGCGAAGGATTGATGCGCGATTTCAGCATCACGCAGGTGACCCCGAAATTCCTGAAGGCGATCGCCGAACGCGCCTCCGCCGCCCCTCTCTTGAAGGAGTTGCTCGAGCCCGAACGGAAACACGACCTCGAGACCTACCTCTGGGGTCTGGAAGTGATCGATTTTCTTGTCGAACACCCGTCGGTAACTTTTGCGCCGCAGGAATTCGTCGCGCTTCTCCCGAAATTGCAGCCTCGGCTCTACTCCATCGCGTCGAGCCTGAAGGTGTACCCCGGCGCGGTTCACTTCATCGTCGACATCGTGAAATACCGCAGCCACGGCCGGACGCGGAAGGGCGTCTGTTCCACTTTCCTGGCCGATCGCTGTTCGGATTCGCCCGCGCCAATGTTTCCGACCGCTTCGAAATTCCGCCTGCCCGAGGATGGCGACGTACCGCATCATCATGGTCGGACCGGGCACGGGCGTCGCACCGTTTCCGCGCCTTCCTGCAGGAACGGCAGGCGATCGGCGCGCGCGGCAAGACATGGCTCTTCTTCGGTTCGCAGCGCGAGAAGAGCGATTTCTTTTACAAGGCGGACTTTGAGAAATTCATGGCCGACGGAATTCTGACGCGACTCGACACGGCGTTTTCGCGCGACCAGGCACACAAGATTTATGTGCAGGATCGGATGATGGACTCGTCGGGAGAGCTCTGGAAATGGCTCGAGGAAGGCGCGCATTTTTATGTCTGCGGCGATGCCAGACGCATGGCCAAGGATGTCGACGCGACCCTGCACCAGATTGTGCAGCAGCAGAGCGGCAAGAACGCCGAAGAAGCGAACGAATACGTCGAAAAGCTGAAGAGGGAAAAACGCTATAGGCGCGACGTGTATTGAAACGCCGCCGTTTTCGTTCGCCTAACGAATCTGCCGCGCAGAAAAAAGCGAGCGCAAGCGTCGTTAGAGGACGACCGGCCGGCCCTCGGTCATCACCAGCACTTTTTCCTCCACGCCGTGGGCGCGCGCGCTCGAGAGCAAGCGCTCCGGCGGCTCGTGCATCGGTTCGTAGCCGAGGCGGAAAGTGCCGTAATGCATCGGCACGAGTTTCTGCGCGCGGAGCTCGAGAAATGCGCGGACCGCTTCCTCTGGATTCATGTGCACTTCACGTTTGCTCGGCGCGTCGTAGGCGCCGATCGGCAGGAGCGCGATCTCGATCGGAAATCGCTCTCCGATTTCCCCAAAACCGGAAAAGTAGGCGCTGTCACCGCAGTGAAAAATCGAGCGCTCGTTGCGCCTCGATAACAAACCCGCCAAAGCCACGATGCTGATCGGCCAACAGCCGCGCGCCCCAATGGTGACAGGGCGTAAGCGAAATCTTGAGCGGCCCGGCTTCGACCTGCTCCCATTGCTCGAGCTCGTGCACGATATTGAAACCGAGATCGTGCACCAGGTTCCCCACCCCGGTCGGCACGACGATCGGCTGGTCCGCCGCGACCCGGCGCAGGCTGCGCCGATTGAGATGATCGAAATGCGCGTGGGTCACGAGGACGAGATCGATTGAAGGCAAATGATCGATGTGAAATCCCGGGGCGTTTCAGGCGTTTGATGACGCTCAGCCACATCGACCAGTTGGGATCGATGAGCACATTCATCCCGGCCAGCTGGATCAGGAAAGAAGCGTGCCCGATCCAGGTAATGCAGACCTCGTTCGGACTGACTTTCGGAAAGAGAGGCATCGCACGATCGCCAGAGCGCTTCGTAAAAAGCGACGGAATCAGAATCTCGGTGAGAAAGTTCCGCTTGTGCCAGTCCAAGCCAGGCTTCAGACCCACGCGTTTGGGTGCGCCTTGCCTGGCGGCTCCGTTCTCGGCAGAGGCGCGCACAACCTGGGTGCGCTTTTTCCGCGAAAAAGGTGTCGGCACAGCCGACCAACGATATAAACTAACGCGGGTGAAGCAATCGTTTTGCGGGACTGGCCCGTCGCGGAAAAATCCCGCGCTTTTCGCCTAACGAATATCACCCCCCCATGAACGCAACAGTTTTCCGCCGGCAGCCGCTCACGGGGACGGCGATTTCCGCTCTCTGCGGCATCCTGCTCGCCGAATTCTTCGAACTGCCGACCGCTCCGCTTTGGCCGGCAATCGCGCTCGCTGCCATCGTGAGTCTCGCGCGACCGACGACGTGGCTTACCCATCTCGCTCGTCGCCGCTGCTTTCTTCGCTTTGCACCTCGCGCAATTGCACGACGCTCCTGGCAAGAAACTGAGCGCGCGCCTCGGCGAACGAGCGCGGGCCGTCTCTCGTCACCGGGACCGTCGTCAGCGAACCAAGGTTTCGCCTAACGACTTCACGACCTTTCTTCTCCAGCTCGATTCGATCGAGCTCGATGGCCACCGCCAATCCTGCACCGCGACCCTCCGCGCACGCTGGAAAGGCAATCCGGAGTTGGGCGACAAGGTCCGTCTCACCGGGGTCGTCGAGACTATTTCGTCGCCGCGCAATCCCGGTGTCTTCGACCTCCGCGCATATCTCGCGCGGCGGGATGTCTTCGATGGCATCTTCGTCCGTTACCCGGAAAACGGGACGATCCTGCGTGTTGGCGGCGGCAATCCGATCGCGCGCGCGGCGGCCCGCGCGCGCGCTTGGATGCGCACGACGCTCACCCGCGGCCTGGAGGATTCGCCCGACGTGACGGCCTTGATCAACGGCATGGCTCTCGGTCTGCGCCACGAAGCGCCTGACGACATTGAGGATCCATTTCAACAAACCGGCACCCTGCACTTATTTGCCGTGGCCGGTCTGCACGTCGGCATCATCGCGCAGTTGCTCTGGATTCTGGCTTCGCTCCTGCGCCTTCCGCGCACGGCCGCGGCAGCGCTCATCATTCCTTGTCTCTTTTTCTATTCTGCGATCACCGGTTTGCACGTCTCCAGTTTGCGCGCCGCGACCATGGCCGCGTTCTTGCTAGGCGGAATCTTCTTCGATCGGCCCGTCCTGGCGCTCAACAGCCTGGCAGGCGCTGCGCTCCTTATTCTCGCCTTCGACACGAACCAGCTTTTTACTTCCGGGTTCCAACTTTCTTTCGCCGTGGTCGGCGCGATTCTCGTCTGGCAGAACAGCATCTTCCGCGTCCTGCTGCGACCGGCCGAAACCGATCCGTTTCTCCCGCGCAGCCTGATCAGCCGGCTCGCGGCGATTCTTCGAGCGCAGCTACCGGCTGGTCGCGGGCGGCGTTTCGGTCTCGGCCGCGGCCTGGGCGGGTTCGCTGCTTCTTATCGTCTGGTATTTTTACCTCGTCACGCCGATCTCGCTGCTCGCGAATCTTACGGTGGTGCCGGTCGCATTCTGCGTCTTGGCGGTTGGCCTGATGTCGCTGGTGGCAGCGATCTTTTCGCCGGCGCTCTCGCTCGTTTTCAACAACGCGAACTGGAGTCTCGCTCAAATCATTCTCAGTCTGGTGCAGGTTTTTGCGCAGTTGCCCAGCGGACACGCCTATGTGGAACGACCGCATTGGCCGACTGGCGGGCTCGCGGAACTAACCGTGCTCGATGCCGGCGCCGGTGCCGCGGTGCATCTGCGCACGGGAGGCGCCGATTGGCTCTTCGACACCGGCAGCGCGCGCGATTACCGAGCGCTTCCTGCGCGATTATCTGCACTCGCGAGGCATCGATCGACTCGATGGTCTTGTTCTAAGTCACGGCGATTCGTTGCACATCGGCGGGGCGAGCGCGGTGGAGGACGAGTTCCGTCCTCGGCGCGTGATCGACAACGGGGCGTCGGATCGCTCCAGCGTGCATCGAGCGCTCGTCGTTAGGCTGGGAGAGCGGGAAATTGCGGAACAGGGATTTGCCTTCGCGGTCGGCCACAACGTTACGGCCCGCATCCTCTATCCGACCCCCGGTTCCAAGGGGAAAGCGGCGGACGACCAGACCCTGGTCGTGCAGCTAAGCATCGCCGGGAGACATCGCGTGCTCCTCGTTTCGGACAGCGGCGAGAAAACCGAGAGGTTGCTCTCACTCCAGCCTAACGACCTGCGAAGCGACATCCTGATCAAGGGCCAGCACTACTCCGGCGAATCGGGCTCGGCTGCGTTTCTCGATGCGGTGCAGCCGCAGTTGATCGTCGCCACATCGGTGGACTTTCCCGCCCGCGAAAGAATTCCCGATGCCTGGGCAAGGATGGTCCGCGAGCGCGGGATCGAACTCTTGCGTCAGGATGAAACTGGCGCGGTGACGCTCGAGTTCTTTCGCGACACGGTGGCGCGCGACGACGTTTCTGAATCACGAGACCTTTCGCAGCTCGAGTCGATAAATCGGCGCGCCCTCCGCCAGAAAATGTCTCTCGAAAGTCGTTAGGGGAAAAGTCTCCGTGCGCAGGCGTCATCTCCATAAATGCCGCCGGCAAAATCAGCTCGCGCACGGCCGCGAAATAATCTTTCTGGTCGGTCGCGACGCGAAAGCGGCCGTTAGGCACGAGCAGCCGGTACACCAAGGCCAGGAAATCGGCGCTCACGATGCGCCTGCGCCGATGCTTTTTCTTCGGCCACGGATCGGGGAAAAGCAGATGCACCACGTCGACCGAAGCGGGCGGGAGCAGATATTGAATGGCGTAGGCGCTCTCGATGCGCAGGACGCGGACGTTCGGCAACGCCAGGCGGGACGCTTTCTTGCAGGCCCGCCGCACCCGGCCGGCCAGTTTCTCGAGGCCAAGAAAATTCCGTTCTGGAAATCGCTCGGCCAGCGCCGACGAGAAAGGCCCCGTCGCCACATCCGATATCGACCTCGAGCGGCGCCAGGCGTGAAAAAACCTGCGTCAGATCGAGCGGCGCGAAATAGTTCGCCGGAATCAATTCTATTTCGGCTCTGACCTGCGGGGCGCTGGGATTTTCTTCTGTCATTCGGCGCGCGGGCGGAAGTTGCGGGTGGAATAATTGATCACTCAAAGCATTCTCATGTGGAACCATGCATAAACTTTCTTCTCATTCTCGACTCTCTGCGGCCTGGCCGTCTCCGCCCGCGCCGAAACCAGGACAGCGATCTTCGCCGGCGGCTGTTTTTGGTGCATGCAGGAACCCTTCGATCAGGTCAAAGGCGTGACCAAGACCGTCGTCGGATACACCGGCGGAAGCAAAGAGGACGCCAATTACACCGCGGTCTCTGCGCACAAGACTCAGCATCGCGAGGCCATCGAGATCACATACGATCCGGCTCAAGTCTCCTACGACCAACTGCTCGATGTATTCTGGCACAACATCAATCCAACCCAGGCTGACGGCCAGTTTCACGACATCGGGCTCTCCTACCAGGCGGCCATTTATTATGGCAATGAGGCGGAGAAAAGACTCGCCGAAGCGTCAAAGGAAAAGCTCGCCAAGTCGGGCCGGTTCGATCGCCCGATCGTGACGGAGATTCTGCCGGTCCAGCCTTTTTATCCGGCGGAAGATTATCACCAGAAATACTACGAGAAGAATCCGGCGGACTATGAAGCTTATCACCTCGGCTCCGGGCGCGTGAGTTATCTGGCAAAGATCTGGGGAAATCCTGATCGCTAGGGATTGGGACGGTCGGTAATCTTATCATCTTGAGCCGCGCAGACGGCTAAGGACCTCGCTCTCGCACTGCGTTTCCTTTTTCTCCGCGCCAAACACTCTTGCGACTGTGAGGTCCTTCGCCGCCCTCCGCCGCCTCAGAGGACAAGAAGCGAAGTTCGGCCGGACTTCGATCGCTTCGTTGATACCGGCTAACGTTCACCCTCTCATTCCGAGACGATGCGACCGATCATCGCATCGACCGTGACCGCGACAGCCGGTTTCGATTTCGGCGGGCGCGATCTCGATCAGCCAAACCAATCTTCCCTTCACCTTGTCCAGTTTCGCCGCTGTCACGCGGGCGCCGGGATAGCGCATCAAGGCGATGTGCTCTGCTTCGTTCTTGGTGATCTTCGCGTCGCCCTTTGGGTCAGGCGGGCTCGCGGAGAGAAAGGAAAAGCAAAGGAGCAACGATAGGGCCGCGAGAGAAAGCAGCTTCATGGTCCAAGCAAGCGCCTTCTGCCGGGTTTATTCAAGCAAAAGTGGGGCGATACTTCGCCGGTGCACTGACACGGCGAGCAACCACGACGCTTTTCAGACGCGTCCTCTTCCACGCAGGACCGTCCGCCGGGCAAATCCCCGCGAGCCGTTGGCATGACCGCTGCTTTAGAAAGTGGTGCGAGCTGGGAAGTCACTACTGCAATACAAAAAGTCACGTAACGTTCCTTAAGCATTCGCGGCGCGACCAGCAATGGTCGCGCTTTTGCTTGTCCGGAAAGCTCGACGGATCTTCGGCGATTGGCGCACCGCCGGACGAGATGCGCTAGAATTTATAGAGATCCGATTTGTGCGGCTCGACAAATTCCGCCTGCGCAACGGTCAAGCGCTCGTTCAGCACCTTCGACAATTCGTCGGCCAGACGCGACGGCGATGACATTCGGTTCTCGCGTGTAAATCGGAATGGGAAATGAGCCACCGTTTCGATCGTAGCCGTAGATCGTCCCATCAGTTTCCCAGACGCAATAGGCGTGACCAGCCGGATGATCTCTTGTAGCGCACGAGAAGAATTTTCGCCCAAAAATTGGGCTCCAGGCTGTGCTGCGTTTCGACGACCGCGAGATAATTACAGGCGGAAATGACACAGCCGTTGAGAATGACGAGATCGTTTTCGCCCGGGGTGAGAATGACCTTCTGCGGCTGGCACGCCCCGAGCGCAGAAAGTCGCCGAGGAGGCCCAGAGAAACCCAGGAGCGCCGGATGAAGCAGAAAGGAAGGTCATTTATGTGAGACTTATGGTGGTTATAACATTTTCCGGTCGCTCTTGGGAAGCGTTTCTTTCCAATTTCCGCTCACCAAAACCTCTAATGCGTGAGCGGTAGGGCAAATTCCGAGCCACTCATCCGAGTCATCTCACCCGGATCTGAGACGCTGCCGCCTTGTCCGTACCTGGCACGGATGCGCGAGAGAATCTGGATGAATCTCGAAGCATGACCGGAGTCCGATCCCTTGACATCTTCCTTCGGGCGGCGGGTACTTCGCTTCTGTCTTGAAGCCATTATCTCGCTCTTTGTTACTCACTTGTTAGGCTGCCGCTTGTGTTGCGTGGCGCTATTTTTTTGCGCCAGTTGCGGCAAAAGCGACGACTCGAAGATCACTGTCTATCGCATTCCGAAAGAGACGCAGCCGAATGCGATGCCACAGCCGGCCGCGATGGACAGTGCCGCCCCAGCGGCGGTGCACTGGACCGCGCCGTCGGGCTGGGAAGAACAGCCGGCGCTCGGGATTTCGCAAAGGCAGTTTTCTTGTCCGCGGCACGGATGGGAAGACGGCGGACGTGTCGGTGATCTCCTTTCCGGAAGCGGCCGGCGGGTTGCTCGCGAATGTGAATCGCTGGCGCGATCAACTGAAGCTCGCGCCGATCTCGGATGCAAGCGCAGGCCGGCACGCCAATGTCGGTCGGTGGGCGCGACATGTTTTTTGTGGATCTGGTGAGCGAGCAACCGATCTCGCCGGACGGGTCGAAGTCGCGCATTCTCGGCGGAATTTTTCCGATCAACGGAGAGACGTGGTTTTTCAAGATGATTGGACCGGATCAGCTGGTCGAGTCGCAGCGGGACGCGTTCAAGCAATTCCTGCAGAGCGTGCACGTGGCCGAAGGCATCGGTCGCGTCCGGGCCGGCACCGCCATGACGCGAACACTGGCGGCAACAACACGAATGCTTCCGACCCCCCGCCGATCGAGGCGCGCGCAGGGCGCGCCGTTGCAATACACACTCCCGCCCGGCTGGCAGGAAAAGCCGCTCTCGCCGATGCGTCTGGCCAGTTTCAAGGCCACCTCGCCTGACGGAAAAGAGACGGACGTTTCGGTCGTTTCGCTTCCCGGGATCGCCGGCGGCGATCTCGCAAATGTGAATCGCTGGCGCGGCCAGGTGCAACCTCGGGCCGATCGACGAAGACACGCTGGCGAAATCGGCCGAGCATGTGCAGGCAAACGGGCACGATTTCCTGGTGGTCGATCTGGTGAGCGACGCAGCCGATCGACGGGAAGCAGGAAAAGCAGCGCATCCTGGCCGCGATCCTGGATGAAAACGATCGCTCCTGGTTTATCAAGATGACGGGCGAAGATGCCGCGGTTGCAGTCGCAAAAGAGCGCGTTCACCGATTTTCTGCGTGGACTGAAAATTCCCTAACGAGATGTCCGAAACCGTCGTTCAGCCCATTTCCGCTCAAGTCGCCTCTCCGGCTTTTTTCGCCTCGCTCCGCCTGACGGTGGTCTGTCTCGGGTCTCGGGATGTTGCTCGTTTTTCTCGGCACGCTGGCGCAGGTGCATCTTGGGATTCATGCCGTGCAGGCGCGTTATTTCCAGAGCCTGTTCATTTTCTGGTCGCCGCCGGGGACGAGCTGGAAGATTCCGATTCTGCCCGGCGGTTATCTGCTCGGGACGGTCCTGCTGCGTCAATCTGCTCGCGGCGCACGCGACCCGCTTTCAATTTTCCAGAAAGAAGGTCGGGATCATCCTGCTGCACTCGGGCGTCATCCTGCTCTTGATTGGGCAACTGCTTACCGGGCTCTTCGCGCGCGAGACGCAGATGCGGATCGACGAGGGACAGACGCTCGGTTACTCGGAAGCGCCGCGCGAGGTGGAGCTGGCCGTGATCGACGGACGGATCCGAATTTCGATCAGGTCGTCGCGATTCCGGAAAAGGTGCTGGCGCGCGGCGGCACGATCCAGAATCCGACGCTGCCGTTCACGCTCAACATCCGGCAATTCATGCCGCAACTCGCACCTCGCGATGCGCTCGCAGGAACCGCAGGCGCCGCCCTCGCTGGCGACGAAGGGATTCGGACCGAACATCGTGGTCGCGGAAGTGCCGCGCACGGTGAAGGATGACGAGCGCGACCTGAGCGCGGCCTTTGTCGAAATGGACGGCGTGCAGGGATCGTTAGGCACGTGGCTCGTCTCGAAC
Source organism: uncultured Verrucomicrobiae bacterium (assembly GCA_963821615.1). Classification (GTDB taxonomy): domain Bacteria; phylum Verrucomicrobiota; class Verrucomicrobiia; order Chthoniobacterales; family UBA10450; genus Palsa-1392. The sequence goes on along the minus strand of CAWGEN010000004.1, from coordinate 378,221 downwards.
GCGATTCCCGATCCGCAAACCTTCACGGTCAACGGGCACACCTACGAGCTGGTCATGCGGCAGCGGCGTTTCTACAAGCAGTTTGCTCTCACTCTGCTCCACTTCGCGCACGATCGTTATGCCGGGACGGACATTCCGAAAAACTTCTCGAGCCGCGTGCGCCTGATCGATTTCGAGCGGAACGAAAATCGCGAAGTGCTCATTTCGATGAACGATCCGCTGCGCTACCGCGGCTTCACCTTTTATCAGTCGGGTTTCGACAACAACGACAAGACGACCATTCTCCAGGTGGTGAAGAATCCGGCCATGCTCCTGCCCTACATCGCGTGCGGACTCGTCGCGCTCGGGCTGGTCATGCAATTTTCGATGCACCTGTTTGGCTTTGTGAAGAAAGAGGAGCCGGTGAAGACGGCGCGTCCCATGGGTCTTGTGGTTGGTCGTGGCCGCGACTCTCGCCTACGTCATCGCGCCGCTCTTTCAATCCGACACACGGGGTGGTTTCGAGATGCAGAAATTCGGCCGGCTGCCGGTGTTGCTAAACGGTCGGATCAAGCCGCTCGACACGGTCGCGCGCAATTCGCTCCTCATTATTCATGGGAAACAAACGCTTGCAACCGATCACGGCGCTCTGACTTCGATCGATTGGTTGGCCGAGGTATTGATGAAGCCGGACGAAGCGGATCTGCGGAAAATTTTTGTCATTCGCAATCCGGAAACGCTCACCGCGCTCGGCTTGAGTCCCGGGGCCAGCAAGTATTTTTCATTTCGCGAATTTGTCCCGCACCTGCAGGACCTCGAACAGCAGGCCGCGCTCGCGCGAGAAAGTGGACGCACAACTGCGCTCGCCGTTTCAGCGCGACATCATCAAGCTGTTTGAGCGGCTGACGCTTTATCATCGGCTCGAGAACAGCCTTGAAGTCGAGGGGCACAACCGATTTCAAGAGCCAGATCGATGACCTGCTGAAGAACATCCGTCCCTCGCCGGTGCCGATGAACAGCGGCATCTCGACGGAAGCGTCTGCAGAGCCTCGGCTTTCTCGCCGAGACCGGATATTTTTTTCCGATCCCGCCTTTTCCGCCTAACGACGATCCGTTGCAGTGGCGCAAGATGGGCGAGAGCCTGCTCGCTTTTCTGACCGACGGGAAAGTTGCATCCGGCGGTGAACGCATGGGCGACGATGGCGACGGCTTTCGCGGCGAACGATCCGGCGACCTTCAACCAGACGCTCGACAAATATTCGGCGCAGCTGCAGCGCGATCTGCCGCGGCGCGTCTGGAAGGCGAAGGTCGAGTCGGTCTTCAACCAACTGCAGCCGTTTTACAGCGCGATGGTGATCTATGTTTTGATTTTCATTCTCGCCGCGGCCTCGTGGCTTGCCTGGCCGCAGACGTTGGGACGTTATGCGTTCGTGCTGCTCGTCGTGACCTTCGTCGTCCATTCCGGCGGGCTGATTACGCGGATGTATCTCGAAGGGCCGGCCGCCGGTTACGAATCTCTATTCCTCCGCCGTCTTCATCGGCTGGGGCGCGGTCTTGCTCGGCATTTTCCTCGAGCGCTTTTTCCGCAACGGCATCGGGAGCGCGACCGCCGCGATGATCGGCTTCATCACGCTCCTGATCGCGCATCATCTTTCGATGGACGGCGACACGATGGAAATGATGCGCGCCGTGCTCGACACCAACGGCTGGCTCGCGACCCACGTCGTCTGCGTCACGCTCGGTTACGCCTCGACCTTCCTCGCCGGATTCCTCGCGCTCACCTACATCGTGCGGGGCGCGTTCACGCCTTCGCTCGATCGCGCCACGGCACAGTCGCTCACCCGGATGGTTTACGGCATCGTCTGCTTCGCGACGCTTTTCAGTTTCGTCGGCACGATTCTCGGCGGCATCTGGGCCGATCAATCCTGGGGCCGCTTCTGGGGCTGGGATCCGAAGGAAAACGGCGCGCTCCTCATCGTCCTCTGGAATGCGATCATCCTGCACGCCCGTTGGGGCGGACTGGTCAGGCAACGCGGCCTGATGGTGATGGCGATCTTCGGCAACATCGTCACGAGCTGGTCCTGGTTCGGCGTCAACATGCTCGGCATTGGCCTGCACTCCTACGGTTTCATGGACAGCGCCTTTCCCTGGCTGATCGCTTTCGGGGCCAGTCAGATCGCTTTCATGATGATCGGCCTCCTGCCGCCACATCTTTGGAGAAGTCAGCTCGAACAGGCGAAATCACCGCGCGCCCACGCGAATGGTTGACGCCCCCGCCTGACCGAGTTGCGGTTTCGAGTAGGCACCCTCCCCCGTGCGCCTGAAGGCGCCTTCGCGCCTCCAGGCACTGTTCGGATCCGGGGGGATCCGTGGGACTAGCCATCGGTACGGGTGACAACGAGTGTCTCTACCTTTTCCATGCGCAAAATTCTCGCCGCGTTGCAAAAAAAATGCATGAAGCCGAAAAAACTTCCCAAGCTGACCGACACGGTCCTCGCCCCGCGACACGTTCGGACATTTGAGAGCGCGGCTGCGAGTCTAATAAACGGTGAGCGGCTCCGGGGCTGCGAGAATTTTCTGAAAACGCGGATCGCTTCGCAGCGGGTCCCATTGCCAGCGGAGGCGCAATTCCGAGAGGCTCATACTCGCTTCGTTGAGTGGCGAGACACAACCTGGCTGCCGGAGCAAGAGACTCGATCATGAGCGATTGCCTGATCCGTGTCGCCGACCCGGGCATGAATCAACGCGAGGTTGCACACCCATTGATGGCCGTCGATGGCGTCTTTTGAGACGGGCGTCAGTTGAACCGCTCGTTTACCTTCCCGAATGGCGTCCGCTTTCCGTCCCATGTAGGCGTAGAGCAAGCCAAGCCGCGCGTGACGCACGGCATTGTTGGGATGAGCAATTGTTTCGGCCTCCATCGAAGGGCGCGCGGCCTCGAAGAACTCCTGGGCTCGGGCATTCTGCCCTAGCCCCAGCCAGATGCAGCCCTCCAAGTATGTCTTGGGGACGGGCGCACTAAGAACCGAAGGCAGCGTCTCGAATGGAAAGCTGTCGATCGCCGTATGGGCCGCTGCGAAATCTCGCGAGAGCATCGCCGTATCCCAACGCGCCCAAGTCAAATTGCCTTGCTGATCGCCGTACGTCGGTCAAATTTGCGGAGACGTTTTGCAGTGGTGCAAGGTTTCCATTTTGCCAGAGATCAACCAGAGCTCGCTCCCCTTTCAGCGGATCCATTTTCGGCGCGAGAGCCAAGGCATGGTCGGCATGTTCGGCTGCGGAAGGCCAATCGCGCAGGAGGCAAGCTGTGGCATGGAGTTCGTGCTTCATACTCTTTAGTTGAGGGGATCACGGGAAAGAGCCCGCTCCTGGCCGGCGCGGGCTTCACGCCACTGGCCCTGCCGGCGGTGAATGAAAGCGATCGTAGCTTTCCGCCTCGGTGTCGTTGGGGAGAAGCCGGCGGGCAATTTCGAGTTCCGGCAAGGCGCGCTCGAAGTCGCGTTCGACTCGATAGTGATACAGGCCTTGTGCGAGATGAGCCTCGCCCAGGTCAGGCTGGAGCCGCAACGCTTCGCGTGCTTCGGCGCGAGCACGAGCTCTTCAGTTCTTCGCTTGGCCCCCGGAAGCGATAGAGCAATCCAAGGGTGATCGCGAGCTCGCGCATGAGCGAGAGCAAACCCCGGATCGACGACCACGGCTTGACTGTAGAGCGCTTCGGCCGCCTCATAGGCAGAGATCGCGAAAGCAGGGTTTTTCTCGAGTTTGCGTCCTTGCAGGAAAAGGACATAGGCGTCCGGGTTGCGAGTCGACTGGGAACGCACGTCCCGCCTCTCCTGCGGACTGAGAGTCGCATCGAGTGCATCAGCGATATCACTGGCGAGTTCGCCCTGCAGATTGATCGCATCAACGAGTTCGCGGTCATAGCCTTCAGACCAAACCTCGTGTCCATCGCGGGAGTCGATCAGCGCGACATGAAGAAGCACCCGGTCGCCAAAGCGGCGCAGACTGCCTTCGAGAAGATGCCGGACTCCGAGAGTCCGACCAATCGCGCGCAAGTCGCGTGGAACATCCGCCGGATAACTCGATGCTCCCAAGCGGCTGATCACTTTCAGATCCCGGATCTTGACCAAGCGGGAGAGGATGTCGTCCTGCACGCCTTCGGCAAAGAAGGCGTTGGCCGGATCGTTGCTCAAGTTGCGGAAGGGCAACACGGCAATTGATTTGTCCTCTACGAGACGGAGCAGCCAGATAAAGGGCCAACCCGACTATGCCCGCTGCCAGCCCCAATCCTCCAGCCAGCGCCCACCGGCGCGCACGGCCAGGCGACTGACGCAGTCCTCCGCGATCGGCGGTGACGAGAGCATCGAGACAACGCTGCAGCGCCCGAGACAATTCGAGGGCCGAACTCGGCCGATCCTCCGGGGCAGGTGCGAGCATCGACTTGAGCAACGCGACGACCGGCGCGGGAATACGGCGCTCAACGAGCAAAGCGACCGGCAGCGGAGTGTTCGTCGCGAACTCAAGAGGTTGATCGCGCGCGCTGAGAGCAAACGGCACCTTGCCGGTGAGCGCATACCAAAGTGTCGCGCCTAACGAATAAATATCCGAGCGGCCGTCCACCTTGCGCGCTTCCAATTGTTCCGGACTCGAGAAGGCCAATGTTCCAGAAAAACGTCCGGGTGTGACGGGTTCATCTTCCTCACCCGCGAGCTTGGCCAGGCCGAAGTCGATCACTTTCACCCACGCCTCTCCAGCGCTGCCACGCGCAGCGTTCGCGGCCGTGATTTCCTCTTCGGCAGCGAGCATGATATTGGACGGCTTCAAGTCGCGATGAACCAGGCCGCGTTTTTCGGCGGCGGCCAAAGCACGTGAAACCTGCAGGGCGATCTCGAGCGCGAAGACAGGCTGAAGCGGCCCGTTGCGCCGCAGGCGGGTCTCGAGCGATTCGCCTTCGATGAATTCCATCGCGTAAAAGCAATCGCCCGCATGGCTCCCTCGCGCCTCGCTCGCCATTCGGAGCTGGCAGGGTGTTGCTCGTGCCGAAATGAAAAACACTGGCGACGTTCGGATGGCGAAGTCGTGCCGCCGACTGCGCCTCGTGCAGGAAACGGCGGCGCGCTTCGGGCCGGGCGGAAAATCGGGCATTGATAATCTTGAGCGCGACCGGTGTGTCCAGGTTCACATCCCGCGCTTTGTAAGTGACGCCCATCGCGCCGCGACCCAACTCCCAACGGGATCCATCCGGGCGAGTCAGGATTTCGTAGTGCTGAAAAAAACGCGTTTCCGGTTCGTTAGGCGGCGCCAAATCCTCGTGCTCTCTCGACCTCGAGCCCAGTACCTAGGAGGCAGTTTAAGCACCCTTCCTCACCCGCCCAGCTTTGTAGCGGAGCCCCGCATTGCTCGCAAGTCAGGGTTTTGCTCTGGGTCGGTGAATGCATTTTCCGAAGAGGAACCTCGGCGCCCTTTGGTCAGACGCGCGCCACCAGAACGCCGCAGAGGTAGCGCAACTCTGCATCGACATCCGCCTCTATGGGCACAGTGCGTAACACTTCCGCCCGAAGCAATTCCCGGTAACGCGATCGCAAGCGAAAGAGGTGACTGCGTAATGTGTCCACAGAAACGCCGAGCCGTGCCGCAGCCGCCTGGTGCGTCGGCAGCCCGACCCCGCCAGTCAAAAACGGTCGCAACTCAGCCAAGAGTCGGGACTTTGGACCGCTCGAATATTCCGCGCCGAGTTCTGCCATTGCCCTGCTGACCAGGGCCGTGGCCCAGTTCCATTCGAAGAGCCGCTCTTCATCCGGTGGAGAATCGGACGAGAGTGCTTCGAGCGCCGCCTTGTCGAGAGCGTCAAGTTTGGCACCGTCGAGATAAACCATCTCCTGGTTGCCGCCGCGCTTTTGTCGACTCCGGTGAGCCTGGGCCGCACCCAGATAACGCTTGAGCAAGACAAGGAGAAACGTGCGGAATCGGCCTTTGCTGCGGTCGGGGGTTCCATAAGCCTGTTTCTCTAAGAGATAGGCAAAAAAACCCTGGGTCAGATCCTGCGCGTCGTGCCGAGTATAGCCGCGTTGGCGCACAAACCGGTAGAGCGGCGGCCAGTAATCTTCACACAGCCGAGCAAACGCGATTCGCGCTTTTTCAGGAGCGACCAGTCGAGCGGGTAATAGAATATCGCCCACCACACTCCAATGGGTAGTCATAAAGGCTCCCCCGACTGAGGGGAAACGTGTCGCCGACGGTTCTTCAAAGCCGCGCGAGCATAACGATAAACACCTGACGCAGTCAAGCCTCCCGCACAAAGGGGGAAAAGTTCTCCGAAGCAGATTGCTCGCGGTTTGACCGGTCGGACTAAAAAATCGGTCTGCGGCTCGGGCGCAGCGAGAATCTTCTTGAAAGCGCGGATCGCTTCGCAGTGGATCCCATTGCCAACCTAGTCGCAGCTCCCAAAGGCTCATGCTCGACTCTGAAAAGAAGACACCGCCCGGCATCCGGAGGAGTTTGTCGATCATCGAGATGGCTCGATCGTTTTCGCCAACTCGAGCGTAAATAAGCGCGAGATTGCAGAGTTGCTCCGGCACCAGCGTCAGCATCGTCGGCGACGGTTTTCAGCTCCGTGGCCCGTTTCCCTTCGCGGATCGCATCATCCTTGCGGCCCATGTAGGCGTAGAGGAGACCGAGCCGGGCGTGACGCAACTCATTGTCCGGGTGGGCAAGCGCCTCGGCTTCCATTACCGGGCGGGCGGATTCGAAGAATTGCTGCGCTTCCTGGCTGTTGCCCTGTGCCAGGGCGATGCAGCCTTCGAGATAGCTCTTCGGAACCGGCCCGCTGAAAACCGACGGCAGTGTATCAAACGGAAATCGGTCGATCGCATCCTGCGCCGCCGGAAAATCCCGTGCGAGCATGGCCGCGTTCCAGCGCATCCAGGTTAAAGTGCCTTCGGAACCGCCGAAGGATCTTATCCCGGCGAACACCTTCTGAAGCGGCGCCAGATCGCCATTCTGCCACATGTCAACCAGTGCACGCTGTGCCCTGAGTATTTCGGTGGTAGGGGCGATCTCCTCGGCTATCCGGGCCTGCTTCGCCGCCGAAGTCCAGTCCCGCAAGAGGTAAGCCGTAGTATAAAGCTCCTCGGCATAGGTCACGTTGCGAGGATCGCGGGCGAGAACACGTTCCAAGCCGGCTCGCGCCTCCTTCCATTGCCCGCGCCGGCGATGAATATATGCAATGAAGCTTTCCGCTTCAGGATCGTTAGGCAGGAGCTGGCGTGCTATTTCCAGTTCCTTGAGCGCGCCGTCCAGATCGCGATCGATCCGATACAAACAAAGCCCTTGTGCCAGATGCGCTTCACCCAAGTCCGGTCGCAGCTGGAGAGCTTCACGAACCTCAGCGTATGCCAACTGCTTCAGGTCTTTGTCCGGCCCGCGAAAGCGATAGAGAAACGCGAGAGCTGCGCCGCGCCGTGCATGCGCGAGGGCAAAGCCCGGATCGAGCGCGATCGCCTGGCTGTATAGGGCTTGGGCCGCTTCGTTGTCCGAGACCGCATATCCAGGCGTGTTGTCGAATTTTCGCCCTCGCAAATAAAGCACGTAGGCATCCGGGTTGACCGTCGATTTGTCGTGGACGCGGAGCTCTTCCTGAGGACTGATTGTTGCGTCCAAGATGCCGGCAATCGCAGTTGCCACATCGCCTTGGAGCGTAATTGCGTCCGCCAGATCACGATCGTATTTCTGGGTCCAGAGCGTATCGCCATCGCGTGTATCAACCAGCGCAACCTCGAGCGAAATGCGGTTTGCCGTGCGATTGAAGCTGCCTTCCAAGCACGTTGCCGCACACCCAGTGATCGGCCGATCGCGGACAGGTCGCGGTGCGCGGTCGCCGGATAGTGCGACGAGCTCAAATGACTGATGACCTTTAGATCCCGAATCTTCACCAGACGCGAAACAATGTCGTCCTCGAGGCCCTCAGCGAAAACAACGTTGGCCGGGTCGCTCGATCAGATTGCGGAAAGGCAGCACGGCAATCGGACTTGTCCTCCATTGCCGGCAGGCGGGCGAATCGAAAACATCGCCAGTCCGATCAGCGCCGCGGCAATCCCAATCCCGCCGCCAACCAGCGCCAGCCTGCGAGCGCGGCTGGGAAGGCGGCGAGATGACTTTGCGGCCGATCCCAGGGAGATCATCAAGACACATCTGCATTGCCTGTCCAAACTCAGCCGCCGAACGCGGACGATCATCTGGATTTGGCGCGAGAGCCGATTCAAGGAGCGCGATGACAGACGCGGGGACGCCGCGCTCCGCGAGTTGAGCGACCGGCAGCGCGAGCGCTTCTTTCCAGATCATCCAGGTTCGTTAGGCCGAGCGGTCGGGAAAAGGAACTTTTCCGGTCAGGCAATACCAAAGCGTAGCGCCTAACGAATAAATGTCCGAACGAGCGTCGACCTTCGCGGACCTGGATTTGCTCCGGGCTGGCAAACGCCGCCGTTCCAAAGAAACTCGTCGCCGTTTGCTCCGCCTTGTCGCAAAGCTTGGCCAGGCCAAAGTCGATCACTTTCACCCATGCTTCGCTCGCGTCCGGCAGCGGCCCTTCGCGGCGGCTTTTTCCGCTTTCCGCAGCGAGCATGATGTTGGACGGCTTCAGGTCGCGGTGAACCAGACCGCGGCTGCTCAGCCGCCGCCAGGGCGCGCGCCACCTGCAGGCCGATCTCGAGTGCAAGGCCGGCGTCAGCGGCCCGCTGCGCCGCAGGCGCTGCTTCGAGCGTCTCCCCTTCGACAAACTCCATCGCGTAAAAGCAATCTCCGGCATCGGCATTCTCTTCTGCCGTAGTCGCCGCGCCTCCAGGCGTGGGCACGGTGTTGATCGTGCCGAAGTGAAAAACGCTCGCCACATTCGGATGTCGCAAGCGCGCCGCCGCCTGCGCCTCGTGCAAGAAACGCCGCCGCGCATCCGGCCGCGCCGAGAAGCGGGCGTTAATGATCTTGAGCGCGACTGGCGTGTCGAGATTGATGTCGCGGGCCTTGTAAGTCACACCCATCGCGCCGCGGCCCAATTCCCAGCGCGATCCATCAGCGCGGGTCAGAATTTCGTAGTGCTGATAAAAGCGCGTTGCCGGATTCGTTAGGCAAAGAGACGTCCTCAGCGTCATCGGCCGCCATCCCCGTAGTGAGCAGGCAATTTAGGCAACCTTCCTCTCCGGGTGGGGACGTTAACGGAGCTCCGCACTGTTCGCAGATCGGTGTTTTGTTTTCGCCTGACTCGAACATTGTCCCAAAGACGAAGCGCTCCGCTTTCCGTTAGGCACTGGCAATCAGAACTCGGCAGAGATAGCGCAACTCTTGGTCGACGTCCTTTTCGTGCGCCACCGTCCGCAAAACTTCTGCACGGAGCAACGCCCGATAGCGTGAGCGCAGGCGAAAAAGGTGGCTGCGCAGGGTCTCCAGCGGAACGCCGAGACGTGTCGCCACTTCGTCCTGCGAAGGCAAGCCAACTCCGCCCGTCAGGAAAGGTCTCAATTCCGCGAGGACACGAGCTTTGCAGCCCATGGAATATTCCGCACGCAGATTTTCCATCGCGCGGCTGACCAGAGCGGCGGCCCAGTTCCATTCGAAAAGCCGTTCCTCATCCAGCGGCGCACCGATCAGGAGAGCATCGTTCCGAAACTCGTTCGAGGGCATCAAGCTTGGCTCCATCGAGAAAAACCATCTCGCAGCCGCCGCCGCGCTTCTGGCGCGTCTGATGTCCTCGGGCCGCGCTCAGGTAACGCTTCAACAGCATGAGCAAAAAAGTGCGAAACTTCCCTTTGCTTCGATCCGGCATCGCGTAAGCGCGTTTCTCGATCAGATAGGCAAAGAAACCCTGGGTCAGATCCTGCGCGTCGTGCCGGCTATAGCCGCGTTGGCGCACAAACCGGTAGAGCGGCGGCCAGTAATCCGAGCAAAGTCGCGTCAGAGCCGCCCGCTCGCGGTCGGGAGTGGTCTCCTTCAGCGCGAAGTCGTCCACGACACTCCAATGTGTCGTCATGAACGCACCCTCCGGTTGAGGGAAAAGTTGTGACGTAATTGCTCAAACTCGGCGCGAGGATAGCTGGTAAACAAATCGATTAGTCAAGCTTGCCCGCCTTCGCGCGCTCTCCTTTCTGGAGCGGCAAGCAAAGACTGGAGGCGAGGGGAGTTGAACCCCTGTCCTAATCGCTCTCTCCGCGAGCTTCTACATGCTTAGCCAGTGATTATTTTTAGGAGGCCGGACGTTGCACCGGCACACGCCGTCCACCGAGCGACCACGAAATCCTTCACCGCCCGACGCGGTCACTCCGCCGAACGATTAGCCTGCTGTCCATGTCTCCGGCCGTAGCAGGCGTCCAACCGGAAACATCGCGGTCAATTAAGCCGCGAGAGCGAGATCTTGGTGATCTGCATTTATTTTTTTTGGTCCGGATTTTAACGAGGCCAACGAACCATCCTCGGCATGCCGCCTGCGCTTCAAACAATCAGTCGAAACCAGTACGCCCCCATTTTTTAGGAGACTAAATATTACCTCGCGCGACGCGGAAAACAACCCCCTGGTTTTCTTGGTTCACGCACGACCCAGCCGCACCGTCAACGGCCAGATCGCGAGTTTCTTTTCCGCCGGATTTCTCCAGGCCTGCTCGAGATCGGACTCGACTAGTTCCACCGGGTCGCGCTCATTCGCGGCCACGAAACGCTGGGTCGCCGACCAAGTGCGCAAATAACCGAGCAAGTGCTCGAGCGACCAGCGCACTTCGATCTGAAACGGCGGCGTCGCTATTTCGTCGAACGGGAACGGGAGATCGCGATAGCCACGTCCGACCATCCTCCGCTCCGGCGGCCAGTAAGGACCCACAACATCGTCATGAAACCGCCTAACGATCGCATCCACCGGCACCGAAATGCGTAGGTAATTGTAAGCCCAGACCGCTATCACACCCCGGGGCTGCAAGACACGCCGGGCTTCGCGGTAGAACCCATCCAAGTCGAACCAGTGAAGCGCCTGCGCGACCGTTATCGCGGCGACCGAACGCATCGGCAGGCCAGTCGCCTCAGCGGGCGCGACGCGGTATTCGATCCGTTCGTTAGGCTGAGCGTTCGCGATCTGCTCCCGACTCGCGTCGAGAGCGATCACTTTCGGAAAAAACTCCGCGAGCGCAACCGCCGCCTGGCCGTTGCCGGTCGCACAATCGAGCGCAACCTCATTGTTAGGCGAATTTGCCGCCACGAACTCGAAGAGTGCCCGTGGATATTGCGGACGAAACTTTGCGTAGTCCGTTGCCTGCCGGGAAAAGTGATCATTAAAGCTCACAACTTATTTCCAGTTGCAGTTTCAGATTTCGAATCTCGTGCGGCGACCTGCTCGACGCGGGCATACATCTCGAAGTAAATGCGCTCAATCGCCACCGTCGGATCCTCCAGCATCATGTTCTCTTTGATCCTGCTGGCATAAATCGGGAAGGAAAACGGCGAGACGGCCGGCAACTCGCGCAGCTCCCAATCAAGGCCTGGCGCCTCATCGAGAAAGGCGTAGGCGGATTTCGCATCGAGAAAAGTATGCTTGGCCTGGCGATAGGCTTCCTCGAGCAAAGGATGATCTGGTTCATGTTGTTCGAGAACACGAAAAAGCACCTCCGAACTCCAACTGAGCTGACGCGGTTTGCGTTCCCGGCCGGGATGATTGCGAGGCACCATCAAACCGGTCTGCGCCACACCGCGGAACTGCCACTTGACCAGCTCCGAGCCGCGCAGCGCCGCGTGCAAATCCTCCTCCGCTTCCGCCCGTCGAAAACAGGAGCGCCATTGCGAGAGCGGCAGCTCCTGGAAACGGCGCAGGGTGAGGAGAAAGCCGTAGTCATCAATCGTGACCAGCGCGTTGCCGCCGATCCGTCCCCGCACCCGCCAGGCGACGATGCGCGAAAGAGCGTCGTTCGCGCTCCGCCCGATGAGCGAGTGGAAAAAATAATGCGAATGCTTGCCCTCGCGATGCAACTCGATCAACAGCTTGCGTCCCGCCGGCACTTCCGAGATCGCGAGCTGTGTGCGAAAGAATTCGACGATCGCCTCGGCGTTGGCGATCGAGATTTGATACGACTCGACCAGCCAATCAACCGCTTCCGCATCCGAGCCCTCTCGCAAGCGACCAGCCAGATTGGCGCGCAAGTTGCGAACGGCGTTGGCCACCCCGGAGGTCAGCGGCATCTTGGCCGCGTTCCAGCGCGGAATGGTCGGGAGATGACCATCGGCCCGTTCAACATGGACTTCCTGCACCCCAGTATCGATCAACCTAACGACACGGCCGCCGAGAACGAAAAGATCGCCGACCTGAAGTTGTTTGATGAATCCTTCCTCGACCGAACCGAGGCGACGCCGGCCCAAGAGGACGCTGACGAACGCTTCCGAAACGATTGTTCCGATATTGACCAGGAACTCGCGCGTGACCCGCGGATGCGCGAGCGAGATGACGCCATCCGTGACCGCGATCTTGCCGAATAGTCCGATGTATTGCGACTGCAACGATTCCCCGCCGCCAGTCAGATATTCGAGGACATGATCGAACTCGTCGCGCTCCAGGGCGCGAAAAGGGTAGGCTCGCCTAACGATGGCGAACGCCTTGTCGATCGTGATCGGAGAGAGCGCGGCCATCCCGACAATGTGCTGCGCGAGAACGTCGTTAGGCTTTTCCAACACTTGGATCGGATCGAGAACCGCCTGCCTAACGAGTTGAGCTGTGGCGGTCGCTTCCACGAGATCGTTGATGTTGGTCGCAACCAGCACGCCATGGCTGCTCTTGTTCAGGGAATGTCCGGAGCGACCAATTCTTTGAATGGCGCGTGAGACTCCCTTGGGCGTCGCCACCATTACGACTAGGTCGACCGCGCCGATGTCGATCCCTAGTTCGAGACTGGTCGAGCAAACCACCGCGCGCAGCTCGCCATTCTTGAGCCGGTCTTCGACCTCCATCCGCACGCTGCGATCAAGCGAGGCGTGATGGGTTTCGATGCGGCCAGCGAGATCGGGCAACAGCTCTTTTAGCCGCAACCCGAGCTGTTCTGCCGCCGAGCGCACATTGGTGAAGACAATCACCGACTGGTGCGACCGAATCAGCTCGGCCAGCTCCGCGTAAAGGCGAGCGCCAGTGTGGCCCGCGGGCGGGTAGGGCTTGCGGCGAATCGGCGAGAAGACTTCGACGATCGATTCCTTCTCCCGCTTCGCTTCGGCGATCCGGCAGGAGCGATCGTCTCCGGCGAGAAACCTGGCCAGCAACTCGAGCGGCGCGGCGGTCGCGGATAGTCCGATACGGCAGAGCGGTCGCGCTTTTTCGTTAGGCCGGCAAACCAGCTCCTCCAACCGTTCGAGCGAAAGCGCCAGATCGACTCCGCGCTTGTTGCCGGCAAACGAGTGCAGCTCATCGACAATCACAAACCGGCAATGCGTCAGGTGTGCGACATGGCTTTCCTGCGCCAGAAGCACGGCCAGACTCTCCGGCGTGGTGACAAGAAAATGAGCTGGCGTGCGGCGAAACCTCGCTCGCTCGCCCGTGCTCGTGTCGCCGGTGCGCAGGTGCACCGTCAGTTCTTTCTCCAACCCCATCCCCGCAATCGGCGCCTGCAGATTCTTCTGGATGTCGTAAGCGAGCGCCCGGAGCGGCGAGATGTAGAGACAATGCACGCCTAACGACAGCCGTCCGAGGTCGAGTTGCCGCAGAAGATTGTCGAAAACCCCGAGAAACGCGGCGAGTGTTTTGCCGCTCCCGGTCGGCGAAGTGAGGAGGATCGATTCGCTGCTCCAGAATCGATGGCACACAGCGCAACTGCGCGTCGGTAGCAAACTCGCCGAATCAGGTCGTACCGAAACCAGTTCGCAAGCCTCGGATGCAGTCGCACGAAGAGCGCGTCCTGACAGTCGCGACCGGCGACGAATTGGCATCGTGAACTGTCGCGAAATGCAGCGCCCCTGCCGCTGACCGGTTTAGGCCGACCGAGCTTGCGTCGCCGAGCGGTGACTGGCTCGCGACGGGACGGGATATTCATCGCGGATCCGGGTCGACCACTTGAGGATGATCTTCGAGCCGTCGTCCGTCAACACGCGGAGTTCCGTTCTCGCGTTGCGGATCGTCTTCAGCATCTGCCTGGCGCTCGTGCTGCTGACCGGCGTCTACGTTTTCCGCATCCGGAAGCGTCTTTTCGATCGCGACCCGGAAGTGGCGGCCGATCATTGGGCGGCGCGGAACCTGCGGCTGTGGCAGGTCATCCTCGTCTGGCTGCTCGCGGTGGATCTTTTCGATGACGATGCTTTGGCGGCTGTAGACGCTTCGCTCCGCGAAGGCGGGACGGTCTTGAAAAACGCGTTTCGGCGTGGCCATCCGCTGGAGCCGCGCTTCAGAGCGAAGAGTCTACCAGGTTACCGAGTCGGATTGACCGGGAAGTGTTTGTTCTTCAGCTTTTCCGGAACGCGCTTCGTTTTTTCCGCTTCGATCTCCTCGGTCGCCGCGCCTAACGATTCGTAAGCCTCGCGATTCTTCTTCGCGCGGCACATGTAGACGGTGGCGTGGGCGAGCGGGAATGCGCGCTTCCGGCATTCCGACAAACTCGACCGCCTGCTGGGTCGCGATCGCGAGCGGCAACGCCTCCGCGTCGGCCAGGCCGACGTCTTCGCTCGCGAAAATGACGATGCGCCGCGCGATGAAACGAAAGTCCTCGCCCGGCGTGCAGCATCTTGGCGAGCCAGTAGATCGCGCCTTTTTCGTCGGAGGCGCGCATGCTCTTGATGAAGGCGCTGATCGTGTCGTAGTGCGCGTCGCCGGCGCGATCGTAAACCACGGCCTTGGTTTGGATGCTTTCCTCCGCCACCTGGAGAGTGAAATGAATCAGGCCTTTGTCGTCAGGTGGAGTGGTCAGGACGCCGATTTCGAGCGCGTTCAGACATTTGCGGGCGTCGCCGTCGCTCAGCTTCGCGAGGTGGCGCCGCGCCTCGGGATCCATCTTCACCCGATGCTTCCCGAGACCGCGCTCTTCATCCCGGAGCGCGCGCTCGATCAAGACGCTCGAGCTCATCCACGCCTAACGACTCGAGCTGGAAAACCTGCGAGCGCGAAACCAGCGCGCTGTTGACGTAGAAGAATGGATTGTAGGTCGTCGCACCGATCAGGCGCAGATTTCCGCTCTCCACGTCGGGCAGCAGAATGTCCTGCTGCGCTTTGTTGAAATGATGAATCTCATCGACGAAAAGAATCGTCCTTTGACCCGAAGTGCGCAGCCGGTTCGCCGCCGCCGCGACGACTTTTCGCATCTCGGCGACGTTGCTCTCCACGCCGCTCAACCGGACAAATTTCGACTGCGTCATCGCCGCGATGATTTGCGCGAGCGTCGTCTTGCCCGTCCCGGGCGGACCGGAAAAGATGACCGAGGGCAGCCGGTCCGCCTCGATCGCGCGGCGCAGGAGTTTGCCGGGCGCGAGGATATGTTCCTGCCCGACGAACTCTTCGAGCGAACGCGGTCGCATGCGGCTGGCGAGCGGCGCGGCGGCGTCGGCGGTCTGGGTTTCCATCTCCGCGTCGGTGAAGAGGTCCTGCACGGGGAAGAATAACGGACGCGACCCTGCTTTTCCAATTGCTTGACCGCCCGGCGCGCGCCCCGCATTCTTTTCCCGGCGGGTGAAGCGGCTATGAAACGAATCCTTGTCCCAGTGGATTTCTCTCCCGCGATGGAGGGCATACTGACTCACGCGCGGGAGATGGCGCGCGCTCTTGGAGCGGAGTTGCACCTCGTGCACGTGCGCGAGATTGCCGCCGTTCCGGTCTTTCCGGCGGCCACGATCGGCTATCCGGGAATCGGCATGCCGGAAATGGGGATGGCCGGCGGCCTGCCGGTCGGGGCAGCCGGGCTATCTGCCGACCGATCCGCCTAACGACAAAGAAAAGAGTCCGCTCGAGAAGCTCCAGGAAGAGCTGACTCGGAGCGGTGTGAGCACCGTCGCCCACGAGCGGGAGGGAACTGTCGTGGAGGAAATTTTGAAGACCGCGCAGGAGATTTCCGCCGACCTCATCGTGATGGGATCGCACGGTCACGGACCGGTTTACAATTTGCTCGTCGGCAGTGTGACCGAAGGCGTCTTGAAAGCGGGACAGCGTCCGGTCCTGCTCGTGCCGGCGCCGGCCGCTGGGAAATAAGCGCTTGCGCCTTGCGCGGCGTCGCTTATTCCCGAAACGTCTTCGAGTATGCGCACCGCTCAAATTTCGGTTCGCATTCCTGCTTTTCCTCGGCGCGCCGTCGGGCCTGACGAGTGCGCCACGCTGCCGTTCGAGACGGTTTTCAAGGGTCGCGAAAAGTTTGACGACCTCGTCCAGCAGGCGCAGGCGAACGATTGGAAGTCGCTCCCCATCGGCGAACGGACGGCGGCGGTCGGCCGCGCGCTGGTCGGAACGCGCTACAAATCGTTCACGCTCGAGATCGACGACCAGATCGAGGCGCCCTCTGCGAATTTTTTCGGAATGGATTGCTGGACGTTTTTCGAGATCGCGCTCGGCTTTGCCCGCATGCTCGATGAACCGCAGGCGCAGTGGACACCGGCGACGTTGCTGCATTATATCGAGCTCGATCGTTATCGCGGCGGCCAGTGCACCGGCGAATATCTTTCCCGCCTGCATTACCTGGAGGATTGGCTCGCGGATAATGACCGGCGCGGGTTGGTGGAAGATCTGACTCGCGACCTCGGCGGGGTGCGCGCCAATCATGCCGCACAAGAAATGACGTTTGGCTGGCGGCATTATCGTTATCTAAAGGCGAATCCGGATTTGCTCGCTCCCTTGGGGCGCATGGAAGCGAGAGTGACGGAGCGTCCGCTCTACCAGATCCCGAAAAGCCGCGTCGCCCGAATCGAATCGAAGCTGAAAAGCGGCGACATTATCGGCATCGTCTCGCGCGATCGGCCCGGCCTTTACTCGACTTCGCATGTCGGTCTGGCCTACCGAAGCAACGACGGCGTGCTCCATTTCATGCACGCCTCGTCACCGCAGAATTACGGGAAGGTCGTGGTCGATGCGCGACTCTCGAGCTATCTTGCGCGCTATCGCAGCGACAGTGGAATTCTCGTCGCGCGTCCGCTGCGCTAGTCGTCGTAATCAGGCAGTTCTTTCACGAGTTTCGCAAGCCGCTCCACGGCTTCGTCCGCATCAGTGCCGTGCGCTTCCAGGGTGGCGACCGTACCGCAGTCGAGATTCGCACGCATCACATCAATCAGGCTGAGCGCTGAGAATCGGCCGGCCTTTGTCACAATCCAGATTTCCGAGCGGAACGCGTTGGCGCGGCGGACGAATTGCGCCGCCGGGCGCGCATGCAACCCCAGCTTATTGACGATCGTTATTTGCCGTGTCGCACGGACCGCTTCACGCCGGGAGTGAGTCATGATCAGCATTGGCTACTGGCTGCTGCCGGTGCCCCAGCGTCGATGCAGGAATTGCTCGATCGGCGAAAAGAAAATCTTATCGGCGAGCAGGCCGATGACGACGATTATCGCCATGATGCCGATGACCTGTTCCATGGCTTGCTGTTCGCGTCCGTAGTGCAGGAGCTGGCCAAGACCAAATCCGGTCAGAATGGTGACGAAAATTTCTGCGGCCATCAACGATCGCCAGGCAAAAGCCCACCCTTGTTTCATGCCGCTAACAATGAACGGCAAAGCAGCAGGCAGGATAACCTTGAACCATAGATGCAAGTTCTTTGAGCCCATGGTGAGCGCGGCGCGACGGTAGATCGGTGGAACGTTTCGAACGCCGGTGTCGGTCGCAATCACCACCGACCACAAAGTTCCCATCACCACGACAAACAACATTGCGGCCTCGGTTTGTCCGAACCAGAGGAGCGCGAGCGGCACCCAGCAGACGCTCGGCAGCGTTTGCAAGCCGAGTGACGTCGTACCGACGGTGTCATGCAATACGTTCCAGCGCGCAGTTAACAATCCAAGCGGCAAGCCGCCGATAATGCCTATGGCATAGCCAATCAGCAAGCGGCGCATCGTAACGACGGTGGCCTGTCCAAGCGTTCCGTCCGCAGCCGCGTCGCGCAGGTAACCCGCGACGGAGACCGGAGATGGCAAGAGCACGGGTGACCAGATATGCGCATTATAAAGCAACTGCCAGAGGACGATCAAGCCACCGAAAAATGCAGCTGCGCTAATAAATCGTTTCATTCGGCGACTTCTCCTTCTGGTTTAGTGAATCCCTTTAGCGACCGCATGATCCGGCTGGCATAACCGGCGAGATCGACGCTGTTAATGTCGCGCGGACGCGGCAGTTCGATCGCAAACTCTTCCTGAATGCGCCCGGGATGAGGCGAAAAGAGAAGCACTCGATCGCCCAGGCAGGCAGCTTCGCGGACGTTGTGCGTGACGAAGACGATGGTCTTATTTCGTGCCTTCCAGATTCGCTGAATATCGCCATAAAGCTGTTCACGCGTGAGAGCGTCAAGCGCCGCGAACGGTTCATCCATCAACAAGACCCGTGGGTTCGGAGCGAGCGCGCGGGCCAGAGCGACGCGTTGTTTCATGCCCCCCGATAACTCGTGAATGTTGGAATGCTCGAATCGAGTCAGCCCGACAAGCTCGAGATAATACTTCGCCACATCGAGGCGATCCTTGGGCCGGAGATTCGGTTTTAATTTCAAACCGAAGAGCACGTTTCCCAGGACGTCGAGCCACGGGAAGAGAGCAGCCTCCTGAAACATCACGAGACGTTCTCTTCCCGGCCCAGTCACTGGTTTCCCATTCGCCATCACTGACCCGCTGTCCGGCTTTTCCAGCCCGGCGATGATGTTGAGCAAGGTGGACTTTCCGCAACCGCTCGCTCCGACGAGACAAACAAATTCGCCTTCGCCGACTTTCAAGCTCACGCGGTCAAGCGCCTGCACAGTCCCAGTTGCGGTCTTGAAAGTCTTCGAGACGCTCTCGATCGCAAGCTTGCTCGGCGTGAGGATTTCTAATTCTTCCTTCGCCGTAGACGTGGCCTTGGAATGCCAGGGAATAACGTGCGTGATATCCATAGGCAGAGTTGTTTGAACCGCTTGTCGATCGCGGGAGCGCTAAAGTTTCTCTATCAACTTCGAAGTGTCGGTCGATTTCAGGAAGCCCGTATTTTTCCCGTCCTGCACTGCTTTTTGGACAAGAGCGGGCGAGACTTCGTTCGTGAGTTGAATACGTTGTAAGGATCGGGAGACGGTATCCGCTGAAACATCCGTTTTGGTTTCTGCCTTCAACTCCGCCACCAGCATGTTCTGCGCTTCGCCTGGATGGGATTTGATCCACTGGGTCAGTTCCTTATTCGCCGCCGCAATTTTTTTTGCGAGATCCCGATGCTCATTGAGAAACTTCACGCTTGAGACCAGCCACGTGGTGATGACGTCTTTGTCTTCCAGGAAGACCCTGGCGTTTGCGTCCTTTTGGAGTCGTGTCACCCAGGGCTCGACGGTCCAGACGGCATCAACGCCTCCGCTTTGGAGCATCCCCAGCTGATCTGGATTTGATGTTGGAAGAACCAATACGTCGCCTCCGGTTTGCGTGACTTTGAATCCCTGTGCCTTTAACCACGCCCGGCAGGCGATATCCTGCGTATTACCCATTTGCGGCGTGGCGATTCTCTTGCCGCGGAAGTCTGCCGGCTTATTGATCCCGCCATCGGGCTTGACGACGAGAGCCGCTCCGCCATTTGCCGCCCCGAGATCACGCGAATCTCTTGTCCATTGGATTTCATATGCGCAGTGAGAGCAGGTCCCGTCCCCACATAGGTCACGTCGAGTGATCCGGCGAAAAGCGCTTCCATCGCGGAAGGCCCGGCGTTGTAAGTGAACCACTGAATCTCGACGTTCGGTCCGAGCCGTTGTTCAAACCACCCTTTGCCCTGGCGCGAGAGCGCGTGTGCGATCACGCCCTGGGCGTGAGTGATGTTCGGGAAGTGTCCGAACCGAATAACAACTTTGTCGGCGGCGTGGGCGAACGACGCCAGGCCGAGTGACAGAATAATTGCGAGTGTCTTAGTTATTTTCATATGTTTAATGGGTAATGCTGAGTTAGAAAGTGAAGTTAATCATGCCGTAACCGAAATTCGCATCGGACGCTGGACCTGTGGCGGCGAGGTAAGGACCGGCAAAGAAGTGGCTAAAACCAGCTTGCAACTGGATGTTCTTGGTCCAGGTATAGGTTGCTATCAGGTCGAGTTCCTGACCGGCCAACCTGGGCGCGCCGATTGTCCGGACGTCGCGCCCGTCAGGCGTCCTCGTCCGGAGAATAGAGATGCCATTCGAGCGATACCAAAAGTCGTGGGTGTTCGCGAGCCAGAAGGAGTGGCAATTGAACTGGAGCTCGAGTTTCTTTAGCGGCTTCAGGTTTACCTGGAAGCGGAGATCCTGGATATTACGCCAGCTGAACTCATCCATGAGCCCGTATTTATCGTGGTTCGACGGAAAGAGATTCTGGAACGATTCCGAATTGCCATCGTTAGGATCGCTATCTCCAGTCGCATAGTCGAATTCGAGACCGATGCGTGGTTTCCACGGATGATCTTTCCAAGTGTAGCCGCCGGCAACAGCCAAGGCAAACGCATTCAGATCGAAGCTCTTGCGAATTAGTATCGGTTTGAAAGACCTCGCCCACCTGGTAAGCGAACTCTGCCGGCATAATCCCATCCGTTGAGTTTGTCGGAAGTATTCTTTGTGCGCGCTCCGAGCGTGGCATAGTGCCCCGCTGGACCGTTCCAACTGTTCCCTGTGGATCGATCTTATTCGTCGGATCGAGATTGGGTTGGTCGTCGTTCTTGTCGCGGTAATAGACGTAGAAGTCGATCGCCTGTTTCGTTCCATAATCAGTGGAGAAATAGACGCCGAAGAAATTATCGGCCGAATCGCTGTCATTGAACTCATGCCGCAGGATCTGCACCGGGCGCATGGCAAAAGCTTCGATCCAAAAGTAGTATTGTTTTTCCCAGCGGAGACGGAGGGCGTCGAAGGTGCGCCCAAAATTGCCCCACCTTGAATCAGCCACCAGTCGGCCGTCGCCGTAGCTGATTGCCTGCCGCCCGACGGTGAAAAGGAGCGGAAACTTTTTCAGATCACCCAACGCGACGTAGCCTTGCCGCAGATCCCATTCATCGTCGCCTTCGGCACTGCGAACTCCTGGGATATTTGCGCGGTCCGAGTCGGCTTCGCGCGAATCCTGGCTTTGTCCGTAGATCTTTAGCCAGGAAACTGGCTTCACCGCCAGGCCGAACCGGAACCGATTCAATATCCATGAGTCATCGTTGTCATCAGACTTGGATGAATCGAAGTCACGGGTGTTCTCCCGCCACTCGACGCGAACCCGCTCCTCGATGTCGATGACAAGGCGGCCATCCCAGAAACTGAGAAAGTTGGCATCTGCCATTTTAGTGACGGGTGGCGGCGGGGGGGGCTGTGCGGCTAACTGGTCGCCGGCCCTCCCCGTTAGGGGCGAGAGGATTGGAAATGCAACGGCCAAGACCGACGTGCAATCCAAGCAATCGTTTGATGGAATGTGAGATCATAATGAAGAAACATCTTATTTAGGAACGATCTCCGGTGGTCCGGTGCAACGTTCTGACTGGTTTTGGTTCCTCCAGTTTGTCTGGTCGGTCGGAAAGAGGCCCGATTTCGGGGCTCGTGATTCTTGTTCTTTCGGTGCGCTCGATTTGCGTCACCTTGGAATCGTGAATCACGATCTGCACGACGCCGTAGCGGAGTGTTTCCACTTTTTCGCGCACGATCGAAAGCCAATCGGGTAAATTATCGCGCATAGGTCAGCAGGTTTCAGACCCAACCCTGAGGAGTGGGACGATCTCCTCAATGCCGAACGAGCGCCGGGCGAAAGGCACGGGGACCTTGTCGCGGCGCATCTTGCGCAGAGTGATCTCGACAATTTGCGCGAGGGTGGAGCGATCGAGAATGCGCGCGATCGCGTTGCGCACGTCGAGCATCAGCATCCTGAGACCGCAGTGGGCTTCATCCGGGCAGGTGCAGCGATGGTATGCTGTCTGGCTCACGCAGGCGATCGGCGCGAGCGGACCATCGAGCACGCGGATGACTGCGCCGAGCTTGATGCGCGCTGCGGGCTTGGCCAGGGAATAACCGCCGAACTTGCCCCGCTTGGTTTCGACATAACCGGCGAGGCGCAGCTGAGTGAGGATTTGTTCGAGAAACTTGATGGGCAGTTTTTCTTTGAACGCCAATTCGCTCACCTGCAGGATGGGTCGGCCCAGTTCCCGGGCGATGCCGAGATCGATCAGGGCGCGGAGAGCGTATTCGCTGCGTTTGGAAAGGTTCATACTCTACTGAATTGCTGGAGTTGCCGCCGATAGTCTAGTAAATAAGTAGACTTGTCAAAACTTATTTTGAGCAATTCTCGTGCTCGATTCCCCTTCCCCAAAAGTGACGAACTGCGAACAAACTTCGGCGTTTGCACGCTCCTGGGTTCCCGCCCTCGTCTGCAAGAGAGGTCGAGTCCGCCAGGATGGGCGGCCGCCAGTCGTTCTGGACCGTCTAAGATCCGCCTAACGATCCCGCATGCGCCGCGTTGTCAGGCGGACGGCAGACGGCTACTGTTCACGCTTCCTCAGCGAAAGAAATCCGCCGATATGTGGCGAGGATTTCATGCAAGGCGAAAAGAAACGCGTGTGCCTGCAGCTGCAACGGCGCACGTTGCGGGACTTCGAGAACGATCTCAAAGGGCGCCGCTCTTTGCTCGGGTGGGGCCTGAAAGGCTCCGTCCTCCCGCGAAGCGATGATGCCATTGAGCGCGTGGAAACCGTTGATCCTGCGACGCGGCATTTGATGGCAGAGCCCGCTCGGCCGCGGCGAGCGCCGGCTTCAGAAGATATTGACTCATCGAGGTGCCATCCACAAATCCACGCACGCCGTCACTAACATCGTCACAATGAAGGGAAATGATGCCGTTGAACCGGTGTCCCCGAAGTTCCCTTTCCAATAACTGGACTTCCGGCTCGGCTGAGTTCTTCCAAAACTCGCGATTCAAATCCCGACCGCCGCGAGATTCCCGCGTTCCGTCGGCGTAACCGCTGGGATTACAAACCGGATAGAGCCAGAGCTGATACTCCCGACCGACGGGGGATGCGCATCAAGCGCTCGGATCAACTCGATCAGACCGAGGATGCCTCCGGGCTCATCGCCGTGCAGTCCAGCGAAGATGCCAACCTTGATTCGTGGCTTCGCGTTCTGTGTGCGCTGAAAGACAAATCTCGGCAAAAAGAACAGATCGCCTCCCGAGCGCCAGTATCCCAGCGAATCGGCTCGCAAAACATCGGATTCGCTTACCAGTTGGAGCAACGGCAGGAGCAAATCTCGCAGAGACTGCGAAGAGGACTCGGAGGCGGCATGGGCCTCCTCCAAGAAGAATTTGTCAAAGATCGTCGTTAGACCCGTACGCATCCCGCGTTCTGCGATCATCTCTCTCTGGTCCTCCTCCTGGCTGCGCTAGCTCGAGGCAGGCGTAAGATGCGGCCGCACCGGACCAATCCGACCCCGCGGCATCGAGGCTCCGATCTTCTCCCAGAGCATGACGGCGGGGAAAAAGACAATTGCGGCGGGCAGCGCCGCCGCCCAAAACAGGATCGCTGCGCTTACGAGGACAGTTTCAATCAGAATGGCTTTCATATTTTGTGGATGTTTTAATGTCTAGTGATTCAGTATGGATTAGTACTCTACTCTTTCAGTATGGATTGCAAGAAGATTTTTAGCTCGAGAGCCGGCGTAAGATGCGGACGCACCGGACCAATCCGGACCCCGCGGCATCGAGGCTCCGATCTTCTCCCAGAGCGCGACGGCGGGGAAAAAGACAACTGCGGCGGGCAGCGCCGCCGCCCAAAACAAGATCGCTGCGCTTACGAGGACAGTTTCAATCAGAATGGCTTTCATATTTTGTCGATGTTTTAATGTCTAGTGATTCAGTATGGATTAATACTCTACTCTTTCAGTAGGGATTGCAAGAAGATTTTTGAAAATATTTTTGAGGCGCGAATTTGCCTCCGAAAAAGTGAAGGTAGTTGGGGAGCGAGACCCGGAAGACGCGCATGCTCAAGGCGCGGTTTCCTGGCTGATTGGACCGGGTGCAAGAGCAGCAGCAAAGCCGCCGAGTCCAAGGTCGATTTGGAGACCGACGCGGATCCAGCTGATCGAGTGCGGGGAGAGAGTCGCCCCGATTTCAGTATCCGAAAACACGATTGCAATCCCCGCCCGTCGGCGTTCTTATGCTCGTCTCCCACCGAAAAGCCAGACAATGAAATTTTCCAAGCGTTGCGAATATGCCCTGCGTGCCCTGATCGATATCGGCGTCGCTGCCGAACTGGGACGACCGGTTTTGCAATTGAGCGAACTTGCCGCAAAAGAGAAGCTGCCTGTGAAGTTCCTCGAACAAATATTCATTCAGCTCAAAGCAGCGGGCTATGTGAAGAGCACGCGGGGCAAACTCGGAGGCTATTCGCTTGCCAAACCCGCGCGGCGCATCAAGTTCGGCCCCGTCATTCGTCTGATCGAAGGACAGCTTGCGCCCATTTCCTGTGTCAGCGTTGCCGCCTATGGCCGGTGCACGTGCCCGGATGAGGCGCATTGTGGACTGCGGATGTTGATGTTTGACGTGCGGAACGCGATCGCGAAAATCCTCGACCGCTACACTCTCGCCGACACAGTAGAAATTACCCTCCGCAAATTGAAGCGAGACGGCATTGCATCACCGTTTCGTCTTCCGCATCCTTTGCCTCTATCAACCTTCGGCCCGAGTTCGGATTCTCGCGCTGAAGCAAGATCCAAGCTGCGTCGGCTTTAGTTTGAGGCCGGAGTTGCAGCGACAACCTGACCGTCACGCTTCAGAATGGCGGCGACAGCGTAGCGTTTCCGCCGCTGCAGAACCGTCGCGGTCGAAGCCGGCGACGCATCTGCATCTTGGCCGACTCCTAACCAGCGATGAATTTCTTTGGACTGCTCAGTAACGATCAGATTTGTGCTGCACCGACTCGACCTGAAGCGGAGTGTTCGCATTTCTCGCGCTGGCACATGACGCGCCTTTCCATCAACGACGTAGCCGAAGCGCATCCAGCGGGGATCGAGCTTGGTCAGCGCTGCGGCGGCGTATTCCTGATCGTCAGGCGAAAGGTAATCCTCGAAGCCGCCGATTTTTCCGCGGC
Organism: uncultured Verrucomicrobiae bacterium; assembly: GCA_963821615.1. GTDB lineage: Bacteria > Verrucomicrobiota > Verrucomicrobiia > Chthoniobacterales > UBA10450 > Palsa-1392. Next base: position 353,044 of record CAWGEN010000004.1, on the reverse strand, counting down.
GGACCTTGAAGGATTCCGGATCTTGCGCATCGCCAGCGCGCAGAATCTTGGAATCAAACGCGCCGGCGCTCTCGAGTTTTCTCATGTGCCCAAAATCGGAAAATTCGAGGGCGTGAGAGAAGGCTCTCTCCTGCACCGGCCGTTCGCCAAGAACCTGCAAGAGTTGACGAAAGCCCGGCGCCGGGTCGCTCCGCAAGGTTTCGTAAAGGAGGAGGAGGAAGTCCGGGCGGTCCGACCATTCGGCGAGCCAGCTGTTCATGATCTCGACCATCGATTCAATCCCAAAGGCCGGATCGCGCAACAGCTCCGAGGCCGACATTTGTTTTAATTTGTCAGGTGTTTCTTTCGTTCGTCGGGTCAGCTGGACGTAGAGCGAGACGAAGGCGTCGCGCGGATCGCGCGCCAGCAGGATGATTGGGAGGCGAGTTCGCTCCCGCTCGCGGGATCAGATACTTGCCGCGCAGCTTGTCCCAGCGATCGGCCTTGGTCCGCTGCTCGAAGAGGTCGTGGGTGTAGATGATCTGCGGCACGCCTTTGTACTGTTCGGGCTCGAGCGTGAAGGGTTGCCCGATTTTTTCGCAGAAGTAGGCGCAGAGGAAGGTGCGCACCCAAGTGCGGCCGCTCTTCGGAATCGAGACGACAATCGCGTCGCCGCCGGAAAGCTGGCGCGCGCGGCTGCTCAGATTCCACCTAACGAGTCGCCTCATGGCAGAGTGATCAGGCCGTTCTCTTTGCGCCGCGCATGGCGCGCCGGAGCCGGGAACGCCCGAGCGCGCGGCGCAGACGCCGCTGCCACGAGTGCGGGGAAAAAATCGGGCGAAAGAACGGATCGATCGACACTTCATGCGCACGGCAGAGCGCGATCGCATCCGGCATCCACAGGCCGCGCGAGATGGCCGACATCAAATAATGGATGGGTGCGTTCTCGCGACTGCGATAGGAAAGGATCTGCATCTCCTGCGTGCGGGCGCTACCGCGCGCTTCGAAATTCCACGCCGTTTCACCCTTGCGCAAGATCGACTGGAGAGCGCTTCGTTTCCAGAGCGTAACCTGGCACCGCGTTCGACCGTCGGAATCGAACGGCACGATTCCGTAGCGATCATTCAACGGTTGAAAACCAGCATCCGGTTCGGAACGCGCCCGGAAGCAGAGCGAGTCGGCGCCCGTTGCCATGACCTCTGCAAAATCGCGTGCCAGTTGCACCCGATCGATCGGCGCAGTCAGAAAGTAGTCTTCTTGGAAATAGAGCAAATACGGATGCGCGATCTGCGTGAGTGCAAAAAGCAGATTGCTTGACCAGCCTCGATCTTTCCCGACCGCAATCGAACGAATCCGGGACGAGCGGACTTCAAGCTCGTTCGTGAGGAGGAAACCGTCGAGCGGACAATCGCTCCAGAACCTTTCCAAGAAAGCGTGGAACGGGCGCCAGGCATCAAAGAATGCGTCGCAGCTGGAGACGACGAGCGCGACAGAGCTCTTGAAATCGTTCAGCTCCGCCATGCAGGATTGGTCTCGCACAGTCGCGCTGCGGGCAAGGTTTTTCGCGGACCGAGGTCTTATCTCCGCGGAGAGCACCGATGAGGAGGAACAGAAGAAAACGAAAAATAAAGAGGGCGGACCTTGCGATCCGCCCTCCCTTTCCGTGGAGCAGCTTCTCCCTAGCTTTTGCTCTGCGAAACTACTTCGTTCAGCTTGAAGATCGGCAGGAACATCGCGATCACGATGCCACCCACGATCACGCCGAGGAACACGATCAGAAGCGGCTCGATCAACGAGGTGAGCGCGTCGAGCATTGCTTCGATTTCCTCGTCCCAGAAGTCAGCCATCTTCTCAAGCATCGTGTCGATCCGGCCCGTCGATTCACCGGCTGCGACCATTCGCAGCATCATCGGCGGAAAAATTTTCTCCTTGGAAAGCGCGACCGACAGGTTGTCCCCTTTCTCCACGTCGGCGCTGACGCCTTTAATGCTCTGCTCGACAACGTGGTTGCCGGACGTGCCGCCCACGATGTCGAGCACTTCCAGAATCGGAACACCGCTGCGAATGAGCTGCGCGAAAGTCCGGGCGAAACGCGACATGCAAATCTTATGAATGAGCGGCCCGAAGACCGGCAGCTTTAGCTTCCAGCGATCGCTCAATTGGCGGCCACGGGTGGAGCGGAGGAAAACGCGGGCGCCGAAGATCGTGCCGCCGATGCCGAGGATCATGAAATACCATTTCGCCCGGATGAAATCGCTCAGGTCGATCAGGAATTGTGTTGGAGCCGGCAGCTTGGCACCGAAATCCTTGAAGATTTCGCCGAAGACCGGGACAACCCGGACGATGAGGAACGTCGTGATCAAGAACGCGATGCTAATGACGATGACCGGATAGGTCATGGCCGACTTGATCTTCTTGCGCAGGCGGGCGCTGGCCTCGAGGAAGCCGGCCAAACGGTCGAGAATTTCCGAGAGCAGACCGCCGGCTTCACCGGCTTTCACCATGCTGACGAAAAGACGATTGAAGACGCGCGGGTGTTTCGCGATCGATTCGTTGAAACGTGTCGCCACCCTGCACGCGGGCGGTCACGTCGCTGATGACGTTGCGCAGACTCTTCTGCCGTTTCGGGTCGCACTGCTCGTAGAGCGCGGTCAGCGCCTGGACGAGCGAGATGCCGGCCTCGATCATGGTCGCGAGCTGGCGGGTGAATAGAACCAGATCAGTCTCCTTGACCGTCCAGACTTTGTTCTTTGGCGGCGGGACGCGCGGCTTTTTGTTGCAGTGAAAGGACCATGAGCCCGCGGCTCATGAGACTGGTGACAGCATTGTCCTCGTTGATCGCGTCCTGGATACCGTTTACGATATTGCCGGCGCCATCCCGAGCTTGATAGGAGAAGGTCATCATATGGTGTTTCTAGTAATTGGATTCCTTATAGCAGCTACGGTGCCACGCGCCCTGGACCTCTGGACCAATCCCCATGCCCCAAGCCTCTGACCTCCTGCGCCTGAGCGATTCGCTCTGGCTTTGGCAGGCTTACGACCCGGCGGTGAAGTCCGATCTTTTCTCCACGGCGATCAAAGCCAAGGCTCGTCTTTTCCTGATCGATCCGATTCCGCTGGCTCCCTCCTCCCTGCAGGAAATGGCCGCGCCGACTGGTGCCGCCAGCGTACTGGTGACCAACTTGAATCATCCACGGGCCGCGGCAGCATTCGCCCGGCAGTTTGAGTGCTCCGATTTTCGCGGCGGGACCGGTCGTCGACGAATTCTCGGCGGCCAGCGCAACGGCGATTGCGGACGGCGAAAAATCGGCTCCGGGGTTTCGGCGATCGCAATCGAAGGCGCGGCGACCGGCGAGATCGCGTTCCATTTCGCGGACGATGGCGGCACGATGGTGATCGGTGATGCGCTGATCAATTTCGAGCCGTATGGATTCGCCCTGCTTGCCGGCGAAATATTGCTTCGACCAAAAGGCAGATGCGGCGATCACTCCGGCGTCTGCTCGATTGGCCATTCGAACGCCTGCTTTTCGCCCACGGGACGCCGATTCTTGCGGCGGCGCGAGCGCGGCTGGAAACGCTTCTGCGATGACTGTCGAGATATAGGACGCGCAGACGTAAGCCCAGAATCTCGCATGGCTTCCTGGTTCCAGATTCCTTCAATGAAAGCGGCCTGACGCGTTTCCTGCGTCTGATTCGGTTTTCGCACACCATCTTTGCGCTGCCCTTCGCGCTCGGTGCGCTCCTCGTCGCGACGCACGGACGGCCATCGCTCCGGCTGCTGACGCTCGTCCTGGTCTGCATGGTCTGCGCCCGGACCGCGGCGATGCTCTTCAACCGCCTCGTCGACTGGACGCTCGACCAGCGGAACCCGCGCACGGCGACGCGGCACCAACTCATCTCACGACCGGTCGCGCTCCTGCTGCTCGGGCTCAGCTCGGCCGCGTTCGTCGCCGCCGCGGCGACGATCAACCGCACCACCTTGCTCCTCTCCCCGCTCGCGCTCGCCATCATTTTCTTCTATTCCCTGACGAAGCGCTTTACCGCCGCGAGCCACTTTTTTCTCGGCGGTCGCGCTCGCCGTCGCGCCAGCGGGCGCCTGGATCGCGGCGACCGGCCGGCTGACGCTTGCTCCCCTCCTCCTTGGCGCCGGAGTCGTCGGATGGGTGGCGGGATTTGATCTGATCTATGCCACTCAGGATTTCGAGTTCGATCGGCGCGAGGGATTGCACTCGCTCGTCGTGCGCCTGGGCATCGCGCGCTCGCTGCGGCTCGCGCAATTTCTGCACTTCGCGATGTTGCTCGCCTTGCTCGCCTTCGGATTCGTCGGCGTCGTTAGGCGCGATCTACTTTTGCGGCATGCCGCTGGTCGCCGGAGCGCTGGTCTACGAACACTGGAGCGCGGCGCGACTCGATCTCGCGGGAATCAATCGCGCGTTTTTCCAGAGCAACGCGTTTGTCAGCGCGGTCTTTCTCGTCAGCGTCTGGCTGGCGCTGTAGACCTAACGATCTGCGAAGCGTCTACAGGCTCGAGCTGGGCGATCCGGGCGATGTGCCGGCCGCCCTCGAAATCGGTCGTCAGCCAGACGCGCACGATCCGCAGCGCCAGGTCCTCCGGGATCATCCGCTCGCCGAGCGAGAGGACGTTGGCGTCGTTATGCTGGCGCGAAAGGCGGGCGGTCTCCTCATTCCAGCAAAGGGCGCACCGGATCCCGCGCACCTTGTTCGCCGCCATCGCTTCGCCATTGCCAGAGCCGCCGAGGACAATCCCGCGGTCGCACTCGCCGGTCGCGACCGCTTCCGCCGCTGGGCGGATGAATTTTGGGTAATCGACCGGCTCCTCGCTCGTGGTGCCGAAATCCTTGACCTCGTGCCCTAACGAAATGAGCAGCTCCTTGATTTTTTCCTTGTAGCGGAAACCGGCGTGATCGGAGCCGAGCGAGATTTTCATTCTGCTCTCTTAAGGAACCGGCGCCGACTTGTCGAGCGATCCCCAAATGTGCCAACTACGAACTCTTCTGCGCGGCGAGCTGTTGCCAGAGTGCGCGCTCGGCGTCGCTCAACTTTTTCGGAATCGCGATCTGTGTAACCACGTAAAGATTGCCGCGATCGCCGGTCGCCGCCGGCAGCCCACGATCGCGCAGGCGAAAACGCTGGCCGGCCTGGGTGCCCGGCGGAATTTTCAGACGACGATAACCTTCCAACGTCGGCACCTCGATTTCGGTGCCGAGCACCGCCTGCGACGGCGTCGAGCGTAACCTCGTGAACAAGGTCGTTTCCTTCGACCGAGAAATCAGGATGCCGCGCGAGCCGCACGCGCAGAAAGAGGTCGCCGCTCTTCCCGCCGCGCGCGCCGGCTTCTCCCTGGCCGGCCAGCCGGATGCGTTGTCCTTCGTGCACGCCGCGCGGGATTTTGACCTGGTAGGTTTCCACTTTCTCGGAGTCGCTGCGGCGCAACGAGACCTGCCGGGTGGAACCATGGAGCGCTTCCTCCAACGTGACCATGATGTCGGCCTCGACATCCTGTCCGCGCTCCGCGGTCGCCGGTCGCCGGCCAAAGCCGCCGCCGAAGGCCGACTCGCCACGTCCGCCACCGAAAAACGCCTCGAAAAAATCGCTGAACCCAGTCCCGCCAAATTCGAACTCAACGCCGCCGTTGCCGCCGGCATAACGACGGAATCCCCCACCCGTTCCGCCCCGGCCCCAATCGGGCGGCGGTTGAAACCCGCCCGGCTGATTCCAGTCCGCGCCGAGCTGATCGTATTTGGAGCGCTTCTCGGGATCGCTCAGGACCTCGTAGGCCTCGTTGATCTGTTTGAATTTCTCCTCGGCCGCGGCCTTCTCCTTCGGCTTGGCCATGTCGGGATGATGCTTGCGCGCGAGCTTGCGGAAAGCGCTCTTGATCTCATCGGCGCTGGCCGTCTTCGCAACGCCGAGCGTCTCGTAGTAATCCCTGAATTGAACCGCCATAAATCGTGCGGATGAATTTCCCGCATCACCCGGATTGCGCAACCGCCCGACGTGCCCAGCGAAGCGGGTACGGGCGTAGCACAATTCGACACCGTTTTCTTCGGCCGCACAGCCCACTCTTGCAGAGCAAGCGTCTAACGGATGATCCACGAAGATCGGCGTCGCGGTCACGTCGGCGGCGTCGAAGGTGAAACCGTGGCCGCCGCTCGTATCGAGCGATTTCAACAACTCCGAGACCGCCAAGGCAGTCGCGGCGGAATAGAAACGCACCAAACCCACGGTCGTGCGCGGTCCGAAAACCGTGATCATGATCGTGTCGTCATCGACCGAGTTCATGAAAATGTGGCTGCCGTTGCCCTGGTGATAGAGCGCGTTGAACTCGACCTCGCCGATCCGGCGGGCCAGCTCCTTGGTCGCGGCAAACGAGCCCGCGGCGAGCGCCGCGATGATCGTCACATCCATGACCGCGACATCGCCAAATTGCGAGATGACGTTGCCGCCGCGATCGATCACGACGGTCAAATCCGCGTCCGACTTTTTTCAGGAAATCAGCCAGGATGCCGTCGAGACGTGGCGACGTTCTCGATCGTCAGGGCCGGGATGCAGTTCATACCGTGGCGGGAGAGGCGAGCTTCGGCGCGGCGGCGGGTTCGACCGGGACGGCGACGGGTGCGGCCGCGCCGGTGGGCACGGCTTCGCCTTGTTTGCTGAACTTGTGGAGCAACATCTGCGAGACGGCGTTGAGCGAGGCGAAGACGTTTTGCCCGGTGCTCGAGATGACCTCGAAACTTTGCACGCGCTTCTTGCGATTGTTCAAGAGGAACTCGAGATAATTGATCGGCGCGACGTTCGTTCAGGTCGCGCTTGTTGTATTGCAGAACGTAGGGAATCTCGTCGATCGAGATGTTTTGCTGGGCCAGGTTTTCCGCGAGGTTGCGGAAACTTTCGACGTTTTCCTCCATTTTTTCCCACTGCGAATCGGCCACGAAAACGACTCCATCGACGCTCCGCAGGACGAGCTGGCGGGTGGCGTTGTAAATGACCTGGCCAGGCACGGTGTAGAGCTGGAATTTCGTCACGAAGCCTTTGATCACGACCGCGTTCAAGGGCAAGAAAGTCGAAGAACAAGGTGCGGTCGGCCGCGGTCGCGAGCGAGACGAGATCGCCGCGATTGGCCGGGCTGATGCGCTCGTGGATGTAGGCGAGATTGGTCGTCTTGCCGCAGAGCGCAGGACCGTAGTAGACGATCTTGAACTGAATCTCGCGACTGGCGTAGTTGATGATGGACATGGCTTTTTGTTAGTCGTTAGGCTGGCTGGGCATACATCTGTGCGAGCTCCTGCACAACACAGCTGAGACGGGCGCGGATCTCGGCCGCGAGCGCGTCGGCCGAATGAAGGGCCGCAAGGCAGATATTGCCGTGGGCGAAGAAACTGACCGGCGTTTTCGCGCAATAGAGCGTGATCCCGTTGAGCGGTCCGAGGTTGGCTCCAATCATCTGGTCGTCGATTCGTTTGACGATCGAGGGCGCGATCGCGCAGAGCGCCTCGGCCTCGTACTCGGCGGGAATATTTCCGGCCAGACTGAGGCCGTCGGAAAAGACAATCGCGCAGGCGCTCACGCCCGGGCAGGCGACTGGCGTGAGCGACGATGGATTTCGCGTCGAGCGTCTCTTCGGTATCGAACGCGACCTGGAGCGCGGTGCGGGCGGGCGCTGCAGACGGGATCGGTGATCCCTGCAGAGCGACATCTTCAGGCGTGGCACCGGAATCGAGATTCTCCTTGTCGCGGATGACCGACCCCAGCTGCAACACCGGCGACCGGTTTCGCGATCGGGCCGGCGGAAACCTTCATCCGCGCCGCGTCCTCGGCGGCCTTTGTGCTGAAAGGCGTCTCGAAGGCTTCGGTGATTTCTATTTCCTCCTGGTCGCCGCGGAGCCGCAAGCTCTCGTCAGACAAATTTTGCAGCACTTCCTCGAGCGGCAAGGCGACCGGTAGCTCGATTTCCTCGATTTTCAGAAGCGACGCGGTATTCTTCCGGCAGCGCGGCCTGGAATTGCGCGGGGGAGACGGCGATTCGGCCTAACGACAGTTGTGGCTCGATGATCGAAAACGGAATTTCGATTGCCGCTGTTTCCGGCACGTCGTCTATCGGGCCGGACAACTGGACGGGCAAGAATCCGCGCAGCACGCTGCGCAACGATAGACGCACTCGCGGCCCATCGGCCGAAAGCGCGATCGCGGCCGCTTTGACCGGAGGCGCGGGCACAGCGGGCTTGCGCAGATCATTCGAGGGCGGGCTTACCTTGAACGGGATTCGGGCCGGTGGCGGCGGAAGAGGCGAAGACAAGGAGGTGGGAACGGGCGGCCCACTTGAGGCTGGAACTCTCTCAGCGGCGGGCACGCCCATTCCGTTCGGCGAAATTTTTGCGGCCCGCGGCGGACGCGCAGGCGCCTGTGGGAGCCCGATGGACTCCGGAGCCGGGCGATCGGCGGCGCCGGTTTCGGCTTCGTCCGGCAGAGGCATGCGGATGGGACCAATTGGTTGAGGCGAAACGGCGGCGGCTTCGGACGGCGTCGCAAGTGCCTGCTCGCGCGGGGCAGGCGCCGGTTGGTTCGAGGACGAGATCGCAGGCGCGGACGACGGGACGGGCGTAGCCGGCGTTCCGAAGCGTTGGCCGTCCTCGATCGTCATTTTCAGGAAGGGCGTTTCGAGTTGCGGAACGGAGTCGCTGATCATCTGGTCGGAACGCACTTGAAAGGCGGTGAATTGCTCCAGCACCTTGTTGAAGGGCAGCACCACTTCGCGCTTGTCGGTCGCCTCCACGTCGCGCAGGAAAAAATCCGGTGCCTGCTGGAAAATCGAGCGGAGGGACACGGTCGGGCGACCGCTCGCCATCCCGCGCTCGAGCTCGGACGCTTTGAAAAGGACGCGATGCTCCGGATCGACCGGCGTTGCTTGGAGCAACCCCGCCGGCAGATGCGGCGACCAGGTCGACCAGTTGCAGCGCGATCGTGCGTTCGGCGGCAGCCGGGCCCGCGTCGTCGGCTGATGCCTTTTTCGGTTCAACCGCAATGGAGCCACTGCCCGCCTAACGAAATCTTGCGGGGCGCGGGCGGCGCGGTCAGAGGCGGACTTCCGAGCGGCCCGGCCAGGGAAAAGTCAGGCATCGCGTCTACTCCGACGACGCGTGAGACGTTAGGCATGACGGTCTTGCCGAAACGCTCCGAAGCTGGCTTCTCGAGCGGGGTGACCGGTGCGAGGGACGACGGCGACCGCGCCTTCGGCGGCCTTGTCCTTCTTAAAATAGCGGAGAAACGGTAAGTTCATTCTAGTGGTCCTCAGCGGTCACGCGCCAAACCTCTTCCAGCGTCGTGATGCCTTCCATCGCCTTGTCGATGCCGACCATGCGCAGTGTTTTCATACCTTCGGAAATGGCCTGATTCTTGATCACCGCGGCCGACGCGCGCTTGATGATCAAGCGGCGAATCGTGTCGCTCACCGGGAGCGCTTCGATGATCGCGGCCCGGCCGGAATAACCGCGCCCTTTGCAACGATCGCAGCCAATGCCGTGGTAAAAGATCGCGCCCTCTGCCGGCTCCATGCCGAGGCGCTCAAACATTTCCGGTTCTGGGACAAATTCTTCGCGGCAATTGAGGCAGACCCGCCGCAGGAGTCGTTGCGCGCAGGTCATGATGACCGAGCTCGAGATCAGGAACGGCTCGATCCCCATGTCATCGAGTCGCGCGATCGCGCCCGCCGCGTCGTTCGTATGCAGCGTGCTCAGGACCTGGTGACCGGTCAGTGCCGCTTTCACCGCGATGTCGGCCGTTTCGTTGTCACGAATTTCACCGACCATCACGATGTCCGGATCCTGCCGGAGAATTGAACGGAGCGCGGAAGCGAAATCGAGCCCGATATCGGGACGGGCCGCGACCTGGTTCACGCCCATCAACTCATATTCGATCGGGTCCTCGACCGTCACGATGTTGTAATTGGGGCTGTTGAGTTCCTGCAGGACGGAATAAAGCGTCGTCGTCTTACCGGAACCAGTCGGGCCGGTGACGAGGATCATCCCGTGGGGCGCATCGATCGCCTTGCGGAAACGCGCGATCGTCTCTTCATCCATTCCCATGGTGTCGATGCTTCCGGCGAGCGCCGACTTATCGAGGATACGGATGACGACCTTCTCGCCGTGCGAGGTGGGCAGAATCGAGATACGCAGATCGACTTCTTTCCCCATCACCTTGATGCGGAACCGTCCGTCCTGCGGCACGCGGCGCTCCGCGATGTTGAGGCCGGCGAGAATCTTGATGCGCGACGTGATCGCGAGCTGGAGCGCTTTCGGCGGCGACTCCGCCGCGATCAGTTCGCCATCGATGCGGTAACGCAACTTCAGTGTCTTCTGGTTAAACGGCTCGATGTGAATGTCCGACGCTTTTTCCTTGATCGCCTGGGCGAGGATCAGGTTCACGATCTTGATCACGGGCGCGTCCTCGCTGTCGGTCGCGAGACGATCGAGGTCGATCTCTTCGCGCTTCTGCTGTCTGCACCTCGACGTCGCCGGCCGCTTCATCCGCGACCTGCTTGAGCACTTCGCTCATGTTGGGTGCCGGCTGCGTGCACGCCGCTGAGCGCATCGTCGACCGCGCGCTCAGTCGCGATCATCGGCACGATCTCCATCTGCACGCGCCGCTTCAGGTCGTCGACGGCGAGCACGTTGGTCGGGTCGGCCATGGCGACGAAGAGCTTCGTGTCGAGACGTGCGACCGGAATCAGCTTGTGCGGCTTTCGCCATGTCGCGCGGGACGAGATTCAAGATCTCCTCCGGCACGCGCACTTTCGATAAATTGATCGGCGGCGTATTCAGGCAGCGGCCCATGCTGAAGGCCATGTCCTGGTCGCTGACGAATTGCTTGTCGGTCAGAATCTTGAGCAGCCGACCGCCTTGCTGTCTTCTGGATATTGATCGCTTCGTCGAGCTGATTCGGCAGGAGGAGACCGTCCTCGATCAGGACATCGGCGATGCGTTCTCCGAAAGATTTGCTTCTCATCGCTCATGGACGAGCTAAGCCCGCGGCTCCAGCTTATAGACCTCCTGCAGCGTCTTGATGATCGTGGCCGGTTTGGTCAGATACCACGTGACGGTGTAATCGAGCGATTGCTGCACCGCTTCGCGCGCCTCGGCGTCAAACGGATTGCAGACCGCCACCATGATGGTGCGGCTGATCAGGTCGAACGGCACAAAGAGCCGTTTGATCGTCAGGTCGTCGGGCAACATCCGCACGACCTGGCGATCGATATCGTAATATTCCAGCGGCACATAGGCGAACTTGGTCCGGTCGATCAGCGCCGAGAGCACCGCCTCCATCTTTTCGTCGTTGCCCTGGCAAAGCTGATCCAGGAGCGAGGTCGCCAGCATCCGGCCGCTCATCGCCTTGTTCGCTTCCTTCACCGCCTCGAGCGCGGCGCTCATCTCGTCCTCGGGAAACATCTGCTGGAGGACCAGAAATTTCGCCGAGCTGATCATTGCCCTGCTCGGGATCCTGGAGCGAAACGCGCTTGCGAACCTGGCCGGTGCTGCGTCCACCGATCTCGAGCAGCCCGCTGCTGGCTGAGGGCGTCGCGGCGTTGTAGGTCGGTGTCGCCACGAGCGCGTTGATGGCGCCGGCTTCCTGCTCTGATCTGGCCCGATTGCTGGAGCCGGGTCTCGATCTCGCCCAGCATCGCGACGATCTCCGGCGCGCTCGGTTCCACCGTCAGCACCGCCTCGCATTCCTGCATGGCGAGCGAGAAAGAACCAACGTTAAAATAGGCTTCCGCGAGTCGACGCGAAATGCGGAGCGCCTCCTCGGCTCTTGCCGAGTTTGTGATACGCGACCTTGAGGATCTCCAGCGATTGATAATCGTCCTGCTGTGTTTGAGTAATGACCTCAAACATCTCAATCGTCTGGAGAATCTGGCTGCGCTCCTCTTCTGATAAGTGTGTGTTCCAGCACGAGGCGGTAAAAAGCTAGAACCATGCCGATGCCTGTCCGGCGCCACTCCGATTTGCTAAGAATTATGAAATTTAACGGAAAACTGGCCGCTTCAGCGCTGGCCGGCCCACAGTTACGGCGCGCGTTTTCAGCTTTGAAACTCCCCCTCCGCTTTGTCTGCGTTTCAGCTTTTCAGCTTCTCCGCTTTCGTCGGTCACTCCAAGCTGCTCTCCGTTTCAGCTTCAGATTCCGCTTTCGCTGTGCATAGCCTCCCGATTCGATTCCCCCCGTGTCCGCCCGTCCGCGTCCCCCCAGGTTTTCACTTTGCCAAAGCAGCCATGTGCACGCTTCAGCGCCTTTACGTTGGTGGAGCTGTTGGTGGTAACTGCCGTGATTGCGATTCTTCTCGGCGTTCTTGATCCCCGCTCTCTCGCCGAGCTCCGGACGCGCCTTGGAAGGCGACGCCCGAAACTTCGCCGCCCAGTTGGAAAATGGGCGGCTAATCGCTCTGGCCAAGCGCACCAAGACGAGAGTGCTGATCGCCGCGACTAACGATTGGGGTTCTGATACGAGCTGGCGAGCATATCTCCTCACGAGTTACGACCGGACGTCCGGCAACTGGCTGCAAGCAGGGCAAATTGAATCGTCTCTCCCAAACGACGACGTTCGATTCCACGACCGGAATTGTTGCGGCTCGGAGCACAACCACTACTCCGGTCGTTAAGGCGCCAAACGTCACTCCAACTCCAGCGCCGACCAATTTCACCGGCGCCTATGTGGAATTCTTGCCGAACGGGTCCACCAACCTTGATCCTGAGCGCGACGCCGGAATTGGTAACGATCCAGGATGGCTTTGTGCCCACGGCCGGGTCCTCGCCCACGCCGGTTCGCAAGAACCAGGCTTTGCGTTCGCAACTGACGATCGATCCGCTTACCGGAAACGCCATGCTGAAATGAATCGCCTCAATCACCCGAGGGGAAGTAACAAAGGCTTTTCCCTTGTCGAAGTGGTCCTGGCGATCGGCATCGTCAGCTTCGCGGTCCTTTCTACCTTTGGTCTTCTTTCCGTCGCCACGGATACGAACAGGCGGGCGCGCGACGAGCAATCAGCCGCCCAACTTGTGCAGAATGAATTCCAACGAATCCGTTCCTTGAGTTCAGCGAATTTTCCGGCGACCTATGCGACCCGCTATTACGACGCGAGCGTGAATGATCTGGGGACGACTCTCAACGGCGCCGCCATCTACCAGCTTCAAATCGCCATTGTGACCCCGGCGGCTCCGGCGCCCGCCGATCGCATCTTTAACGCGGAAGTTCACTACCCAGCGAATGCCGCCACAGCCAATCAGAATGTGGTTCGCTTCACTACCTTGATGAACTTACCACCATGAGGCGATCGAGCGCTTTTACCATGGTCGAGTTGCTCGTCGCGCTCGCCATCACGGTCATTCTCGTTCTACTTCTGACGAGTGTCGTGGCAGCGACTCTTGGCGCGTGGACTCAGGGCCGAAATCGTCTCGACACCTATTCCAAGGCGCGCCAGATTCTCGGCCGGCTCAGCGATGAACTAAAAGGAGCCATCGCGAACCCGGCCGTCAGCGGGAGCCAGATTCAGTTTGTCGAGAACGCAACCCTCGGTGCCGTCCCGCCACCGACTCCTGGCACGGCCGAGAATCTGTTCTTCGTCGCACCGTACCCAAATCTGGGCGCGGGCGATCTCTGCACCATTGCCTATTCTTTGGACACTGGCACCCATGAGCTGAAACGAGCATTCAGGAGCAGCGATCAAGTTTGGACCGATCCGGCGGCCAGCCGATATCAAGTGACCGGCTATACTTACACATCCACTGACTGGCATGTCATTGCCACCGGTGTTCTCCAATTCGAGATACAGTGCTTTTCTCAGAATGACTTGGATAACAATCTAGCGCCTGCCGATACTTGGAATTCAGAGTCGACCGGCACATTCATGGTCGGCAAGGCGCCCCGGCGGATCGTTCTCCGGCTGCAAATGGTCGATGATCGCGCCACCACACAGCTCGCAGGAATGCCGGTCGGGAGCGTGCCTTACAATCTCATCGTGCAACGCTCGGCTCGGCAGTTTACCGCCGATGTTTCGTTGCCGCCGCCATGAAGACTTCGCGCCGCGATTCCGCCTTTGCCCTCGCGGTCACGTTGATCTTGATGGCGCTCATCGTCATCGTGATCGTCGCCTATCTTGCAAACACCCGCACCGATCGCTCAACCTCCACCATCTACGCCAATCAAATCCGCGCAAAGATAGTCGCCGAGGACGGCCTGGCCGCGGCCATCAAGCTTCTCTGCAACAACACGCGCTACGGTAACTACATCACGGCGATGCCCGTTCCTTCCCCAGCACCGGCGAAGTTGTATACCGAAGTCTATCGACCGACCGACTCCGCCGATACCACCACGGCAATCGCGAACGATTATCTAACACTAACAAATGCTGCTGGAGAAATCCTGGTTTCCCGTGCTGGCACACCGTCTGGCACGCTTCAGGTCGACCCACGCCCCACGCCCGTGATGATTCCTGGCGGCGGTCCATTCGGCATCAGTGACCCAGGCTTCACTGTCAGCAACAGCTATGATTTCAACCAGATCGTTCGCCTTGGCACTAATGCCACCGGTCGCCTCGTCAACCCATCACCGACGCCTGCGTTTGGCCAATGGGTTCGCGTCCGTAACGCCAACAACGAATTGACCGGTCGCTACGCCTACTTCATCGAGGACGAAAGCATGAAGGCGAATGTCAACGTGACCGGTAACAACCTCTCGAGCGGCTCAAACTTGCGGGTAAACGATCTCACGCTTCCTCTGCCGACCCCTGCACCTACCACGCAGCTTCAAGAAGTTGACCCGGCCGCTATCTTGCCGACCAGTGCGAACCGCGCGGCGGCAGACAGTGCGCTCACTGGCATCGCGGTCGCTGGCAATCGCCTCGCCAGCCGCTCTAGTCTTGCCCTTCTCGATCAATGGAACTCCAACTTCTCGGATTATGCTCATCTTGCCACGGTCGTCTCTCGCGACGATGACACGACCGCCAGAGGCTGGCAGAGAATGGACCTCAACGCCCTCGTCGCTTCCGCGACCGACAATGCATCGAAGGTGACCGTAGCCAATCGGATTGCCAATTGGATTCGAGATGCGTGGACAGGCCCGGCATTGCCAAGCTTATTGAGTTATCAAATGTTTAACGATAGCCGCCTGCGACTCCAGATCGCCGCCAATATCGTCGATTACATCGACGCTGACAATACGCCCACCGATATGGGCGACGTGGTTCCAGACGGCTACGCAATACCGGTCCCCGTCCTTGGGATCGAAAAGATTCCATATCTTGCAGCGGTTGAGGTTATCTATGAAGCCTCCGGGAGCACCTGTCCCTCCCCACCCGTCGTCGGAACTTATTCGGCCACCCTCAAAATGAAAATCCAGTTACGGTTCCTTAACCTCTATGAGACGGCTCTCGATCTCGCCGGCAATGTCAGTCGCGTCGAAATCAAGGGTGTTCCGATCGTCTCCAAGAATGGAACTACGGTCTTCGACAAATCGGCAACGAACTATGTTATCGACCTGGTGAATCTTACTCCGGTGAATGGGACCGGAACATCGGTTCCTGCTGGTGTCGATGGCATCAGTGATTCTGGTGCTCGCACCTTTCAAACAAAATGGCTCGAAAACCAGTCGGTCACATTCACGGTAGCGGCGAGCGATGCAAAGCCTCGTCTTCTCGCCGGTCTAATCAGCGGCGAAGGTCTTCGGAATTGGTAACGAGCGTTTGGACGATACGGCGATCGTCACCAACATTATCACGACCGGGTATAACTGGAGCGGCTCCAGCTCCACCGGGGATTTTCTGAACGAAGCGACGTCCGGCCCGTTGCAGACCGCATCAATCAACTTGCTTTACGCGGTAGCCACCGGAACCACGACGGCTATTAACTTTGGCGATCCCCGCGTCAGAGGGCCTCTTATTGGTGATCGTTGGTACAACGTAACCCGGAGTGATGCTTCGACGCCAGCCACGACGAACCGAATCGCGGCCTACATTGATAAAGCCGAAATCTTGAATCGGACCTACGCCTTTGACTGGTATGACTATACTGGGAACCGTCCGCTCGCCTTTCTCCGCGACGGTCCGATGCGCAGTGTTGGGGAATTGGGAAATATCACCGCTCCGGAATATCCGTGGCGGACGATTTACCTCCAATATCCTGAGCGCCTCGCCAACACGCTTCAGCCAGGTCCGACGACTGAAATTCCGCAGCGCCGGAACGCCTCGGTCGACTTCACGCTAATCGACCTTTTTCGAACGCAAACAGTTCAGCCCCGCACAGGAGCCGTCAACATCAATACTCAGCAACGTTTCGGAACCCAACAACACCCCTTGGCGCCGTTGTTCCTCGCCGAGCCTATCGGAACTCAACCATCTTTGGCCCAGACCATGGTTGATCGCCTTTGTGACGCAACAGGCAGCGCCGCCATTAGTCCGATCTTTGACCGAAGGATCGCCGCTGGGCCTCCGCCCGATAACTCACCGGTTCGACCTTTCTTTCAGATCGGCGAATTAGCTTCGGTGCTAAGCAGAATGGTAAACACAAGCACCAATACCACCACGGGTTCACCTGCGCGCTCAACTGTCACCTACAGCTTCTTGCGGAGGAGTCCCGCAACAACCTCGGAATCGAATCTGAATTTTCGAACTGACAACCTTGCCGAGCAGGAGTTTCGCGAAGTGAGCAACTCAATTACGACGCGCGGCAACGTTTTTCGCATGCTTTACGTCGGTCAGGCGGTCAAGGACTTGAACAAAGATGGCAATGTTGAGCCTTCCGATATCCAGTCGGAATATCTCGGCGAGGCGTTTGTCGAACGCCAGAGCGTCTTTCAACCTGAAGGCACCAATCCGGATGCGGTCAAGACCGCCGATAGCACTTACAAAATCATAGCCAACCGTGTGATTGCCGAATGATGAGATTTTTGACTATCGCCGTTATCGATCCTGTTGGGTAGCAAACTCGGCCTTGCTTTCGAACCGCCCAGGATTGTTTCGACTTCTCCTGAATTCTGGGAGACAGGGGTTTTGCCTTCGAGTCAAAAAACTATTACGGTAACTTTCGATCAAACCATGCGAAGTGGGTTCTGGGATTTCCTTGGGAATGATACCCTAAGTCCACAAACGAACTACGAAACAACCATGGGCTCCGATCTCAAATCGTTCAGCCTGCTTGTCACGTTGCATCCCGGCAAGGTCTATATCATGGGTCTGAACGAGAGAGGAATTCCCGGCGTTGGCTTTCAAAACGACAAGGGGATTTCTTTAAAACCGACTTATCTGGTTTTCCAAACGGCCGGCAACCCCTCATCGGAAGACGCTCCGCCGCGTGCGCTGAGCACTTTCCCCGGTAACGCTGCGCACGATGTTAACCCGGCCGCGATCAAAGCGATCACGGTTACCTTCGATCGAGCAATGGAGACGAAGAAGCATGGTCTTCACCTGTTTGAGGAAAAACAACCAGTCGATCTTACGGGGACCACGTTCGATTATTCGGCTGACGGCAAAACGTTCACTCTAACCTACGCATTCAAGTCTTCGACGCATTACGAGGTTCAGATGAACAGCACCGAAGATATCGGTTTCGCCGCGACGAACCGCGCGCCGCTTTGGCCGGTTCACTTCGCGTTCACGACTGGGCGGCCGCATTGAGCAGCGCTCTGTTTAGGGCTCAGCGCCGACGGGATCTTTGTGTAGTGACCTTCATCGGTGATGGCGCGCAAGGTGGCGAGCGTCGTGGCGGTCGGGCTGCTGAATCGTTCCCTCAGTCCGACGAGCTGCGCTTGCAGGTCGCCCGGGCACGTCTTTAGGGTTCATGCACGGGCAAGCTATTGCCGGGACCTGCGTCCCCCACTACAGATAGCCATGCCATTATTCATCACTCCGCTGGCCAGGCGCCCCGTCGTCGCGTCCCCGGTGATCATTCTTGCGCTCACCATCTCCAGTATCGTCGCGAGCACTGCGGCTGGAGCTGACCCACGCGTGACCGGAACCGGGGTCACCGACTCCGGACACAACGCGTCCGACGTTAGCAAGCCGCCCAAGCCGCTCACGATTCTGATCCTCGGCGGGACCGGTTTTACCGGACCGTTTCAAGTGAAATATGCGCTCGCACGTGGACACAAGGTGACGGTGTTCAATCGCGGCAAGACGCATCCCGGCGAATTGCCGGAGGGCGTGGAGCAGCTGATCGGCGATCGCAACGGCCAGCTCGACGCGCTCAAGGGTCGCAAGTGGGACGTCGTGATCGACAACCCGACCATGCTCCCGAAATGGGTGCGCGACGCGGCCGAGATTCTGAAGGGGAATGTCGATCGCTATATCTTTATCTCGACCATCTCGGTTTACGGCGACGTGCCCAACGCCCGGTCTCGACGAGACTGCGCCGCTCGCAAAATACGACGGCAAGGACGCGATGAAGGAAACGCGCGACACGGTGATCGCGTCGAAGTTTGCCCTCTACGGCCCGCTCAAGGCGCTCTCGGAAAAGGAAGTGGAGAAATGGTTCCCAGGGAAGTCGCTCATCATCCGCCCGGGATTGATCGTGGGACCGGGGGATCAGACGGACCGGTTCACATATTGGCCGGTGCGGATCGATCGCGGTGGTGAAGTGCTCGCGCCGGGCGATCCGAGCGATCCGGTGCAGTTCATCGACGCGCGGGACCTGGCGGAGTGGACGATCCGGATGGCCGAGCAGGGCACGACCGGCGTTTATAATGCGACCGGGCCGGCCACGCCGCTGACAGTTGGCGGAATGCTGGAGGGGATCAAAACGGCGCTTGGATCGAAGGCGAAATTCACCTGGGTGCCGGCGGATTTTCTCGAGAAGTCAAAGGTGGAGCCCTGGTCGGACATGCCGGTCTGGGTGCCGCCGACGGGTGAAGATGGTGGCATGGGCGCGGATCAGCATCAGGCGCGCGCTCGACAAGGGGTTGACCTTCCGGCCGCTGGCCGATGACGGCGCGCGACACGCTGGCGTGGTTCAAGTCGCAGCCGAAAGAGCGTCAGGAGAAGTTGAACGCCGGGATCACGCCCGAGCGCGAAGCCGAGGTACTGCTGGCGTGGCATAAGACCAGGAAGATAGTCTCCGGGTCCGTCGTCGGCCGAGCGAGCCGTCCCGTCACGTCCCTGCGGTCAGGATCGACCGCTTGCCAAGGCAGACTGGATGCCCGACTTCCGAACCATGAACCGCGCGCTCACTCTCCTGCAGAAAGCGGTCGACGTTCGCCCTAACGAAGTGCGCGCGCTCCTGCTCGCGTGCCTTTTCAATTTCGTCATCCTCGGCAGCTACTACGTCATCCGGCCGATCCGGGACGACATCGCCGCGGCCGGCGGCATCGAGAATCTCTCCTGGATGTTTACCGGCACGCTCGTCGCGATGCTGATCGCAAACGCGGCTTTCTCCGCCATCGTCGCGCGGATGTCGCGTCGGCGATTTCTCCCCATCGCCTACCGGTTTTTCATCGTCAACCTGATCATTTTTTATCTGCTCATGCGCACCCTGACGCCGGCGCAGAATGTCTGGGTCGGGCGCGCCTTCTACGTCTGGGTGAGCGTCTTCAATCTCTTTGTCGTGACCCTTTTCTGGGCCTTCATGACCGACGTCTTCAACAGCGAGCAGGCGAAACGGCTCTTCGCCTTCATTGCCGTCGGCGGATCGTTAGGCGCGATCGCCGGGCCGATCGTGACCGCGTCGCTCGTCCAAAAACTGGGCGCGGCGAATTTGATTCTCGTGACCGCCGCGCTCCTCGAACTCGCGCCCTGGTGCGTGAGGTCTTTCCCGGCGGAATTCCGCGCTCCGCCCGGGCGCATTGAGACCGGCGAGCGGAAGGCAGACGAAGAACTGACGGATCCAGAGGTGTCACAACGGCCTCCCGCCGAACCGGGAGCGGAGCAGGTCATCGGCGGTGGCATCATCTCCGGCATCGCGCATGTTTTCCGTTCGCCTTATTTGTTAGGCATCTGCGCTTTCATGCTCCTGCACGCGATCACTTCCACGATCGTCTATTTCCAGCAGGCCGATATTACCGGGCATCAATTCCACGATCGCGCGCTGCGGACGGCTTTCTTTGCGCAGCTCGATCTGGCCGTGAACACACTCACGATCATCGTGCAGCTTCTGCTCACCGGGCGGTTGCTGAAATGGTTCGGGGTCGGCCTCACGCTCGCGTTTCTGCCGGTGCTGAGCATGCTCGGCTTTCTCGGGATGGGTTTCGATCCCGGTCCTCGGGCTCCTCGCCGTTTTCCAGGTCTTGCGGCGGGCGGGGAATTTCGCAGTTACGCGGCCCGCGCGCGAAGTGCTCTTCACCGTTCTGCGGCGGGAAGACAAATACAAAGCGAAGAGTTTCATCGACACCTTCGTCTATCGCGCCGGCGACCAGATCGGCGCCTGGTCGTATCCGCTGCTCACCTGGTTCGGTCTCGGCCTGACGGGTATCTCGTTTGTGGCCGCGCCCCTGGCCGCCATCTGGTGCGGGCTCAGCATCTGGTTAGGCCGCAAACAAGCCGCGCTCGGCAAGAGTGCGCCGCATCCGGGTAGCGCACCCGGCCGGGTACAGTCACCTTCACGCCAACTCGTCCTCTTCGCTCAGCCGCCGGCCGGTCTTCGCGATGAACACATCTTCGAGCGTCGGCTTGGCCAGGGTGATGGAATCGATCTCGCCCGGGAAACGTCGCCATCAATCGCGCGATGAAAGTCGGCGCCTTCCGGATGTTCGATCCGCACTTCGTCGTTCAAGACGCTGACTTCCACGCCTAACGACTGCGCGATCTGCTCGGCCAGCGAGGTGGCGTCTTTCGTCCGCGCGCTGATGACGTCGCCGCCGATCCCGGCCCGAAGCGCATCCGGGGTGTCCAGGGCGACGATGCGGCCATGGTCGATAATCGCGACCCGGTCGCAGCGCTCGGCTTCCTCCATCAGGTGCGTCGTGAGGAGAACGGTCACGTTTTGCTGGTCGCGCAGGCGATAAAGCGTCTGCCAGAGATCGATCCGCGCGCCGGGATCGAGCCCGGTCGAAGGTTCGTCGAGCAACAAAAGCTCCGGGCGATGGAGCAGACTTTTCGCGATCTCGACCCGGCGTTGCAATCCGCCGGATAACGTCTCGACCAGATCGCGCGCGCGATCGCGCAGGTTGAACTCGATCAGGAGATGATCGATCCGCTCGCGGAGGGCGGCCCCGGAGAGGCCGTAGAGATGCCCTTGATGCGCAAGGTTTTCGCGCACCCGCAGTTTCTTGTCGAGACTCGGCGCCTGGAAGACGACGCCGATCCGGCCGCGCAAGGCGGCGGTGTCGCGCAGCAGATCGAGACCCGAGAATTGACGCGGAGCCGCTCGTCGGCCTAACGAGTGTCGAGAGAATGCGGAAGAGCGTGGTCTTGCCGCCGCCGTTCGGACCGAGCAGGCCAAAAATCTCGCGCGACGCGACGCGAAGCGAGACATCGATCGAGCGCGAGGCGATCGCCGTAGCGATGAGTCAGATCGCTCGGTCGACGAGCGCGGGCGACCGACATCTTCGGAGGCCGGCACGGAAGAGACGATAGCGGGAACGCCCGGTGGGGCGAGAATCCGGTCGAGCCGAGAATGGGCTCGCGCAGCGCGAGTTCTCCCATGGCATCGGGCTCGACCAGAGTCTCGCCCAGCGCAGCGTCGCCGTTACGACAGATTGCGTTTGCCGTGCGGAGAACCGAACCACCGCGTCGATTCGCTTCCTGCGCCGGTTTTTCTTTCTTCTGCGCGCCGCCTCTGCGGATCTTTCCGCGCTGCCAGGTCGCGGACTTTGTTGGAGGATTTCCTGCGGGTTGCTATTGTGGGTTTGATCGCCATATCCGGTGTCCTTCCTTGTTGCTAGAGTCACAGAGCGGTAACCCCGTTTGCCCGGAATGACAAACGGAGGACGGATGACGGAGCCAGTGCTTTACACTGCCCGCCAGTGAGTCGCAAGTTCGCCGATGCCTAACCTTGCCAGCTGGATTCGACGCCGCGACGAAAAGTGGTTCAATCCAATCCTGGCGACCCGTCCCGAGATCAAGGTCTACAACGCCGCCCGCCAGATGCCGTGGCGCTCGACGAGATGGATGCGCTCCTGCTCACCGGCGGCAACGACATTTCGCAGGAATACCTGCGCCAGCCGGTGCCCGATCCGTCGATCCTGGAGAAGCCCGATCTGCCGCGCGACGAATGGGAATTTGCCGCCGTCCAAAGTCGCGCTCGATCGCGGGCTGCCGATCCTCGCGATCTGCAAAGGGCATGCAACTGCTTGAACGTCGCGCTCGGCGGAACCCTGCGACTCGACATTCCCGGGCACAATCTCCCGGCACAGAAATCGCAAGACGTGCAGCCGCTGCGGAATGACGCCTCGTCCAGGCATCGTTTTGAGAAGGTGAACAGCTCGCACCACCAGGCGATCGATCGGCTGGCCGACGGTTGCGTGGTGGAATCGTGGTGCGCGACGGATGACGTGATCGAACAGTTTCGGCTGCGCGACCGGCCGTTCGGCCTCGCGGTGCAATATCATCCCGAGCGCGGCTCGCTTTACGGCCCGCTCTTTGCCGATTTTTTGGGCAGGATTAACGGGAAGTAATTCCTGAGATTCCAACCTTCTTCTCTCGTCCAATCCAGTTCCTCCGGCGATAAGCGTCCGTCGATTCTGAGCGAAGCGCAGCGGAGTTTCGCTTGCCGGACGTCGGCATGACGCCTATTCGCCCCGATAGACACACCGCGCGGTCGGCGTTTCGTGGATCACGATCTCGCACAATCCCGGGCATTGCGGTGCCAGTTTCTTCCAAAACCAGGCCGCCATGTTCTCGATCGTCGGATTCTCCAAACCCGCGATCTCGTTCAGGTACGAATGATCGAGCTGCGCGATGAGCGGCTTCATCGCCGCGCCGATCTCGGCGTGATCGTAAACCCAGCCGCTCGCGCGATCGACCTCGCCTTCGACCGACACTTCCACCTTGAAGCTGTGTCCATGCATCTTTCGACACTTGTGCCCTTCCGGCGCAGAGGGGAGGGTCTGGGCGGCTTCGAAGGTGAAGTCTTTCGTTAGGCGGGCGTGCATCGCGGCAGAAAATCGCATCGGACGGCGCGCCTGTCATCCAACGCAATAAACCCGCCGGGCTCCGCTATCGAAGCTTCGCCCCCGCGAGGCGCGCCGTGTGTCTCAAGCTGATACGCTTCCTGCCGCGTTTCGCAGAGCGAAACGTTTAGAGGCTCGCACGATTCGCGTTCCACGACTGGCTGAATAGCTTCTGCTCCTCGCCATGGCGTCCACCATTACCGAAACGCATCTTACCCAGAGCGATGCCGAACCGGGTGCTCGGCCCGCCAGTCCGACGGTGCTCGCGATTCTCTTCGCGATCAGCTTTTCGCATCTGCTCAACGACACGATTCAATCGCTCATCCCGGCGATTTATCCGCTCCTCAAGGCCAGCTTTCAGCTCAGCTTCGTGCAGATCGGGCTGATCACGCTCGCCTTTCAAATGACCGCCTCGATCCTGCAGCCGTTCGTCGGTTGGTATACCGATCGGCGGCCGAAACCCTACTCCCTGGCCTGCGGGATGGGCTTCACCTTGAGCGGGCTCGTGCTTCTCTCCCACGCCAGGCACTACTCCATGGTGGTTGGTGCGGCCGCGCTCGTCGGCATGGGCTCGTCGATCTTCCACCCGGAATCGTCTCGCGTCGCGCATCTCGCCTCTGGCGGGCGGCACGGTTTCGCGCAATCGCTTTTCCAGGTCGGCGGAAATGCCGGTAGTTCGTTAGGCCCGCTCCTCGCCGCTCTCATCGTCGTGCCGCACGGGCAAGGCGAGCGTGCTCTGGTTCGCGTCTCATCGCGCTCCTCGGGATCGGCATTCTCACCGGCGTCGGCCGGCTGGTATCGCAATCATCTTGCGATTGCCGAAGCGCGACCATCGCCGGCCGCTGCCTCGCGGCGCCCGCTCACCCGCCGCGTCTGGTTCGCACTCGCTGTGCTCGGCGTGCTGATTTTCTCCAAGTATTTCTATCTCGCCTGCCTAACGAATTACTACACCTTCTTCCTGATTCACAAATTCCATCTCTCGGTCCAGGGCGCGCAGTTCCATTTGTTCCTTTTTCTCTTTGCCGTCGCACTCGGCACGATCCTCGGTGGGCCGATCGGCGACCGCTACGGTCGCAAGCTCGTCATCTGGGTTTCGATCCTCGGCGTCGCGCCCTTTACTCTCGCCCTTCCGCACGCCAACCTCTTCTGGACCGGCGTTCTCACCGTCATCATCGGGGTCATTCTGGCCTCCGCCTTTTCCGCCATCCTGGTTTACGCGCAGGAGTTGGTTCCGGGAAAAGTCGGTCTGATCGCGGGATTATTTTTCGGACTGGCCTTCGGCATGGCCGGGATCGGCTCCGCCGTCCTCGGCGAACTGGCCGATCGCACGAGCATCGAATACGTCTTCCAGCTCTGCGCGTTCCTCCCGCTGATCGGATTGCTGACGGCGTTTCTGCCGAACGTCGAAGCCCGGCGCAGCGTTCAGGCTGCCGTCATCCCGAGCGCAATCCTTACTCCGCTCGCGGGTGACGGTTAGACCCCGCGCTGCGTCGGCGTCCAGATGAACTTGTGCATCTGGAGTTGGAACCGGACCGGCAGGTTGTCGGCCAGGATCCACTCCACGATCTCGCGTGGATCGATCCGTCCGAAGATCGGCGAGAAGAGAACCGCGCGACAGCGTTCCGCCAGTCGATGCTCGCGCAATCGCGCCCGCGACCATTCGTAATCTTCCCGCGAGCCGATGACGAATTTCACTTCGTCGCGCAGCGTCAGGTGTTCGATGTTGGAAAACAAGTTGCGCTCGCACCTCGCCGCTCCCGGGAGTTTTCAAATCCATGATCCGGTGCACGCGCGGATCGACCGCCGAAATATCGTGCGCGCCGCTCGTCTCGAGCAATACGGTGCGGTCGGCATCGGCGAGCATCGTCATCAAGGGCAGGACATTTTTTTGCAGCAAGTGGCTCGCCGCCCGTGATCTCGACCAGCGGACAATCGTAAGCCAGGACCGCCTCCACGATTTCGCCTAACGATTGCTTCTTCCCCTCGTAAAAGGCGTATTCGGTGTCGCAATAGGTGCAGCGCAGATCGCAGAAAGTCAGCCTGACGAAAACGCACGGCAGCCCGGCCCAGGTGCTCTCGCCCTGCACCGAAAAATAGATCTCGTTGATCGTCAGCTGCTTTTCCCGGTCGGACATGCGCGGAGGAATGTATCACCGAAAAGGCCATTCGATCGCAGGGGCGTGAGCGCCGGACAACTAGTCGTCGAACCTGACTCGAACAATCACCGCCAAAGCCAAACCAGTCGCGCCGCAAAAAAGAGCATGACCAGCGCGCTGACGGCTTGCGTCCCGACCTGCCAGGCGGGCCGGGCAAAAATGCGCGCGCCCAGCTTCAGGCGGTACAAAGAACGATCGTCCAGGCGATCGCGCCCGAAACCACCGCTGCCGCCAGGGTAAGCGAAGTGAGAAAACTGGTGTGCCCCTGCGCGGCGCCCTGTCCGCCGACGACCGCAAACCAAAAGCCGATGTTCCATGGACTCGTTAGGGCAAGGATCAGGCCGAGGAAGTAGCCACGGCGGCGACGGACTTGGCGGACTGCTGGGCCGCGTCGGCGCAAGGCTCCGTCGACGTTAGCCATGCGCCGCCTGCCAGGCGCCGCGCGCGAAGTTGAAGGCGAGAAAAAGGAGAAGCAAGAAAGCTAATCACCCCGAGAGTGAGATGGAACCGTGGCGAGGCGAGAAGTGCGCCCGGCGCCGGCCGCCACGCCCAGAGCCCAAACAAAATCGCCGGTGCAGGCGCCGAGGCCCGACTTGCCACGCCGCCCAGAATCCGCCGCCCTGCGCTCGCGGGAGCAAGCGCCCGCCGGATCATCTCGGCGTTGATCGGTCCCGGCGGCCAGGCGACCGACCAGCCGAGGATCAAGCCCGTTGACGATCGTCGCGCCGGTCAAAGCCGTTCATCGTTAGGCCAATTTCACATCCCGCATTTCTCCTTCGCCTCCGCGTAACTGGATCGAACGCGCTCGAGGCTCGCGAGATAGCGGTCGAGCCGGGGCACTTGCTCGATCCGGGAGAGGTTCGACGGCGCAGAGAGCCGCGAAAAAATTGCGTGCACGATTTTCGTGCGCGGCACGCTGCGCTCGCCGTAGCCAGACGGAATATTGCTCGACCAGTAACGCACATAATCGAGCCCGGCCTTCTTCTCCATGCCGAGATAAATGACGGAATGCCCGTGCTCCGCGCGTCCGACCTCCGGCGACCAGAAAATCTTCATGAAATCGCCTGGCTGCGCTTCCTCGAAATCGTCGAAGTTGCGGCCGAGACCGAGCTCGTAGAAAAGCCGCGCCGTTCCCGGTCCGTTTGCATTCCAGCGGCCCCAGATTCCTGCGCCGTCGCGCTGACCGCGGATCATCAGTTGGTCGAGCGTCTCGTCATTCAGGTCGAGATCGCCGCGATCGCGCAACGCTTCGATCGTCTTCAGAAAAACGAGATAGGTTGCGCCTGAGCAATAGCTCGGCGAGGCCGCGATCCGGGAGGATGAAGAACTTGCCCGACTCGAAATGCACGGCCGATTGCAAACGAATCGTCGCGCTGCGCGAGGCTGGAATATTTCCCTCCGCTCGGCATCTGCTTGATCTGCTCGAGAATGAGATCGTTCAACGGGCTCGGCGCCAACTGGGCACGAGCGATCGTTAGCCACGCAGACCAAGCGCAGAGAACAATCGCGAGGTGGAACGAAACGCACGGGAGATCAATAGAAGAAATAGGCGCGTGGGCAAGGCCGCCCACCGGTGGAGTGAGCTCGGGCCGGGAGCGATCACGGGACCGAGGTTTCCCCTGGCGGCAAAGTCTCGTCCTAGCGACAATGGTGTAGACCCGTGCGCTCCCCGAAAACTTGGCTTTCCCGTGAGAGTATGTTAACGACAAACTCGCATGCTGCGTTTCACGAAAATGAATGGCGCGGGCAACGATTTCGTCCTGCTCGACAATCGCGCGGGCGATCTCGCGCTGACGCGCGAGCAGATCGCGCGGGTCTGCGACCGGCACCGCGGCGTCGGTGCCGATGGCGTGCTCGTGCTGGAGCGCCCGAGAAACGGGGCCGATTTCCGGATGCGCTATTACAACGCCGACGGCGGCGAAGCCGAGATGTGCGGCAACGGCGCGCGCTGCTTCGCGCGTTTTGCGGATCGCACGGCCGGCCCGCTGGAGAAACTTTCCTTCGAAACACCGGCCGGCGTGATCGGCGCGCGAGCTGAACGGCGACCTGGTGACGCTGCAAATGAGCGAGCCTAGCGATCTGCGGCTCGGCCTCGAAGTCCCGCTCGGGGGCGAAAAGATCCGCGCCAGTTATGTCGACAGCGGTGTGCCGCATGTCGTCGTGCCGGTGGCGAAAATCGAGGAGGTCGATGTCCGTTCGTTAGGCGCGAGCCCTCCGGCATCACCCGATGTTTGCTCCGCGCGGCGCCAATGCCAATTTCAGCGAGCAGCGCGGACCGCGCAGCATCGCCATTCGCACCTACGAACGCGGAGTCGAGGATGAAACCCTCGCCTGCGGCACCGGCGTGGTCGCGAGCGCGATTATTTTTGCGGCGAACGAAAATGTCTCCGGCCCGATCGATGTCCTGGTCCGCGGCGGCGACACCTTGCAGGTCGATTTCACGCGCGAGGGCGACAGCTTCCGGAACGTGACCCTGACCGGCCCGGCCGATTTTGTCTTCGACGGCACGATTGAGCTCTGATATTCAAATCAGGTTTCCCCGAAACGAACTATGTTCCGCGGCACATTTACACGGCGCTCGTCACCCCGTTCAAAAATGACGAAATCGACGTCGAAGCTTTCGAGCGTCTGATCGAAACGCAGATCGCCGGTGGAATCACCGGCATCGTGCCGGTCGGGACGACCGGCGAATCGCCGACCCTGAGCTGCGGAGAGCGCCACCACGTAATCGAACTCGCGGTGAAGGTGGCGCGCGGGCGCTGCCAGGTGATCGCCGGCACCGGCTCCAACTCGACCCGCGACGCGATCGCGCACACGAAGGAAGCGGAGGAAATCGGCGCGGATGGCGCGCTCCTCGTCGCGCCCTATTACAACAAGCCGAGCCAGGAAGGACTTTTCCGGCATTTCGCCGCGATCGCCGAGGCGACCTCGCTCAAGCTCGTGCTCTACAACATTCCGGGACGCTGCGGCGTCGATATCGCCGCCGACACGGTCGTTAGGCTGGCGGAAAATTGCCCGAACATCGTCTCGATCAAGGAAGCGAGCGGGAGCGTCGATCGGGTGAGCGAACTGGTGCGCCGCGCTGCCGGATGGCTTCACCGTCTTGAGCGGCGACGATTCGCTGACCCTGCCCTTTCTTGTCGGTCGGCGCGGTCGGGGTGGTCAGTGTCGCGTCCAATCTCTTTCCCGCGGAAATCGCTCAGCTCGTCAGGCTTTTTCTCGAGGGCAAGGCGGCGGAAGCGCGCCAGATCCACCGAAAATTCTTCGCGCTTTTCAAAGATCTTTTCATCGAACCGAACCCGGTCCCGGCCAAGACAGTGCTGGCCTGGCGCGGCGCGATGTCGGCCGAGTGCCGGTTGCCGCTCGTCGGCATGAGCCCGGCGAACGAAACGCGGCTGCGCAAGACCTTCGAGAGAGCTGGAGCGCGTGCTGCGATGAACGACGTCCCGCGCGTGCTGCTCGTCGGCGCCCACGGCCGAATGGGCCAGGCGATCGCGGCCGCGGCCGCGAAAGAGTCGGGCCTCACGATCGCGGCGGAGTTGGATCGCGGAGATCCGATTGCTCCGGCGATCGATGGTTGCGACGTGGTAATCGATTTCAGCACCGCGGATGCGACGGAAGCCGTCTGCCGCGCCTGCGCCGAACACCGCAAGCCGCTCGTCCTCGGAACCACCGGACACAGCGCAGCGCAAAAGGAATCGATCACTGCGGCGGCGCGGCATGATTCCGATCGTCTTCGCGGCCAATTTCAGCGTCGGGGTGAACGCGCTTTTCGCCCTGACCCGGCGCGCGGCGGAATTGTTAGGCGAGGAATTCGACCTCGACGTGATCGAGATGCATCACCGGACGAAGAAAGATGCGCCGAGCGGCACGGCGAAGCGGCTCGTGGAAATTTTGACCGAGGTGCGTGGAGGCCGACCGGCGCGGTTTCGACGCAATCGATTCGCGCCGGCGATATCGTCGGCGACCACACGGTCATTTTCGCCGGACCGGGAGAGCGTCTGGAGCTGACGCATCGCGCCGCCAGTCGAGAAACGTTTGCCGTCGGCGCGTTGCGCGCCGCGCGCTGGGTCATCGACCAGCCGGCCGGACTCTACAGCATGGAAAATGTCCTCGGGTTGTAGAGGCGTCTGCGTCGCTCTCGAGATAGGCATCGGCAGGGCGAAAAGCTCCAGGCGACAGGCAATTTCCGGCAGATGAGAGCGGGCATTGCGCTCGGCGCCAATCTCGGCGACCGGCTTCTTTGCCTAACGACTGCGCGCGACCGTATCTTCGCCTTGCCTGAGGCGGCTCCCGCCGCTCCTTTCCTCGGCGCTCTACGAAACGGAGCCGGTCGAGTGCGAACCGGGTGCGGAGAAGTTTCTGAACGCGGTGGTCGAGATCGGCTACGCCGGTTCTTCCCGGCAACTGCTGGAGGAGTTGAAGAAGATCGAGGCCGCTCTCGGGCGGCCGCCGAAGCACGAGCGCAATCGCTCGCGCACGATCGATCTCGACCTGCTTTATCACGGCGCGCGCACGCTCGATGAACCGCGGCTTGCAATTGCCGCACCCGCGCCTGCATCTGCGTGGTTTTGTCCTCCATCCGCTGGCGGAAATCCGGCCCAATCTCGTCCTGCCCGGGCAGGCGTAAAACCGTCCGTGAATTGGCCGCAGAATTGTCGCGCGCACCTTCGGTGGTGCGTGCCGCACGGCAGTGGTAGTGTCGCCAGCCATGGAGGATTTTCGCGCGCGCAAACGTCGCGGGCGAACGCATCACCGCGCTGACGGCCTACGATTATCCGACGGCCCGGTTGCTCGACGAGAGCGGGATCGACATCATCCTCGTCGGAGACTCGTTAGGCATGGTCGTGCTCGGTTATACCGACACGACGCAGGTTGACGTTCGAGGAAATGCTTCACCACACCCGGGCGGCCGCGCGCGGCGTGAAGCGGGCGCTGCTCGTGGCGACCTTTCCATCGGCACCTACGACAACGCCGGAGGCGGCGGTCGCGAATGCGCGTCGTCTCGTGGAGGCCGGCGCGCAAGCGGTGAAACTGGAAGGCGGGGCCAGCCATACGGCGCAGATCGAGGCGATCGTCGGGGCAGGAATTCCGCTGATGGCGCACATCGGCATGCTGCCGCAGAGCGTGCGCGAGGAGGGCGGCTACAAAGTGAAAGGGCGCGGCGCGGCGGAAGCGGAGCGCCTCGTTGCAGGACGCGCGCGCGGTCGAAGCGGCGGGCGCCTTTTCCGTCGTCCTCGAGATCGTCGCGGCGGACACGGCGCGCCAGAATCACGGACGCGATCGGAATCCCGACGATCGGGATCGGCTCGGGCGAGCATTGCGACGGCCAGATTCTCGTCACGCACGACCTGATTGGTTTCTACCCGTGGTTCACCCCGAAATTCGTCTCGCCGGAAGCGCACGTGGCTGAAGAAATCCGGCGCGCCGCGCGCATCTTCATCGACCGGACCCGCGGATCGATTCGTTAGGGATACGTCTCCCCTGCTCGGGTGAGAGTCCGTCGACTCGGAGATGGTGGCGGCACCAGGACGCAGGTTTTCCCTGGCTCGACAGAGTCTCGCCCTCCCAAGAGCCGGCCGACCACATTGGGGCGAAGATTGACAAACTTTTTGGCGAGTCGTTTGTCTAACTCGGGATGAATGCCGTGACCGCACGAACTTCCGCGCCGTTGCCGGTCTGGTCGGGCCGGAGCAAGCAGCGCAACTGGCTCTTGGTCGGCCTCGTCCTTTCGCTCGCGCTGCATGGGCTGCTTTGCTTTTTCTTCTATCGCACCGGCTTTCAACCAACTGCGCCGCTCGGGCTGGAAAAGCGCCCGCCACCGACTTTCAAAGTGAAGAACGTGGATACCGCCCCGAAACCGCTCGATCAGGCGGCGGCGAGCTCGGCGGCCGAGG
Organism: uncultured Verrucomicrobiae bacterium; assembly: GCA_963821615.1. Lineage (GTDB taxonomy): Bacteria > Verrucomicrobiota > Verrucomicrobiia > Chthoniobacterales > UBA10450 > Palsa-1392. The sequence continues at coordinate 321,912 of CAWGEN010000004.1, read as the reverse complement.
CGGCCAAACCGAATCCCGACCAGACAGACGTGCAACTGCCGGATGACCAGAAGTCTTTCGACAAACTGTTGCAGGAAGTCCATTCGACCGCCGCGATGCCGGACGACACCCGCGACGTCTTGCCGGACAAACCGAAGGTCGAACAGACGAATTTGAATTCGGTGATCAACGAGATCGAGCGGACGACCGCGCAATCGCTCGAGAAAGCGCCGAACGCGAAACGCGAACAGGCGCTGCTCAACGACGTGGCTGATTCCGGCCGGCCGCAGCCGGCGATGACGGGAACGGAACTGGCAACGAGCACGACGATCAAACGGCCGAACAATTTCAACGGCGTTCCGGGCGACAGCGCCGGACCGCGGACGGATCGCGCCCCGGGGTTCAGCGACCTTGAATCGCTTCTTTCGCAAAAGGGGCCGCTTGGATCGGGGACGAAATTCAAGATGCCTAACAATCAGCTCTTCGAGTATGACAGCGCGGAATTGCAGGGAAATGCGATCGAGCAATTGCAGAAGGTGGCGACGTTGATCAAGCGGAATCCGAACGCGACCTTCACACTCGAGGGCTATACCGATTCCTATGGGTCGGAGGAATACAATCTCGACCTGAGCCGGCGCCGGGCGGAAAGCGTCAAGTCGTATCTCGTCGGGGTGCTCGGGATCAATCCGGCGCAGATCGAGACGCGTGGTTATGGGAAGGCGAATTTGCTCACTTCGCCGGACGCATCGATCGAAGAGCAGGAAGTAAATCGGCGTGTCGTGGTGGTGCAGTAGCGTTCGTAGCTACACTGGCAGCAGGTCTCGCCGTGCGCAACTTCGCTGGAAGATCGCCTACCAGTTCTTGATCCAGATCGCCTGACCAGTGGTCGTGCTGGAGCCGGCGGTGCTCCAAAGATCAAAAGTCGGGTTGTAGCCTTCGGCGCCACCAGCTTGTCCAGCCGTCGAGTATCCGTAGCTGTTGCCAAACGGATCTCTTATGTAGAGGACGCCACCCGTCGCTGGACTCAGTTGGTTGCTTTTGAAGACAAAGTAAGAGGTGACGTTGGGATCGGGTCGACGATCTCCGTCAGAATCGCCGCCGATGCTTTCGTAAAGAAAAAGACTCGCCGCTTGATACACGCTCGATGCTGGATCAACCGCGACTCGGGCATCGAGTGAATTGGACAAAGGATAAACCCCATTATCCGTCTTGTAATTCTCCAGCGCGGCAGACATCGCCGCGATCTCCGCCTCGGCGCGGGAGCGGGCGCCTTTGTTGAGGACGTAGCTGCTCGTCGCCAGGATCAGTCCTGCGAGCACGAGAATAATCGCCATCGCGACCAGAACCTCCATGATCGTGAAGCCCGATGGGCGGGGTGTCGCCACTGCGTGACGATTGCGAACCGCGCCGCCTCTATGCCCTGAGCGCATTCGTCAGGTCTGCGCCTGCAGGCCGCCGATGATGCTGATCAACGGCATGAACAACGCGATGACGATCGTGCCCACGATCACGGCCAGCAGGACGATCATGATCGGCTCGAGCATCGAGGTGAGGCCCGCGACCGAGTTGTCGACTTCATCGTCGTAGACTTCCGCGATCTTGAGCAGCATTTCGGGCAACTGGCCAGTCTCCTCGCCGACATCGACCATGCTGATGACCATGGGCGGAAATGCGCCGCTCGCTTCCAACGGCTGCACGATCGATTCACCTTCCTTGACCGAGTCGTGGACTTGCGAAATCGCGTTGGCAATAACCGTGTTGCCGGCGGTCTCGCGCGTGATGTTGAGAGCCTGCAGAATCGGGACGCCGCTGGTGACGAGCGTGCCGAGGGTACGCGCGAAGCGGGAGATCGAGCTCTTGCGAGTCAGGTCACCAAAGAGGGGTGCCCGCAACGCGAGCCGGTCGATGATCGTGCGCCCAGCCGGCGTGCGAGCGACAAATTTGTAGCCCGCGATCAGGGCAACGATTGCGCCGATCAGAACCAGCCAATGGTGTTGCATGAAACCGCTGATGCCAATGACAGACTGGGTGATCGCCGGGAGCGGCTTGTCGCCCAGCATGTCGTGGAAGATCGATTCGAACTTCGGCACGATGAAGACGAAGAGGAAAGCCATGATGATCATCGCGAGGGAGAGAACGATGACCGGATAAATCATCGCGGACTTGACCTTGTTTTTGACCTTCTGCGCCTTTTCCTGGAACTCGGCGAGCCGGCCGAGCACGAGCTCGAGCACGCCGCCGAGTTCGCCTGCTTTCACCATGTTGACGAAGAGCTTGTTAAAAATCTTCGGATGCTGCGCGAGGCTCTCCGAGAAAGTGCTGCCGCCTTGCACGGAATCGGCGAGTTGGTTGATCGTGTTCTTGAGCAGAACATCGCGTTCCTGTTTCGCGAGCACGTTAAGCCCGCGGAGCAAGGGCAGACCCGGCATCGATCAGGGTCGCGAGCTGGCGGGTGAAGACCATCAGACGTCTTCGCTTTGACCGTCTTTTTCTGGAAAAGAACGATCCCCTTGCGCTTCGCTCCCGAGCCGCCAGGCGCAGCCGCCTTCGCGCTGCGGCGCGACTTTTTCGTCCGGCGCGACGTCTTGTCCTTCCTCGTAAACGCTGGTCGGGAAATAACCGGCCTGCCGGAGTTGGCCGATGGCGTCACTGGTCGAAAGCGGCTTCGACCAGGCCGGTCGATTCCTGACCGCGGGAGTCGAGCGCTATATAGGTGAACTGGGGCATGGGGAATATTTGAGTGAGTGAGTGAGCGGGAGAGTGAGTGAATTCGAGCGGCCAAGTCGATTCGATTCGTTCAATCACCTCAGTCGCTTAATCGCTCAATGCTTCACGTATATTTGAGCACTTCCTCGATCGTCGTGTCGCCTTCGAAAATGCTGCGGATGCCGTCCTGCCGCAGCGTGACCATGCCGAGCTCGATCGGCCTTCTGTTTCAAGACGACCGAGGGCGCGCGCTCGTTGATCAGGGTCGCGAATCGGATCGGTGATTCTCATCAGCTCGTAAATGCCCTTGCGGCCTTTGTAGCCGGTGCGGTTGCAGTTTTCGCAGCCCTTGCCGTAGTAGAACTGGCGGTCGCCGATTTCGTGCGGCGAAAGATCGAGCTGGGCGAGCAGCGATTCGTTAGGCTGATAGGCCGTCCGGCAATCGGGGCAGATGCTGCGGAGCAGACGCTGTCCGAGGACGGCGTCGAGCGTGGACGAGATGAGGAACGGCTCCACTCCCATGTCGATCAAGCGGGCGATCGCGCCGGGGGCGTCGTTCGTGTGCAGGGTGGTGAAGACGAGATGCCCGGTGAGCGAGGCCTGGATGGCGATTTGCGCCGTCTCGAGATCGCGCGTCTCACCGACCATGATGCGATCGGGATCCTGGCGGAGGAAAGCGCGAAGGACGCGGGCAAAGGTGAGGCCGATCGCTTCGTTCACCGGCACCTGCATGATGCCTTCGAGGTCGTACTCGACCGGTTCTTCCGCGGTCAGCAGTTTGGAATCGATCGTGTTGATCTTGCGCAGGCAGGAGTAAAGCGTCGTCGTCTTGCCGGAACCGGTCGGGCCGGTGACAATGAAGATTCCGTTCGGCCGATTGATCACCTCGAGGATGTAATTGAGGATGTAATCGGGCATCCCGAGGCTCTCGAGATCGAGATTCACGGTCGAGCGATCGAGCACGCGCAGAACGACGCTTTCGCCAAACTGCGTCGGCAAAGTCGAAACGCGCAGATCGACCGCGCGGCCCGCGATATTTTTCTGGATGCGACCATCCTGCGGCAGGCGGCGCTCGGCGATGTTCATGTTCGCCATCACCTTGACCCGCGAGATAACCGGGAGCGCGAGGTGGCGCGGCGGCGGCGCCATTTCGTAAAGCGCGCCGTCGACGCGGTAGCGGACTTTGAACTCAGCCTCGAACGGCTCGAAATGAATGTCGCTCGCCCGGTCCTGGATCGCCTGATACAGGATCAGATCGACGAAGCGGATGATCGGCGTGGCGCTTCGCTTCGGCTTCGACATTCGTCGCCGATCGCCTTGTCGCCATCGAGCGTCATCAACTCGCCGGCTTCGCCGAGCTGCTTGAGGATCTCCTCCATGCTGGAGGTGTCGTCGCCGTAGTGTTTTTTCAGGCGCTCCTCGATTTGCCGGCCGTGGGCGAGCACCACCTGGATATCGCGACCCAACGCGAAGCGCAGGTCATCGATCGTCTGCGTGTCGAGCGGATCGATCAGCGCAACCCGGATTGTGTTGTCCTCGGCGCCCATCGGCAAGGCGCGGTGCAAGCGCGCCAGTCCGGCGGGAATTGAGATGCAGAATTCCGGGAGTGAATTCGACCTCATCGAGATCGACCACCTCCGTCCCGAGCGCATCCGCGATCGTCTGGTAGAACTGCGCTTCGTCCACGATCCCGTGATCGATCATCGCCTGGTCGATCGCTTTCCCATTTTGCGTCGTCTCGAGAAGGACATCGTCGGCCTGGGCGCGATCCATCAGGCCCTGGTCGATGAAAAAGTCGGCGAGGCGTTCGTTATTCATTCGTTAAGGCGAGCGTGAGCCCAGCGATCCTCAGTTGAGATCTCCAATTGTGATCGAGATCACTTCCTCCGCGCTCGTTAGGCCAGCCAACACCTTGCGCACGCCGTCTTCGCGCAGGGTGCGCATGCCGAGCTCGCGCGCGCGCGTTGGCGAAGCACCATGGTGGAGGCGCGATTGTTCACCATGTGGCGCACTTCGTCGTCGATCTCGAAGATTTCGAAAATCCCTATCCGCCCTTTGTAGCCGGTCTGTCGGCAGCGCTCGCAACCGACCGGCCGCATCACGCTCGCCTCGCCCAGTTGCGAGGCTTCGATGCGCAGGGCGCGCAGCTCCGATTCCGCGAGTTGGCCCGGTTCCTTGCACTTCACGCACAATCGCCTAACGAGCCGCTGGGCCATGATCGCGCGGATCGAGGTCGCGACGAGAAACGGCTGCACGCCGATGTCGATCAGGCGCGCGATCGCAGAGGGCGCGTCGTTCGTGTGCAGAGTGCTGAAGACAAGGTGACCGGTGAGACCGGCGTTGGTCGCAATCGCCGCCGTCTCGAGATCGCGAATTTCACCGATCATGATGATGTTCGGCGCCTGGCGCAGGATGGAGCGGAGCGCGGCGGGAAAGGTCATCCCGATCTCGGAATTCACCTGCACCTGGTTGATCCCGTTCATCTGATACTCGACCGGCTCCTCGACCGTGATGATCTTGCGATCGGGTTTGTTGATGTAATTGAGACAGGCGTAGAGCGTGCTCGTCTTGCCGGAGCCGGTCGGGCCGGTGACGAGCAGAATGCCGTCGGGCGCGCGCAGAAGTCGCTCGAAAATTTCCTGGTCGTCGCTCAGGAAACCGAGTTCGGGCAGACCGAGGAGCAGGCTCGATCTTATCGAGCAACCGCATGACCATGCTCTCGCCGTGGTTGGTCGGCACGGTCGAGACGCGCAGGTCGATCGATTTCTTTCCCATCTTCACCTGGATGCGACCGTCCTGCGGGAGGCGCTTCTCCGCGATGCTCATCGAGCCGGTCATGATCTTGAGCCGGCTGATGATGGCCGACTGCAATTTCTTCGGCGGCGATTGCATTTCCTGGAGCACGCCGTCGATCCGGAACCGGACGCGAAAACTTTTCTCGAGCGGCTCGAGATGGATGTCGCTCGCGCCGAGCTTGTGCGCCTCGAGCAGGAGCATCGAGACCATCCGGACGATCGGCGCGTCGCCGCCCTCGCCTTCCGGCAACTCGGCGCCCTCGGCGATGTCGAGTTCCTCGATCGCGGCATCGCCGATTTTTTCGCGCAGGACATCGACCGCTTCCTCTGCGCTGCCGTAATACTTGACCAGCGCCTGCCGGATTTTTTCGGGCGTGGTGCAGACCAGCTCGATCTCGCGCTTCAACAAGAAGCTGAGGCCGTCGATGCTGTCGAAATCGAGCGGATCGCCCGTCGCGACGACGAGGCCGTTCTCGTTGCGCGCGATCGGGATCATCTTAAACCGGCGCGCGTCCTGCGGCTTGATCTCATCGATCACCTCCTGCGGCACGACGATGTCGGCGAGATCGACCCACGTGCATTTGGGCCTGGGCAGCGAGGCTGCGGGAGATATCGTCGGCCGAGACGATGCCTTGCCTAACGAGCAACGTCGACACGCTGGTCGAGCCGTTGAGACTGGTCCTGGCCTCCTCGATTTGTTTGCGCGTGATCAGTCCGACATCACGCAGGAGATCGAGGATGTATTCTTCGTTCGGGGGAGGCATCTGCAAACCAAGGATGGCGGAGAGGAAGCGAAAAGGAAAGGGGGAAGTCGGCCAACTCTTGCTCCAACCGGCAGGGCCCTCGATTCGAGCAAGATTAGAAGCAGGAGAAGGATCGCGCGCGGGAAACGAAGCCTGGTTCGACTCCGAAGCGGCGATTAGCGCGGCCGAGCAGCTTAAGTGGGTGCGCCGCTGGAGAGCATCGGCTCGGTGGCCAGTTCGTCGGGGGTCAGTTCCTGCGATTGCAGGTACGTTCTCCCGCGATAGAACATTGCGAAGACGACAAAAGTCGCGGCCGCGACAAACATGAGGGCGGCGAAAAAGAGGAAGTACTGCTGGTCGCTCATCTTCACCGTGCCGTCGGCGTTGCGAATGAAGAAATTGACCGCCGCGGTGAAGAGATTGCCCATCGACACGGTAAAGAGCCAGAGCGCCATGACCGCGCTCTTCATCTTGTTAGGCGCCTGGGTGTAGGAAAACTCGAGCCCGGTGATCGAGACCATCGTTTCGCCTAACGTCAGGATGATGTAGGCCAGAAATTGCCAGTTCACGCTCGGCCGGCCGCCGGCGTCGATCATTTTCTGGATATACCAGATGACAACATAACTGCCCGCAGTGAGGAAAAGGCCGATCCCGATCTTGCGCAGCGGCGTGAGAGTGAAAAATCGATCAATCAGCGGATAGATGAGATAATTGACGAGCGGAATGAAGAGCAGAATCAGGATCGGGTTCGCCGTCTGCACCTGCGAAGGGAGGAGCGTCATACCGAACCAATGCAAGTCCATGTGCTGCGCCTGCAGCGTCCAAGAGCCGCCGCTGCTCTGATCCCAAAGCGACCAGAAAATCGCTACGAAAACGTAAACGATGGCCAAACGGCCGAGAGCTCCAAGGCCTTCCCGGCTAAAAGTTTGCTTGAGAAATCCGAGACCGGCAGGCGGAATATGGACGAATTTCTTGCGGCCGAGCCAGAAAGAAATCGTCGCAATCACCATCGCGACACCTGGGATGCCGAAAGCCCAGCGCGGACCGAAGCGCGGATCATGAAGAAGGAATGGACACGCGATGGTGGAGATGAACGAGCCGGCGTTAATCGAAAAATAGAACCAGCCGAAAACCTTGGAAAGAAGGTGCTTGTTCGATTCGCCAAACTGGTCGCCGACGTTGGCCGAGACGCACGGCTTGATACCACCGGAACCGAAGGAGATGAGGCCGAGGCCGAGGAGAAGGCCGAGACGGGTGTCATTCAAGGCGAGCGCGAAATGGCCGAAACAGTAAACGATCGAGAGCCAAAAGATGGTTTGATATTTGCCGATAAAACCTTCCGCCAGGATTGCGCCGAAGATCGGAAGGAAATAAACCGCCGAGACAAAGAGCGCGAAATACTGCCGCGCCTCCGCGTCGCTCATGTGATCGGCCGCGCCGCTGCTCGTGACCAGATACTGGGTCATGAAAATGATCAGGATGGAGCGCATCCCGTAGAACGAGAAGCGCTCGGCCGCCTCGTTCCCGATGATGTAGGGCACGCCCGGCGGCATGGTGCTGATGTTCGGCGGGAGTGCGGGCGTATTTGAATTTGGCCATGGCGCTGCTTTTCGTTAGGGCTCGATTCGCTCCTCGCTAGGGCTGCTGTCGGGAAAAAGTCCGCCGGCGTGGACGAAACCGGTGGCGTCGGAACCCCCGGATCGACTTCTTCCCCCTTTGGCGCGAGCGGGTGGAGATGCTCTTTTTGCAGCTCGGGCATTTCGCCGAGGTGATGACGTTCGCAGGAAGTGAAAACGATGAGCAAACCGGCGAGCGCCGCGAGCGGAGAAAACCGAAAACGAAACATGCGCGGGAAGAGTAACGGGCGGGTGAAGCGCGACGCAACAAAAAGATTGGCGGCCCCATACCGGCTTTGTGGATGGGGCGAGACTCTGTCGAGCCCGGGGAAACGTCTCTTGAACAGCCACCCGCCATCCCGCCTCGACAGAGTCTGGCCCCCAAAGAAGAGCGGGGCGGTAATTGCGCCGTCCGCCGGCAATGCCAGTATAGGCGCATGTCGAACCGAATCCTGCGCGCCGTCCTTTTCACTTTTGTCTGCCTAACGATTGCGCCACCGGCCCAATCCGCCCCGGCGAAACGCAGCATCACCGAAAAAGATCTCTTCGATTTTGTCTGGATCGGCAACCCGCAGATCTCGCCCGATGGCGCGCGCGTCGCCTACGTGCGCGTGACGGTGAACGAAAAGAAAGACGGCTACGACACTGCCATCTGGATGGTGCCGACGGCCGGCGATGAAGCGCCGCGGCAACTCACGAGCGGTCCGCACGACGCCGGCCCGCGCTGGTCGCCCGACGGCAAGTCGATCGTCTTCTCCCGCGCCATGGAGAAGGAAGGCAAGAAACAACCGCCGCAATTGTGTCTCCTCCCGATGTCCGGCGGAGACGCCTTTGTTTTCACCGATCTGCCGAAGGGCGCAGGCGATCCGAAGTGGTCGCCGGACGGCAAGTCGATCGTCTTCACCAGCGGTTCGAATCCGGACGATCTCGCGAAACAGGCGCGCAAGAAAAAGAAGGAAGAAGAATCGAAAAAGGCGGCCGCGACCGAAAGCTCGCCAGCCTCGGCGACAGCAGGAGCGAAGAAGAAAGAGGAAGCGACCGAGGAAGAACATGAGAGCGACGTGCATGTCATCACCCACGCGGTTTATCGCGACAACGAAGAGGGTTATCTCGATCCGAAACGCCCGGATCATCTCTGGATCGTGCAGGTGCCGCGGAGCGCGGACGAAAAAGTCGAACCACGCCAGCTCACCCGCGGTCGTTTCGATGAAGGCAACGCCGTTTGGTCGAAAGACGGCGCGCAGATCTACTTCACTTCGTGGCACGTCGACGAGCCCTACTACGAGCTGCCGAAAACGGAGCTCTACGTGATCCCGGCGAAAGGCGGCGACGGCCAAATTGCTCACCACCATTCCGATGGCCATCCGCAGCCTCGCGCTCAGCCCGGATGGCAAACGCGCCGCATTCATCGCCGCGATTGACGAGCCGGTTAACTCCTACACGCAACCCGATCTCTGGACGATCGACCTGACGGCGAACGCCAAGCCGGTCAACCTAACGAGCGATTTCGACTTCGACGCCGGCGACAGCGTTTTCGGTGACAACGCCGCGCCGCGCGCCTTTGGTGGCAATGCGCCGATCTGGTCAGCCGATGGGAAGAGCATCGTCGAGATCTACGCCAAGGAAGGACGCACCCAGCTCGCCTCCTTTGACGCCAGAATGGCGCGGTCACGGATCTGACCCACGGCGACCAGGCGGTGACGCGTTTTTCCGCCGCGGCCGATGCGAAAAAACTCGTCTATCTCGTCTCCACGCCGACCCGCATTAACGACCTTTTTTGCATCGATCAACCGGGCGCCGAGCCGCGCCAGTTGACGCACTCGAACGACGCACTCTTCAGCCAGCTCAACCTGACCGAGCCGGAAGAAATTTGGTACGAGAGTTTTGATGGCAAACGCATCCAGGCCTGGATGCAGAAGCCGCCGGGATTCGATCCGACGAAAAAATATCCGCTCATCCTCAACATCCATGGCGGCCCGCATGCGGCCTACGGCTACATCTTTGAGCACGAGTTCCAATGGATGGCGGCCAAAGGTTACGTCGTGCTTTATCCGAACCCGCGCGGGAGCACGAGCTACGGCCAGACGTTCGGCAACATCATCCAATACAAATATCCGGGCGACGATTTCAAAGACCTGATGGCGGGCGTGGACGAAGTCGTCAGGCGCGGTGGCATCGATGAGAAGAAACTCGGTGTGACCGGCGGAAGCGGCGGCGGTCTGCTCACCAACTGGGTGGTCGGGCACACCGATCGTTTCGCCGCGGGGGTCGCACAGCGCGACATCGCGGACTGGGCAGACTGGTGGTACACGCGCCGACTTTACTCTTTTTCAGCCGAACTGGTTCAAGACCCCGCCCTTCAACGATGAGGAAGGCGATTACAAAGCGCGTTCGCCGATCACCTACATCAACAACGTCAAGACGCCGCTCATGCTCGTGCTCGGCGAGGACGACACGCGGACCCCGCCCGGGGCGGGCGGCGAACAGATGTTTCGCGCGCTCAAGTTCCGCAAGATTCCGACCGTGATGGTGAAGTTCCCCGGTGAGACCCACGAACTCTCCCGCTCCGGTCAGCCGTGGCATCGGATCGAGCGGTTGGAGCATATTGTTGGTTGGTTCGATCACTGGCTGCTTGGCGTGGCGAAACCGGAATACGAAGTCGCGCCGGAAAAGGAAGGGTCCGGCAAAGGCGAAAGCAGAGAAATAGGCCGGCAGGAAGAGGAAGGAAACGTTTTCTTCGACATCCGGCCAATCCTGCCGGAGCTGAAGCGCGCCCTTGTCAGGTGCGCCGACCTTTGCGAACCTCAGCGGATGCGGATTCCAAAGCAGAATTACGACGACATCGAGCGGATCATCGAGTTCGATTTCGTCCGCGCGACGGAAGCGGCCGCGCTCAACGCGCTTCCCTGGCTTGGCCGCGGCGAAAAAGAAAAAGCCGACGATGCGGCCTGCGATGCGATTCGCGGGATGTTCGACCTGATGAACATCTGCGGCGAAGTCGTGATCGGCGAAGGGATCAAGGACGACGCGCCCGGTATTTTCAAAGGCGAACAACTCGGGATGTGGCTGCCGGGCGCGCCGCAGTTCGACATCGCGCTCGACCCGATCGACGGCACGACAAACATCGCCAAGGGCGCCCCCAACTCGATCACCTGCATCGCGGCGGCGACGCCGGAAAAGGGAGTCAAAGTCGCGCTCCGCGATATCCCGTCGTTCTACATGATGAAGCTGGCCTACGGCCCGGATGTCATCCGCAGCATGAAGATCGCCGGCATCGAAACCCTGAAACTCGAAAGCCCGATCGAAGAGACGCTCATCACCGTGGCGAAGGCGCTGAACAAACGCGTGCAGAACGTCGTCGTGATGATGCTCGACCGCCCGCGCCACAAACAGATCGTGAAAGAGATCCGGCGGGTCGGCGCGTCGCTGCGCATGATCAGCGACGGCGACATCGCGGCGGCCATGGCCCCGTCCTACCCGGATAGCGGGATCGATCTCTACGTCGGCATCGGTGGCTCGCCCGAAGCGGTCCTGGCCGCGGCCGGCATCAAATGTCTCGGCGGCGACATGCAATGCATGATGTGGCCGCGCGACGAAAGGAGCGCGCGCAACTCATCGCCGACGGGCACGAAGAAGATCTCGATCGCGTCTTTTTCGCCGACGACCTGGCGAACGGAAACAACATCATTTTTTGCGCGACCGGCATCAGCGACAGCGCGCTCCTGCGCGGCGTGAAATCGCAAGGGCCAAATGCCATCACCCACTCGGTCCTGATGCGCGCGAAAAGCAAGACCGTGCGCTTCATCCGCGCGTCGCACGATCTCCAGAGCAAGACGATCCGGCTGCGCTCCGACAATCGCGAGCACCGCATTTGATTGGCAGGGCAAGACTCGATCGAGCCGCGGACGAATCGATTGCCAGCAAATCCCATGACAATTCCCCCTTCAAGGTTGCAGCCGATGAATTCTTCGACAATCTCGCGCTCGACAAGCGGAGGATGATCTGTTCAAATCTAGATAACGAAAGCCACTTATGAGTAGAACAACCAAGACCGAGCTGTCGCCGGACAATGGCGCAGTCATTGACACGAAATGGAAAATTGACTCACTGAGCTACCACGCCTCGGCGGCGAACCCAGGGGATGAAAATCTGTCAGGAGCTGGTTTCCGGCTGCCCGAGATCGTTGTTTACGACCACGTGGGATTCAAGGGCGCCTACGCGCGGACCAATCTGAGTTTCCATTTCCTCGGCGACTTCTGGAACGATCGCATCAGCTCGGTGATCGTGGTCAACGGTGTCTGGCGTTTCTATCGCGACGAATATTACAAGGGCGACCATTGGGACCTCGGCCCCGGCTTTTATGAAAGCTTTTTCACCGCGGCGGGCCCGGACGACGTCGTGAGTTCGTTCAAGGCCATTTCCCTGACCTAACGACTAACGACTCGGCCCCTCATGCGACGATGCCTGCAGGCATCCTCCGACGAGGGGCTCTTCGTTCACGGCAAGGAGCTGCGCCGACGTCTCGCATTTCCTCATTGATTGGCAAGCCGGTCGAGTTTGAATGCGTGCGGGCTGGCGTTCCTGGAAAAGAACGGCTTGCTGAAAAGTTGAGGGCGCCGCGTGCGGAGCCGTTCGCGCTCGTCTAGATTGCGCTTCGATGGTGGCGCTCAACCGCGAATCCCTGCAGGAAAAAATTCTCGACGGCGAACGCATTTCGCCGGCGGAAGCGCTCGAGCTTTACCGCTGGCCACTCGCGGAGCTTGGCGCGCTGGCCGACGCGCGGCGCAACCTGGCGAAAGAAAAACATTACGGGAACCGGGGCCGCGAGATCGTCACCTACATCGTCGATCGCAACATCAATTACACCAACGTCTGCAACGTCTACTGCAAGTTCTGCGCGTTTTATCGGACCGAACAGGACGACGATCATTACGTCCTCACGCGCGAACAATTCGACCAAAAGCTGGATGAGCTGACCGCGGCGGGCGGTGTGCAGATCCTGATGCAGGGCGGCCATCATCCGAAACTCGGTTTCGATTGGTATATCGATCTCCTCCATCACATCCGGGAAAAATATCCGCATATCAACATCCACGGTTTCAGCCCGCCGGAGTTCCAGCATTTTGCGGAGACGTTCAAGATGCCGCTCCGCGAAGTGATCACGCGTTTTAAAGAAGCGGGGCTTGGCTCGATCCCCGGCGGCGGCGGCGAGATCCTGGTCGATTCCGTCAGGCAACGAATCGCGCCGCTTAAGTGCAAGAGCGACCAATGGCTCGAGGTGATGCAGGTGGCGCACGAGCTCGGCTTGAAATCGAGCGCGACGATGATGTTTGGCCACGTCGAAACGATCGAGGATCGCGTCCAACACCTGCAACGGTTGCGCGACCAGCAGGACGCGAGCGGCGGGTTTACCGCGTTCATCTGCTGGACGTTTCAGCCGCAGCACACGGTCTTGAAAGTCGATCATCCGACCGGTTCCGCCGAGTACCTGCGCACGCAGGCACTAGCCCGCATATTTCTCGACAACATTCCCAACATCCAGAGCTCGTGGGTCACGCAAGGGCCGGAGATCGGCCAGATCGCGCTGAAATATGGCGCGAACGATTTCGGCTCCGTCATGATGGAGGAAAACGTCGTCAGCAGTGCCGGCACCACCTTCCGGCTCGATGCGGGAAAGATCGAACGCCTGGTCCGTGAGGCCGGCTACGAACCGCGTCGGCGCAATAATTGGTACGAGCTGGTCTGAAATTTCTGATTGATGATTGATGGTGGACGGCAGCGAACGGGCAATCGCCATCACAAATTCCACCATTCCTGCCTTGACGTTGCCGCTCGCATTACCCATCTAATACGCCTGTTCACCACTGACAGCTGTCGGGCGACCGCTTTCTTGTCTATGAAAAATCCGATCTCGTCTCTCCGCTTCGCCGCGATTTTCCTTTCGTTAGGCTGGGCCCTCGGGCTGTCCCCAGGGGCGCGTGCCCAGGGTGTGGAAGGCGTCACCGTCACCTCGATCGACGTGCGCTACGTCGGTCCCGAAACCGTCGCCAAGGACCGCGTTCTCGCCAATATGCGCACGAAAGTCGGCCAGCCGTATTCCGAGACGACCGTGGAAGACGATATTCGGACGCTTTACGCCACGGGGAAAATCCAGAACGTCCGGATCTTTGGCGAACCGGCAGGCAACGGCGTCCGTGTCCAGGTTATTCTTGCCACCCGGGCGCTGATAACGGAGATCGAAATCGAAGGCGCCACGAGTTTCAAAGCCAGCAAGGTGCGCGCACAGATCAAGTTCCGGGTGCCCTCGCCGTCGGACGCGGAAAAGCTTGAGGAAGGTCGCCAAAACATCATCGACTTTTATCAACGCAAAGGATTCCCCGGCGTCGACGTGCAGTTGCAACTCGTGACGGATGAAAGCCGCGGCACAGCCCGCGCGGTTTACACGATCAACGAAGGCGAGAGAGGCGCGATCCGGCGCGATTGAGTTCCAGGGCAACACCAAATTCAGCGATCGCACCCTGCGGCACCAGATGAAGACCAAGGCGATAACGCCCATCGCGTTCTTCGACAAGTCTGGCCGGCTGGACAAGGCGCAATTGCAGCAGGATCTCGACAGCATCCGCGAGTTTTACCAGAACCACGGCTACATCGACATCGCCATCCCCGAGGTACGACAGGAGCGCACCACAAAAGGGGTGCGCCTGGTTATCATGATCAACGAGGGCCTACAGTATCACGTCGGCAAGCTGGTCTTCCAAGGGCAGGAGGTCGCGAAGGAAGCCGATTTTGCGCGTGCTGGTCAAGATGAGGGAAGGCTCAATCTATACGCCGAAGGGATTAAAGGACGACAGCAAGGCGCTCGTCGACGGCTACGGCGCGGGCGGCTTTGTCGATGTCGACATTCTCCCGCAGGGCACATCGGCGGGTCCAGGCGTGGTGGATCTCACCTACACCATTTCGGAAGGCTCCCGTTCCTTTGTTGAGCGCGTCAACATCTCCGGCAACACCCGCACCAAGGACAAGGTGCTGCGCCGCGAAATCTTGATCCTGCCGGGCGACATCTTCAACACCGTCCGGGTCGAGACGAGCAAAACCCGGCTCGAGAACCTTGGCTATTTCGAGAAAGTCGATACGTATCCCGAAGACACCGGCATTCCCGGTCGCAAAGACCTCCTCGTGCAGGTGCAGGAGAAACGGACCGGCGCCCTCAATTTCGGCGCCGGCTTCAGCTCGATCGAAAGCCTGATCGGTTTCGTCGAGTTGACCCAGGGCAACTTCGACTTGTTGAACTTTCCCACCTTCACCGGCGCCGGCCAAAAATTCCGCTTGCGCATCCAGACCGGCACGCAGTCACAAAATTACCTCCTCTCCCTGACCGATCCGTATTTTCTTGACCAGCGTTTGTCGTTAGGCGGAGACATCTTTTACCACGAGGCGAGCTTCCTGAGTGTCGAATACGACCAGCGCAACTATGGTTTCACGATTGACGCGCGCAGGCCACTCCTGCCCTTTCTCGCCCTCAACCTCAATTACCGCCTTGAGGAAATCGACATTTTCAATCTCGCCTTCGACGCGTCCCCGACGATCGTCGCGGAGGCGGGCAACCATCTGAAAAGCCAGGTGGGCGCCATCCTAAACTACGATACGCGCGATAGTGTTTTCCTCACCCGCCACGGCCATCGCGTCGTCCTGACCCGTTTCTCGCCGGCGGTTTTCTCGGCGGCAACGTCCAAACCTATGGCTTCGACCTCCAGGCCGCGCAGTATTTTCTCTTTCCCTACGACATCATCCTCACATTTGATCGGCGGAGTCGGCGTCGTCAGCACCTGGGGCAACGGTACCAGCGTGCCTATCTTCGACCGGCTCTACCTCGGAGGCGCCAACAATCTCCGCGGTTTCGACTTCCGCGATGTCGGGCCAAAGGATGTCAATGGCGAACCGATCGGCGGCAATACCAGTGCCCGCATCACGGTTGAGGTAACCATGCCGATCATCCCGCGAATCCGCGGCGCCGTCTTCTACGACACGGGCTACGTGAATGCCGATTCATATGACTTCGGGACCCAGCATATCGCTTCCGACGTCGGCGTCGGTGTGCGGCTCGATCTCCCGATCGGCCCGTTGAAGATCGATTACGGCATTCCCCTGCAGAAAGATAACAACACCAATGGCCCAAAGATCCAGTTCAGCGTCGGTTACCAATTTTGAACGAAAGGTGGCACTTGCAGTCTGTACCCATCCCAATTACCAGTCTCACCTTACATCTATGAAAAAGCTTATCCTAGTCGCCGTTCTTTCCGCGCTTGCTCTCCCCGCTGGAGCTTTCGCGCAAGGCATGAAAATCGGCACCATCGACATGAATCGGGCCTTCAAGGAATATAACAAAACCAAGGACGCCGAGAAGAAAATCAACGACGCGAAGGACGCCGCGAAGAAGGAATACGACGACCGCGCTGATACCTACAAGAAAGCGCTCGACGAGATCAACAAGCTCAATCAGCAGCTCGAAGCCCCGGCCTTGAGCGCCGACGCCAAGACGCAAAAGGCGAAAGAGCGCGACGAAAAGATCGCCAGCATCAAAAACCTGGAACGCGAGATTAATGAGTTTCGCCAGACGCGCGAGAAGCAGTTGCAGGAACAGGCGGTGCGGATGCGCGACGGAATCGTCCAGGAAATCACCGGAGTCGTGATGACGAAGGTGAAGGCGGCGAACATGGACCTTGTCTTTGACATCTCAGGCGTGAGCCTGAATGGCGTGCCAACGGTCATGTTTGCGCGACCCGACATGGATTTCACCAACGACGTGGTGACCCAGCTGAACAAGGCCGCGGCCGTCTCCACTCCGGCGCCGAAGGCCAGCGCCAGCCCGGCGAAGGCCAAGCCCTAACCAAGCAGATAAGTTTTGCCAAAGAAACGCACGCCGCCGGCGTGCGTTTTTTTTGCCCGCTGCGAACGTGTTCGCCGCTCCGCGATTCGATCGGTCTCCCTCGGTTGCAAGTCGCCGACCAGCAGCGGAGGGTCGGCTGGTGGGTTTTCGACGGAAGATTGCGTTCTGGTTGGTCGCGACCCTTCTCCATCTAACGGCCACGGGAGCGCCTCTCGATTGGGAGAAAACCGTCACCGCTTCTCCCGCGGGGAGATTTCCCCAATCCCCGCCCACTCGTAGCGACATACAACTTCGGCTGGAACGGGCTGGTCGCCGCCACGGCCGAGATGCGCTTCGATACGAGTGAGGAGCGCCTCCAACTGCAGGGTATCGGACAGACCGTTGGACTGGTTCGGGCGCTTTGGAAATTCGACGTTCGCCACCGCGCGCTGGCCGATGCGGCGACGCTCCGCCCAATCACGATGCACCAGGTCGAAGAAGTGCGAAGCAAGACTGTCACCACCGATGTCGTCTTTAAGCGCGACTCCGTTGAGCGGATCCGCACCGATACCAAATCAAAGAAAGGCGCCTAAGACGAGCACGTTCTCCTTCGCGGACGGCGTCTTCGACATGCATTCCACCCTGCTTTACGTCCGGAGCCAGCCGCTGCGCGAAGGCGACGTCTATAGAGTGGTGGTTTATCCGGCCACCAGTCCCTACCTGGCCACGCTCACAGTCACAGGCCGCGAGCCGATCACGATTGCGGCCGGCACCTACCAGGCGATCAAGCTCGACCTGCAGCTCAACAAGATCGGCAAGAAACGCGAGCTTGGGCCGCACAAGAAATTTCGACGCGCCAGCATTTGGGTTTCCGACGATTCCGACCGGCTCTTGCTGCGAATCGAGGCGAGCATCTTTGTCGGCAAAGTTTTTGTCGAGCTGCAATCCGTCCGCTTTCCCGACGCCAAGCGATAGCTGGGGGCCGCGCGCCTAACGATCAGGCACCAACTCGCCGCGGTAGATCGGCCGAGCCTCGCAGTCGGCGCGGCGGCGCGCGGAATCCGGGTCCACGCTGACCCGGGAGCAAACCAAGAGCAGCCAGCGTGTCCATGTTGAGGTGGCCGTCCGGCACGAGACCGGCGCGGGCCTGGAACCGGCGCACTGCCGAATGCGTGCCCGGCCCGAACTCGCCATCGATCCCGCTCCAATAATAGCCGTAGCGGGCCAGAAGCGTCTGCGCGCCGACGATGACGTGACGCTGCAAGTCGGGCGGCGCAATTTCGTAGGGGGTCCCCGCAAACACGTCACTCATCACGGGCCGTGCTTGGCCGGATCCCGGTCCATAAGCGTCACCTGCCCCGCGTTGCGACGGATAGTTGGCGGGCGGCGGCTGTGGCGAAATCTCCGCGGATTGCGTGGGCGCACCGCCGTCGCCGGCTTCCTCCTCGGGTGCCGCCGTCGGTTGTGCCTGCGCGGTGGAGCGCGCCACGCCCGAACCTACGCCTAACGAACGCAATGTTTCCGCGTCAATCTCACCGGTGATCTGCAGGCCGTTGCGGATTTGGTAGCGCCGAATCGCGGCCGTCGTGTCCGCTGTTTTCTCCCCGGTCACCTCCCCGTAATAAAAACCCTGGTCTTTCAGCGCCTGTTGCACCGCGGAGGTGGTTTGGTCCGCCCGCAGCATGCCGGCGCCGGCCACCAGGAAAGCGAGGAAAACGAGCCGGGCTTCGTTTCATAGGGCCATTCGACGAATCGTTTTTTGGAGTTATTCAGGCCGTGCAGCGGCCACGGCGAGCTTCGGTTCGTCCGGCCGGGTGGCTTCCCAATGGCGATGCACACCGTCGCTGATCGCCATCGCGATCTGCTGACGATATTCCGTCGTCGTCAGCTTCGTCACGTCCGACTTGTTCGTGATAAACCCGCCCTCCACTAATGCCGCAGGGTGCTGCACGTTGGCGATGACGTAAAACTGCTCCGACTTGATCCCGCGATTGACCGCACGCGTCCGCTCGACCAATGCCGCCTGAATAAAACGCGCGAGACTCTCGCTCTTGACGGCGAGCGGAGCATCGCGGCGGGTTGTTGCAGGAACGGCAACCACGAGAACAAAACGGTCGCGCCCAACCGATTGGCGCAGCGCATAGTAAGTTTCCACCCCGGACGCCGGCGCCCGTTCTCCGTCATTGAAATGTATGCTGACGAAGAGCGAATCATCCGCGTGATTTCCCACTGCGGTGCGATCTGCGAGCGAGACATAGCGATCATTATCGCGCGTCAAGACAGTCGCTATAACCTTCCGCGCGCAGGAACGATTCAGCCCGCAAGGCGACATCGAGGGTCAGATCTTTTTCCATGATTGTGCCGCACATCGCGCCGGAATCCGCACCTCCATGCCCCGGATCGAGCACCACCACGAGCGGCCGCTCACTCCGCGCGGCCGCCTCGTGCAGCGCGGGCGCCGGATGCATCGGTCCCGGCCGACGAACCAACCAAACGAACGAGATCGTCAGGAGAAGCAACCCGAACCACGGGAGCGCGCGCCGCATGCTCTTTCTTATCCACGCATCGGGCCGCGAGCAAGCGCGCCGATTCGTTAGACAGCGGTCAATTCCTTTAATTCCTCGACCGCAAGCGGACGGTAGCGAATCGCGTTCGGGCTGCTCCGTTCCAAGACGCAAGCTTCGATAGTCGCGCTCCGCAATTCTTCCATCCGGTATTGTCGAAGCCCCTCGGTCGAGGGGATCTCGTTCCCACTTCCCTCCGTCGCCGGCATGCTCCCCGCGCTCCAGGCATCGAGCGCGAGCCTCATTGCCCGGCTCAAAGTTGCAATCTGGATCGTGCTCGCGCCGCAATAGGGTTTCCATCAACTCAGTCCCACGCGTCGTCCCGCCGATGGCGCTGAAGCGCGGCGGCTGCGCATCCGTCGCGGGTCCGTTCGCGGTGATTGAGCCGTCGTATTCCACCCGCAAGAACAAATCTTCTGCCGGCGTCGCACCCACCTCGGCAAATATCATCCGCGCCAGATACGGCGCGCCATAAACCTGCTCGAAAGCCGTTTTCAGAACTGGACTAAGCGAATAAAAGGCCAGTCGCCGCAGCGACACGTCGGCTGCCGAGCGCGTAAAGCCTTCCGTGCTCGCCAGCTCGATCGCCGCCATACGCAAACGCTCGATGTCTCCCGGATGTCCGATCGCTCCCATCGCGATCCGATCATAAATCTCGAAGAGCTTCTGCCGCGCCCGACCGACCGTCACGAACAGGATGCCGTCGCGATAACTCAGCGCCGCAATCGGGCTGCCCGGTGCCAGCTGCGTCTCGATGTACTCGCGCCGGTTCGCGATTGCCTCGACCCAACGATACGGTTCCTCGATCATGCGACCGGTACTCTTGAAGCGCGCCGCGATTTGTTTCTCCGGCAGCGTCTTGATTCCGTCGCGCGAGATGATCTTGATCAGCGGAAAAATCCGTGCGTTACGATCCACCCCGCCGGTCGCCGTGTCGGCTTCCGCCGCAGTGTCGAGTGCGCGCAAGGCGACTGTGACCGCATCCTCTTCGCGCAACTTGTGCAGCGGCCTCTTTCCCCACCTATTTTCGTAAAACAACACGCCACGCACCGCCGGCGAACCCGAACCGGTCGCCGCATACTCTGTGACCTCGAACTGGGCGCCCATCGCGTCATAAAAATAGAGTCGGGCCTGCCCGTCACCCGCGAAATCATAGGTCGCGAAAATCGGCACGACGACGCCGATCCCCTGCACGACGAAGCCAAAATTATCCCGCAACAGTTTCGAGAGCGCCCGCACCTTTCCGTCCACGCTCATCTCCTGGAGCTGGGTCCGGCGAAAATACTGGAGCGAATGCTCGAGCACGCGCGCCATTTCCCAGGCCGTCGCCGGCACGCCCGCGATCGCCATGATCGAGTGCCGGTCGATTTCGAGCACCTTGTCCGCGCGATCGTAAACCACCGTGTTGCCCGCCGTCGCGCGCCGATCGCCCGCGACCAGAACGCCGCCGGTGAACTTGAAGGCAAGAATCGTGGTCGCCTGCGTTGGCGTGAAAGATGAGGCGGGAGAACCCGAGATCGCGGGCGGCGAACAGGGCTGCTTCATTGAGCAGGCCGTGCCGCCGCAAAAGCGTCGGAAAATCGGACACGCCCCCAGCCTAACGAGTCGCTCGTCACTGGCCGGTGCGCTGCCGGTAGCGCTTCGATTGGTTCGGATCCACCTTGCGCATCTTCTTGAGCAAATCGCGGGTATCCGGCTTGGAAACGTCAGGAGATTTCGGCCCGCCACCATCGCCTTGCTTGGGCCCCCACGGCACAGGCACCACCGGTTTTTCCGTCCGTTCTGGCATGAAAAAACGCTATCGTGAATGCACCCGAAACGCAAACCGCCGCCAGCTTGCCAGCGCGCCACGGAGGTGCCAAGCTTGCCCCATGACTCGCCTCCTCCGTGCGCTCGCGATCTTCCTTTTCTCCAGCTGGCTTACGATCCACGCGGACGCCCAAAGCCCCGCTCCCGCTGCGGTCAGGTCGGAAGCCTCGGAGCTCCTCAGCCTAACGAAGAAGATTGAGGAGCAAAACATCAAGATCGACGCGCTTTCCCAACAGATTCTACGTTTGCAGCAGGAGATCCAACACCCCCGGGCAACTTCTCTCGGCAGCCCCTTGCCGGTCGCAGGGGGAACGTCTTCACCGGCGGCGGCCGCGGGCGGATCCACGCACGTCGTCGCCCGGGGCGAGACGCTCACTTCGATCGCGAAAATGCACAAAGTCGGTATCGACGAGCTGCAAAAATTCAACCATATCGAAAACGACCGGAAACTGCAGATTGGTCAGACGCTCGTCATTCCCGGCGCGCAAGTTGCCGCACCCTCCCCGTGCCCGAGCGCGAGCGCGTCCTCGCCTAACGAATGATGAACTTGACGGCGAACCAGCATTGGTTCCTGAGCAAGGCACGAGGACGGCAGCGTTTTGGGCCGCGGTCCCGTTGATTAGATCCGCGGCTGAGCTCGCTCTGCGAAGCGCGGCACTGCGCCGCCGCGAGATTTTCTGCGCGTCGCCAGAATCGCCGCGATGAACGATCGGGTGCTTAAGCAGTGGCCCGCCCCAACAGCCGCCCTTCGCAGAGCGAAGCGTCTAAAAGAGACCCCATCGTTGCAAGTCACGACGCCGTCAGCGCCGCCAGTGATCCAAGTTCCCCGTCTGAAGTCTCGAGAAAGCTCTGCTCACAAAGTCGCGCATATTTTCCGCCCAATGAGAGCAGTTCGGCATGCGTTCCCCGCTCGATGATCCGTCCGTGATCGAGCACCAGAATCTGATCCGCGCGCACGATGGTCGAGAGTCGATGGGCAATCACGATGCAGGTGCGATGAAACATCAGGTTCTCGAGCGCCTGCTGGATCAATCGCTCGGTCGTGGTGTCGACGCTCGCGGTAGCTTCGTCGAGAATCAGGATCGGCGGATCCTTCAGCAGAGCGCGCGCGATCGATAGCCGTTGCTTTTCGCCGACACTCAATTTCACCCCACGCTCGCCGACGACGCTGCCGATTCCATTCGGCAGTCGCTCGATGAAAGAGCGCGCATTCGCCGCCTCCGCCGCTTCGAGCAATTCCTCATCGGTTGCATCCGGTTTCCCGAAGAGCAGGTTTTCGCGGATCGTTCCGTTAAACAGAAAACTCTCCTGGGTCACCATCCCAATCATCTCGCGCAAGGCGTGGACTCCGAAATCGCGGATCGGCTTTCCATCGACCGTGATCGTCCCGGAGCTGAATTCGTAGAAACGGGCGAGCAGATTCACCAGCGTCGATTTCCCGGCGCCGGTCGCGCCGACGAGCGCGATCGTTTCGCCAGGCCGCGCGTGGAAGCTGATTTGCTGCAACGCCGGCGCGTGTTCATCGCCGTAGTTGAAACTCACATTCTCATAACGCACGTCGCCGCGGATCCCGTGACTCGTTGTTTGCACGTCCCATCCCGGTTCGATCGGTTGATCCATGATCTCGAAAACGCGCTCGCCCGCGGCCCGTCCCGCCTGCACCAGTTGATTCAACTGATGGAGCTTGTTGATCGGTTCATACAAAAATCCCGTCAGCATCAGGAACGCGACCAGGTCGCCTACCGCCATCGTGCCGCCGAGCACCGCGCGCGCCCCCACCCAGACCACGAGGATGATCCCTAACGAACCGATGAGATACATCGAGGGGTTATAAACCGCCCACACCCGCATGACCACGAGCGTGGCGTGGCGCAGTCGATCGCTCACCGAGTTAAAGCGCCCATGCTCCTCGCGTTCGCGCACGAAACTCTTGATTTGCCGGATGCCCGACAGGTTATCGTGCAAGAGCGAATTCATCGCCGACGACGCGCGCCGTTGCAGCCGATAACGGCGGTGCGCGGTCAGCGTGTACCAAAGCGCGCCGCCCGCGAGCAACGGCGCCGGCGCCAGCCCCACCAGAGTGAGCGAGGTGCTGAACGTAAAACATCATCCCGAGCACGATCACCGCTTGCAACAACGCCACCACGCCCTGCTCCACCCCATCGATCAGCATTCGCTCGACCGAATTCACGTCTTCCAAAATGCGCGTCATCAAATCGCCCGTCGCGCGATTATCAAACCAGCGCAGCGGCAGCAGCTGGATGTGGGAATAAAGGTCGCTCCGCAGATCGAAGATCACCTTCTGCTCGAAAGTGTTGTTCAAAACGATGCGGATGGAATTCAATCCGTGCTGCAGAACGAACGCAAGCGCCGCGATCAAAACGAGCGGCGTGAGACGTTCCGACCGGCGTTGCACGAGCACTTCGTCGATCACCAGTTTCGTGACCGCCGGGAAGACAATCACCATCAGCGTCCCTAAGATGGCGCAGGAAAGCGTCCCGAGCGCGAGCAGCGGATAGCGCTTCAGATAAGCAAAAACACGCCAGACAGTTCCCATTGGACAGAACGTTCAACGCTCAACGTCCAACGTTCAATGGTTCAAAGCGGAGATCATCGCACGATGTGTCTGCAATTGAACGTCGAACGTTTAACGTTGAAGGTTGAATACTTTCGTCCCTCTTCAGGTGTTTCACTGAATGCGCATCGAACAAATCTTCACTTCCCCCGGTCACAACTACTACGGCCATCACGACCAGCCGCCGGATGATTTCCCGCTCGTCGAGGCGGAGCAGGTCGAGTGTGTCGCCGGCCGTGGCCTTCGCGGCGATCGCTTCTTCGACTACGCCGACAATTACAAAGGACAGATCACTTTTTTTTCGCGCGAGGTCTTCGGCCTGATGTCGGAGCACTTTGGCCTAACGAAATCTCCCGGGGTGCTCCGGCGAAACGTGATCGTATCCGGGGTCGATCTGATAGAATTGATCGGTGCAGACTTCGAACTGCAGGATGTGCGTTTCCATGGGACGGCGCATTGCAAACCGTGTTACTGGATGGACACGGCCTTTGCTCCTGGTGCGGAAAAATTTCTCGCCGGCCGCGGCGGACTGCGCGCCCGCATCCTGAGCGACGGCCGGATCAGGCGGGGCGAGGCGCAGCTCAGGATCCTGCAACCGGCAGCGCCGAAGACTGCCTGACGATGCGCCACAGCGCGGTTCTTCTCGCCGGTGGTAAATCGTCGCGCATGGGGCGCGACAAGGCCTTTCTCGAAATCGAGGGCCAACCGCTCTGGCGCCGGCAAATCGAAACGCTCCGCGCGCTCTCCCCCGAACAACTCATGATCTCCGGCCCACCGCAGGAAGCGTGGCGCGAATTCGAGATCGTGGCCGATGTGATCGCGGGAGCGGGACCACTCGCCGGAGTAGCGACGGCGCTCCGGAAATGTCCCTCGCCGCACCTCGTCGTGCTGGCGGTCGATCTCCCCGCGATGAACGCTGATTTTCTTCGCTCTCTCCTTGCCCGTTGCAGCGACGACCAGGGTGTGGTGCCGCGTTCGTCGCGATGGTTTCGAGCCGCTGGCAGCGGTTTACCCCGCCCGCTGCGTCGCGCTCGCCGCCACCAGCCTCTTGAGCCGCGATTTTTCCATGGAGAGCTTTCTCCAGGGCGCGTTGAGAAAAAAACTAGTGTGCGAACACGACCATCTCTCCGCCGGAAGAGCACTCTTTTCGCCAATCTTAATACTCCGGCCGACTATGAAAGCGCGCGCCGCCGCCAAACCCACTCAGGTCGTTAGGCTAAAGGCCGGGAAGCGCTGGCCTGGGCAGCCGGACGAAGTCGCGGTTGAGGAACCGCTCGAGATTCGGATCGAAGGACACCCCGTCGCAGTCGTGATGCGCACCCCGGGACATGATCGCGAGCTGGCGGCCGGCTTTGCCCTGACCGAGGGGATTGTGCGCGAAGCGAAGGAAATTTTCGAAATCACTTCCTGCCTAACGACCGAGCGACCAGCGGAGAACGTCGTCAACATCGCCCTGGCCGATCCCGCGCGTTTCGACGCCGCGAAATTGAGCCGCCATGTCTTCAGCTCTTCGAGCTGCGGAATCTGCGGCAAAGCCACGATCGAGGCGGCGATGCAGCAATTTCCGCCGATCGAAACTGCGCCGACTATCGACTCCCAGGTCATTCTTCAACTCCCGGAAAAACTGGCCGCGGCGCAGGAGACATTTCAGAGAACGGGCGGCCTCCACGCCTGCGCGCTCTTTGACACGAGCGGCAAGTTGCTCCTCCTGCGCGAGGATGTCGGGCGGCACAATGCGCTCGACAAGTTGATCGGCCATCAATTGCTGGCGAAGCGTCTCCCGTTAGGCAACTGCATCCTTCTCCTCAGCGGGCGCGTCTCTTTCGAGATGACGCAGAAAGCGCTCGCCGCCGGAATCGCGATTATCGCCGCGATCTCCGCCCCGACCAGTCTGGCGATCGAATTTGCGCGCGCTAACAATCAGACGCTGATCGGCTTCCTGCGCGGCGAGACGATGAACATCTACTCGGGCGCAGAGCGCATTTCTCGTTAGGTGGTCCGGTCAAGACTTGTCATCCCGATCCGCCGGAGGACGGAGAGGGGACCTCGCAAGCGTCCTTGGAACGCCATTTTGTCCACAGCGCCGGGATGACCTGCGAGGTCCTTCGCCGCGCTCCGCCGGCTCAGGATGACAACTCAGGGTGGCCCGCGTCAGGCCTTCCTCGCGCCGCGGCCTTTGAAGGTCAGCTCCGCGACGCCTGATTTGTCGAGCTCGCCCAGTCCCTCCGCGACCATCCGGTCGTATTGCGCTTTTGTGGCGCGCGCGAGCGGAAGCTGCAGGCCCGCTTTTTCCGCAAGGTGGAGCGCTATTCCGCTGTCCTTGGCGGCGTGCGCGGCGGAAAAGAAGCAGGCGTGATCGCGATTCTGCATGTCTTCGCCATCCGTCTGCAGGACGCGCGAGCCGGCGCCCGTTTCGCTGAAAACTTCGCGCAACATCGTCGAGATCCAGCCCGAGCGCATCGCCCAGTCCCAGGCCTTCGGCGAGTCCAGCGGTGTTGATGTTCATCACCATGTTGACGAGCGCTTTCACTTTCGCGGCCTCACCCGATTTCCCGATGTAGCGAATCGTTTTGCCGAGCGCCTGCAGGATCGGCTCCGCGCGCTCGAAGGCAGATTTCTCGCCGCCACACATGAGATAAAGCGAGCCTTCGCGCGCCTGGGTGATGCTCGAGGCCATGCAGGCTTCGAGCGTTTGCGCGCCGACCTTGCGCGCCAGTTCCTCCACCTCCAGATGCACCTCCGGCGAAATGGTGGCACAGTTGATGAAGAGTTTCCCCGGCGCGTTAACCAGCAAATTGTCGTTCGGCGCAGCGAAGATTTCGCGCATCGCCGTGTCATCCGAAACGACGGTGATGATTACGTCGGCGCTCGCAGTCACTTCACCTAACGATTGACTGGCAAAGCTGCCGAGTTCCTGCGCCAGCGTCGTGGCAGCGGGACGGTGGGCATCATAAAGGGCTGTGACGTGAAAACCCTGATCTTTCAGGCGGCGGGCCATGTTCGCCCCCATTCGACCGACTCCAACAAAAGCGATGTTCATGGCGAAAGGTAACCCAAGCGGCCGGCTTGCAGCCAGCCAAACTCGCTCTGCCGCCGCGGGTGAAGCTTGCGCTACCGGGCAAAAAATGGGTTGTGCCTTTTCTCCTCGCCCACCGTCGTCATTGGGCCGTGTCCGGGACCAAGGATGGTTTCGTTAGGCAAGGTGAGAATCTTTTCCAGATTGTTCCGCACCGCATCCTCGTAGGAGACGTTGCCGCCGCCCATCGACCCGGCGAAAAGCGAATCGCCCACGATCGCGACAGGCTGGGCCAGCCCGTGGACGACGAACGTCATGCCCCCCGGAGAATGTCCCCACGTCAGGCGCGATTCAATTTCCAGCTTCCCGACGGTGAAGGTCTTCCCCTCTTCGATTGCCCGCGCGCCGGGGACGTTCTCCCGACTCGACAGGTAAATTGGCGCGCTGGTCGCGTCGGCAAGCCGGCCCAAATCGGCGACGTGATCGGGGTGGGCGTGGGTCAGCAGGATTAGCTTGATCGTGAGGCCACGATCCTGGCTGTGCTTGAGCATCGCCGAGCAACTCGCGCCGCTGTCAAAGACGACCGCCTCCTTGCTCGCTGGATCCCAGACGAGATAGGCGTTCACCATCATGTCGTGATACGGGGTGTTGAACTGCGCCAAACCGTCGAGCCGGATTTCGTTAGGCTGCCATCTTTCCTGCGCGAGTTCGGCCAGCGGCCGAGCACCGAGCTTCAGCACCGGCGCGATCTGATCGAGCGTCGCGCGATCGAAATTTCCATCATGCACCTTTCGAATGGCATCGACGCTCGCGCCAGATTTCTCCGCGAGCTGACTATCGGAGATGCCCAGGCCGCGCTGCGCTTTGCCAATGATGTCGGTAAAATTGTCTTCGAGCGGAATCGCCATGCTCTCACTAAAAGGCAAGGCTGAGTTCATGTCGAGTAGCGATCCTATTCCGGGGAGCACCGAGGGAGCGAGACTCTATCGAGCTAGGGGGAAGATGTCTCTGGTCAGAGCCGCGTGCTCCCCAGCTCGACAGAGTCTCACGCGCCAGCCGTGCTCCGCGGAAGATCAGCCATGCGCTTCGTGGCCAATTGCGCCATCCGGTCCGCAACGCTTTCCAATGGATGACTGACGCCGGTTTCCCGTTCGATCGAAGTCATTGTCACGTTGGCAATCCCGCAGGGAGTGATCGCATCGAACGGTGAAAGATCGCCGCTCACATTGAGTGCGAAGCCATGCATCGTGATCCAGTGCCGCACACCCACGCCGATCGAGGCGATTTTGCGGTTCGCCTCGCTTATTGCGGGGTTCCCAACCCAGACACCCGTTAGGCCGGGGCGCGTCATCGCCTCGATCCCACACTGTGCCAGCAACTCAATGAGCAGCGCTTCGATCCAGCGCAAATAGCGATGTAAATCCTGCCCATAACGGCGCAGATCGATGAGAAAATAACCAACCAATTGCCCCGGACCGTGATAGGTCGCCTGGCCGCCGCGGTTGATTTCGAAAAACGGATGCGGCAGATGCGTCGCCCCACGTAAACTCAATCGATCAGGCGTGCGGCCAATCGTGTAAACCGGTTCGTGCTCGAGCAGCCACAACTCGTCGGGCGCCTCAGGATGCGCGCGCCTGGCCCGGACCAAATCCTCCTGTCGAGCAAGAGCAACCGCGAAATCCACTCGACCCAGCCAATGAACCTCCAGCGGCACACTCATATTTGCAGCTGGCCCGGGAGACCGAGGCGCGCGCCTTGCTGGGCACGCAAATGAGTGAGGCCAATCGCCAGCGCGTCGGCGGCATCGTCCGCTGGCGTTTCCGTCAGGCTGAGAAGGGCGCGCACCATGAACGCGACCTGCGCTTTGTCGGCCGAACCGTTGCCGACAGTCGCCTGCTTGATCCGCTTCGGCGCGTACTCGAAAACCGGCAGGCCCCGCTCGGTCGCGGCCATGATGGCCGAACCGCGCGCCGCGCCCAATGTGATCGCGGTCTTATAACTCTGGACGTAGATGACCGATTCGAGTGCACAGCAATCGGGCTCGTAGGTGTGAATCAACTCCGCCAGCCGATCGCGGATGGCGACAAGGCAGGACGACATTCGCAGCGCACTCGAATTATGGATGACGCCGAAATAGAGCGTCTTGAATTTTCCTCCGTCGACCTCGATGATCGCAACGCCGGAGTTGCGCAAGGAGGCATCAATGGCCAGAACGCGCATGGTCACGAGAAGGTAACGGCCAATCGGCGCATGGCTGAGCTTAAATTCCGTCCGGCTCGCTTCAAGACGGAAGTCGACAAGGGGCGCGAGTGTGAGTTCATTCTCGATCGTGGCGGAGAATTCCAAGCCGCAGTGCCAGGTCTGTCATAAAACGGTCGCGCCCAGCGCCGGGACACTCGGCGATTTGATCCGGCCGTCGCTGCTCGATTTCATCCAGAAAAAAGTGCCCGACTTCGATCCGCACGGCTTCATTTGCTTCAACGACCTCGGAACGTTCCGGCGCGACTACGTGAAAGAGGTCTTGCAGGATGAGATCGGCGAGCTGAGCGCGCTCGACCAGGAAGTGATCGACAGTCTGCAACGGCACGAGATCCTATCCGAAAATATCGGGAAGGAATTTGAGCAGGAGCTGACCTTCGGGGAGCGGCTCTCCGATCGGATCGCCTCATTCGGTGGCAGTTGGCGCTTCATCATGATCTTTGGGGCGGTACTCTTCGTCTGGCTTGTTATCAACACCATCGTGCTCGCGACCCGCGCGTTTGATCCTTATCCATTTATCTTGATGAACCTGATCCTGTCGTGTCTTGCGGCCCTGCAGGCGCCGATCATCATGATGAGCCAAAATCGGGCCGAGGCGCGCGATCGAGCGCGGGCCGAAAACGACTACAAGGTGAACCTGAAAGCGGAGCTGGAAATCCGGCATCTGCACGAGAAGATCGATCACCTTTTGCGCAATCAATACAACCGGTTGTTCGAGATTCAGCAGATCCAGATCGAGCTCCTCGAGGAGCTGGGGCAAAAGCGCCGCTCCGGCGGTTCGCCCGCTCGTTAGGCCACAATGGCGGCCAATTTCATCTGCACCGCCTGCGGGACGCAGTTCACGGAAACGGAGTCTCGACCCACGCGTTGCCCGATCTGCGAAGATCCGCGACAATTCGTGCCGCCTTCCGGCCAGCAATGGACGACGCTCGAGCAGTTGCGCATCCGGCATCGCAACTCTTTCCAGACGTACGAACCGGGATTGATCGGCATCGGGACGGCGCCCGAATTTGCGATCGGCCAGCGGGCGCTCCTCTTGTGCACGGAGGAGGGTAACTTCCTCTGGGATTGCGTCAGCCTGATCGATGGCGCCACCGTGGACTTGATTCGCTCGTTAGGCGGGTTGCGCGGGATTGCAATTTCCCATCCGCATTACTACACCACGATGGTGGAATGGAGCCGCGCCTTCCACGATGTGCCGATTTATCTGCACGCGGCCGATTGCGCATGGATCATGCGGCCGGATCCGGCGATTGAATTCTGGGAGGGCGAGCGCAAGCAGCTCGCACCTGGTCTCACCCTGATTCGTTGCGGCGGGCATTTTCCCGGCGGCACGATTCTGCACTGGCGCGAGGGAGCGGACGGCCGCGGCGCTTTGCTCACGGGCGACATCCTGCAGGTGACACCCGACGGCATGGTCAGCTTCATGTTTAGCTATCCGAACCTGATGCCGCTGCCGGGCCAAGCCGTACACCAAATCGCCGCCGCGGTCGCGCCGCTTGGCTATGACCGAATCTACGGCGCCTGGTGGGATCGGATGATTCCGGCAGGAGCGAAGGAGGTGGTCCAAGCGTCGGTCGAGCGTTATCTGGCCGCGATTGATTCGTTAGGCATCCGTCCTCCAGGAGAATAGGCGGCGGGAACTCCCGTTGCACGGAGCTTGTTCTCGACCGTTTTCTCCTTCGCAAACAGGATCTGAAAGACCTGCAGGCTGCGCGCACGAAAGGCGCCGGCGCAACTTAGGAGATAGAAACGCCACATCCGGCGGAAGCGCTCATCAAAGCGCTCCGCGAAACGCGGCCAGGCGCGCCGCACGTTCTCCTCCCACGCCAAAAGGGTGCGATCGTAATGCGGCCCGTAGTTTTCCATTCCCTCGATGAAGAACAGACCTTCGGCCGCGCGAGCCAGGCGGCCGAGCGACGGCAGGACAGAGTTGGGAAAAATGTAACGCCGAATCCATGGATCGAGCTCGAAGCCCGAAAGATTGGCCGCGATCCCCTGGCAGAGAAAGAGACCGTCTGCGCCTAACGAACGAAAGACGTCACGCATATAGGCGCGATAGTTTCGATAGCCGACGTGCTCGATCATTCCAACGCTCACCACGCGATCGAATTGGCCGCAGATCTCGCGGTAGTCTTGCAGGCGGATTTCCACGTCCAGACCACGGCAGAATTGCTCCGCATAGCACTGCTGTTCGCGTGAGATCGTGATCCCAACGACCCGGCAGCCGTAATGGCGGGCCGCATATCGAGCCAAGCCGCCCCAGCCGCAACCGATGTCGAGCAGCCGCATTCCGGGGCGGAGCCGTAGCTTTTGGCAGATCGTTTCCAGTTTGCGCCGCTGTGCCGCGGCCAGATCGTCCCCGCCGGCAAATTGGGCGCAGGAGTACTGCATGTTGGGATCGAGCATCGCTTCGAAAAATTCGTTACCCAGGTCGTAGTGCACCCGGCCGACCCTGCCAGCGCGCCGCCCCGCCTGTTCGTTGACCAGGAGTGACTTAAACAAAACGAGGAGATTGCCAAAACTACGCGCAAACCGCTGGTCGAGCCGGGCCCTGATCGCCCGGGCGCACATTTCGTCGAGCGCCGGACAATCCCACCAGCCATCCATGTAGGACTCTCCCAGCGCGAGGGTGCCACCAGCGAGCACCCGGCTGAAGAAGCGCCCGTTGTGCATCTCGATATCCCAGGGGCGAGGGCCGTCGATCGCAATGTCGGCCTCGGCTAAAAGCCGCTCGATAATGATGCGCGGACTCGACATAACTTGAACTTGTTGAGCGCCAGCAAGAAATCGCATTCGCGGCGGCTCGAGCGGACGTTCAAACAAGTGGCAATCGATTCGAGGACAGGAGAAGATGAGCCCGATGGCGGCGGAAGCAATGAATTACGAGATCAAAGAAGCGTGCGACGCCGTCGCGATCGCGCGCTGTTTTCCGGTAATGAGGCAACTCCGAACGCATTTCGAGGATGAGCAGAAATTCGTCGAGCAGGTCGAACGGCAGCGCACCGGTGGTTATCGAATGGCTTTTCTGGAAGACGCGAGCGGGGTCCAGGCAGTGGCGGGTTTCCGGATGTCGGAGTCGCTTTTCGCCGGTCGATTTTGTTATGTGGACGATTTGGTGACGAACGGAACCGGCCGTTCGTTAGGCTACGGCGGCGCGCTCTTGGACTGGCTGGTGGCGGAAGCGCGCGCGGCAGGCTGCGCCAAGCTGGAGCTCGATTCCGGGGTGCAGCGTTTCGCCGCGCACCGCTTTTACCTGACGAAACGAATGATCATTTCATCACACCATTTCTCGCTCGAATTGTAGACGCTTCGCTCTGCGAAGCGTGGGGGCAGGGTTTTTGCGAGAGTCTTCAGACGGTCGAGGCTAACGAATCGGCGGCGGCCTGTCGATATCGTCGCCCATCATACTGAGCGTGATCTGCCGCCGGTGCGGCGCGCGACGATGTTCGAATAGGAAAATGCCCTGCCACGTGCCGAGCTGCAGATGGCCGTCGGCGATCGGGATCATCTCGCTCGAGCGGGTTAGGACGGAGCGAATATGCGAAGTGCTGTCGTCGCCACCTTCCGCGGTATGCTCGAAGTAGGACGTGTCCTCAGGCACAAGGCGCTCGAAAAATTTCTCGAGATCACGCCGGGCGGTCGGGTCGGCGTTTTCCATCAGAATCAGGCTGCAGCTGGTGTGCCTGACGAATACGGTGACGACGCCCCTCGTCACGCCGCTTCGGCGGACGGCGGCGGCTATCCGATCAGTGATCTCGTAGGTGCCTTTGCCGTCGGTCGGGACAATTATGCTGGCGGTTTCAACACGCATGCTCACCGGAGTTGATGCGCTCTACAGCAACACCACTGACAACAACAACGACGGCCCTTGGAAATGAAGCACTTTCCAGCCTTACATCGGACCATCTCCAAAGCAGTAAGCAAAAAGGGCACCCGGCGTTGCCGCCGGATGCCCTTGGAAGTTGCTCGCGCCACCTCGCAGTGTCGCGGGTGCCGGATCGGACGGCACCAAGCTTGAGCGACTCGTTAAGGAACGTTGACCATCTACTTCGTTCGAGCAGTCGCCGGTGTCGGGCGCACACACTTGATAGGTGAATGTGCCGGTCTGGCGTCCCAGTTGATCTCTGGTCTTACCATCGTCTTGCGTAGTCCCGATCACGACGCCGTCCCGCAACACCTTGATTGGGCCACCATCGGCCGGACTCCATCGTAACTGCACTTGGTTCCGACCATTACTGCTCTTGACCTTCGCCCCGAGCGTGATCTCGCCACCCCCGCCGGTCACCGTGCCGTTCACACCCATGGAGAAGTCGTAGGGTTGGCCCTAAAGCGGGATTGCCGGTTGAGGTAAAGAAGACGCCGAAGAAGTTGCTGTCGAAGAAGGCATTTTGGTTGTCGCCACAGGGCGTGCCCACGCAGTTGGCGCCGCTGGTCGTCGAATCAAACGAACGACCTGTCAGGTCGCCGGTCGGCGTGACATTAAGGAAGTAGTTACCCGGATCAAGGTGAACACTTAAGCCAGGAATCTCGACCATGAATTCGGTGAAACCGAACCCAGAGCGACCCGTTGCGGTCACGATGGGCGCAGCGGTCATGCCGCTGGCAATGAGGGTGCCGGCGTTGCCTTCCGAGACGCCTTGCCGGATTTCATAGGTCGCGCCGGTGACGTTGGTGTCCGCAAGATTATTTGAGAACACAGAGGTCACATCCCATCCCTGGGAGTCGGTCACGTTGAAGTCATCGTAGACGCTGGCGTACTGGTCTTGTCCGAGGCTGGTGTCGCGCTCGTTGGCGAGGCCGTTGACGTCGTTAAAGTCGCCATTGTACCAACGGACATTGGGTGGCGGCGTCGGAGTCGGCGTTGGGGTTGGCGTCGGGTTCCCAGTCGAATCGGCCCGGATGAGCCAGTTGCCGACGAGGCCGAAGCTCTCGATCGGAGCGACCGGGAGTTCGTTATTGTTCAGGTCGTTGATGTCGGCAGTACCCGGGGCAGTGTCGCCCGCAACATAGCTGCGGTTGGAGAACACCGGTGGGGATTCGTCAAATGCGCACGGGAATTGGCCTGCACTGCCAGTGATGAGTAAGCCAATGTAGAACTTCGAAGTCGTAACCGTCGTGTCGGGGATGTCGGAAACGATGAACGTGTCGGTGCCTTGTGAGGCGACTACGCCCGGCAATGTGGCCAAGACGGTCACGCCGTCGGCTGGGTTGCCCGTTCCGCTATCATCCGACCAGAGGATCGCTGTATAACTCAGCCCATCCAGGCTGGGATCGGGGAACACAGGAGTGCCCCACGCGATCGAGATACTGGTGATGGTTTCAGAGCCAGGAATGACGTCAAACTCGTTCAAGGCGATGATGTCGCCGCCGTTTGTCAGGCCGACGGCGTCTTCCGCTGTCCCGTCGTCGATCATGTAGGTCGACGTTGGAAACAGCATGCGATGCCATGACATACTCGCTGAAGCCGAGAGGTGCTTGCCTCCGCCGTTACCTGAACCGTGGATTTGTTTCGCTGACGACAGGTTTGGCTGGCCAGCTTGCGCACTGAGCGCGAGCGAAGCAACCAAAGCCATCGTCGTCAGCATGGCTTTTTGCAGGGTTGGATATTTCATAGGCGGTCAGTTGATTCGAAACGTCGGTTTCATGTCAAGACTATTTTCGACGTTTGTCGCACGTAATGTGGAGTCCGCCGTCACAGCGTGGAGACCGCGAACTTCAAGGTTGGCCAGGTTTCTCCTGGTCAAGCTTTGCGTCGCTAGCAGGTAACCGCTGGTCTTCCTTTCGGCGAACGTCCTCCGGGCTGCGAAGGCCATGCGCGTGACCTCCGACGCAGGGGTCGAGATGCAATCCGCTGCTCACCCGACCGGTTGCGACGAGGACCCTTCAGCGCGCTAAAAAAAGTCCGCAGCTGGCCCAGTCGCTAGCCGCTCTCTCCGGCTCCGCGAGCGTTGTCCGATTGACTCATAGCGCCTAGTTTTGTCGGACCACCGGGAGTAAAATGTCCGAGCAAAGCGCCAATGCCGTCGTCATGATCAGGCCAAGCCGGTTTTATCCGAACCCGGAGACGGCGCTGGATAACGCTTTCCAACAGGAAGCGGCCGCCGAGGCCCCGCCGATGATCTCGGCGAAGGCACAGATCGAATTCGATCGCGCGGTCGAGGCGCTGACCGCGGCGGGGGTCACCGTTCATGTTTACGATGATACACCCGCCCCGCCGAAGCCGGATGCCGTTTTCCCTAACAATTGGT
The DNA here is from genome assembly GCA_963821615.1 of uncultured Verrucomicrobiae bacterium. Lineage (GTDB taxonomy): Bacteria > Verrucomicrobiota > Verrucomicrobiia > Chthoniobacterales > UBA10450 > Palsa-1392. The sequence continues at coordinate 286,733 of CAWGEN010000004.1, read as the reverse complement.
TCTCAACCCACCACGACGGACGGATCGCGCTCTACCCCATGTATAGCCCGTCCCGTCGCACGGAGCGACGCCCCGATCTCATCGATGACCTGCGCGAGCGCTATCGAGTGTCCGACGTGGTCGATTACTCGCCTTATGAAAAACGCGGGCTTTATCTCGAAGGCACCGGCAGCCTGGTACTCGATCACGTCCATCGTCTCGCCTACGTCTCCCTTTCCAAGCGGGCCGACCGCGAGCCGCTGCAGAAGTTCTGCGCCGATTTCGATTATGAGCCGGTCACCTTCGTGAGCACCGCTGGCGATGGACGGCCCATCTATCACACCAACGTCATGATGTGCCTGGCCACCAGCTTCGCCCTCGTCGGACTCGAAATGATCGATAACCGCGCGCAACGGGAAACGGTGCGGAACCGGCTTGAGGCGACGCGGCAAGACCATTATCTCGCTGACGCGCGAGCAGATCGAAAACTTCGCCGGCAACGCGCTCGAGTTGCATAACGAACAAAGCAAATTGCTCATCCTCTCGACCCGCGCCGAAGCTCATCTCCGCGACGAACAACGCGCCACAATCGAACGCTTCGCCCGCCTGCTTCCCCTCGCCTTACCCACGATCGAGCTGGCTGGCGGCAGCGCGCGCTGCATGATGGCGACGGTCCATTTGCCTCTCCGTTAGGCATCACGCAACGCCTCCTGGCTGGCCTGCTTGGCGCGGTCGGTAACCAAAGGGTCTCCCGTTTCCAGCCGGACGCGTCGCGGAGCATGGCGCGGGAGGTGCTTTTGCCATTAGCCAAATATGGCGGAAGGCGGCCCCAGCGGAGGAAAACCAAGGCAGAAGAAGAAATCTGCTGCCCCACCGCCCGGACGCCGCGTCAACGGGTCGCGCAAGCCAAGAGCTTCGGCCGGGAACAACGTCGTTCCGCCAGAGGAACCACCTCCCACCGTCGTGACTCGAATGGAAAGGACGCGGAGATTGCTCCTGGCCGCCCTGCGAGTTTGGGAGCTAAAACGGCGGCTCAGAGATTAAGCGCCCAGCCGGCGGGACTTTGTCAGGCCCGCGCTTCATTGGCCGGCACAATCTCACCGCTTTCCACCGATGGGCGCAACCTGGCGCCGAGGGACCGGAATGCCCGTCTCTACGTAAGCCGGAGCGGAATAGCCAAGTTTATCGAGAACCGGTCGCGAAGATTTCGTCGAGCTGCCGGATTGTCTCCGACTGCAGTTTTTCCCGGTGGTCGCCGGGTGTGACTTTGCGCTTGTGCGACCAGACGTCTTCCTCGCCAGCCGCGACGCTGTTGGCATGGCGCGCGGCGACGATGGCGCGCGTCTCCTCGGGATCAGTCAGATCAAACGCGCCGACGATTTTTTCCAGCCAGCCCGAAAAAGACAGGACCATCTCTTCGTAGGAAACGGCGATCGTGTTTGGCCGGCTGAGCAACTCGGAAAGGTAGCGTTCGTAACGATCGCGCACCGTGCCGACATGTTTCTTGTAGCGTGAGCCGATCCCGTAATCACCGCGGTAGCCATAAAACGGCTCGCCCGCCATATCGAGCACGAAGCGATCGATCCCCGCCTCGGCGACCTCCTTGCGGTAGCCGGTCTGCGCCTCGATCTCACCGGCGTGCATGTAGCAATAAGAGTAAAACATCGAGACGAGCACGTCGCGCGGATCGCGCAGGTGCAGGATGACACTCGCCTCCGCGAGAGCTTGCGTCGGGACGAAGAATCGGATCGGCCCGAAACAACCGCGCTTCTTCGCGATGAAATCGTGGCCGGCAAACATCCGGTCGAACGGGAGCATCGTCCGGCTCTCGTTAGGCGAATAATAGCGGATGCGGTTCAACTCGCAGATGTCCTTGAGCACACGGTGCAGCACCATCGAACCGGCCTTGTGGGTCGTGTAGGCGATGATATTGCGGCTCGGATTGCGCCATTTTTTTCGAAAAAGCATCGGGAAGCCGCCGTCGCAGGCGTGAGCGCAAGTTTGTTTTTCCCGACCGCTTTGTCCATTGTTTCCAATGACATGGCAGCCGGTCGCGCTCCTCGGAGCCGCTCTCGTAGCGTCCGGCGCGCTTCTTCACGCGGCGTCGCCCGATCCCGCGATCGACCGATCTCTACGCGCGCGGTCTCGCGGGGCGATGAGCAGGCCGTGGTGGATTGCATCAGCGCCCTCGAAGCGAAGCTGGTGGTCCAGCCTAACGATCAACTGGCACGGGTCTATCTCGGCAGCGCCTGGACGCTGCGCAGCCGCGATCTTCCCGTCGGGCCGGGTAAACTTTCGGCCCTGCGCAAGGGCATCGCCCTGATGGACGAAGCGGCCGCCGCCGCGCCTAACGACGCTGACGTGCTTCTGCTCCGCGCGGTGACGAACGAAGCGCTGCCGGTCTTTCTCGGCCGGCGCAAGGTCGCGCGCGCACAGTTGGATGAGCTGCTCGGGCTGGTGGAAAAAGGTTCGGCGAAACTGAAACCGGCCGATCAGCAACTCCTCTACCTCAACGCCGGCGAAGCCGCCAAACGAGCAGGGGACAAGGAACGGGCGCGCGAGCTATGGCGACGGGGCGCCGCGCTCAAGGCTGACGCGAAATTGACGCAGGAAATCACCGTTGCGCTCACGCAGCTCTGAATAATGAATCAGGAAAATGGGAAAGTGGGAGCCGCGCTCCTCGTCAAACCGGTGACGCAGGACAGACGGTCCCGGGCTTTTCCAAGGCGACGTTCACATTGTCTTTCTGCCTTCCTGCTTTCCTGATTGAATGACCCCGATGCAGGAAGACCTCGACCGCGTCCTTTTCGATGAGCCGACCATCCTCCGCCGGCTCGATGAGCTTGCCAGGGATATCACAACCGAATACGAAGGCCGCGAACTGACCGTCATTGCCGTCCTCAACGGCAGCTTCATTTTCATGGCTGATCTGCTCCGCCGCATCCCGCTGCCCTTGAAGTTGGATTGCCTGAGCGTGGCCAGCTATCACGGCAAGCACCGCGACCAGCGGCGAAGTAGTCTTCAAGCAAATCGCGCTGCCCGACGTGGCCGGGCGGCACATCCTCATTCTCGACGACATTCTCGACAGCGGCGTCACGCTCGCGGCGATCCGCGACAAGTTGAAAACGAAGCAGGCCGCTTGAGCGTGAAGATTTGCGTCCTCCTGCGCAAGTTGAAGCCGAGACTGCACCCGGTGGAGGCCGATCACGTCGGGTTCAACATCGGGGACGAATTCGTCGTCGGCTACGGCCTCGATTACATGGAACGATATCGCAACCTGCCCTGCATCGGCGTCCTGCGGAAAGACAAGCTCGCGCCGCCGCATCAAGCTTGATCGAGCCTAACGATCGAACAGGGCTACGCAAATGAGGGTCCAATTCTTTTCCCAGCTCAAGGAGATCGTCGGCGCGGACGAGATCGCGCTCGATTTGCCGGACGGCGCCTCGGTCGCGGATCTGCTCGCGCGGCTTTACCGCGATTTTCCGGAACTCGAGAAATGGGACCGCAACCTTCTCGTCGGCGCCGGGGTGGAATTCGTCGGACGCGATCACATCATTCAGCCTAACGACCAGATCGCGATCATGCCGCCGGTGCAGGGCGGCGTGATCCGGAGCGAGACAGGATTTCACGCGCGATCGAACAGGATGATCAGAGGAATGCCGGCACGACCTGTTCGGAAGTTCAATCCTGTGAATCCTGTTAGTCCTGTCCGAAATCTAATCGCGAAAATTCTTGAAATTAGTCGCGACGCCGAAGTCCTTGCTTTTCACAAACGCGATCACTTCCTGCAGTTCGTCGCGCTTTTTTCCGGTCACGCGAATCTGGCGATCCTGCAGTTGGTTCTGCACTTTGAAGCCGCCGCCCTTGATCGCGAGGATGATTTCCTTCGCCTTGTCGCCCTCGAGTCCCTGCTGAATTTTCAACTCCTGCCGCGCGTGGCCGATCGATGAAATCGCCGGCTCCTGTCTGATCGACGTTCCGCAAATCGACCCCGCGCTTCGACAATTTGCCGATCACAATCTCGCGCAGGCCGCGCAGGCGCGACGCGTCCTCGGCCGTCAAGGTGATCGTGTCTTTCTCGTGCTCGATCCCGGCGACGGTCCCTTTGAAATCGAAGCGGGTGGCGAGTTCCTTGCGCGCCTGGTTGAGCGCGTTGTCGATCTCCTGTTTGTCGATCTCAGAGACGATGTCGAAGGAAGGCATGGGAAATTGCCGGATTGCCGAATTAGCGGAGACGCTCGCGTTATCTTCCGTAATTTCTCGTCCGCGCCAATGAATTTTTCCCCGCTGCTCGTCTCGCCGCGCCATGCGATCTGCATCCGGCATCTGCAAAGCCGCGGACCGTGCAGGCCTTCGCCGAGACGTCCGTTGGACTTAGCGTCCAATAGTAAATGTCTTGACCGGGTCGAGGCGGGAAACTACCATCACGGCCCCCCTTCAACCAATAATCACAAGGAATTCCATGAAAACCAACCGTTTCGCTCTTCTCGCACTTCTAACTTTTATTGGGGCCGCATCCGCATTCTCCGCTGGATCGACCTTTCACTGCCACCGGCGTGATCGACATGCTTCCGACGTCGATGTCGGACGACGCCTCGATTGTCGTCGGGATCGGCACCTTCGGCACTCCAAATCTCTACTACACTGAGGCTGGCGGCGCCATCGGTCATCGGTGACGGCTGCTCCAGTGGTTTGCCTGCGATCTCGGGTGACGGAACGACCGTTGTCGGTTGCCATGTTGACGCGCAGGGCAAACGAAAACGCCGCCAAGTGGCTCGGCGGCACGAGCTGGCTGGATCTCGGCTCGGTAGACGGCGGAGTTCCCTGCGACACTTCTCTGAGCGGATCCTACGGCGTGAATCAGGACGGCTCGCTCGCCGTCGGTCTGCTTTATTTACGCGCAGCTCTGCAAAGCCAATGCGGGCACGTGGGACCTGATCAATGGCGGTCCGCGACCGTTCTTCCTGACGCTTTTCGGCGGCACCAGCCTACCCGCGCCAACGCCGTCAACGCCGATGGCAGCGTCATCGTCGGCTGGCAGGACCAACTGAGCGGGCGAGCGAACGGCCGCGAAGTGGGTCAACGGCGTTGAAGAACTAATCCTCACCCCGAGTGGCGGGTTCAACGGCGAGGCGCAGGCGGTCAGCGCAGACGGCAACACGATCGTGGGCGGAGGCTACGACTTTGGCTCGAGCGCCTGGATCTGGCGTCCGGAAACGGGCGTTCAGCCGCTCGGGATGAGCGCCGCGACGAGCGGCAGGCGCTCCCGTGCTAGCCGCCCCTGCAGCCTATATCGCCACGGACGTCAGCGACGACGGCAAGATCGTGGTCGGCTACGTCCGCGCAGGTATTACTAACCGTGCCTGCCTTTGGAGAAGAGGCAAAGAACCAAACCTTTTTCCTTGATGATTTCATTAAGGGACGCGGTGCGGTAGTGCCCGAGGGCTGGAGTCTGAACGTCCGCATCGGTCATCTCCGCGGACGGCAAGACGGTCTACGGTTGGGGCATCAACCCGGACGGTCTTGTCGAGATGTTCAAGGTCGTGCTGAACTGAATGCCGGCCAGCCAGCCCGCTCCGGTACGGCTGACGTCTCCCGAGGATTCCGCGGTGACGTCTCGGGCGCGAATTCGATCGTGCTCCTAGCGCGCTGCTGGCCACGTTCGCGGCAGGCGCTTGACGATTCGTAGCCAAGGTGTTGCATAGCGGTGGTCGATCGGCGCGCCGCCGATCGACCCGCCATTCCTCATGACCAGCTCGCCGTCCGCCACCACTTCGCCTGACAAACCGCCCGCGATCCTTTCGCTCATCGGCAACACGCCGCTGGTCGAGATCACGCGGATGGATACCGGGCCATGCCAGCTTTTCGTGAAGCTGGAGAATCAGAACCCGACCGGCTCGATCAAGGACCGCGTCGCCCTCGCGATGATCGAAGCGGCGGAGCGCGAAGGGAAGTTGCAACCCGGCGGCACGATCATCGAAGCGACCGCGGGCAACACCGGCCTCGGTCTCGCGCTCATCGCCGGCGCGAAAGGTTATCGCATCATCCTCGTCATCCCCGACAAGATGTCGCAGGAGAAAATTGCCCACGTCCGCGCCCTCGGGGCGGAAGTTCGCCTGACGAGAAGCGACGTGACCCGCGGACATCCGGAATATTACCAGGACGTGGCCGCGAGGCTGACGGAGGAAATTCCGGGCGCGTTTTACGTCAACCAATTCGGCAACCCGGCCAACCCGCTCGCCCACGAGACCACCACCGGACCGGAAATCTGGGAGCAAATGAACCACGACGTCGACGCGGTCGTGGTCGGCGTCGGTTCCGGCGGCACGCTCACCGGGCTCGGCCGTTTCTTCAAAAAAGTGCAGCCGAACCTCGAGATGATTCTGGCCGATCCGACCGGCTCGATTTTGTATGAATGGGTCAAGACCGGCAAACTGGAGAAGGCCGGGAGCTGGGCCGTGGAAGGGATCGGCGAGGATTTCATTCCCGACATCGCCGACATGTCGTTCGTCAGCGACGCCTTCGAGATCGACGACACGGAAAGCTTCGCGGTCGCGCGCGAGCTCCTGCGCAAGGAAGGAATCCTGGGCGGCTCCTCGACCGGCACGCTGCTCGCCGGCGCGCTTCGCTATTGCCGCCAGCAGACGAAAAAGAAGCGGGTCGTCACCTTCGTTTGCGACACGGGCAACAAATATCTCTCGAAGATGTTCAACGATTTCTGGATGGCCGAGCAGGGCTTCGTCGAGCGTCCGACCCAGGGCGACCTGAGCGATCTGATTTCTCACCGCGACGAAAAGGGCGAAGTGATTTCGGTCGGGCCTAACGACACCCTGCTCACCGCCTTCAAGCGCATGCGCTCCGGCGATGTCTCGCAATTGCCGGTCCTGAACGGCGACGGCCGCGCCGTCGGCATCATCGATGAATCCGATCTGCTCGTGAAGGTGCACTCGCGATCCGGCGAAATTTAACGATCTCGTGAAATCGGCCATGACCGACCGGCTCGAGACCTTGTCGCCCGCGGCGAACATTACCGATTTGTTAGGCGTGTTCGATCGCGGCCGGGTCGCGATCGTGATGGACGGCGACAAATTCCTCGGCCTGATCACGCGGACCGATCTGCTCTCCTACCTCCGGCTGCACATGCCGAAGTGAGCCAGCGGATCGAACGCGGATGGCGCAGATGAAGATTGCTCGAGGCTTGACAGTCGCCTTCTCTTTCATCTGTGTATCCGCGTAATCCGTGGAAATTCGCACTCTATATGAAAAAGAAACATCACCTCGCCACCCGCGTCATTCACGCCGGCCAATCACCTGATCCGTCCACCGGCGCGGTCATGACACCGATCTACGCCACTTCCACCTACGTGCAGGAAAGTCCGGGTCGGCACAAAGGCTACGACTACGCGCGCTCGATCAATCCGACTCGGAGCGCCTACGAACGTTGCGTCGCCGATCTCGAAAGCGGCACGCGCGGCTGGGCCTTCGCTTCCGGTCTGGCCGCGATGTCGACCGCGCTCGAAACGATCGACAGCGGCTCGCACGTCGTGGTGAGCGACGATCTTTACGGCGGCACCTACCGGCTTTTCGAAAAAGTGCGCCGACGCTCCGCCAATCTCGATTTCACCTTTATCGACATGACCGATGCGTCGAAAATCGAGAGCGCGATCAAGCCGAACACGCGCATGGTTTGGGTGGAAACGCCGAGCAATCCGCTGCTCAAGCTGATCGATCTCGAAGCGGTCGCCAAGATCGCGCAGCAAGCACAAGGCGATCTCCGTTTCCGACAACACCTTCGCCAGCCCGTGGATCCAGCGCCCGATCGAGCTCGGTTTCGACATGGTGATTCATTCCGCCACGAAATATCTCAACGGCCACTCCGACATGGTCGGCGGCGTCGCGGTCGTGGGAGAGAACAAGGAGCTCGCGGATCAGATGCAGTTTTTGCAAAACTCGGTCGGCGCGATCGCGGGACCGTTCGACAGCTTCCTCGCCATGCGCGGGTTGAAGACGCTTGCCTTGCGGATGGAGCGCCATTGCGAAAACGCGCACGAGCTTGCCGGCTGGCTGGAGAAGGAGCCGAAGGTGCGGAAAGTCAGCTACCCCGGCCTAACGAGTCATCCGCAACACGAGCTGGCGCAGCGGCAGATGGGCGAACGCTTTGGCGGCATGGTCACGGTGATCCTCGACACCGATCTCGCCGGGACGCGCCGTTTTCTCGAAAACACGCATCTCTTCTCGCTCGCCGAGAGCCTGGGCGGCGTCGAGAGCCTGGTGAATTATCCGCCGATCATGACCCACGGCGCGATTCCCGAGGAGCAACGGATCGCGCTCGGCATCACTGAATCGCTCGTTAGGCTTTCGGTCGGCGTCGAAGACGTGGAAGATCTGCGCGACGACCTGCAAACCGCGCTCGCCGCCATCTGACGCGGCAGGACGTCCTTGTCATCCCGAGCCGCGCAGAGCGAACACGCTTCCGGGAGCCTTTCGCTCCGCGACAGACCCGCGCTAGCGTGCCCCTTCGATGGGCAGCAGCTTCGGGCAACTCTTTCGCATCACCACCTTTGGCGAATCGCACGGCGGCGGCGTAGGCGTGGTGATTGATGGTTGTCCGCCGCGAATTTCGCTAGAGCGAAGCCGACATTCAGCGCGAACTCGATCGGCGCCGGCCGGGGCAAAGCGCGATCGTTTCGCCACGCCAGGAAGCCGACCGCTGCGAAATTCTCTCCGGCGTTTTCGAAGGCCAGACGTTGGGCACGCCGATCGCCATCCTGGTGCGCAACGAAGACGCGCGACCGGAAGCTTATCGGGAAATGCCAGAAACGTTTCGCCCCTCGCATGCCGACTTCACCTACGAAGCGAAATACGGCATTCGCAACTGGCAGGGCGGCGGCCGGGCCTCGGCCCGCGAAACGATCGGCCGTGTCGCCGCCGGCGCGGTCGCGCGCAAGGTGCTTGCGCAACTCTTCACCCGAAGCTCGAGCTCGTGGCCTACGTGACTGCACGTCCATGACATGCCGCCACGATTGGATTCCGAGCACGGTCACGACCGAAAGCGTCGAGGCGAATATCGTGCGCTGTCCGGATGAAGCGGCGGCGACGAAAATGATCGCACGCGATCGAGCAAGCGCGGGCGGACGGCGATTCGTTAGGCGGAATCATCGAGATGCGTCATCCGGCGGCGTGCCGCGCCGGTCTTGGGCGAGCCGGTCTTCGACAAGCTGGAAGCCGACCTGGCCAAAGCGATGCTCAGCCTGCCGGCCACGAAAGGATTCGAAATCGGCTCCGGATTCGCCGCCAGCACCATGAAGGGCTCCGAGCACAACGATCCCTTCGAGATGCGGGAAGACGAAGTCCGCACGACGACGCAATCATTCCGGCGGCGTGCAGGGCGGGATCAGCAACGGCGAGAACATCATCTTTCGCGTCGCCTTCAAACCAACCGCCACGATCGCGCGCGAGCAAAGAACGGTGACTGCGACGAAGGAGGAAACCACTCTCGCGGCGCGCGGCCGCCACGATCCCTGTGTCCTGCCGCGGGCGGTGCCGATGGTCGAAGCGATGGCGGCGCTCGTCCTTTGCGATCACGCCTTGCGGCAGCGGGCGATTGCCCCAGCGCTAATGGCATGACAACAGGTTCTTCACTCTGGCAGATGATTTTCATTTCGTTCGCCCTCGTCCTGATTCTCTTCGAGGTCGTGCGCGGCTGGCGCCTCGGTGTCGTCAGGCAAGTCGTTCGTCTCGTTGCTCTGGTTGCGGCCTATGCGGCCGCGATCTTCGGCGGACGCATGCTGCTCCCGGCTCTTGCGTCCGTTCCTGCGCGTCCCCGACTTCTTCATTTCGATCTTCGCCGGCGCGATCCTCGCTCTCGTCGTTTACGTGGTCATCAACTGCGCTCGGCGCGATTCTCTTCAAACGCACCGGCCAGCAAAGCGCCGGGATCGTGCGCCTGCTTTACGGAGTTTGCGGAGCGGCGCTCGGGAATTTTCTTCGGACTCTTCAGCGTCTGGCTGGTGGTGGTCGCGATCCGTTCCGTCGGAGCGATTGCCAGCGCGAATTTGCACACGGAGACCATCGCCCAACATGCAGCCGGCGCCGCTGACCGCTCGCCCGCAACCTTCGCCCAGCGCTCCGACGATGATCGCCTCGCTCGCCAAGCTGAAGAACTCGATCGAACTGGGGTCGTTAGGCGAAGCGGTCAAGGCGGTCGATGTCGTGCCGGCGCAGACCTACCAGACGCTAGGCAAGGTCGGGACAGGCTGGTTTCGAACCCGCAAAGCGCGCGAACGTTTTCTTTCCTACCCCGGGGCCGAGGAAGCTGACCGAAAACCCGAAGATCGTCGCCCTGCGCGACGACCCGGAGATCATCGAACTGATCCAGCAACAGCGCTTCCTCGACCTGCTGCAAAATCCCAAACTGATCGAAGCGATGAACGATCCGGTCCTTGCAGCGCAGGTGAAGAGCTTCGATTTCCAGAAGGCGCTGGATTACGCACAGCAGCCATGAGGTCGCACACAACGCAAACCGAATCCGAGCCGGCTTGGGGAGATCCTCGAAAACGCCAGCTACGATAAATCCCCACTTCGCGTCTTCCTCTTAGCTTCATGCTTGCCCGCAACGACCCGCAAGAGCACGATGCGAGAATGTTCAAACGACGACGTCACGTAGTGCCCGGCGAGGCTCCAGGCCTGCTCAAGCTCTCGCAGGATTCTCCGAAGGAGCCGCCGATCATCACGCTCATCGAGTATGGACCTGACTGTCTTGAGGAACGGAAGAACGTCGACTCGTGATGAACTCCTCCCGCATCTCAACAATGAGCTTGTTACCTGGATCAACATCGACGGCCTGGGCGACCTGAGCGTTCTGCGCATCCTCGGGGAACGTTTTAATCTGCATCCCCTGGCCCTGGAAGACGTGCTCGACACCAGCCAGCGTCCAAAGGTGGAGCAATATGATGACTATCTCTTCATCGTCGCCAAGATGATTTATCTCGATAAGGAAAACGAGATAGGCGGCGAACAAGTCAGCATGTTCCTGGGCAAGACCTTCCTGATCACGTTGCAGGAGGAACCGGAGCGCGATGTTTTTGAGCCGGTCCGGGCCCGCATCCGCAGCGGGAAGGGCCGAATCCGCCAAGCCGGGCTCCGATTATCTGGCCTATGCCTTACTCGACTCCATCATCGATCATTACTACCCGGTCCTCGAATCGATCGGAGCGGAGATTGACACGATCGAGGACGAGTTGGTCGAAAATCCGCTGGTTCGCCCGGTTGGCAGCCTGCACGAGCACAAGCGAACGCTGACCCAGATTCGAAGAATGGTCTGGCCGTTGCGCGATGTGACCAACCTGCTCCTGCACGAGGAGCCCGGCCTGATTCAGCCGGAGACCAAAGTCTATCTGCGAGACTGTTATGATCACAGCGTGCAACTGATGGACGTGGTGGAGAGCTATCGCGATGTGCTCTCCGGCCTGACCGAAATCCATATTTCGAGCATTGGTCTTCGGACTAACGAGATTATGCGCGTCCTGACTGTCATCACCGTCGATCTTCATTCCTCTCACGTTCATCGCCGGAGTCTATGGGATGAACTTTCAGCACATGCCAGAATTAACGAAGCCCTATGGTTACTGCCGTCTGTCTGGTGTATGATGCTGATCGTGGGGTCGGTCAGCTGATCTATTTCAAGACGCGGCGCTGGCTCTAGCGCCGGTGCGCGGCACTTGACCATCCCGAAGAGCGACCTTATGAGCAGGAATGCCGCAAGTACCTGGTCGTCAGCTCAAGCGGAAATCCTTCGAGCAACAGCCGGAAGATGGGTCGAATTGCGTTCGATTATCTGCAAGAGGCCAAGGCAGACTGCAGTTGGCTGGACCTTGCGCGAGATGGACCTGCCGCTATGCGACGCCGACGCCTGCTATGCACATCCCTCGGCGAAGAAACTCAGCAAGGCGGTCGATGAGGCAGACGGCGTGATCGTGGCAACGCCGGTTTATAATTACGATGTGAGCGCGTCGGCCAAGAACATGATTGAGCTCACGGGCAGCGCCTGGGAAGACAAGATCGTTGGCTTTCTCTGCGCGGCTGGCGGAATGAGCAGCTACATGTCGGTGATGGCGTATGCCAACAGTCTGATGCTCGATTTTCGCTGCGTGATCATTCCGCGCTTTGTTTTTGCGACGGGCGACGCGTTTGATGATGACACCGTGACCGATGCCAAAGTCACCAGGCGCGATCGAGCAAGGTCGCGGCGGAGTTAGTCCGCTTCGCCACGGCGTTGCGCGGCTAGAAGGCTCGCGCTTATCCGAGGAACCGTTCGGGCTATGCCGACCCGATCCTATTGCGTGAGCCGTTTCGCCCCCAACCATACCTCGGCGCCTTCGCGAGCCGCGTCCACTTCCATCGGTTTGCCGCTTTCGAGCACGAGCATGCGCGCCGCCTCGACCATGGCGTCGACCGCCTTGTCGTCGCGACCCGGGTCATGATGAAAGAGGAAGAGTTTGCGCACGCCGGCATCGAGCGCGAGCGAGACGACGCTGCTGAGAGAGCCGTGTCCCCAGCCGATCTTCTGCACAGTACTCGTCGTCGGTGTATTGCGAGTCGATGATCAGGACATCGACGTTCCGCGAAGGAACTCGACCAGCTTGGCGCGGGCGGACACAGCGTAGGCTCGCGCCTTCGTCGCGCTCGGATTTGTCACGAGTGGCAAGACTGGTCTTTAAGCACCTCGTACGGCTCGTTGTCGGGAAGATAGGCAATCGATCCGTTGGTCGTGTAAAGACGATATCCGACACAGATACCGGGGTGATTCACAAAGCGCGCCTCGCACTCGCACTTTTCCGATCGTGAATTCCATCTCCCTCAATTCCTCGATCTAGATCGCGCTCGGCATGTCGCGCAGACTGACCGGGAAAAACCGAGGTCTCCATTTGGCTGGCGAGGATGGTGGCGAGACCGGCGCGCGCTCCTTCGTATCCGAGAACGACGGAGCGAGTTCTTGCTCATTGTAGGCCGGGAGGAAAAAAGGCAGACCCTGGATATGATCCCAATGGGTGTGCGAAATCAGAAGAGTCAGCTTGATTGGCCGGGCGCCGAATTCCTCTTCCAGGGCGATTCCCAGCTCGCGCATGCCGGAGCCGGCGTCGAGGACGATGATCTCGCCGTCGGCCCGCACCTCGATGCAGCTGGTATTTCCGCCATAGCCGACCGTGGATGATCCGGGCACAGGAATCGAGCCGCGCACACCCCAGAATCGCAAGCGGGTCGAGGGCGGCGTGAAATCCGGCAGCGGTCCGGTGGGCTGGCCGGCCGTCGCCGCGCGCCGGCAAGACCCGGTCGATCACTTCGCGCAAGTTCTCCCAGGAGATCGGCTTGACGAGATATTCATCGGCGCCGGCCTCGATCGCGCTGGTGCGATCGACCCCGTAATCGCGGCCGGACACGATGATGATTTTCGCTGCGCTGCAATTGCTGGCGGATGGTTGCGACAGACCTGAAAGCCGTTCGCTTTCGGCATGAGCAGATCGCACAGGATCAGTTCCGGCTGATGTTCCAAGGCCAGGCTGATCCCGGCCTCGCCATCGCCCGCTTCGAGAATCGTCCAATCTTTCCCGCAGGAAAAGTTCCGCGGTCGCCCGGCGGCTTTCGGCGTCATCTTCGATCAGCAAGACGGTAGGCATGGGTGTGAAGGAGCCGATTCTTCTCCGACGGAACGCGCGGAGACAAGCGTAATTGTACGGCGAACGGGGCGGAGAGCCCGAAGGCTCGCCAACGTTGCCGTCGTTAGGCGAGGGAGTCCCTCGTGCAATCGCCAGTTCGGGATGACAAGGTCGGACGCTTGTTCTCGCTTCGCCGAACCGCGGCAAGTCGGGGGTCGACCAGACCGGGCCACCCTGATCGTTAGGCGAGGCCGCCGGTTTCCAGCGCAGTTCCGGACGCAGATTGACCTCCTCCGGCGGGACGTCGAAGCCGACCGCGCGCAACAAGTAGGAGACCCCTTCCCGGCTCTCCATCGTTTCTTTCAGGCTCCGCGCGAAGACCTCGATGTATTCCTTGTAGGATTCGAGCGCCAGTTTGCCGTCGGAATAATGAGCCGCCAGCGCTTCGTCGTGATTATCGATCAGCTCGATCAACGCGCGCCGCAGTTGCAGCGCGCATTTGCGGATCGATCACGATCTTGAAGGGACTTGCGCCCGGCATCCGCCTTGGCCGGAGCTTCGCGCCGCGGCGCGGGAACCAGTTGAAAATCTGCTGTCTTCATAATGTCCTCGTTAGGCAAACCGATGCCGGCATCGAAGAGCGCGGAACACCTGATCCCGCGCTTTCAGCGCGCAGCACTTAAAAGAAAATCGGAATGATGAGAATGGCAACGATATTGACCACCTTGATCATCGGGATTGATCGCCGGGACCGGCCGTGTCCTTGTAGGGATCGCCCACGGTGTCGCCCGTGACCGAGGCGGCGTGGGCGAAGGAGCCTTTGCCGCCGAGATTGCCTTCCTCGATAAATTTCTTCGCGTTGTCCCACGCGCCGCCGCTCGAGGTCATCGCGATCGCGACGAACAAACCGGTCACGATCGTGCCGACGAGCAAACCGCCGAGGACCACCGGCCCGAGCGGCTTGATGACCGCGACCGCGACGACGAACGCCACCGGCAGGAGCGCCGGAATGATCATCTCGCGCAAGGCTGCCTTCGTCACGATATCGACGCAGGTGCCGTAATCCGGCTTGTCTTCGCCGCGCAGAATGCCCGGCTTCGCGGTCAACTGCCGGCGCACCTCGCGCACCACCGCGCCGGCCGCTTTGCCGACCGCGTCCATGCTGAACGCCGTGAAAATGAACGGCAGCAAACCGCCAATAAAGAGACCGATGATGACCTTCGGTTCGGTGAGTGAGAACTGGAAGTTGAAGGCTGCCCGGCTGCAGTGACATGCGCGCGCAGTTCCTCGACGTAGGAACCGAAAAGAACCAGCGCCGCGAGGCCGGCCGAAGCGATGGCGTAGCCTTTCGTGACCGCTTTCATCGTGTTGCCGACTGCGTCGAGCTCGTCCGTCACGCCGCGCACTTCCTTCGGCAGATTGCTCATGACCGCGATGCCGCCGGCGTTATCCGTGATCGGACCGAAGGCGTCGAGCGAGATAATGATTCCGGCCATCGAAAGCATGCTCATGACCGCGATCGCGATGCCGTAAAGACCCGCGAAATGAAAGCTGAACAAGATCGCGAGCCCGATGAAACCGACCGGCAGCGCAGTCGCGTGTTGTCCGATCGCGAGGCCGGCGATGATGTTGGTCGCGTGACCGGTCTCTGAAGCCTTGGCGATCTTGCGCACCGGGCCATAGCTCATCGACGTGTAATAATTCGTGATCACGACCACGATGCCGGTCATGAGCAAGCCGACGAGCGAGGCGAAATAGAGATCGTTGGCGGAACGAAGCGCGTCCGCAATCATCACGCCATCCGGGAAAAGGATGTGCGTCGCCGGCCAGAAGAGAACGGCCGAGACGATCGCGCTGGTCATGACTCCGCCCATCAGGGTGTTGCCCGGTTTGCCGCCGCTCACGTTGACAAAGAGAATGCCGCAAATCGCGCCGAGGACCGAAATGCCGCCGAGGACAAAGGGATAAACGATTGCCGCCGGCGTCGTCGCGAGCGTCAGGGCGCCGACCAGGATCGCGCCGATCAAACTGACCGCGTAGGTTTCGAAAACGTCGGCCGCCATGCCGGCACAATCGCCGACATTGTCGCCCACGTTGTCGGCGATCGTGGCCGGGTTGCGCGGATCGTCTTCTTCCAGGCCGCTCTCGATCTTGCCGACCAGATCCGCGCCCACGTCGGCCGCCTTGGTGTAAATGCCGCCGCCGAGTCGCGCGAAGACGCTGATCAAGCTCGCGCCCAGCGCCAGGCCGATGAGGCTGCGTCACCGCGAGCTCGTGGCCGATCATTTTGCCGGCAACCGTATAGAAAATTCCGACCGAGAGGAGCGCTAAGCCGACGACCAGCAAACCGGTCACCGCGCCGCCATTGAAAGCGACCCGCATCGCAGCCGTCCGCGATTTGGTCGCCGCCTGCGTGGTGCGCGTATTGGCCAGGACCGCGATTCGCATTCCGATAAAGCCAGCCGAGAGCGAGCAGGCTGCGCCGACGAGAAAACCGGCCGCGGTGGCGTGGTCTTTCCAAATGAAGAGCAGGATGAAAATGACGACCGCGATCGCGCTGATCGTGATCACCTGCCGGTTGAGATAGGCCTTCGCGCCTTCCTGGATGGCGCCGGCGATTTCCTGCATCCGGTCGTTGCCGGGCGAGGCCTTGATCACCGAGAAGATGAGGAAGAAGGCGAAAACGAGGCCCGCCGCCGGCGCAGAGCATGGAAAGCGAGACGCCGGAAGTAAGAAAAGATAGAGCGAAAAGAGTCATAGATAGGGCCGGAATGAGGAAGGCAGGACATTAGAGGGATTTGCCTGTGTGGCAACCGCAATGTGGGACGGGCTTGGGCGCTCCGCGAATCGCGTCGCAGGAGGCGCTCCAGCATTCTGTCGCGATCTACAATTCGAAAACAGAGCGCACCCGGCGGAGAAACGTGGCCCGATATTCCCGGCTTTTTTTTCCTCGGCCATGGCTTTGGCCGGCATCCTTGAGCAGGCCTTCCGTCTCCATCTTGCGGGTCGCGAGCAAGTTCGCTCAGTTGCGTCACGACATTCGGGTGCATCCCGCAGCACCGCCGCCATCGCCGGCTTGGAGATTTCAATCACTTCGCAATCGTGCTCCGCGCCCACCGTCGCCGTCCGCCTTTCCCCGGTGAGGAGCGACATTTCGCCAAAGCAATCGCCCATGTGCAGGGAACCGACCCGGATCATGCTGCCGTTTTGCGAAACCGAGACCGCCGCTGTGCCGTGCAAGCAGGACAAACATCGACGCCCCCTCGGCTCCCTGCTCGATGAGCTTTTCGCCGCGACCGAAATGCAACCGTGCGCGATCCGCGGATCAGATGATCGAGCTGCGTCGCTCGTCGAGACAGGCGAAAAGCGGTTCGCCTTCGAGAATTGCCTTCGTCTGGCTGTGCTCCTCGTGCGGCTTCGCGCGCCCGCTTGCGGTTGATTTCGAGGGTACGAATCGGGAACGGGATGGTGATCTTCTGCCGCTTGAACTTGTACCAGATATTGGTCCGAATCGCGTCGCAGACGTTCGTTGTAGTTCTCTGACTGATGCATGTAGAATTTGATCTCGTAGATAGATCGCGAAATCGCCGAAATCGTTCAGGAAAACCTTCGGCTCGGGGATCCTTTTCCACCCACTCCGCGCTGGAGGGTCGCGCGAAAGAGCGCGTCCTTCACCCGGTTCGGCGGGGCGTTGTAATCGACGCCCACCCGATCCGCATGGCGTGCAGCGGTTGTCGGATAATGCAGATTAACGATCGTCTGTGCGGACGATCTCGTTATTCGGGATGTCGAGGTAGATCGTGTCGTTCGTCCGCAGGCGGGTCGAGCGCCAGTTGATCTCCATGACCTCGGCAAAGTGCTCGCCGACCTGGAGCCAATCGCCCACTTTGTAGGGCTTGTTGATCTGCAGCGACATGCCGGCGATGACGCCGCCGAGAAGATTCTGGGTCGCGAAGGCGAGGATGATGGCGGCCGCACCGGAAGTCGCGAGCAGACCGCGCAACTGGGTCTCGGCGTGGTAACCGAAGCTCAGCACGAGCAGGAGCGCGATCAGGAAAATGACGAGCGCGACCAGCTCGCGCAGAAATTTTGGGATGACCGTCTGGCGGCGCTGTTCGAAATAAAAATCCCAGAGATAACGATCGACCAGCGCGATCACCACCGCCGTGCTCAGGAGGACGAGCGCGGCGCCGACATGATTGCGCCAGTGCAGATCGAGCCCGTAGACCCAGGCCGCGGCGTAGAAAGCGAGGGTGAGGGCAAAGAGCTGAAAGAAAATCCCAAAAGGGACGCCGGCCCGCCGCTTGAGCAGACGCCCGAGCGCAAGCGTGATCAGGAACGTCAGCGATGAAGACCGCGATCGTTGCGACCGCTCGTTCGGTATTAACCAGGGCAAACATATCCGGACGAAGAGCAGAGAGTCATGCAGAGCGGAGACGCCGGGCGACAAGCGCGCCGCTTAGCGCGGCGGCCAGACGACGAGACAGACCCAGCCCGCCAGAAAACAAAGGCCGCCAAGAGGCGTGATCGCGCCGAGCCATTTTACATTCGTTAGGGCGAGCAGGTAAAGACTGCCGCTGAAGAGCACGATCCCGGCGACAAACAAGCTCGACGCCGATCGGCTGACCGCCGGCAGCACCGCCAGGACGAGCAGGGCGAGCGCGTGGACGAAATGATAGAGCACCGCCTTGTTCCAGACATCGGTCGTCGTGTTCGCCTCCAGCGTTCCCTTGAGCGCGTGCGCGCCGAAAGCGCCCAGCGCCACCGCCGAGAAAACAAAGCGCCGCCGCGAGCCGGAAGAAGAGCGAATTCATGCGCGAAGCTGACTTCGCGATTCACTTCGCGCAACTACCGGGAAAATGCTTGACCCTTGCGGCGGTTTCCCGGCACGACCGGAATCGGCCTGGTCGAGGCTTAACATCTCGATTGAGGTAAAAGACGTCCGCCGCGGCGGTCGGCGTTGTAGCCCGGCATCAATAGTCCGGATCGTCAGAGTCAAGCGACGAGTAAACGCCGAAGAGTAAGAGAGCCAGGATCAGTGACCCCCGACTACAATTTAAGGCTGCTCGTTTTGCTGCCGCGTTTCCCGTACCTGATTCGCCACCTCGTGTGCGCGATCGATCGAATGCTTCGCCCAATCATGTTCTGAGACCGGGCGTGGAGCCGCCGAGGTAGCGACTGGCGTTTCCGTTCTCGGTTTGGTTGCGGTAACCGCATCGTTACCCTGCCTCTGCCAGACATATAGCGCTGTGACCGTCAACACAAGGAGAAGAAACGTTCTCATGGAACCTAAAGAGAGCACTGATTGGGCCACCAACGGAATCACTGCTTGGCGGAATCTGCGGGCGTCCGCCGAGTCGCGGAAACCCGAATAGTATTTAGGGTATTTCCAGAAGAACTGAATAATGCCCGAAAATACTACCCATCAAAACCATGAAAAAAAGCACTCCATTTCTATTCTTGGCCGCGGCAGCGGCGTTTTGCTTGGCGGGCGGTTCGGTCCGGGCCGGCACCCTCACTCTCGACGACGGGAGTCCGAGTTACGTTCCGCCCGAGGCGTTCACTAACAACACGATTGTCGTTGATACGACGATCGGGGACCCTGGGCTGATCCATCTCGCCGGGAGCGTCACCGTCGTTCCTCCCTCCGGCAACACGGCGATGGTCGAGGTTAGCGGAACATTCTCGGCTGATTCCGGCGATAAATTTTCCGTCGCCTATCGATTCGCTGCCGATCTCAATGCCACAGGGCCGGTGGATTACACGCTGTCGGGCGACGTGAATGGAATTCCGATTCCTGATCTTACCGGCACGATCGAGCCCGGCCTCCACGTTTATGAGGGGACGGCCGAGTCGCCGACACTTCCACTCCCTGTAGCCGGAAATTTTTCCGGCACGCTCACGCTCGATTTTACGAACATGGGCGCCTGGAGCGACCTTGGGCACCCTCGATCTGACCGTGCAGCAGCTCGATTTCCAATTGAGCCCAACTGCGGTCGCGGTCATTCCGCCGTCGGAGCCCCAAAACATCTCGACCCGGGCCAACGTCGGCACCGGCGATAATGCTCTCATCGGCGGCATTATCATCAGCGGTAGCGATCCAACGATGGTGGTCCTCCGTGCCATCGGACCTTCCCTGGCGCTCTCTGGGGTCACCGGCGTTCTTGCTGACCCAACCCTCGAGCTACACGATTCCACGGGCGCTGTCATCGCAAGCAACGACAACTGGCAGGACAATAGTGCAGAAGACCAAATGGTGCTGACCGACAATAATCTTGCTCCGACGGACGACCTCGAGTCGGCTATCGTCATGACGCTCGATCCCGGTGCCTACACCGTGATCGTGCGCGGTCTGGCCGACACCACCGGCGTAGGCTTGGTCGAAGCCTACGACATCGATAACGGCACGACCGATTCCAAGTTCGCCAACATTAGCACCCGTGGCTTTGTCGAGACGGGTGAGAACGTCATGATCGGCGGCTTTATCCTGGGTGGCGGCGGAGGCGGTTTGTCCGAGGTGATCGTGCGCGGTATCGGGCCGTCTCTCGCCGACTTCGGCGTGACCGATGTGTTGGCGGACCCGCTCCTCGAGTTGCACAATAGCAATGGCGACCTGATCGACTCGAACGACAACTGGATGGATAACCCCAACATGCAGACGATCAGCGACAAGGGCCTGGCGCCAAGCGACCCGAACGAAGCGGCGCTTTACGAGATACTGCCCGCTGGCTTGTACACAGCGATTTTGAGTGGAGCAGGCGACACGACTGGCACCGGGTTGGTCGAGACCTACGATGTCGATCCGCCGGTCGCGATAGCGGCTCAACAGCGCCTTCCGCGATAAGCGATAGTTTCCGCAATCATCTCGCCCGACCGGGATTTCCCGGCCGGGCGTTTTGTTATCTGACCAACCGTCTGACCGCGAAATGACACGATACTCAAGCCACAATGGAGCCACGCTTTCCCGATTGTCGTTCTTGTTGCATGTGCGGCCTCGCCGGGTCTAACGTTTTGTTATAGTAAAGGACAAAACGTGAAGGCTGAAATAGATCACTTGGCCTCCACTCGGAGGAGATCGACCTTCCCGAAGGTTGCCGGGTTGCTCACCCTGCTGCTGGCTGGTTGCACAAACATCAACTACCAGGATCGAGCAACCACACCACTCAAACCGATGAAAACGGTTGTCCACGTCAAATCCGATGCCTTCGATGTTCCCCCTAAAGTGCTCGAGGGAACACGACCGGAGTATCCTGATCTCGAGGCCGATCGACGCGAGAGAGGCTACGTCGTTATCATTTGCACCGTCGGAGTCGATGGCCGGGCGAGCGATTTCGCGGTGGAGCTGATGACCAATCCCGCCTTCGCCTACGAAGCGATGCGCGCGATCCAGAAATGGCATTGGGCACCCGCGCTCAAGAACGGTCATCCTGTCGCACAGAAGGTTCGCGTGCCGATGCACTTCAACACGATTTAGCCGGCGACGACTCGGGCGCGCCCGCAAACCGCACTTCGCCAAAGTCGATGCAACCAGGTCGCGCCTAACGACTTTTTTTCGGGTCGATGGGACGCACCATCGCTCGGAGAATTGACGCCGCGCCGGAAATGCGGTTCATCGTTATGCCATGAGCCGCATCCTGATTGCCGACGATCAGCCCGATGTGCTCGAGGCTTTGCGCATCCTGCTCAAGGGAGAGGGTCACCAGACCGACGCCGTCACGTCATTAGGCGCGGTCATGAATGCGCTCGAAAAACGCACCTATGCGCTCCTCATGATGGACCTGAATTACACCCGCGATACGACCTCGGGACAGGAAGGGCTCGAAATCATCCCGCGCATCCAGGCGATCGATGAAACATTGCCCATCGTCGTCATGACCGCGTGGGCGACCGTCGATCTTGCGGTCGAGGCGATGAAACTCGGGGCGCGCGATTTTGTCACCGAAGCCGTGGGATAACGACCGGCTCGCTTCCATCGTGCGCACCCAGATCGCGCTCGGCAACGCGCTCCGCAAGAGTCAACAGCTCGAAGCCAAGAACGAGCTGCTCCGCGGCAAAATGCCGAATATCATCTCTGACTCCCCCCGCATGCGGCCGGTAATCGAACTGATCACACGCGTCGCGCCGTCCGATGCGAATGTCTTGATCACGGGCGAAAACGGCACCGGCAAGGGATTGGTCGCGCAGGCGCTCCATTCGCTCTCGACGCGCGCGAGCAAGATCATGATCACGGTCAACATGGGCGGCCTGTCGGAGGGAGTCTTTGAGAGCGAGCTTTTCGGCCATGTGAAAGGGGCTTTCACCGATGCCAAGACCGATCGCGCCGGGCGCTTCGAGCTGGCCGACGAGAGCACGCTCTTCCTCGACGAGATCGCGAATCTGCCGATGAGTCAGCAGGCCAAGCTGCTGCGCGTGATCGAGACCGGCGAATTCGAGCGCGTCGGTTCGTCACGAACCTTGCATGCAAACGTGCGCATCATTTCCGCGACCAATTCCAATCTGCACGAGGAAGTCGCCGCCGGACGCTTCCGGCAGGATCTGCTCTTTCGTCTGAACACGATCGAAGTCGCGCTGCCACCTCTGCGCGAGCGACGCGAAGACATCGCGCCGCTCGCCGCACACTTTCTGCGGCAGCACGCAGACCGTTACCGGAAAAAACTTACCGGCTTCGAGCCACCCGCGCACGAAGCGCTCATGCGTCATGAATTTCCCGGCAACGTGCGCGAACTCGATCATATCATCGAGCGCGCCGTGCTCATGTCGCAGCGGGCACAAATCAAGGCCAACGATCTCGGCCTGACGAACGCAGCGGACGGCTCTCCGCGCCTCGAGGAGATGAGCCTCGAGGAAGTAGAGGCGTTCCTGATCAAGAAGTCGCTCGCCCGGCATGGAGGCAACGCACGCAAGGCCGCCGAATCGTTGGGCCTGAGCCGGAGCGCCTTTTACCGGCGTCTCCAGCACTATGGACTGTGAGATATTGCTGATTTCTGAATGCTGATTGGGAGAAGACGTGACGCGGCGCCAAATCAATTACCAGCAATCAGAAATCAGAAGTCCGCCTCCACGTTCCCGATGAAATTCGAGCGCAGACGCCGGCGTGCGCTTTCGCATGAATCGCGCCTGACCTGGCTCTCGTTAGGCGCGGCCGGCCCGGCCATTCTCATTTCGCTGGCCCTCCTTTGGTTTGGCGATTTCAGCGCCAAGGTTGATTGGACGCTCACCCTTGTGATCGGCACCTGCGCGCTCGCTTTCCTTGCCAGCGCCCGGGAACACAGCGTGCGTCCGCTCCAGACGATGAGTAACCTGCTCGCCGCTCTGCGCGAGGGCGATTACTCCATCCGCGCCCGCGGCGCGCGAGCCGACGACGCGCTCGGCGAAGTCCTGCTCGAAATCAATCAGCTTGGCGAGACGTTGCGCGTGCAGCGGCTGGGAGCCTTCGAGGCAACGGCGCTGCTCCGCACGATCATGGCCGGGATCGACGTTGCGGTCTTCACCTTCGATCCGGATCGACGACTCCGCTTGGTTAATCGCGCAGGCGAAAATCTGCTTCGCCAACCGATCGACAAATTGCTCGGCCGCCGGGCAAATGATCTCGGCCTGGCTGGTTGCCTCGACGCCGATGAAGACGCGCCCCTCACCCTGACGTTTCCCGGCGGGAGCGGCCGCTGGGGCGTGCGCAAGAGCAACTTCCGCGAGCGCGGCCTGCCGCATGAGCTGCTCGTTCTGACTGATCTGAGCCGGACTCTGCGAGAAGAGGAACGCAAAGCCTGGCAGCGACTCGTTAGGGTGCTCGGTCATGAAATGAACAACTCGCTCGCGCCTATCAAATCGATCGCCGGCAGCCTCGAAACCCTGCTGCGGCGCGATCCCCCGCCGGCCGATTGGCGCGATGACACGCGGAGCGGCTTGAACGTGATCGCGACCCGCGCGGAATCGCTCAGCCGCTTCATGCAGGCATATACTCGTCTCGCCCGCCTTCCGCCGCCGCAAAAAGAGGAGATCGATCTCGGAGAACTCCTCCGGCGGGTGGTCGGCCTGGAGACCCGCATGGCCGTGCGTCTGGTGGAAGGGCCCGTCCTCAAGATCGCTGCCGACGCTGCGCAGATTGAGCAGCTCTTGATCAACATCCTGCACAACGCCGTCGACGCCGTCGCTCGAAACCGGAGGGAAAGTCGACCGCTGGCTGGCGCGAGCTCGGCGATGTCGTGGAGGTTTTCGTGCGCGATGAGGGACCTGGCATCATGAATCCAGAAAATGTTTTCGTTCCCTTTTTCACTACCAAACCGGGCGGCTCGGGAATTGGCCTCGCCCTCAGCCGGCAGATCGCGGAAGCGCACAGCGGCTCGCTCTCGCTCGCCAACCGCAAGGATCGCACCGGCTGCGAAGCCCTCCTTCGCCTGCCTCGTTAGGGCCTAACGAAACGCCGCCGTCCCGAGCGCAGTTGAGAGATCCCCAGATGAAATCTTTCACCTCACTCGACGGGATCCCCCGGCCACTCCGGATGACGTCCCGTAATCGGGACAGCGCAATCCCACCGTCGAAGCAAAAGAGATGGTGGTCCGATTTTCTGACTTAATCACAACGTTCAGACAGTCAATTGCTTATAAAATATGAAATCAGCTGGCACGGGCATTGCAATAGGAGCCGGCACCCCCAGGAAATAATTCTGAATCCAAACCCGAGATCGAACGCATCTCACAGGAAACAGGAAGTAAGCATATGAAAAACACACCTAACATCCTAGAACCCAACCGGCGGCATGACTCCGATCCGCGCAACTCGCGCGGAGGCCGGAACTTCCCGCACGTTGACCAAAACTACCAAAGCTCGACGTTGCACGGAGGTTGCGGAACTCCAGTCAAGTTCCACCACCCGGCCTTCTTCGAAATCAGCAACGAGTATTTCGCCGAGGAAGCCCCGCGCGGCTTCATGGTGGACGCCGGCGTCTTCGCCGCGCTCATCCTCACCGCGATGCTGCCCATCGCGAACGGCGTTCAGGCCGTCGCCACCCTCATCCACAGCGTCGGCGTGCTTTAGACGCGGGAATCGTCCATCATGCAAAGAAGCTTCGAAGTGATTGCCGGCACTGAGCCCGCGCGCGCTCCGGGCTTCACACCCGTCATTTCGTCCATGGATGTCCCGCGCCCGCATATCGCCCGCCAAAAGCGGAAGCGACGGCTGATCATTGCCGCCGCTTCGGTGCTCGGCATCATCCTCATCACCGTGGTTGTCTCGCGGTTGAAACCGGCCGCGATGAGCGTGGACCGCGCCGCCGTCTGGGTAGACACGGTGAAGCGCGGTCCGATGCTCCGCCAGGTGCGCGGCCTCGGCACCCTTGTGCCGGAAGACATTCGCTGGATCGCGGCGGCCAAAGACGGCCGGGTGGAAAAGATCGTGGTTAGGCCGGGCGCGCACATTGAACCGGATACCCTGCTCGTGGAGCTCTCCAGCCCCGACCTGCAACAGGCGGCGCGCGACGCCGAGCTGCAGGAAAAAGCGGCCGAAGCCGAACTGACCACGCTGCGGGCGACGTTACAACGCGAGCTGCTCAATCAGGAATCGACCTCCGCGCAGGTGCACTCGGAATTCGAGCAAGCCAAGATGGAGGCCGAGACCAACGACAGGCTGAAACAAAACGGCCTCATCGCCGATCTCGAATACAAGACCTCGATTATCAAACGGGACGAGCTGGCCAATCGCGACGCGATCGAGGAAAAACGCCTCGCCTTTGCCCGCGACTCGATCGAGCCCCAACTCGCCGCCAAGCAGGCCGCGCGTCGAACAATTGAAAGCCTCCGCCGAAATGCGGACGAATGAAGTCGAGAATCTGCACGTCCGCGCCGGCATGACCGGTGTGCTGCAGCAACTGCCGGTCGAAGTCGGCCAGCGCGTCACGCCGGGCACGAACATCGCCCGCGTCGCTGACCCGACGAAATTAAAGGCACAGATCAAGATCGCCGAGACGCAGGCGAAGGACATTCAAATCAATCAGCCGGCCTCGATCGACACCCGCAACGGGATCATTCCTGGTCACGTCATCCGCGTCGATCCCGCGGTCGAACAAGGCACCGTGACCGTCGACGTGGCGCTCGACGGCGCACTCCCGAAAGGCGCGCGCCCCGATCTCAGCGTGGACGGGACGATCGAGCTCGAACGACTCGACAACGTTCTCTATGTCGGCCGGCCGGCCTTCGCGCAGGACGGAGCGACGGTTGGCGTCTTCAAATTGGCCTCGGACGGTGAAGCCGTTCGTATGCCGGTTCATTTTGGCCGCAGCTCCGTCAACACCATCGAAATCCTCGATGGCTTGAAGGAAGGCGACCAGGTCATCCTATCCGACACCAGCGCCTACGATTCGCACGATCGCATCAGATTGAACTGACAATGACCGTCCCACTCGTCAGCGCGCCTAACGAATTCACCACCACCTCGTCAGCTAACCAAATCACTATGAACAACGGAAACCACACCCTGATTCACCTCGATAGCGTCACCAAAGTCTTCCTCACGGACGAAGTTGAAACGCATGCGCTCTCGGGCATTCACCTCGACATTCGCACCGGCGAATACGTCTCCATCGCCGGCCCGTCCGGTTGTGGAAAGTCCACCCTGCTCTCGATCCTTGGATTGCTCGACACGCCATCGGACGGCAGCTACTCGCTCAAGGGCGGCGAGGTCGCGAACCTCTCCTTTCCCGAGCGCGCGCGCATTCGTAACCGCGAGATCGGCTTCATCTTCCAAAGCTTCAATCTCATCGGCGACCTGACCGTTTACGAAAACGTCGAGCTGCCGTTGACCTATCGCGGGATGGCAGCGAGCGAACGCAAAGCGTTCGTCAACGAAGCGCTCGAACGCGTCGGGATGGCCCATCGGGCCAAACATCTCCCCAGCCAACTCTCCGGCGGCCAGCAACAGCGTGTCGCGGTCGCGCGAGCCCTCGCCGGCAAACCGGCCATCCTCCTTGCTGACGAACCGACCGGTAACCTCGATTCGCGCAACGGCGAAGCGGTCATGGATCTGCTCAAGGAATTGCACGCTGGCGGCGCGACCATCTGTATGGTCACGCACGACGCGCGCTTTGCCCAGCACGCCGACCGCACCATCCACTTGTTCGACGGCCGGGTCGTCGAGGACAAAATCGCCGCCTGACGAGGAGCGAAAAGATGCGCCAGAGCGATCGCAACGGACGGTTCGATCAAGGCACTGGTCATTTTCGCGCTCCTCGTAGCCAATATCGTCGTCGCACTTTCGCGTCACGGAACGGCGACATCCTCTCGCGGCCCCGGCCTCGAAAATCCGCGCTTCTCCGGGCGGATGCACCAGGCGGCGCGCGTTGACTAGCCGTTCTCGCCCTTAACCTACCACCAAACAAATGCTTCAGGAAATCCGTCACGCCCTTCGCCTCCTGACCAAGAATCCGCTCTTTACTCTTGTCGGGATTCTCACCCTCGCGCTCGGTATCGGCGCCACGACCGCTGTTTTCACTCTCGTCAACGCCCTTCTCATCAAGCCGCTGCCTTACGAGGATCCGGCACGCCTCGTTCTCCTCTTCGAACATTTCAAAGATCAACACCTCGACGCCATCCCGGTTTCGCCGCCGGAGTTTCTCGAATACAAATCGCAACTCAAAAGCTTCGACAAACTCGCAGCCTTCGACACCGCAACCTTCAATCTCACCGAAGGCGAACTGCCAGAGCGCATCTTCGGCGCCAAGGTTTCGGCTGATCTTTTCCCATTGCTAGGCGTGCAACCGATTCGCGGCCGCACTTTCCGGCCGGAGGAAAACGCCGTCGGCCGCGATGACGTCGTCGTGATCAGCGAAAGACTGTGGCGGAGAAAATTTGATCGCGATCCGCGCGTCCTCGGCAGCAAGCTGATGGCCGACGGGCGCGCCTTCACCGTCGTCGGCATCATGCCGGCCAGCTTCGAATTCCCGCTCCCGCTCTTCAACATCACCGGCGCGCAATTCGGCGAACAGGCCGACATCTGGCAGCCGCTCGGCTTCACCGACCAGGAAATGAAACGGCGTGGCTCGCGTAGTTATGGCGTGATCGGACGCCTTGCCTCCGGAGTCTCCTCCCAACAGGCGCAGGCGGAGCTCGAAACGGTCGTGAGGGGAATGCGCACTCAATTCACGGACAACTACCCGCAGACCGACAGCTTCGGCGCCACGATTTACCCTCTTAAGGAACAGGTTATCGGCGGAATGAAACCGCTGCTCCTCATCCTGCTCGGCGCGGTCGCACTCGTCCTCCTCATCGCCTGCGCCAATCTCGCGACCATGCTGCTCGCCCGCGCCACCGCGCGGGAACGCGAGATGGCGATTCGAGTGGCCGTCGGCGCCAGCCGCGCCCGACTTGTGCGGCAGGCCCTGACGGAAAGTGTCGTCCTGGCCATCTTCGGCGGTGGTGTTGGAGTCTTTCTCGCCATCTGGGCAATCGACCTGGTGAAATCAATCGGTACCGAGACCATCCCGCGATTGAGCGAAGTGCACATTGATGGTACCGTTCTCCTTGTCACCCTGGCCGTCGCCATCGGCACCGGACTGATTTTTGGGCTCGTCCCCGGCCTCGCCAGCGGCAAGCCCGACCTGACCGAATCGCTCAAGGAAGGTGGTCGTGGTTCCACCGCCGGGCGCCGTCACAACCGGCTGCGCAATGCGCTCGTCATCGCGGAAGTCGCGCTCGCCCTCGTACTCCTCACCGGCGCCGGTTTGCTTCTCAAGAGTTTCGTTAGACTGCAAAACGTCAATCCGGGATTCAACCCCCGCAACGTGCTGACGGCCGAGGTCTCGCTGCCTGCACTGCGCTACCCGGACAAAACTTCACAGGTCAACTTCTTCGCCGAGCTCGACCGCCGGATCGCCAACTTGCCCGGCGTGACCCACGCCGGTCTAACGACAATCCTGCCGATGAGCGGAGTGAACAGTGATTCCTCCTTCATGATTGATGGTCGCGTGGTCGATGACGCCCATCCCGGACCCGACGAAGAAATCCGTCTCGCTTCGCCCGACTATTTTCGCGCTCTTGGAAATACCCTTGGAGAAGGGCCGTTTCTTCAACAGTGCGGACAAACTCGATGCCCCGCCGGTCGTCATCATTAATCGGGCGCTCGCCCAGCGCTATTGGCCTAACGAAGAGTCGCTCGGCAAACGCATGCAACTTCCCACCCGGCAAGGGCCGGTCTGGGCCACGATTGTTGGAATCGTCGGTGACATACATCATCGCGGCCTCGATCAACCCGTAAAACCGGAGTTCTACGTCCCGCTCCTCCAGGCCCCGTATCCTTCCATGATCCTCGCCGTCCGCAGCACTCAGGACGCCACCAGCCTAACGAGCGCACTGCGCAATACTGTGCAGGCGATCGATCCCACCCTCCCGATCGCACATGTCCGCACCCTCGAGCAGGTGATTGCCGATTCCGTCGCGCCCGCGCCGGCTTTCCGTCGTCCTCCTGTCGGTCTTCGCCGGGGTGGCGCTCGTTCTCGCCTCGGTCGGCATCTATGGCGTGATGTCGTTTCTCGTTGTGCAGCGAACCCACGAAATCGGCGTCCGCATGGCTCTCGGCGCGCAGCGCTCCGATGTGCTGCGCCTGGTTATCTCGCACGCCGGCGGATTGATTGGCGCGGGCACTCTTCTCGGCCTGATCGTCGCGTTCTTTTCGACCTCGGCCCTGCGCTCGGTGCTCTACGATGTGAGCGCGTTCGATCTCCCGACTTTTCTTTTCGTTACCCTTACGCTCGCCTTCGTCGCGCTGCTTGCGAGCTACATCCCGGCCCGTCGCGCGACCCGCGCCGATCCAATGATCGCCCTCGGACGAGGCTGATATGACCACCGGTCCACTCATCCGACTCACCCACATTGAGCGCTGTTATCCGTTAGGCAAACAGCAGTTCTTCTACGTCCTGCGCGACATCAATCTGGAGGTCGAGGAAGGCGATTTCGTTTCCGTGATGGGACCGTCCGGCGCCGGCAAATCGACTCTCCTGCATTTGTTAGGTATGCACGACTTCGGCTGGACGGGCGAATATTACCTCGACGAAACCGCCGTTCATCGCCTGAAACCGAAGGAGCGCACCACCCTGCGTAACGAGCAGATCGGTTTCGTTTTTCAGAACTACAACCTGCTCGATGACCTGACGGTTTACGAAAACCTCGACATTCCCCTCTCCTATCGGCGTTACAGCAAATCGGAACGGACCGCGCTCGTCGCCGATACCCTCGATCGCTTCTCGATCGTCGGAAAAAAAGACCTTTACCCGCGCCAGCTCTCCGGCGGCCAGCAACAACTGGTCAGCATCGCGCGCGCGATCATCGCGAAGCCGAAACTCATTCTGGCTGACGAACCGACCGGCAACCTCCATTCCAGCCAGGCCGACGAAATCATGCAGCTCTTCAAGAAGCTCAACGCCGAAGGCACGACCATCATCCAGGTCACGCATTCGGAAACCAACGCCGCCTACGGCAACCGTACCATCCAGCTGCGCGACGGCTGGATCGTCGACAGCAACCGGAGGGAAATCATCATGATCCTCGCATCGTTCACTCAGGACATCCGTGTCGGACTCCGCGTCCTGTTGAAGGACAAAGTCTTTTGTCTTCTCTCCATCCTCGTGCTCGCGCTCGGCATCGGCGGCGCGATGACGCAGTTCACGGTGGTCAACGCGATCGTGCTGCGCGGGTTTTCATTTCCGCATCCGGAACAGCTGGTCAGCGTCGGATTGATCGATCCGAAAGCGAGCGACCAGAACAACAACTTCGGTGTCGGCAATATTCCGGCGGCGCAGGATTACGAGGACATCAAGGCGGCGCAGCATTCGTTCGCGATGATGGCCGGCTATCTCAACGGCTCGACCATCAATCTCACCTTCAAAAATAATCCGCAGCGTTACACCGGCGCCTACGTCACCGAAGACATCTTCAAAATCATCGGCGTGTCGCCGGTGCTCGGCCGCGATTTCAACGCCGAAGATAACAAGCCCGGCTCACCGAAAACCGCGATTCTCGGCGATGAAATCTGGCACCGCGATTTCAATGCCGACCCGAAGATCGTCGGTCAGAACGTCACGATTAACGGCAAAGCGGCGACGATCATCGGGGTGATGCCGCCGGGGTTTAAGTTTCCCATTTCGGAGGAACTTTGGACGCCGCTCTACAATGAGTGGCCGCTTACCCCGCGCGGTGAGCTTTTCCTCGGGAGCAACAATCGCGCGCCTGCGGTGATCGGCCGATTGAAACCGGGCGTGACTCTCGACCAGGCGAACGCGGAGATGATCGCGATCGCGCGCAACATCGCGGCCGACAATCCGAAGACGAACCAGAATTTCACCTCCGCCAGCGTGATGCCGCTAATCAATGCATTCACCGGCGTGCAACTGCGCCAGATCGTTTGGGCGATGCTCGGCGCGGTTATCCTCGTGTTGCTCATCGCCTGCGTGAACGTGATGAACATGCAGTTCGGTCGCGCTGCCTTGCGCGCGAAAGAGCTCGCGATCCGCGGCGCGCTCGGCGCGACACGCTGGCGACTCGTTAGGCAAATGCTCACCGAAAGCCTCGTCGTCGCGGTCCTCGGCACCGTCGCAGGCTCGCTCGTCGCCTATTGGGGCGTGGACATGTTCGACAAAGTAGTGAAGGCCGCGCCGTTTCCGCCGCCTTACTGGTGGCGCTTTACGATCGATGGCCGCGTGCTCGTTTTCACTCTCGCGATTACGCTCATCGCGACCGTCGTCTCCGGTTTGCTCCCCGCGTTTCTCAGCTCGCGCGGCAACGCGGCTGAGATTATGAAAGAAGGCGGACGCGGCAATAGCAGTCGCCTCGTCAATGTCATTACCCGCGTGCTCGTGGTCGGACAAATTGCGCTTACCGCCGCGCTCCTCATCGCCGCAACATTGCAGATCAAATCGATCCGCAATCAAACCAAGCTCGATTACGGCTACGACGAAAATGGCCTCTATGCCGCGCGCCTTGCCTTGATGGAAGGCACCTATCCGAGTGAGGACTCGCGCCGCCAATTCTTCACCCGCGCGGTTCGCGCGCTGCGCACTGATCCGCAGTTCGAAGCCGCAGCCATGACCGATCGCTTTCGTATGACTTTCGCGCCGGCCGGGCAATATGAAGTCGACGGACAGAAGTATCTGACCGATCGCGATCGTCCGCGCTGCAATTTCGAATCCGTTTCCGACGGTTACTTCACCACCCTCGGCCTCAAGATTCTCGAAGGCCGCGATTTCACCATCGACGATACCGACTCGAAGCAGCCGGTCGCGATTGTGAATGCGAGCTTCGCGCACAAGTATTGGGGCAGCCAGAGTGCGCTCGGACATCAGGTCCGCATCTTCAATCCCGGCAAAGAACAGCCGTGGCGCACCATCATTGGCATCGTGCCGGACACGTTAATGCAGGGTCCGTTCGATCAGCAGACTGAGGCAGCCGGCTTCTACATGCCGCTGCTCGGCGCGTCGCCTGCCACGCAGTTTGCCACCGTAGTCGTTAGGCCACGTGCGGGTGTGCGCGCCGACACCCTTGGACCCGTGCTGAGCAAAGCAGTCGCTGCGCTCGACTCAAATCTCCCGACCTATTTCCCCGGCACGCCCGCGCAATTTCACAACGACGTCCTCTCCGGTAACCGCGTGATCGCTACGCTCTTCACCATCTTTGGCGTCGTCGCGTTCATCCTTTCCGGTGTCGGCCTCTACGGCGTGATGAGTTTTTCGGTTAATCAACGCACCCAGGAGTTCGGAATTCGCATGGCGCTCGGCGCGGATGCAACTCGCATTTTGCGCATGGTCATGAGCCAGGGCGCATGGCAACTCGCGATCGGTCTGGTCCTCGGCGCCGGCGGCGTTGCGCTGCTCCTCGGTGTCGTCGCAGCCGCCGCGCTGAAGAACATTCTCTTCAAGGTCAATCCGCTCGACCCGACGATCTACTTCGCGGTCGCGGGATTGCTCACGCCTGTCGCCGCCTTGTCGTGTTTTCTGCCCGCGCGACGCGCCACGCGCGTCGACCCAATGGTTGCACTGCGCTGCGAATGAAAATCTCAAATCCCGAGCTCCAAGGAAGCCCAAAATCCAAGTTGCAACCCTCGCGGACCGGAGGGCCTTGCACGCCTACGGCAACCGCATCATCCAACTGCGCAACGGCTAGATCGCTAACTGACACCGCCACAATATGAAACACCTGCTTACTATCCCATCACTCCTTGTCGTTGGCGCGCTCAGCGTGGCCGCCGCGACTGAGGAAAACATTCACGAAACCCGCGCGGCCAGAGCGGGCGGCACCCTTGTGGTCGACGTCGACTTCGGCTCGATCGATATCGCCCCCGGCGACAACGACAAAGTCGTGATCGATGCGCATCGCCACATCGAAGCCTCTTCCAAAGAGAAAGAGGAAGAATACTTCAAGGCGGTCCCGATCACGATCACGACCGAAGGCGATCGCGTCATCGTGCGCGCCATTCACAAACACGAATCGTTGGGTTCGCAGCTTTGGAAGATGCTCGGGCACACTCGCACCGAGGCCCGTTACGCCATCCGTGTCCCGGCGAATTTCAATGTCGATCTCGACACCTCGGGAGGCGACATTTCGGCCAACGGCCTGACGCGGCAACATCAAGGTCGACACCAGCGGCGGCGATCTGACCTTCGGCCAAATCCACGGGGATATTCACGCCGACACGAGCGGGGGCGACATCACGGCCAAGAACTGCGACGGCGCAACTAATCTCGACACAAGCGGCGGCCGGATCGAGGTCACCGGCGGCAGTGGCAAACTAAACGTCGACACTTCGGGCGGCAACGTCACGGTGCTCAATCGGGTCGGGGACGCAAAAGTCGAAAGCAGCGGAGGCAAACTCCGCCTCGGCAACATCAGCGGATCACTGAACGCCGAAACCTCCGGTGGATCGGTTTCCGCCATCCTGCCCTCGCCCGTAGTCGGCGACGTGCGCCTCGAAACATCCGCCGGCAGCATCACCGTCCTCACTCCGCCAAACGCCGCCCTCACGATCGATGCCGAGACCAGTGCCGGCAGCGTGCGGAGCGATTTGCCGATTTCGCGGATCAGCGCGGACAGCGACTCCCTCAAGGGAACGATGAACGGCGGCGGGACCAAGCTCGTCCTGCGGAGCAGCGCCGGCTCGATCGAAATCGTCTCCGCCGAGAAGGAGACTGCACAGCAATAGAAATCGCCTAACGAACGATGTTTTCCGATCTTCGTTATGCGTTTCGACAACTGGTCAAGAATCCAGGCTTCGCCGGCGTTGCCATCCTGACCCTCGCGCTCGGGATCGGCGCCTGCGCCGCAATCTTCTCGGTTGTTAATGGCGTCCTTCTGCGCCCGCTTGATTACCCGCAGCCGGATCGGATCGTCGTCATTCGCGAAACCAACCTGCCGCAGTTTCCCGAGTTCTCCGCCTCACCTCCAAACTATCTCGATTGGACCAGGCAGACGAAGTCCTGGCAATACCTGGCGGCCTACAGCGGGGCGCAGGTTAACCTAACGGGCGAAGGCGAACCGCAACGGCTCGTCGGCGTGAAAGCGACCGCGCATTACTTCGACGTCTATGGAATTAGGCCGGTCCTTGGACGCACGTTCGTGCCGGAGGAAGATGCGACCGGGAAGGATCACGTCGTCGTTCTAAGCCACGCCTTTTGGCAACGCGTATTTGGTGGCAAACGCAGTGTCGTTGGGCGCTCGATTCAACTCAACGGCGAGCCCTACGCTGTCATCGGCGTGGCACCGGACCACTTTGGCGAGGCGAGCAAAGTCGACACCTGGGTCCCAATGGGATTCAAGCCGGATGAGACTGCCGCCGATGCCCGCGGCGGACACTATCTGAATGTGATCGGCCGGCTCCGGCCAAACGTGTCCATTACTCAGGCGCGGGCGGAGCTGGAATTACTCGCCTCCCAACTTGCCCGCCAGTACCCAGACTCGAACAAAGGCTGGGGCGTCACCATGTCGCCGGTCCTCGAGTATTCAGTGCGCGATGTTCGCCCCATTCTCTACACGTTGCTTGGCGCCGTCGGCTGCGTGCTGCTTATTGCCTGCGCCAATATCGCCAACCTGCTCCTCGCACGCGCCACCGCGCGGCATCGCGAGCTCTCCATTCGCACCGCGCTCGGCGCGAGCCGCGCCCGACTCGTTAGGCAGCTACTCACTGAAAGCGTCTTGCTCGGACTGGCGGGTGGCGCCGCCGGCATGCTCCTGGCGCGCTGGGGACTCGATCTCCTCCTCGCCCTGGCACCCTCCACCCTGCCGCGGACGAGCGACATCCGTCTCGATGCGAGCGTTCTCATTGTTCTCCCTCGCGCTCAGCGTCCTGACAGGCGTGGTCTTTGGCATCGCGCCGGCGTTACTCGGCGCCCACACCGATGTGCAGGAAGGGTTGAAACAAGGCGCGCGTGGATCAACTGATGCGCGCGGCCGTCTGCGCGGGGCGCTGGTTGTGCTCGAAGTCGCGTTTGCGCTCGTCCTTCTCGGCGGTGCGGGATTGCTCGCCCGCAGTTTCATGCGCCTCACCCACGTCGACCCGGGCTTCGTTCCCGAACATGCAACCGTCCTTCGCCTCGCTTTACCGGAGAAAAAATACGAGAAATCGGAGCAACAACTGGCTTTCGCGGATGGATTGCTCGCCCGCCTCCGGACGCTGCCAGGCGTGCGCGCGGCCGGTCTGACTCACTCTTTGCCGCTCATCGGTGATTGGGTGCTTGGTTTCAAGATCGAAGGACGACCAGAAGTTCCGCCGGCGGATTTACCAAGCACCAATTATTATTCCGTCACGCCCGATTATTTCCGCGCCATGGGCATTCGGCTGATTCGCGGTCGCCTTTTCAATCAGCACGACGACTCTCGTGCACCCCGCGTTGCGATCATTAACGAGACGCTCGCCCGGCAGTTTTTCCCTAACGAGGACCCGATCGGCAAACGCATCCTGGTCACGAACGGCCCCGACGCCTGGCGCCAGATCGTCGGTATCGTCGCCGACATCAAACAATACGGAGTCGACAAGGAGACCACGAGCCAGACCTATGAGCCCTACGCGCAGTATCCGTTCCGCTCGCTCAACGTAGTCCTGCGCACGACCGGTTCGTCCGACGCTCTGGCCGGTGCGCTGCGCCCGGCCGTCTATGCAATCGACAAAGATCAACCCGTCGGGACGATCCAACCGCTGGAGGAAATCCTCGGCGCCACGATCGCGAAACAACGTTTTGCCATGTTGCTCCTCATTGTTTTCTCGTCGGTCGCGCTCGTCATCGCCGCGGTTGGCATCTACGGCGTGATGGCCTACAGCGTGGTCCAGCGCACCGGCGAATTCGGAATCCGGATGGCGCTTGGCGCGCAACGCGTCGACGTGCTGCGGCTCGTTCTTTCCCACGCCGGCAAACTCGTCGGTCTTGGCCTCGCCATTGGTCTGGGCGCGACTTTCGCCGCCTCACGCGTGATGAGCTCGATGCTGTTCGAGACTAACGCGCACGACCCGCTCACTTTTAGCCTAACGACGTTGCTCCTGGCTGCTGTCGCGTTCGCCGCCTGTCTGCTTCCGGCGCGCCGTGCCACCCGGGTCAATCCCATCGAAGCGCTCCGCACCGAATGAACAACTTCCGCTACGCCTTTCGCCAACTGCGCCAATCGCCCGGTTTCACTTTTGTCGCCGTGCTTACGCTCGCCCTCGGGATCGGCGCGAACACCGCGATTTTCAGCGTGATCAACGCGGTCCTCCTGCAACCGCTGCCGTATCCGGAGGCGGACCGCATCGTTTACCTGAGCGAATCGGATCCAATCCAATCCTCCATCTCGATCAACTGGCTCGATTTTCTCGATTGGAAACGCGACAACACCGTCTTCGAAGAGCTGGCCGTTGCCGGCGGGAATCATTTAACCTCAGCGGCGTCGCCGGACGCGAAGCGGAAAGAATCTCCGGCGCGGTCGTTTCGGCCAATTTCTTCAAAGTCATCGGGCTCCCGCCGGAAGCCGGACGATGTTTTCACCGAAGCGGAAGACAAGGCGGGCGGACCGGCTCTGGCCGTAATCAGCGACGGATTGTGGCAGACGCGCCTTTCACCGCGACCCGGGCGTGCTCGGACGCTCGATCAACCTGCACAACCAGCTCTACAATGTCGTCGGCGTCATGCCCGCCCAAATGTCGGCCCCGAGCGGTGTGGATGTCTGGGTGCCGATCATGCGCCGCGCCGCGGGTGCCTGGGAGAATCGCGAAAATCATCCCGGTCTCTTCGCCTGGGGACGGTTGAAGAAGGGCGTCAGCATCGAGCAGGCGCAGAGCACAAATGCGGGCGATCGCGGGCAACCTGGAAAAAGGATTTCCCGCCACCAACACTAGCGTCGGCGCGACGGTCACCCCTTTGCTCGAGAATCAGGTTGGATCATATCGCAAGAATCTGACCTTGTTGTTAGGCGCGGTCACCCTGGTTTTACTCATCGCCTGCGCCAATCTGGCCAATCTGCTCGCCGTCCGGGGCGCCGCGCGGGCGCGGGAGTTTGCCGTCCGGGCCGCGCTGGGCGCAAGCCGCAGCCAAATCGTTAGGCAACTTCTCGTCGAAAGCTTTCTCCTCGCGCTCCTTGGAGGGCTGGGCGGTTTCCTCATCGCGTTCTGGGCCCGCGACGGCATCATCGCACTCAGTCCGCCTGGAATTCCACGACTGGACAGTGTCACGCTCGATGGCTGGGTGCTCGCCTTCACCTTCGGCCTCGCCCTTTGCACCAATTTCCTTTTCGGCCTCTGGCCCGCGCGCATGGCGGCAAAGGCCGATATGCAACTGGCGCTCAACGCCAGTGCGCGCGGCAGCTCCGATTCAACCGCGGCGCAACGCACACGCAACTGGCTCGTCGTCGCCGAAATCGCGCTCACTCTCGTGCTTCTGACCGCCGCGGGGCTCGTTCTCAAGAGTTTCGCTCGCGCCCAGGCTCTCTCTCTCGGTTTTGAGCCGCGCGGTCTGCTTACGGCTCAACTCGATCTTCCGTTCCGCGTCTATACAACCAAGGAAAAGGTCGTGCAGTTTTCCGACAAATTGCTCGAGCGTGTTCGCGCATTGCCGGGCGTGGTCGATGCGGCGCTCAGCTCGAATCCGCCGATGCTGGCCGGCTGGCAGACCGATATCCTGCGCGAAGGCGCGCCCGAGCCTCCGCCTGGTCAGTCTATTTCGGCCGACACCGAGATCGTTAGGGGAGATTATTTCGCCACCCTCAAGGGAACTTTGCTGAAGGGACGCGTTTTCGATCAGCACGATACCGGCACGTCGCCGTTGGTCACAATCATCGATCAATCGCTCGCCGATCGATTTTTCCCCGGCGAGAATCCCGTCGGCCAACGCATGCGAATCGACCCGGACGACAGTGGGAACGGCCGGTTCTTCGAAATCATCGGGGTCGTCGCGCGCATAAAAATGCGTGGCTTCGATCAAATTTCCTCGCTCCCAATCGTCTATTTCTCGCAGACACAAGTGGAGCGAACCAACTTCGTCCTGATGATGCGGACGAAGGGCGTTCCCGCAGCGCTGGAAAAATCCGTCCGTGAGGTCGTGGCAACGGTCGATCCGACGCAACCGATTTTCGATGTTCGCCCGATGCTCGAACGCGTCGAGCAGACCTGGGCCGCGCCGCGTTTCATCAGCT
Organism: uncultured Verrucomicrobiae bacterium; assembly: GCA_963821615.1. Classification (GTDB taxonomy): domain Bacteria; phylum Verrucomicrobiota; class Verrucomicrobiia; order Chthoniobacterales; family UBA10450; genus Palsa-1392. The sequence goes on along the minus strand of CAWGEN010000004.1, from coordinate 248,473 downwards.
TTCTCCTTCTCGTTTTCGCCGGATTGGCTCTCCTGCTTTCGAGTGTCGGTTTGTATGGCGTTCTTTCCTACAGCGCGCTGCGCCGCCTGCGCGAAATCGGCATTCGCCTCGCGCTCGGCGCGCAACGCTCTGACATTCGCGCCCTCATTTTGGGGCAGGGCGTTCGTCTGCTTGCTCTCGGCCTAACGATCGGCCTTGCCGGCATCATCGTGTTCTCGCGCGTCCTGCGGAGTTTTCTTTTCGAAGTCGACGCCGTCGATCTTCCGATTTATCTCGGCGTCAGCCTTCTCCTCGCGCTCGCCGCAATTCTCGCGTGTTGGATTCCGGCGCGCCGCGCGGCCGGCGTCGATCCCATCGTCACCTTGAGATCGGAATAAACATGTTTACCGAGTTCCGTTTTGCCATCCGACAGCTTTTCAAGGAGCCACGGTTTACGATCGTCGCTGTTCTCGCACTGGCGATTGGGATCGGCGCGAATACCGCCATTTTCAGCGTCGTCAACGCCGTCCTTCTCAAGCCGCTCCCTTTCCCACAACCAGAGAAGCTCGTCGCCTGGGGCGCGCTCGAGGACCGTCCACCAAATGAAACCGGTTTCGATTCGGTTAGCTATCCCGATTTTTTCGATTTCCGGGCGCAGAACAAAAGCTTTGAAAACCTCGCCGTTTCTCGCCTGGAGAATCTTTCTCTCACGGGCGAGGGCCCCGCGCAGAGTCTGCGCACCGAAAAAGTCTCGGGCGAGTTCTTCGACGTTCTCGGCGTACACCCGATTCTCGGTCGCACCTTTCACCGCGACGAGGAAAAAGCGGGCGGCGGTCCGTCCGGCCTCGCGGTCGTTATCAGTCACGCATTTTGGCAACAACACTTCAAAGGTGACCGCGCCGTTGTCGGAAAATCAATCACCCTCGACGGTCGGCCTTACACTGTCATCGGCGTCATGCCGGCCGACTTTTCTTTCCCGATCGACAGCGACCCGGCGGAGATTTTTGTCACCATCGCACTCGACGCGAGCGACGCGGCTGGTGGCAAACCGCAAACCGAACAGCGCGGCAATCATAGCCTGCAAGGGATCGGACGCTTGAAACCCGGCGCCACGGTCGTGCAGTCCGACGCCGAGCTGCGCACGATCGCCGCTACGCTTGCCCGCCAATATCCAGACTCGAATACAAAATTCAGCGCCGGTGCCGCACCATTGCGCGAAGACCTCGTCGGCGACGTCGCCCGCGGTCTCTACGTTCTTTTCGGCGCCGTCGGATGCGTGCTCTTGATCGCAAGCGCCAACGTTGCCAATCTTCTCCTCGCCCGTGCCACCGTTAGGCAAAAGGAGATCGCGCTGCGCTCCGCCCTCGGGGCCAGCCGCGGCCGGATCATCCGGCAATTGCTCACCGAAAGTGTCCTCCTCGCTGCTGTCGGCGGGTTCTGCGGATTGATCCTCGCCGTCTGGGGGACCGATTTCCTTGTTTCGTTAGTCCCGGAAAACATTCCGCGCGCACGAAACATCCATCTCGACGGCGTGGTCCTCGCCTTCACTTTCCTGGCCTCGTTAGGCACAGGTGTACTCTTTGGACTCGCCCCCGCGCTGCAAAGTTCGCGCCTCGATCTGCGCAGCGCGCTGAACGATAGCTCACGCGGCTCGAGTAGCGGCAGCCATCATCGCTTGCGCAGCACGCTCGTCGTCCTCGAGGTGGCGCTGGCCCTCCTTCTTCTCACTGGCGCTGGATTGCTCCTCCAGAGTTTCGCGCGCCTCAGCCGGGTCAATCCCGGCGTGCAACCGGAGCGTTTGTTCACCGCCTCCATCACGCTCCCCGATGCAGCGTATCCGAAACCGGAAAAGGTCGCGGTCTTTCAGGACCAACTCCTGACCCGGGTCCGCGCCCTGCCGGGTGTGCGCGATGCGAGCACCGTTTTTCCGCTCCCGCTAAGCGGCAGCAACGTTTCCACTTCATTCGACGTGCAGGAGCGTCCGAAGCCGGAGGGCCAGCGGGATACGTGCCCTCTACGCATCGCGGGAAGTGATTATTTTCACACCATGGGGGTGTCGTTGGTCCGCGGTCGGCTCTTCGATCAATCCGATCGCCTGAATTCCAAACCGGTCATCATCATCAACCAGCGTTTCGCGGAGAAATTTTTCCCGAACGAGAACCCAATCGGCAAATGGATCCAGCCGGGCATTTCCCTGACCGATGCCGACGGTCCGATGCGGGAAATCATCGGTGTCGTCACGAACGTGAAACATCAGTCGCTCCGGCTCGATTACACGCCCGAGATGTACGTCTCGGGAACGCAATTTCCGCTCGGGATTTTCTCGCTCGTCGTCCGCACCGACACTTCGCAGCCGGCTGCGCTCACCGGCTCGATCCAAAGAGTGCTGGGCCAGATCGATCCCGGTGTTCCGCTGACCCGGGTGAAGATGTTTGAAGACTACATCTCGCGCTCTCTCGCCCGCCCGCGCTTCAACGCGCTCCTCCTCTCGATCTTCGCCGGCGTGGCCTTGCTCCTCACCACGATAGGCATTTACGGCGTGATGGCTTACTCGGTCGCGCAACGCCGCCAGGAAATCGGCATCCGCATGGCGCTCGGCGCGCAAAAGGGCGACGTCCTGCGGCTGGTCGTCGGCGGTGGGATGCGGCTCACCGCGCTCGGCGTCATCATCGGCGTGAGTGCGACTTTTGCCCTAACGAGATTGCTCGGCAGCCTGCTTTACGATGTAAAATCGTTTGACCTGCTTACGCTCGGCAGTGTCGCCTTTTTGTTAGGCGCGATTGCACTTCTCGCCTGCTGGGTGCCGGCGTGGCGCGCCAGCGGCGTGAGTCCGCTTGTCGCCCTGCGAGAGGAATAACGATGGAGTCCCGACAACCATGAACACTTTTCGCTACGCGCTACGGCAACTGAGGGATCTCCCGGCGATCTCGTCTCCGCCCTGCGCTCAGATTAGAAACGACAATGCTCACTGACCTTCGTTACTCCATCCGGATGCTGATCAAGTCCCCAGTGTTCAGCATTATTGCCATCGTCGCGCTCGCCCTCGGCATCGGTGCCAACACAGCCATTTTCAGCGTCGTCGAGGCCGTTCTCCTCCGTCCGCTGCCCTATCCGGAACCGGATAATCTGATCCTCCTGCGCGAGAAGATGCCGATCTTCGATTCCGGCTTCGGTTGCTTATCCGAACTACCTCGACTGGCGCGTGATGCAGCGCAGCTTCACCGATCTCGCGCTCTATCGGCGCGACTCGATGAACCTTTCGAGCCGCGACGAAACGACCGCCGCCGGAGCGGATCGAAGGCGGAGTCATGAGCTGGAACATGATGCGGATCGTCGGCCTGCAGCCGATCCTCGGACGCGATTTTACCGAAGCGGAGGACGTGCCGGGCGGGCCGAAGGTTGCGCTCATCAGCGAGGGCCTGTGGCGACGGCGTTTCGGTTCTTCGAAGAAGGTGCTCGGCCAGCAACTGATCGTCGACGCCGTGCCGCGCATGATCGTGGGCGTTTTGCCTAACGAAATGAGGGTCATGCGAACGGCGCGATGTTTATCTCCCGTTAGGCGATATGCGCGCGGACAAGAACACTCTGCAGCGCGACAACCATCCGGGCTTCTCCGCCCTCGGCCGCCTCAAGCCGGGGGTGACGCTGAAGCAGGCACGGGCCGATCTCGACATCATCGCGCATGAACTGACGAGAAAATATCCCGCCTCGAACACCGGCCGCACGATCAACGCCCGCACCTTGCTCGATGCCGGCGTGGGCGATTATCGCCAGAACCTCGATCTGCTGCTCGTCGCCGTCGCGCTGCGTTCTGCTCATCGCCTGCGCCAACGTGGCCAATCTGCAATTGGCGCGCGCGCTCGCCCGCGGCAAGGAGCTGGCCGTGCGCGTCGCGATGGGCGCGAGTCGCTGGCGTTTGATGCGCCTCCTTCTCGTCGAAAGCGCCGTCCTCGGGCTGGTCGGCGGCGCGGTCGGATTGCTCATCGGCGATCTGGAGTCTCGACGCAATTCAACGCGCTCAGTCCGCCGCAATTGCTCCGCTTCCAGGAGACGCGGATCGATCTCGCTCACCCTCGGCTTCACGATGGCGAATCGCGTTGCTCTGCGGCATCATCGTCGGCGTCTGGCCGGCCTGGCGCGTCTCGCGGCTGGTGTCGCTCAGCGGGCGTTTTGCATGAGACGGGCACGCGTGGCGGCAGCGACAGCACCGGCCGGCAACGCGCGCGCGGCGCTCTTGTCATCACGCAGGTGGCGCTCGCGCTCGTCCTCCTCGCCGGCGGCGGGCTGACCCTGAAGAGTTTTTGGAATTCGCAGAATGCCACGCTCGGTTTTGATCCGAACGGCATCCTGACGATGACGCTTTCACTGCCGAAAGCGCGTTACGATTCGAACGAAAAGGTCGTCCAGTTCAATGCGGAGCTGATCCAGAAAGTCGAGGCCTTGCCCGGCGTGGCAGCGGCAGCGATCGGCGAGAACGTGCCCTTCGACAACACGGAGTGGGACAGCTCCTTTCACATCACTGGCACCCCGCCGTCTCATCCCGGGAAGGAGCCGTCGGCGGAAGTGAACGTGATTTCGCCGGATTACTTCAAGGTGATGAAGATGCCGATCCTGCGCGGGCGCACCTTTGGTCCGGAGGAGCGGCCGAAACAGCCGCGCTCGGTCATCATCGACGACAGCCTTCGCGAGCTCGCTATTTCCCGAAACAAGATCCGATCGGCCAACACATCGACGACAACCAGACGAACGACCCAAATCCGCCGCCGCTCACGATTGTGGGCGTCGTGCCGCATGTCCGCTCGGACGTGCCGGGCGAGGAGTTCGATCGGCTGCACCTGCCGCAGATGTATTTCTGTGCAGGCGCAAATGCCGACCTACGAAAACAACCTGCTGGTGCGGGTGAAGAGCGGCGATCCGACCCAGCTTGCCACCGCAGTCGTGCGCGAGGTGCAAAGCATCGATCCCGATCAGCCGGTGGCCGACATCTCGACGATGGAAAAGAACATTTCCCAGAGTCTCGCGACCCGTCGCCTAACGATGACGCTGCTTGGCTCCTTCGCCGCGCTCGCCCTCGTCCTCGCGAGCGTCGGTCTCTACGGCGTGATGGCCTTGAGCGTGACGCAGCGAACGCGCGAATTTGGAATCCGCCTCGCCCTCGGCGCGCCGCGCGAGGATGTTTTCCGGCTCGCCCTCGGACGCGGTTTGTTGCTCGTCGGCATCGGGCTCGCACTCGGTTTGTTAGGCGCGCTCGGCGCCGGACGCGCCCTGGCGAGCTCTGCTCTACAACGTCGGGAGCCTCGATCCGGCGGCTTTGCTCACCGCGATCATCGCCCTCGCGGTCGTCGCTCTCCTGGCCTGCTGGTTCCCCGCACGCCGCGCCACCCGCGTCGATCCGATTGTCGCCCTGCGTTATGAATGAAAACCCGCCTAACGATATGTTAAACGACCTTCGCTTCGCTTTCCGCCAGCTGCTTCAGATCTCCGGCCTTCACTCTCGTCGCGGTCATTACGCTCGGCCTCGGGATCGCCGCCAACACCGCCATCTTCAGCGTGGTCGACGCGGTGCTGCTTCATCCGCTCCCGTATCCGGATTCGGAGCGCATCGTGACGGTTTCACAAACCGTCCGCAGCACCGGCGTCTCGACCGAGGACGCTTCGCCGGCAAACTTTATCGATTGGGCGGCGCAGAATTCCGTCTTCTCGGCCATGGCTTGCACGCGCGGTTGGCAGGCCAATCTTTCCGGAGGCGACGAGCCAGAGCGCATCCGCGCAACGATGGCTTCCTCGCAATTCTTCACGCTCTTTAGGGTCAATCCCACCCTCGGACGCGCCTTTGGGACGGAGGACGCGAAACCGGGAAATGCCCGCGTAGTCGTCCTGAGTCACGGGCTTTGGACCCGCCGCTATGGCGCCGATCGCACCGTCATCGGGCGCGACCTGATCCTCGATGGTGAGAAGTTCAGTGTTATCGGCGTCATGCCGGCGAGCTTTTCGCCTGACGGATATGGCGAACTCTGGGTCCCATCGCCGACCGATGTCCCCACACATCCGCTTTCGCCTAACGACGACCCGCGCGCGATGCGGGATCGGAGTTATCTCGAAGCGTGGGGACGTTTGAAGCCGGGCGTGACCCTGGCAAGAGCGCAGGCCGAGATGAGCGCAATCGCGCAACGACTCGAAAAGCAATATCCAGACGCGGATCAGGATACTGGTATCGCGCTCGTCCCATTACACGAGGAGATGGTCGGCGACCTTCGGCCCATGCTGCTGATGTTGTTAGGCGCGGTTTTCTTCGTCCTCTTGATCGCCTGCGCCAACGTAGCCAATCTGTTGCTCGCCCGGGCGGCCGCGCGCTCGCGGGAGATTGCCGTTCGCACCGCGCTCGGAGCATCCCGCTTCCGCTTGATTCGCCAGTTGCTGACTGAAAGCGCGCTTCTCGCACTTCTCGGCGGAGCGCTCGGCGTTGTCCTGGCTCTGTGGACTCTTCCGCTCCTGCTTTCCCTTAGCCCGCCGGAAATCGGAGAGATCGCCGGCATCGGACTGAACGGTCAGGTGCTCGGCTTCAGTCTCTTCCTTTCCATTCTTACCGGCACGCTTTTCGGGCTTGCGCCCGCACTCTTCGCCTCGCGCTCTAATCCTAACGAGTCGCTTCGTGAAGGAGAGCGCGGGAGCTCGTTGGGGAAGAGTCCCGCGCGCTCAGCCCTGATCGCGGCCGAGATTGCCTTGTCGTTGGTCTTGCTCGTCGGCGCCGGCCTGATGATGAAGAGCTTCGTCCGGCTCACCCAGGTCAACCCGGGCTTTAATCCTGATCACCTTTTGATTTTCAATATCGGGCTCTCGTTATCGGCGGATCCAGCGCGCCAGGCCTCCTTTTATCAGGAAGTGGTCGAACGTCTGGGATCGGTGCCGGGAGTCGAATCGGCCGGGGCGGTCAGTCGGTTGCCGCTCGCGGGAGGGAACAGCTCGCGCAGTTTTAACACTCCCGGTAACAGCCAGTCTCATGACGCTGACATCCGCGTGAGCACACCGGATTATTTTCGCACGATGGCGATCCCGCTCTTAAAGGGGCGCAACTTCAGCGCGCACGACGACAGCGCTTCGCTGCCGGTCGCGATCATCAATCAGGCGACTGCCGCGAGCGTCTTCCCAGGCCAAGACCCGATCGGCAAGTATTTGACGAACTTCGGACCAAAGAACGCCAAACTGCAGATTGTCGGCGTCGTCGGCAACGTGCGGCACGTCGCGCTTGAGACAGCCGCGCGGCCTGAGGTCTACACGCCTCTGGCGCAGACTCAGTGGCCCTCGATGTTCATCGCGGTGCGAGGCGCGGTCTCCAATCCACTCACCCTGATCCCAACGGTGCAAAGCGCTGTCTGGAGCGTCGATCGCAACGTCCCGCTGGCGAATCCGCGCACGATGCAAGACGTCCTCGCGCACTCCGTTTTGCGCCGAAAATTTGCGATGCTGCTTCTTTCGATTTTCGCCGGCCTCGCCACGGTTCTCGCCGCGATCGGGCTCTACGGCGTAATTTCTTATTCCGTCGCGCAACGGACCAAGGAAATTGGCATTCGCATGGCGCTCGGCGGACAGCGCGGCGACATGCTGCGAATGGTCTTGCGCCAGAGTGGAAAACTGGTGCTGATCGGCCTCCTCGTCGGCGTCCCGGTCGCGCTCGGTGCAACGCGTTTGTTAGGCGCAATGCTTTACGGGATCGGCGCGACCGATCTCACGACTTATCTTTTCGTCGTCGTGCTTCTCGGCGCGGCGGCATTTCTTGCCAGCGTTATTCCAGCCTTTCGCGCCACGAAAGTCGATCCCATGGTCGCACTCCGCTATGAATGAGAATTGCCTAACGATATGATATCCGATCTCCGCTTCGCCTTTCGCCAGCTGCGCAAATCGCCTGGCTTCACCTTCGTCGCCATTCTCACGCTCGCGCTCTGCATCGGCGCGAACTCCGCCATCTTCAGTGTGATCAACGCCGTATTGCTTCGACCGCTGCCCTATCCGGAGGCAGACCGGCTCATGATCGTGACCGAATCGGACGCAGATATGCCGAGCATTTCGGTTTCGTTCCCGGATTATCTCGATTGGAAAAAAGAAAACACCGTCTTTGAGAACATCGCGGTGGCACGCGGCGAGACTTATAACCTGAGTGGACTCGAAGGTCGCGAACCGGAACAGATTTCCGGCGCGGTCGTAACCGCGAATTTTTTCAAGATCATCGGACTCACGCCGCAGCTCGGACGCGTCTTCACTGAAGCGGAGGACCGCGCGGGCGGCCCCGCGCTGGCGGTGATCAGCGATCAACTTTGGAAACGCCTTTTCCAGCGCGATCCGGCAGTGCTCGGTCGGTCGCTCAATTTCGCCGGCGAATTCTACACCGTCATCGGTGTGATGCCGCCGCAGATGTTTTCGCCGCGGAGGGCAGAAGTTTGGTTCCCGCTTCGGCGTCACGCGACCGGTCCTGGTTGGACGGACCGTGAGAATCATCCCGGGTTGTACGGCTGGGCGCGTTTGAAGCCGGGCGTTTCGATCGAAGCGGCCCGCGCACAGATGAAGACGATCGCCGCGAATCTGGAGAAGGCTTATCCAAAATCGAATTTCCACATCGGCACGACAATCGAGCCATTGCTCGAGAATCAGGTCGGCGAATATCGCGCCAGCCTAAGGTTACTTTTCGTTGCGGTTGGGGTCGTGCTTCTCATCGCCTGCGTTAATCTCGCCAATCTTCTCGCCGCTCGTGGGGCGGCGCGGGCGCGGGAGTTCGCGTTGCGCGCGGCCGTCGGCGCGTCGCGCTGGCGGATCGTTCGGCAACTCCTCGTCGAAAGTCTGATCCTGGGATTGGCGGGCGGCGCGGTCGGTTTGTTTCTCGCTGCGTGGAGTCGCGACCTGATTCTCGCGCTCGCGCCTGCCGGGGATCTTCGATTTCAGGGCACTCAGCTCGACGCCATCGTCCTCGGGTTCAGTCTAATCGCTTCGCTTGCGACCAGTCTGCTCTTTGGCCTCTGGCCGGCCCTGCACACTTCGCGTACCGATCTTCAGCTCGCGCTCAAATCGGGCGATCGCGGCGCCTCCGATTCGCGCGGCGCGCGGCGTTCGCGCGATCTCCTCATCATCGCCGAGGTGGCGCTGACCCTTGTCCTCCTGACGGCGGCCGGGTTGGTCCTAAAAAGCTTCGCCAACGCGCGTTCGGTCGCGCTCGGCTATGAGCCGGACGGTCTCCTGACAGCTCGAGTGGATCTGCCGGATGCGACTTATCCTGACGCCAAAAAAATCCTCCCGTTCAACGACGCGCTGGTCGAAAAGATCAAGACCATCCCCGGTGTGACGCACTCAGCGGTCGCGACCAATCCGCCCCTCATGACCGGTTGGCAAACCGGCTTCTACGCCGAAGGAAGGCCGGAACCACCACCTGGACAGCAGCCGGCTGCAGAGATGACGGTGGTAAGCAACGACTACCTGCACACGATCGGCGCGCCATTGCTGCGGGGACGGATGTTCGACGCGCACGACCAGTTTGAGAGCGCGCAGGTCACGATCATTGACCAGCTCCTGGCGGACAAATATTTCCCCGGTCAAAACCCAATCGGAAAGCGCCTGAAGATGAACGTGAACCTGGAACATGGCCGGCAATGGCGCACGATCGTCGGGGTCGTGCCGCACCTAAAGGTCTATGGGTTTGAGGAGCAGGTTTCATTGCCCCAAGTCCTCCTGCCGCTCACGCAGGCGCCGCAGAACAGTCTCGTCGTTCTGCTGCGCAGCTCGCTTCCGCCGCAGGCGTTGGAGGAACCGTTGCGCAAAGCGGTCACCTCGCTCGATCCGGCGCAACCCGTTTTCGAGTTCCGCACCATGGAAGAGCGAGTGGAGGAAACCTGGGCCACGTCCCGACTGCTCACTTTCCTGCTTAGTATCTTCGCTGGGCTCGCCTGCATCCTGGCGGTGGTCGGAATCTACGGCGTCATCTCCTACAACGGCCTGCGCCGCACACGCGAGATCGGGGTGCGGTTGGCACTAGGCGCGCGGCGCGACCAGATCGTTTCGCTCATTCTTGGGCAAGGTGTTCGTTTGCTCGCAATCGGATTGGTTGTCGGCTTCGGCGCCGCTTTCGCCCTTTCGCGGGTCATGCGCAGTGTGCTCTTTGGCGTCAGCGCAACGGATCCGTTGATCTTTTTTGCCGTCAGCCTGCTCCTCGGCTGCGCGGCAGTCATCGCCTGTTGGATTCCCGCGGTTCGCGCTTCGCGGGTCGACCCAATCATCACCCTGCGCGCAGAATAAATTTCTACTTCACGCCTAACGACTTCCATCTCTTATGTTAAACGACCTCCGCTACGCCATCCGCCAACTCATTAAGTCCCCCGGCTTCACCTTCGTCGCCGTTCTCACCCTCGCTCTGGGGATTGGCGCGAACAGCGCAATCTTCAGTGTCATCGACGCCGTCCTGCTGCGCTCGCTTCCGTTTCCAAACCCGGATCGCCTCACCATGATCTGGGCGACCGCGCCACAGCATCCGGGCGAGGACAAAGCGGTCCATTCCCTTCCCGATTTTCGCGATCTACGGACGCAAAATCACACCTTCGCCGCAATCTCTGCGTACACCGGGGCCTCGGCCATCTGGGGCACGGGCGAGAACTCGGAAGATGTCCCCGGCCTCGCTGCGACCTCCGATATTTTTGACGTCCTGGGCGTCCGCCCACTGCTGGGCCGCGGTTTTGGGCCCGAGGATGACAAACCGGATGCGGCCCGCGTCGTCGTGATTAGCCATTCGTTCTGGCAACGTCATTTTGCCGGCGATCCAAAAATCATCGGCCAACAGGCGACGGTGGCAGGCAAGGTTTACACCATTACTGGAGTGATGCCGGCTGGCTGGAAATTTCCCGTCCAGAACGAGAAAGTCGATTACGTCGCGCCGCTCCTTCCGCTTTTCTCCAATCAAACGCCGAACTACACAGAGCGGCGCGGGGCGCATTTTCTCGCGATCGTCGGTCGCATGAAACCGGGCGTGGATCTGCGCACCGCGACGGCCGACCTGCAAACCATCGCCGCGCAATTGGCGAAACAGTATCCCGATTCCAACGCGGGCCGGACGGAACGCGCTGTGGCGTTGCAATCGGATCTGGTCGGCGACGTGAAGCCGGCGTTGCTCGTTCTGCTCGCAGCGGTCGTGCTCGTCCTCCTTATCGCCTGCGCCAACGTGGCAAACCTATTTCTCGCCCGTGCCGCGACGCGCGAACGCGAGATCGCGATTCGGACCGCGCTGGGAGCGAGTCGTTTTCAGATCGTCAGGCAATTGCTTCTTGAGACGTCGGTTCTTGCCCTGCTCGGTGGCGCGGCCGGATTGCTCCTAGCCTGGTGGGGGGTCGATCTCCTCCGCGCCGCCGGGCCGGCCAATCTCCCGCGACTGGAGGAGATTCGAGTCAATGGTCTGGTGGTCACGTTCACTTTGGGGATCGCCTGCCTGACGAGTTTGATCTTTGGTTTGATTCCGGCATTGCAGGCTTCGCGACCCCAGATCGAGCAATCGCTCAAGGAAGCGGCGCGCGGATCGACCGGCGGGATACGCAGTCATCGCCTGCGGTCCGCCTTCGTGGTCTCGCAGTTTGCACTTTCGTTGGTCCTGCTTGTCGGCGCCGGGCTGCTCATTCGCAGCTTTGCCCAACTGCGCGCCGTGCAGCCAGGGTTTGAGGCCAATGGCGTAGTGACTTTTTGGCAAACAATCCCGAAAGCGCGCTACAGCGAGGTCGATCAACAGACTCAATTCTTCGATAAGCTGCTCGCAAAACTGACCACTCTGCCGGGAATCGAAAAGGTAGGCCTGGTCTCCCCGCTGCCTTTTAGTGGGAGTCAGCAGGCCCGGACTTTCACGATCGTGGGCCATCCAGCGCCCGCTGAGGGGATGGAACCCGCAGCTTCGCTTCTCACGACCGACGGCGCCTATTTCCGGACGATGCGGATTCCGCTGAAACTCGGACGCCTCTTTGATCCCCGCGATGGCAAGGACGCAAAGCCGGTCGTGCTGATCAACGAAACCTTTGCCCGGAAATACTTCCCTAACGAAAATCCGCTCGGTCAAAGGCTGCAGATCGGCCGGAGCGAAGACGGACCGCCGCGCGAAATCGTGGGCGTCGTCGGCACGGCGAAACACGGCGACTTGGCGGAAGCCGACGAAGGGGAATACTACCTTCCGTTTGCCCAGGCGCCCGATCGCTACAGCGACATCGTGGTGCGCACGAGCGAGCCGCCGCCGGCCGGTCTGGAGACGATGATCCGCCGCGCGGTGCACGAGATTGATGCGCAGCAATTTATCCCGACGCTCAAGCCGTTGCCGGAATTGGTCAGCGCGACCCTCTCGCAATCGCGCTTCAACACCGCATTGCTGGGCGCATTCGCAGCCGTCGCGATCCTCCTCGCCGCGGTCGGGATTTACGGCGTAATCGCCTACAATGTCGCACAGCGGACAAAGGAAATCGGGATTCGGATGGCGCTGGGCGCACAGCAGCGCCAAATGCTGACCATGATCCTGTGTCAGAGCCTAACAATGGCGGCGATTGGGATCGTCGTGGGACTGGCGGGGGCTTTCGCCGCGACGCGCCTGCTGACGGCCCTGCTCTTTGGCATCGGGGCGACGGATTTGCCTACTTACTTCGCGGTTGTTGTGTTGCTCGGTGGCGCGGCGCTCCTTGCCGCCATCGTGCCTGCGCGGCGGGCCATGAAAGTCGATCCCGTGATTGCCCTTCACTATGAGTAACATGGCCCTCTTGGCTGTTACGTTGGGCCGGGAGCCTAAGCTACCACGACCGACCTTCGCTACGCCCTTCGCATGCTGCTGAAATCGCCCGGCTTCACGGTCGATCCGATGGTCGCACTTCGCCACCAGTAGCCTATAAGAGCGTGCACCTCGCACGCTCGCAATCGCGCCCTTTATCGCGAACCTTTTCCCTGTTTTGCCGCGGCCGGAATTTTCTCCTCCCCTTGGCGGTGTTCGCTAACCTAAGTTTCAAGACCGACTTTCATGAAACGACCCGCACTCCTTGCTCTTTCGCTCCTTCTCGCCGGCGAATGCTTTTGCGAAACGCCGGCAGCCAAACCCGGCGATGGCCATCTGCAGAAACTTGCGCAAGACTTTTGGGATTGGCGTGCCCGCTACGCGCCGTTCACGGGCGACGATGTAAACCGGATGGAGCGGCCGGGCGGAATCCGTGATTGGTCAGGCGCGTCCATCGAAAAGCGTCGCGCCGATCTCAAGGAATTCGATGCGCGATGGACCCAAATTGACGCCAGTCAATGGCCGATCCCTCAGCAGGTTGATTATCGATTGATCGGTTCCGCGCTCGCCCGGGTGCATTGGGAACTGGAGATCAATCCGCGATGGAAACGCGACCCGAATTTTTATCTCGACCAGACTCTGACTGCGCTCGCAGAGGCGCTCACCCTGCCGGCACCGTACGACGACACGTCCAGCCGGGAAATTCTCATCCGAATCAAGAACGTCCCCTCGATCCTGAAGCAGGCGACTGAGAATCTGGAAAAACCGCCCGCACCATTTGCGAGCGTCGCGATTCAATCCCTCGAGGGCATACGCGGACGCCTGCAGCAAATGGTGGATGCACTCGCGCCGTCGACCACTCTGCGGAAAGAGGAATTGAACGATGCTGCGCAGACCGCGGCAGATGCGCTCGAGAAATTCCAGGCCCATCTCCAGCAGCTCGCGCCTTCCTTGCCTAACGACACCGCGCTGGGACGTGAAGCCTTCCTCTTCTTCCTCCGGAAGGTGGCACTCAACCCATTCACACCGGAAGAGCTTCTCGCGATGGGACGGCAGGAATGGGCAAGGGCGGTTGCGTTCGAGGTTTACGAAAAGAATCGAAACAAGGACGTCCCACCGCTCAAGATCGCGAGCGACCGCGAGCGTTGGATCGCAGATGCGGCCGCGAAGGAACTGGAGATCCGCAAATTTCTCGGGGAGCACGCGATTCTCACCGTGCCCGATTGGATGCAGCACTATGCGCTGCGGCCAATTCCTGAATATTTGCGCGGCCTCGGCGTGACCGAGGAAGACGACTTCACCTCACCCTCCCGGCTGAATGAGAATTGCATTCGCTATGTCGATTCGCCCTCGCCGACGCTCGGTTACTTCATGCGTGCCACGGCGCAGGATCCCCGGCCGCTCACCGTTCACGAGGGAATCCCGGGGCACTACTTTCAGCTTTGTCTTTCCTGGAAACACGAGAACCCGATCCGGCGGCATTACTACGATTCGGGCGCGAACGAGGGCATCGGTTTTTATGCGGAAGAGATGATGTTGCAGGCGGGGCTGTTCGACGACAGCCCGCACACGCGCGAGATTATTTACAACTTCATGCGCCTGCGCGCGCTCCGCGTGGAAGTGGATGTAAGACTCGCGCTGGGCCAGTTCACGCTCCAACAGGCGGCGAAATATCTCGAAGAGAAAGTGCCGATGGATGCGACGACGGCACAGGCAGGAAGCGATCGCTTTTTCGACCGGACCGGGACAGGCCATTACCTATCAGATTGGAAAACTCCAGATCATCAAGATGCTGGCGGAGGCGCGTCTTCAACAGGGGGAAGAATTCAATTTGCGCGCCTTCCACGATTTCCTCTGGAAAAACGGGAACGTGCCGATCTCGCTCCAGCGCTGGGAGTATCTCGGTCGGGGCGATGAGGTACCGAAATAATCCTCGTCGTTAGGGCAACGTGCTTTCCTCTTTCTCGACGTAACGCGCCAGGAGCCAGCAAAGATCGGAAAGGCGGTTGAGGTAGCGGAGGATTTCCGCCTGAGCGTGTTCGCTCACCTCGAGCGCGGCAACCCGGCGTTCGGCCCGGCGGCACACCGTGCGCGCGAGATCGAGTGCGGCGGCAAGAGGCGTGTTCCCGGGCACGGCCCAGCCTTTCCCGTAAAGCGTCTTGTCCTTCTCCAGGTTATCGATCGCCGCGGTCAGGCGATCGACCATCGCGACCAGTCGTTAGGGCAAAACCGTCCTTTTGATAGCGCTCAAGGTCCTGCGGCGCGGTCGCCAGTTCACCCATCACGGTGACTAACTCCTTCTGGATGGAAAGAATCTGGTCGGCGAGCGGCGTCCTACCGGCAGTCGCCCGAACCAGGCCAAGAGTCGAGTTCAATTCATCGACACAGCCATAGGCGTCGACCCGAGCATCCGTTTTCGGCACGCGCCGTCCATACATGAGCGAAGTCTCGCCGGCGTCGCCAGTTTTAGTTGCGATCGACACGTTCTTTAATTCCCCTGTGGGGGAAGGCGCGTCAAGATTCGGGATTGCAGGTCAAACGCTTCGCTTGCCCTGTCTGTGGAGCCAGGCTGGCGGCAACCTTTGAAAGTAGGCAGGCGGAGCGCCCGCCCTACAAAACTAACCGAGTGCAGGCTGCGCCTCCGGCTCTTCCATCAAGGGAGTTCCGACCTGCTCGCCGAGCTCGACGAGCTTGATCTCGCGCACCGCCGGGAAGCCAGTTCCGGCCGGAATAAGGTGACCCATGATCACGTTTTCCTTGAAACCGCGCAGACGATCGACTTTGCCCAACGTGGCCGCTTCGGTCAGGACACGGGTCGTGTCCTGGAATGAAGCCGCGGAAATGAAGCTGTCGGTTTCGAGCGAGGCCTTGGTGATGCCCAGCAGCACGGGCGTCGCTTCGGCCGGCTTGCCGCCCTGTTTCACAACGGCAGCGTTTTCTCTTTCGAAATCGAGCTTGTCGATCTGGTCGCCCCAGAGAAGCGCGGTATCGCCCGGATCGGTAATCTTCACCTTGCGGAGCATTTGCCTAACGATGATCTCGATGTGCTTGTCGTTAATCTCGACGCCTTGCAGGCGGTAAACTTCCTGCACCTCGTTGACGAGGTGCTCCTGTAAATCCTGCGGTCCGCAAATCTCGAGAATTTCATGCGGTACGACCGGACCTTCCGTCAGCTGCGAACCCTTCTTCACAAAGTCGCCCTTGAACGCAATAATGTGTTTCGTCAACGGAATGAGGTGTTCCTCTTCCGCGCCGGTCTCGGCGTCCTTGAGAATCAGTTTCCGTTTACCGCGAACCGTGCCGCCGATTTCGACGATGCCGTCGATCTTCGCGATCTCCGCCGCGTCTTTCGGACGGCGTGCTTCGAACAATTCCGCCACTCGCGGCAGACCGCCGGTGATGTCCTTGGTCTTGGCTACTTTTCTCGGCGTCTTGGCGAGCAGCGCGCCGGCACGAATCTTGTGGTTCGCCTCGACAATGACGTGCGCGCCGGCCGGAATTGAATAGCTCGCAGCTACTTCGTCGTCGTCGCCCACGATCACAATCTGCGGGTGTAAATCCTCCTTGTGTTCGATGATCACCGTCCCCATCAAACCAGTCGCCTCGTCCACATCGCGTTTCATCGTCACCCCCGCGATCATGTCGCGGAATTCGATCTTGCCGCTCTTGTCGGTCAAAATCGGAACGTTGTAGGGATCCCATTGCACGAAGGTTTCGCCTTTCTTCACTGTCCCGCCGTCAGGTTTCGAGATCACCGAACCGATGACGATGTTGTAGCGCTCGATTTCGCGGCCCTCCTCGTTATGCAAGGTGATCGAACCATTCTTGTTCAGCGCGATCCAGTTACCGTCGAGTGACTGCACGGTGCGCAGTTCATTGAACTGCACGCGGCCGTCGTTCTTGGCTTTGATGATCGGTTGTTTGAAGGTCTGACTCGCGGTGCCGCCGATGTGGAACGTCCGCATCGTCAACTGCGTGCCCGGTTCGCCGATCGATTGCGCGGCGATGATGCCGACTGCTTCACCCAGCTTCACGAACTGTCCGGTCGCCAGATTCCGTCCATAGCAATGCGCGCAAACGCCGCGACCGGTTTCGCAGGTCAGGACAGACCGAATCTTGAGACTCTCGACCCCGATCTTTTCGATCGCCGCGGCGATCGGCTCGTCGATCAATTGATTCGCCTTGATGATCTTCTTCTTCGTCACCGGATCGACCACCGTTTCGCAGCTGACGCGGCCGATGATGCGTGTCGCGAGATCGACCACTTCTTCGTCGCCTTCATAAATGGCGCGCACGGTGATGCCGTTGACCGTTTCGCAATCGATCTCGTTGATGATCACGTCCTGCGACGCGTCGACCAGTTTTCTCGTGAGGTAACCGGAATCGGCGGTTTTGAGAGCGGTGTCGGCCAAACCTTTGCGGGCACCGTGGGTCGAGATGAAATACTCGAGCACGGTCAGGCCTTCGCGGAAGTTCGAGGTGATCGGCCGCTCGATGATTTCTCCGGACGGCTTCGCCATCAAACCGCGCATGCCAGCGAGCTGTTTCACTTGCTGGCGGTTGCCACGCGCGCCGGAATCGACCATCAGGAAGACGGGGTTCAATTCCTTGCGACCCTCGTTATGCTCCAGGGTGCGGAACATGACGTTGGAAATCTCGTCGCCGGCGTGGGTCCAGATGTCGATGATCTTGTTGTAGCGCTCGCCGTCGGTGATGATGCCTTTGCGATACTGCTGCTCGACGAGTTTGATCTGTTTGTAGGCGTTCGCGAGCTGGAGCTCTTTCTCCTTCGGAATGATCATGTCGGAGATACCGATCGAAACGCCGGCCTTGGTCGCTTCCGCGAAGCCGAGTTCCTTGAGACGATCGAGGGTCTCAACCGTGCCCTGTTGGCCGGCCACCTGATAGCATCGCCAGATAATGTCACTTAGTTGTTTCTTGCCCGCAGGTTTGTTGAAGAAGCCGAGTTTCTCGGGCCAGATCTCGTTGAAGATGACGCGACCCGCGGTCGTTTCGATGACGCGCGTTTCGGAGTCGCCGTAGATCGTTTCTTCGCCGAAATCCGGATTCCTCAGGCGAATCCGATCGTGCGTTTTGACCGCGCCATCCGCCATCGCGAACTCGACTTCGACCGCGTTGTCGAAGAGCGGCAGGCGCGTTTCCGCTGCGACGCCCGCGGCGCGCCGCGGATTTTGGGTGAGGTAATAACAACCGAGCGTGATGTCCTGCGACGGCGTGGTGATCGGTTTGCCGCTCGAAGGCGAAAAGATGTTGTTCGGCGCGAGCATCAACATGCGCGCTTCCATTTGCGCCTCGACCGAGAGCGGCACGTGGACGGCCATCTGGTCGCCGTCGAAGTCCGCGTTGTAAGCGGTGCAAACGAGGGGGTGAATGCGAATTGCTTCGCCTTCGATGAGGAGCGGCTCGAAAGCCTGGATCGAGAGACGATGCAAAGTCGGCGCGCGATTGAGCAGCACCGGGTGGCCTTTGGTCACCTCTTCCAGGATGTCCCAGACTTCCGGCGTCTGGCGCTCGATCATCTTCTTCGCGCTGCGCACGGTATGGACGTAACCCAGATCCTTCAGTCGGCGGATGATGAACGGCTCAAACAAGACGAGCGCCATTTTCTTCGGCAATCCGCACTGGTTTAGTTTCAACTCCGGCCCAATGACGATGACGGAGCGGCCGGAATAATCGACGCGTTTGCCTAACAGGTTCTGGCGAAAACGTCCGCCCTTGCCCTTGAGCATGTCGCTGAGCGATTTGAGAGGACGATTGCCCGCGCCGGTCACCGCGCGGCCGTGACGACCGTTATCGAAGAGCGCGTCAACCGCTTCCTGCAACATGCGTTTTTCGTTGCGGATGATGACGTCCGGCGTTTTGAGCTGGAGCAGGTTTTTGAGCCGGTTGTTACGATTGATGACGCGGCGATAGAGATCGTTCAAATCCGAGGTCGCGAAGCGGCCGCCCTCGAGCGGAACGAGCGGACGCAGGTCCGGCGGGATGACCGGGAGCACTTCGAGCACCATCCATTCGGGGCGCGAATGCGAGGAGGCAAAGCCCTGCACGAGCTTTAGACGTTTCGCGAGTTTCTTCCGAATCTGTTTGCTCTTGGTGTTGCCCATCGCTTCCTCGAGCTCTTTGTTCAGCTTCGAGAGCTCAATTTCGCTGAGCAGCACCTTGACTGCGTCTGCGCCCATCCCGGCCTTGAATTCGTCACCGTATTGCTCCTGCGCTTCGCGATATTCCACCTCGGTAAGGAGCTGCGTCTTGGTGAGGGGCGTGTTGCCCGGGTCGATCACGATGTAATCCTCGTAATAGATGACGCGCTCGAGCTGGCGGGCGCTCATGTCGAGCATGAGGCCGAGCCGCGAGGGCATGCACTTGTAGAACCAGATGTGGGAAACGGGCACCGCAAGTTCGATGTGACCCATCCGCTCACGACGCACCCTGGCGAGCGTTACCTCAACGCCGCAACGATCGCAGATCACGCCCTTGTGCTTGATCCGCTTGTATTTTCCGCAGGAACATTCCCAATCCCGGGTCGGACCGAAAATGCGCTCGCAAAACAAGCCTCCTTTTTCCGGCTTGAAGGTCCGGTAGTTGATCGTCTCCGGATTCTTGACCTCGCCTTTGCTCCAGGAGCGCATCGTGTCGGAGGAAGCGACGCCGATTGCGACCTGATCGAAGCCCACGGGGCGTTCTTCGCCCACCAATTCCCGCCAGGAATGTTCGTTCATAATGAGAGCTGTTTTTCTAAGGTTGGTAGATTGTTAGGCAACGTTTTCCAGAAAACTCGGCGCCTGGCCGCCGACTTTGACGTCGAGGCCTAACGACTGCATTTCCTTGATCAGGACGTTGAAAGATTCCGGGGTGCCGGCTTCGAGCGAATTGTCGCCCTTCACGATTGATTCGTAGATCCGCGTGCGACCTTGCACGTCGTCGGACTTGACGGTGAGGAGTTCCTGCAAGGTGTAAGCCGCGCCGTAGGCCTCGAGCGCCCAGACTTCCATCTCGCCGAAGCGCTGACCTCCATACTGCGCTTTGCCGCCGAGCGGTTGCTGGGTAACGAGCGAGTAGGGGCCGACCGCGCGGGCGTGGATCTTGTCCGCGACCAGATGGCCGAGTTTCAGCATATAGATGTAGCCGACGACGACCTCCTGGTCGAAGGCGTCGCCCGTGCGACCGTCGAAGAGACGCGCCTTGCCGTTCTCCTGTACCCAGGTGAAGCCGTCGACTTTCCGGGCGTCGTTCAGATACTCGCGAATCTTCGTCTCTGAGATACCGTCGAAGACTGGGGTCGCGACTTTGAAGCCGAGCGCCTTGGCCGCGACGCCGAGGTGCGTTTCGAGCACCTGGCCGACGTTCATACGGCTCGGCACGCCTAACGGATTAAGCACGATCTCAACCGGTGTGCCATCCGCCAGGAACGGCATGTCTTCCTCCGGCACAATGCGCGCGACGACGCCTTTGTTGCCGTGCCGGCCCGCCATTTTGTCGCCGACGCTCAGCTTGCGCTTGCTTGCGACGAAAACCTTGACCTGCTTGATGATGCCAGGATCGATGTCGTCGCCGCTTTCGACGCGATCCATTGAACGTTCCCGGTCGAGCTCGAGCTCGGCGAATTTGTGCTCGTACTGCGCGATGATTTCGCGAATCTTATTGCGAATCGGGCTCGGATCGATCTCGATATGATCGTATGCCATCGCCAGTTTGCGGAGCAGCGTCTTGGTGATCTTGCGGTTGGCCGGGATGATGATTTCGCCGGTCTGCGCGTTCACGACGTCGAGCGGGATTTTCTCGCCGAGGAGGACGTTGGAGAGCGCATCAGTCAACTGCTCGGTGAGCTCGTCCTTTTTCTTCCGATTGTCTTCCGTGATCACCTTGAGCTGGCGCTTGGTTTCCGCCGGCGTCAGTTTTTCGCGCGCAATCTCGCGGCGCGAAGAGACTTTCACGTCCATCACGATGCCGTAGGTGCCCGATGGAACGGTGAGTGAGGTATCTTTCACGTCGGCCGCCTTTTCGCCGAAGATGGCGCGCAGAAGGCGCTCTTCCGGTGCGAGTTCCGTCTCACTCTTGGGGGTGATTTTGCCAACCAGAATGTCGCCCGGTTTCACTTCCGCGCCGACACGAATAACGCCGTCCGAACCGAGGTTGCGGAGCGCCTCTTCGCTCACGTTCGGGATGTCCCGCGTGATTTCTTCAGGGCCGAGCTTGGTATCGCGGGCGCCGATCTCGAATTCGTCGATGTGAATGGAAGTGTAGATGTCTTCCTTCACGACCTTCTCGGAAATCATGATCGCATCTTCGAAGTTGTAGCCATTCCAAGGCATGAAGGCGACAAGCACGTTGCGACCGAGGGCGAGCTCGCCGTGTTCGGTGTTCGGGCCGTCCGCGATGACCTGGCCGCGCTTCACATGCTGGCCCTTCTTCACGATCGGCTTCTGGTTCACGCAAGTGCCGGCATTCGAGCGCATGAATTTGCGCAGCTCGTAAACGTGCACGCCGGCTTCCAGGTCGGTCTTCAGTTTCTTGCGGCCTTCGGGCATCTCGCCATCTTTCGTGACGACGATTTGATCGGCGGTAACGGAGGCGACGCGGCCCGCTTCAGTCGCGACCACGACGGCGCGCGAGTCGCGCGCCACTTTGCCTTCGAGCCCAGTGCCGACGAGCGGCGACTCGGAAACGATCAACGGCACGCCCTGGCGTTGCATGTTCGAGCCCATCAACGCGCGGTTCGCGTCATCGTGCTCGAGGAAGGGGATCAATCCCGCCGCGACCGAGACCAACTGCTTCGGCGAGACGTCCATGTAATGGACCTTGGCCGGTTCCACTTCCAAGAAGTCGCCACGATACCGGACGGAAACCTTTTCTCCGGTGAAATGACCTTTCGCATCCATCGGCGCATTCGCCTGCGCGACGATGAAATTTTCTTCGCGATCGCCGGTCAGGTAGTCGACCTGATCGGTCACGCGGCCGTTCTCGACTTTTCGGTAGGGCGTTTCGATGAAACCGAACTCGTTGATGCGAGCAAAGGTGCTCATCGAGCTGATGAGACCGATGTTCGGACCTTCCGGCGTCTCGATCGGGCAGATGCGGCCGTAATGCGAAGGATGCACGTCGCGCACTTCGAAGCCGGCGCGATCGCGGCTCAAACCGCCGGGCCCGAGAGCCGAAAGACGACGCTTGTGCGTCAATTCGGCGAGCGGGTTCGTCTGATCCATGAACTGCGAGAGCTGCGAACGGCCGAAGAAATCACGCACGACCGCGCTGAGCGCCTTCGGGTTGATTAACTTTTGCGGCGTCATGCCGTCGATGTTGACGTCGAACAACGTCATGCGCTCTTTCACGAGGCGCTCCGTGCGGGCGAGACCGACGCGGCACTGGTTGGCGAGCAATTCACCGACCGTGCGGACGCGGCGGCTGCCGAGATGATCGATGTCATCGAGCGTGCCTTCGCCGCGGCGGAGATTGATCAGATATTTGATCGCCGCGATGAAATCCTTGTCGGTCAGGATGCGCTCGCCGAGATCAACATCGATGCCGAGTTTCTGGTTGAGCTTGTAACGTCCGACGCGGCCGAGATCGTATTTCTTTGGGTCAAAAAAGAGTCGCTTCAGGAGGGCACGCGCGTTCGCCACGGTCGGCGGATCGCCGGGGCGCAGCTTGCGATAAATGTCCTTGAGCGCCTCTTCCTGATCATGCGCCGGATCTTTCTTCAGCGCCTTCACGACGGTGTCGTCGTGTGAGATGTCGATCACCTTCACCTCTTTATGGCCGAGCGCCATAATCTGGCGGACCGCAGCGAGGGTCAGCGGCTCGAAGGCACGCGCGACGGTCACTTCGCCATCGAGCACGTCGGCCGTGAGCACCTTGGTCGCGAGACTTTCCTCGTCGAGTTTCTCGCTCAGCTTCAGCTTCTCGATGTTGTAAAAAAGTTTGATGACTTCTTCGTCGGACCCGTAGCCGAGGGCGCGGAGGAAGGTGGTGGCGAGGAATTTCCGGCGGCGTTTGCGGCGATCGAGATAAATGTAAAGCAAGTCGCTCGTGTCGAACTGCACCTCGATCCACGAACCGCGATCCGGAATGATGCGGAAGCTGTAGAGCACCTTGCCGTTGAGATGGATGCTCGACTCGAAAGCGATGCCCGGGGAGCGATGGAGCTGGGAAACGACGACGCGCTCCGCGCCGTTGATCACAAACGTGCCCGACGGCGTCATGAGCGGGATTTCTCCCATGTAAACCTTTTCTTCCTTCGTCCCCTTTTCTTCCTTGAGTTGGAAAGTGACGTGCAGCGGCGCACTAAAGGTCTGGCCTTCACGCTGCGCCTCGAGGGCGCTCAATTTCGGCTCGCCAATTTCATACTGACTGAAATCAAGCGTCGCCTTTTCGTCGTAGCTCTCGATCGGGAAAACTTCCTTGAAAACGGTTTGCAGCCCGGTGTTCTTCCGCTTGCCGGGAGGGACGTCTTTCTGCAAGAAATCGACGTAGGAGTTGAGTTGAACCTCGATCAGGTTGGGCGGCTCGATCGCCTCTTTGATGGTCCCGAAGTGGATACGCTCTGTTGCAGTACGGTCTGACATAACTGGTGCACCAATCTCCAATGGTTTAAAACCTGCAGCGACCCTGGATTACAGGTCGCGAGGAGTCTGAAGGGCTATGGCTTCGGCCGGAAATAGCGGGCGAAAAAAGTGGCAGCAAAACGGCGGTCTGTCAACCGGACATCCACCGTTTTGTTGCCAATCTTGAAATTTACCGTCGAGTGCGGATTAAAAATACTTCGGGCGACTCCTAGCCGGGAAAAAGGGAGTGTCAAATAGACACATTCTGCCGGAGGGCGCAAGCGCTTTTTTGGCCAGCGCCGCGCCCGCCGACGGATGTAAAACTATTTGATTTCGACCTTGGCGCCTGCCGCTTCGACCTTTTTCTTGATCTCTTCGGCTTCTTCCTTGGTCACGCCTTCCTTCATCGTCTTGGGCGCGCCTTCGACCAGAGCCTTGGCTTCGGCGAGGCCGAGTCCGGGGACCGCGGCGCGCACTTCCTTGATCACGCCGATCTTGTTCGCGCCCATCTCCTTCAGGATAACGTCGAAAGTGGTCTTCTCCTCGGCCGCCGCTGCGGGAGCTCGCGCCGCCACCGCCGCCGGCCGGCGCCGCCGCCATCGCCACGGGAGCCGCTGCGCTAACGCCCCACTTTTCTTCGAGTTGCTTCACCAATCCAGCAACCTCGAGAACGGTCAGCCCGCTGAGTTGCTCCACAATTGCGTTCATATCTGCCATTTTAGTTTCCTCCAATTGCCGCTCCCGAAAGCTTCCGGGAAATTACAGCCGATAGCCATCGGCTCGGACAGTGTTGTTCTTGTTTGTTGTAGGGCAACCGCTCCGGTTGCCGCGGCAGGCGACGCGCCTGCCCTACAAAAATTTGTTCGTTAGGCCGTGGCCTCCGCCCCGGGTTCGCCTTCCTTCTCCGGCCTTGGCGCTTCAAGAGTCGGGCAAGCGATGACGCCGGCTCGTTCAAAATGCGGACCAGTTTCGTCGCCGGCGCCGAGAGCACACCGAGGAACTGCGCCAAAAGGACTTCGCGCGACGGCAGGTCGGCGAGCGATTCCACTTCCGCAGTCGAAAGCACGCTCTTGTCGACCACGCCGATCTTGACCGCGGCGATTTTGAATTCCGCCGCAAAAGTTTTCAGGACTTTCGCCACTGGCGCGACATCCCTGTCGCCCGTGACGACCGCGGTTTGTCCGCTGAGTTGCTCGGCAACGTCCGGAAGGCCACTCGCCGTCATGGCACGCTTCAGGAAGCTGTTCTTCACCACGTGCACCTCGGCGCCGGTCGGCGCGAGCCGATTCCGCAGCTCGCCGAACTGGTCGACTTTCATCCGCTGATAATCGGTCACCAAAAGGAAGGGCGAGCGATTCAGTTTCTCGGACAGGTCCGAAACGATGTTGGCTTTTTCAGGTCTCATTGGTGGAAAGGTTGAGAGTCGTTAGATTGAGAGATCGCAATTCTAGGTGCTGAGATACGGCGACGGATCGACATGCAACCCGGGCGACATCGTCGCGGCGAGCGTCATGCCCTCGACAAAACGGCCCTTGGCCGTCGCCGGCCGGGCTTTCACGACTGCTTCAATGATCGCCGTTCCGTTCTCGACCAACTGATTTTCGGCGAAGGAAAATTTACCCACCGGCACGGCGACATTGCCGTTCTTGTCGAGCTTGAACTCGACCCGGCCGGCCTTCACTTCGCCCACCGCCTTGGCCGTGTCCTCGGTCACCGTGCCGGTCTTCGGGTTCGGCATCAGCCCGCGCGGGCCAAGCACCTTGCCGAGCTTGCGCACTTCCGACATGGCGCTGGGCGTCGCGATCGCGACATCGAAATCCTGAAAGCCTTCCTGGCATTTCTTGATCAAATCCTCGTAGCCGACGTATTCCGCGCCGGCATTCTTTCGCGGCCTGCGCCGCCGCGCCCTGCGCGAAAACGAGCACGCGCACCTGCTTGCCGCTGCCGTGCGGGAGCGGACAGGTGCCGCGCACCATCTGGTCGGATTGCTTGGGATCGACCCCGAGCCGGAAACGACATCGTGACCGTCTGGTCGAACTTGGTCGGCGGCAGTTTCTTCAACACGCTGACCGCGTCGGAGAAGCTGTAGGTCTTGTTGCGATCCACCTGCTCGGCGGCTGCGCGATAACGTTTGCTGCGATTTTTTTGCATGATGATTTCAGTTCCAACGAGCCGGTTGGCTCTCCTGATTTAGGTCCGCGCGTTCACGCGGCGGGCGCGTAAAGTAGCGGACTGGCCTCGGCTGTCAAAAAAATAAAGTTCGCGCGAGTCTACATTCGCACGACCGTGATTTCCGGGCGGCAATTGAACCGGACCGGGAACATGTAGGTGCCGATGCCGACGTTGACGTAGAGCGGACCGCCTAACGAATCGTAGCGGCCCCGCTCATAACGGCCGACGCCATACGGCAGGACCGGCGCGCCGTAGAAAGGCAGGCGCACCTGACCGCCATGCGAATGACCCGCGAGGATCAGATCGTAACGCCGGCCATCGAGCCGGTCGGCCTGGATCGGGTAATGGATGAGCAGAATACGGCGCGCGGCTCTGGATTCGCCGAGGACGTGGACGCCACGCAATCCCATCCCAATCAATTCGAGATCGTCCTTCTTCAGCACGACGCTGCGATCCTCCAGCCACGCGCCGCCCGTCGCGCGCGAAAGCCTTCTCGTATTCCTTGAAATCGGCGCCGCTGTTGTAATCCCAATTCCCGGGACAACCATAGACCGGCCGCTCAATTTGCCGGATGAAGTCGAGCGCGGCCGGCGCGAAGCGCGCGTCTTCCACCAGATCACCGGTGAAACAGACAAACTCCGGCGCAAGCGCGTTGATCGTGCCCACGACTTTGGTCGCGTAGTCGGCATCGCCCTTGTAATGCAGATCGCTGAACTGCACGAAGCGGCAGCTCGGCTCGGGCTGAAGATCGAGGTGGGTGACTCGCAGCCAGGTCGGTTCAGCAAAGCGACCGTCGATCCCCGCGGCCGCAGGCAAGGCGACGAGGCCGAGGCCAAGAAATTGTCGCCGGCTAAGTTTCTTCCGCTTCAACTCTTCAACGCCTCCCGCTGCAGGTTCGTTAGTCTCGGAAAAGTATAGAGGCGCATGAGTGCCTGGCCGCTCTCGGTCAGGTGTGCGCTCGTGCCGCGGCCAGCGACATCTCCGCGCGTCAGGTTGCGGCAATCAATCGGGCTCGGTTTGACATACGAGAGCTCGGCCGCGCTCACCGCCTTTGCTGCTCGGTGTCGAGTCGCAGCGGCACACCCGAGCGAGCGAAGGAGATTTCCCACGCCACCGGCTTTTCGTTAGGCGCGCCGTCGATCATCCAGGGATATCGCTCCGGCAGCTGAAAGTTGGGCGAATTCGGCACAATGACCTTGTAGAAAACTTCTTCTCTGGCAAGAAACGCGGGAATCGTGAGCGAGGAATTCCCAGCGCAACGCGAGGATCAGCCGTGCCAGGTCGAAGCCGGCGAGGTTCAGCCCGTTGTAGATCCCATGATGGTTCGGATCATTCTTGAAAAAGGTGTTGTGCCACTCCTCGAAATGATCGTTCAGCAGCAGGTTGAGCTCCACGTGCACGTGAGAGCGCTCGCGATTGATCCCATTGCCCGTGTGCCCCATGATGGCGAGCTTTTCCCCCTGCTTCACCGCCTGCCCGGCCTCGACCGAGATCGTGTTGAGATGTGCGTAGAGACTGTAGTAGGGGCAACCGCCCCAACGATGCTCGACCACGACGTAGCGCCCGTAATTTGAAGCGCCGGCCGCGCGACTCACATAAACAACCTTGCCCCCGGCGATCGCACGCACCTCGTCGAGCGGTTCGCCGCGCGCGTCGCGCCGCAGCGGGCGGATGTCCATGCCTTCGTGAAAACGCGTGTAAACCGTGCCGGCTGACGTCTCGACCGGATCGCGGACAAAACCGTATTGTCCGCCCTGCCATGGGTAGGAAATCACCCCATGCAGGTTGCGCTCGATCACTTGATAAAAATCCGGATTGTCCCCGCGCAGCAACGCAGTGTTATCCGTCGGCAGCGCGAGATTGAGCGGGGTGTCGTCTGCTCGCGCGAAGGCATTCATGGCGAGAAAGAGCAGCGCAAAGGCCCACACTCGGTCGCTCATCTTTTCTTCTGGCCGCCGATTAGCTTCCAATCCTTGTTCATAAGCCTGATATCGGCTTCGGTCAGGCCGGACGGGAGATAGATTTTTCCGTCCGAGACGCGACGATCCACCTGTAATTCCGTAAGCGACCGGCCGTTAACGAAGACGAAAAGATACGATCCGCGGCGCTCGACGCTCAGCGTGTCGAGGACGGTGCGCCCGTGGTCATCCAACTGAAGAAGCGCGGCGTAGCTGCCGTTCGTCGCGCGATACGGGTAATACGACTTCACATCGCGCTCGGTAAGCCAGGCGTTCCGTTCGATGAAAACATCGTGACCCGTGGGCGAGCGAATTGGCTGCGCGAAAACGGAACCATCATTGGCATTGGCTGCGACGTGCACGCGAAAGGTGCAATGCTGCGAGCCGGAGTCCGCCCGCACCACGAGGACAAGAAAGAGTGCGGCGATGGACAGACTCCTCATCGCGGATTGATAAAGGGTTTGACAGTTTTTGCAACGTTGGCCTCTTTGAAGCGGATGAGACTAACGGTGATTTTCGCCGCGCTGATTTTGCTCGCCTGCGTCGGCAGCGCGCCTGCTCAGGAAAAGCGCGGCTGGCTCGGCCGTCTCGTTCATCCGTTTGGTTCGTCGGACAAGATCCCGCAATATAAGAACGCCAAAACTGCGCGGCCTTGTCCTCGCAATACAGCTCCCGCCGGAACCGGTCAAGCTCTCGGAAGTCCGCCAATTGCCCGTTCACGTCACCCTGACGAATCGCGGCGACCGCGCCGTGGAACTGAGTTTCCCGAGCGAGCAGCGAATCGAAATCCTGCTCCGCGATTCGACTGGTCGCATCGTCACGCGCTGGTCCGAGAATCGCGCTTTCGCCGAACAGGTCGGCACCCTCCTGATCAATCCCGGCGAACATGTTGAATACTCAGAGACGATCGCGACGCGTGAGCTCGTGCCCGGGCAAAGTGTTCACGGTCGAGGTGACGATGCCGGCCTACCCCGAGCTCGACGCGCAGCGCAAATCGATCACATCGTCGTGATGGAGGCGCTTTGCTCCGCGAAGCGCGAGACTGGTGATGAATGCAGATTTGGATCGCACGACAAACGACGTCTCGCCTCGCGCTTCGCAGAGCGAAGCGTCCTACAATGAAACTCTTCTCCGATTACCACCTCCATCCGCAGGGCCATCGTCTTCAACCCTACTCGCAGGAACTACTTCAGCCCTGGGCGGACCACGCGCGCAAGATCGGCCTGCGCGATATCGCCCTCACGGATCACGATCGTTATCATCGCGGCGTCGATTTCGACGAGATCGAGCGACTGCGCGCGGCGAACCCCGATCTGAAAATTCGCGCCGGGATCGAATTGGACAACGATCCGGTGCACTCCGCGGATGGCCGCCGCTGGGTTGAGAAGCATTGGGACCGGCTCGATTTTGTGCTCGGTTCCGTCCACTTCTTGCGCGGCGATTGGGCTTTCGATCATGCCGGCGAGGAAGCCGAATTTGCGCGGCGCGACATTGACGAGGTCTACGCCGATTATTACGAACGCATCCGCGCGATGGCAGCGAGCGGACTGGTCGATTGCATGGCGCATCTCGATCTTGTGAAGATTTTCGGTTTCCGACCGACCAAGGACCTCGGTGAATTGCTCGATGCTGTTCTCTCCGAAATCCGCGATGCAAACCTGGCGATGGAACTCTCGACTGCGGGCTGGCGCAAACCGGTCGGCGAGCTTTATCCGAGCGATGAAATCATTCGGCGCGCGATGGAGAAAGGAATCCCGTTCACGACTGCATCGGACGGTCATTCGCATGTGCAGGGGGGAGAAAATTTCGCGCGGCTCGGGCAAGAGATGGCAGAGTTTGGGATTCGCAAGGTTGCGATCTACGAAGGCCATCAACGGCAGATGGGTGTTCTTTAGTTCTTTCGTCGCCGCCTCCGTTCTCACCGCGAACGGTTCGCCTAACGATCGGGTCTGCGCCGAAGTCGTCCGGCAAGCGCAGGCCGCGTCGGCCGCGCTCTGGCAGCCTAACGATATGGCGCTCCCACCAGTTCTCCAAGCGCTGAACTACGACACCGTCGCATGATTACCTTCGCCGCGAGGAAAGACTCTGGTTTGGTGACAGGAAGATGACAAAACGCTGCGCCGCCAACTGGAATGTTGGAATGGCTCCGAAAGCGGACCGAGATTCACTGGACAAAATCCATCCTAACATGCCAGTATGTTCCCCTCGCCTCGTACGGTTACGCTCAAGGCTCGCTGGCAAACTTTCGGAATATCCGTTATGCGCAAAATCCTTCCCTTTTTCTTCATTTTCGGGGTCTTCGCGGCAACGAAAGTTCAATCGCAGTTGATTACCCTTAGTCCGGAGCGGACGAGTCACGCCACTACTCTCCTCCAATCGGGCAAGGTGCTCATCACCGGAGGAGTAAATGAGACCACCGTGCTTTCCTCGGCCGTGCTTTACGACCCGGCAACCGGCGTTTTCACGTCCACTGGCTCAATCGTGACTTCACGGGAGAATCACACTTCGACTCTGCTCCTCGACGGGCGCGTGCTCATCACCGGCGGCGATCAGGATGGGACACCGTTGCAAACGGCCGAGCTCTACGATCCGACGACCGGCGCCTTTAGCCTTACTCCGCAAGGCATGCGCAAGGGACGGACGCAACATACTGCGACGCTTCTCGCCGATGGGACGGTGCTTGTCGTGGGAGGGCCGACCGCGGATATCTTCGATCCTTCCCGGGACAGCTTTACCCCAACGATTGGCAACCCGGTGCAAGGTCGCAAAAGTCACATGGCGACAAGGCTTCCCGACGGGAAAGTACTCATTACGGGCGGTTACATTAACAATGTCGCTACCAACACTGCCGAGATCTATGACCCGGTAACACAAACCTTTGTCGCGACACCAAATCCGATGGTCATCCCGCGGGCCAACCATACCTCGACTCTACTGCCTTCAGGGGTGGTCCTTATCACGGGCGGCTTCTCTGGGACGAGTCCGCATGAGGAGACGGAGATCTACGATCCGGCGACGCAAACTTTTACGCTCGATACTCCGATGCTCTATCACCGCTCGAATCATCAGGCAGTGTCGCTGGCCGATGGCGAGGTGCTGGTGATCGGCGGCGTAACCTTGGAGAGTGGATTCCTCGCGGTCGATGAGATTTATGCCCCGGCGACCAAGACCTGGACCGAGCACGGCCAACTCCTCGAAGACCGCGGCGGACATACGGCAACCATATTGCTAAGTGGCGACATCCTTGTAGCCGGAGGGGTCACTGGTAACCAGACTCTGCAAAGCGCCGAGATTCTCGATCCAATTACGCACCAATTCACTACCCTCGGTAAAATGCAGGTGCCCCGCAACCAGCAAACCGCCACTCTTCTCCAGGATGGCAGAGTGCTCATCGCCGGCGGCAGCACCGACACTGTCACGCTCACCTCGGCCGAGATATTCAATCCTGCCAATAACTCCTTTACGCTTCTTAGTTCCATTCTCTCCGACGAACGAAAGAATCATACCGGTACGCTTCTGAACGACGGACGGGTTCTGATCGCAGGCGGCCGGAATGGTTCCGATGGAAAGCTCCGCAGCGCTGACCTGTTCGATCCCAACACAAGTCTTTTCAGTCCCACCGGCGCGATGAAAAACGTACGGGCCCTGCATACCGCGACTCTGTTGAATAGCGGACAGCCACTCATGGTCGGTGGCGTGGTCACTGGCGGCGGCGAAACGGATACGGCTGAAACTTATGATCCGGCGACCGGAACTTTCCGGCTTACGACCGGCCACTTAAAGATCGGACGGAAGCGACATCGAGCCAGTCTGCTCAATGATGGCAAGGTCTTGGTTAGTGGTGGCACTGTTCTGGCTAATGGACAAGGAGGAGGCGATCGCACCACTGAGACGGCCGAGCTTTTCGATCCGGGCACTCAGCTTTTCGCCCAGATCGGCGATATGCTCGTCGCGCGCTCCGACCATGACTCAGTTTTACTCGATGATGGCACAGTCATTATTACTGGCGGCACGGTCAGTCCGGAAGCCGGCGATATCTACAACCCGACACTGCAGATCTTCACTCCCACGGCGAACAGCATGCTGGAAGCGCGCGGCCGGTTGGTTTCCCTGCGTCTCAAGAATGCGGCCTGGGGGTCGTTACAGGGAGACGTTCTGGCGATTGGCGGTTCGGATATTGGCGGCAGCATCTTTGGCGGCGCGCAACAGGCGCTCGACTCAGTCGAGATCTATGACCCGGCCAGCAAGCAGTTCAGTGACTTTGGCACCATGACTGTCGCACGTCAGAATCATACCGCGACCGAGCTTCAGGACGGTCGAATACTTATCACCGGCGGGGTGGGCCGCCCGTTCGTTAGCGGCACGGCAGAGTTAATTTCAGGTGCTTCACCAACACCGACACCAAGTCCTCCGGCGATCAAGAGACAGCCAAAAAACGCGAAGGTTATGGTGAACCAAACAGCCACCTTTAGCGTGGTTGCGACCGGGACTCCGCCGCTTGGTTACCAGTGGGAAAAGAACGGCGCCGCGATCAACGGGGCCACTGATAGCTCTTACACGACACCGCCCGCGACCAGGCAGGACAATGGCTCTTTATTTAGCGTTACGGTTAGTAATGTCGGCGGGAGCGTGAATAGCAGAGACGCGAGGCTCTCGGTAAGGTAGTAACTTTCGCGGCCCACAAGAGCAAGGAGGGTCAATCCCCCGCCCTACAAGCCCAGGCCGCTGAGGCCGGGCATGCCCCCGGTGATTTTCGTCATCTCGCTGCTCGCCATCTCTTTGCCTTTGGCGATGGCTTGCTGGACGCCGCTCAGGATCAGGTCCTCCAGGATCTCCACGTCTTCCGGGTCGACGATCTCTTTCGCGATCTTAATCGAAAGGACGTCGCCGGCGCCGTTCGCGACCACCGTGACCTTCCCGCCCCCCGCCATCACCTCAACCGTTTTGTCCTCGAGCTCGGCCTGCGTTTTGGCCATTTGCTCCTGCATCTTCTGCGCCTGCTTCATTAACTTGTTCAGATTCATGGCTCAGGTTGTGACTGATTTGATTTCTCCTTTGAAAATTTCGAGCGCTTCCTTGAT
The DNA here is from genome assembly GCA_963821615.1 of uncultured Verrucomicrobiae bacterium. Classification (GTDB taxonomy): domain Bacteria; phylum Verrucomicrobiota; class Verrucomicrobiia; order Chthoniobacterales; family UBA10450; genus Palsa-1392. Next base: position 215,955 of record CAWGEN010000004.1, on the reverse strand, counting down.
TAAGGGATCGTTTTTAAATGAATCGAGCGAATCGTTAGGCTTAGGTTTGCCCGGCCCGGTGTCGGCTTGGGTTTCCTCCCGCGGCGACGTCGATGGTAATCCCTCCACGAGGCTTAGTTTGACGGTCCAATCGGTTCCGCTCATCTCTTTCAGGAGGGCTTCGAGGAAGCTACGGTTGTTGGCCCGCAGGAGCCCTTCCATGCTCGTCTTTTCTTTCGGCGCGAAACCGAGGAGGACGTTGCGGCCCTCAGTACCGAGATAATTCGCAGCGTCGATCCAGGTTCTGAGCATGGGACGACGCGCGTAGGTAAGCTCAACCACCTTCAGCCAGATACCGGCCATGTCGGCAGGCAGCGTGGCGGCTGGAATGTCGGAGGCGCCTTTGTGCGGCGATCCCCCGGAAGTGGGTCCTGCGGAGGCGGCAGGCGCAGCTGGTTTCTCGGCTTTAGGCGCGGGAACTTTCTTTTCCGCGAGCGCTGGTTTGGCCGCCGGCGTTTTAGCAGGCGGCGGCTTGCCGGTCGCCGGTGACCCGCCACCACGCAGGGCGGCGAGATTGTCGATCACCTCGGTCAGCGTCACCTGGCCAAGAGTCTGGATCGCCTTGATCACCGCCACTTCGAAATGCAGCTTTTTGTTAGGCGCCCATTTCATCCGGCCTTCGGCCTCGGCAAACTGCTCGATCAGCTCGAGCAGGCGATCGGTTTCGATGAAGTGCCGCCTCGTCGCCTAACGACGATTGCAGCTCGGGCGCGGCTTCGTCGGCCAGCGCTTCCGGTTTCACCTTGAAGACGAGCAGATCGCGCAGGTGCGCAATCAGGTCAGACATCAACTTCATCATCGCCTTGCCCGCCGCCGACTGTTCGTCGAGCAAGCCGAGCGCTTCGGAGGTTTGGCCGCGAAGAATTTTTTCGGTGAAACCGGCTACTCGTCTGCTCGCTCGTGAAACCGAAGACATCCAATACGTCGCTCTCCGCGATCGTCTCGCCGCAAAACGCGACCAGTTGATCGAGCATCGATTCCGCGTCGCGCAGACCGCCATCCGCGCCGCGTGCGATGGCATGGGCCGCGGCCGGCTCGAGCGTGATCTTCTCTTTCCCGGCGATGAATTGCAGATGCTGCGCGATCAGGTTCGTCGGGATCCGGTGCAGATCGAAACGCTGGCACCGGCTCAAGATTGTTATCGGCAACTTTATCCGGCTCAGTCGTCGCCAGACAAAAAACAACGTGCTTGGGCGGTTCTTCCAGCGTTTTGAGCAAGGCGTTGGCCGCCTCTTTCGTTAACATGTGCACCTCGTCGATCGATGTAAATTTTGTATTTCGCCCTTGCCGGAGCATACCGCACGTTGTCGCGTAATTCGCGCACGTCGTCGACGCCGCGATTGCTCGCGGCGTCGAGTCTCAAGGACGTCGAGACTGTTGCCGGCCGCGATTTCGATGCAGTTATCGCACACGCCGCACGGCGTGACGGTCGGACCGTGGATGCAGTTGAGCGCTTTGGCGAGGATGCGCGCCGTCGAGGTCTTCCCCGTCCCGCGCGGCCCGACGAAAAGATAGGCGTGCGCCAGCCGATTCTGCTCGACCGCGTTCTTCAGGGTACGCGTGACGTGTTCCTGGCCGACGAGATCGTCAAATGTCTGCGGCCGGTACTTGCGCGCGAAAACCTGGTAACTCACGCCCCCAATCTAGTGCCTCGCGGGTTGGGCGAAAACAGATTTTCCGGATGGAAAACTCGGCCTCGGTAATTCGCGGCGCATTGCGGGACTGAATTCTCTTGCACGCGCCGGCGGCGCTACTTCTTCCAATCCGACAGATCCATTTGAACATGAATCTCTGAGAAGGTGCGTGCGTCGCGCGCCGCGCGCGATAGGATACCCAGCGTCGAAGGCAAGAATGGAATCCATCATCCAGCGCGAGTCACCCGACGACCAGCTTTCCGGCTTCTTCCTGGCCGAAGGCGAGCAATCGGGCGCCGAGGTGATGGGGCGGCTGACTGATTTCCTTGGCCAGGCGCAGCGCAGTCTCGATCTGGCCGTTTACGATATGCGGCTTGATGAGGCGCTGCGGCTCCAGCTCTTGCAGACCCTGCAGGCGCGTGCGGCGGCCGGGCGTGCAGATTCGCATTTGCTACGACGGGGACAAGCCGGAAACGCCAGACATGGCGGCCGGTCAGGACCCGGCGCCGCCCGGGACCGGCGCATTTGTGCAGGGGCTCGGGTTTCCGTGGCGACGGATTGGCGGGATGAAGTTGATGCACGACAAGTTCATCGTGCGCGACGGGGCGGCGGTCTGGACCGGCTCGCTCAACCTAACGAATGACGCGTTCGCGTTGATGGAGAATAACGTCATCGAACTCGATTCGCCGACGCTGGCCGGTTTCTACGGAGAGGATTTCGAGCAGATCTGGGAGAAGGGAAACTTCGAGGGCACCGGCCATCTCCAAACCACAGTGCAACGCTCCGCTTCGCCGGCGAGCCGGTCAGCGCGCGCGTGATGTTTTCGCCCGGGTGCGGCCTCGAGATCGACGCCGAAATAGCGCGCCGGGTGCGCGGGGCGCAGCGGCGGGTGCGGCTTTGCAGTTTGCTGATCAATTCCGGCACCCTCATCTCGGCGCTCGGGCATCTCCTGAGCGCAGGCAAGGTCAAGGTCGACGGCATCTTCGATCGCACCCAGATGGAGCAGGTTTTTCGGCAATGGCAGAGCGTGCCGGCCAATCAATGGAAGATTCCGGCGGTCCACCAGATCATCGAGCAGGCGCATTTGGTCGGGAAAAATTCCACGCCCTACACGCCGACCAGCCGGCATGATTTCATGCATAACAAGGTACTGGTCATCGATGACACAGTGATCACCGGTTCCTATAACTTTTCGCGCAGCGCGCAGTTCAACGCAGAGAACATTCTCTTCCTCGAAAGCGCCGCGCTGGCCGAGCGCTACAGCGTTTACATCGATCATCTTCTGCAGAAATATGCCAACGCGGTTGCTCCGCTCTAAACGATGAAAACAAAAATCCTTGCCTGTCTCTTCGCCCTCACGCTTTGCGCACAGGCGCGCGAACCACACGCCGTCGCCGAAGCCCGCGGCGACCAAAATGAAAGCCGTGGTGTTGCACGAGTATGGCGGCCCCGAAGCGCTAAACTACGAAGAGACGCCGCGACCAGAGCCAAAAGATGACGAGGTCTTGATTCGCGTCGTGGCGGCGTCGGTTAATCCCGTCGATGTCGCGATTCGCTCGGGGAAATATGCCGAATATTTCCACACCACTCTGCCGCTGATTCCGGGAATGGATGCGGCCGGCGTAGTCGAAAAAACAGGGAGCAAAATTTCCACGCTGAAGGCCGGCGATCCTGTCTACGCCTTCTTCACCTTGAGCGAAGAAGGCGGCTATGGGGAGTTCGCGGTCGCGAAGGAAAATGAAGTTGCACGCAAGCCGTCGTCGATCACTTACGAGCAGGCCGCCGCGGTGCCAGCCGCCGGTTCGACCGCGTGGCAGGCACTGGTTGATGCCGCAAAACTGAGTGCAGGGCCAGACCGTTCTCATCCACGGCGGATCCGGTGGGGTCGGTCACATGGCGATCCAGATCGCCAAAGCGCGCGGCGCCCGCGTCATCGCGACGGCTTCCACCGCGAACCAGGATTTCCTGAAAAAACTCGGGGCCGATCAGGCGATTGATTACACGAAAACGAAATTCGAAGACGTGGTGAAAGATGTCGACGTCGTCCTGGACGCCGTCGGTGGCGATACCCTGACGAGATCCTACGGCGTGGTGAAAAAAGGCGGCGTCATCGTCACAATCGCGGGCGAACCGGACCAGGCGGCTTTGGACGCGCACGGCATCCGCGGCGTCTCCATTTCAGCCGCACCGAAAAGCGAAACCTTTGCCGAACTGACGCGCTTGATCGAAGACAAAAAACTGACGCCGGTCGTGACGCAGGTATTCCCGCTCTCGGAAGTGGCCAAAGCTCAAGACCAGATCGCCACGCGGCATACTCGCGGCAAAGTCGTCCTGCGTGTCGCGCCGGATCCAAAATCCTGATGATCAAGGCAACACTCATTGCACTGCTGCTCTTACCGGCGTGGGTCCTGGCCCGTGAGCCACAGTCGTCGCCTCCAGCGAAACCAGCGATCCGCGCGCGTGCCCTCGGCATTCCCTTCGACGGCACGCCGGGAAAGTTGAATGCGATTACCGATGTCGCCGGGGTCGAAGTCGGTTTCACCACTTTGATCAGCGGCGAGGGAAAACTTGAAGTCGGCAAAGGCCCGGTGCGCACCGGTGTGACCGCGGTCATTCCGCGCGGCCACGACTCGCTCAACGATCCGGTTTACGCCGGAACTTTCAGCTTGAACGGAAACGGCGAAATGACCGGAACGGCCTGGGTGGAAGAAAGCGGATTTCTTGAAGGACCGGTCGTAATTACGAACACCCACAGCGTTGGCGTGGCGCGCGACGCGGTCATCGCCTGGCGCCTCGCGCACGGCGCGGCGGACAAGACCGGTTACTGGTGGAGCCTGCCGGTCGTCGCGGAGACGTGGGACGGCTGGTTGAACGACATCAACGGCTTCCACGTGAAACCGGAGGATGTGGCGCATGCGCTCGACACCGCGAAAGGCGGCCCGGTTGCTGAAGGCAGTGTCGGCGGCGGCACCGGAATGATTTGCTACGAATTTAAGGGCGGCACCGGCACCGCATCGCGTGTGTCCCCCCTGTAGACGGGAGCGCTGATCCCGGTCGCGGCTATACCATCGGCGTTCTCGTCCAGGCAAACTGCGGACGGCGCCCACAATTGACGATCGCGGGCGTGCCGGTCGGGAAGGAAATCCCGGGCTCGGTTTACCCGAAGGATACCGGCTCGATCATCATCGTGGTCGCGACGGACGCGCCGCTTCTGCCCGATCAGCTCAAACGCCTGGCGCGCCGAGCGAGCCTCGGCCTGGCGCGCACCGGCAGCATTTCCGGAAATGGCTCGGGCGATCTTTTCATCGCGTTCTCGACCGCCAACCCAGGCGCAGCCAACCCCGAAAAGCCAACGCAGACCGTCCAGACCGTGCCTAACGATCTGCTCGATCCGATCTTCGAAGCGACCGTCCAAGCGGTCGAGGAAGCGATCGTGAATGCGCTGGTCAACAATCAAGACATGACCGGCCGCGACGGTCACCGCGTCGAAGCGTTGCCGCACGATCGGGTGCGGGAGCTCTTGAAGAAATACAATCGGCTGAGCGATTGAACCTTTCGCCGGACGGATCATCGCATAATTTTCAGAGCAGATGAGTCCGGGATCCCATCGCACGCCGCTTTTTCCCGGAATGAAACACCCAAAGGTCATTGGTCTGATTCTGCTCGGCGCCTGCGCGCTCGTCCTGCTTGGATTCCTGATCCGACATGATAGGACGAACAAGAGTCCGGACGGCGCGGCGCAACGCACCCGCGCTGAACATTCAGCGACGGCTTCTCGCCTAACGAAATCGGAAGAAGACCGCCTCCTTCTCGGCGATATCGCGGCCGTCCCCTTCCAAGAACTCTACGGCTTGCTTTCCAAGCGGACACCGGAAGAGATCGCGAAACTGGCAGAGCAATTGCAAACACTGCCGCGCAGCCGCTGGGTCGGACGCGAAAATCGCGGCGTTTTTCAAAACGTGGGCCGTGTTCGACGCAAAGGCCGCCCTGGCCGGCGCGATTGCGTTGCGCGATGTGCGTTTTCGCGGCGCAGCGATCGCGGCTGTCCTCCGAAGTGCGGATGCGAGCGCCGCAAGTGCCCTCGCGCATTCGATCAACGAGCTTCCGGCCGGTGCTCTGTCGCCCTCCGACAAGATTACCTTCGTGAGCACCGCCGTGGCGAAATGGAGCGCACTCGAGCCCGTCGACGCGGCGCAATTTTTGGATGCAATCGGCGCCACAGGGCTCGATTACACGAGTGCTTTCAACAGCACGGCGACCAATTGGGCGACGCAAGATCCCGCCGCTGCGCTCGCCTGGGCGCAACAACATCCCGACGGCTACGGCAATCTTGCCATGCAAGGCGCGCTCAACGGCTGGTGGCAAAAGGATCCAAAAGCCGCCGAAGCCTATGTCGCTTCGCTACCCGACGCTTCGGACCGGCAGGAAACGGCAATGTCATTTGCCGGCATGCTTTTTCGTTCCGACCCGGCGCATGCGCGGCAGTGGGTGAGTCAACTGCAAAGCGTCGACGCTCGGAAAGCAGCCAATAGCGCGATTGCCCAGAGACTGGGCACAGGATGATCCGGAGGCGGCGACGCGATGGGCGGCCAACCTGCCGCAGGACGAGCGCGGCAATGCGGTTGGCGGCGCGGCGCGTTTCTGGGCGAAGGAGGACCCGAAAGCGGCTGGCGATTTTCTCAACTCGTTAGGCGGAGCGATGCGGGACGAAGCCGTCGGTTCCTTCAGCACCACCCTCGCCTACGAGGACTCCGCCCTCGCTCTCACCTGGGCCGCAACCATTTCCGATCCGTCCATGCGCCAGAAGTCCGAAGAAATGATTGCAAGCGAGTGGCTCAAGCAGAACCCGGTCGCGGCCAAAGATTGGATCCAAAACAGCTCCCTGCCCGACGCCGAGAAAGCGCGCCTGCTCGGAGTGAACCCGGGGCCGTAGATCGCGCCGCAGCGGAAGAAGAGTCTGAACCGCGGATGGAAAGCCCCGGCTTTTCCAATCCGTTATATCCGCGCCGTAACGGATGCGCAGCAACGGCCGGGCTTTCCAATCGGTGGTCAAATCGGACGCTCGTACGCGCGCCTAGAGTTCGCTCATGTTGCCTCGTTAGGCTCAGCTTACACCTTGCGTCTTCACCGGCAATGCAGCACTGCTTCCGGAGTGAACCGCACGTTTGAGGATTTCCCCGTCGGGAGCCGCTTCGTTTCAACCAGCCGGACCATTTCGGCCGAGGAAATCATTGAGTTCGCGCGCCGCTACGATCCGCAGCCCTTTCATCTCGACCAAAATGTTGGCGAAAATTTGCTCGGCGGCCTGGCGGCGAGCGGCTGGCAGACGGCGGCGATCTCGATGCGGCTCTTCATCGAAACGATGCAAGTCGGAGGTGGCATCATCGGCCGGGCGATCGACGAACTGCGCTGGCCGGCGCCGGTGCATCCGGGCGATTCCGTGCGAGTCGAAATCGAAATCCTTGAGGCGCGCCTCTCCCAGTCAAAGCCTGGCTACGGCCTCATCCGCTATCGCAGCCTGACGAAAAACCAGGATGACAAAGTGGTCCAAAGCTTCATCGCCCTCGCCATCCTACCCGCTCGCAACTCTTCCTCTGCCTCTACCTTTTCCTCTCAATCTGATTTGGGAGAAAGTAGAGGAAGCGGAAGAGATCTGGGCGGTGAGGGGATCGAACCCCCGACCAACACGGTGTAAACGTGCCGCTCTACCGCTGAGCTAACCGCCCGTTTCGCGCTTGGACTGTTAATCCAAGCCGCCGGGGCTGTCGAGTTGGCGCTGGAACCGGTGATCCCCGAGGCAAGCCTGTTCGTTAGACCAGCTAGGGTCATCGACCCCGGCGATAGCTCGGACGGCAGTCACGAGGTCGAGTGGCTCGGCCCGCGACAACTGCACATTTGTCCACCAATTTTACCCACCGCGGCCGGAGCGGCGGCCCGCACGGTAACGAGGGATCGTTTGGAAACGATTTTCTTGATTGACAACCATGGGCGCGAAGCCGTCAAATGCGCGCCAACGGATTCGAATCAGGCGGAGGCCATTTGCCCCGCTAGGTTCTTCGCCCCTTCCGGACCCGCGAATCACAGAACCAACGTAGCCGGGGAAAACAAAGGAAGAACCATGAATCCGCTGATTCAATCCAAAAACGCAACAATTCTCCCAGTTCTCATCGCACTAACGCTCGGCTGCTTTGCGCTTTCGCCAAGAGCGCGAGCGGTCTGCCAAGAGGGCTGCTTAACGAACAACAACACCGTCCTAGGTGACGATGCGCTCTTAAACAACACAGGTGCCTTCAACACGGCAATCGGTGCTAAGGCGCTCTTCAGCAACACTGTGGCCAGCGAAAACACGGCTACGGGTGCTTTTGCGCTCTATCAAACACAAGGCGAGTTCAACACGGGTACCGGTGCTTTTGCGCTCTATGACAACACAAGCGGCGCCTTCAACACGGCCATGGGCAATTTTGCGCTCTACAGCAATATAGGGGGCAGTTACAATACGGCTACTGGCGCCTCTGCACTCAGCAGCAACACAACCGGCGAATCCAACACGGCTACCGGCAATAGTGCGCTCTCTAGCAACACAACCGGCCACCACAATACGGCCGACGGCGATGAAGCGCTCTATAGCAACACAACCGGCGAATCCAACACGGCTAACGGTCGCATCGCTCTGTATCACAACACGAGCGGATTCTGGAACACGGCCACGGGTGTTAGTGCACTGTATTTGAACACCACGGGCAACTTCAACACTGCCATCGGCACCAATGCGATGTTCAACAACCATAAAGGGAGCAAAAACATCGCTCTCGGTTATCAAGCCGGTATAAATCTCAACCGCGACGCCAACATAGCTATCGGTAACCCTGGCGTTCGTGACGAAGCCCACACCATCCGCATTGGCAAAACCGGGAATCATACCAACACTTTTATCGCAGGCATCAGCGGTGTGACCGTGGCCGGTGGCGTAGGAGTAATCATTGATGCCGATGGTCATCTCGGCACGGTCGTTTCCTCGGAGCGGTTCAAGGAGGCGATCAAACCGATGGACAAGGCGAGCGAAGCGATTCTCTCGCTTCAGCCCGTGACTTTCCGCTACAAGACAGGAGCTTGATCCTGTCGGCCATCCCGCAATTTGGCCTCGTGGCTGAGCAAGTGGAAAAGGTGAACCCCGATCTGGTGGCCCGTGATGAGCAGGGGAAAGCCTTACACCGTGCGCTACGAAGCGGTGAACGCGATGTTGCTCAATGAGTTTCTTAAAGAGCACCGCAAGGTGGAGGCACTTGACAGCAACCGTCGCGGCACAACAGAAGAACTTTGAAGCACAGATTGCCGCCCTCAGGCAACGCTCAAAGCGCAGGCCGCCCAAATCCAAAAGGTGAGCGACCAGCTTGGAGCACAAGCCAGGCTCCTCGTGTGGTGGCAGACGACTGATCCTTTGCGCGGGCTGATGGCAGGCTGGCGGCGTTTCTGGAAAGCCTGAATCAGAACGCACCCGGGAGGGGGGCGCTGGAGACGATAACGACACTGCTTTCGTATGACCAGCGTTTAGCGCCTCGCCGAACCAGCGAATTTGCGCATTGACAACGGAGCGGGCGCCTCATCAAGATGCGCCATCGAATAGATCTGGATCTGGCGTGGACGCTTATCCTTGGGGGCTTCTTCCCTCTTTCAGACCTGTAGTCGCAGGTGAACATCCAAGGTAAAAGAAAACGTCTATGAAAAATCCAGTTCAACTCATCAATACAACAGACCCTGCTCGAAACTCGCTCGACAGCCCGCTTTGGCGACGCGGTTTTCTTCTCATCCAGCTCATTATCGCACTCGTTTGCGTTGCGCTTTCGCCGCAAGCGCGAGCCGTTTGCCAAGAAGGCTGCTTAACGATCCAAAACACCGTCCTAGGTGACGATGCGCTCTTGGTTTCCCACGCGGTAGCTAACACAGCGATTGGTTTTGAGGCACTTTTGTCCAATACCGACGGCTCTTACAATACCGGTGTGGGCGCTTTCGCGCTTCAGTTCAACACCACCGGCATCGAAAACACGGCCATCGGTTATGGAGCACTGCCTTATAACACCACCGGTCAATACAACACAGCCAGCGGCAGGTCGCCGCTCTACGCCAACACGACCGGGAGCAATAACACTGCGAGCGGTTACACGGCACTCTACTACAACACCACCGGTGATTTCAATACGGCGACCGGAGTTCGCGCGCTCGCTCGCAACACCATCGGCAGTAACAATATCGCAATAGGGGTTGAGGCCGGGCTGAATCTGACCCGTGGAAGTAACAACATCGATATCGGCAACTTCGGAGTAGTTGGCGAGTCCAATGTCATCCGCATTGGCAGGGGCGGAATGCAAAGGCACACCTTCGTCGCTGGCATAAGTGGCGCGACCGTGGCCGAAGGCGTGACGGTCATCGTCGATTCTAACGGTCAGCTTGGAACGATCGTGTCTTCGAATCGATTCAAGAACGAGATCAAGCCAATGGATAAAGCGAGCGAAGCGATCCTTGCGCTGCAACCGGTGACCTTCCGTTACAAAAAGGAGCTGGATCCCAAAGGCATCCCGCAGTTCGGCCTCGTGGCTGAGGAAGTGGCAAAGGTGAACCCCGATCTGGTTGCCCGGGATAAGCAAGGCAAGCCCTACACCGTTCGCTACGAAGCCGTGAACGCGATGTTGCTAAACGAGTTTCTCAAGGAGCACCGCCAAGTTCAGGAGCAAGCCGAAATAAATCAGCGACAGGAAGCCACCATCGCGCAGCAGCAGCGGGCAATCACCGCCCTCACGGCAAGCCTGAAAGAGCAGGCAGCGCAAATCCACAAGGTGAGCGACCAGCTTAAAACACAGGCCGTTGCCTCTCGTGTGGTTGCTGACAATTAGGCCCGTAACGCGCACGCCCGGCACCGTAGCGTTGCGAATTCAGCGCCTTGTTGATGCCATCGCAGTGCTGTAATTGCGCCGCAAGACGAGCCGCGCGGTCATTTTCCCGCATGTTCTCACGTTATCCCATTTCACCATTGTTAGGCCATCTGATACTCAAATCTGATACTGACACCGCTTTTTGGGGTGGTATAGGGATAGCGTGGTTTACACCTTTCGGATGCCTGTTTCCCCTATGAGAACGGCGTTTTCCCGGGCTATCATTGGAAAAGCGGTTTTCCCTCGTAAGCACGGTGTAAACGTGCCGCTCTACCGCTGAGCTAACCGCCCTAGATTACTTACATGGTGAGGTTCTTTGTTGTCCACCTGATCTTATGTTGATTTCAACGCAGGGTCCAATTTCCCCGGGTGATGGCGTCGTTAGGCTCTCGTTAGGCCGTTATCACTCAAATCTGATACTGCCTCTTACTTTTGGGGCATAAATGAGATAACGCGGTTTATCACACTTCGGATGCCGATTTTACCTATGAAAAGGCTGTTTTGCCGGGCCGTCATTCGTGAGAATCGAGAACGGCGAAAATGCTCGATCATTTCACTGCCCGTCCAGACTGCCGCGTAATGGTATCGGGCCGGTGGGCGCATCGGTGGTGCTAGTGGTTGTCCACCGGCTGCGCAATCAGCACCGATATCGAATCTTCTCCGTAACTTGACGTGACGATATCCATTCGGCCGTCCCCGTTGAAGTCGTAGCCTGAAACATCGAACGGGCTGCTCGCTATCGTGAATGATGCAGGCGACCTGAATGTTCCGTCGCCGTTACCCACAAGAATGTCGGCCGTGTTGGTGTACGTCGCAACGACCAAATCCAGCTTGCCGTCCGCGTTCATCTCCGCAACGTCGACTCGAACTGCGCCGCCTGAGGTAAAGAACTTCGTTTGCGGACGAAAGGTGCCGTCGCCATTGCCGAGCAGAACCGAAACACTGGATTCACACTGGTTAGCGACGACGAGGTCGAGCTTTCCATCCCCGTTGAAGTCGGCGATTGCAACCCCGCCGGGGCAAGCACCGGCGCCGTAGTTAACCGCTGTGCGAAACGTTCCATCGCCGTTGCCGAGCAGAACGGCCACGGAGCCAGAGCTGTAAACGGAGACTGCGATATCGAGATTGGCATCCCGGTTAAAGTCGCCTGTGGCCAGGGCAGTAGGATAACCCACGTAATAATCAACATTCGTCTGAAAAGACCCATCGCCGTTCCCCTGCAGAATTGATACCGTGTCGGCTCCTGCCTGGTTGACAGTTGCCAGGTCGAGTTTCCCATCATGATTGAAGTCTGCGGTGATGTCCCAGGTCGGAGCGAGGCCAGTCGGGTAATAAGACGGGGGCGCAAAGGTTCCGTCGCCGCGTCCCAACAGCACGGCCATGGCATTCGGAGAGTGCACGCCGATCGCAAAGTCCGGAATTCCGTCTCGATTGAAGTCCGCGAATATCGGCTTCACCGTGCCCCACCCAACAGTGTACGTGTCCCCTTGGCGAAACGTACCGTCGCCGTTGCCCATCAGAAACTGAACCTCGCCGTAATTGTTGGTCGGGACTGCGAGATCCAGGATTCCATCCCCGTTTATGTCGAATGCCGTCGGAAACGCAGGCATGACGCCGACGGGATAGTCTTGGCGTTGAAACGACATTTGCGATATCGGGTAGTGGACCGGCACGGATAGGGCGTTCGAAATGCCGCCGGCCGGGTTCGGGTTCACGACCGTGATCGACCCGGTGGTTGGAACGGCTGGGTCGGACGACAGGATGGAAGCACGAAGTTGCGATCTGTTGACGAAAGCTGTAATCCGCGGCTTGCCATTCCAATTGACTGTCGCTCCTGGAACAAATCCGGTGCCGTTCACGACGAGCGGATAGACAAGTGCCGGTCGCCGCGGAACCACGGCGGACGGGACCAGCGGCTGAGTGAGAAATGGAACGGGATTTTGCGCGGTGGCGGGCGTCGATGACAGAAGCAGAACAGCGATGCCGAACATGTACGTATAAGTGACCCTGTGTGTCATGCGATCATCTCCTTTCCACGCCTTCATTATGCAAATAGGTTTACCACTCCAATGGAGTCCGCGTTATTGGGGCACAAGATAAAGACAACGTGATTCGCAATTGTAAGTGACTCGTTAAGGTTGGCGCCGAACCTCGCATCGCGCTCATCATAATCTGCGATAGTCTGTTCAGATTTTGCGACGCAGTCAGGAGCAAGCTTTTCCAATTTTCGGGTGGCTCGCCATGGGGAGATATCGATATGAATTAAGCTGGTCGCGAGGGCGCCATCTAGAAAAGGCGATTCGAATAGCGCCCCAGATTCAAAGGGTAGTAGCGATTCCTCGCCAGACAACGGCGGCGCGTCTTTCTCGATGGGGTCAGTGCCATGGCCCCCGCTCGATTAGTTTGAATGCGGCGATTTTGTCACCAAGGCCCATGTTGGTCAGCGCGAGATCTCCAATCTGAACAAAATTCTCCGGTTGTTCTTTGAGAAGAGATTCCAGTTCGCTGCGCGCCTGTCGCCAACTTTCCTGGGCGGCGGCATGGTCACCGGCGATTTCTTGCGTCCAGCCTAACCTGTCATCGTGCGGGCTCGCATTAGCAACGGGATCACGCATTTCGTCGTAATCGCCAGCAAAGACAACTTCAACTATCTCATCCGCGACCCGGCGCCGGCGCTGACAAAGACTACTACCCCTATAGGAACTCGGCAGCGATATTGAGGCGCTAGGATTCTACGAGCCACTGGCCCCTTACTCGTCCGCCGGCGCGGTCGGATTCCCTCGATAACGAGCTGATGCCCCATAACGTGTGGCATTACTTGAAGTCACTCTGGAAGCCGCCGCCTGCACCTGCGACCTTCGTTTGTGTACGCCCTTTGCCTCCATGGGCGCGGGCCGAAGAAACCTCGATGTGTCGCTCATTCTTACTCTCTGCGCGACGATGTTACCAGATTCAAGGCCAGAGTCCTAGCAGGGGGCATCTTTGGGAATTTGTCCGATTAGAAAACTTCTTAACTCTCAATTCATACTTGTGATCTGCTTGATCCGACCAAAAACACAAGGGCATCCGGCGCCTTCGCCGAATGCCTTTTGGGTGTGGGTTTTTTTGGAATGCCTTTAGCCGAGTGTCCGCACTCGCCTCCGTTACCTAGGTGATCGCCTCTGCTAGCAGGCAGAGCAACTCGTACATGACCGTCGCGGCAAGGAGGGAGGTCCCTCCCGTTGGATCGAACGGCGGTGCCACTTCGACCACATCCGCTCCCATCAATGGGACGCCTCGAAGCGCGCGGAGGAGTGTGAGGCTCTCGACCGACGTCAGACCACCTATCTCGGGCGTACCTGTCCCAGGCGCGAAGGCCGGGTCGATGCTATCGATGTCGAACGACAGATATGTGGGTTGCCCGCCCGCGATCCGAATCGCTTCCTGGGCCACAGCCTCCAGGCCCACCCGCGTCACCTCATCCATGAACACGACGCGCATCCCACTCGCGTCGGAGTAGTCCCATCCCTCAGTCGAGTTCTGGGCACCACGGATCCCGATCTGTATCGTTCGGTGAGGGTCGATGAGCCCCTCCTCAACCGCTCTGCGAAACGGTGCGCCGTGGCTATAGCGCGATCCCATGAACTCGTCCCACGTGTCCGTATGGGCATCGACGTGAATCAAGCCCACCGGCCCGTCGGAAACCAACCCTCGGAGCACCGGTAGAGTGACGGAGTGATCACCTCCCACGGCCACGGTGCGGACGCCAGCCGTCGCGAACCTGGAGATGAACCTCTCGATGTCCTCATGGGCGGACTCAACCTCGTACAGGCGCGTGAACGGGACGTCACCGCCGTCGCCCACTCGACACAACTCATAGGGATTCACACGGGACGTAGGGTGGATCGCGCGCATCATGCTCGACGCGTTGCGGACCTCCCGAGGCCCATGTCGTGCGCCCGGGCGATTCGTGACCGCTCCGTCGTAGGGAATCCCGACCAGGGCGATATCGAACTCCGCCGGATCATCGATCAGCGGAGTCCGCATGAAGGTGGGAATCCCCATATACCGCGGTGCCAGCATAGGGTCGTGGCGATTATCCGCCTCGCGTTCACTCATCCACATCACCTCCTCGTCGGTGACCCGGCTACATAACGAGAACAAGTTCGGCCAAACGGTCGTTTTTCCATCGGCGAGAAGTTATGGCGTCAGGCGTAATCTGTCATCCGAAGGAATTGTAGGGCGGGCGCTCCGCCTGCCCAGTCCAAAAGTGGCAACCGAAGCGGTCGCCCTACAATCCGGCGAGCTGCACAACGCCGCGCCCCTGCTCGATTCGGCCGATGACTCTGGCCCGCAATTGCTTTCCAATTGCCGCGGCGTCGTTAGGCGCGACGATCGCCACCATCCCGATGCCCATGTTGAAAACCTGATACATCTCGTGGCGATCGACGCCTCCGCGCTCTTGCATGATCTGGAAAATCGGCGGCACTTTCCAGCTTCCGGTTTCGATCACGGCGTCGCAATCGTCAGGCAAAATGCGCGGCAAATTGTCGATCAACCCGCCGCCGGTGATGTGGGCGAGGCCTTTCAGCTTCCCGCGCGGAACCTTGGCGAGCAGCGGCTGGTAATTCCGATGGGTCCGGAGAAGCTCTTCGCCTAACGATAAGCGCAAACCGGCGATGCGGGCGGACGGTTTCAGCTTGAGCTGCTCGAAGAATATCTTCCGCGCCAGGGAGTAGCCGTTGGTGTGCAAACCATTCGAAGGCAAACCGAGGATGACGTCGCCAGGCTTGATCCGGGATCCGTCGATCATCCGCGCACGATCGACCACGCCGACGATGCAGCCCGCCAGATCGTATTCGCCCCGGGCGATACATTCCTGGCATTTGCGCAGTTTCGCCGCCAATCAGAGCGCACCCGCCGGCCCGACAGGCTTTGGTGAAACCGCGCAGGATTTGATCGAAGACCTTGGGCTCGAGTTTCTCCGCCCCGATGTAGTCGAGAAAGAAAAGTGGCCGCGCGCCAAGAACGGCGATGTCATTGATGCAGTGATTGACGAGATCGGCGCCGACGGTGTCGTGCCGATTCATGGCAAAGGCGATCTTCAACTTCGTCCCGACGCCATCGACGCTCGCAACCAGCACCGGCTCGTGCAGACCGGAGAAATTCGGCGCAAACAGACCGCCGAAGCCGCCGATCTTGCCGAGCACCTCCGGACCGTGCGTTTGCCTGAACGAGTCCCTGAATCCGGCGCTTCAGTCGATTGCCGAGATCGACGTCAACGCCGGCGCGAGCGTAGGCTTTTTTGCGGTCCACAGATTTCACAGATTTACACAGATTTTTCCGGGGGACCAAACTGCCTTTCCCTAATCTGTGGAGATCTACTTCAGCCCCGCAAACAAGGTCGGCTGTTTTTCTTCCGCGAGGGCTTTGGCGCGCGCTTCGCGCTTTTCCATGATGAACTTGTCCAGCTCCGGATCAACCGGCAGCGGGTATTTGCCGTTGAAGCAGGCGAGGCAAAAGCTGTTCGGATCCTTGCCCGTGGCGCGAATCATTCCTTCGAGATCAAGGTAGCCGAGGCTGTCGACGCCGAGATACTCGCAGATTTCCGGCATCGTCTTCTGGTTCGCGATCAGCTTTTCCGGATCGGGAAAATCAATCCCGTAATGGCAGGCGAAGCGGTGCGGCGGGCAACTGACGCGCATGTGCACTTCCCGGGCGCCGGCTTCGCGCAGGTTGACGACCCGCGCACGGGCGGTCGTTCCCCTAACGATTGAGTCATCGATCACGACAACGCGTTTCCCTTCCACCGCTTCCTTGATCAGGTTGAGCTTCACTCGCACGTCGAAATCGCGAATGAGCTGGCTCGGCTGGAGAAAGGTGCGCCCGATGTAGTGGTTGCGGACGAAGGCGTGCTCGTAGGGAATATTGAGTTCGTGGGCGAACCCGAGCGCGGCATAGTTGCCCGAGTCGGGCACCGGCACAACGATGTCGGCCTCGACCGGAAACGTGCGCGCCAGCTCGCGTCCCATCTCGGTCCGTACCCTGGCGACATTGACTCCGCCGATGATGCTGTCGGGCCGCGCGAAGTAGACGTACTCGAACATGCAAAAGGCCGGCTTCTCTTCCTTGAAGGGCCATTCCGAGCGGAGTCCGTCCTCGCTGATGATGAGGACTTCGCCGGGCTCGATCTCGCGGATGAATTCCGCGTGAATGAGGTCAAAGGCACAACTCTCGGAGGCGAGAATATAGGCGCCGTCGAGTTTGCCTAACGAAAGCGGACGGAAGCCAAACGGGTCGCGCACCGCGATGATTTCGCGCTCGCTCATGATGATGAGCGAAAAGGCGCCCTCAACCCGGCGAAGCGCGGTCAGAATGTTGCCGCCATTGTGCGAAGGCTGGGCCAGGAGGTGAAGAATGATTTCGCTGTCCGCCGTGGTTTGGAAAATGGAGCCTTTGCGCTCAAGCTCGTCGCGCAGGACGTCGGCGTTGATCAGGTTTCCGTTGTGCGCGATCGCGAGTTGGCCGCGGAAGCAATCGACGACAAAGGGCTGCGCGTTTTTCACCGTGCTCGAGCCGGTCGTGGAATAGCGGGTGTGTCCGACCGCGCGCGTCCCTTTGAGACGCTCCAGTTCATCCTGACCGAAAACCTGCGAAACGAGTCCCATGTCGCGATGCAGCTGGAAGCTGGAGCCGGGACCATTCGAAGTCACGATGCCGGCGCTCTCCTGTCCGCGGTGCTGGAGGGCAAAGAGGCCGTAATAGGTGAGAACGGCCGCATTCGGATGACCGAAGACGGCAAAGATGCCGCACTCGTGCATTGGGTAGGGCGGTTGCGGCGATGGGAAATTGGGTCCTGCATCATCGGACGCGCAAAGATACTCATTTCGCGCGAAGCTGCATCTGGCGGAGAGCACACGGAAATCCGAGCGGCGCGCTGATCCGAGCGCTGCACAAGTAATCAGACCAGTCGCAGGTGAGATGCGAAGAAAAAGCTTGACCGGAAGCGCCAAAATCAATACGCCCGAAAGGGCATTCAATAAGGAGAGGAAATTATCGTTATGAAATCAAAACAACTGTTGGTCCAACTTCTGGCGGTTTCCTTGGCGTTTCCATTCGTCGGAACGTTCGCTCAGGCGGGGTCGGTCACCTTCGACGTGCTCGAGATCTTTGATTATCCGGGTACGGGCAATCAGACCCGTCCGCAGAAAATCAACGATGACGGCGAAATCGCTGGCATCTTTCTCGACTCGAGCGGGGTATCGCGCGGTTTCACCCGGTCCCGCGACGGCGTTTTCAGCGCACCGATCGTCGAGCCTAACGATACCGGAAATCTTACCGAAGCGACGCGGCATCAATAACTCGGGCACAGTCTGCGGTGATTATTTGGGAAGCGACGGTGCCTTTCATGGCTTCTTCCTCTCGGGCGACACGTTTACCGAGTTCGATGTTCCCGGCTCTACCGGAACCCAAGTTTTGGGGATAAACGATGCCGGTGACTTTTGCCGGCGCCTTTCTCTCCAGTGCCGGAATCTTTCAGGCCTTCACCAGCCTTGGCGGGACCGTCACGCCGCTCGACATCCCGGACGCGACCTTCAGCGGTGCTTACCAGCTCAACGCTTCCAACGCGTTCGCGGGTTACTACACAGACAGTGCGAGCGATCAACCACGGTTTTTTCGTGGACAGCCACGGCCGGTTGCATTTGCCGATCGACCCTGTGGGTTCAACCGGCACGATTCTCTTTGGAATCAACGACAAGGGCCGAATCGTGGGCAGATATTCCGACAGCGCGGGAGTGACTCATGGACTCATCTTCGTTCCGCCAAATGACTTGGTGACCTACGATTTTCCCGGCACCGTTTTCACTTCGCTCAATGGCATCAACGCCCAGGGATACGTCTGTGGCCGTTATACCGACACGGCGGGCATTGACCACGGATTTGTCGGGCGGGCGATGCGCACCCGCGGTCAAGCTGACAAGGAGACGAAATTGAACAGCCGGCCGTCATCAGCCAGGACGATTAACCAGTCGCCTGCAGCGCTGCGAAGCGGACCGCCGGCCTCCTAGTGTCTGAATCAGCAATTTCGGGTTGGATCCCAGGTCTCCGGATTCGACGGGGCCGGTGCTGCGCACGGCTTCGATCCCGTCTGGCCGATGGCATTCCATCGGATTCCGTCTCGGAGGGCGAGCTTTTGCTCGCCCATACTCGTTAGGCGGAAGTCGCTCTCCGCTGCGGTCAAAAAACTTCGGAGGTGACGGGCGGCTGCTTCGGCGCGCTCGCCGCCGCGCGACAGGTCGGGCAAATGCCGTGGGTCGATTTCACGTCGAGCTCGCGTTTGAGGTATTGCTCAAACGACACCCACTCGTCGTCCACATTCACTTTCCGGCACCAGGCGCAGACCTGGACGAAACTTTCCAGAACCCGCAGTCGCCGAAAAACCCAGAGCGTGGTCGCGATCACCGCGGTTGCGACCAGCAGCACAGTGATCGCTTCGAACCAAAACTCCTGCGGCCGCAGGGGCGTCTTGAGCGCGCCGAGAAATCGGAACGGCACATCCAGATATTCATCGAGCCAGAGAACGGTGAGGAGGATGGAAAATCCGGTCACCTCGATGGCGAGGATGACTTTTTCGTAGGTATGCGACTCTTTGATTTTCATGATGTGGTCAGCTCCCCGCGGACGGCGTTGGCGATGGCGTCATACCAGTCGTCGTGAATTTCGCACAGCGGCCAGCGCAAGGTTTCGCCGGCCAAGGCGATCTGCAGCTCGTCGCCCCCGACCGTGCCGAGGCGATGCGCCGGGACAGCGTGACGTTGCGCTGACTGCAAAACGGCCTCGGCATTCTCCGGCACGGTAGAAATGACAATCCGCGACTGGCTTTCGTTGAAAAGGATTTGATCGAGGCGTTGCGCGCCCGCGGCGGAGAGATCGATCTTCGCGCCTAACGAACCGGCGGGATTGAAGCAGGCTTCCGCCAGGGCGACCGCGAGCCCGCCCTCGCTGCAGTCATGCGCGCTGCGGACATGACCGGCGCGGATCAATTCGCGGAGCGCATTCTGGAGCGCCAGCTCGCGCTCGAAGTCGAGCCGGGGCGGACGGCCGGCTTTGCGTCCGTGGACGACTTTGAGGAAATGAGAGCCGCCCATCTCGTCGCCGAATTCGCCCAGCAAGATCACGACATCGCCCGCCGCCTTGAAAAATTGCGTCGTGATCCATTCCTCGCGCTCGATCAAGCCGACCATCGCCACGGTCGGCGTGGGATCGACCACCCCGGCCGGGCTTTCATTGTAAAGCGAGACGTTGCCGCCGATAACCGGCGTCGCGAAAGCGCGGCAGGCATCCGCCAGGCCTTCCACTGCCTCGCGCAACTGCCAGAAATTCTCCGGCTTGTAGGGATTGCCGAAGTTAAGGTTATCGGTCACGGCGAGCGGCACGGCGCCGGAACAGGCGAGATTGCGCGCCGCTTCCGCGACGGCGATCCGCCCGCCTTCGCGCGGATCGAGCCGGCAGTAGAGCGAATTGCAGTCGGTCGTAGCGGCGAGAAACTTGTTCGCCTCCCGCAGATGAAAAACCGCCGCGTCGGACCCCGGCCTAACGACGCTGCCGGTGCGGACCGTGTGATCGTACTGCCGGTAGACCCAGTTCTTGGAAGCGATCGAGGGGTCCCGGAGCAAAAGCCGAAGACTTTTGACCACGGATATCACGGATGGCACGGATATTTTATTAAGCAGTTCCTCATCCGTGTGATCCGTGCAATCCGTGGTTGGCTCCCTTGCTTCACGCGAATAGAGCGGCGCTTCGTCCGCCAGCGGTTTGGCCGGGATTTCCGCTGCCGTCGAGCCGTTGTTCAGGACACGCATCATGCCATCGTCCGTCACCCGTCCAATCTCCGCACAGGGCACATCCCATTTGTCGAAGATCCGCCTAACGACATCTTCCTTGCCGCGTCGCGCAATGATCAGCATGCGCTCCTGCGATTCGCTTAGGAGCGTTTCGTAGGGCGTCATGCCCGTCTCGCGCTTCGGGACTTTGGCGAGATCGATCTCGACGCCGGTGCCGCCGCGGCTGGCCGTTTCGCAGGTCGAACAAGTGAGCCCGGCCGCGCCCATGTCCTGGATACCGGCCACGGCATCGGTCGCGAGCAATTCGAGGCACGCTTCGAGGAGCAGCTTTTCTTTAAATGGATCGCCCACTTGAACCGCGGGGCGGTCCTCGCGCGATTCCTCGGTCAGTTCACGCGAGGCAAACGCGGCGCCCGCCAAGCCCGTCGCGACCCGTCTCCGCGCCGACGTAAAAGACCGGATTGCCCACCCCGCTGGCCGCGCCGCGCGCCAGTTGCTCATGCCGCAATACGCCGAGGCAAAAAACGTTGACCAGCGGATTGCCCTCGAAACTTTCGTCGAAATAGATTTCGCCGCCGATGGTTGGGACGCCGATGCAGTTCCCGTAATGCGCGATCCCGGCGATGACGCCGGCAAAGAGCCGCCGGTTGGCCGCAATCGTTTTTTCCTTCTCCGGTGATCGGCCCAAACCGCAGGGAGTTAAGCAAGAACTCCGGACGCGCTCCCATCGTGAAGATGTCGCGGATGATTCCGCCGACGCCCGTCGCCGCGCCTTGGAACGGCTCGATCGCGCTCGGGTGATTATGGCTCTCGATCTTGAACGCGACCGCCCACCCATCACCGATGTCGACGACTCCGGCGTTTTCTTCCCCGGCTTTGACCAGGATGTTCGGCCCGGTGGTGGGAAATTTCTTCAGCTCTCTCCGCGAGTTCTTGTAGGAACAGTGCTCGCTCCACATGACCGAGAAAATCCCGAGCTCGGTAAAGTTCGGCTCGCGCCCGAGAATTTTTTTGATGCGCTCAAATTCGTCCGGGGTCAGGCCGTGTTTCGCGATCAGCTCGGGTGTGATTGGCGGATCGGCGGGTTTCGACGAAAGAGTGACGGTGGACATGCGGCAGACGAAATAGAATCGAGATTCGGTGGAAGGAAGAGAACGTCCAACAGCCTGCCCCGAGCGCAAGCCGAATGGGTCCAACGTCCAACATTGAATGAAAAGGAGCGGCGCGCCGCGCGTGAAAATTCGTTTGCCCGGCGGCCGATCCTGTTAACCTCGTGTCGTGGATTTATCGACCATCGCCAACGTCGCAACCGCGCTCACCGTTTTGACCGGTGTCGCCTTTGGTTTGATTGAAATGCGGCGCGCCCGGCGCGAACGCGAGGAACGAGCCGCCTTCACCGCTGTGCAGGCACTCATGACTCCGGAGTGGATGAGTTCGTCGATGATCGTCGCGTCGATTCCAGAGGGAACGACAGCCGCGGAACTGGAAAATAACCAGCGCGTCCTGGAAGCGGCGCTGAAGATCGCGACCATCATGGAAGGCATCGGTTACTCTGTTTTCGCCCGGATCGTGCCGTTGTCGGTGGCCGACGATCTCGTCGGCGGCATGGCGCGGATAGCCTGGCGCAAGTTCCGACCGTTCGTCCTCGACGAACGCGAGCGCACGGGAACCCAGAAGAGCTGGGAATGGTTCCAATGGCTGGCAGAACAGCTCGATCGTCATGGGGCCAGCCGCACCAATCTACAGACCGGCGCTTTTATTGCCCATCGCGACTGGAAACCCTAGAACCGATCTCATACATGGGGAACGCGTGCGCTGCGGGAGATTTGGCGTTGGGGCAAGGTGCCAGAGTTTCGCGCACCCATTCCCCATTTATTGAGGTGGGTTCTAAGTTTGCGTTCCGCGTGCAGATCGCAGACCATTCGGCATGGCTTTTGACCTGAAGGAAATTGTCGCGGCTCGCCTCGGCGAAAATTACCAACTGCACGAGCAGCATCTCAATCGCACCCTCGTCGCCGCGCAGCGCGTGATCGGGTTCGACAAGGTCTATGCGCGGGCCGAGGGCGCCTACCTCTACGACATGGATAACGCCGCCTACCTCGATTTCCTGAGCGGCTACAGCGTTTTCAACATCGGTCGGAACCATCCCGCGGTACAGAAAGCGATCCGCGACGTGCTCGACCTCGATCTGCCCAACATGGTGCAGATGGATTGCTCGCTCCTCAGCGGCCTGCTGGCCGAGGCTCTGACAAAGCGAACGCCGAAACATCTTGATGCGGTTTTCTTCTGTAACTCCGGCACCGAAGCGATGGAAGGCGCGCTTAAGTTTGCCCGCGCCGCGACCCAGCGTCCGCGCGTCTTTTCGTTAGAGGGAGCTTTTCACGGCCTTAGCCTCGGTTCGCTTTCCCTCATGGGCTGCGAAAGTTTCACCGAAGGTTTCGGACCGCTTGATGGAGGGCTTCGACGGCCGCATCGCGCTCGATGACCTAACGACGCTCGAACGCGAGCTGTCGAAACGCGACGTCGCAGCCTTCGTCATCGAGCCGGTGCAAGGCAAGGGCGTCAACTATCCGCGAGGCGACTTCTTTAATCGCGCGCAGGAGCTTTGTCGAAAATTCGGCACCCTCTTGATCTGCGACGAAATCCAGACCGGTCTCGGGTCGCACCGGAAAAATGTTTGGCTTCGAGCATTGGAACCTGGAGCCGGACATCATCACGCTGGCCAAGACCTTAAGCGGCGGCTACGTCCCTTGCGGCGCGATCGTCGCGCGGCGCGACATTTATCAAAAGACCTTCAGCCGGATGGATCGTTGCGTGGTCCACTCGACCACCTTTGGCCGCAACAACCTTGCGATGGCCTGCGGCCTCGCCGCTCTGGAGGTGCTTGACGACGAGAAGCTAATCGAGAACTCCGCGCGCATGGGCCAGCTCTTGATCGAGCGCATCGATGCGCTGCGCGCGAAACACTCCTTCGTCAAGGAAGTGCGCGGTAAAGGACTCATGATCGCAATCGAATTCCACGAGCCTAACGAGTTTAAGCTCAAGATGGCTTGGAAACTTCTGCACAAAGTCGACAAGGTGCTCTTCGCGCAAATGGTCGTGACCCAGATGCTCGCGCAACACCGCATCCTCACCCAGGTGGCCGGCCACGCCATGGACGTGGTGAAGATTTTGCCTCCGCTCATTATCGGCGAGCGCGAGGTGGACCTGTTCGTCAACGCGCTCGATTCAACTTTGGCGGAATGCCGCAAATTCCCGGGGCCGATGTGGGAGATCGGCAATAATTTCGTCCGGCACGCCCTCCGCTCGAAGAATTCTCCCGAAGAGCGGCGACCCGTCTCGACCTGAGTTCGCTGTAGCCGGGGACGTTGACCCCGGCCGCTCATGAGATTGCCCAGCTTTACCACACTCAGCGCTCTCCTTCTCGGCTTCCGAGATCGCCCTGGCCGTCACGAAGCGCTCAAAGTCCCGCGCCACGGGAAAGGATCGCCTCACTCTTCCGCTCCTCTGGACGGTAATTGGCATCAGTATCTTCGCGGCCTTTTTTCTCCGGGAAGCGTTTCCGCGGGGCAGACTGCCTCATCCGCAAACCTTTTACGTCATCGGTCTCATCCTCTTTGTGCTTGGGCTGATCATCCGCTGGATCGCTATCATCCATCTCGGCCGCTTCTTCACCGTTAACGTCGCCATTGCCGAGGATCACCAGCTCATCACTACCGGTCCCTATCGCTACGTCCGCCATCCTTCCTACACCGGCACGCTGCTGATCTTCCTCGGCTTCGGACTTTGCATGTTGAACATCTTTCTCCCTCGCCGCTGTTTTCCTACCCATTGCCATCGCCTTTCTCTGGCGAATGCACGTGGAGGAAGAAGCACTTCAGGCGGCTTTTGGAGAACAATACCGAACCTACATCACTCAGACCCGACGCCTGATGCCTTATCTCTATTAGAGAACCGGCAGGGCGTCGATGTAACCTAAAGTCGTTAGGGAATTAATTTCGACGACCAGTCTGGCAGGAATCGCGGGCCAGATGGGGATCGACCGAAGCAACGATTCGTTATTGAAGGTTGTAGGCTTCCACCAGTCCGACGCCGGTTGCGCCGTTCACTCCGCTCAGGATTGCCGTGTAGGCCCCCGGAGCGAGCACGGCGAGGATGGCTGACTCTTTGTCTTCCGTAGGCGCCAGATGGTCATCGATAATTTCCTGCATGTCGGGGCTATCCATCCAGTTGTCGTTCGAGGTAATGATGTCGCCGTTGGAATCATATAGTGCGAGAGTCGGATCCTGTAGGGCGCCGGCCACTCCGAGGGGCGTTAGTGAAGGCCCTATCCCTCGCAGGACAATGGTATTGCTCGCGTCGCTCCCGCCCGCGATGATAAAACCGCCGATCATGACATTATCGCCTGTCTGAACAAGGCCGCGGGTGCTGATGTTCGCCAATTGGGAAGCGGCCGCCGCATCAATGTCGTAAGCCTCGACCAAAGCCACGCCGGTCGTGTTCCCAACCCCGCTCACAATTGCGGTGTAGGCGCCCGCAGGCAGCGTCCTGACGATTGCAGACTCGGCCGGATTGGTGGGCGCGAGTTTGTCATTCATCAGCACCGTCTGGTCAGCGGTACTGTTCTCCATCCAGTTGTCGTTGGTGGCGATCACCGCGCCGGTGGAATCGTGCAAGGAAAGCGTAGGATCGGCTAGGACTCCGGACACACCGAAGTCAGCCAAGGATGGGCCGATCGCACGAAGGACAACCTGCTTGGCATCCACACCGGTAATAATGAAGCCGCCGATGAGGACGTTGTCGCCGGTTAGGACATTCAGCCGGGTGGAGATGTTACCGAAGGTCCCAGACGGGGCGGGAGCAGCGAAGCGAAAGACGATACCGGCGAGGGCCGTGGGGTCGCCACCAAACGCAGTCGTGCCATAAAACATGCCGTCGCTCGCCTGGAAAAGGCCCGACTGTGGCTGCCTGCCCTCCGGCCCGAGAAAGGTGTAGAGAACGGTAAACGCGCCGGCGGGTGTGATATTAAACACAGTGCCATTCGAGTCGCCGCCCGTCTCGGCGGTTCCGTAAAAGTTGCCATCGCTCCCCTGGATAAGAGATGCCAGGGGCACGGAACCTTCCGCAAGGCTAAGCGAATGCAGCGTGGTCAGCACGCCGGCTGGCGTGATCTTGAATATCGTCCCTCCGCTGGCTGTGGTCGAAAAGAAGTCGCCAAAGCCCGTCGTTCCATAAAAATTGCCGTCGCTTCCCAGCACCAAGCCGCCCTCGGGACCATATCCATCCGCGCCCCCCGTAAATGTATAGAGGGTAGTTAAAGTGCCTGTCGGTGTGATGTGAAATACGGTGCCAGTGCCCTGCGGGAAATTGCTGTTCACCATGCCACCTCCGTAGGTCGTCCCATAGAAGTTCCCGTCAGTCCCCTTGGCTAACGCGCCGTAGTAGGGACTTCCCCCATCCGCAGCGCCGGAGAAGCTGTGCAGGATTGTTGGTGTGCCACCGCCTAAATCCATTTGGAAAACAGTGCCGCCGCCGAAGAAACTGCCGGCAGCGCCGGCAAAGGTCGTTCCATAAAGTTTGCCGTCGTCACCCTGCACCAGACCGGCATAAAGTGACGATCCGCCCGACACGCCGGGAAAGTCATAGAGAATGTTGAACGTCCCGGTCGGAGTGATACGGAAGACAGTACCGCCCGCAGCGTCACTGTCGAACGATTCCGTTGTCGTGCCGTAAAAATTCCCATCGTTAGCCAAGAGTAACCCTGCAGAGGGAAACATTCCGTCCTTACCGCCGGTGAAGGAATACAAAATCGTGACTGCGCCCGATGGAGTCATCCTAAAAACTGTGCCGATATTCCCGGCGCCGCCGCTGCTAGTAGTTCCGTAGAAGTTACCGTCATTTCCCTCGACCACCGACCCGTGCGGATAGGCACCATCACCGGGTTGACCTGTAAACGCATGCAAGGTGGTGAGAGTCACCCCTCCCTGTCCATGGGTCGCCGGCACCAGCACACCCGCCAGCAGGAGGCCCGCAGCGAGGTAAAACAAAGGACGTAAAGGCGAGGAAACGAAGGCCGCTTTCATCGGATAGGAAGTGAGAATTGCATGCCGGATTGAAGTACTGTCGGGGAGTTAAAGTCAAGGATTTTCCAGATAAGAATCACGATAAGCATGGAAGCTAACTGCAAACTGGCGAATCCCTGACCAATTCAGTGTCACTTTTCTGACGCGCTGGCGACCTTGGATTGAGAATCAGCGGTCAGGCCAGACTGGCGAGATTCCCTAAGTCGTCTTGAACTCGGCTATCAAGGCCTGCAGGCTGGCGTTGACGTCGCCGAAGTGCATCCGGGTATTGGGCTAAAAAAGAGTGGGTCTTCGATCCCGGCGAAGCCGGAGACCATTGAGCGTTTGAGGACGAAGACAGCCCACGTTTCGTCGACGTTAATGGTCGGCATGCCCTAGATCGGGAATGATTTCACTTCGCGCGGCTGGATTCACGGCGTCGTTGGCGCTGATCACTATCGCCACGTCCATCATCGTTCCCCTCCTTACTCGTTAGTGAAGTCGCGAAAGTCCAGGCGGCTGGCCGCGGCGATCGCTTCCTGTTCCATCGGTCCCGCGGGATAGCCGACGGTTAAACACTCAGTGAGGTATTGCCGGAGGAAGGGTCGGATTCCGCCGAGGCGCTCATATTGCGCGGTGTGGACCAGTTCGTGAGCAATCAGTCGGCGCTCGCCCCAGCAGTCGCTGCGCACGAAGATCCCGTAGCGCAAGGCGAGGCCGCGGGTCGCCGGAGTGAGAAACTGAATCGCAGTCACGGCAGTCTTAAGGGTGAGATCGGTCGGAGTGGGGACGCTGGGCAAAGCGAGCAAACGAACGCGTTCCGGCTCGCGCACACCGACCGCCCTGGCATCCGCCAATTCTTGCTCCGAAAGCGGAACGCCTTCGCGCAAGATTCGCTTCTCCACCGCGGCCGCCCACTTGGCCGCGAGCGGCAAGAGTTTCTCGAACTGCGCAAGCAACGATTTCCGATTCATGAACTCCAATTACTCTATCTGATCAAGCGAAACCGCGAGGACGCCGTGTAACCGGGGTCGGTGACCCCAGCAGCGGAGAGCGCCTGCCGCATGTTCCCCTTGCCCACGACTTGGGGCTTCGTCCATTCATCCGCCATGGCGAACGCGAACGTGCTTCGGAAAAAATCCGTAGCGATTCTGGGCAGCGCGCTCTTGCTGGTCGGCATTCTCGCAGCCTACTCGAACCATTTTCGCAATGACTTCCACTTTGATGACGGACACACGATCGTAAACAACGCGGCCATTCGCGAGTTGCGGAATATTCCGCTCTTCTTCCGCGACGCGACCACCTTCAGCACGCTCCCGAGCAACCAATCGTATCGGCCGCTGGTCTCGACGCTGCTCGCGATCGACTACCGGCTCGCCGGCGGAGTGGAGCCGTTTTGGTTTCACGTTTCTATCTTTGCGCTCTTCCTCGCGCTCACATTCCTGCTCGCATTCGTCATTCATTGTTTGCTGGAGCGAGTCGCGGCGTCTTCACAAAGTCGTTGGGTTTCGCTCGCCGCGGCTGGATGGTACGCGCTTCACCCAGCAAACGCCGATGCTGTCAATTACATCATCGTTTCGGCAGAGATAATCGCGACTCTTGGCGTGATCGCGTCGTTTGCCTCCTACTTCGCCTGGCCGCGGCTGCGCCGATACTTTCTTTTCGTCCTGCCAGCTGCGATTGCCATCCTGGCAAAACCAACGGCCGCGATTTTTCCCGTAATTTTCGCTGTCTTTCGCTTGTCGTTCCCTAACGAAAAGCAGAGAACGCATCCGAAGCCCTTGCTGGAAATGGCCCTCCCGTTTGTGATCTGCGGTGCAGTGCTGTTATTCGTCCAGCACATGACGCCGCGGAGCTGGGTGGCCGGGGCCTTCGACGCGTCCAGCTATCTGCGCACGCAGCCCTATGTGGCCCTGCTCTACTTCAAGACTTTTTTCTGGCCGACCGGTCTCTCGGCCGACTACGACCTGGCTCCCTGCGCCACGACGAGCGATCTCCGTTTTTGGTTTGGGCTTGCCTTCGTTGTTCTAATCAGCGCGACCGCGATCGTTGCCACGGTTTGCAAGAAAACGCGCCTGATCGGCTTCGGTCTGCTGTGGTTTCTGATCGCGCTTCTCCCGACATCGCTCTTTCCGCTCGCCGAAGTGATGAACGATTACCGGGCATTCCTTCCTTACGTCGGACTTGTGATCGCCGTCGCCGGCGCCGCGGCGTTGCTGGCGGCGCGCCTAGACCGGCAATCGAGGTGGACGAAAATCACGCTTATCTGGGCGGTCGTGCTGTTCCTGTGCGCAAACGCCTGCGCGACGTTTCAAAGGAACAAAGTTTGGAGAACCGACGAAACGCTCTGGCACGACGTCGGGCTAAAGAGCCCGCGCAACGGACGCAGTCTGATGGCCTACGGCATCCAGTTGATGAACAAAGGCGATTATGCCGATGCGCTCGAATATTTCCATCGCGCCCAAGAACTCACGCCGCAGTATTATTTCCTCCTGATTAATCTCGCGATTGCCGAGAATGCGACCAAGCAGAGCGCGGCGGCCGAGCAACATTTCAAGGAGGCGCTGCAAATGGCGCCGTCGTATCCCGACACCTACATATACTATGCGCGCTACTTGCTTGCATACGCACGCATTGATGAGGCACGGGTGCTCCTGCACCGGGCACTGGAGTTGAGCCCCGCTGATGTGACCGCGCGTGAACTTCTGACCGAAACGGAAGCGCGCGACGCGCAGACGGAAACGCTAGCGGGTGACACACTGCTGCGTCAGGCAAAGATCGCCGAAGCCATTACTCATTATGAAACGGCTTTGAAGATCGCGCCGGATTCCACTTCGACGCTGAACAACCTCGCCTGGGCGCTATCGACTTCTCCAGAGGCATCGCTACGAGACGGCATGAGAGCCCTGGATCTGGCGAAGAAAGCCGATCAACTGGCGGGCGGGAAAAACCCAATTTTCATTCGGACGATGGCGGCGGCCTATGCCGAGGGCGGCCGTTTCAACGATGCAATCGCCACCGCGCAATGTGCGTTGCAGCTGGCTCGCACCCACCAAAACATCGCCCTGGCCAGGAACCTGGATAAAGATCTCGCCTTCTATCGGAACAATCTTCCGCTGCACCGCATCGATCAGAAAAATGCCCGTGAGTAGCGAACTCATGTAGCTCGCTGGTTTTTCCCTTGTCGGCGACAGGCGCTTCGGCCATTCATCCGGCATGGCCGAGGCGAAGCGCGCGCTTATCACCGGCATCACCGGTCAGGACGGTTCCTATCTCACGGAACTGCTCCTCGCCAAAGGTTACGCCGTTCACGGTGTCGTTAGGCGCACGAGCAATCTGCTCCGCTCCCGGATCGAACATCTGCGCGCGGATGAATCCATCTACGGTCACCAGCTATTTCTCCATTACGGCGATCTGACCGACGGCACGACGCTCCGTCGCATTTTTGCCAGGGTACAGCCCGCGGAGGTCTATCATCTCGCGGGACAAAGCCATGTTGGTTTGAGTTTCGAAATCCCGGAATCCACTTCCGAGGAAGTGGCGATGGCGACCTTGCGGCTGCTTGAAATTTCGCGCGATCAGCCGCAGCCGCTGCGCTTTTATCACGCGTCGAGCTCGGAGATTTTTGGCGACGCGGCCGACTCGCCGCAAACCGAAGAGACGCCGCTCCGGCCGGCCAGCCCCTACGGTTGCGCGAAGGCTTTTGCGACCCAGTTGGCGCGGGTTTACCGGCAGGCCTACGGCCTCTTTGTCTGCAACGGGATTCTTTACAATCACGAATCGCCGCGGCGCGGAGAGAATTTCGTGACGCGCAAGATTGCGCGTGCGGCGGCACGGATCAGTCGCGGCCTCGAGCACGAGCTGCTGCTCGGGAATGTGTCCGCGCGGCGCGATTGGGGCCACGCCCAGGACTACGTCGCGGCGATGTGGCTCATGCTCCAGCATTCCGAGCCCGACGATTATGTGGTCGCGACTGGCGAAACGCATTCGGTTCAGGATTTCGTCGAGACCGCCTTCGCGGTCGTCGATCTTCCCCCGGAAAAATATGTGAAGCACGACGCGTCATTTGAGCGCCCGACCGAGCCGGCGAAACTGGTCGGTTCACCGGCAAAGATCCGGCGCGTCCTGGGTTGGAAACCGCAGAAGGGATTCGATGCGCTCGTCCGCGAAATGGTGGAGGCGGAGCTGGCCGCGATTCCGTAGCTGTAGCGGCGGTCTATGACCGCCGAAACCATCCCACTTTAAGCACGGCGGTCACAAAGCGCCGCGACAATGCGCCAGCTTGCGCTTTAGATCACCGGTTCTAGTTTGCCCGCGTGAAAAAAATCGAAGCGATCATCAAGCCCTTCAAGATGGAGGCCGTGAAGGAGGCGCTCGCCGAGATCGGAGTCGAAGGCATGACCGTGAGTGAAGTGAAGGGCTTCGGCCGACAGAAAGGCCACACCGAGATTTATCGCGGGAGCGAGTACACCGTCGATTTCCTGCCGAAGGTGAAACTCGAAATCGTCCTGACCGATGAGCTCGCGCCGCGCGCGGTGGAAATCATCACGCAGGCGGCGAAAACCGGCAAGATCGGCGATGGCAAGGTCTTCGTCAGCGACGTCGAACAGACCATCCGCATCCGAACGGATGAGCGCGGGGCCGACGCGGTTTAGCCTCCGGCCGCCACCATTCTCCGCGCCGCATGAACGACTATCTTCTCTCGATCCTGCTCGGCGCCATCGAGGGGCTAACCGAGTTCCTGCCGGTGAGCTCGACTGCGCATCTGCGGATCGCGGAAGCACTTTTCCAGATCGACCTGGGAAATGGGTTTTGGAAAATGTACAGCGTCGTCATCCAGCTGGGCGCGATTCTCGCGCTAACCGCGTTCTTCTGGCGTCGCATCCTGAAATTTCTGCACACCTTTCCGCGCGGCGCCCGCGGCGATCGGACCGTTCTCACTCACCCCCTCAGTCTCGTCCTGATCGCGTTCATCGTCACCGCCATCCCCGCTTTTCTGCTGAGCAAATTGATCGGCAAGAATCTCGAAAACCTCCACGTGATGGCGTTCGCGCTCCTCATCGGCGGCATCGTGATGTGGCTGGTCGATTCGCTTTTCGTTAGGCCAAGTATTCTGCAGATGGACGAGACGAACCTTCCAACCGCGATCTGGATCGGCGCTGTGCAGGTGCTCTCGGCGGTCTTTCCCGGGACCTCGCGCTCGATGTGCACGATCGCCGCTGGACAAGTGGCGGGAATGTCGCGCGAGGCGGCCCTCGAGTTTTCCTTCTTTCTCTCCATTCCGACGATGTTTGTCGCGACTGGCTACGATCTGCTCAAGGCGCTCAAGCCGCATGCGGCGACGGACGCGCTCGCGCCCCTCGCGATGACGCCGCAGCTCTGGATCGTGCTCGCGCTTGGCTTCGTCACCGCCTTTGTCGTCGCGCTCGCGGTCGTCGCCTGGTTTCTTCACTGGGTGCGGCGGCATGGTTTTACCCCTTTCGCCATCTACCGCATCGTGCTCGGCCTCATCCTGCTCGCGGCGCTCAGTCGTGGACTGCTTGGCCACTGAGGCGAAAAGGTTTAAGCTAGGCGCACCTTGCAAACCGAGACCATTTTGCCCGACCTCCAGAGCTGCGTGCTCTGCGAAGATGTGCGCTGCGAATTCAACGGCATGCAGACGCTCGTCGGGGTGCTCAACATCGTGCCGACGCCGAAACTGCCGGTTAATTACCTGCGACTCTGCATCTGGACGCGCTGGTGCAGCGGCGCCGGCCGGTTTCATCAGCGCTCGAAAATCGTCGGCCCGGATGACGCCCAGACGGTCGCGCAGGCGGAAGTCGATTTCGATCTGAAGGAAATGGAAGGCCACGCCACCAACGTCCATTATTTCGGCGGGGTGCAGTTCCAGCAGTTCGGCCTCCACCACGTCGAGGTTTATCTCGGCGACGAGCTTCGCCTGCGCTTTCCGTTGCCCGTGATTCAGGTCAAACCAGCCTAACGAGAGGCCGGTCACCGCGCGGCCCGATCCAGTTCCAAAACCAGCTTGCGTGCGTCTGTCGTCATCCTATCTTCGGGCGCGGTGGCCGCGGACTTCCGGTGAAGGTTTCCGGCGACTTCTTCTCAACCGGCAACGCGATGGCAAACACGATACTGGTTGGCGCGCAATGGGGCGATGAAGGCAAGGGCAAGATCATCGATGTCCTGACCGGAAACGCCGATATCGTCGTCCGCAGTCAGGGCGGCAACAACGCTGGGCACACCGTCATTCACGGCGGCAAGAAATACGTCTCTGCATCTCATTCCCTCCGGCATTTTGCGGCGCGGCAAGATCTGCGTGATCGGCAACGGCGTCGTCATCGACCCGGTCGCGCTCGTCGACGAGATCGATGGCCTGCGCAAGGTCGGGGTCAGGATCGGCCGGAACCTGCTCATCAGCGACTGCGCCCACCTCGTGCTGCCGTATCACCGCGCGCTCGATGAACAGCGCGAGCTGCGCAAGGGTCACGCAAAAATCGGCACGACCAAGCGCGGTATTGGCCCTGCCTACGGCGACAAAGCCGCGCGCACCGGTCTCCGCATCGCCGACTTGATGCAGCCCGAATTATTCACCAAAAAACTCCGCGCGAAGATGCGCGAGAACAACAGCATCCTCAAAGCACTCGGGGCGCGCCCGATTTCCTTTGCCAAAGTGAACGCCGATTTTCTCGCGGCGGGCGAGCAACTGCGGCCGTTCGTGGCGAACACCGTTGTCTATCTGCACACCGCGTTGCAGCAGGGGAAAGAGATCCTTTTCGAAGGCGCGCAGGGAACTTTCCTCGACATCGATCACGGCACCTATCCCTATGTCACCTCCTCGAACACGACCGCCGGCGGCGCCTGCACCGGTACCGGTGTCCCGCCGCATCGGATGGATCGCGTACTCGGCGTGATGAAAGCCTATACCACGCGAGTCGGGGAGGGCGCGCTTCCGACGGAGGACCCCACGATCGCGGGGATGTTGCACGAGATGGGGCGAGAGTTTGGCGCGACGACCGGACGCGCGCGCCGCTGCGGCTGGTTCGACGCCGTCGCGACTCGTTATGCGACGATGATCAACGGCATCGACGAACTGGCCATCACCAATCTCGACGGACTCGACACGGTCGATCCGATTAAAGTCTGCGTCGCCTACCGGCTGGATGGGAAAAAACTCGAGGTGCCCCCGAGCGACGCCGCGCAACTGACCCGCTGCCAGCCGGTCTACCTCGAATTTCCGGGCTGGAAGCGATCGACCGAGAAGGCCAGGAAACTCTCCGATTTGCCTAACGAAGCACGGGACTACGTGCGGCGCATCGCGGAACTGACAGGCGCCCGCCTCACGATGATTAGCGTGGGCCCGGCCCGGGGCCAGACGCTGATGATCTAGCAACATGAATCCTTCGCTCAAAGCGGTTCCGCGGCACGTCGCCATCATCATGGATGGCAACGGCCGCTGGGCGAAGGAGCGCGGACTGCCCCGGATCAAAGGCCACGAAAAAGGCGCCGACGCGGTGCGCGCCTGCGTCGAAGGCTGCGGCGATTTGCGGATCGAGTTCCTCACCCTCTATGCCTTTTCCGCGGAAAACTGGCAGCGCCCGAAGAGCGAAGTTTTCGCACTGATGAACCTGCTCGAGCGTTTCCTGAAAGAGAAGACGCCGGAACTGGTAGAAAAAAATGTCCGGCTTCAGGCGATCGGTCGCCTGACGGATTTGCCCGAGGCCTGCCAAACGCAGTTGCACAAGTCGATCGAGCAGACCGCAAACAACAACGGGCTCACGCTCATTCTCGCGCTCAGTTACGGAGGGCGGCTGGAGATCATCGACGGGATCAAAAGCCTTCTTCAAGAGATCGAGCTTGGGCATATCGACCGCGCCATGATCGATGTGGAGATGTTCAGCAAGCATCTCTACACCCGCTACTATCCCGATCCGGACTTGCTCATCCGCACCTCGGGCGAGATGCGAATTTCAAATTTCCTTCTCTGGCAGCTCTCCTATACCGAGATGTATGTCACGCCGAAACTATGGCCCGATTTCGGCAAGGAAGATCTCTTCGAAGCGGTCAAGGAATTCGGCCGCCGTCAGCGGCGCTACGGAGGCGTGTAGGCGCCATTCGGTGGGCTCCCATGAACGGGTCATCGGAACGCGCCAGGTGCGCTCCGACGGAGACCTGTCCGCTAAACGAACACTTCCGCCACGGAGTCCGCGAGAAAACGTCCGGCCCGAGTCAGCACGTAGCGATCGGCCCTTGATTGCATCAATCCCAGCCTGACGAATTCTTTCACTTCGTCAGGCCGATCTTCCACCCACTCCGCGGGAATGCCGCGGTTCGTCCGTAACGAGAGTGCGATCGCTTCCGCCCGCTTCATCGCGGGCGTTAGCATTTCATCGCCGGTCGAAGCGGATTCACCGGCGAGAACGCGATCGGCATAAAGCCGATAATCGGAAATGTTCTGCCAGCGCCGCAGCCCGACGGTCGAGACCGCGCTCGGCCCGAGACCGAGATAATCCTGACCGCTCCAATAGGCGCGATTATGCACCGACTCGAAACCCGGGCGCGCGTAATTCGAAACTTCATACTGCTCGAATCCCGCCTTGCCTAACAACTCGCCGGCGGCCGCAAAAAAATCAGCGTCTGCCTCCGGATCGGTCCGGAATTCGCCACGGGCGTGCCGGAGAAAGAACTCGGTGTCCTCCTCGTAAGTCAGGCAGTACGCGGAAACATGATCCGGTCCCAGCGCGAGCGCGCGCTGCAACGTCACTTCCCATTGCCCGAGCGTCTGACCAGGCAAGCCAAACATCAGATCGATATTCAAATTCTCGAACCCACTTCGTCGCAACAAGGCAAAGGAATCCTCGGCTTGCGCTGCGGAGTGTTCACGACCAAGCAACTGCAGCAATCGATCATCAAACGACTGGACGCCGAGACTGATCCGGTTCACGCCCTGTTCGCGCAAGAGCCGCGCTTTGCGTTCGGAAACGCTGCCCGGATTCGCTTCCAAGGTCCATTCCTGCAAATCCGACAAATCAAGCTTGCGTGTGGAAGCCTGACGAGCAGGAAGTCCAGTTGCGTTGTCGTTAGGGCAGTCGGTGTTCCGCCGCCAAAGAAAATCGTCGTCGGTGCGAGACGCGACGTTGTAGCCGGGGGCGTCGACCCCGGCTGGTCTCCGGCCTCGCGCTCTCGCTGGCCGGGGTCACCGCCCCCGGCTACAAGCTCCATCAGAATCGCCTCGCAAAAACGCGCGGCCTGCGCCGGGTCGGCCCGCTCCTTGTAAAAGGCGCAGTAGGGACAAATGCGCGCGCAAAACGGGATATGCACATAGATGTGCCGCCCCGCGCCGCCTGCCGCCGCGGGGTTGTCAATCGTCCCCTCGCCCATAGAGTCCACCATCGCCGCTCGCCTCTTTCGCTCAATCGCTTTTCTGGTCGTCAGCATCGGGTGCGCAGGCGCCCCTACGCTCGCTCTCGCCCAGGGCCTGCCGCCGCCCGCGCCGCCCCCTCCGACGCCGACACCGTCTGTCGTTTACCGGGCGCACAATGCGGCCGCGATCCACGATTATCGCACGAACCCAGAAATCGTTAGGCGAATGGTCAACCAACTCGTCCTCGCGGTCACGCACCAGCCCGACGTGGCGAGCGCGTGGCGGTCACTGGTCAGGCCTAACGATCGCATCGGGATCAAGATATCGGCCGCCGGCGGCGAACTCTTCACCACCCACCGCGACATCGTGAACACGATCGTCGATGGCCTGGTCGCCGCCGGCCATTCCCGCCGCGACATCATCGTCTGGGATAAATCGCTCGCCGGAATCAAGGAGGCCGGCTACACGGACGGCGAGGGCTACCAGCTCAAATCCATTCCGCCGCGCGACGGCTACGATCCCAAAGCGACCTACTCCGCCCCGTTTCTCGGCAACCTGATCTGGGGCGACTTTGAATACCTCGGCAGCGGCGGCCAGTTGCCGCTGCTGAGCGAAACCGAGAACACGAGCAGCGTCAGCCATTTCTCGAAAATCGTCGCGAACGAGGTAACCAAGATCATTAACGTCCCGGTCTTGAGCGACAACGTGCGCAACGGCGTCGCTGGCTGTCTCTACAACGTCACCATTCCCAACATCGACAACTGGCGCCGCTTCGGTCTCCCGCCCGATTTTGGGGCTTCGAGCAT
This sequence comes from uncultured Verrucomicrobiae bacterium, assembly GCA_963821615.1. Classification (GTDB taxonomy): domain Bacteria; phylum Verrucomicrobiota; class Verrucomicrobiia; order Chthoniobacterales; family UBA10450; genus Palsa-1392. The sequence continues at coordinate 179,302 of CAWGEN010000004.1, read as the reverse complement.
CCCGGAAATTTATTACGACCCGCACGTCGGACAAAAGGTCGTGTTCAACCTGATGGATGGGCTGCAGGCCCAGTATGCCGGCGGGCCGCAGTCGCAGCCCGGCTACTCCTTCCCTTTCGCGACGCTTTACGCGAGCAAGGACCCGGTCGCGATCGATGCCGTCGCCCTGCGGCAACTCGAGGAGTGGCGGAAGAAACGGAAGGTGCCGCCGATCAAACGCCTCGGCGCCCACATCATGGTGGCGGGGCAATTCGGCCTGGGAAATGCCGATCCTTCGCGGATTGAAATTCGCGATGTCGGCCCGTGAAAGCGATTCTCGAATCGGTTTCGCGGTCGTTTTATCTCACGATCCGTTTCTTGCCGCGTCCACTGCGTGAGCCGGTCAGTCTTGCCTACCTCCTGGCGCGCGCGACCGACACGATGGCGGACACGGCGACCATCCCAGCCGCGATTCGCCTAACGACTCTGCGCGACTTCGCCCGCGTCATCGCCGGCGAACTGGATTTCAACGCGATCGCCCGGCCGCTCCAGGATTTCGCCGCGCAACAGAGCGATCCACACGAGCGGACGCTGATCGAGAACCTGCACGAGTGCATCGACTGGCTCGCGAAGCTCGATCCGGCGGACCGCGACGATATTCGCGGAGTGCTCAAAACCATCATCAGTGGCCAGGAGCTGGACCTCCGGCGTTTTGGCGATCCGGTGGCCGTGACCGCGCTACAGACCGCGGCGGAACTGGACGAATACACCTACCTTGTCGCCGGCTGCGTGGGCGATTTCTGGACGAAACTGGGGTTTCGGCATCTCTCGACCTTTGCCTCTCGGCCGCCTGACGAAATGACGAAACTCGGGATTGAGTACGGGAAAGGCCTGCAATTGATCAACGTCCTGCGCGATCGCGACGCCGATCGTCAGTCCGGGCGCTCGTATCTCCCCGCGCAAGAGCTGGCGACCAAGACCGGCGCGGAAGTTTTCGCGCGCTGGCTGGATGTAGCGGAAAACAAGATCAGCGCCGGCATCGACTATTGTTCTGCCCTAACGAACTGGCGGGTTCGTTTTGCGACTGCACTGCCCGCTCTGATTGGCGCGCGTACCATCGCCCTGCTGCGCGCGACCGATCCCGCGGCGGGAAGAATCAAAGTCCCGCGAAAAGAGGTGCGCCGAATTCTCCTTGCCGGTCTACTGGCGGCGGCTTCACCGGCAAAGCTGCGCTCGCTCTTCCAGCGCTTGCTGGCTCCTCCTCGTTAGGCAACCTCTTTCTCCAAACGGCCACCGGAAAATCCCTCAGCCAATGGTTCGCCGACCACGGCCCACTAAGTTCGTTTGTCTTCTCCGACCGAGAAGCTCTCCCTGACGGCTGCCGGATCCGACACCGGGTTAGGTTGGGAGACAATCCTTATTGGTTTCCTTCAAGCTAACGAAAGACGACAAGATCGCCCAGGTCTGCTGGTGGTGAAGCGACAGACGAACCCCCCGCGCGCGATACCGGCTTGTCTCGCGCCTTGGTCGTCCTACAATCGCCGCGATGAGACGCTCACAAATCTCTTCCATATTGCTCGCGTTATCCTTCGTCCTCTCCGCCTCCGGCAGACCCGACGGCGCTCGTCGGCGGCCGGTTGATCGATGGCTTCGGCGGACCGCCGCTCGCAAACAGCGTCATCCTGATCGACAACGAGCGCATTACAGCCATCGGCCAGGTCGGTACTCTGGCCGTCCCCAAAGATGCGGAGGTGATCTCCACCGAAGGCATGGATGTGCTCCCCGGACTCTGGGATTCGCCACGTCCACACCATGCTGCTCGGTCATAGCGACTACGTGCATTGGGACAAAACCTATCCGCAACGGCTCGGGACCGAGATCATGCCGGCTGCCGCGCATCAATTGCTCATGGCCGGTGTGACCAGCGCGCGCGACCTCGGCGCGCCGCTCAAGGAAAGCATCGAGGTCCGCGACCGGATCAATCGCGGCGAAATTCCCGGTCCGACGCTCTACGTCGCCGGACCGTTCATCCAACATGAGCCGTATCCGGGGACGGAAGCTTTTCGTTGGGGAGTGCAAAGGCGCGGCGGACGGGCGCGCCAAGGTCAAGAAGCTGGCCGACGCCGGGGTCAACATCATCAAGCTGATCGACCAGGACGAAATGACGATGGAGGAAGTGAAAGCGGTCGTCGATGAAGCGCATGCGCACAAACTCCCAGTCGTTGCTCACGCGCATCGGCCGGAGGAAATCCGACGCGGTCTCGCCGCCGGGGTGGATGATTTTGAACACACCGGCCTTTCCACCGCACCCGGTTATCCCGATGACATCCTGAAGGCGATCGCGGAGCGGACCGCGAAAATGAACATCGGACCGCTTTTCTGGTGCCCGACGATCGAGGGCTTCCTCAACTACCAATCGCTGATCGAAAACCCGGAGTCGCTCGACGATCCGGCGTGGCAACTCGATGTGCCTAACGACATTGTGCAGGACATCAAAGCCTCAATCAAGCATCCCGGGCAGCTCAGTTATTACCAGATCACACCGCTCCGCGCCGCGACGGTGAAGAAAAAGTTTCACCAATTGCAGGACGCCGGCGTCGTCATGCTGGTCGGGACGGACAGCGGAATCCCGATGAAATTTCACAGCAGCTCCACCTGGCACGAAATGGATGCCTGGGTGAACAAGCTCGGCGTTGATCCGATGGCGACCATTCGCGCCGCGACCTACTGGCCGGCGGTGATGATGAAGGTCGACAAGGATTACGGCTCGGTGAGCGAAGGAAAATTCGCCGACATCATCGCGGTGAAAGGCGATGTCCTGCGCTACATCGATCTGCTTGCAGCGCGTTGATCTCGTGATCAAACACGGACATCGCTACAAGTAGATCGGCGGCCGCAGCAGCCAGGGTGTCGTTTCGGAGATAAGTGTGAGGAAGGTCTGGCGATTTGGAAATCGAAGCGGTGCCCGGCAAGGTCAGCCGGAAATGGATCGGTTTGTCCCCGGAGCAGGCCCCGATTTTATTTGCATCGGGGCGCAAAAGGCCGGCACGACCTGGCTCTACAACCAGCTTGCGGCGCATCCGGATTTCTGGATGCCGCCCCGCAAGGAAGTCCATTATTTCAACGAACGCGGACACCGCCCGATCAAGACGTGGTGGCGCACGGAGGACGATAGGGACCTCCGTTTTCGAGAAAAGCTCCACTGGCTCGGCACTCAGGCCTGGCTCGACCTGACGAATTACGGCCAGCTCTTTGTGGCCAAAGGACAATCGCAATCCCGGGAAGAAACCGCCTTTGTCGGAGGAGGTGCAGGTTCACCTGGCTAGATTTTTCGCCTTGGAATTGAGGGCTTGCGCCGCGGAACTCGGCGGACGAGCAACGGAATGGCCGCCTCGCTACGGTCTCTGACGCCGCGGCCCGTCTTCATTGCGCAAGTCAGTCGCGTCGCGACGTTAAACAGATACTTTCGCAAACCGCCGTAACGGATGCGAAGCAACGGCCGGGCTTTCAAACGGCTACAACGTCGGCTTCCTTCGTTGCGGCGGCAAACTCTTGCGCGATATTCCTCCGTCTTCGAGGCGAATGGAAATACGGCTCTTGCTCGTCCCCTACGATTCCGGCCAGCGCAACGTGCGCATGGGCGCAGGACCGGAGCACCTTCGCGCGGCCGGTCTCGAGAAACATCTCGCCGCTCAGGGACATCAGGTTGAGTCAGAAGTGATCGAGCCGGCCTCGCGAAATTGGCGGGCTGAGGTCCAAACAAGCTTCGAACTGATGCGCTCCGTCGCCAAGCATGTCCGCGCGGCACGGACCGCAAATCGATTTCCAGTCGTTCTGTCAGGAAATTGCCTCGCTGCGGTTGGCGTCATCGCAGGCCTCGGCGCCGGCACCGGGGTACTCTGGATCGATGCGCACGGCGACTTCAATACACCGCAAACGACCACGAGTGGTTTTCTTGACGGGATGACCCTCGCGACGGCAACCGGGCAGTGCTGGGGCGAGTTGGCACACAGCATTGAAGGATTTCAACCGGTTCCGGAAAACGCCGTGGTTCTGCTGGGCGCGCGCGATCTTGACCCCGGCGAAGTGTCGGCCCTGGCTCGCTCCCGAATCATTCGATTGAGTGTGGAGGCGGCAAAGACCGGTCTCACCCCGGTTCTGCAGTCAATTGGCTCAACCATGGAAAGATTTTATGTCCACCTCGATCTGGATGCCCTCGATCCAAGCGTAGGACGAGCCAATGGTTACTCAGCGCGGGGTGGCTTCCTGAGCGATGACCTGCAAACGCTTCTCTCGACCATTGCAGAGCACCTGCCGGTGGAAGCGCTCACGATCGCCAGCTATGACCCTTCCTACGATGGCGACGGCGCGGTCTGCGCGACCGCCTTCCAGGCGAGTGCTGCCCTGCTAGCTGGAGTTGGGTCAGCACACGCCGGGTAACGGTCGAACCGACGCGCGTAATTCGCTTCGGCAGGGCGAGACTCCATCGAGCCGGGAAGTTGGCTCGTTTTGCAAATCACGTTTACCTCTGGCTCGACATAGTCTCGCCTACCCAGCGCTATTCGCGCCTCACTTCCGCTCGGATTCTTATCTTCGCGCAGGCCAAGAAAGACAGGCTGGCGCAACTTCCCCTCGCGTGTCCACTCGGAAAACTTCACCTGACAAACAAAAACGGGATTCACCCAATGGATTTTCCGCATCATGCCGGGCGTAATCCCCTGCACCCATTGTCCGCCCTGTCTTGACGGGAGATCAGCAAACGGACAGTCATCGCGCGCTTCGGCGTGGAATTTCCGATGCAGGATAGCGAGTAATTTGTCGTTGAAGCCAGAGCCGACCTTGCCGCCAAAGAGCAACTTTTTCTTTTCGTAGTAACCAACGAGAACCGCGCCAAAGTGCTGCCGCGAGCCGGCTGGCGGAGTGTAACCGCCGATGACGAACTCCTGTTCATTCGTGCCCTTGAGCTTGATCCATGCGCCGCTCCGTCGTCCCGCCTCATAAACCGAATCCGCCAGCTTGCCGATGATCCCCTCGAGGCCGCGCCGCTTGACCTCGCCAAGGAGCGCGGTCGCGTCGTCGCCCAGCTCGCCAGAGTAACGAATCGGGTCGCCCACCGCGGCGCAAAGTTGCCGCAGGACTTCTTTGCGACTCGTTAGGGGAAGCCCGCGTAGATTCCTGCCGTCGAGCTGGAGGAGATCGAAGACATAGTAACAGAGGGGAGACTCGCGGCCTTCCATCTCCCGGGCCTGCAGGAGTTGGAACGACGAGCGGCCCTCCTCATCGAGCGCGACCACCTCGCCGTCGATCACGCATTCCTCGCAAGGCAAGGGCTCGAGCGCGACGGCGATTTCGTCGAATCTTTTCGTCAGGTCATTCCCGTTGCGCGAGATCAATTTCACTTTCGCGCCGTCCTTGAGCGCGAGCGCGCGGATGCCGTCAAACTTCAGCTCGTAGATCCAGTCTCCCTGCGCCGGCGGCGTTTCGAGCAACTTCGGTTTCATCGCCTCGATGAAACGCGGTTTCGCCGCGGGGAGGGAATCAGAGCAGCGCCGGTTCGTCGTTCTTTATCTTCGCCGCGCGCGAGACTTTTTTTTTATCGACCGCGCGCGACGGCCTTGCGAACCCGTTCGCGCAAACTCTCCGGTCCACTCAAATCATGAACGCGATTCGATTGCCATTCGGCGTCGCGATCCTTCGCGATCTGCTTCATCGTCCGCCCGGTCTTGACCGATTCGTCATCGCGCTTTTTCGAGATCGGCTTGACGTCGGCGTCACTTTTCAACAACAGCCACTGGTTCTTTCCCCGATCGCTCCGGGTCCGGATCAACGTCCAATCGCCTTTTAGTTTTTTCCCTTCGAGCACGAGATGGATGCGGCCTTCCGCGAGCGCCTCGAGCGGCTTCTCGCCATGCACATAGTAAGTGGCCGCGATCCCAGACCATGACTGTTCCGCCTCCGTAATTCCCCTCCGGGATGACGCCTTCAAAATCTTCGTAGTCGATCGGGTGATCCTCGACCTCGACCGCGAGATGCTTTTCTCCCCGCTTCCAAGGGAGACCTTTGGGCACAGCCCACGACTTCAGGACACCATCCATCTCCAGTCGGAAGTCGTAGTGTAACCGGCTCGCGTCATGTTTCTGAATGACGAAGCGGGAGGCGCCCGCGACGCGTTTGGGCCGCGGCTTCTTCGCCCCGCTCGGCTCGGCCGTGACGGCGAAATTCCGCTTCCGTTTGTATTCGGTTAAACCCATCTCAGTTCAGGCTTCCACCAAAGAAACGAAAACGCCATCGTGATTGCGCGGGTCGCGCTGCGGTATTCTTGGATCCCGGAGACCTCGCCTAAAGACAAGAGCGCGACCGGCCTGGATCGGCCGGCCTCGGCTTCTTCTTCCACTTCGTTAGTCCCACAACTCCACCGTCACGCTTTCGCCGGCGGCGAATTTGCTGCCGGCCGCCACGCGGAGGAGAGCGTTCGCCCGGCTCAAACCAAAAAGGGCATGCGACTCCTGTCGCCCCGTGACGGTGAACACTCCGCCTTGCAGCCGCCCGCGCAGATAGTGCGGGCGCGCCCCGTCATTCGTCACCTCGGTCGCCAGCCGGGCCGGGACCGGGTGCAAGCCCAAGATTTTCGTCCGCCGCACCCGCTCATTTTCAAAAGAGCCGGCCGGACAAATTTCAAGAAAGTCACAAACGCCGAGACGGGATTTCCCGGCAGTCCGAAAATGCAGCAGCGCCCCGCGCGGCCAAAGAGGAACGGTTTCCCTGGTTTGATCGCGACCCGCCAGAGATCGATCTCCGCGCCGACTGTGCGCAGAGCAGGCTTCACCAGATCGTGGTCGCCAACCGAGACGCCGCCGCTCACGATCAAGGCGTCGCCTTCCAGCCCGCGCCGGAAGATTCTTGTCATTTGTTCGAGATCATCCGGGCAATGCTCGACCAAGGCGACGTCGGCTCCGGCCTCAAGCGCAAGGGCATGCAACATGATGGCGTTGCTCTCGAAAATTTGACCCGGCTTCGGCATTTCGCCCGAGCCGTGCCAGCTCATCGCCAGTCGAGACGATGGCCACGCGGGGCACGCCGCCGACCTCGATTTCCGCGATGCCTTGGGCGGCCAGCAACGCGATGGTTTGCGCCGTCACCGGCTCGCCGCGGGCAAGAATTTTCTGTCCCTCGGCGAGATCGGATCCCTTGCGCCGAATGAATTCACCTCGCTCGACGCCGCACTGCGCCACAATCGTGTCGTCTTCGCGGGTCACGTCCTCCTGCATGATGACCGCGTCGGCTCCCGCCGGCAGCGGCGCGCCGGTGAAAATACGAATCGCTTCCCCTGCCCCGATCGTCAGGCCACGGTCCGCGCCGGCCGGTTGTTCGCCGACGACTCGCAACTTCGCACCGGTCCGGCACGAGTCCGCCTGCACCGCGTAGCCATCCATCGCCGAGTTGTCGAAAGCCGGGCAGTGGCCTGCGCGCAAATGCATCCTGGGCGGCAAATCGGCCTAACGAATCAATCAGCGCGGCTTTGCCGCTCGGGAGCGCCGTAACCTTTGCCAGGACGGCGGCCAGCGCGTCTTCCTCGCTCGTCATCGCACGACCTCGTCGCCCACCGCCGGCTCGCCATCGACGATGTCGGCCGCGATGAAAGGCCTTTTTTGTTCCGGCGACGCCTTCAGGTGGGCGATCGTGCCCGCCGTGATTGGTCGAACGCAAAGCCGCGCCCGGGGCCGGCACGTAAAGATTCGAGTCGAGATCGATCAGGACAAAGCGTTTTTCCTCATCCACCACCGCGATCTCACCGACGACGGACGGCGGAGCCGGGGCAGGCGCAGCCGCAGCTGGCCGCGGCTTGGTCGCGCAACCTGTCAATGGAAGAAGCGCCAATGTTGCCACGCCGATTATCATCAGGCAGCGAAACAGGATTTGCGAAGCGAAGGGCATGGCGAGGCAACCGGTTGACGAGCATGGAACGACCCCGATATTCTCGCAACTTCGACGGCGCAGTGGGTGAGGTGGCTGAGTGGTCGAAAGCAGCGCTTTGCTAAAGCGCCGTACCCCAAAAGGGTACCGAGGGTTCGAATCCCTCCCTCACCGTTTCCCTCGTAGTGTGAGTCTGCCGAATGCAACGCACAACATCTTCGCATAACATTTCCACTGAAATCCGCCTTTGTTTGCGGACGTGCGCCATGTTCTAAAGCTCATAGGACGAACCAACCCATTGGCGCGCCGTTTCGCTGGATTTCGCAGTTTAGCGTTAAGAAATTCACGCACCGTAGAAAACGACCGTGAATTTGGGCAAAGCAAAGGCCGGGCCGAACGGGCCGCCGCCGCGGGTGCCGGCCGTTACACGCATCACGAGATCGAGACGCGTCGCAGCGCGATTGGCAAGCTGCCACCGCTGCGACCCTAGCTCGCCGCCATAGCCGCGCGCGCGCGTATGCGCACAATGCTTGCCCGGGCCGTGGGACGCCGCGCAGCCGACGGAGCGCAAACAGAACACTTCCCCGACTAAAGACTCCTGAAACTTGCCAGCGTCGCTCTATTCGTTGAGTGCGAAGACTTCGAAAAGCGCCACGCCGGTGGAACCTTGTGCGCCCCGGATCACGCCCGAATACGCTCCCGGGACTAACGTGGCGACAATTGCCGCCTCGCGAATATTGTGTGGTGCCATCGTGGTATCAATGATCGCGGTCTTTTGGTCGCTTCGCCAGTTGTCGTTCGAAGCGATGAGTGATCCGTTGCTGTCGTAGAGCTCGAGCATGGGATCGAGTAATGCATTTGCCACACCAAAGGGAACCAACGACGGACCAATCGCCCGCACGACCACTCTCGCACCGGTCGTACCGCCAAGGATGAAACCGCCGACCATGACATTACCGCCCAATTCCACCTGGCCCCGGGTCGAGATATTCGCCACGCGCCCGGTCGCGGGATCGAGGTCGTAAAGTTCAAACAATGCGACACCCGTCGCGGTCCCTTTGCCCCTGACAACGGCGGTGTATGAGCCCGGGAGCAGACTCGCCACAAGCGCGGCTTCCCGGTAGTCGGACGGCGCCAAGCCAATCGCGCTCACCTGTTCCCCAAGTACGTTCCAGTCGTCGTTCGAAGCGACAACGGATCCGGTAGAATCCAAGACTTGGAGAACTGGGTCGCTGATCGCGCCTTTCACGGCGAAGGCCGCAAGCGAGGGAGCGATCGCGCGAAGCGCCACTCTCTTCGCGATGACGCCGTCGATGATGAAGCCGCCGATGAGGACGTTTTCACCTGTGCTGACCAGGGTGCGGCTGGAGATATTGGCGAGAACAGCCGGTGGGATTATTTTCGACGAGCCCGCAGTGTAGGAAACGGGAGGTGAATACGCGCTCTCATCGCCAGAGGTGTTGTAGGCGGTGACGGCGAAAGTGTAGGTGAGCCCTTCTTCGAGATTCGTAATCGTGGCGGTGGGCACTCCCGCATCAATCGTCGTGTTGTAGGGGGCGGCAGCCGTTCCATAATGGACGCGATATCCAGCGATGTCCGGTTCACAGTTAGCATCCCAGGAGACGGTAACGGTCCCGGCGTTGGCCAGCGGGAGAAGAAATAACAGGAGGCCACTCGAGAAAAAAGACCGGAACCGTGAACAGATACCAAAATTCACTGCGATTGATTGGAGCAATGCCCATGCCTCTTATTTTTTTCAAACCGGTATGTATAGACATCCAAGGTCAGGATCGAACTTCGCGAGGCTGCGCGAATTCGACATAATCCTGCCCCAATTCGCATCTCAGAGGGAAAACGGGCTTTTCCCTGCTTTGCCGTAATTGCGCAGAAATATGCGGTTCGAGTGTCCGAATTTGTCTGCCGACCGCGAGCCGCCGTACTGTCCGATCGCTGCGCGCGGGGGTAAACCCGCGCGCAGCGCCTGAGGCTGCAATTCCTGCTACGGGAAAACCGTCCGGTAAACACGGTTAGACCCGTTGCCGAGAAACCAGACCTGACCCCGCGTTCCCGCAGCGATGCCGAGTGGCGCGCTATGCGCGAAAGGCGTTGACTCAGTCACGACGCCATCGGTAGTGATCGACGCAATCGTGTTCCCGGTGAACGAAGTGAAGAGAAGATTATCGCCCGCACCCCGCCGAATGATGGATGGCGTGTGCGGCACTGGGAAAACCGTGATCTCGATGGCCGGCGTCACTCTTGCGATCGTCGGAGTAAAAGCGCTGGCGATCCAGATATTGCCGTCCGGTCCGGCGGCGATCGAGGTCGGGGAATTTACTCCGGTAAACTCCGTAATCTGACCGCTCGGCGTGATCCGTCCGAACTTGCCGACCGCCTGTTCGGTGAACCAGACATTCCCGTCATCTCCCAGGGTCATGTCGCCGGGGAACGAATTCGGTGTCGGCGTTTTGAACTCGGTAAAGACTCCGCTCGAGAGATTATAGCGCCAGATGGCGTGGTCCGTCTGATCGCTAAACCAGATATTGCCATCGGAACCGGGGGTGATGCCCACGCTCACGCCAAAGAAGGAGAACTGACGCTCGGTGATCTGCCCGGCGGGAGTGATAAACGCGATCTTGCCCGTCGATCCTTCCCCGAACCAGACGTTGCCGTCGGGCCCAAGGGTCATGAACGCCGGATTGCTCAGGCTCGGCGTGCGGAAGGTAGTGATTTTGCCGCGCGGAGTGATCTGCGCCACCTGGGTGCCGTTGGAGAGAGTGAACCAAAAGTTCCCGTCCGCTCCCTGAGTGATATCAAAAGCACCGCTGCCGCTGCGGATTGGGAACGATTTGGTGGGTGTTTGCGCATCCGCTGTTCCGATCGACAAACCAATAAGCATCGCCGCTCCAAGGAGCAGCGACGAGAAGGTAGAGCGCAAAGCAATCAGGCCTGCTTTGGCCGTGTGAGGGTGAGTGAAATATTTCATGCGGGATGATGCTTGAGACGCCCCCCACCAGCAAACCACGAACGGTTACGCAGTTGTTACTTTTGCGATGAAGATGCTGAGAGCGCGAGCGCCGCGCACCTGCTCAGGCCCGATTTCGTTTCGTCGAGTCAGTTAAGAATGCGTTTGTGCCGGCCACTCGAAAACGGGTCTTCGACGCAATCCTAAGCGATCTCCTCGGGCCGCGACCCGTTGCGTAGACGCACCATGTCGTGCGGGTATCAGCACTGCAAACACATCGCCGGTGCCCTCGGCGGTGTTTCCACGAAAATACCACCGGCTACAGCAACTTGGTCTCGCGCTTCGGTGCTCGCGCAGCTTCAGGTAGGGCGGGAAGCGGGTCGCTGTCGCCTTCCCCCGAAGGGCATTGTTGCGACAACTTCCCCGTTCCGCGCCAGTACACGAATCTCGCCGGCGCAGGACCTCGTGTTTTCCCGCGAGTAAGCGACCGCATGTTCAAACGCGGCCAGTCCTGTGAAGAAGGGATGTGACGGCGACGCTGCAGCTCCTCGAACCTGCCATCCGGAGGAAAACGGCTGAATTTCAATTATTTGCGTCATCTGTTTTTTATTGCAACGCGTAAATACCATTCGGGCCTCTACCATCTTACGGACGCCTCCATTTTAAGATCGCTGGGGTTTCACCGCTTGGGCGTGGCATCCATCAGCCGTTCCCACTCGCCTAGAGTTCCACGAAAACCAAGGTCGCAAGCGGATTGCCAACTGAGACGGGCGGCGGTGTGCTTCATTTTGTCTCATTTAATCTGACGCGCTCTTACGAAGGGCAATGGACGCAAAATTTCACGAATGAATAAGACAGTGGATAAGGATGGATATGCGATGCCCGGGTTAATCACTTCGGCCCGAGGGAGCTTTGGAAGACAAACATTCCGGCAGCGGCCCGGAGGGCCAACGGCTCTCTCTGGCGGTCGGTGCTCCTCAGATGACGCTTCACGTCAATTGTAGGTTGTATGAAGTCAATCAGTTGCCCAAAAATTGTCACTTCCCTGCTAATCCATTGCTCGATTCTTCAATTCCCAGACTTTGATCGCGGCCAAGATCAGCCGTTTCGTCCGCTCCTGGGTGCCGGGAAATGCAATCCTTTCCACCCCGCTCTTCGGAAGAATTGCCCGGCTGCCAGAGCACATACGCGTCCGCCATCGCTCGGCACTAATTTCTAGACCTTTTTCATTAGCCCGACCGTTTGTTCCTGGCGTCGCCACATCTCCACGCTCAGTTGCATGATTCCCAACGAACGACGCGGCGAGCAACGGTTTATCGACCATTGTCGCGATGTGCCAGAGAGTCAGCCCGGAAGCGCCGGAAAACAGGCACGCGTTCTTTTGAGGTCTCAAGGTGCGCCAGATATAGCGCGCTCGTTGGTTCCATGCATTCCTCCGTTCGTGCTTGGTAAGGAACCCTGCTCGACTTGGACCCATTTTCCGGCACGTTGATGCGTGTGCGCTGCGCAGCGCAGCGGTATTCGAGACTTGCGATCTGAGCGCTCAGAAAGGCGATTCCGGCTGGCGCCGAGTCCGGCAAGACGGCGCGGTCCAGATACGTCAATGGCGGGTGCAAGGCGGCCACAGGGCCACAGCTAACCCGCTCGGCAAATTGCAAAGTTCCGCTCCTCGGAAACTGACGGCGACCATGAGTTGATAATACAGAGTCCATCCCAATACCGAGTGTGCCCCCGAAATCTCGCCGCGCAGCGTCGCGTTTGGATACGCGTCGGACAATCGATCCGCCCGTCGAAGGTAAACCACCTTTGGCGCTTCCCTAGTGATTAAAAAACAATTCGGCTCTCGAATCGACGGCAATAATCGACAGAAAGAAAAACCGGAGCGGTCCGGGCAAGATTTTAGGCATTTTCATTGCAGTCTATGCGCGGTCAGTTTGTGCGTGTTGACGGGGGTTAGGCCTCATCATTGATGGCATAGCGGCTATTTGAACACGAGGTGAGCGACAGCGGCCTCAAGGTTCCAATAAATGATCGCAACCGCGGAAAGATCGAATGCAGCATGCGCGCATATCACCATCCAGATGCGGCCCGTGATTGCAAAGATCGTACCAAATACGAGACCAGTGATCATCGCCTGTTCGACGCCAGGAAGGCCCATGTTGGAGTAATGGCCCAAAGCAAACAACGCAGAGGTGAGCAGGACGATGGATACTCTTGCGCCGGCCCCAGTCCCGAAAAGCTTGCCGAAGCGTTCGAATAGGTAACCTCGGAAAATGGTCTCTTCTGCGAAGCCTGCGCCGACAATCATTGTGAACACGATTCCGGGGAGCGCAGCGCGGTTTCCGACCAGGTAGTGGTAGGCGGGATTGATTGCAGGGGCACCGAGCAGCGGCATCACGATCACCTTCATTAGGATTTTAAGTGCGCAGCCGAAAACGATTCCGACGGCCAGACTGCCAAGCCAGCTTTTGGGCCGCACGTAGCCGATCTCACGCCACGGCGTATGTGACCGCCAGGCCCAAATCAACACCAGAATGGCGCTCAGAGGCTTGAAGACAGAAGTCAGGACGATAACGAGAATCGCGAGAAGCCCGAGCGGCCCGAATCCGCGCAGGCTGGTCGCGACGGAATCGTCACACGGCGGCGCGGGTCGCGCTTCGGACGGGAGTGCAGAAACATTTTCCGGCCGATTCCAAACGTTTCGTGTCATGCCTTGTTTCAAGAATACTCTGGTCTAACGAGGACAAGACAAGCCGCCGCAATTCTGAGCGCGTCGCCAAAAAAGATGAACGCGCTGAACGAAGCTTTGGAAGGTCTTTTCTTCGCCGCTCAATATCTCTCCAACGCCACGATCTCTTCGAAACTCTGGCGTTCCCGGATGGTCTTGAATTGGTTATCATCCACCAACACTTCCGGCGGCAGGGGCCGGGTGTTGTAGTTCGACGACATCGCGGCGCCGTAAGCACCGGCATTCAGAATGGCGACAAGATCGCCGGACGCCAGTTTCGAAATCCGGCGGTTGCTCCCGAAAATATCTGATGACTCGCAGACCGGCCCGACGAAGTCGTAAGATTCCTCCACGTCGCGTTGACGCACCGGCACGATCTCATGGTAAGCGCCGTAAATTGCGGGACGCGCGAGGTCATTCATGCCAGCGTCGAGGACAACGAAGCGCTTGCCTTCGATCTGCTTGATGAACTGGACTTCGGAAATTAGTGCCCCGGCCGAGGCTGAGATGGAGCGGCCCGGCTCGAGGAAAAGCTGGAGGCCCAGCGGTCGCACGTGATTCATGACTAACGCAGCGTAATCTGCAATTCCGATTGGATCTTCATCCTTGTACCTAATCCCCAATCCGCCGCCGACGTCGATGCGCTTCAAGGCAAAACCGTCGGTCTGTAACTCCCGGGCCAGGTTCGTAACTTTCGCAAACGCGTCGTTGAATGGCCTGGAATCGGTGATCTGGCTGCCGATGTGGCATGCCACCCCTTCCAGCTCCAGGTGCGACAAGGTCCGGGCCCTTTGACAGGCGTCCCAAGCTTCGGTCCATGGGATGCCGAACTTGTCTGCCTTCCGGCCCGTCGAAATCTTAGTCGTGAGTTCGTGCATCGACGTCCGGGTTTACCCGCACGGAAACCCTGGCCTTAACTCTCCTGACCGCGGCGACGCGGTCGATGTTTTCCAACTCCTCGGTCGACTCGACATTGAGCTGGCCGATTCCCAACTCCAGGGCGAAGACGATTTCGTCCTTCGTTTTGCCGAGTCCGGAAAAGATGATTTTTTCCGGAGCGATCCCGGCTTTCAGAGCGCGCCGGATTTCCCCGCCGGAAACGGTGTCGGCGCCCGCACCCGCGGCGTTGAGCAACTTGAGAATCGCAATGTTGGAACATGATTTGACCGCAAAGCAGATCGTCGCATTCGCGGCTGCGAAGGCGGTCCGGTAGGCGTCGACATTCTCCCGGAGTTGCTGCGCGGAATAGAGATAAAAGGGCGTGCCCACCTGCGCTGCGATTTCGGCGACGGCGATGCGCTCGCAGACGAGCTGTTTGTCTTTATAGGTAAATGACATTCGCTAGTTGCCAGTCACGGGGAACCCGTTGTTCGTCCGTTTGGCGGTCCCCGTCGGCAAGCGGAACGCAGATCATAGGCGGGATCAGAGAATATTGACCGCGCGCGCGGCCAGCAGGGCAACCGAAGCCAGCGAAATGGACGACTGCACAATCATCAGAATCTTCGCCCAGCGAGTCAGCACCGGAACATCGGTTGGCGAAAACGCGGTGCTCGTGTTGAAGGCTAGGAAGAGGTAATCCACAAATCCCGGATTCCAGGGATGCTGCCTCAACTGTTTGCGCAATTCCGTCGTCAGCGTCATTTGCGGGAAAAGAAACGCCCCGGCTTCATGCGTGTGCCGCCGATCCCGCTCGTTCGGGCCACCGCCGTCGAGCCGCCAATACCATGACGCAAACACCAGCAGATTGCTCATCCACAACGCCGCCGCCGCCCGCAACAATTCACCGGGCGGATCCAGATGTTTCGGCAATCGCAGAATGAGCAGTGCCAGTGACACAGCCAAAGCGAGGGTCGTAATCCCGAGACCCAAGTAGCCAAAAATCTCGTTCAGGCGCTGGCGCCCAGCGCGATGGAACAATGTCGCCGGAATGAGCATCGCGACAATCAGTGCCAGGGGCAGCCAGCGCGGCCCAATGGTCAGCGGTTCCGGCATCAGGTAAAACAAAACGCCGGCGGCCAGGCCAGCCACCAGAGCCGGCCATCTGGGCTCGGGTTCGAATTGTCCTTGGCTATTCATCCACGCCTCCTCTGAGACGCCCGAGCGAGAGTCAGCTGTTCGTTAGGGCGCTTTGTCCGCCTCGACGTCGATCGAGACCGTGACTTCTTCGCCCACCGCCGCCGTGCCCTCGACGATCTTGCTCCAATTCAGGCCGTAATCGCTTCGCTTGATCGGGTCGGGCGTGACCTGCCAGCCGCTGATCGCCTTGCCCCCCATCCCTTTGCCTTTGCCGAGGAACTTGACATGCAAGGTGATCTCTTTCGTTACTCCATGCATCGTCAGGTCGCCCACGATGTCGCCGCTGCCCGCGCCGGTTTGCTTCACGCTCTTGCTCTTGAAGGTGATCGTCGGGTATTTCGCCACATCAAAGAAATGCTCGCTCCGCAGATCTCCGTCCCGATTGTCGTTCCTGGTGTCGATGCTCGCCGTATCGATCGTCGCAGTGACGGAAGATTTTTCCGGATGATCGGGATCGACGCGGATCGTGCCCTCGAACTTCTTAAAGCTGCCGTTCACGTAACTGAAGAAATGCCGCACCTTGAAATTGATCGAAGAATGGACCGGATCGATTTTGTAGATGTCGTCGGCGCGAGCGGTCAGGACGCCGCCACAGAGGATGGCGGTAAAAAGGAGAAGAAGGCGATTTTTCATGGCCCATGACGTTAACGAACAGCCGGCAGCTGGCGAGAGATTTTGTCGTGGGAAAAGCTACACCAGCGCCTTAAGCAGGGCGGCGCGGCCGCGGGGGAGGCGCCCGAAGAGCGCCCCGAGAGCCGCGGCGGGATCGCTTTTCAGCATCGCGACATCGTGCACTCCGTTGAGGCGGGCCAGCTCGGCTTCGAAATGTCGCACCGCGCGCAGGTTCGGTTCCCGCGTGTCAAGAAAGCCAAAGGCGCGCTGCAACAAATGGAAAAGCTCCGGCGCGGGATGTTCCGGAGCAGTGCTGATGTCGATCAATTCCACGAAGTAGGAAGCCGCCTGGGTCCGGAGGAAACTTTCGCGAATGCCGCGCAAACGGATTGCGCAAGACCGCCTCGGTCAGGGTATGCAAATTCGACTTCCGGCTCCGTTTGATCTGAATTTCTGCCTCGAAGAAAAGATCGAGTCTCCCGGCGAAAACGCTCTTCGGCCGGCGCGCTCCTTTCGCCACGGTCTCGATCCAGCCTAACGATTCGGTACACCAGGAGACGATCAGGCTGGTGTCGCTCAACTTCCGTTTGCGAAGCAGGATCGCGTTGGTCGTTTCCATCAATCAAATCGCCAGGCTGTGCTCCAGGCGTGTCCCTCTCCGTGCCTAACGACCGTTCCCTTCCGCGCCCGTGGCGCGATCTTACTTCGGCGGAGTTGCAGCCTCCGGCATCGACATGCCACCAATAATATGCCAATCCTTCCCGGATCGGACCCAGGTATGCATGATCCGCGTGCCGTGCGTTGCCCCATCGCCGTTCCTGTCCACCCATCGAAACGTCTGCCAATAACAGGTCACCGCAAGGTCGCCCGTGACTTGAATCGCAGCCGGCTTGAAATCGACGGACTCAAACTTCAGACCCTTGCTGGTTTGGGCGGTAATCCAGTCCGTGATGTGGTCCTTGTGGACCGGGACGGGACTGACCGAAGGCCAGCCAAGAAAGCGCTCATGCCACAAAGTCGAATAAGCCGCCAGATCGTTCTCCTGAACGTAGCGCCAATAATCGTGCTCAAGTTTCCAGAGCGTCTGCTCATCGGCTGATCCTTGCGCCCGCACGGTTCGCGGCGCCGAGAGAGCCAGGATGCCGGCCAAAAGGGAGAGTATCAGGTGTTGCCTGAGCGCCGTCCGGTAATGGTGCTTCTTCGTGTCGCCTCGATTTCCTGTCGTCATTCCCGCGAGAGTGCCAGCAGCGGCACAACGCGCCAGCAAAATCGCCCGCCCAGGTCAAACTCAGGGAAAAACCGGAGCCTACGGGGCTCGAACCCGCAACCTCTGCCGTGACAGGGCAGCGCTCTAACCAATTGAGCTAAGGCTCCTCGAAAAGAGAGGCCACCGTAGGGCGCAGCCTCGCCCGCTTCAACCGATTTTTGCCAGCTTCACAGGCACGAGGTTTGCGGCGTGAATCCTGCACGCGTATCGTTTTTTGAGCAACCGTCAGGACCAAAGAACGAATGGAAATGAGCGACGAATGGAATCCAAAGCCGGCAGGTGACGACTCGCCTAACGACGAGCGCGAGATCAGTCTCCTCGAGGCATTTGATCGCGCGGTCGCCTCCCTGCCGCGGACAACCTTGCCCGGGAGCGGCTCCTCGCCCTCCGCGCCGAGATTGCCGCGCAGGAAGAGATGGTGGGCGACGCGCGCGAGATGATCGAAAAGCTCGAGCAGGTGATCAAGAAAGTGACCTCGCCGGCGAACCGGATCGGCACCTTCCTCGGCAGCCCGGCGCGCGACACCGCACAGATCGTCGTCGGCGGCGCTGATTATTATTGCAACGTCGACCCGCGGATTAGCCTTGGGAGGCTGCAGAAGGGAACGCGCGTTTTGGTCAACGAAGCCTACGTGATTGTCGGCGATCTTGGTTTTGAAACCGCCGGGCCGGTGACCAAGATCGCGGAAGTCCTCGGTCCGGATCGACTACGCGTTGGCGCGGAACACGGGACGCAGTCGTTAGTCTTGCAGCGTTCCGCGCAACTCGCCAAGGCGCCGTTGAAAGCAGGCGACGACGTTCGGGTGGACGCGAATTACCGGATCGCGCTCGAACTGCTCGCAAGCCCGCAATCGCGTGATCATTACCTCGACGAAGTGCCCGAACTGCCGTGGGAGAAAGTGGGCGGCCAGGAGGAAGCACTTCAGGCGATCCGCGATGCGATCGAGCTTCCGCTCTTGCATGAGGAATTGTTCCAGAAATTCCAGCACGCCACTCCGAAGGGCTTCCTCCTTTACGGCCCGCCCGGCTGCGGCAAGACGCTCATCGGCAAGGCGACGGCTTACAACCTGACGAAACAACTGCGGAACAAGTCGGGCGCCGACATGCGCGAATATTTCATGCACATCAAGGGCCCGGAGATTCTCAACATGTGGGTGGGTGAATCGGAGCGGATGGTCCGCGAAATCTTCGCCACCGCGCGCGAGAAACGCCGCGAAGGCTACATGCCGTTTCTCTTCATCGACGAAGCCGAAAGCATCCTCGGCACACGCCGCGCCTCGCGTTATTCGAGCATTCTTTCCACGCTCGTCCCGATGTTCTGCACGGAGATGGATGGGATCGATTCGCTCAACGAAGTGGTCATCATCCTCGCTTCGAATCGCGCGGATTTGATTGACCCCGCGATTCTGCGCCCGGGCCGGATCGATCGAAAAATCAAGGTCAAGCGCCCGAACAAGGAAGGGGCCCGCGAAATTTACCGCATTTATCTAACGGACGATCTCCCTTATGACGCCGCGCTTCTCGCCGGGACGGAATCGAAAGCGGCCGCAATTGATGCGCTCATCGGCCGGTTGCTCGAGACGCAATTTTCGAAGCGTGACGAAAACCGGCTCCTCGAAGTGACCCTGCGCAGCGGTCGCAAGGAAGCGCTTTACCGCAGCGACGTGATCAGCGGCGCGATCATCGCCTCGGTCGTCGAACGGGCGAAGGGTATGGCGATCAAGCGCGCCATCGCGAACCCTTTCGCTAGGGTCGATGACCCTGGTAACGGCATCAGCGAGGTCGATCTGCAGGTCGCGTATAACGCCGAGTATCTGGAAAATGAAATCCTGCCCGCGACCGACATTACGGAAGACTGGCTCAAGTTGATCGACTACGACCCGGACAACGTGGTCAAGATTTCACCGGTGCGAATGCTCGACCGCGCGAAAGCTAAGACGGGGTCGGGCGTTATCTGACGCCACGCGGAATTTCCGGGTAGCGCACCCCTTCTTTTGCGCTGATAGAAATCCCCACACCGATGAAGACCACGCCGCTCCTTCTTATTTTCGCCGCACTGACGGCGACCACCGCCATGGCCCAAGCCCAGGAAAACAACAAACAACCCGACGAGGCGAAGCTCGAGCAAATGACCGCGCGCTTCGCCCCGACCGAGATCACGGCGGACGTCGCAAAGCTTTCGCCTAACGATCGCAAAGTGCTGGCAAAACTGGTCGAGGCTTCGCAGATCATCGACGGCATCTTTCTCCGCCAGGCCTGGGCGGGGAATCCATCGATGCTCCTCGATCTCGCGGGCGACACGAGTCACGGAAGGCCGCGCGCGGCTCCATTATTTCCTCATCAACAAAGGCCCCTGGTCGCGGCTCGATCACAATGAGCCATTTGTTCTGGGCGCGCCGCCGAAACCCGAAGGCGCCAACTTTTACCCGCTCGACGCAACCAAGACCGAGATCGAGGCGTGGATTAAATCCCTGCCCGCGGCCGAACAAGAACGCGCCAAAGGCTTCTTTACCGTTGTCCGCCGGCAGGCCGACCGGAAGTTCACTCTCCTTCCCTACAACATCGAATACGAAGGCGAGCTGACCCGCGCCGCCGCCCTCCTGCGCGAAGCCGCCGCGGCTGCGACCGAGCCGACCCTGAAGAAATTCCTCACCACGCGCGCTGACGCCTTCCTAAGCAACGATTACTACCCGAGCGACGTTGCCTGGATGGAACTGAAAGGCGCGATCGAGCCGACGATCGGACCCTACGAGGTTTACGAGGACGAATGGTTCAATTACAAAGCCGGCTTCGAGTCCTTCATTACTGTCCAGGACGAAAGCGGAAAGCGCGAAGCTGGAGAAATTTTCCGGCCAGCTTCAGGACATCGAGAACCATCTCCCAATCGACCCGAAATATCGCAACCCGAAGATCGGCGCCCTTTCTCCGATGGTCGTGGTCGATGAAATCTTCGCTGCCGGCGACGCCAACCACGGCGTCCAGACCGCCGCCTTTAACTTGCCTAACGACGAACGAGTGACGCGCGAGAAAGGCTCGAAGCGCGTCATGCTCAAGAACGTGCAGGATGCGAAATTCGCCAAAACGCTCGTCCCGATCGCGAAGGTGGTCCTTTCGCCTGACGACCAAAAAGACCTCTCGTTTGATGCCTTTTTCACCCACACCGTTGTGCACGAGCTGATGCATGGGCTCGGTCCGCACGACGTGACGGTGAACGGCCGCCAATCGACCGTGCGCGAAGAGCTGAAGGAAACCTACAGCGCGCTCGAGGAAGCGAAGGCCGACATCTCCGGCCTCTTTGCCATTCAATACATGATCGACAAGGGCGTGCTTCCGAAATCGCTGGAACGCCCTCTCTACACCACCTACCTCGCCTCCTTGTTCCGGAGCATCCGCTTCGGAACGAGCGAAGCGCACGGACTCGGCACCGCGGTGCAGTTCAATTATCTGCGCGACCACGGCGGCTTTGTCGCCAACCCGGATGGCACCTTTGCCGTCAACATGGACAAGATCAAAGCCGCCGTCGAAGGCCTGACGCAGGAGATCATGACCCTGCAGGCCGAAGGCAACTACGAAAAGGCGAAGGAACTGACGGCGCGACTTGGAGTCGTTAGGCCGGAAGTGCAGCAGGCGCTCGACAAATTGGGGGGTGTGCCGGTCGACATCGAACCGCGGTTCACCACGGCCGAGCAACTGGTGCGCGAGAATCCCTAAGTCGGTCCCCGCGCCGTTAACGGGGCGAGATTCCGTCGAGCCCAGTCGGGAGGAATGTCGATCTGCAGCCGGGCGTTCTCCCCGGCTCGAGAGAGTCTTACCCTACCTTTGAGCGTTTGCGCTTTGCGCCGACCTTGGCACCGCCTAGGGTCCACGCTGTGAACAATATGCTTATTGCTGCAACAGTTTTGACGGCCTGGGGCGCGCTGGTTGCGAATGCGCAGATTCCCGGACAGACCAAGCCGGATATTTCAAACAAAGCGCTCCTCGTGAAACCGGGCGCGACCTTGCAAGGACGGGCCGAGGCTGGCGCACTGCACAAGTTGGCAGACGATTACTACGACTGGCGCAATGAACAATACCCGGTGCGGAGCAGCGATGCCGGGCTGCATACGTGGGACGATCGCCTGACGGATTATTCGCCGACTAGAATCGCGGAACGCACGCAGCATGTCCGCACGCTGCTCGACAAAGTGAACGCGATGCCGACGGCAAACTGGCCAAAGGACGAGCGAATTGATTGGATCCTCCTCCGCTCGCAGCTCGAGAGCGCGGCCTTCGACGATCGCGTCTGGCACTCCACCAGCCGCGATCCCCAGACCTACGTCGGCGAATGCAGCAACGGGATTTTTTCCCTCCTGAAAAAGGATTACGACACTCCGCAAAATCGGGCCCGGGCCGCGACAGCGCGGCTGCGCGCGATGCCGGCGCTGCTCACCCAAGGGGAGAAGAATGTGCAAAAGCCCGTCAGACTTTTCGCCGAGCTCGCGATCGCCTCGGCGCGCGCGATCGACCCGCTTTTCAAGGAGAGCCTCATGACTCTCGCGACCGATCTTTCGCCTGACGAAAAGGAAGATCTGGTCAAGGCGCGTGACGGGGCACTCGCGGCGCTGCACGCCTTTGCCGATCATCTGGAAAAAAGACTGCCGTCAATGGTCGCCTTCGCGCCCATGGGCGAGGAAAATTACAACTACTACCTCCATCACATCCTGCTCCTGCCACTCGACGCGGCGGAGGTGGAGATGATCGGGCGGGTGGAGCTGGCGCAGTACCGCGCCTACGAAGCGTGGCTGCCGGATCCGTCCCTGGCCGATCCGGATCCGAAGCGGAGCAAAAATATTCCGCCGGACCAGGCGGCATTCCTAAAGGCGTATGAGAGTCGCGAGGCGGAGATGATTCGGTTCCTGAAAGATCGCCAGCTGGTCACGTTGCCGCCTTATCTCGGGAGGTTTGAGATCCGGCAATTGCCGGAAGCGTTCAAGCCGACCAGCCCGGGCGGTTTTATGAATCCACCGGGCGTTTATGACAAAGATCCGACCGGTTTCTATTTCATCCCGACATACAATCAGGATTCGAAGAACTTCTACATCCGAGCGGCGATCGAAGATCCGCGGCCAATTCTCGGGCACGAGGGAATTCCCGGGCATTTCTTGCAGCTCTCGATCGCGAACCACGTGAAGGACGAAATTCGCCGGCAAAGCGGCGACAATCTCTTTGTCGAAGGCTGGGCCCTTTACGGCGAGGAAATGCTGATGCGCGAAGGCCTTTACCCGCTCGACTCGGCATCACAGGGGCAGGTCTTGCGGCTGGCGCGCTATCGTTCGGCGCGGATCGGCGTGGACGTGAATCTGCACACGGGAAAGTGGACCTTCGAACAGGCCGTAAAGTACTTCATGGAAGCAGGCGGACTCGATCGCGAAGCGGCCGAGGGCGAAGCGGCTGGGGCGGCCTCCAGCCCGACGCAGAAAATCAGCTACATCGTCGGGAAGTGGCAGATCATGCAATTGTTAGGTCGTTACCGCGACAAGATGGGGAAGGATTTTCGGCTCGGCCAGTTCCACGACGACTTGATCAGCCACGGCAGCCTGCCGCTATCCGTGATCGACTGGATCATGCTGGACGATCCATCGGCGGTTGAAAACGCGCTTAGATAAGCGCCGCGCCAAAGTCTTAGTCCAGGTTATGGTTTCTTCCGGTCCGGCGTCGGAGTTTGGTCCGGGGGCAGAGTGCGGCGGGGCCGGGCCGTTGGGATAGGTGTCGGAGTGGAGTTCGCCACCTGCTCCTGGTATTCGAGGCGCGCCTTGCGATTCTTCGCGTCCTGGTTGTTCGGATCCAGGCTCAGGACCTTGTCGCAATCCGCGATTCCCAGGGCAAAGTCGCGTTTCAACTCGTAGACGTAACTCCGATCAAGATAGGCCTCTTTATCCTTCGGCTTGTCCTTGATGATCTGCGTGAAATCGGCGATCGCCTTGTCGTACTCCTTCAGGTTCCAAAGGGCAAAGGCACGGCGATCGAGGATCGCGTCATCATTCTCCTTTTCTTTCAGGACGACGTTGTAATCTTCGACTGCCTTTGCGTACTCCTTCTTCTGCAGGTAGGCGAAGGCCCGGAAACGGTATGCGGAAATGTTTTCGGGTTTGAGCTTGATCGCCTTGTCGAGATCCTCGAGCGCCTGGTCGTATTTTCCCTGCGAGGTATAAACGACACCACGGTTGATGTAGCCGGCCGAGTCATTCGGCTCGGCTTCGATGGCATCGCTGAATGCCTTGATCGCTTCGTCCATTTTGCCGGCACCTTTGTAGGCGAGGCCGAGATTATTGTAATTGTTGGCCTCTTTCGGATCCGCCTTGGCCGCCTTTTGGAACAGAACTATCGCCTTGTCCCATTGCTTGTTCTTGGCGGCCTCGATTCCTTCCTTGCCGTATTGGTAGGCATCGGCTTTTTCGATCGGCCTGGGTGACGACGGGGGCCAGCAGCGCCAGGAAAAGTGAAGCAACGACGGCGAGATGGCGGTTCAACCTTTTCATATATTGGAGTCCCTCTGTGATACGAACGAGCGGGCACTTTGGCCGCAACAATTTCCTTCTGCAAGTAGAAGCTGGCCCGCAATCGACTAGGTGGGAGCCGCATCCACGGACGAACCCGGTTCGTCCAAGCGCGTGATTCGACGGGCCCGGCCGGTGGCTTCTTCAATCTCGACCACCACCCCGCGCAATCGGGCTTCGCCGTGGGCCACCGGGAAAGCCGTCGGCAGGTTGGAGATAAAACGGCCGACGATCGGCTCGATCTCGCGCCCCAGAATCGAATATACCGGTCCACACATCCCGGCGTCACAAATGAACGCCGTTCCGTTTTCAAAAATCTGTTCGTCAGCCGTCTGGACGTGGGTGTGCGTGCCGAGGACGGCGGAGACACGGCCGTCGAGGTAGCGGCCGATCGCCATTTTCTCGCTCGTTGTTTCGCCGTGAGCATCGACAATAATGACCGGCGTCTCCCCGCGCATGGCGTTGACCGCGAGGTCGAGCATCGGGAACGGATTCTCCAGGATCGGCTGCATGAAAGTGCGCGCCTGCACGTTGATCACACCCACTCTTCCTTTTGGAGTCTCGAGCACGATCGTGCCCGCCCCCGGAGCGCCGGGCGGATAATTGAGCGGCCGGAGCAAGCGTGGCTCCGTCGCAATGAAAGGCAGGATCTCCTTGCGATCCCAGATGTGATCGCCGGTAGTAATGACGGACACGCCGGCGCGCAACAAGTCGATGGTGATCTTCGGCGTGATGCCACGTCCGGCCGCGGCGTTCTCCCCGTTCACGATGATGAAATCCAAAGAATGCTCCCGCTTCAATTCCGGCAGGCGCGCGATCACCGCGCTGCGACCCGACTCGCCGACGACATCGCCGAGGAAAAGAATCGTGAGCATCCGCCGATCATCGTATTAAACTCGAAAATCCCAAGTTGATGTTTCGTCCTCTCATTACGCGCGGGTTTGCGTTCCTCCTTCTGCTCGGCGCGCCGGCCGCACGAGCGCTCGACGAGGAACCGCCTAACGACGCGGTCGCCAATCTGAGCACGCTCGGCCGCAAACCGGATTGGAGCGAGCTGGAGAAGTATCAGACCACGATCACGCACGACGAGTTCGTGCATCTGCTCGCGCAGGTCTACGGCAGCCACGGATACAACCCGGAGTTGATCAAAATCGAGCCCGACAAGGTGCGAATCCTAACGAGCGCTGGAACGGAAAATTATTTCGTTCTTCATTTCGCGAAAAACGAGGTGGACCGCCTGCCCGTCCCGCGCTGGTGGACCGCGCCGAGCGCGCTGCCCGCCCACGCGGGGGCGGCGCCGCTCGCTGGGTTGCACATCGCGCTCGATCCCGGGCATCTCGGCGGGACCTGGGCGCAGATGGAAGAGCGCTGGTTCAAGATCCGCGACGCGCCGCCTGTGCAGGAGGGCGATATGACGCTGCGGGTGGCGCGCCTCCTCGCGCCACGGCTTGAGTCGTTGGGCGCGAAAGTTTCGTTAGTGCGCGAGAAGGCGGAGCCGACCACACCCTATCGCCCGTCGGATTTCGAGAAGATTGCCCGGCAATTCCTGCTTCGCACCGGCGTGGCGGATCCACGGGAGAATTTCGACGGCCCGGCCGATCCGGAGAAGGAGCAAACGATCGGCTGGCAACGCGAACTGCTCTTTTACCGCAACAGTGAAATCCGCCGCCGGGCCAGCCTGGTGAATTACTGATCTGCGACCGGATCTCGTGCTCTGCCTCCATTTCAATGCCGAGCCGTGGGGTGATCCGAACCACCCTAAATTGGTGGAAAGCAACCACCTTCATCTGCTCGTGAATGGCGCCTACCTGGCGCCGGAACTGGAGCTCGACGACGAGCGTTTCGAGATGTTGCAGAAGCTGTTGAGCCAGTCCTTTCCCGAGGAGGCGGATCTGGGGGAGACGATCGCCGGCACGATCGCGAAGGCGACGGGACTGCCGCCCTACCATTACAAGACCGACAACGTCACCCCGGTGGGGACGAGTGGATACGTCTATGCCCGAAACTTGCTGGCGACGCGGCTTTACCAATGCCCGACCGTCTACCTCGAGCCGTATGTGATGAATAGCCGCGAGGTTTTTGCGCGCGTGCGCGCGGGAGATTACCAAGGGACGCGGGAAGTTGCGGGGAAGAAGCGCCCAAACATCTACCAGGAGTATGTGGACGGCGTCGTGGATGGCCTGCTGGAATACGTCAAGAAGACGCGACCGCTGTAGACGTTTCGCTCTGCGCCGTAACGCATGCGAAGCAGCGGCCGGGCCTTCCAACTTGGGCACAGGCGTGCGGCGAGATCAACGCAGGGCGCTTCACAGAGCGAAGCGACTACAGCGCGTCGACCGCCATGCGCAGGTCTTCAAACGTCACGTCTTCGGCGACGCTGGCATGGCCGATCCCGTGTGCGACCACAAAGCGGATGCGGCCGTTCACGAATTTTTTGTCGAGAGGGAGGGCGTCGAAGATTTTCGCTCGTGGAAAATCCGACGACAGAGCGGTCGGAAGATGATGCGCCTGCAGAGCGGCGCTGATTTGACCGGCTTCGCCTGACGACAAGCCGGCTCGCCGCACCGACACGTGTGCGGCCGCGATCATCCCGAGACTGAGCGCTTCGCCGTGCAACAGTTCTCCGTAGCCGGCCGCGGCCTCGATCGCGTGCCCGATGGTGTGACCAAAGTTCAGGAGTGCGCGGATGTCGTTTCGCTCGCGTTCATCCGCCGCGACAATCGCCGCCTTGATCGCGAGACTCCGTTCGACGAGGAACGCAAGTTTCGGTCGCGCGAGCTCACGGTCCGCCGGTCGGACGGACTCGTCCTGTGGCGAGCTTGCGCCGTCGTTAGGTTGCCAGTTGCAAGCTTGCGCTGCCATCGTGAAAAGCCCCGCGTCGCGAATGATCCCGTGCTTGATCACCTCGGCAAAGCCTTCGTGCCAGATCCGGTTCGGCAACGTCTCCAACGCGTCGATGTCTACGATGACGAGGGCGGGATGATGGAAGCTGCCAAGCAGGTTTTTCCCGGCGCGGGAGTTCACGCCGGTCTTTCCGCCGATGCAGCCATCCACCTGCGCGAGAAGCGTCGTGGGCACGGAAACGTAAGGAATTCCACGCATGTAAATGGACGCGACGAAGCCGGTGAGATCGCTGAGCACACCGCCGCCTAACGACACGAGAAAGGACGAGCGATCCAGGCCAGCTGCGCTCAGTTGGTCGCAGAGCGTCGCCGACTTGGGCGATGGATTTCGTGCCCTCCCCAGCCGCGATCGCGATTAGCTGCGGACGAAATCCCGCGTCCCGCAAGCGGTCGCAAACTTTGTCTCCAAAGAGCGGCGCGACATTCGCGTCCGAAATAACCGCACAACGGTCGCCGGGAAATTGGCGCCTAACGAGTGGGCCAATCTCCGCCAGCAGCCCGGAGCCAATCAGAGCCTCGTAGCGGTGTTGCCCGGCACGAACTTCGACCGATTTCACAGATCCCACCGGAATTGGGAGGGGTCGTCAGCGGGACCGGTTGAACCCGTACCAATGGTCGTAGAAGTGAGACCGCGCCCAGAACTTTTCATGCTCAGAATTTCGGTCAGCCGCACCGTATCATCCTCCCTCCGTTTTGCGTAAATGAAATCCTCAGCCGAAGCAAGGCTTGCCCACTGGCCCCAGCCTTTGTAAGTAAAGGGTATGCCTGATCCAGTCGATCCGATCGATCCCGTTGCACCGTCCGCCCAACCGGCGGGCGACTCTGACGCGACGGCGCGCCCCACTTCCACCGGCCTGCCTTCCAATGTCGCAGCCGCCCTGGCCTGTTTTCCACTCGTCGGGGGCATCATTTTTTACATCCTGGAAAAGCGCGATGGGTTTGTCCGTTTCTACGCCATGCAATCGATCATCTTCGGCGCGGCCTGGTTTTTGTTTAATATCCTGTCGTCGATCATGCATGGAATTCTCTGGGCCATTCCTGGCCTGGGCCATCTCCTGGCCGGTTTATGGGCTCTTGTCTCGGCGCTGGCGCAGGTCGGTTTCCTGATTGTGCTGATCGTTGCAATCGTGAAGGCGTTCAGCGGAGTGCGGTGGGACATTCCGTGGGTCGGACCGATGGCGCGCAAGCAGACTAACGAGACGCTGTAGCGGCGGCCTATGACCGCCGAAACGGCATAGGGACGGCGCTCACGGAGCGCCGCTACCGGAGCAACTTCACCACCACCTGGTTCAGGATCAATTCGTGATCGAGCTGGCTGGTGACGAGTTGCAGGTTTGCCATCAGGCAGGCCTCCAGCCCAGCGACAAGCCGCTCGGTCTCGAAGCGATGCGCCTGCATGGCGGCAATGCCTAACGCGTAGGCATTGATCGAGCCGTCTTTCCTGCGCGGCAGATGGGCAGTCGCTTCGGCCGGGAGACGGTTCAAGGTCGAGATGAAGAAATGGGGCGCACTCGGCCGCGGCAGCTGATGACGCTGCATGAGATCCTTCGCGAGAAGGAGATTGCGAACCGTCGGGAAGATCGCGGCGAGCAGGATGCCCATCGCCTTTTCACCCTGGTCGAGCAGTCGCCTGACCAGTCCGAGGGCGCGCTCAAGATCACGCGCAGCAAGCGCATTACTCAGCTCGAAGATGACTCCGGCGCGCGAGATCGGCACCAAGATACGGACATTCTCCAAGGTGACCCGCCGCTCTTCCTTCCCGAGGAACAGATCGAGCTTCTCGAGCTCGCTGTTGATCGTGCGGGTATCGCCGCCCGTGAGGAGGACGAAGAGATCGAGCGCCTCATCGTCGAAAGACAGCCGGTATTGTTTGCCTAACGACTGCACGAGATCGGCCGCGGCCTCCTCCCAGCCATCGCGGCTAGAGCCGAGTTTGTCGAAGACCTGGATCTCGGCCCGTTTCGCGAGGGCTTTGTAAAACGAGCGGCGCTTGTCCACTTCCGGCGCGCTGAGAAGAAATTTGACTTCGCCTCCCCCGAGGTCGCCCTCCAGCGCCGCGCTCAAGGCTTCGAGCGCTTCCTGCACCGCCGCGGATCCACCGAGTTTGTTGTCGGCGAGAAAATTCGCGTTTTTCAGCCAGACCAGTTTACCGCCGCCAAAAAACGGGAGCGTTTGCAGCGCCTCGAGCGCCGAACGAATCCGTGCCGCAGCCTGGTCGGCGTTATCGGCACAAGCGTCGATCGTTTCCACCCCGAAATCGCCTGCCTCGGCCGGCGCAAGCTTGGTCGCGAGCTCGGCGGCAGCGGCCTTGACGGCGCTTTCATCGGAGCCGACGACGGCGTAGACGTTGGCGTTTTTGCTGGCGGTTTTTGTCTTCATCAACGCGTAAAACGACCGGAGCGTTTTTCGAAGTCTGCCATATCGGAGAATTCATTCCCCGCAAATTTCCACCAGCGTGTCCGCCGGGAAGCAAAAGCGTTTACTCAGCCGGCTGAGAAGTCTCCGCGTCCTTCGATGCGTATGAGACAAATTCCTTTTCCAGCGCGGCGACATCGAAGAACCGCCCAGGGTAATGGCGGGACAATGCGGTGTCGAACGATTCGCCCTGCGCGACGGCGTCGAGAAGCGCGCGAAAGGCGACCGGATCGACCCCGGCCAAAAACCGGACCAGTCGTTCGGACTCGCGGTAGAAGATGTCGATCTCTCCGCTCGCGGGATAATCCGCCAGAGTGGTCAGGCGCGAGAGCGGAATGAGCTGGTCAGCCGGGATGGACTGCGAATGCGGCCGCGCGTTGTAGCTGCGGGCACGCTGGTAACTCGCCCGCGCCACCCGCGAGACATATTCGGCAAAACCTTCGTCCAGCCAGCGCGGCAGCGGCCGCTGGTAGAGACGGAAAAGGATCAGGTGCGCGATCTCGTGGCCTAACGAATTGTTGGCAAACTTGTAGCTGGGATCGCGGACCATAAAGAGACTGCCGCAAGAGTGGATACCGCCGGTCCACGGCTCGAGATGCGCGTTGCCTTGGAACAACTTCCAATCTTCCGGCTTCTCGAAAATGTAGATGTGCGATTTTCCGGAGGCGCCGGGCATCGTCGCCAGGCCAAGTTCCTGGGCAATGACGCGGTAGTGAAACTCCGCCTCCACCGAAATGGGCGTTGCGACATAGCTGTGGACGAAGTGATAGATGAAATGGTCGGTTTCGCCGTGTTTCCAATCCAGTGGACGAATGGCGAGAGCCCGGGCGCCGAGTGGATTCCAATCCAACTGACTGAGGGCCTTGAACTCTACTTCTGGCAGGGCGTTCAATCCGGCGACCCCTTCAACTTTGGCGTCCGGCTCGCCCAGGGCGATTCGCGACCGCGGCAAATGAAAACGCAAGAACGAGAAGCGGCGGCCGAAACATTTGGGCGCGGTTCCGCCTAACGATGAGTGATCTGGAGAGCAGCACGCCAGAAGATACATTAGAGATCCAGTTGCGGACCGGTCGGTGGCTTTGGTACCGGACTGGCGGCGGGGTTGCGGCAGGCGGCACGAGGCCGAGGAGCACATCGTGCCTATAGATAATCCCGGTCGGCAGGTTCAGCACGTCGATCTGATAGATTTCGATGTAATTCAGCCGGCTCTCCCAGAGCATCTCGAAGATCGTTCCGGTGCCGGGCGCGGGTGGTTAAAGGTCGCGAGGCTGTAGTTTTGCACGATCAAACGGCCGGGCCAGGCCGCGCGCGCGGCGTAGCTTCATCCGGGTCGAGATTGTCGCCCTTGCTTGCGTGGCCGTTGCCGACGACCGCGAGGGTGACATATTGGTTCGGAAAAGCGGTCATCTAGGTGCCTCGATGGTCTGCCTGCCGGCATCGAGCACTTTCTCGCTCGTGTAGCCGAGGGCGAGCCAATTGGCGACGTCGGCCGGCGTGTGCGGCACCATGGCCAGCGCAGGATTGCCGTCGAGGATCGCGACCGATACGACGACGATGAGCAGGTGGCGCAGAGTCGAGATGCGGAACAAAGTGCGCGGCTGGTTAGCTCTCCATGGCATCCCTGAAAGTCAGCTTTTCTTGTGCCAGTAGAAGACGGCTCGGGGTTCTGTGTTATGATGAAAAGCGAAGCACGACCAGCTCCGGGTCCGGATGCCTCGGCAATGCCCAAAAGGCGTTGACAATTTCTTCAAATCCTGTCAAAACTAACCTCCTTCATCGTCCCGTTTTCGAGGGGCTATTTCATGATTAACCCAAACCGACCTCAGTACTTCAATGCAGACTTTTGCCCGTTACAAAATGGAACCTAAATTTCGCCCGGATCGCGGCTTCAAAATGCCGTTGTTAATTCTAACCCTCGTCGCCGGGCTGGCGGTCTCACTGCCAGCATTTGCGCAGCAGTTTACTGATGTTTCGGTCGCGGCCGGGTTGCACCGCGATTTGACAAGGGCCTGGGGCAACCCACTGTGGGGCGATTTCAATAACGACGGTCTGCTTGATCTCTTCCTGCCTAACCATGAAACGCCCAAGGGAGTGCATGAGGGAGGCATCCTTCCCTATATCTACATCAACCAGGGCGACGGAACCTTCAAGGATGTCATTGCCACCTCCGGCATCATGGAGGAGTCGCCCGATACGGGAGCCTGGCAGGGAATTTCGATCGGCGACTACGACGGCGACGGCAACCTCGACATCTTTATCTCGGAACCGCCCTTCCAGGGAGGAGGTCTCGCCCCCACCCGCAACATTCTTTACAAGGGACACGGTGATGCGACTTGGGAGTATGTCAGTGACATCGCAGGCATCGTGACCGCGCGCGATTACGGCGAATGTTCCTTTTTCGTCGATTACGACAATGACGGCCAGCTGGATATCTTCGTCAAAAACATCCCCAACACTGTAGGTGAGACGGCCGCCAACGTCCTTTATCATAACAACGGTGACGGAACCTTTACGGTAGTTCCCGGCGCTGCTGGCCTGGCCGACGCAACACACGCCGTGACAGAAGGCTCGGTCGTCTCGTTTGCGGACTACGATAACGATGGCTTGATGGATGTTGCCTTCAGCGGTAATGGCACGGTCGCCGCCTTGTATCACCATAACAGCGACGGTACTTTCACTGATGTAACTACCGCTGCCGGCCTAACTCCCAAGCTTAACTCACAAGGCCTCGCCTGGGGCGATTACAACAACGATGGCCTGCTAGACCTTTATATCTCCCGCGGCGACTCGAGTGGGAAGGGCGAGCAAGGCAACACTCTCTATCGCAATAACGGCGACGGCACGTTCACTGACGTTACTGAAGAGGCTGGGGTCAATGACGACACAGACACATGGGCGGCCGTTTGGGGGGACTACGACAATGATGGATTTCTCGATCTCTTCGTTGCCCGCCCTGGGACCGGAGTCATCGGCCCGGGCAACGCGAACATCCTTTACCATAACAATGGCGATGGAACCTTTACCGACGTGGCCGCCGAGGAAGGCGTAGCGCTTGAGGATGGCGCAGTGACTTCCGCGCACAAATTGGCAGCCTGGGGCGATTATAACAATGACGGCTATCTCGATCTATGTGTTAAAGACGGTATCGGGCCCGGGCTTTCCACCGGCGATGCCAACATCGGGCTGCACTACCTCTTTAAGAACAACGGGGGCAGCAATCATTACATCAAGCTAAATCTGACAGGTGTGCAGTCGAATAAGCGCGGGATCGGGGCTCGCGTAACTGTCATTCACGATGGAGTGATTGCCTTCCGTGAAAATAATGGCGGCGGCGGCGGGGAATGGGGTTCGCAAGGCGATGGTCCGATGCATTTCGGCATCGGCTCATCTTCAACCGCGACCGTAACGATCGTTTGGCCGAGTGGCATCGTCGATCTCCTTCCTTCAGTTCCGTCGAACACTTTTTTGTCGATTACCGAAGGCAGCAGCCCGGGACCGCCGGTGAAGGCGCAAAATATCTCGACACGCTTGCAAGTGCAGACCGGCGACAATGTGGGCATTGGCGGATTTATCGTTAGCGGAACTGGGTCCAAGAACGTTCTCGTGCGTGGCTTGGGACCTTCCCTGGCGGGCGTCGGCGTACCGAATTTCCTGCCGGATCCAACTCTCGAATTGCATGAGCCATCCGGAACTGTCCTGACGAACAACAATTGGAAGGATTCGCAACAAACCGAGATTGCCGCGACAGGATTAGCCCCAACCAATGATTCGGAAGCCGCAATCGTTGCGCTTTTAGGTCCGGGCAGCTACACCGCTATTTTGAGCGGGGCGAATAGCACAACGGGAATTGGTTTGGTTGAAGTCTACGACCTCGATGCCGGTGCCGCCTCGCAACTCGCCAATGTCAGTACTCGGGGCTTTGTCGGCACAGAAGACGATGTCATGATCGGTGGCGTGATCATAGGCCCGGCTGGAGCGTCCGCCGCGACTGTGGTGGTGCGGGCCATTGGCCCTTCGCTGGCCGGCGCTGGAGTAAAGGACAGCCTGGCCGATCCCACCCTTGAGTTACACGACGGCAATGGGGCGATCATTGCGAGCGATGACGATTGGCAGGATGACCCGGCGCAAGCCGCCCTCCTCGAAGGCGCCAACCTCGCGCCGGCGGACTCGCACGAAAGCGCAATCTACAAAACCTTGCCGACCGGCAGCTACACGGCAATCGTGCAAGGAAAGAATGGCACGACGGGAGTTGGTCTGGTAGAACTCTACAATTTGAATTAGACAGACGCGGTTTTCGGTTCGGATGTAAATCTAACCCCGGCAACGGTCCATCCGCCACGCATGTCAGCATGAGTAGAGTCATGTTATGAAGGAAGGTATCCTCGAGCCCCGCGTTTAGACATGCTCATCGCGGTTTATTCCTCGGGGTCGCGGCGGCGTTTTTCGTGGGACTTTCCCTCTCCTCCGCCTCCGCGCAGCAGTTTACCGACGTCTCGGTGGCGGCCGGTTTGCACCGCGATTTGACCAGGGCTTGGGGAAATCCGCTCTGGTGTGATTTCAATAACGACGGCTTGCTTGATCTCTTCGTACCCAACCACGAGACACCGAGTGGAGTCAAGCAGGGCGGCATTCTGCCTTATATTTACATTAACAATGGCAACGGGACTTTTACGGATGTCATTGCGACTTCAGGTATAATGGAAGAAATGCCTGACACCGGCGCCTGGCAGGGCATTGCGATTGGCGACTACGATGGCGATGGCAATCTCGATGTCTACATCTCTGAACCGCCCTACCAGGGTGGAGGCAACGCGCCAACGCGCGACCTTCTCTTTAAGGGGCATGGGGATGCGACCTGGGAGTATGTCAGCGACGTGGCCGGCATTGTGACCGCGCGTGACTATGGTGAATGTTCCTTTTTCTTTGATTACGATAACGATGGTCACCTCGATATTTTCGTAAAGAACATTCCCAACGTCGTGGGGGAGACCGCCGCTAACGTTCTTTATCACAACAATGGCGATGGAACCTTTAGCGTGGTCGATGGTGCGGCGGGCCTGGCTGACGCCACGCACGGTGTCACTGAGGGCTCGATTGTTTCGTTTGCCGATTACGACAACGATGGTCTTATGGATGTGGCCTTCGGCGGTAATAATACCGCTGAGGCGCTCTACCACCATGAAAGTGACGGCACGTTTACCGATGTGACGGCCTCCGCCGGATTGACACCGAAGCTCAACTCTCAAGGCATCGCCTGGGGTGACTACAACAACGATGGCTTGCTCGACCTTTACATCTCCAGGGGGAAGCAGAACGGCAGTGGTGTCCTGGGCAACACTCTTTACCGAAACAATGGCGACGGGACATTTACCGATGTCACCCTCACCGCCGGAGTGGACGACGGGACTAACACCTGGGCAGCGGTATGGGGCGACTACGACAACGACGGCAACCTCGACTTATTCGTCGCGCGACCCGGCACGACGGTCATCGGCCCGGGCAACGCCAATATTCTTTACCACAACAATGGGGATGGGACCTTTACCGATGTGGCCGCGCAAGAAGGTGTAGCACTGGAGGATGATCGGGTTACCTCGGCGCACAAGCTCGCTGCCTGGGGCGACTATGACAATAACGGCTTTCTCGATCTCGCCGTGAAAGACGGAATCGGACCGATGCTGGTGACGGGCGACGCCTACAAGGGCCTCCATTATCTTCTCAAGAACAACGGGAACAGCAACCATTACATCAAAGTAAATCTCAAAGGTGTGCAGTCCAACCTCAATGGCATTGGTGCCCGCGTGACCACGACTTACAACGCTAAGATCGCCTTCCGAGAAAATAATGGCGGAGGGGGCGGGGAATGGGGTTCCCAGGGCGCCGGGCCGCTTCATTTTGGTATAGGCACCGCCGAGTTCGCCACCGTGGAGGTTCGTTGGCCGAGCGGGATCGTTGATACAATCGCCGCCGTCGCAGCAAACTCGACCATTACAGTCATCGAAAATTCGAGCAACGCCCCATCAATTACCCAGCAGCCGCGCAATGTGTCGGTGCCTGTAGGGCAAACGGCAACCTTTCGGGTTAAGGCTTCGGGCACCCCGCCCCTGAGTTATCAGTGGAGAAAGAACGGGGCCGACATTCCAGGGGCGACGAGGGCGACCTACACGACTCCCCCAACCACGCTGGCCGACAACGGCTCTCGGTTTTCCGTCGTCATCAGCAATAGCGCAGGCAGTGTGACCAGTCAGGATGCGAGACTTAGAGTCAAGTCCGCCTCCCAGCTCGGGAAACTCCCGGAAGCTGGCCGCTAGGGAATAATCAACTCAGCCGTCCCGCTGACAAATGGGCGCCCCACCCCGCCGGTGATCAGGATCCGTCCATCATTGAGCAGGGTGGCAGTATGATTTTGCCGTTCCACAGTCATAGTGCCAAACAAGCTGAACTGTCCGGTGGCGGGATCGTAAAGTTCGACGGTATTGAGTGCCTGCTGTGCGCCTCCGAAGACCGGCCCTCCTGTGATATCTCCACCGATCTCCAAGACCTTATTCTGCAACGAGCCCCATACCGGATTGGTAAGTAATATCCCGCGATGCCGCCCCCGGGCCTGGACCATCGGACTCACCGCCGTAAAGCTACGCGTGCTGGCGGTATAGATATCCGCCGGGTCAGGCGTAAAGGTGCCGCCGGCGACCAGTACCGTCCCATCAGCCAGCAACGTGGCCTCGTGCTCGGAGCGGGCCGCGTGCATTTTTTCCACGCTGTTCCAGATTTTTGCCGACGGGTCGTAGACCTCGGCCGTATCCGTCTCTCTATCCCCTCCCCCTTGGGAGTTAGCGAGGACATTGCCACCCATCACCAGGACCGTGCCATCGAGTAACAAAGCGGCTCGATGTCGCTTTCGCTTCTTGTTCGTCGATCCCGTGTAGGAAAAGGTCTCGGTGACGGAGTCGAAGAGTTCGCATGTATCCGTTTCATCACCACCGGTGGAAACCCCGCCGGCGACGAGCACCGTTTGATCATTGAGCAGCGTCGCAGTGTCCAAGGCGCGCACCGTGTTTAGGCTCCCAGTGGAACGAAACTTGCCCGTGGCCGGATCGTAAATCTCCGCACTCTTAAGATAACCGGTCGCGCTCTTACCTCCGGCCACTAAAAGCAGATTATTCGCCAGCAAGGTCGCGGTATGACTCTTTCGCGCGGTGGAGAGAAAGCCGGTAGCAGTAAACGAGTTCGTGACCGGATCAAAGAGCTCGGCGGAGCGGAGTGGAGAGGTATCGCTGCTGCCCGCGGCCAGAAGCACCTTGCCGCTCGGCAGGAGGGTCGCCGTGTGCTGGTTGCGCCCGCTTTGCATGTTGCCCAGCGAGGTAAAGGCATGAGTCACAGAGTCGATTACCTCCGCGCTCTGCAGAGTCGCGTTGCCGGTCACTCCGCCAGCCACAAGAATCGTTCCATTCAAGAGCATGCTCGCAGTTTGCCCGGCACGGTTTTCCATCATGGTGTCGTGAATCGACCACAATTGGGTGGTGGGGTCATAAATCTCATTTAGGCGCAAGAAGCCGCTTTCCAGAGTTACGCCGCCGATTACGAGCAAGCGCCCGTCTGGCAAAAGAATGGCGTTATGATTGGAGCGGTGATAAATCATTCGCGGACCGAGCGCGAAAGTCTGGGTCGTGGGAGTGTAAGATTCGGTTTCGTCGTGCGGACTGGTTCCAGAAAAGCCACCGGCGATAAAGACCGTCCCATCCGGCATCAAATTGGCCGTATGATTGGCGCGGGCAATTTGGAGCGATTGCGGCAGGACAGTAAAGCTTTGATCGTTTGCGTTGTAGATCTCCGCGACCTTGGTGGCGACACTGCCGACATAGCCGCCAGCGATGAGAACAGTTCCATCGGGCAGGAGCGTCGCCGTGTGGCGGACTCTGTTTACCGGAATGCTGGTCGGCGAGGTAAATCGTTGGGTCGCTGGATCGTAAAGATCAGCGCTCTTACCGCCCACAATCAGCACCTGCCCATTTTGAAGTAATGTGGCGGTGTGCTTGTTGCGCGCCACTCTCATGTTCTTAGGGACAGCGGCAAAGAGACCGGTCGCCGGGTCATAGATTTCCGCCGTCCTTAGAACGACGGAACCTTGATCTCCGCCCGTGATCAGGACCTTGCCATCCGCAAGAAGAGTTGAGGTATGATCGGCTCGCGGAGCCGTCATCTTACCGGTGGGGAGAGCGAAGCCGGTTGCGGGATCGAAGAGCAACGCCGAATCGAGCGTTGCAGTCTCGTTCACGCCCCCGGTGATCAAGACCTTTCCGGAATTGAGCAAAGTGGCGGCATGACCGGTTCGTTCGGGACTTAGACTAATCTGAGAATGAGCCGTGGCTCCGCCGAGATAGGTGAACACGACGAGAGAAAGGAATGTAAGAGGTGCTTTCATGGGAGAAGTCTCGATGATCTGAAACTGATCGGATCTGCCTGATATCAGGCAGATGTGGAGGCTAGCAGCACGTGTTTGCTATTGTCGAGATAATTCTGCAAGCCCCCCAGGGCGGCTACGGGGTGACGAGCTCAGCCGTCCCGCTGACAAATGGGCGCCCCACTCCGCCGGTGATGAGGATTCGTCCGTCGAGCAGCTCCGTCGCGGTGTGATTCTGCCTCTCCACCGTCATTTGGCCAAACAAGCTGAATTGATTGCTGGCTGGATCAAAAAGCTCAACCGATCCAATCGCTTGTTGACCGCCCCCAAAGACTTCGCCGCCAGGTACGTCACCGCCGATCGCCAGGACCTTACCGACCAAAGCCCCCCACGCAGGATTGATGAGCTGAAGAGCGACGTGGCGCCCCCGCGTCTCAACCATTTGCCCTATTGCGGTGAAGGTCTGGGTGGCCGGGTCATAGAGGTCCGAGGGCCCCGCGGTAGATCCACCACAGATCATGACATTACCATCGGACAGGAGAGTGGATTCGTGCTCGGAACGCGGGGCATGCATCTTTTGCACGTCGCTGAAACTTCCGCCGACGGTGTCATACAGCTCGACGGTGTCAGTTTCACGATCTCCTCCACCTTCAGAATTGGCGAGGTAATTACCTCCGCTGACCAAAACATTGCCGTCCAGGAGGAGCGTCGCTCGATGGCGTTTCCTTTGCAGGGCGAGTGACCCCGTCGAGGAAAAGGTTTCGGTCAGAGGATTAAACAACTCGGCGGTCGGAGTCGGCACTCCACCCGTTGTTACGCCACCCACGACCAGCACTTTCCCGTCGTTCAAGAGCGTGGCTGTATGCAAAGCGCGCACCGTCGCCAGGGAGCTGGTTGTTTGAAAAAATCTGCTCGCCGGATCATAGATCTCACATGACGACAGATAACCAATCGGGCTCTTTCCGCCCGTGATTAGCACTCTTCCATCCTGGAGTTTTGTCGCAGTATGACTCTTTCTGACAACGGCGAGCGATCCAACAGACGAAAAAGTATTATTCGCAGGATCAAAGACTTCTGCTGATTTGAGAGGCACCGTATCGAGGCTGCCGGCCGCGATCAATACCTTCCCGTTGTCCAAGAGCGTGGCGGTATGCTGGTTTCGCCCTGACTGCATGTTGCCTAACGATGTAAAGGCGTGAGTCACGGGGTCAATTACCTCCGCGCTCTGCAGGGTCAAGTTGCCTGTCACGCCGCCAGCCACCAGCACGTTGCCATTTGCCAGCAGAGTAGCCGTCGGGCCACCCCGGTTTTCCATCATGGTGTCGTGAAAGCTCCAGGTCTGCGTCTCCGGATCGTAAATCTCATTGTCGGCCAGGAAACCACCTTCCAGGGTAATGCCTCCAATCACGAGAACCCGGCCGTCGACCAGGCGGAGCGCGCGTTGGTTGGAACGGTGGTGAATCATCTTGTTTCCCAGGATAAAGGTCTGTTGCACCGGATCATAGAATTCCGTTTCATCGTGCGGACTCGTCCCCGAAAATCCGCCGGCCAACAAGACCGTGTCGTCGAGAAGCAGCGTGCCGGTATGATTGGCACGAGCCACGTTCATTTCGGCGGTCAGCGGAGTGAAGTCCTGGCTGGTAGGGTGATAAATCTCGGCGGTTCGACTCGAGATACCGTTGATATAGCCGCCCGTGATAAGAACCGTGCCATCCGAGAGCAACACCGCCGAATGACTCTTGCGATTTGCCGGCATTTCTTTGGTGGCGCGAAACCTTTTCCGTACCGAATCATAAGTTTCGGCGGTGCCGCTACTGACCAGCAAAACCTGACCGTTTCGCAGTGAGGTGGCGGTATGTTTGGTCCGCGGCGCGGTCATGCCTCGGCGTACCTCCGTAAAGCGTCCCGTCGCCGGGTCGTAAATCTCCGCCGTCTGGAGCGCGACCTTATCCTTTTCACCGCCGGCGATGAGAACAGTTCCATCCGGGAGCAAGGTGGAGGTATGCTCTTCCCGGGCAGTGATGAGTGCGCCGGTCGCCACAAAAGAGCCGGTCGCAGGGTCGTAGAGCAGAGCTGAATCCAAAGTGGCATTTTCGTTCTGCCCGCCGGTGATGAGAACCTGACCAGAGGGCAAGAGGGTCTCAGCGTGCCCGAGGCGCTCGGGTACGAGCGGGATTGTTTGTGCGTGAACCGTTGCCACGCCAAGAAGCCCGTAGGCGAGGACGAGCAGAGATATATTGGTCATAGGCAAAGAGCCGGACTCGAGGGGCGATCCAAGCCAGGACTTGCACGAAATTCTACGCTACCGAGGAAGACGCTGTCGAGCAAAGAAACCGTTAGTTATGGGATATAGTAAACCTCGACCAGGCCGACGCCCGACGTGCCTCCCTTGCCCTGCACAATCGCAGTGTAGGCGCCCGGCGGCAGGTCGACCAAAACGGCGGACTCTCGCGAATCGGTTGGGGCCAGACCAGTCGCTTCGATCGCGGCTGCATTCGTGTCTTCCCAGTTGTCGTTCAGCGCTACAACCATTCCCTGGGCATTGTAAAGATCCAGTGTCGGATCCTGCAGTGCATCGGGAATACTCGTCAGCGAGGGGCCGATCGCCCGCACCACCACCTGGCCCGTCTGATCTCCAGCTCCGATAATGAACCCTCCAATCATCGCCTTGTCGGCCGTCTGGACAACACCGCGCGTGCTGATATTGGCCAAGTAGGTCGCCGAGTTTGGGTCATCGAGGTCGTACACTTCCACCAATCCCACTCCGGTACCGTTGCCCTGCCCATGCACGATCGCGGTGTATATCCCGCTCCCCTCGACCGCCGGATCAACCGGCGAAAGCGTCGCAATGATGGCCGATTCCAGATCATTGGTCGGGGCCAGCCCACTCGCTTCTATATCCGCCTCCTGGGTATCTTTCCAGTTATCGTTGCTCGTGATCAAATCTCCGTTCGCTGCGTGCAATTCCAGCACCGGATCGGCCAGCGCTCCCGCTACCGGCGGGTTGAGTTCTCCGAGCGACGGCCCAATGGCACGGATGATTAACCGTTTCGGCGTATCTCCGCCCGTCAGAATGAAACCTCCAATCAGCACTTGATCACCCGTCTCTACGTCAACCCGAGTCGAGATATTGAGTGGCTTACTGAATGGCGTGGGAGTAGGCGGCGGCGTTGGTGAGGGCGTCGGGCCTGCCA
The DNA here is from genome assembly GCA_963821615.1 of uncultured Verrucomicrobiae bacterium. GTDB lineage: Bacteria > Verrucomicrobiota > Verrucomicrobiia > Chthoniobacterales > UBA10450 > Palsa-1392. Next base: position 138,316 of record CAWGEN010000004.1, on the reverse strand, counting down.
GCAACTCCGCGGTACCGCTCACGGCGGGGGGACCGACCCCGCCCGCGATGAGAATCCTCCCATCACTCAGTTCCGTGGCCGTATGATTCTGTCGCGCCACAGTCATGGTCCCAAAGTCACTAAACTGACCGGTCGCAGGATCGTAGATCTCAACTGAGTCGAATGCCTGCTGACCACCCCCGAAAATAGCGCCACCCTGGACGTCACCTCCAATGGCCACAACGTGTCCGACCAAGGATCCCCAGGCTGGATTGGCGAGGCGAATGGCGACGAAGCGTCCGCGGGTTTGGATCATTTGACCGACATCTGAAAACGACTGGAGCGTCGGATCATAAACTTCCGCCAGATTCCCCAAGTCCAGATTGCCGCCGGCGACAAGCACGGTGCCATCCAGAAGCAAGGTGGATTCGTGCTCCGCCCGCGCGCTGCTCATATCCTCGACCATGGAGAAAGTGCCGGTGGCAGAATTGTAGAGTTCGGCGGTTTCCGTTTCACGATCGCCCCCTCCCTGCCCGTTCTCCAAGAAGTCACCTCCGGATATCAGGACGTTGCCATCCTCGAGCAAGCTGGCCCGGTGGCGCTTCCTTCCCAGAAAAAGTGACCCGCTGAGCGAAAAAGTTTCCGTGCTCGGATCAAACAGCTCCGAGGTCGCGGTCGGCGCGCCGCCTGTTTGCACGCCACCAACGACCAGCACTTTGCCCGCGTTTATGCCTGTGTCTAGCTTGGTAGCGGTATGCAAAGCGCGGTCCTCATTCATTGGGGTAGTCGTATGGAACAACTGAGTAGCCGGGTCATAAATTTCGGCCGAAGCCAGGTCGCCGAGTCGCGCGCCCTTGCCGCCGGTAACCAGCACCCGTCCGTCGTCCAAGAGCGTCGCGGTATGACTCTTCCGGGGATCGGTTAACTTGCTAACCAGAAGAGAGAAAGAATTGTTCGACGGATCGAAGAGTTCGGCCGTCGCGAGGTTGGCCGCGTCCGTGCTGCCCGCTGTCAGCAGGACCTTGCCATCGTTCAGCAGCGTCGCCCGGTGTTGATTACGGGCCGTTTTCATGTTGCCTATAGAAGTGAACGCATGGGTGACTGGATCTAAAATCTCAGCCGATTGCAGGGTTTCGTTACCGGTCACTCCGCCAGTCACAAGGATGTTGCCACTCGATAGCGTTGTAGCCGTATGTCCGGCCCGATTTTCGAGCAAGGAATCATAGAGCGCCCATGTGTTTGTGGAGGGGGTGTAAACCTCATTGATGGCCAGAAATCCACTTTCGAGCGTGACACCGCCGATGACCACGACCCTGCCATCGCCTTGCAGAATGGCCCTGTGATTGGACCGATGGTAAAGCATCGACGCTTTCAACGTGAACGTCTTCAAGGTCGGATTGTAGATCTCGGTCTCATTGTGCGGGCTGGTTCCAGAAAAACCACCGGTGATCAGGACCGATCCCAAGGGCAGGAGAGTTTCCGCGAGATTCGCACGCGGGAAATTCATGTGATTCGTGAGGAGCGTGAAGAGTTGGGTCGCGGGGTCATATATCTCCGCCGTGTCGTCAGCGATGTTCAGAACATAGCCGCCCACAATGAGAACCGTGCCGTCCTGCAGGAGCACAGCTGAGTGGCTCTTGCGATTGACTGGCACACCTATCGTCCCGGTAAAGCTATCGTGCGCCGGATCGAAAAGGTCCGCGCTCTTCCCACCGTCCACTAATACCTTCCCATCCGCGAGCAACGTCGCCGTGTGCTGGCTCCGGGCAATTCTCATCCCGACCGGAGTCTGGGTAAAAGTCCCGGTGGCTGGATCGTAGAGTTCTGCCGTCTGCAGCAAGCCGAGGCTATTATCACCGCCCGTGACCAGGACCCTGCCATCGTTGAGCAGGGTCGACGTGTGATCAGCACGGGCCGAGGTCATCGAGCCGGTCGGAGTCAAGATGCCGGTCGCCGGGTCGTAGAGGAGAGCGGAGGCGAGCGTCACAGTCTCATTCGCACCACCGGTGATCAAGACTTTACCGGATTGAAGGAGAGTCGCTGCATGGCCAGTCCGCTGGGGAACGAGCGGAATGGTTTGCGCTCGGTACTGCCAGCGCCCCGAAGAGCGCGCACACGATGATCAATAAGACGGAGGAAATTCTGCTCATGGGAAATCTCGAGAGAGATGTTCACCCAACCCTATGCGGCACGGAAAAAAATGTCCAGAATTATCGTAAGAATTCAGAGCATTTTCGGCCTAAGGGCGTCAATTGTAATGGTCCCGTCCGTCGATTGTCAGGGAATGTAATAGACCTCGACCAAGCCGATACCCGAGGTGCCTCCTGTGCCCTCGACAATCGCGGTATAGGCGCCGGGCACGAGATCAGCCAGAATAGCGGATTCGCGCAAATCGCTGGGCGCCAGCCCCGTCGCTTCAATCGCGTCCTTGTTCGTCTCCTCCCAGCCGTCGTTCACTGCCACAACCATCCCCTGGGCGTCGTAAAGACTTAACGTCGGATCCTGCAGCGAATCAGGAATACTCGTCAGCGAGGGCCCGATCGCCCGCACCACCACCTGGCCCGTCTGAACCCCTTCTCCGATAATGAAGCCTCCAATCATCGCCTTGTCCGCCGTCTGGACAAACCCCCGTGTGCTGATGTTGCCCAGATAGGTCGTCGCGGCGGGGTCATCCAGATCGTAAACCTCCACCAACCCCACTCCGGTGCCGTTGTCCTTCCCGGAAACAATCGCGGTGTATAAGCCTTCCGGGAGCGTGGCGATAATCGCCGATTCCAAGTCATTGCTCGGGGCCAACCCGGTCGCTTCGATCTCCGTCTGCTGATTCGATTTCCAGTTATCGTTCGTCACGATGGTCCCATCGGGCTCGTGCAACTCCAGGACCGGATCGGCCAGCGCTCCCGCCACCGGCGGATTGCCGTCCCCGAGCGAGGGCCCAATGGCACGGATGATCAACCGCTTCGGCTCATCTCCGCCAGTGAGGATGAACCCGCCAATCAGGACCTTGTCGCCCGTCTCGACATCGCCGCGGGTCGAGATATTCAGTGGCTTGCTTTCCGCCGGCGTCGGACTCGGAGAGGGCGAGGGGGATGTTGACGGACTCGGTGAAGGCGAGGGCGATGCTGACGGACTTGGCGACGGTGAGGGCGAGATTGTTGGACTGGGTGATGGAGAAACGGTCGGGCTCGGCGTCGGCGTCGGACTTGGGCTTGGTCCCTCCAGCACTTCGGCCGTCGCACTGATGAATGGGCGACCGACTCCGCCCGTGATGAGAATTCTGCCATCGTCTAGTTCCGTGGCGGTATGATTCTGCCGCGCTTCCGTCATGGTGCCGAAACTGCTGAAGAGGCCGGTAGCGGGATCGTAGATTTCGACTGAATCCAGCGCCTGCTGCCCACCGCCGAAGACCAGACCGCCAAATGCACTACCGCCGAAGAGCAGCACCTTGTTAACCAGCGGTCCCCAGGCGGGATTATTCAGGCGCAGAGCGACGTGGCGTCCGCGCGCCTGTACCATTTGGCCCACCGTGGTAAATGTTTCGAGAGTGGGCTGGTAAAGATCGCCGGGCGCTGCCCCGGTCGTCCCGCCGCTGATGAGCACGGTGCCATCGCTGAGCAGTGTCGATTCATGTTCCGCCCGGGCGATGCTCATATCTCCCACCTGCGAAAACATACCGGTGCCAGGATCGTAAAGCTCCGCGGTTTCCGTTTCACGATCCCCGCCGCCCTGGCCATTGGGGAGAGTATCTCCTCCCATGACCAGGACCGTGCCGTCATTAAGCAGCGACGCGCGATGGCGCTTGCGCTGCAGAAAAAGTTTTCCGGTGTTGGCGAAGGATTCCGAAGCGGGATCGAATAATTCGGCGGTGTCGACGGCGACGCCACCGGTTGCGACACCTCCGACGACCAGAACCTCGCCATCGTTTAATAAGGTCGCCGTGTGGAGCGCGCGGACGCCAATCATCGGCGTGACGGTGTGAAACAACTGCGTTGCGGGGTCGTATACCTCAGCCGTACGTAGATAAGCAACGCCTCCCTTCCCGCCCGCGACCAGAACCTGTCCGTCCTGGAGAGTAGTCGCGGTGTGGCTCTTCCTTGCGTCGGTGAGCGAGCCGACTAACGAAAACGAATTATTGGTGGGATCGAAAAGCTCGGCCGAGTTTAAGTTATTTGCGTCCGTGCTTCCCGCCGTCAACAGGACCTTCCCATCCATAAGCAGGTTGGCTCGATGTTGGTTGCGGGCGACCTGCATATTGCCTAACGAAGTAAACTCGGAGGTTGCCGGGTCCAAAATCTCTGCGGTCTGCAAAGTGAGGTTACCCGTCACACCACCGGCCACCAAAATGTTGCCGCTTTTCAGAGGTGTGGCAGTATGGCCTCCTCGATTCTCGAGCAGCGGGGTATAACTCGACCAGACTTTGGTGCTCGGGTCATAGACTTCGTTGGCGGCGAGGAAGCCGCCCTCGAGAGTCACCCCGCCGATGACCAAGACCCGTCCGTCCCCCTGCAGGACAGCGATATGGTTAGACCGATGGTACAGCATGGACGTATCAAGGGTGAAGCTCCGCGTAACAGGGTCATAGGTCTCGGTCTCATCATGAGGGCTCGTCCCGGAAAACCCGCCGGTGATCAGAACGCGGGCATCAGGGAGGAGTGCTGCGGCAAAGTTCGCTCGCGCAATGAGCATCGGGTGCGTTGTGGGGGTAAAGCTTTGGCTCGCGGGGTCATAGATTTCGGCCGTTTTGTCGGCAATGCTGTTCACATAGCCGCCCGCAATCAGGACCGTGCCATCAGCTAAGAGGACCGCCGAATGACTCTTGCGATTGACCGGTGTTCCGTTTGTCGCGGTAAACGTCTGAGTGGCGGGATCAAAGATATCCGCGCTGCCACTTCCTACCAGCAGCACCTTACCTTCGGTAAGAAGCGTCGCCGTATGTTGCGTGCGTCCGATTTGCATCGTATCGGCGGTCAGCGCGAAAAGCCCGGTGGCCGGATCGAAAAGCTCGGCCGTCTCTAAGGCCAAAGTGCCTTGATCACCGCCTGCGACCAGGACCCGCCCGTCGGGCAACAAGGTGGAGGTATGATTGGCCCGTGCGACGATCATTGAACCGGTTGGCACAATCGTCCCGGTCGCCGGGTCGTAGAGCAGGGCCGAAGCGAGCGTCGCGGTCTCATTTACGCCTCCGGTGATCAAGACCTTGCCGGAATTGAGCAGTGTCGCGGCATGGCCAGTCCGCTCGGGCGTGAGCGGAATTGTCTGGGCGCCGGCCAGGACGATTCCGAGGAGACTAATGACGGCTAGGGTGAGTGACAGAGTACGAGATTCCACCAGAGGACCCTCTTTTTAGGAGAAAAGAAAAAGAGCCCAAAGCCCGATGATTGTCCAGTAAATTCGGATTATGTCGACCCTCTCCCGAGAGCCGCGGTCCCAGCCGGATTTGCTCCACGACTCGCATGAGCCGTGCTACTTTCGGCGCAAGGTGCCATTGGACAGGAGGGGATTCCCATCTACAATGCTCGCTCCGCGCTTCCGCCTGGGACCGGCAAGTGGACGCAGCCGCGTCTGCGGAAATTCACACAGTCAATAATCACTACTATCTACTTTGAATACATCGCCTCGAAATAACCATCTCATCGCGCCGCACGGTGGGGAACTCATCAACCTCATCCTCGACCGCGAACACGCGGCCGAAACCAAAGCCGCATCGCGCGACTTCCCGTCCTGGGACCTGACCGCCGCGCCAAATCTGCGACCTCGAGATGCTGCTCAACGGCGGCTTCTCACCGCTCACCGGCTTCATGAACAAGGCCGATTACGAAAGCGTCTGCAGCAACATGCGATTGAGCAGCGGCGTTCTTTGGCCGATGCCGATCACGCTCGATGTTACGGAGGCCTTTGCCAAGACCCTCCAGCCCGGCAGCACCAAGGTCGCCTTGCGCGACGCTGAGGGCGTCATGATTGCCATTCTGCACGTCGAGGACGTCTGGCAACCCGATCGTCAGGCTGAGGGTAAGGCCGTCTTCAATAGCACGAGCACCGCCCATCCCGGCGTTGCCTATCTGATGAACCGAAGCAATCCCTGGTACGTCGGCGGCCGTCTCGAGGGCCTCCAGCTCCCGAGCCACTACGACTTCAAGGCCCTGCGCCAGACACCCGCCGAACTCCGCGCCGACTTTGCCAACCAGGGCTGGCGCCGCATCGTCGCCTTCCAGACGCGCAACCCGATGCACCGCGCGCATGTCGAACTCACCTTCCGCGCCGCGAAGCAGGTCGAAGCCAGCCTCCTCATCCATCCAGTCGTCGGCATGACCAGGCCCGGCGACGTCGATTACTTCACCCGCGTCCGCTGCTACCAGCTCCTCGTTGGGAAATATCCGGCCGGCACCGCCAAACTCGCGCTCGTCCCCTTCGCCATGCGCATGGGCGGCCCGCGCGAAGCCATCTGGCACGCGCTCATCCGCAAAAACTACGGCTGCACCCACCTCATCGTCGGCCGCGACCACGCCGGCCCGGGCAAGGATACCGACGGCAAACCGTTCTACGGACCGTACGAAGCCCAGGAGCTCTTCGCCAAACACGAAGAGGAGATCGGCGTCACCCAGGTGCCATTCCAGATGATGGTTTACCTCGAGGACAAGGATAAATATTTCCCGGCTAACGAAGTGCCGAAAGACGCCCGCGTTCTCGACCTTTCCGGCACCGAGTTGCGCAACCGCCTCAACGAAGGCCGCGACATCCCAAGCTGGTTCACCTATCCCGAAGTCGCGACGGAACTGCGTCGCAGCTTCCCGCCACGCCACAAGCAAGGCCTGACGATCTTCTTCAGCGGACTTTCCGGCAGCGGCAAATCCACCATCGCCAACGTGCTCATGACGAAGTTCCTCGAAGTCGGCGGCCGCCCGGTCACGATGCTCGACGGCGACCTCGTCCGGAAGCACCTCTCCTCCGAGCTCGGCTTCTCAAAGGAACACCGCGACATCAACATCCGCCGCATCGGCTACGTCGCCTCCGAGATCACGAAAAACGGCGGCATCGCCATCTGCGCCCCGATCGCGCCCTACGACCTCACCCGCAAAGACGTGCGCGCATTGATCGAGCCGGTCGGCGGCTTCATCCTCGTCCATCTCTCCACCTCCGTGGACGTGTGCGAGACCCGCGACCGCAAAGGCCTCTACGCCAAGGCGCGCGCCGGCATCCTCAAAGAATTCACCGGCATCAGCGATCCCTACGAAGAACCGACTGACGCCGAATTGCACATCAACACCGCCGAGCTCAGCCCGGAAGAAGCGGCCCAGGAAATCATTCTTCACCTGGAGCGCGAAGGGTTCATCGGGATGAACCGCAATCACGCCTAACGAATATAAGATTCACTAACCGTCGCTTGCGAGCCTGTCTCGCAAGCGACGTTTTGCTTTTAGGGGGAGAGCACGCGCTCAGGGCTTCGCGCACATTTCATCCCCTACTGCGTCGTCGGCCCTTCCTTTTTCTGCGCGTCCGTCTGGCTGCAATGGATCGTCACCGTCCCGCCGACCTTCAGGTCGCCGGTCACCTTCACATCGGAGCCGCGCGTCACCTGCCACACCCCCGTTGTCGTCTGCACGGTGATCATGTTCTGCGTGACTGCGGTCACCTTCCCGGTCACCTCCATCGCTTGACCGAACACCACCCCACTGAGTGCCAGGCTCCCGGCGGCAATTAAACTAGCCCACGTTTTTATCTTCATTAGGGGAGTGAAGGGCGGTCCGTCCCGTCACTGCAAGCTTTTTCCCTGCCGGCCTTCCGACCTCCGAGCCGTCAATATGTGAAAGACTGAATCTGACTCACTCCCGGGTCGGGCCCGTCGACAAAGCCAATCCGCTTGCGCGGGTTAAGCGCGATGTGCGCCGGCACGACATTACCGGCATTCGAAAAATTCAGCCCGTTGATCGATTCGACCAGGTTACCCGCGACATCGTAAACATGAATACTGCTCCCGCTTCCCGCCGTGCTCGAAACGGGCTGCGCCACGAGAAACAGCTTGTTCACCGGATCGAACTGCACATCCGCCCCGCTAAAGATCTGATTGAACGCCCCGGGCAAAGTCTGGATGGACCCGCTCTGGTTCGCGAGGTCGTAGAACTCCACGCTGAAATCAATCTCCGTCGTCGTGCACGCCGTCCCTGTCTCCGGATCGACTGCGATCCCGTTCACGTCCCCCAGTCCGACCCCGTTGAACTTTGTGAAAGTGCCCGTCGTCAGGTCGACAGTCGCAATTTTTCCCGGCACAAAAGGATTGCCCAACTTGGCATGGCCGAGGACCGCCCGGTTGGCCACGCTGTCGTACGCCATCGGAGGATCACCTCCGTTGACAAAGTCTTGATCCGTGATCGAGACGACGGGCCCGAAGGTGTTGTCCGCGACATTCGACGTAAAGACGGTTGGCTGAAAACGACTGCTAAGGTCAATCGCGTAAACTGCGACATTGGCGATTCCCTGGTTGCGACTGACCTGGCTGACAAGATGATCGGTGCCGACAGGTGGCGTCCACTCGCCCGTGATCCGATTGTGGCGCAACGGATCGAGGGTGGCGAACGTGCGAATGACCTTCAGGCCTCCCGTCGAGTGCTCGCGCTCCACCAGCCCGACCGAGTTGCCCACGACTCCGAGGGTGGCAAAGTCGTCCTGCGTTTGAGTCTGCGCGGACGATCTTTAATGATTGCGCCGGTCGTCTGGTTGAAAGTCTCGATCGCGGCTTGCACGCTGCCATCATCCAGAGTCTGCGCCTCACACAGGATTCCTTCGTTACTCGCCTGATCGATATCGAACCCGAAGATCTGTCCGCCAAACTGGGTTTGCACGATGACCCCGGTCGGCCCGACCGCGGGATTCGACTGTCTCGGTCCGGCCTGGCCCGTGTGGGCAGCAAATCCCGCGACGACCCCGAGAAGCAGCGCGATCATCCGTCTGGCCGTTAGGCGCAACCCTCTGGCGGAGCGCTGCAGAATCGGCCGCCGGCACGGAACCGCATGGAAGCCAGGGAAGAGCAACCGGAAAAGAATAAACGAATCGCTTGTTTTCATGCCGCGGATTGTTCCCGACCGGCAGACCCGCGCTCAAGAAAGCCTTCGTAACAGGATCGTTACGATTGCCCACCGATCAACCCATCGTGCGTCCGATCGAACGCACTCGGCTTCTCCTCGTTCCCAAACTTGTCCGCTACAGGATTCCACAACGATCGCGCAGCTACGGCAAATTGGTTGGCTTGCGCCGCTGAAAAGTGCTCGCTACTCTCGCGGGCATGTTCGTCCGAAATGGACGAAGAAAAGTTCGCCTTTAAAGACGAACGTCCATCTATGTCTCATTAGACGCTCCGTCGTGCCATCAAGCTGGAGACGCTCCAATGAGTGAATCATTAAAACGGGAAGTCGAACGCGCCATCGGCGACGCGTTTGTCGAATGGTTGAATCGAGCAACTCGAAGCTATTTTCAATTCGATCGCATCGGAGGCGATCCGCCCGACCTGGTCTATCGCGACGGTGACAAGACCATGCCCGTTGAAGTCACTACATCTTGTCCATGACGAGGATGCAATCATGCGATGGAAGCATGCGCGCAAAGAACGCCAGCTCCTATGAAGTGGTCGAAACCCCTCGACGAACCAGATCAAAGATTGATTACAAGCATCAACCAGCGGATTGTCGAAAAGTGTTTAGATACACATGATGTAGGAACTGTGCTAGTTATCGAAGTCTACCCAGCGATAACCACAAAGACCGAATTTGAAGGATTGAAAAGCAGCATTGCAATTCCAAGTTCAATTCCATTTAGCGCAATCTATGTTGCAGGCACTTTTCCGAATGGGCGTGACGCGGCGGGCGGGTATTTCTGTTGGAAAGTGAGCTGGTAATCTAAATTCGTTCCTAACCGGTCGCTGCAGCCAACCGGTTGGCCGTTCTAGATGCATAGTTTTCAGATGACTTCAACATTCAACTCCGTAATAAGGCTCGCTCCCGCCACCGGCAGCTGAGCTCTGTTTCGTTAGGCGTCGCTACGCGCACACCGAGAATTTCCACGCAGTGAATAACCATCAAATTAGGAAAACAACATGAAAATCGTCGTCATCGGCGGCACCGGACTTATCGGAACCAAAGTCGTAAAGAATCTTCGCGACAAGGGCCATGAGGTCGTGGCCGCCTCACCTTCGAAGGGAATCAACTCAGTCACCGGCGAGGGACTGGCGCAAGCGCTTGTCGGCGCTCAGGTCGTCGTCGATGTCGCGAATGCGCCTTCGTGGGAGGACAAGGCCGTCCTGGAGTTTTTCGAAACGTCGGGACGCAACCTCCTGGCCGCGGAAGCCGCCGCGGGCGTCGGCCATCATGTGGCGTTGTCGGTCGTCGGCACCGACCGCCTGCTCGCGAGCGGTTACTTCCGCGCGAAGATGGCTCAGGAAAATCTGATCAAGGCTTCCACGATTCCTTACACGATCGTCCGCGCCACGCAGTTCTTCGAGTTCGTGGGCGGCATCGCCCAATCGGCGACTGAAGGGCAGACGGTTCGGCTTCCACCTGTTCTGATGCAGCCCATTGTGTCGGATGATGTCGCCGCCGTCATGGCCGAAGTGGCCCTCGCGGAGCCGTTGAACGGCACGGTCGATCTGGCCGGTCCCGAACCGATCCGTCAAGACGACCTCGTGCGGCAATTCCTGAGCGCAACCGGGGACGCACGGACGGTAATCACCGACCCCAAGGCGCTCTATTACGGCATAGCAGTGAACGACCAAAGCCTCACGCCCGGCGACAATCCACGTCTCGGTCCGACGCGTTTCGCGGACTGGCTCAGCCGCATCGCCTAACTGTTGTGCCTCGACACGTTGTCCGCAGTTTTTGGCAGTCTAGAACTGGGAGGTAGAGAGTGCAAGGCGGAGTGAGGGCGATGGAAGTTATAGTCATGAAGGTAGTGAGGAAGGAAGGTAGCTCGGTGGTTGCTGGAGTTATAAGAACGGGCGTAGGCCCACTCGCGGGTGATGGTTTGGATGAAGCGTTCGGCCTTGCCGTTGGTTTGAGGGCGATAGGGTTTGGTGAAGAGATGTTTGAGGCCGAGTTTGTGGCAGGAGGCGGCGAAGAGTTTGGAGCGATAGGTGGGGCCGCGATCGGTGAGGAGCTGTTGGATGGAGATGCCGTGAGCGGAGTAGAAGCTGAGGGCTTGGTGCAAAGCGTGGAGCACGCTGGGGATGCTTTCGTCAGGGAGGAGACAAGCGAAGGCGAGGCGGGAGTGGTCGTCGATGGCGACGTGGAGACTTTCGACGCCGGCGCCTGGGTTGCGGAAGGAGCGATCACCGGTGCCGCGGACGCCTGGGCGATGGAAGCGGCCGAGCTTCTTGATGTCGAGGTGGAGGAGTTCGCCGGGCGTGGCGCGTTCGTAGCGCAGAGGCGGCGCTTTGGGAGGATCGAGAGAAGAGAGGCGATTGAGGTGATGACGGCGCAGGACGCGGGAGAGAGTGGCCTTGGAGACTGGGAGGACCATCATGATTTGAGCGTAGGAGCGTCGTTGGCGGCGCAGAGCGAGGATCTGGGCTTCGAGCTGGGGACCGGTCTTGCGGGGCTGATGATGAGGCACCGAAGAACGATCGACCAGGCGAGTGGGAAAGCCGCTTTCTTTGGCGCGAGCCAGCCAGCGGCGGACGGTCTTTTCGCAGACGCCGAAAGCAAGGGCGGTGGTGCGCAAGGAGAAGTGGAGTTGAGAGTGTTGGAGAGCCATTTGGGCTCGGGTCAGAGGAGTAAGCGTGGCATTAGCGTGCATGATGTCCGTGCGGGAAGGCGCTGGGTTGAGAGTTGATCCACCACCATCCTGCCTTACCCTTCCTCTGCGGACAACGTCTTGAAACATGACACCTAACCATACATCTGAGGTCGTCCGTCAAGGGATTTTTGGGTAAAGTTATTGGCAACTGAGTCAGGCGGCTTTGGCGAGGTGAGTTCGAGTTTGGAAGCCAGGGGCGAGCCTCTGCGCTTAAGACTGTCGAGATAGGTCGACTCTTGGTAGGCGACGCGATCGCGCCAACAGACGAACATGATGCGCTGCCATTTGAAGGCCAGAGCGCGCACGGCTGTGGGATAGGTTTTGCCTTTGGCGATTTGCTCCTGGAGGAAGAGTTTGGCCCAGGGGCAATGCAAGACAGACTGGTTGGCGTATTCGAAGAAGCTCTGATGAAGGAAGTGCGGCCGGCCCCAGCGCCGGTGCACCCAGTGCTGGTTTTTGCCGCTGCGCTCGGTGACCGGGGCGATGCCGCTGTATTGTTGGATAGCGAGCGGCACTCTGGTAGCGGGAGCGTTGCGTGCCGAAGGCGCAGCAGAGCCGTGGGGCGAGCGTAGGACCGGCCCCGGGGAAGCTTTCCCAGATTGCGGTATCGGCATGGGAAGCGAAGAGCTGGGCGATGCGCGCATCGTATTCTTTGAGCGCGGCCGCGAGCTGGAATAACTGGCGCGCCAGCATCGTGACCTGCACTTTGGCGGGCTCGATCACTGCGGGATCGTTGGTGAGCGGGATCATCGACCCGATCGCCTCGAGACGCTGGTTGATTAAATCCAAACGCCGGCAGCGCTGCGCGTAGTAGAACTTGCGCACCGTCTCTTTTCTCGCCCGTTGCAGTTCATGGAGGGAAGGCCATTTTAAGAGGAATTGGCAGGCTAGAGGAGCGAAGAGATCCTGACCGGCCAGAGTCAGGGCTTGAGGATAGTAACTCTTAGGGCATCGCGCAGCATATGCAGAGGAGAGTGCGCAGATCGACCGTGCCCCGCCGATGCTCCAAGAGCCGGGCGAGCTGGCGCGTCTGAGGATCCTCCGGGCGCGAGGGAGTGAGTTTGGCGCGGTGCTGGAGGAGCGACTCGAGGCAGACTTGCGCCTCGGAGGGATCGCTCTTGGCCCGGCTGGTCTTAAAGGCCTGGCGGTGCGCGCCGCAGTTGCCGGGTTGACTGGGTAAAGCACAGGAAGCGATAAGCCATGAGGCGGAGATGAGAGGGCCTTTGGCTGCTCAGACAGAGGCGACTTCGGGCCAGGCGACGGCTGATAGGTCGCGAATCCCAAGAGAGACTCGAACCGGTTCGCCAATTGGCGGGTACTCTGTAGAGCATCCGAAGCAACAATAGAAGAGGTAAAGCCGAGTCCGAATGGAAGCCCGAACCAAACCGCCAGGCGCCAAACAGATACTTCGCATCGGCCGGCGCGGACTGCCGCGGGCTTGCCCATCTCTTGGTCTCCGTGCTAACTGACGTCCACAAATGACGAATCCAACAACGACGGGCCATCCGCGCCGCCTGGGGCGGAGCATTCTCTCAGTATTCCTGGGTTTTATCACGGTCGTGGTCCTGTCGCTGGGCACCGATGAAGTGTTTCACTTGCTCCGGGTCTATCCGCCGTGGAATCAGCCGATGAACGATCCCGGCCTCAACCTGCTCGCTCTCTCCTATCGGATCATTTACACCGTCCTGGGCAGCTACATCGCCGCCCGGCTCGCCCCTTCCTCGCCGATGCTGCACGCCTGGGTGCTCGGAGTGATCGGATTTGTCATCGGAACAGCCGGCGCGATCGCGACGATTCCGCTGCATCTCGGCCCAGCCTGGTATCCGATCGCGATCGCCGCCACCGCCCTGCCCTGCGCCTGGCTCGGCGGCAGGCTGCAAGGCCGATCGAAACGCAGAACCTTCCGCTGACTGATTTTGAGGTGTCTCGAATCAGGGTGAAACATGCGCGCGTTCGTCATCAACCTGGATTCCGCGACCGACCGATGGGCTTTCACTGAAGCTGCGTTTGCCGGGAGCCAGCTCATCCTCTGCCGGGTATCGGCGGTCGACGCGAAAACGCTCACGCTTTCCCACGCCCAATACTCTGAGAGACTCTATCGCTGGTTTCACGGCAGGACTCCGAATGTGCGTGAGCTGGCCTGCTATCTCAGCCATCTCAAGGCCATGGAGGCGTTTCTTGCGACCGATGAAGAACACGCCCTGATCGCCGAGGACGATCTTGTTCTCCGCCCCGATTTCGACGCCGCGATTGAGGCTGCGATGCAGTATGCGCGCTCCTGGAACATCCTGCGAGTCACGGGACTAAGTCGCGGCCATCCCATGAGGCTGGCCAGACTCTCGGACAACTACTCTCTTTGCGTGAACCTCGGCCGGTTGAAAGGGGCGGGCGCCTACGTGATTGACCGGGTCGCGGCGACGGCCTTGCTCTCCCGGCTGCTGCCGATGCGACTGCCGTATGATCACGCCTTCGATCGCGAATGGTTCTTCGGGCTGCGGGCCGCCTACATTAACCCCTTTCCCGCTTCCCAGATCGAGAGTCCCTTTCTTTCCTCTGTCCAGCCAGGGATCTATCTGAAACTTTCTCGAACCCGGCGCACTCTTGCCACCTATCCCTATCAAGCCTGTAACGAGATAACGCGTTGGTTCTTTCGAGGTGCGGCCTATCTGCACTTCAAGCTCCTTGGAAAAGGTAAACGACAAAAGGTGCTCAGAACTGGACGCCTGACTTCTTGTGTCACTCAGACTCAGACGCACCGCGGCGGCGGCCGGAGCCACGGGTACTATTTCACCGGCTTACACTTCGTCTCTACTCTTCGTTAGGCCAGTGCCCACTTCTCACGTTATGATCTGTTTCGCAGCAAACGCTGACGCACGTTCGAATTCGAGATTGGCCGAGGTTTGCTTCATTTCTTCCTCCGTCGCGCAGAAGATCGCTGAGGTTGAGGTCGTCGTCGACCTTCCTGAATCACCGAGGCGGCGATCTCGCGTCCGCGGAGGCACGCTTGATGCGCAGGTTTCTCGCGTCAAACGCGAAGATCTCTGACTCGTCGCAACTTTTTGATTGTCTCCAAACCGAACGTCTGCCAAGATCGCTTCAAATGTCCCGTTTTCCTTTTCCCAGCTTGAGGCCGGTAGCGATCCGTCAAGCCGAAACAGCTGGCTTGACCGCATCTCTCACTGCTCTCGTGGTCGGCATTTCCCTTCTGACCGCTAATCCAGCTGTGAGCGCAGGTGCTTACCCACGGACCGGTTGTGGGCGGCGTCACCGACTCGGGCGGAAATGTCTTTCTCCGCACCGACCGTGACGGCCACGGTGGCCGTGCAATACAGCACCGACCCTAACTTTGCGACCTTTTCCGTCTCCGACTCGCGCACGACCGACGCGACGAGCGATTTCACCGCCAACGTTCCGCTGACGAATCTTTCAGCCGAGACAACCTATTACCTGAGAGTGCTGGTCAACGACGTGCTGCAGAGCAGCGCCCCGCCTTACCCTTCCTTCACAAGCTTTGCTCCCAGCGGCACATCCCGGAGCTTCAACTTTGTCGTCTTCACTGATTTTTTCAATGTCGCCAATCTGGACCGGGACGTGGCAACGTTTCAGCATGCTTCGGAGCGCAACCCGGCCTTTGCCTTCATCGGCGGCGATTTCGACCATCGCAACCCCGGCCCCCTCGATGCCGAAGCGGGGGATGTTTAGGAGCCTCTATGATCCGAACACTCCCCACATGAGTGGTTTCGTCCCCCTGATCCTCCAGAAGATGCCAATCGCTCATCAGTGGGATGATCATGACTCTGGACGCAATAATGACGACCAAGACGTATGTCAATTGGAGTCTTAGTCAACAGGCCTTCCAGGAATATGTGCCGACATATCCCTTGCCGAGTGTAACGCCGGGAATCTGGCAAAAGTTCAGTTACGCACAGGTCGATTTCTTTGTGCTTGATTGCCGCAGCCAGCGCGATAATGAAAACGATCCTGATGATTCCAACAAGAGCATGCTCGATGGCAACAATCTTGGCGCCACCGGACAACTGCAATGGTTGAAGGACGGTTTGCTGGCTTCCACCGCGAAGTGGAAAGTGATCTTCACTTCGGTCACTACCAACACAACCACGAAACCTCTCGACGGCTGGGAGGGTTACCAGACGGAGTGGAACGATCTGCGGAACTTCATCAACACGAATCAGATTCAGGGGATCCTTTTCATCTCCGGCGACCTGCATCTGGGCGCGATTGATAACGGCACTAATTCCGGCTTTCCCGAGATGTGCGTTGCGGCCCCAAACTCGGAAAGAGTGCCTTTCGATTGTCCTACCTCGGGAGATGGATCCTGGAGCGAAGGCAATTTCCAGGATCCGTGCAGTGGCTTTGGCGTCGTCACGGTCGAGGAAAATCCGGATCGGCTTTTCCTCGAAGCAGTGGATGAGTTTGGAGTGACGCGAGTTTCCTATACCGTTCCGGACCCAAATGCCCCACCGACACCGACGCCGTCGCCGACCCCAACAGTAAGCCCAACCGCTACGCCTACACCGACACCGACTCCAACGCCGAGCCTCCCTATCATCAAGAGACAGCCGGGCAACGCCACGGTCACCGTTGGTCGGAAAGCTAATTTTAAGGTGGGCGCAACTGGCACTCTGCCACTTCTTTACCAATGGAAGAAGAACGGCGTCGATATTTCCGGAGCTACCGGTGCCCAGTACGCAACTCCTCCCACGACGCTGCAAGACGATCAGTCTCTGTTTAGCGTCGCAGTCAGCAATGCCGCGGGTACTGTTACCAGTAGCCGACGCGATACTGACGGTAAAAGCGAAACAGACGGCCCAACCATAATCTGGACACGGTGAGGCAGGTTCCACCTGCGGCACGAGATTTAGACCCGCGAGCGGCGGCGGCCGGAGCCGCGGGTGTATTTCACCGGCCTGCGCTTCGGCTCTATCTTCGTCAGGCCCGTGCCGCGTTTTTACTTCCATGATCTGGTCGCGGAGCAAGGCTGCGCGCTCGAATTCAAGGTTGGCCGAGGCTTGTTCCATCTCCTCCTCCAGTTCGCGCAGGAGCTCGGTGAGGTTGAAGTCGCCGCCAGCTTCCTGAATGACAGAGGCGGCGATTTCGCGGCCGCGCAGGATGGTGTGCAGGCTTTCCTGCACGGCGCGCCGGACAGTCTGCGGAGTGATGTTGTGCTTTTCGTTGTACTCCATCTGCTTGCTCCGGCGGTAATCGGAGATCGAGATCAAGGCCTGCATGCTTTGCGTAACCGTATCGGCGAAAAGGACGACCTCGCCGTTGATGTGGCGCGCAGCGCGGCCGGCGGTCTGGATCAGTGAGGTCTGACTGCGAAGGAAGCCTTCCTTGTCGGCATCGAGGATGCAGACTAACGAGACTTCCGGGAGGTCGAGGCCTTCGCGCAGGAGGTTGATGCCGACGAGAATGTCGAACTCGGCCGCACGCAGCCCGCGCAGGATTTCCACCCGCTCGATCGTATCGATGTCGCTGTGCAGATAGCGCACTTTCAAGCCGACATCGCGCAGGTAATCGGAGAGGTCTTCCGCGGTCCGCTTCGTCAGGGTGGTGACAAGGACGCGCTCCTGGCGTTCCACCCGCTGGCGGCAGAGCTCGATCGTATCGTCGATCTGATTCTTTAATTCTTTGAGCGTGATTTTCGGGTCAAGCAGGCCGGTCGGCCGGATGATTTGCTCGACAACCAGCGGCGCGCCCGGTGTGTGAACATCGAATTGGTTAGGGGATTGGTCGGTCCGGGAGATTTGTAGGGCGGGCGCTCCGCCTGCCACGTCTCCCGGAGGCAAGCGGAGGGCTTGCCCTACAACTTCCCCCGCAACCACAAACGGCACCAGCTCTTCCTCGCCGATCCGCGCGCGTTTGTGCGGGAAATAGCCGCTGTTGCCGACGATACTGTTCTTGATCTCAAACTCGGCCGGCGTCGCGCTGACGTAGACGAGCTGGTTCGCATTGCCCATGAACTCGGGGAAGTTGAGGGGCCGGTTGTCGAGCGCGCTGGGGAGCCGGAAGCCGTATTCGACGAGGACGGTCTTGCGCGATTTGTCGCCCTCGTACATCCCGCCGATCTGCGGAATGGTGGCGTGCGATTCGTCGATCACGAGCAGAAAATCCTTCGGGAAAAAGTCGAGGAGCGTGAATGGCTTCGAACCTGGCGGGCGACCTGACAAATGCCGCGAATAATTTTCGATCCCGTTGCAGAAACCCATCTCCTGCAGCATCTCGAGATCGTATTCGGTGCGCATTTTCAGGCGTTGCGCTTCGAGCAGTTTCCCTTGTGATTCGAGCTGAACGATCCGCTGATCGAGCTCGGTGCGGATCGAGGTGAGCGCGCGGTTCAATTTGTCCGCCGGGCGTGACGAATTGTTTCGCGGGAAAGAAAGTCATCATTCCTAACGACTCGTGGGCGTGGCCGGTGAGGGGGTCGAAGCGCGTGATCGCGTCGATCTCATCGCCGAAAAATTCCAGGCGCACCGCCTCCTCGTCCGCGGTCGCGGGATAAACCTCGACCACGTCGCCCCGCACCCGGAATCTTCCCCTGACGAAATTCACGTCGTTGCGCTCGTAGAGCATGTCGACCAGCCGCCCGAGGACGGCTTCGCGGGAGATTTGCTGGCCGCGTTTCACGGTCAGCAGCATGCGCAGATAATCCTCCGGCGAGGTCACGCCGTAGATGCACGAGACGCTCGCGACTACGATCGTGTCTCGCCGCGAAAGCAGCGCGCTCGTCGCGGAAAGCCGGAGGCGCTCGATCTCTTCATTAATCGACGAGTCTTTCTCGATGTAAGTGTCGGAGCGCGGGATGTAAGCCTCTGGCTGGTAGTAATCGAAGTAGCTGACGAAATACTCCACCGCGTTGCGCGGGAAGAACTGCTTGAACTCCGAGTAGAGCTGCGCCGCGAGCGTCTTGTTATGCGAAATGATGAGCGTCGGCCGGTCGAGTTCACGGACGACATTCGCGATCGTGAAGGTCTTGCCGGAACCGGTCACGCCGAGGAGGGTCTGATGGCGGTTGCCGGCTCCGACGGACTTGAGCAGCTTGGCGATCGCCTGCCCCTGGTCACCGCGAGGCCGATAGCTGGATTCGAGCTGAAACTGCATCGTGCAGTATAGCATCCCTCTGCGTCACCAGAAACCAAGGACGAGCTATTTACAAAGATCCCTCAGGGGAGTGGTATTAGATCGGCTAGCCCGACGCTATTCCCGATGGCGGGAGCGCCGAAATTGTCGGTGATTGTTTTCGTGACATTGTAGTGGGTTATGGTTTGAGTGACAATTTGACCTCCCACAATCCGGTCCCCAATGAGGATAGTTGGAATATGTTGATTCCCGCTAACGTCGTTCTCATCCATGGTTAGAATAATGAGACCGTTCTGGTCTTTTACATAGCTAATGAGCGGCGGCAAGTGCATGGAAAGCCAGCTATCTCCGTTCGAAACCCTGGCTGCCACGGTAGCTCCGTCATGCATATCGTTAACCAGGTTCGGTGAGATGAAGGTCAAGTCTGGCCAAATCGCAGCAGAAGAATACGGCCCATCGTAAACCACTGACGCGGAATAGGGCACGTTGTTCGTTGTTCCCGCGTTGAAGTAGATAAAGGGATTATGCCTTTGCACGTAGAGACCCGATTGACAACCTGAATAGGCGTCGTAAGGCAAATCCTCCATGTAGCCCAGCGCCGTCTTGCCCAGGCTTTTTAACTCGCTATAGAGATTGGGAGCGTCAAAGGGACCATTGGGGGGAATGTCGTTGATGCAATTGTCGTTCATTACTGAGAACGTTGCTCCGGCGAACAGTGCGAGATAGTTCGGCAGACTGGGATTGGATACGGCGAAACTGTTCGTATAAAGTGCGGCCTGCGGCAGGAGCGTGTTGTTAACATAAGGTGCATTTAGGCTCCCGATGACATTGTCGTAACCGACGTTTTCCAGCACGATGACAAAAATGTGGCTATAAGCTGTCGGTTGGATCTTGAAGACTTCAACAAGAGCGACACCGTCCTGCCCATCCTTGCCGCGAACGATTGCCGTGCATGGCCCAGGAGGGAGCAGGACGAGGATTGCCGATTCAGCATCGTTTTGCGGGGCAAAGCCGCTGGCCTCGATCTCGGCCTGCTGGGTAGCTTTCCAATCATCGTTCGCAGCGATCAGGAGGCCGTTGGCATCATGCAGCTCTAGAGTTGGATCAGGCAGTGGGGTGCTAACGCCGGCCGCGCCCAGCGACGGCCCTAAGGCGCGCACGATCACCGGCAGGCTTTCATCCCCGGCCGTAATGACGCCCGCGATCATGACGTTATCTCCATGCTCGACCGACCCGCGTATGCTCAGATTGGCGACCGCCGATGTCGCGACCGCATCCAGGTCGTAGACCTCGAGCAAACCGATTCCCGTTCCATTGTTCACTCCGCGAAGAATGGCTGTGTAGGCGCCGGGCGCCAGGGTCACAACAAGGGCCGATTCCAGATTATTGCCGGGCGCAATTCCGGTAGCTTCAATCTCCGCCTCCTGCGTTGCCTTCCAGTTGTCATTGGTCAGCACCGATCCCGGTTCATGCAACTCCAGCAACGGATCGGCCAAAACACCGGAGATCCCGAAACCGGCCAGCGACGGACCCAGGCCGCGAATAATGACTTTCTTGGGCAGGCTGCCCGTGATGATGAAGCCCGCAATCATGACGTTGTCACCGGTTTGTACCTGCAGGCGAGCAGAGATATTGATCAACCGTGCCGGTCCACTCGTCGCGGCGACCGAAGCTCCAATGGCCAGAGATGATCGCCCAGAGACAGGCCAGAGGAAACACCAGATACGGGGACATTCCTTTCATTGGTAGAGCGATGTGGATCGACGATTCACTGGTGGCCCGGCTGGTATTTGGATTCGAACTGGAAAGGTCCTGCGCTAATCTGCCCGATGCCGGCGGGCGGCACAATGCGGCGCGGTGCGCGACCTGCTGTGAGAGTTACGCTACTATCCTGCTCCGATTCAACTTTATGAAATTCAAGCTCGCCCCGACGATTGCCACCGGCCTCCTGGTCCTCGCTTCCCTCGCCCAGGCCGATAGTTTTTTTGTCGCCAATACCGGCGTCAATTCGATCACAAAATACGATGACAATGGTGCCGTCGCACCCTTCACCGGCGCGTTTGTGAATGGTCCGAACGGCCTCGCGCTCGACTCCAGTGGCAATCTTTACGTCACGACGAACAGCAACGTGATCAGGAAATTCTCACCCAGTGGCGTCGATCTCGGCGTCTTCGCAAGCACCGGCGTCAACTTTGCCATGGGCCTGGCCTTCGATTCCAAGGGCAATCTCTACGTGGCGAACAACGGCGGTAGTACGGTCCAGAAGTTCGCCCCGGACGGGACCGACCTCGGGGTTTTCGCGACCGTTCTCCGCCCGACCGGCCTGGCCTTCGATGCCGCGGGCAACCTTTACGTCGCGAATGTCGGAAACACGATCGAGCGCTTTTCGCCAATCGGGATGCCGCTCATCCCCTTCACCAGCCTCTCGCTAAACAACCCTGAAGGCCTGGCCTTCGACTCGTCGGGCAATCTCTACGTGGCGAACAACGGCTCGAACACGATCCAGAAATTTTCCCCGAGCGGTGCTGATCTCGGCTCTCTCCCCACCGTCGGCCTGAGCGGCCCGATCGGCCTGGCCTTCGCCAGCGACGGCAATCTTTATGTGGTCAACAACCTCACCGCGACAATCGAGCAAATCACGCCCGACGGGACTGAGTCGTTCTTCGCCAGCACCGGTTTCAACCCGGCTTTCCTCGCCGTGCAGAGTACCGCCACGCTGGTTAACATTTCCACGCGAGTCAACATCCTGACCGGCGACAACGTGCTCAATGGCGGATTCATCGTTGTCGGATCCGGCTTCAAGGAAGTGCTCATCCGCGGCCTGGGTCCGTCGCTCGCCAGCGCCGGGATTACCGGGGCGCTGGCCGATCCGATCATCGAGCTGCACAGCGGCACGAGCAACGTAATCATCGCCGAGAACGACAACTGGATGAAGAATCAGAAAACAGAGATCGAGGCGACCGGCCTTCAGCCGAGCAATGACGCCGAGGCCGCACTCATCGCCACCCTCGCCGCCGGCACATACACCGTGATCGAACGCGGGAAGCAGGACACAACCGGCATCGGGCTGTTCGAAATCTACGACTTGGGCGCGGGCGTCGGACCCGAGCTGGCGAACATCAGCACCCGGGGGTTTGTCGGTACCGGCAGCAGCGTCATGATCGCCGGGTTCATCGTCGCGAGCAGCACCGGCGGCAGCAGCCAGGTGGTCGTACGCGCGCTGGGGCCTTCGTTAGCCGATTTCGGGGTTGCAGATCCTCTCGCCGATCCTGTGCTCGATCTCTACGATGCCAGCGGCACGCTCATCGCTTCCAGCGATAGCTGGCAAAGCGACCAGGCAGCTGACATCATAGCGACCGGCCTGCAGCCTTCAAATGACGCCGAAGCGGCGATCCTGATAACTCTCGCTCCCGGCGCCTACACCGCGATCGAAAGCGGCAAGAACGGCGGGACCGGGGTTGGTTTGGTCGAAGTTTACAACCTGCACTGAGGCGGGTCGCGAATCGTCGGCATTCGGTCCCTTGTCTGGGGGTAGCCGCAGAGTAAATTTCCGGACATTGAAAAAGAACTCTTGCGTCCTTTGCTCCAGCCTCGTGTTGCTGGTGGCCATGTCCAATTGCCTGACGGCGACCGCTGCGCCGGTAACCGGCGTCTCGATGCCCGCCCCCGATCGGAGCAATTGGCCCGCCGCATTGCAGACCGTCCCGCTCGAGCGGCTCTCCTCGGGTGCGCTCATGCTGCTCGACCGCGGCGGCGATCTCGTTAGGGCGCCGACCGCCGCCCGGGCGCCGGCGCAGGCAGGAGCAGCCGTTAGCCTCGATCTGCGCGTCGCGCCGAACCTGCGGCTGGGTGACGATCCGGCACCGTTGCCTCCGGCGATGCGGGCGCAGGCCGAACCCCATATCGCGCGCTCGGCGGTCGATCCCGATTTTTTGACCGCGGTCTTCCAAGAGGGCCGCTTCACTGATGGCGGCGCGGTCGATTGCGGCTATTCGGTGACCCACGACGGCGGCCTCAGTTGGACGCGCAAGTTGATTCCCAACCTAACGACGGTCACTGGCGGCCCCTATTTCCGCGCGACCGACCCGGTGGCGGGGATCGACCTGAACGGACAGGATTTTCCTCAATACCGAGGGCGCCACCAACTTGGACTTTTACCGAACGGCATCATTCTAGTGAGCCGATCCCTCGACGGCGGGGCGACCTTTGGTTCGCCCTCGGTTGTTTTCCAGCCCGGGAACAGCAACAACTTTCCCGACAAGCCGTGGATGGCGGTCAATACCTTCGCCGCTACATCGACCGTCGGACGTATTCTCGTTACCTGGACTCTTTTTGGCACGACGGACGCGTCGCCGATCCTCCGATCCTATAGCGACGATCACGGCGTAACCTGGAGTCCCGGCGGCGTCATCCACTCAGCCGACACGAGCGCCCAGGGCTCGCAACCGATTTTCCTGCGCGACGGGCGGGTGGCGATTATTTATTGGAACTTTGCCGGAAGCGGGTTCGGTGGCGGCGACGCGGCCACGACGCCGGAGGAGATTGACATGGTGCTCTCAAACGATGGCGGCGTGACCTTCGGCGCTCCCACGTTGGTGACCACCGTGACCCGCTACGATCAGCCGAGCATTCGCAACGGCGTCTTCCTGCCCTCGGCTACGACTGATCGCACAACCGGCGCGCTTTATGTCGTCTACCAGGCCCGTGACAGTTCGGGTCAGCCGCGCATCCTCTTCACCAAATCGACCAACACCGGTACGACTTGGTCAACGCCTATCGCGGTCACCGATAATTCGAATACCGGCGTCTTTAACGCTGCCATCTCCGCCTCACCCGATGGGCAGCGGTTGACTGTTTCATTTTATGACCAGCGCGACAGCGCCGGCGTCACGACCCTCTGCAATCTTTACCTGGCGCAATCATTCGATGGCGGAGCGACCTGGCAGCCGAATATCCGCCTAACGAACACAACCACGAACGCCGCCCTCGCACCGCTCACCGACTCCGGCTACATGCTCGGCGATTATCTCGGGATCGCGGAATCGACCGACCCAAACGTCCCAGCCGTGCCGGTCTGGGTCGATACCCGCACGGGGAATCCCGACCCGTTTATCACCCGGGTGGGAATCGCGTCGGAGGTCGATTTTACCAGCTTCCAAGCCTCGCGTCTTTCGCTCGTCCAGATCAATGATCCGCACCTCGGCGGGCCCAACGGCGACGCGGACGGCGACGCCGAGGACAATCTCTCCGAGTTTCTCTCCGGGACCGAGCCTAACGATCCGACCTCCGTCGTGCACACCTCTCGCCAGCTGAATATCTCGACCCGTGAAATGGTCGGCACGGGCGAGGATGTCCTGATCGGCGGTCTGATTGTGAGCGGCCCGACGGCAAAGCAGGTGATCCTGCGCGCAGTAGGTCCTTCTCTCGCCGCCTTCGGCCTTACCGGCGTGTTGCAGGATCCCACGCTCGAACTTCACGACAGCACGGGCGCGCTTGTTTTCTCGAACGACAACTGGCGCGACACCCAGGAGGCCGCAATCGAGGCGACAGGGCTTCAGCCTAACGACGATCACGAAGCGGCGATTGTCGCGACGCTCGACCCGGGCGCCTACACCGCCATCCTCCAGGGCAACAACAACACCACCGGAACGGCGCTGGTCGAAGCCTACGATCTCGATGCGACGCCGGAGTCGCAATTTGCCAACATTAGCACGCGCGGCCTGGTCGGGACAGACGACGCGGCCTTGATCGGCGGATTGATCGTCTCGAGCGAGGCATCGGCGCAGGCCAACATCGTCGTGCGCGCGCTCGGTCCATCGTTAGGTGCAATCGGCGTGACGGGCGCACTGCAAGATCCGACGCTCGAGTTACACGACGGCAACGGCAGCCTCGTAGCGTTGAACGATAACTGGCGGGACACGCAGGAAGGGATTATTTCCTCAACCGGCCTTGAACCCAGCGACGACCGCGAGGCGGCGATTTTCGCCCATCTCGCAGCCGGCGCCTATACCGCTGTCGTCCACGGGAACAACGGCACGACGGGAGTCGGTCTGGTCGAAGCGTATAACATCCCGTAATAGCGGCAGGATCGTTATCCTGAGCGGAGAGAAACCGGGGATCCCGCGGCCCAATTTCTAAGATGACGCCTCGGGATCCCTCGACTCCGCTTGAGATAACGGCATTATTTCGAAGATGAATTCCAGCCCGTTTCCGTGTTCGTTAGGCAAATGATTAAGCAGGCCTTCGTCCTCGGCGCCGGCCTCGGCTTGCGGCTGCGTCCGCTAACCGAGGACCTGCCCAAGCCGCTCATCCCGATTTTTCAAAAGCCGCTTATCACTTTCGCCCTCGATCATCTCGCGGCCGCGGGCGCGAAGTCGTTCGTCGTTAACACGCATCATCTGCCCGGCGCGTTTGAAAGGCTCTTCCCGGATGGTCTCTATCGGGAGCATCCGGTCAGGCTGGTGCACGAGCCGGTGCTGCTGGAAACCGGTGGCGGGATCAAGAATGCGCAACCGTGGCTCGGGACAAAGCCGTTCATTGCTTACAGCGGCGACGTCCTGACCGACCTCGCGCTCGAGCCGCTGCTGGAAGAACATTTCCGCAGCGGAAACGATGTCACCCTCGCCTTGCGCGAAACTGGCCTGGCCTCCAACGTCGCATTCCGCAGCGGCGACCGCCGGGTGATCGACATCGGTAATCGCTACGGACACCCGGGCAATTACGACTTCGCCAATGTCTCGGTCTGGAGCCCGCAAATCTTCGAGCGCATTCCGTCAGCCAGGAAGGTCTCCTTTATTCCGGTCCTCGCCGAATGGATCGGTGCCGGCGGCCGGATCGGTGGCGTCGTTTCGCAGGAAGGCCGCTGGTGGAATCTTGGCTCGCGCGCCGAGTATCTCGCAGTCCATCGCACGCTGAGCGAAGAAAACTGGCGGCCGGATTACGTGCTGCCGTCCGCGTGGCCCATCCGCATCGCACCCGACGCGAGCGTCGATCCCAGCGCGCAGGTGCGAGGTTGTTCGTCGATCGGGGCCGGCTGTCGTATCGGCGCCGGCGCGATCGTCGAGGACTCGATCCTTTGGCCCGGCGCACAAATTGCCTCCCACTCCCGGCTGAATCGCTCTATCGTCCGCACCCAGCGCAGCGCGGAGGGCGTGCTGATCGACGCGGTTATTTAGATGGTGAAGCAGAGGATAAATCTGAAACCAGAAATGGAGCCAGTCTTTCTTCATTCGTGGCTTCCTGGTTTCCAAATTCAATCTCTCTTTGCGCGTAGTTACTAAGAGATGATTCTTTCCGACACGCTCCTGCGGCAGACGCGCCTCCGCTTCCCCGGCCTGGAAACGACGGAGGTCGACATTTCGCCGATCGAAAAAGGCGGGTCGGAGCGCAAGTTCTATCGCATCCAATTTTCACCCGAGCAATCGATCGTCCTCATCAAGTACACGCGCGAGCACGCCGAGAATGAGCGCTATGTCGCAATCGCGGAGTTCCTCGCCATCCACGGCGTGTGCACACCGAAGATATTCTTTCACGATCCGGCGGAGGGCCTTATCTGGATCGAGGATCTCGGGGAGCGCGACCTCTGGAGCTATCGCAACGAGAGTTGGGCGGCGCGCCGCCCGCTTTACACGTCAGCGCTCAAGGAAATCGCGAAGCTGCACCGCGTGTCCGCGGCTGACTCGGCGGAAATCCGGGCCGATCTGCCAGCGCAGTTCGACGCGGCGCTTTATCTTTGGGAGCAGCATTACTTCTTCGAAAATTGCCTCGGCCGTCATTTCGGCGTCGAGCGAAAAGAAGCGACGCGAGCTAGCTGCGCTGCCGGCGCTCCAGGAAATCGCGGAACGGCTGGCCAGTTTCCCGCGCGTCCTGGTGCACCGCGATTTTCAATCGCAGAACATCATCCTGCGCGATGGCCAGGCTTACTTGATCGATTTCCAGGGGATGCGATCCGGGCTGGCCGAGTACGATCTCGCTTCGCTCCTCTACGATCCTTATGTGCAACTGACGGGCTCGGAGCGCGCAGAGCTGCTGGAGTTCTACCGGGCGGCCGCGTCGGCGGACGATCCGGCCTTTGCCGAAAGGTTCCGGCTCTGCGCCATGCAGCGCTTGATGCAGGCGCTGGGCGCCTACGGATATCTTGGCCACGTGAAACACAACAAGGCATTCCTGGCTCACATCCCGGCGGCTCTGCAGTCGTTAAGGGAAGTGCTCGCTGCAATCGCCGGTTTGGATCCGTTGCGCGCGGCGATCAAACGCGTGCTCTAGCGGCGTTTTTTCGGTCGCTCAGCGCACGAAAGGATTCGACCTTCGCTCGGCACCGATGCTGGTAGGCGGTCCGTGGCCCGGCAATACGGTGACGTTATCGCCTAACGGGTAGAGTTTTTCCCGGATGCCGGCGAAGAGCAGATCGCCGTCACCACCGGGCAAGTCCCAGCGCCCGACACCGCCTGCAAAGAGGACGTCGCCGCCGATGAGCAGTTCGTTCTCGCGCGAGAAAAAGCAAAGACTGCCCGGGCAATGGCCAGGCACCTCGATGACTTCGAAGTTCATCCCAAGGAATTCGCGCGCGGGCGCGGCCTCGATCAACAGATCGGGCGTCACCGGCTCGATCTCGAACTCAAATCCAAAGTTGCGAAAGAACTCCCGGTCTGAGAGCATCGGCGCACTGGCGGGGTGCACGCCTACCGGGCAGCCGAAGCGGCTCTTGATCTTCGCCACGTCCTGGATGTGATCGATATGGCCGTGGGTGAGCAGGAGAAGGCGCAACTGGATTCTCTGCCGGGCGAGCCAGTCGCACGCGCCGTCAGGAGCGTCGAAGAGGATCCAGCCCTCGGGCGCCTCCAGCGCGTAGCAGTTCGTCTCGAAGATTCCCCCGGTAAAGCTCTGGTAATTGATCATCGCGTTCGTCCCCAGTTTCGACGAAAAGGCCAATTTTGCACGGCCCTGCGCCTCGGGAACGGAAATTGCAGCGTTCCGGGGCACCTGTATCCGAATCTAAATTTGAATCTTCGCCGGGGAGCGTTGTCTCACTCTTCGCCTCCGGGCTTTGTGAACCGCTCGCTTACCTTGCTTTCAAGTAGTTTTCTGCGAGCTTTTTTTCCCGAATTTATGAAAAATTTCCTTCGTCGATCCGTCGCGCTCCTGCCTGGTTTGCTGGTCGTCGCGCTCGGTGTGCAGCCGGTCTCGGCAAAGTCGGATTCCGAGCAGATTGGCCTGTCCGTCGGACGCCTCCTCGAGGAGGGCCACTACACGCATCATCCGCTGAACGACGAGATTTCGCGCAAACTCCTCACCGGCTACCTCGAGATCCTGGATTTCAGCCATCTCTTTTTCACCCAGAAGGATATCGATTCTTTCACGGCAAAATACGCCACCACTCTCGACGACGACATCCTGCTCGGGAACCTCGAACCGGCACACGAGATTTTCGCCGTTTTCCAGAAACGAGTGGAAGATCGGGTCAAGAAGATCAAGGAACTGGTCAAGAAGCCGGTTGATTTCAAGTCCGACGAAACCGTCCTCCTGAACCGGCAGAAAGCGCCCTGGCCGAAAGACGAAGCCGAGGCTGACGAACTTTGGCGCCAGCGGATCGAAAACGAGCTCTTGCAAGAGAAGCTGGCCGACCATCCGATCGAGCCCGGGCCGAAGCTGGTCGAACGCCGCTACGACCGGATGCTGCGTAACATTCACGAGGAAGATAACGAAGAGCAGGTCAAGCTGTATCTCGACGCTCTCGCGCAGGCTTACGATCCGCACTCGGAGTACTTGAGCGCTTCCGACCTGAAGAACTTCAGCATCAACATGGGCCTGTCGCTCGTCGGGATTGGCGCGATGCTGCGCAGCGAGGACGGCTACGCCAAAATCGAGAGCCTCGTCGTGGGCGGCCCCGCGCAGACGAGCGGCCGGTTGAAAGTCGGTGATCGGATCAGCGCCGTCGCCCAAGGCTCTAAGGATTTCGTAGATGTTCGCGACATGCGACTCGACAAGGTGGTCGAGCAGATTCGGGGCAAGAAAGGTACCAAGGTGCGGCTCCTTGTCATCCCTGCGAGCGCGACCGACCCGGCCCAACGCAAGACGGTCGAGCTGGTGCGCGACGAGATTAAGCTGAAAGACCAGGAAGCACGCGCTGACATCATCATCAAGAAGGACCGCGACGGCAATCCGGTGAAGCTCGGCTGGCTCACGCTGCCATCGTTTTACGCCGACATGGATTCTCATAAGAAGAGCACCACGAAGGATGTGCTGGCGCTCCTGAAACGGTTGAAGCGAGAAAAAATCAGCGGTCTCGTGATCGACCTGCGCCGCAATGGCGGCGGCTCGCTCGAAGAAGCGATCTCCCTTACCGGGCTCTTCTTTAAGTCCGGCCCGGTCGTGCAGACCAAAGGCGCCAATGAACGTGTCGTGATTTCGACCGATCCGGATCCGGGCGTTGCTTACGATGGTCCGCTCGTCGTCCTGACCAGCCGGCAAAGCGCGTCCGCAAGCGAGATTTTCGCGGCGGCCTTGCAGGACTATGGCCGTGCCGTGATCGTGGGCGACAAGAGCACTTTCGGCAAGGGAACGGTGCAAACCATCCTCGAGATCGGCCGTTTCACCTCACTCCTCGGCAACCGTTCGCAGGATGACGGCGCGCTCAAACTAACGATCCAGAAATTCTATCGCGTTGCGGGCGGCTCGACCCAATTGCACGGCGTTACCTCGGACATCGTGCTTCCAACGCTGACCGACCTCCCCGAATTTGGCGAGGGCGCCATGAAAAATGCGCTTCCCTATGATGAAGTGCCGCCAGCGAAGTTCACAAAATGGTCGGACACGCATCCGCTTTTCCTCGACGAATTGAAGGCGCGCTCTGCCGGACGCGTCGCGGCCGATCCGGAATTTCATTACGTTCTGGAGGACATGGAACGATTGCGCAAGAAGCTGGATGACAATCGCATTTCGCTAAACGAAGACGTGCGCCGTCACGAGGTGGATGAGGAGAAAGCGCGCAAGGAAGCGCGTTCCAAGGAACGTCTCGCCCGGCAGGAGGAAGAACCGAGCATTTATCGGGTCACGCTGGAAACGATCGACGCACCCAAACTTGAAATGATCATGTATCCTGGGAAAATCGCCGAGGCAAAGAGCAAAGGCGGCATGAAGGTCGCGCCGGAAGCGGCGCCCGATGCCGATGACGATTCGGATCCGGATTCCGCTCTCGCCGATGGCGATGACAACAAGGTTGCCGCGATCGATCCGGAGCGCGACGAGACGCTCAACATCCTGAGCGACCTGGTCCGTCTGAGCGCCGGTCCCAAGACAGCCAGCACCACGCGCTAGTTCGTTAGGCGATTTTTTTGTTTCCTGGTGAGCGGGCCCGGGCTTTCAAGCCGGCGCTTGAGAATCGCTCTTCCGCCGTCCATAGCCGCGAAAATTACGGGGACGGGAAAAAACATCGACGGGCGCGTAAGCCCTTTGCTATATTCGACCCCCATGAACCCCCCCGTTCGCGTACGCATCCTTTCCGCGACGCTTTGCCTGGTCGGGGCCGTTGCGACCGCCTCGGGCCAGGACAATCGCGATCTCGCGATCGCCCACAGCCAGGCGATGGCGGAATTCCAGGCTGGCAATTACGCCAAGGCCGCGACGGATCTTGAAGCGCTCGTCGCCCGCGTGGAAGTGACGCCGCAGGTCGAGCCAATTTTTTACACGATCGGCTCCGCTTATTTTAACGCCGGCGATTATCCCAGGGCGATCGACGCTTTCGAGATTTACCGGGCGAAATTCCCGAAGGGCGCACACGCGGCCGGAGCTTCCTTCGGTATCGCCCAGTCGAATTTGCTCAGCAAGAATTTCAAGGCGGCCGCGGCGCAGATGGCGGTGTTGGAAAACGATCCGCAAATGCGTGAGCAAGCCCTGCTTTTCGAAGCGGAAGCCCTTAAAGCGGCCGGGAGATCCGACGACGCGATTCGCACGCTGGAAAAACTGGCCGGCCAGGAAATTCGCACCCCCGACACGATGCGCGGCGCGACGATGTTGGCCCAGCTCTACACCCAAAAAGGCGACGGCGCCAAAGCGCTGCGCACGCTCGAGGCGATTCAGCAAAAGATTGCCCTGGCGGACAACATCATCGAGCTCAACACCCTCACGGTTGACCTGGGCGACAAGTTTTACGACCAGCGGCAATTCAAGGAAGCGCTGGCGTGTTTCCGCCATTCCTATCCGCGTGAACAGCTCGTTAGGCTGCAAGACAACCGGATCGCGGGAATGCAGCGCCGGATCGAGGAGAACCTCGCCGCCGCCCGCGCCAACCCCGCTCAGATCACCCAACTCGCGCCGGCCAACAACCAGCTCAAGGAAGGCCTCGCCAACGCGCAAGAGCTGCTGGCCAATTTCGAGAAACTGCCTTCGATCACCCCGGCAATCTACCTGCGCCTTGGCCGCTGTTTTTACGAGCTCGATCGCAAGTGGGAAGCGGTTGTCGTGAACCAGGAAATCCTCGAACGCTTCGAGGAGGCTGCGGAACGGGAATCGGCGCTTTTCGGCCTGATCGTTGCCCTTGCGGACGTCAACCAACCAAAACAGGCCGAGGAACGTTGCGAGCAGTATCTGCGCGATTTCAAAAACGGACCGAACGCCGCGACCGTCGGGTATCTGTTAGGTGCGGTTGCTTTGCAGGCGGGTGATGCCAAGGCCGCGGAGACCTATTTCGGCCGCATCCTCGAAACGCAACCGAAGAGCCAATTCCGCGAGCAAATCCGCTACTTGTTAGGCAACGCCAGATTCATGGCCGGCAGCTATGACGAAGCCGTCGCGGCCTACGAAAAATATCTGAATGAATTTCCGAAGGGCGCGAGCGCCGAGGACGTGAAATATCGCATCGCGCTCTCCACGCTCTTCGCTGGGAAATACCAGGATGCGATGAACCAGCTCCAGGATTATGTCGCGAAACATCCGAGCGGCTCCTTTCTCCCCGATGCGAAATATCGGCTCGCCGTCTGCAAATATGCCGCCTCACTTTACGCCGAAGTGATTACCGATTGCCAGGCATGGGAAAAACAATTTCCGGGCAACCCGCAACTCGGCGAAGTGCTCGCACTGCTCGGCGACGCCTGTGCTGCGAGCGATCGCGAGTCCGCTGCCATTCCATTTTACATCCGTTCTTATCAGACTGCGGCCACCGACGAGGTGATGAACTATGCGCTCTTTGCCGCGAGCAAGCTCCTGCAAAAACAGAGCGAATGGGACAAGATCGCCGAGCTTTTCAGCGGCTTCGTCAAGGACAAACCGGATAACCCGACGGTCGTTTCGGCGCTCTACTGGATCGGCAAGGCGCGAGCGCACGAAGGTCGGATCGATGAAGCCAAACAGCTCGCTGCCGACACGACCAAGAAATACATCGCCGATCCGAATCGCGACGCGGTCGAGCAACTGATTACGCAACTCGCGCAGCTCTGTGTGAAAAAAAAGAAGCCGAGCCGGAAAATGACCGTGCCTTGGCGGGGACGAGAGCTCTGTCGAGCCGGGTCCCCCGACCGACCGGCGCGGAACTCGATCGCCTGCTCTTTTCCGCGGCCAATGAAGAATCGGGGACCGCCAAAGCACGCATCCTTTTTGCCAAAGCCGAGCTCGCACGCCTCCAGCATCAACCGGAGCAAGAGGAAAAAACCATCGCGCAGATCGCGAGCGAGTTTAAGCCGGAAGACTTGAGCCCGCGGCTCCTTGGCGAAGTGGGCGATTATCTCTTGCGCACAGAAAAGTTCGATGAGGCATCCGGCACTTATCGGCGGTTGCTGGATGACTTTCCGAAGAGCCCGATGGTGGACTACGCCTACATGGGCCTCGGCGAGATCGCCTATCAAAAAAAAGGATTATCCCAAGGCGCTGCGTTATTTTACCGATGGCACGGATAAGATCGCCGCCGCCCAAAAGCTGAAAGAAATCTCGCTCGGCCGCGCCAAGGCGCTGCTCGCGCTCGGCAAGCTGGATGAAGCGAAAAAGGCCTTTGAGCAGGTGGCAGCGGTCCGGGAATGGCGCGGCGAAGTGACGGCCTGCAGTGTCTATTCGTTAGGCCAGATCGCCGCCAAACGCGGAAAGTGGGCGGAGGCGAACGCTTATTTCCAGCGCGTTTACGTCGGCTACCAGAAGTTCCTGCCCTGGGTCGCGAAAGCCTACATCGCGAGCGGCGAGAGTTTCGAAAAGCTCGGCAAAACCCAGGAGGCGACCAACACGTATCGCGAGCTCCTGCGCAACGAAAAGCTGGCCAATTTCGCTGAAGCCACCGAAGCGAGAAAACGTCTCGAAGCCCTGGGCCAAGGTTCATGAAAACTATCCGATTGAAAGCCCGGCCTCGCCCCGCGCCTGCGAGGCTGCGTTACGGCACGATTCACGATTCACGATTTAGTTCCCTCCTTGTCCTCGCGCTCGTCCTCGCCACGTCCGCCTCGGCCCAAGACATCATTCTCAAGACCGGCCAGACGATCGAAGCCAGGGGCGTTCGCCGTTCCGGCGACATGGTAATGGCCAAAGTGCGGGTGGGCGCGAGCAGCGGTGAAGTGGGTTACCAGGTCTCGACGATTGCCAACATCGCTTTCCCCGAGCCGCCCCAACTGAAAACCACCGCGGCTTTTCTTTCCCAAGGCCAGCCGGAAAAGGCCCTCGCCGACATCGAGCCGATCGTAAAATACTACGAACCCTTTCGCGACTTCCCGGGCAACTGGTGGGCTTCCGCCGCCTTGCTCAAGGTCTCGGCTCTCAGCGGAATGCAGCTCGACAAAGAGTCCGAGAAGCTGGGCGACGAAATTCGAAAAAGCGCGACCGACCCGGAGACCGCCCGGGCTGCGCAACTCCAGCTCGTCGCCGGTCTGGTGCGCCGGGACGATTACGACAAGGCGCTGCAACTCTGCGACAAGGTGATCAAGGAAAGTGCGAAGGCCGAGGTGCTGGCCGAGGCCTGGGTGCATAAAGGCGATGCGCTCCTCGCACAACGGCACTGGGACGGCGCCGTCCTCGCCTATCTGCATGTACCGGTTTTTTACGAGGATGAAAAACTCTGGATGCCGCCCGCGCTCCTCGGCAGCGCGCGCGCTTTCCGCGGTTTGCAAGACCTGGAAGGGGCGAAACGATCACTTAATGACCTGACCGCCGGATATCCGAAATCGGCGCAGGCGGAGATTGCCCGGGCCGAGTTGCAGAAGCTGCCAAAATGAAAAACACAATGGGACAGATCACTCGCCTAACGGAAATGAAGCGGGCCCCTCGCTTCTTCGCCTGCGCGACCGCGGGCGCCTTTCTCCTCCTCGCCACGCCCAGCCTTTGCGCAAGCGGCCACCTCACCCGGGCCCACCGCCGCGGTGCAATCAAAGACGCTCTGGGAGCAGATCAAGGAAGGCGGCTGGGTCATGTTCCCGATCGCGCTCTGCTCGATCGCGACCCTCTACTTGATCGCCGACGGGATCATCCGGACGAGCCGCAAGAAGGCCGCACCGCCCGACCAGGAGGAAGCGCTCAAGACGCTCTTCCGGCAGGGCGATTACGTCGGCGCGCACAACTACTGCAAAGCGAACCCGTCGCCCCTAACAAGTGTCTTGCGGGTCGGGGTCGGCCTCCTCGGAGAGGGCAAACAAGTCGCCGAGGAAGGCATGATGGGCGCGCTGGCAAAGGAAAATTCCCACCTGCAGACTTACATCAGCTACCTCTCGGTGATCGGCGTCTGCACGCCGATGATCGGTTTGTTAGGCACGGTCACGGGCATGATCAAGGCCTTCGCCAAGCTCGGCTCGAGCGGCATCGGCGATCCCTCGGACTTTCCGCCGCCATCGGCGAAGTGCTGGTCGCGACGGCGAGCGGTCTCTTCATCGCCATCCCGGCTTTCGGCGCGTTTTATTTCCTGCGCAATCGCGCGACCGGCTCGATCCACCACATTCAGGACATCGTGAACAGCCTTTTCCGCAAGATGCCCTACGAGTCGCTCGCCGGCGTCCACCTCAGCGATGACGAGCTTTTCGCGGCCACGCCCAACTGGCTGGCGGAGGACGGTGCGCACGCCACGGCCGATCCGGCCGAGCAACCTGCCTAGCGAGGGTCAACGGCCATGGCAGGTGGAGGCGGAGGCAGCGAATCGGGCGAACCTGAATTTCAGGTCGCGCCGATGATCGACGTGCTTTTGACCATTCTGGTTTTCTTTATGACGATCACCTCGGCGCAAGTGCTGAAGGTCGACAAATCGATCCAGCTACCGGTCGCGAAAGACGCGCAGAAAAAGGACAACACTCGCGCCGAAGCCATCCTAAACGTGCGCTGGAAGCTGCCCGCGAAGAAGGCACAATTCGTTTTCGACGATCGCGCCTATCCAAACGCTGCCGAGATGGTCGGCCCGCTCAAGACTGCGCGCATTACGGGCGAGAAAAAGATTACCGCGGGCGCGAATCCGACCTTCCGCGCGGTCATCCGCGGCGATCGGGATGTCCCGGCGATTTATGTCTCGCAGGCGATGAACGCCTGCGCGGAAGCCGGCATCACCGACATCTCGTTCTCGGCGGTGAACAAAGAATAAGCGATGCGACTCGAACTAAACCCAGGCGAAGGCAATCTCGGCTTCCAGATCGCCCCGATGATCGACGTCGTTTTCGTGATCATGCTTTTTTTCATGGTCATGGCCGGCGCGGTGAAGGTGGAGAACGAGCTGAACACGCAACTTCCCGGCACCGCCGAGACGTCGTCCTCAACCGATTTTGTCGATGAGCAGATTATCACCATCTCGGACACCGGCGAGGTTTCGCTCAACGACGAGCCCTTTGATTCCGCGGCGAGCAAGGATTTGCCGAAACTCAAGAGCACGCTGATGCGCCTGAAGCAAAATGCCGACGCGGCGAAGACGCCGGCAGTGGTTACGATCGTGAGCGACACGCAGGCGAAATACAGCCGCACGATCGACGTCCTCGACGCGCTCGCCGTGGCGAAGATCGACAATGTCACCTTCACGGTGGCCGAAGAAGAATGAACGTTTCGTCAGGCACGCGGCAGGTAGTGCCGCGCTGCGGCCTCATCACCCTGGACCGCGATCATGTAGACCCGATCTTTCTCCGCCCACGTCGCCGTCATCCATTCGCCTTCACGCTGAAAAACGACTGCATCGCCCGGCTTCACTCTCGGGAGGGCCGCGCGATTCGACCACGAAAAGATGCGCGAGTTTGCCGCTCTCCCGGTGAAAACAAATCAGAGTCACATCGTGTTGGCGAAAGGAGAGAACGCGACAACCCACCGGATCGAGCAGCGCGAGGTTCGCCGGCACATCCGGCACAATCGCATCCTTGCCCGCAAGCCAACCCATAATAGCGCTCAGGTCCGCGCTCTCCATCTCGAGCGACGGGGGCACTTTAATGAAACTCACCATCTCACTCGCATAAGCGGGCAACGCGGTCGACTCGGGCGCGGCGGGGCGCCAGACATCCGCCACCTGCGACAGGAGGAAAAACAACGCCGCCACGCCGGCCAAGCCGATGACCCAGCGCGCATAGGCGTGAAGTCGAGGGCGCCTCGGCACTGGCCAGAATGCGGGTCTTGAGGCCAAACGGCGCGGGGACCGCCTCGAGATGCGCGGCGATCGCCCGATCGAAGGCCTGCTCCTCCGCGAACCATTCGGCCAGGCCCGGATTGGCGGCGACCTCCTGCAGCGCCTCCGCGACCGGCGGATCGCCCGGATCGTCCACCCCCGGCCGATACGACTCGAGAATCAGGCGCGCGCGTTTCTCATCCATGGCGCTTTTCCTCCCGTTCGGTGTTCGTTAGGCCGGCGCTGTCCGCGAGTGCTTTGCGAAGCTGTTCTTTGCCGCGCGAGATGCGCGACATGACGGTGCCGATGGGCACTTCGAGTGTTTCGGCGATTTCCTTGTAGGAATGTTGCTGGAGATAAAAGAGCGTGAGCGGCGCCCGGTAAATTTCCTCCAACGCGAAGAGCGCGCGCTGTACGATCTCCCCGTCGAGTTGATTCACAACCGAAGCGGGCACGCTCTGCGCGGCAATGGCTTCGCTGCCGCTCTCCGCTTCGACGAAACGGTCCTGCTGCCGTTTGCGTCCAAGAAATTCCCGGTAGAGCGAAGTGAAGAGCCAGGTCTTGACCTTCGAAGCATCCCGCAGTTGATGCCCTTTCGAGGCCCAGAGAAAAAATGTCTGCTGGGTGAGATCAGCCGCGTCGGATTCCTGGCGGCTCAGCGAAAGCGCGAAGCGATAAAGCGGCATGTAGAATTCCTCAACTAGTTTTTCGAAGTCGAGATCCGCCACACCGCGAGCGTAAATCGACGCGGCAGGAGCCGCCAAGAAAATCGAGGCGCGCGACGGTTCCGTCTTCGTCACGTGCGAGGCGCAATGGGTCCGGTTATTCCGGGTCCTTCACGGCTCGTCCTTCATCGCTTCCGCGCAACCTCCACCCACCCGATGGGAGAGCAGATTGAGGAGGGAGAGGAAGCGGAAGAGTTCCGCTCAGTCCACCCACTTGCCGCCGACTGAGGAAAGCGCAGGCAACTCGCCGGTAGAGTAGTCGGTCTTGCCGATCGCACCCCACATCCGGGTGCCGGTCGCATCGCGCCAGAGCTTGCTCATGCTCTCGCCGGTGTGGCAGCCCCAGCTCTTGACGTAGGCGTTACGCGCGAAATCGTGCCGGTCGATCCTCTTCAACTCGGTTTCGTGCAACCACGCTTTGGAAGCGCTGTCGATGACGTTGCTGTAGTCGAAGAGGAAGCACGCCTTGTTCGAGTGTCCGAAGAATTCGAATCCGGAAATTTTGAGCTGATCGCGTGGCTGCCCGTTGTTCAGGTAATCGATCACGGCGCCTCCGCGGTCGAAGTAAACCAGGTTGAGATGAAACTTGTCGCGCACACTGTTGATGTTGGCGATCAGGTCCTGCTTCTCCTGCTTGCCGCGATCGATGTAGCCCGGTTTGTAGACTAACCAGGTAATCATCGCGTTGGGACCGAGCTGCACACGCAATTGCTCGGTCCGGACCCGAGCCGAATGAATGAAATTCGCCCACCAATGATCGTGCGCGATCGGACCTTTGTATTGTTCCCAGATGTGGAGCGACGGCCCGCCGACGAGAACAATGTATTCACCCTGCTGCGCCCGGGCCGAGGCTGCAGCGAAGAGACTGAGAAGGATGAGAATGGAGAGTCGCTGTTTCATGATCAAGAGTGGGGCAGCAGTATCTATGCGCGGAACGGAAGTGCACGCAAGCCTGATCAACCCGCCGGTTTTCGCCGGAACAGACTCGCAAATCCGACCACGATGAGTAGCACGCCGAATGTGCAAACGATAGCCGCGCCCGAGGGAAGATCCCATTGAAAAGAGAGAAACAACCCGGCGACGCCACCGAGGAGCGCGATTAGCCAGCCGATAAGCAAACGGTTGGTCAAGGAGTGAGCGAGATCGATCCCAAAAGGCGCAGGCGGCTCTAATTCTTGCTCGCCAACTTGTAATCCTGCCAGGATTGCCAGGCGCGTTCCCAGTTTTGCTGTCCGGCCCAGGCTTCGGCTTCCAGATAATGAAAGTATGCGGGCGCATCTGGTCGCGCCGTAAAATGCCGGATGGTGGCGAGCGCGTCGTCCGTCTTGCCGGAGTCGATTTGCGCGCGGAAGAGCGCGTAGCCGGCTGCATAGTCGCCAGGATTGGCGTAAAGGTCCTGCTTCAACTCCGGAATTGATTCACCCGTCGCGCTCCGCGGCAGGGCGGGCGGCTGCGCATGACGCCTAACGAGCTGCCAGGCCTCCTCAAATTCGTGGCGGCCGGCATGGTAACGAGCGACTCCCGGCCAGGCAAATTCCAGCCATTCCGGGTGGGTCTGCAGACCGCGCAGCAGTTCATCGAGCGGATCGTGGTTCGACCACAATTCGAAGAGCCGTGTCTTTTGCTTGGGGGTGAACTGCAGAAGTTCCGAGTCAGTCGCGAGCAAATCATGCAGTGCCTCCTCGAACTGCGGCTGGGTCGCGGCTTCGAGATAATTGATTGTCAGGCCAGGGCGATTGATCGCGAACTCGCGCAGCGCCGCATGCACTTTCGCGTCGTAATTTGCGGCATCGGTCAGCATGAGCGCATAGATGCCGGCCTCTTCTGCGCCGGGGCGCTGCAAGGCTTCGCGCCACGCGGTGATGGCAAGCGTTGGCTGCCAGCCGAGCCAGGCCTTCCCTTCCTCGAACGGCAATTGGTAGGCATTGGGCTCGAGGAAGCGCGCCCGTCGGAAATCGTCGAGGGCGCGGGCGGGCGATTCGCGCAGGCCAAGGCGGGCGAAGGCCCGGAGAAAGTAAAGTTGCCAATCGAGCGGCGCCCACTCCAAGCCACGATCGGCCAGGGAAATCGCTTCGGCAAAACGGTGGCCACGGTTCGCGACGGCGGCGGCTTGTTTGGCGTTTTCCACTCCCAAACGCCCCGGCATCGGCAGGGCGCTCTGCCGGCCAAAAAGCCAGGCAATGCTGACCAAGGCCAGCAACAGGGCGACGAAGCGAAAGAGAACAGGCGGCCAGCGACGCGGGAGCGAGCAGAACGGGCGAAACTGCGCCAGACCCAACAACAAAGTTCCGGCAAGGAAGGTCCCGAAGCGATGGCCTGAAACGTCCACGAAACCGTGCAGCAGGAAAAGCAACCCACCGACGAGCGCAGCATAGCGCAGGCGCTGGTTCGTCCCCTCGTGCAAAGGGAAAGTCCGCCTAACGAATAGAAGGGCGCCGGCCAGAATCAGCACGAGCGCCAGCCAGCCCATCTCCGCCGCCACCCAAAGCCAGTCGCTTTCCGGATGAAGTGACCGGGTGACCCCGCGCGAAGCATTACGAAAGAGCGCAAACACGCTCTCGAAATTTCCCAGCCCGACGCCGCACCAGGGCGATGCCCTGATCATCACCCAGGTATCCTGAAAGATGAGCCAGCGAAATTCGGAAACGAGCGCACTTCCGCTTCCGAAACGGAGATTGAAACGCTCGATCGTTTCGCCACCAAAAATAAGCAGCCCGGCAAGGAGCGTGAGGAGCACGGAAAGGGCGATGGCGATTCCCCCAACAGACCATTTGCGAAAAACCAGCCGCACGAGCCACGCCGTGACGCCAAGGACAAGAATGAGAATGCCAGCCCGGGAAAATGCGAGCACCAGCGCGGCGACGAGCACGCCAACTCCGATCAGCCAAAGGATCCAGCGTTTGTGACCGCGCCGAAAGTCATCCTGCATGCAGCCGAGGACGACGACGGTGGAGATGCCAAACAAGTCGCCGGTTTGGTTGCGATTGGGGAACGGGCCGAAGCCGCGTTCGTTATGCCAGAAGGGCAGCGCGCCGTGCCTGAGATGCAGACAAATGGAAAGCACGGCGAGCGCGATGATGCCACCGGCAAAGGTGCGGGTTGCGAGACGGATGTCGCGCAGATGGGCATCGAGCGTCGCGACGTAATAAATCCAGGCCAGCCCGGCGACCAGCACGGCCAGGCTGTCGAGCGTCATCCACGGCTGCACGGTAACGGTGGAGGCGAGCTGGATTCCGAAGTCTTTCGTTAGGGCCACGCGCCAGTACGGGAGGAGAAACCAGCGCGCCGGAAGAAACGCGGCCACGGCCAGCGCGAGAAAAGAGAAGGCGATCGTGTTCAGGGCCGGCCCGAGCGAAAAGCGCGGCGGACGGGCGAGCAAGAGAAGAGAAAAACATCCGATGACGATAGCGACACTCCAGCGCTGGGTGGCGCCACCGAGGAAGGCGGCCAGGACCACGAGCAGCGGCAGGGCGATTGCCGCCCCGCCGGCGGCGGCAGCGCCCTGAGTGCTCGATCGGGTTGGCCGTGCCGGGTCGGAAGGTTGCATCGATCGTCTGGTTGCGGTGAAATGGGATTGGCGTAACCAACTAGCGCTCTCAAATGGAGCAAACCAGTGTCTCTTCCGGCGATCGGCTTAGCGAACTCTTTGCCGGATACTTTGCAGTTGTGAACCCTAGTCGATAACCATGGTCACCCAGCGCACGCAAGGATTGTATCGTCTTTTTCTGCTCGTCCAAATCGGGATCGTGGCGGCGCTCTTCTGGTTTGGCGTCTGGGTAATGGTGACCTTTTACTCGAAGGGCGCGGAGCTTACCTGGCGTCGCTACAGCATTTACTGCGCGATGCTCGTCATCGGCCTCCTCGGTGAATCGCTCAGCCGGGAAGGCTCGAAAAGATATTTTCTCCAGAGCGAACTCCTCCGCCAGCATCGCCTCGCTCTCCGCCAGACAGTCGCCAGTGTCGGCGTGCTCGTCTTCTATCTGGTCGCAACGAAGGATTCGTTCATTTCGCGAATTTTCTTCTTCAACTTCCTCCCCTGGCTCTATATCGCGCTCCTCTTTTCGCATCACTTTCTGCCGGAATTTCTCGCTCGCGGTATCTTTCGCCGGGAAGAAAAGACGTTGCTCGTCGGCTCGACGGCCAAGGCCGCCCAACTGCGCAGCTGGCTGCGGCGCAAGGCCGAGATGGGGTTGCGCACGGTCGGCATCATTTGCGATGAACCTTTCGATTGGACGGAGGGCAAGATTCCGGTCCTCGGCGGGCCGGACCACTTCCGCAGTGCGATCGAGGAACATGGAGTGACCCAGGTGATCATGCTCGAGTTCCCGCAATTCACCGAATTGAACCGCAACTTCATCGCCACCTGCGACCAGCTCGGCGTGCGACTCTTGATCGTCAGCGACCTGGAAGAAAAGCTGCGCCATCCAGTGATACATTTCGAGGACGATGGTTTTCATTTCATCGGCCTGCGGGAGGAACCGCTCGAAAATCCGTTCAATCGCGGGGTCAAGCGGACGATCGATTTTGCGCTCGCTTTGCCGATCATGCTGCTCGTTTTTCCACCGCTCGCCCTGATCGTCTGGCTCGCTCAGCGGCTGCAATCTGCCGGGCCGCTTTTTCACAAAC
This sequence comes from uncultured Verrucomicrobiae bacterium, assembly GCA_963821615.1. Classification (GTDB taxonomy): domain Bacteria; phylum Verrucomicrobiota; class Verrucomicrobiia; order Chthoniobacterales; family UBA10450; genus Palsa-1392. The sequence continues at coordinate 96,577 of CAWGEN010000004.1, read as the reverse complement.
AAACCCGCGCTGGAATCCAAAACCGACGCTTCGATATTTGGAAATTTCGCACCATGCATTCGGAAAACCACGATCTCGCGCGGCAGGCGACGACCGAGGATGAGCGCGTCTATCCGTTAGGCAAATGGTTTCGCAAGCTGAGCGTGGACGAGGTGCCGCAATTCTGGAACGTGCTCCGCGGCGACATGAGCGTGGTCGGCCCGCGACCGCACTTGATCGAGCACAACGCGCAGTTTTCGCGCCTCATGGCGAACTATCAGGTGCGGACTTTCGTCAAGCCGGGCATCACCGGGCTGGCACAAGTGCGCGGCTTCCGGGGCGAGGCACAGACGAGCAAAGACATCGAAAACCGTGTCGCCTGCGACATTGAGTATCTGGAAAATTGGAACCTGACGCTCGAATGCGGGATCATCGCGCGGACGATTGCACAGCTGTTTGTGCCGCCGCCTTCGGCCTATTGATAACTCTTGGGTAAGGCGAAACTCTGTCGAGCCGCGGAGACCACTCGATTGCAGGACAGCGCAGCTCACGCCCGCGCCTCCCGGAGGGAGGCATCTACACTAACGACCCAGTCGTTTGGCCAGTTTCTGGTGCTCTTCGAGCAGCTCGTGCGGCAAATACGGTTCGAGCGTCTTGAAAAAGTCTTCCTGTCCTTTCAGCTCCTTGGCCCATTCGTCCGGCTTGACCGCCAGCAATTCGCTCATCTTCGCCGGCGAAACGCCCTCCAGCCCATCGAGATCGAGATCCTCCGCGCGCGGGACGCTGCCGATTGGACTTTCCCCCGCTCCACCCCGGCCTTCACAGCGATCGACGATCCATTTCAAAACTCGCATGTTATCCCCAAAGCCAGGCCAGAGAAATTTTCCAGCGGCGTCTTTGCGGAACCAATTAACATGAAAAATGAGCGGCGGATTCGTTAGGCGGGGGCCGGTCTCGAGCCAGTGCCGGAAATAATCACCGATGTTGTAGCCGCAGAAAGGCAGCATGGCCATCGGATCGCGCCGCACCTGACCGACCGCGCCGGTCGCGGCGGCGGTGGTCTCGGAGGCCATCGTGGCGCCAAGGTAAACACCGTGCCTCCAGTCATTGGCCTGAAAAACGAGCGGCATCGTGTCGCTGCGGCGTCCGCCGAAAATGATCGCGCTGATTGGCACCCCGGCCGGTTTTTCCACATCCGGATCGAGCACTGGATTGTTGCGCATCGGGACGGCGAACCGGCTGTTGGGATGCGCTGCTTTCTCCTTCGAATCGGGCGTCCAGGGATTGCCCTTCCAATCGATCGCTTCCTTCGGCGGATCGCCATCTTTTCCTTCCCACCAGACGTCGCCGTCACTTGTTAGGGCGACATTCGTGAAAAGCGTGTCGCGCTCGATCGCACGCATGGCGTTTGGGTTGGACTTGTAGCTCGTCCCAGGCACAACGCCGAAGTAGCCGTTCTCGGGATTGACCGCATAGAGGCGACCATCACTTCCAAACTTCATCCAAGCGATGTCGTCCCCGATGGTGGTGATTTTCCAGCCGGCAAAATGTTGCGGAGGGATGAGCATCGCAAAATTGGTTTTCCCGCACGCGCTGGGGAAGGCGGCCGCGACGTAATGCTTTTTCCCTTCAGGCGATTGGACAGCGAGAATCAGCATGTGCTCGGCGAGCCAGCCCTGCTTCTTCGCCAGGTAGGAGGCAATGCGAAGGGCGAGGCATTTCTTGCTCAGGAGGACGTTGCCACCGTAGCCGGAACCGACGGAGATGATCGTGTTGTCCTGCGGGAAATGACAGATGAAGCGACGCTCAGGATTGATATCGAGCAGGGAGTGCACCCCGCGATTAAATTCGGCGTCCAGTTTTTCCCCAAGGCGCTGAGTGGCCTGCGCACCCATCCTGGTCATGATGCGCATGCTCAGGACGACATAGATTGAGTCGGTGATTTCAAACCCGATCTTGGCTAGCGGCGACTCAGGCGGTCCCATGATGTAGGGCACAACGAACATGGTGCGGTCGCGCATCGCACCTTTCAGCATGCCGTGTAATTTGCTGTAGGTCGCCGCAGGCTCAGCCCAGTTGTTGGTCGGCCCCGCTTCTTCCTTCGTCGGGGTACAGATGAGGGTGAATTGCTCGACGCGCGCGACGTCGTTTGGGTTGGAGCGATGCAGATAACAACCGGGATCCTTTTCCTGGTTGAGTTTGATCAACACCTGCTGCTGGCAGGCTTCGCCGAGCAGGTAATCGTTCTCCGCCTCCGACCCGTCACACCAGAAGATGTTCTTGGGGTCCGTAAGGGACTCGACCTCGTGCACCCAATCGAGAACGGCCCGGTTGGCCGGCTTGTTCTCACCCATGCCAGTGCGCGGCGAAATGGCAGGAGCGACGTTTTCCATGGTTTTGCGCCCCACGATGAGCGGACGAATCTCTAGTTTGAACGCTTCAGCCAGTTGGCCAAGAAAAAATTGACGAAACGCTGAGGTGTAGTGACGGGAGTGTGGCCGCGAGACATGTCTGTGACACGGACAATATGGAAATGGGGCTGACGCGGGTCGCGCCAACCCCACTGGAGCGCGCTTGCACTTCGCGATGCTGCGCCGTTTACTGTCGCTATGTTCGGCGTCGCGACCTCAGATGACTACCAGCCGGTAGCCTGGATGGGTCGTTATCCGATTCACGTCACGACGCTGCTCGTGATGATTCACGTGGTCTGTATGATCATCGGCTGCCTCCTGATTGCGGTTGGCGCCGGATCCTTCCTCGGCGTGCTCACCTTCGACAGCGCCCAGGTCTTATCTGCCGGCCGGCTTTGGCAGATCGCGACCTACGCCCTGGTCCATTCGCCGTCCGCGCTCATCTGGTTCGCGATCGAGATGTATATGCTCTTCGCTTTTGGGCGGGAAGTGGAACGCTTCATCGGTCGACGCGCCTTCATTGCGCTCTACCTCTTGCTGCTGCTGGTTCCACCGCTGCTCCTGACCGTTTGGGGTCTTTGGCAACGCACTGGGCTGACCGGTTCGGCGACTATTCATTTCGCCATTTTCATCGCCTTCGCCGCGATCTATCCGAACGTCGAATTGTTCCTCCGGATCATGGCGAAATGGGTCGCGTTGATTTTTGTCGCCGCCTATTCGCTTCAATTGCTCGCCTATCACGGCTGGTCGGAACTGGCGGTCCTCTGGCTGAGCGTGGCCCTGGCCTATGGCTTCGTTCAAGTGCGCGGCAGCGGCCCCGAACTCGCGCTGGCTGACCGAATGGGCATCGCGCTGGCGTTCGAAACGCTCGCTCCGCGTCGTCCCCCGGCCGACTGCGCGTCGAGTGGTGGAACCGGAGAATATCTACGAATCGATCGACCCGCTGCTCGAAAAGATTTCCAAATCCGGTATCGGCAGCCTGACCGCGAGCGAACGGCGTGCGCTCGATCGGGCGCGCAACCGGCTTCTGAACAAATCCGAGTGAGCGACCGCGCAAGCGCTTCCGTTGCGGCTCGCGTCATCGTCCCGGCTTGGAGCGATCGCGTCAGTCTCGCGCGGCTCTTTTCCGCGAAACTCGACCTAGCGCGCGATGAATTCCCGCGGAAAACGCGCCGCGACGAGTGATCTCGGTCCAGCCGAACCTCGGGTCAGAACGGAGTTTCATCGTCCTCTATAGTGCGACCCATCGTCGGTCACCTCCATCGCGAGATCGCGATCGGCCCGCGCCTAACGAATCAGTCCTCACGACGCAACCGTTCGAGGAACTCAACCGGAGTTGAGGCTTCGAGCAACGCCTGTCGTGTTTCCTCATTATTGAGCCGGCGTGCCAGGCCGCCGACGCAGATCAAGTAGTCGTTCACCATCTGCTGCGGCACGGCGATGAGAAAAATGAGGTGGACCAAGTTTTCCTCATCGCCAAACGAGATCCCCTTTCTGCTGCGCCCGATGCCGAGAAGGATTTGCTCGACGAGCTCGGTCCGCGCGTGCGGAAAAGCGACGCCGCCATTGGCCACCGTCGAGGCCTTTTCCTCGCGCGCCATCACCGCCTCGAAAAACTCCCTCGGCTTGTTCAGCTCGCCGCTTTCGCGGAGCAACTCGACGATCTCCCAGACCGCCTCGCCGGCCGTGCTTCCACGCAGATCGAGGGCGACGTGTTTCGGATCGAGCAGATCATCGAGCAACGAAGAGATCATCGTGTGGTTCCGATTTTGCAGGCCACGGATGAACACGGATTTTCACAGATTTCCGCATGTTTTGACCTGTGTTTCATCTGTGGAAATCTGTGACCAAGGAATTCGACGCGTGACGTCGGAGAGGAGCCACGAATTGATAGATTGACGCGTGCCGCGTCGATGTCGAATCATTCGCCACGCGTGGCAAACGAAACTCACGGACCGACCGACGAACCGATGCACTCCGTCCAGAGCAGCTTGTACGACCAGGGCTACGTCAACGCGATGTCGCATTTTTATCGCGGCGAGCTCGGCCGGATCATGGTCTGGCGGCAACGGCTTGACACGACGACCAACTGGGCGGTGACGAGTAGCACTGCCATCATCACGATCGCGTTTTCCAATGCCGGGGTGCCGCACCTGATCTTTTTCTTCAACCTCGCGATCGTCTGGATAATGCTCTGGATCGAGGCGCGGCGTTACCGATTCTACGACGCTTTTCGCGCCCGGGTGCGAATGCTTGAAGCGCATTTTCTCGTTCCCATGGTCATGGAAAATCGGCATCTCTTGCAGGGCGAATGGAAGAAGCTGGTTTGCGAAGACTTGATTCTGCCATCGTTCAAGATCGGCAAGCTCGAAGCGGTCGGGCGGCGCTTGAAGCGCAACTATATCTTCATTTTTATCCTCATCATGATTGCCTGGGTGCTGAAGATTTTCATTCACGCCACCGAACCGATCGATTCGATTGGCGCGTTCTATCGCGCGTTGCGCGTCGGTCACATTCCGTCGTGGCTCATCGCGATCATCTTTGTCGGCACGCTCGTTACCGTGATCGGAATTGCGGTTTATGTCGGCAAGAAGACCTCCGGCGAAATCTCCGAGTTCGGCAGTCATCGTTCGCTCTGGCGGATTTAATCCGGTGAATCGTGATCCGTGCCATAACGCAGGCGAAGCCGAGGCCGGCTCTCAATTGTGAATAGTTCAGAAGACGCGACGGCTCCGTCGGCTGGGCATCAGTCACCAGTCACGATTGAAAGCCCGGCCTCGGCTTCGCCTGCGTTACGGCACTTCGCGAAGCTCTGCGAAATCGTGGCGCGATTACGCGCCCCGGGTGGCTGTCCGTGGGATCGCGAACAAACGCACCAGTCGTTGGTTCCCGGGCTGCTCGAAGAGGCCTACGAAGTGGCCGACGCGATTCGGACAAACGATGAGACGAATCTGCGCGAAGAGCTGGGCGATTTGCTCCTCCAGGTGGTGATGCACGCACAGATCGCGAACGAGGAAGAGCCGCTTTGCGATCGAAGATGTGAGCCGGGAAGTGGCGGACAAACTGATCCGGCGACATCCGCATGTGTTTGGCGAAAGCGAAGCTCGCGACACCGGCGCGGTGCTCAAGCAATGGGACGCGATCAAGCGCGCAGAGCAGAATTCGCACAATGAGCCGTATTTCGCCGGCCTAACGAGAGCACTTGCCGGCGCTGATGCTGGCCCAAAAAGCGCAGAGTAAAGCGGCCCGCGTCGGTTTCGATTGGAGCGAACTCGCGGATGTCGTGGCCAAGGTCGAGGAAGAACTTGCGGAAACGAAGGAAGCCATCGCTTCGCAGGACGCCGAGGCGATCGCTAATGAGACGGGTGATCTTCTTTTCGCGGCCGTGAATTTGGTGCGGAAGAACAAGCTCGATGCCGAAACGGTCCTGGCGGCGGCGACGGAGAAATTTATCGCGCGTTTTCATGCGATGGAGCGGGAGTTGCAGCGGCAGGGCCGGCAACTCGGCGAAATCGATCTTGCGGCAATGGACGAAATTTGGGAGCAAGTGAAGCGGTAGACGCGGTTGTAGACGCCTCCCGCTGGAGGCGCTGGGGCATTCGTCGCAACAAAGCTTTCCCCCGAGTTTCGTGGAGCGCCGCAACCGATGCGAGGCAACGGCCGGGCCTTCAAAACGTCTACATGACAAGGCAGGCGCGCACCGCTAAAATCGCGGCCCAACGATGGAAACCGAATACAAGGTCCGGCTCGAGATTTTTGAGGGTCCGCTCGATCTCCTGCTTTACCTGATCAAGCGCGATGAGCTCGATATCTACGACATCTCGCTCGAGCGGATCACGCAGCAATACCTCGAATATTTGCAGGCGTTCAAGGAGCTGAACATCGATGTCGCGGGCGAGTTCGTCGTCATGGCGGCGAACCTGATCTACCTGAAGAGCCGCAGCCTGCTCCCCGCCGATCAACAGCCGCCGGAAGAGGATGTGGACGAGGACGATCCGCGATGGGATTTGATCCGGCAGTTGATCGAATACAAGAAATTCAAGGAGGCCGCCTCACACTTGCAGGCGCGCGAGCTGGAGCAGGAACGGATCTTCGCCCGCATCGGCAACGAAGTGGGGCCAGAGATCGCCCCGCTGCATCTCGGCGAAGTCGGGATTTTTCAGTTGATCAACGCCTTTCAAAACGTGATCAAACGACTCGAAGCGAAGGAAGATTTGCGGGAGATTTTCGGAGAGAATTTTACCGTGTCGGACAAGATCGAGAGGATTCTGCAAACGCTCGCAGGAGGCGTATCGGTGCGGTTCTCGGAGTTGTTTGCGCGGTTGGCTTCGCGGGTTGAAATCGTCGTCACGTTTCTCGCCCTCCTCGAGCTGATCAGATTGAAACAGGTGCGGGCAATTCAGCCCGACGAATTCGAGGAAATCGAGATCGCCCCGGTGGTAAGCTGATGCCACGCGTCCTGATTGCCGGCTGCGGTTATGTCGGCGCCGCGACGGCCGACTTGTTTCAGGCCGCGGGATGGGAAGTGGAAGGCTGGACGCGTTCGCCGGAGTCGGCCACACAGTTGGCTGCAAAGCCGTACGCCGTTCATGCAATCGACATCATAAATCGTAGCGCGATTGAGGCGGCGGCCAGCGTGTTCGATGTAGTGATCCATTGCGCCAGCTCCGGCGGTGGCGGGACCGAGAGTTATCGACGGATCTACCTCGAAGGCTGCAGGAATCTTCTTGCCGGATTGCAGCCGCGCAGGTTCATCTACACGAGCAGCACATCAGTCTACGCGCAGACCGACGGGGAATGGGTCGACGAGGAGAGTACGACCGAACCGGTCCATGAGACGAGCAGGATCCTGCGCGAAGCTGAAGAATTCGTTAGGCAAAACGGCGGCCTGGTGGCGCGGCTGGCCGGGATCTATGGCCCCGGTCGCTCCGCGCTCTTGCGAAAATTTCTTTCCGGCGAGGCGCGCATCGATAACGGCGGCGCGCGCTACCTGAACCAGGTCCATCGCGACGACATCGCCGCGGCCCTGCTTCACCTCGTCGCCTCATCCGTCGACCGCTCGTCCGCAGCGTCAATTGTGAATGTGGCGGATAACCAGCCGATTACCCAGCGAGAAGCATACGCGTGGCTGGCGAGAAAATTGGATCGTCCACTTCCGATGGTGACTACTGCGCCGAGCGAACGGAAACGCGGCGCGAGCAACAAGCGGGTGTCAAACCGGAAGCTGCGCGCGCTCGGATGGGAGCCAAAATTTCCGACCTTTCCGATCGGAATGGAGACCTCGGTTCTTCCGGCCTTCGCAGCCCTGGGCGCCTGACGTAAGGCACCGCCAATGTCACCTTCTCAACGAAAATGTCACAATTCATGAAAGCCCACGTGTAGGGTGGCCGTCTCGGCCGCCTGCCTTGAGCCCCCGGGGGTTCGCCCGCCACGACACTTAGCCTAACGACGGCTCGATCAGGCCGAAATCGCCGCTTTTGCGCCGGTAGAGGACGTTAACCCGCGAGTTGCGCGCGTTCATGAAGACGAGAAACTGGCGGGTCGACATCTCGAGTTGCAGGACCGCTTCGTCGACGAACATCGGCTTGACCGGATAACGCTCGGTCCGCACCACGGTATGCTCGTGATGCTCGTCTTCCTCGATCGGTTCCGGGTGAAGAATCTGCTCCTCGATATGCCGGATGTCTTCCTTGCGTGGCCGATGGCGGCGGAGGAGGCGCGTCTTGTACTTGCGCATCTGGCGCGCGATCTTGTCCATTACGGCATCGATCGCCGCGTAAAGGTCGCTCGTTTCCTCGCGCGCTTCGATGGTGATGTGGTTCGAGCAAATGAGCACGACCTCGGCCCAGTGCCGGTATTTTTCCACGCCGAGAATGACGTGGGCTTCGATGATTTTCGGATAGTCGAGGTGCAGCCCTTCGATCTTGCGCGTGGCGTAATCGTTGATCGCGTCGGTGATCGCAAGGTGGCGGCCGGTGACCTTGACATTCGGATTGGCGTTGACGGTTTGCATGCGGCTCCTTTGGTTTACATCTGAAAGCGCTCGCCGAGGTAAAGCTGGCGGCTGATCGGGTCGTTGATCAGGAAATCCTTGGTCCCCTCGCTCACGACGCGGCCTTCGTCGATGAGGTAGGCGCGATCCACGATCGAGAGGGTTTCGCGCACATTGTGGTCGGTGATGAGAATGGCGAGGCCGGATTTGCGCAGGTTCACGACCAGTTGTTGCACGTCATAGACGGCGATCGGATCGACCCCGCTGAAGGGCTCGTCGAGCATGAGCAATTTCGGGCGGGTGACGAGGGAGCGCGCGATCGTTAGGCGACGTTTTTCGCCGCCGCTCAGGGTAAGCGCGGTATTTTTCGCGATGCGGTCGATCCCAAACTGGTGGAGCAACTCGTCGCAGCGATGGCGACGTTCCTTTTTGCTCAAGGGCATCGTCTCGAGAATGGCGAGGATGTTTTGTTCCACCGTCATCTTGCGAAAGATCGACTCCTCCTGGGGCAGGTAACCCATCCCGAGCCGGGCCCGTTTGTACATCGGGTAGTTGGTCACGTCGTTCCCGGAGAAAACAACCAGGCCGCTGTTTGGCCTGACGAGACCAACGATCATGTAAAAGGTCGTCGTCTTGCCGGCGCCGTTCTTGCCCAGCAAACCAACGATCTCTCCCTGCCCGACGTTCAGTTTGATGCCGTTCACGACCGCGCGCCCGCCGTAGATCTTGACCAGGTCGTCCGTCATCAGGACTTCAGCGTGCTCGTTAGGATGAGCGGTCCGCGGTGTCGATTCGGGCGCGAGCGGCGGCGCAGTCTGGCTGATCATGGCTTCTTCGTTTCCGGTTTCGGTGATGGAGACGGCTTTCCGTTCTTGTCCTGCTTGGCCTCCTGCCGGATCTCGGTTCGGCTGGGGCCGTGCGTTGTTAGGTGACCGTCCTGATTCAGCACCATGACCGTGTCCGGGCTCGTCGCGATATGGGTATCGAGACCTTGCTGCACACGCGGACTCCCGGTGAGCACCACGTTTCCATCGGACGAAGTATAAACCGCCTTCTCGGAAAGTCCGATCGCTTTCGACGGCGGGCCACCTTTCGGGTTGGGCTTGTCGCGCACCACGCCGACGTGTCCTTCGGCAATCGCTTTCTCGAGGCCCTCCCCTTCCTCTTTGTGAATGAAGACGGTCAGTTTGTCCGACTGAATGTTGAAGCGCGGATCGAAAACCCGGACGTTGCGGGTGAAAACGCCGAGGCGCTTCTCGGTATCGAATGACGCTTCGTCGGCGAAAATCTGGGTCGTGATCGGCTGGCCGTTTGCGTCCGTGGCGGCAAGCCCGGGGGACGCTTGCGCTTTCGCCGGCGGGCCGGATTCCGCGGCACGCGCCGTCTCCTGCCCGCCGGACCGTGTCGCGGTCAGGATCGCAAGGAGATAGGCGGCGACAAAAAACCTCTTCATGGCTTCGCTGCCGGGCCGGCGATTTCCTTTTGGTTGAAGATCGTCATCCGGACGTTGCCGGTCATCGTGCCTTGGTGCGTCAGGGTATTGAACTGCATCGTGTCGCCCGCGATCTCGAAATCGGTACGCTTGACCATGGTTCGTCGCCTGGAATCGATGACGCGAGTTTCGAGATTGAGGGTGGCGTCGGCCATGTCGACGTTGAAGTCGGGCTTCTCCTGCTGGTTGTAGGTCACCATCTTCAAGTTGGTAAAGTGAACGTGGTTTTCATCAATTCGCGCAGCCGTAGTGGCTTCAAAGCGGCCGAGCAGATGCCCCTGGAGATCGTAATTCGGCAGAACCAAGCCCTTGGCTTCGTGCCCGACAGTGAGCGGAATGTTTTTGAGACCGAGATCTTCTTTGGACGCGTCGGGAGTGGGCGTGGGCGCCGCCTTGCGATGTTTGCCACCCCCAGCGACAGCCAGCCAGCTGCCCGCGAGCAACAAGACGAAACTCAGGCGTGCGCTTCGCAGGAAGCGCCCGCTACGACACGGCAGCATGAATAGCTTTTAACATGCGCAGATGCTTGAGCAAATCCTTTAGCGGAACTTGATTCGGCCCATCCGAGAAGGCGCGCCGGGGGTTTTCGTGCACCTCCATGAAAATACCGTCGCACCCCGCGGCGAGCGCCGCGCGCGCCAGCACCGGAGCCAGAGCCGCGTCCCCCGAAGTGGCGTCGCCCGCCCCGCCGGGCCGCTGCACCGAGTGGGTCGCATCGAAGATCACGTGATATCCGGCCTCGCGCAGCCAGGCGAGCGAGCGCATATCGGCGACGAGATTGTTGTAGCCGAAGGTCGTGCCGCGTTCGGTAAAGAAAAACTTCTTCGCGCCGAAGGCTTCGAGCTTCTCGGCGATATTACGCACATCCCAAGGCGCGAGGAACTGGCCTTTCTTCACGTTCACGACCCGACCGGTCTCCGCCACAGCGCGGATGAGATCGGTCTGACGACAGAGGAACGCCGGAATCTGCAGGACGTCGATGAACTCGGCCGCAATCTCAGCCTCGTCAGGCGAGTGCACGTCAGTCGTGACCGGCATCTCGATCTCGCGCCCGATCTCGCCTAACAATATGCAACCTTCGCGCACGCCGATCCCGCGAAAGGAGCGCACCGAGGTCCGGTTGGCCTTGTCGTAGGATGCTTTGAAGATGAAGGGCAGTTTCTCCGCTGCGCAGACGGTCGCGATCTTCCGCGCCATCCGTCTGACGAATTTTTCCGACTCGATCACGCACGGGCCGAGAAGAAAGGCCGGCGTTTTGCCGCCAAGGGTCACTGGCCCAATCGTTAGGGGTTTGAGTTTCACGAGCGTTCATCCTCGCGAAGAAGTTTCTTCAAGTCCAAGCGTAATGTCAGCGAGCGGATCACCGTCTTGCTCGCGGTCTGAGCCGCGATCTGCTCTTGAAAAGAGTAAATCGGCTTCGCGCGGGCGACTATTCGCCTGACGCGACCGGCTCGAGTAATTCGGGATCGGGCGCGACTTCGTCGAGAGGAGCGGGCTCGATCGCGGTGATCGCGTAACGACCCGTGTCTTCTTCGGAATTCAATTCCACGATTTCGCCGAGGCGCCGGCCTAACAACGCCTGCCCAATCGCCGTTTGATACGAAATGATACTCCGCTCCGGATCTCCGTCCCAGGCGCCGAGGATGGTGTAGGTCTCTTCGCGGTTGGTCGCGGTGTCGCGCAGGTTGACCACCGTGCCGATCGAAATCTGGGTGGTATCTGGATTCTCGAAAGCCGTCCCACGGGCCAGATGCAGCGCGCGCTCCAGCTCCGATTTGCGGCGCATGAGGACGGCCTGCATTTCCTTGGCCGCCTTAAACTCGAAGTTTTCGCGCAGATCGCCATAGGAACGGGCGACCCCAATCTCCTTGCTGTTCTCGGGGATTTTCTTGTTCACGAGTTCTTCGAGCTCGGCCTTGCGTCTCTGCAGACTGCTCCAGGAAACGACGAGCGCTTCACTCTTTTCCTCGGTTTGCTCGCCGCTGACCAGACTCTGGAGTTCCGGGTAAAGCTTGATGATACGCGCCATGAGGGAGCGCTTGGTTAATTCGTCGAAGACCGGGCTGAGCATGAGACGACGCATCGAATCGCGCGCGAGTTCCAACTCGACACCGGCAAAGATATCAGGGATCAACGAGCGATCCGAGAGGAGGAGATCGCGCAGGCGCGTGCTGCGGCTGTTGCTCTCGTTATGCTGGTCGCGTTCGCAGGCGGAGAGAATGGCGCCGAGCAGCTCGGGATGGATCAGCTCCGGCCAATCCGCCCGGTTTTTGCAGAGCCAGAACAGCATTTCGCTGGTGGCAGAATGTTCGCGCAAACTGCGTTCGAGAGCGGCACGCAACTCATCCAGTTTGCCGGCTTCGGCGAAGACTTTCGGCATTGACGACACCAACCGGGCGTTGCTGCCTTGCATGAGATGCAGGGCGCGAACAGTCCAGCGTTCGCCGAGCGCGGCAGGCAGAGCGTGGAGGATGCGGCGCTCTTTGGCCGAGGGAATCTTCGGCAGAATGGCCGCGAGGCGCGGCTCTTCCTCGGCGATCAAACGCTCGAGGGCGAATCCGGGATTGGAGCTGCGCAGTCTGGGCTCCAACTGGAGGAGATCGTCGCGACCGATGACGAGCTCGAAGGCCATCGCCGGATTGAGCCGCTGGTTCCGGCGCGCGGTCTCCTCGATCGCGTCGACGAGCGGTTGCAATTGTTTTTCGGGCTCCTTGAATTCGTCGTGCAGCTTGATGATCTGGTCGAGCGCTGCGGCCTGTTCCTTTGGCTGGCGGGCTTGATCGAAAAAGGTGAGCAGCTCATCGGCGCGCGAGACAGGCGCAGAGCGGAGCTCGATTGGGTCGTTCTTTTTTGTCGGGATAAGAAAGTGGCCATCTTTCTTAAGCAGTTTCTTGGTCGAGTCCCACCAGCGTTTGAATTCCACCTCATTGAAAACATCGCCCAGCAACCAACTGCTGATCTGGGCTTGCGTCGCCTTGCCGCCGAGGCTCTCGAGAATGTTGCGCATGGCAGCGGCGGGGTCTCCCTTCAGCTGGATTTTCAGCGCGGGAAGATCGTTCGTCTTTCCGGGCAAGGAAATGGTGCGCGGGGATTGGGGTCAGGTTTTCCGCCGCGTACTGCAACTGCATCGGGTGCCCCTTCTTTTTCTCGAAGTCGATCAGGATTTGATTGAGGAGCAGATTCCAATCGGCGACCCGGCCGAAGCCCCAGCTTTTGTGAAGGCAGAAGGCGCCGGCCTTGAGCTGATCGAGCTGTGCTGCGCCTGCGGGCGTGATCTTCCCGGCATCGACCAACTTTTGCAGTTCCGCGTCCATAGAAATTGGGGAGGTAATGATGCACGACCCGCTGCGCCTCGCAAACCGGAGGGCGGCGTTGTTTCCCATTGCCCGCCACCCTCACCCGTGGAAGCCTAGCGCCTCGTGTCGGTCAGCATTTGGTTCTGGGTCGCCTTTCATCTCGGGGTTTTCATCGCGCTCTTCGTCGATCTTTTCAGCGATCGGGCGCACGAGCGCATCAGTCTGCCCAGTGCGGTCCGGCGCAGCTTTCTCTGGGTCGGTCTCTCCCTGGCTTTCAACGCCTTCGTCTGGTGGTTGGAGGGCCCCGACCAGGCGGTCGATTTCTTTACCGGTTACCTGATCGAATACTCGCTCAGCGTTGATAACATTTTTGTCTTCGGTCTGATTTTCGCCTACTTCAGGGTCCCGCCGCGCTACGAGCACCGGGTCTTGATCTGGGGAATCCTGGGCGCGCTTGTGATGCGGGCCACCATGATCGGGTTGGGCGTTGCGCTCGTCTCGCGCTTTCATTTTGTTCTTTTTGTTTTTGGGGCGTTCCTTGTCATCACCGGGTTGCGGATGTTGCTCGGCAAATCGCAGCCGATCGACCTGGAGCACAACTTCATTCTGCGATTCGTCCGCCGCATGCTCCCGGTGACACCCGATTACCACGGGCCAAAATTCATCGCTCTTGTCGAGCGGCCGACGCATGCTCACGCCGCTCGCGCTGGTCCTCATCGTGATCGAGGTGATGGACCTGGTTTTTGCCGTCGACTCCATCCCCGCAGTGCTCGCGATCACGCGCGACACTTTTATTGTCTACACCTCGAACATCTGCGCGATCCTCGGCTTGCGTTCGCTTTACTTCCTGCTCGCCAATCTCGTGGCGCGTTTCATCTACTTGCGCATTGGGTTGGCGATTATTCTCTGTTTCGTCGGCCTGAAGATGCTGGTCGAACACTGGATCAGGATACCGAGCTGGCTTTCGCTGCTCATCATCATCGCGGTGCTGGCCACCACCACCATCGCCTCACTCCTCGCGACCAAGAACGAGGCGGCGCCTACCACAAAATAAACAAGCTATTGCAATCGCGGCGAGCAACTCGGTTTACTCACGCCGTTGCCTATGAAACTGCTGCTCGTGACGCTTCTCGGCGCCGGTTTCGCCGCCACTTCGTTGGCCGACATTCAGGATCCACCGGCGGCGGATTACGGTCCGACAAGAAAACTGGGCCGCGGACTTTCCAACATGCTTTACGGCTGGGCGGAAATTCCGGTTACGATCGGCAGGATCAATACCAACGAAGGCAACGCCGCGGCAGCCAGCTATGGCGTGTTGCTGGGAACGGGCCGGGCCTTTACGCGCTTCGGAGCGGGCTTCTACGAGGCACTGCTCTGGCCGATCCCGGTTTACAAGGGAACCTATTTTCCCGTCCTGCGCAGCGACATTCCGTGGGTTCACCGCGGCTACGGCGAATTTCCGCCGGAGCTGGGGAACGAATCAAAATATCCTTACGTGCGCGCCTACTGAGTCGCTCGTTAGGCAGACAAGAGTTTGATGACGCTCGACGCGGACGATTTGGCGGCGCGGATCACGCCGCTGTTCGAAGAGAATTTTTTTCGCTTCGGCGAATTGGGCGCGGCGGTTTCGATCTGGCAAGGCGGCGAATCGGTGCTCGAACTGCAGGGCGGTTTCCGCGATGCGCGCCGGGAAACACCGTGGACGAGCGAGACGATCGTGCTTTTCTGGTCGGCGACGAAGGGTCTCGGGAGCGCCTGTTTGTTGCATGTCTTGCAGGAGCACAGCATCGCGTTGGAGCGGCGGGTCGCGGAGTTTTGGCCGGAGTTTGCGCAAAACGGGAAGGAGAAGATCACCCTCGCTCAGTTGCTCTCGCACCAGGCCGGTCTGGCCGCGTTAGACGAATCGGTCGATGTCGTGGATTACGCCGCGGTCGTCAGGGCATTGGAGAAACAGAAACCGCTCTGGCCGCCCGGGACCGCACATGGCTATCACGCGCGCACCTTTGGCTTTCTCCTCGACGAACTCGCGCGGCGGATCGCTTTCCGCACCATTGCAGATTATTGGCGCGAAGTATTTGCCGAACCGCTTGATCTCGACATCTGGATCGGATTACCAGCCGAGGAGAATGCCCGGTCCGCGACCGTTTATCCGGCGAGAGCTTCGAGCGCCACGCCGCCGGACGCACTTCTACCGCGCGCTGGCCAGTCCCGACACGCTCCAACGCAAGACCTTTACCTCGCCGCGCGGCCTGCACGCGGTCAGCGCCATGAACACGGCGGAGAATCGGGCGCGCGCGTTCGTCTCATTTGGCGGAATCGGCAGCGCCGCTTCGCTGGCGAAGTTCTACGCCATGCTCTCCAACGGCGGAGAGCTCGGCGGACAGCGTTTCTTCTCGCAGCACACGATCGGACAGATGACAACAACCCTAACCGCCGGCCTTGATCGTGTCTTTGAGATCCCGACGGCGTTTTCCGCCGGCTTCATGAAAGACCCGCCCGACGCAGAACGGCGGATCTTCGGTCCTTCGCCCCTCGCCTTTGGCCAACCAGGAGCGGGCGGCAGCCACGCGTTTGCCGATCCTGAGAACAAGCTCGCCTTCGCCTACGTGATGAACCAGATGGAACAGAAAATCCTGCCTAACGAGAAATCTCTTCGCCTGGTTGATGCGCTTTATCGATAACTGGCACGCTTGGGAAATAGGGAAAAGCAATGAATCAGGAAAATAGGAAAGCAGGAAAGAACGCGCAGTCCGTTGCCACCTTTCAAACCCTTCCTTCCTGCCTTCCTCATTGGTCTCTTTCGTCGCTCCCTGTTTTTCAAGTGTGGATCACATCGGAAAGTTGAGGCGGTAGTTGAGATAGGCCGCGGCGAGCGAGCAAACAAGGAGCGCGGCCGACAGCAGCATCTTGAAGGGCGGATTCTTCACTCGAAAATGGGTGAAGACCGCCGCCGCCATCAGAGCCGCAACCATCAAGCCGCCGAAGATCGCCGCACGCGGACCTTCAGAATCGCCAGGAAATCGCGCAACCAATTCGGCAGCAGGTATTGTTTGAACTCCTCGGCGATATTGGAGTTGCGTACGCCCCAAACGAAGAAGATCGAGGCGGCAACGAACGCCTGCAGGAAGATAGCAGGGCCGTGCCGAAGGCTATGCAGCCAGCGCGCACTTTGGGGAAACAAAAAAATTGCAATCGGAACCGATCCTTGGCGTCTCCGGCTGAGCCCGGTATAAGTGCCGGATGAAGTTTTGCGCCTTAGTCCTGACGGCGGTCTTTTGCGCAGCTTCGCTTTTCGCTGAGGAAACTCCGGAAAGCATCGCCAAAAGCGAGTTGCCCTCACTCCTCACGATTTGCATGGACGTGCATCCGCACCCCGAGCTTTCGACCCGCGAACAGCGGATCTCCGAGCTGATCGCGAAGGAACTGAAAGCCGCGACGGCCAGGTTGTGCTCGTGTGCGCCAACATGGATGCCTTGCAGGAGCGGGAGGAAACCGGCCTGTTGTGGGCTCGCGAGCGCGCCTGCAGAGTTCAACGACTTTCCGCAGGGCGCTCCATCCTCGCCATTCGCGCGTAACTCCGCAACCGCTTGCCTGCTGGTGGAATGAAAACAATCAAGCTCCTCATTGTCGGCCTTGATGCCGCGACCCTTGACCTGATTAACCCCTGGATCGCGGAGGGTAAGCTCCCGAACATCGCACGCCTGATGAGCGCAGGCGCGTCGGGACGGCTTGCCTCAATCGTGCCGCCGGTTACTCCGCAGGCGTGGACCTCTTTCATGACAGGAAAAAATCCGGGTAAGCACGGCATCTTTGAATTCATGGAAATGCCGGCGGGGACGTACCTGCTACGTTATCTGGATGCGAGCTCCCGCCGCACAAAGACGGTTTGGCGGATGCTCAACGACGCCGGCTACACCGTGGGAACCATGAACATTCCTTTCACTTACCCGCCGGAACACCTCGATGGCTTTCAAATCTCTGGCATGGCTACGCCCTCCGAGGAAAGCCCCTTTATCTATCCGCCGGAGCTCCGCAGCGAGCTGGAAGGCTGCCTCGGAAAATTTCGCCTCGACCCCCGATTCCTGGGCTTCATGTCCACCAACCGCCGCCGCCGTCAGGTCCTCGATGACATGAAGAACTTGGACAGCCAGTGGCTTCGCGCCAGCCTTTATCTAATCGAGAAGCATCCGGCCGACGTGATGATGTTCACATTCATGTCGATCGACACGGTCCAGCATCATTTCTGGCAGTACATGGATCCGACCCATCACTACCATGATGCAAGCATTGCCCAAGAGTTCGGCGACGCTGTTTTTCGCGTCTACCAATGGCTTGACAACGCGGTCGCCCGGATCGTCGAGAAGGTCTCGCCTGACACTTCCGTTCTTGTCGTTTCCGATCATGGCGGCGGCCCCACTTCCGATCGCGTCCTGTATCTCAACCGCTTCCTCGCCCAGCTCGGCCTTCTCCACTACATTGAGACGAAAAAATCTCCGCTCCAGAAGATCGCGAAGGATTTCCTCCGCTGGTCTTACGCTCTCTTACGCAGCTCCCTCAGCTCCCGGCAGAAAATTAAGCTCGCAGACGCCTTTCCCACTTTGCGGAAACGATTCGAAACCGCTGTCACCTCGTACTCGAACATCGACTGGTCACGGACAAAGGCCTTCTGCAGCGAAGTGCTCGCCTCACCTCCAGGCATCTGGATCAACCGCAAGGGAGTTAGGCCGGCCGGCATCGTTGATGAGGGCGAATATGACTCGTTGCTGAAGTTGATCACGCAAGAACTCGGCGAACTGAGAGATCCACGAACGGGCGAAGCCATCGTAAAACGCGTCTTCCGCAAGGACGAAATCTTTCATGGTCCTTATCGCGATGAAGCCCCCGATCTGACCCTCGATTGGTGGGACACCAGCCTCTTTTCCACCAGCCCAAGTCTTCCCGAGCATACAGGGGAACCGCCGGTCAAAATCATTGAGCACAAACCTCCGAGGACCGCGGAATGGGGGGGAACCCATCGCCGTGACGGTATTCTGATTGCCCACGGCAAGCCTTTCCGGAAAGGAATTGAGATCGAAGGTGCCCGGCTCATCGATATGGCACCCACGATCCTGCACCTAATGGGTCAACCTGCACCAGCTGATATGGACGGCCGTGTCTTGGAGGAACTTTTCGAGCCCGAGTTTCTCGCGCAACATCCCATCCAGACGCCGAGCGGATGATCCGCCGATGCGGCATGTCGATCGCAGACCAAATGTCTGGATACGGTGTGCTTTCGCCAGATCCGACACTTGCTTCGTGTCGAACAACACAACGGGGCATGCGGGGCCAGGCACTTCTCACGTTTTTTATTGACAGAACTTATCCCGGATGAATTCAATCAGTTGGTTCATCGAGACCAAACACTCGGAAGTTGCTTTCATAGGAGGATCTTCATGCCGGTACAGCACAATTACACGATGAAAGCTGGAACAAGGTCTAAGCTACTCCTTGTTTATGCCATGTCGGCAGAGAGCACGTCCGGCAAGACGGGGCTCGCCAAAAATCCAGCCGCCGCCAGTGCAGCCTACATTCGAGAGGGGGACTCGGCGGCCCGCCAAGTCGCGATCGTACAAGGTCGCGTCGGCGAATGGGGATCGGGCGCCTTGGCTGAAGTCGATCCCGAGTTGCTGCCTGGGGTATACCAATTCGGCGCGCCAGATGAAATGCTTGCCGAAGGTTCTGCGCGCGTTGTTCTGCTGATTCGTTTTCCCGAGACGGTGATCAAGCCGGTCGAAATCAACCTCGTCGCATACGACCCCCAGGACGCGGAGCGTATCGGCGTTTGGAGCTTGGCCGGTCACAAGCGGCACGAATTTCTTCGGCAGGCGTTGCCTCGGTTTACCGAAATGGAACTGGCATTGGGCGAGCAAGCCGAGAAAGAACTAGCCGCAAAGTTAGACGCG
This sequence comes from uncultured Verrucomicrobiae bacterium, assembly GCA_963821615.1. Lineage (GTDB taxonomy): Bacteria > Verrucomicrobiota > Verrucomicrobiia > Chthoniobacterales > UBA10450 > Palsa-1392. Next base: position 77,465 of record CAWGEN010000004.1, on the reverse strand, counting down.
AAGAAAGAATCGTAAAAACATATGTCCTACGCGCTGAAGAAAGGAACCCCGTCGAAGATGCTGCTCGTCTACGCCCTCGACGCGACTGACATGCGTTCAGGCAAGACGGGATTGAGCTCACGGACGCCGGACGCCAGCGCCGCCTACATTCGCGAAGGAGAGGCCCAAGTGCGGAGGATACCTCTCGTCGACGGGAAGCTGGGCGAACATCGAGGCGGAAGCTTTGTTGAAATCGACAGCAAATTGTTGCCCGGCGTTTACCAGTTTGGCGTGCCCGACGAGATGCTTGCCGCCGGTGCGGAGACCGTTACGCTGGCGTTGAAATTTCCCGGAGCGGTCATTGAGCCGATTTCCATTCATCTCGTTGCTTATGACCCGCAGGACGCGGATCGTCTTGGAATGTCGGCGCTCGGACCGGAAGGGCGACGCGCCGCCCTTCGTGGCGCTTTCCCGCGGCTGACCGCGAAAGAACTCGGCGATGCTCGATGAAGTCGAGCGAGTCGGCAACATGGCGCAGGCGGCCGGAAGATCCGCGCAGCCATATCGCCGGCATATCGTCGGATTGCCGTTGCAGCGCTCGGTGTTCGCTCTGACAGCCCGGGCTGCGACGACGATTGGTTTGCCCGCTCTATCGTCCGAGCTGGATTTTCCCGCGCGGCTGGATGAAAACGGCGACCTCTTTTTGGATCGATCGCAGGTCGCCGTCATGACTCAAGCCTTACTCTCGTGGTTTACGCCGGAAACTCTCGAACTCATGCGCACGACGCACGCGGCTGCCTGCGATGCCTTGGTTGATGCGAGCGAGAATGCCGCGCGTGTAGCCGCAACGGTGGACGGCGCAGCCAGGGAGTTGTCCGAAGATCTAGGGAATAGAATGGCCCTCGTCTTGGTCTACGGAATCTTGAGCAAATTTGTACCGGATGTCCTCTTGCGCGCTCTTGCGGATGCCGGAGATCTTGAGCCGCCGCCTTTTCCCGAGACAAGTGCCGGAGCTGAACTCATGCAAGAGACGTTCGCGTTGTATCAGGCTTGCTGCGTCCTCAACTACACCCCGCAACGACTGCAACGCGAATGGCCCAGCGTGCCGGCGGAAGTCTTTCAGCTCGTGAGCGAGTTCTGCAATCGTCAAACAGGTTTCGGTCCGCTGGCATGGGACTCGCCCGGGTATGAAGATCCGAATTATGTCGTCCGGTTGCTCTACTCGGCCTTCAATGAGGTCGATGCAGAACAGGTTCGCCGGCGTTTGTCTTTCGCCAAAAGACCTGCAGTCGCTCGGGCCACTAACGGTGCGTCAACGAAAATCGCTGCCCTCAGGCGTGTCCTTGGGTTTTGGCTGGATTTTCTGGAACGGGAGACCTGGTATGTGCGCCGCGCGTTTTATGTCGGCTTGGCCCCGCTCCTGCAGCAGCTGGCGGAGGGATATCGCCAGAAAATCCCCGCGTTCCAACGAGCGGATCTGTTATTCCTCGACATTCGCGAATTGGTTGCGGAAATCGCCGATCCAGCGGTGATTCACATGCGCCGACATCGTTACATGGAAAACACCGCTTACTTGTCATTGCACGGCGTCGATTCGAGCCGGCTTGCAACCATGCTGGGGAGCTCATGAGCGCGGAAACCTCAACGAGAGTCCACTCGGGCTTGGCCGCTGCGCCGGGACGTGCCAGCGGGAAGGCGTACGTTATACGCAATGCCGAAGACATTATGGCCGTTCCGGCAGGTTCTATTCTTGTTATCCGCATCCTCCATCCCCATCTCGCTCCGTTGCTCCCGCGAGTCGCCGGACTCGTCGTCGAGGAGGGCGCGATTCTTCAGCACGCAACTACGCTCGCTCGGGAATGCGGCATACCTGCCGCGGTGGGCATTCGAAACGCCCGCAGTCTCTTTCACGACGGTGACGTGTTGGAAGTGGACGGTTACACCGGCAAGGTGATCGAGAGGCCTGTCGCTTGATCGGTACTCCTCTCACCGATCTTGGATCAGCACAATATCTCGGCTTTGCAGGCGGTCTCTACCCGAATGGGAAAAACTCACGCCCGTCCGCCTATGAGGACGCCGGAGTGGCGCTGGGCGCGACAGTGCAACCGGTCGACAGAGACGGTCAACCGTCGACCTCCGGAAAAATCGTCATGGTCTGCATCGGCATGTCCAACGCGTCTCGCGAGTTTTCGCAGTTCACCCGGCTAGCCAACGCTGACGCGCGCAAGAACCCCAGCCTATTCATGGTCGATGCGGCTCGGAATGGAGCGGACGCAACCCAGATTGCCGACCCATGCGGTGACTATTGGATGCATGTGGGCCGCCAGCTTCAACGCTGCGAGGTAACCACTGCACAGGTTCAGGTCGTATGGCTCAAGACTGCCCTCGCCCATGAGCCTCGTGGTTTTCCGGAAAATGCGCGGCTTCTGCAGCGGGAGTTGCGCTCGATCGTGGAAATTCTCAGGACGAAGTTTCCGCAGCTGAAACTTATATACGTCTCCAGCCGGACCTATGGCGGGTATTCGGAATCAGACTTGAGTCCGGAACCCATCGCGTATGAATCCGCGTTCGCGGTCAAGTGGTTGATCGAGGAGCGCATCAACAATCCGAGTCTCGACAGGTCGATATCCTGGGTTTCATGGGGTCCTTACCTATGGGCCGATGGCATGACGCCGCGCAGCGACGGCCTTATCTGGGAGCGCAGCGATTTTGAGCCGGACGGCGTCCACCCCTCCGCTCAGGGCGCGTTGAAAGTCGCAACTAAGCTGTTTGAGTTTTTCGAAAGTGATCCCTCTGCGCAGCACTGGTTCATTTCCCAGTCGCGTTAGCATCTTTCGCTACTACGCAGCTTTGGGCAGCCTGCCGCTACCAGCTAAGTTTGGGCGCTAACAACGACCAGGCGGAGGTGCACATCTCTTCGACCGAGAGGTTGGTCGTATCCAGCTCCACGACGGGGCCTAGTCTCGTCGACAACCGACGACAAGCATCTTCCCTCTTATGAAAAAACTCTTCCGATTCGCGCATCCTTCGCGCAATCGGCGTGAGCATGCCTGACTTGACCGAACGCTTGTAAATCCTTTCACTGGCCACGGCGTGTTCCGCGGTCAGCAGTAGAATCAGATCGGGCATGCACAGGTATGATCCGAACGGTTCAATCAGGTGGCGAGCCTCTGTCTCTTCAATCGCCGATTCGCCGATCATCAGCGAAAGGGGACTTGCCAGATACCGATCGCAGACGACATGACTCTGTGTGAGTTGAGCGCGCACGAGGTCCGACAGATGCAACGTTGCCGCCAGATAGTAGGCAAGCCGGGGAACCGGCGCCAGACACTCATCAAGATGCACCTCGCGGCGAAAGCTCACGAACTCAGGCGGGTAGTGAAACGCTGAAGCGCCGGCGCGGGCGCACAGGTATTCCGCGATGGTACTCTTGCCGACGCCGTTACAACCTTCAATAACGAGGAACTTGGACTGTGATGGCATCAGTAGTAATCATCTTCAGGTAGCGCTGGCTCTGCATCCGAGCCGACAAGCCGGGCTTCGATGAGGTAGCCTCTCCGCCGGTTTCTTCACCTTTGAGACGAGATCCGGTGGCAACGGAGCCGGGAGGTTCCTCGCGGCTTCAATGAGCTCCGGAGCTTGCAGGAAGAAGATGTCGCCCTTATCGAGGCTGCCGGACGCGATCAAGCGCCGCTCGATCTCGACCGCAAGCTGTCGCAGCGGATACGAATACTTAAGCCAGAGGACATGGTGATTCTCTCTTTCGACATTCAGGTCGTGAACGAAACGTGCGGCGTGATTCAGTCCAAGCGCGCGGCCACTGCTGTGGGCCAGGTCGAAATGGAAGCTCAGCGCAAGCATATTGCGCTGCAGATTGAGTTCGTAAGGCATGACCGCATGCGGATCGGTTTTGAGCGCTGTCTCGATGACACGGCCGCGTGTATCCCATGGTTCGAAAAGCAAGTCGCGGTCGCGCATCCAGTGCCATTTCCGGAGGTGCTCGGCTCAGGTCCTGCGCAATCGCGGGATGTTGTCCGGCATCCAGAGCGGACTCGGCCTCTTCTCTCGTGCGAAGCCCGGTCGCGAGCAGCGCCTCGCGCAGCCTCGCGACGTCGGCCATGTACGCGCCGCTCAGAACGGGAGTAGTCGGCGCGATGAAATCAGCGGGACCGGGCCACACCCGATCGGCCGGAGGCGAGCCGACATAACTCAGATTGTGATTCACCGTCTCGTCGATGAAAGGGAACAGAATGTCGTCTCCCTGGGCCTGAATAAACCAGCACAGCGCGAAAAACTCTACCCATCGAGGCCACCAGGACGTGATCAATGCCACCATCTGATCTCCCGAGATCGCGTTCAACTCCGCGTCAGTTGTGGGAAATAGAACGAGAACCTCAGCCAGCCGATCGTAGGACGCACGTATCTGGCGCATCAAATCAGCCATGAACGCTTCGTTCCATGTCGCGCGGACAATGGACTGCCAGACCAGAGCAAAAGTGTCGGAGCGAAAGTGGTAGCGGCATTTCACCCACTTGATGTGGAGCGGCGGAACGTTTCGAAACCCGAGGACACGCGGGACCATCTCGAAGCCGGGCTGAACCAGAGACTTCAAAAGAGCAGAGATGACAAGCTCGGGGCGCACTTCCAGCCACTCGAACTCCCCCGTCGTCGCCACCGTTGCAAATTCCTGGTGGAAGCGTGCGTACTCCGGAAGCATGGCCCACCACGTCGCCCGGGACTGGGGCGCGGGCATGGTCGTGATCTTGGTTCCGGGTTTGTGACCGAAGAATTTGATCGTGTCGAGTGCCGCGGATTCGGCTTCGTCCATTCCGCCGATTTTTTGCCGCGTTGTTGCTGCGCCAGTGCGCATGGCGCTCGCGTAGCCGAGCGGAACAGCGGCGGATCCGTCCGGCCAGGCTACTCCCGGATTGAAGACCAACGGAAAAGCGGCGCGGTCATTGTCGTAAAGCGCGACGGCCGGGTTCGCTATTCGTGCGATCGCGTCGCCGAGTTCGTGACGAGGCAACCTGCCTAACGGCAATAGGTATAACTTCGAGTTCGCCCGTTCCGAAATGATCCCGGCAACGACCGTGATGTAGTTGTCGAATGCGGCCCTGCGAGCATTGGCTGGCCGCGCTTCGAGGTCGTTCCACAGGCCGTGCATGTTTGTTCTCAGGTCAAGGTCAGGCACGAGGACAACGCTCGTGACACCAGAAGGCATCGCTTTCAATGCCTCCACTGTAGAGACGATAGGGACGAGATCGGGTCTCTCCCTTGTGGCCTCCGTCCATGCGGACCAGATGTCCGACCACTGCACCGGCCCCATCGACTTCGCCCACGCTTCCGTTTCGATGCGGCCTCGATAGATGCGGCCAGTCGATCCATTCACGGTGATAAGCTCTCCGCCCACCAGCGTCGTCGTCGCCGTTTCGGTTCCGACGACGCAAGGCAGACCGAGTTCGCGCGACACGATCCCGGCGTGACAAATAATCCCGCCGACGTCCGTAACGATGGCCGCCGAGTTTCGCATTGCGACCACCATATCGGGATTTGTCATCGGCGTTACGAGCACCGATCCGGACGGAAGCTGAAGCGCTTGTTCAATGTTGAACACGAGGTGGACGGGCCCCGATCCTGTGCCGGAGCTGGCCGGCACTCCAGTGAGGATGGCGACGGCGGTGAGGGACGATTCCGGCCCGTCACTCGCGTCGCCGGAGAATGCGGCAGTGATCGGTCTGGATTGGACGATATGCAGCGCATCGTCGTAGACGACCCACTCGACGTCTTGCGGCGCCCCGAAGCTTTCCTCCAGCCGTTTGGCGACCTGAACCAACTTGACGGGCATGTACAGGTCGAAGTGGTCCTTCGAGCGATTCCGGGATATCTTCCGCCTCGTTCAGCCAAAGCCTCTCGGGCGTCACTTCACCCTTTACCAGCTTTTCGCAATCACCCTCGACGTGCTCGACGAGAATGCTCGGCTCTTCCATCAGGCCCGGCAAAGCGCGTAAACATGACTCCCGAGCGCTCGGCGCGCAGGAAACGTTGGACGACGACCGCCATCGCCGGTACCTCCTGAACCCCAATCTCCCGGAAATACGTGAGGGCGCGTGGCGAGAAGACGGATGCCCAAATCTCCCGAACCGTCGGTTCAAATTCGTCCGGAGTGCTGATCGGTATTGATTCAAAAATGCCGGCGAAGGAATGAGCGCTGCCGTCCTCAATGGTGGCAGAAGACCGAATGATCACACCTTCGCAAGGCTGCTCCCAGAGCCGCAAGGCATCGACCGTTTTCATGATCGGCTCGAGTATTCGCGAGGGAATCCGTCGGGAAAGAATGCTCTGACGAATTTGTTCGCCAGTAGCAGTCGTGTCTTTGGAACCAGCGAGTAGCGAGGCAAGCGTGTCGAGCGCGGAAGCGAGCCCCATCTCTTCGAGAGCGCTTTGAAAAGCGTCGCGCGTGATGACAAAGCCCGGTGGAACGCGATGCCCGAGACCCACGAGGCGGCACAGAGACGCTCCTTTGCCGCCGAGCAGGCCGGGATCGGCTGCGCCTGGGCCGAGGACCTCAATGTACTGCGTGTGACTCATCATTACCGCCCTTGTCGGGCACGGCGGCAAAAGCTTGTACCGGTCTTTACACTGACCACAAGTCTGTTTTCGCCCAACTTTTCGCTCGTGCTGATCGTCATTGACCTCAGTCTCGTAGCGCTCTGTTGAAGACGCGCTTCGTCGGCTGCTCACGATCTGGAAGCCGCAGAGTTTCGAAGGCGTTACCCCGATCTGCAGCGCCAGAGCCGACGTACTCAAAGAATTCAACAAGAAGCGGCCTCTGCGTGCGCCGCACGAGTCAGGCTGCAAGGGTGCAACACCTTGCAACACCTCCGATGCGACGGTGGAATCACTACGTGCTGCCTGGTGGACACAGAGAAATCACGGTTTTTCTTCTTGATTCGGTACCGGATTTCATGAAGAGAAGCCCCTGCAATGGGCAGCCTGCTCCAGAGTTCAATTTCGACGCATTCGAGCAGGCCTTTTACCGGCGATGGGCCGGCTACCACTGCAGCGGAGTAGTAGGTTCTTTATACTCCAGACCGAGCGGTGCTAATAGCTGCTGCCAGACAGATGACGACGATACCCGCACAATTCGAGCAAACGCTGTCGGCTGTCCCCGACAAGGCCGCTGTTTTCAGCGGGAGCGAATCGCTGACGTTCCGGCAACTCCACGCTGAGGCCGTGGCGGCCGCGCAGGCCCTGGCCTCGCTGGGAGTTCGACCGGGTGACCGCGTCGGCATCTGCATGCAGAAGACGCTTGATCAGGTCGTTGCGATCCTGGGCGTGCTTTGGGCCAACGCGATCCTTGTTCCGATCCATCCCGTGCTCCGCGCCGATCAGATCGGACACATGGTCGACGACTGCGATATGAAACTCCTGATCACGGAATCTGCCCGCATTGCGGAACTCCGTGACGCAGCGCATGGGCGCATTGTGATCGGGCGTGGTCCGGCCGAACAAGGGATCGCCTCGCTCGAGGAGCTTCGGCAGCGAATGTCAGGGCAGTCAGCCTTTCTTTCGGGGCAAGGGCGACGACACGGCAGCAATCATCTACTCGTCAGGATCCACCGGCAGGCCCAAGGGCATCGTCATCTCGCACCGGAACCTCGCTGATGGTGCCCGGATCGTAGCGAGCTATCTCGGGACGAAAGCCACCGATCGGATCGCAGGTGTGCTCACGCTGAATTTCGATCACGGCCTGAACCAGCTTTGGCAGACCCTCTACGTTGGAGCGTCGCTTTACCTGCACGATTTAATTTTTCCCCGCGATTTATTTCGAATGCTCGCCGCGCAGCGGATTACTGCCTTGCCAATGATGCCGGTCATCATCAGTCGCATGTTCGATCCGCAGCTTCCGGGTCCCGAAGAGGATCTGGATTTCTCGGCGCTGCGCTACGTGTGCACAACAGGCGGACCTGTCACTGCGAGGATGCTTGATCAACTCCAGAGAACATTCCCAGGGACCGATATTGTGCTCATGTACGGACTGACCGAAGCTTTTCGGTCATCCTGGCTGCCGCCCGATCAACTTGCGGCCCGGCCTACTTCCATCGGCAAAGCAATTCCAGAGGTGGAGTTATACGTCCTGGACGAAGAAGGACGCGAATGTCCCGCAGGCGTTCCGGGTCAATTGGTGCACCGCGGTGGGTGCATAACGAAGGGATATTGGAACGCGCCAGAAGCCACCGCAGAACGCTTCCGGCAGATCGATCGTTTCCCGAACGAAACCGTCGTTTTTTCCGGCGACCTCGTCCGACGGGACGAGGAGGGTTATCTTGTATTTCCTCGGGCGCATGGACTCGATGATCAAGACGCACGGCTTCCGAGTCAGTCCGACGGAAATTGAAGAGCACGCGCGTCGATTCGAGCGCCTGTTGGACGCCGTGGCCTTCGGCATCGACAATCCCGAGATCGGGCAGGACATTGCGGTCGTCTATACCACCACGGACCGAGCTCCGCTCGCCTCCGATGCACTGACCGATCATTTTCGCGTTGGGATGCCTCATCACATGGTGCCTCGCTGGTTCGTCCACTTGGAGGCATTCCCCGCGACCGGCAGCGGAGGAAAGGTCGATCGCGTCCTGGCCCGCCAGTTATCTATGGAAAAAATCGCTGCCTTATCTTCAGTGGAGAGACCATCATGATCGCACATGATTTCGGCCGGGAACTCCTCGAGCGATACGGCTCGCCCCTATATGTCTACGATCTCGACGAGGCCGAGTCGTCAAGCTAAGGCGCTCTTCGAACTGCTTCCGAAGTCGCGCAGGTCTTGTACTCGGTAAAGGCGAACCCGATTCCAGAGTTGTGCGCCGCTTTAAGAACAGCCGGTTGCCGGGTCGAAATTGCATCGCCGCTCGAACTGAAGATTGTGCTCGAAGCGGGTTTCGCGCCTGATCAAATCCTTTGCTCCGGGCCGGGTAAGACCGCTCCGCTCGTTCGCGAGATGTTACTCGCCGGCGTGACTCATTTCTCATGCGACTCGTGGTATGACCTGGAACGCCTGGCCGCCGTCGCTTCAGAAACAAAGAAGCCTGCGAACGCCTTAATGCGACTTCAGGTTTCAGGCGCTCCGACGGAAGCGTCGGCGTCGGCGCGATGCAAAGCCACTTCGGCGCGGATCCGGCGGAATTGCTCAACGGTGGGGCCGCCCGGGTCGGCGCACTGCGGGGCGCCGAATTGGCCGGGATTCATATCTATTCGGGGGGTCAAATCCAGAGCGCCGACAAGCTGGCAGGCACTTTCGAACATGCAATCCATCTCGCCGAAGAAATCGTTCAGGCCGGGGTACCTCTACGCTTGCTCGATCTTGGCGGCGGGTTCCCATGGCCATTTGGAACCTCGGATGCTCCCGTCGATATCTCCGCTTTGCGGGAAAAACTACAGCGTGTGAATGCGCAGCGCAGGTTAACTGCTGATGCGGACCTTTGGTTCGAGTCCGGACGCTATCTCGTAGCTTCTTGCGGGACTCTCCTCTCGACCGTGCTCGACGTGAAAGTCGCGCATGGCGACAAGACCTACATCATCCTCGATACCGGGATGATTCACTTGGGTGGAATGGCGGGCCTGGGACGGATTTATCGCGCTGTTGCCTCTATCGAGTCGCTCGCGGGGCGTGACGGCGAAGCGCTTCAATCCGCCGACGTGATGGGCCCGACGGATTATGCGCTGGACTACGTTGCGCGCGAGACATCGGTTCCTCCTTTGAAACCGGGCGACGTTGTGGCGATACCGAATGTCGGCGCCTACGGTCTTACTGCCAGTCTGGTCGCCTTTACAGGCCTGCAACCCCCTGCGGAGGTGTGTTGCCGGGGAACCTCAGTCGTTGCGGTGCATCGCCTGCGCACGGGGCACGAGCGTATTTCGACCTGAAGCTGTGAAGTGAATCCCGAACTGGAACCAGATGATAAATTATGGACGACATAACCACTCAATTCGAGGAGTGCCTGCGCCGACACCTCCGTTCGGCGAAGCCGAATCCATCAACTACGATGCGGAGCTCGCGCAACTCGGTCTGGATTCGATGACTGCGGTCGCTGTCATTCTGGACATGGAGAAGACGTTCGGCATTCGTTTTCCCGACGACATGCTGGTTGAAGGTACCTTCCGTACCGCTGGAAAATTCAAAGAAGCGATCCAGCTCCTCCGAGAGCGCCAAGCATCATGACCCGACCATTACCCAATGACACATTGAGACGTATCGCGCGCGATGACAAAACCGGACGGAACACGATGACCCAGACTTATGGGGCGTCAGAGAGATACTCATTCCCCGCAAACAGTCCCGGATCGGCAGGACGGGCGTCCAGTGCCTCAAAGTACTGCGTGTAACTCATCACCACTAGCTTGGTCGTTGGAATCGGCAAAAAGCTTGTGCCGGTCTTTGCACTGCAGCCGTTCACGCATCGTGCCCTTCCAATGGCGCAGCCTTCCTCCCGACGCGCGCGCGCTGGTCAAATATTCTTCGGTTACTCTGCCCTGGAGGTTGATCTCGCGCACGATGCTGGTGCCAAATGTTCGATCCAGGTGCTCCAGAACCCACACCACCGGCTCGATCAGCCCCAATTCCGCTAGACGATTCGTGAGCCCGGCGCGACGCATGCCTTCACCGTGGACGCGCCACAGACGAATGACATCCGCGAACTTGCTGAGATTCACGTCCTTGCCAACCGACATCCATCTCTCCAGCCATGCTTCGCGAAACAGGTGAAGAATGGTGAAGAGAAACTGGATCAGCGGATCAAAACTTGGAAGTTCAACGTCCGGGTAGCCTGGTATCGATTGATAGACGATGTCTTTGAACGCGTACTCCAGCGGCACATCGAAGGGACAGTTCGTCCAGGTCAAGCTGTTGGCGACATCCACCATCACGTAGTGCACGATGGGATCATCCGTACGCGTCGCAAACAGGAAAAGATGATCGGGATTCAATTGATGGAGGATGATCTCCTTTCGGGTAGGTGCGTTGATGCTGTCCGTGCACAGATCATAGCTCGCGGCTTCATAGCCAAGCCCGCCCATGACCTCTGTCACGACTTCGCGGTCCTTTGGCATGATCATGAAGTCGACGTCGAGCATGTACCGGCTGCCGTTCCCGCCATACAAAGTGGACTCCTGTGTGATTCCCTTCGTGCCGACAAACGGGATATTTCGATCGCGTAATGTTCGCGCAATCCGCGCAGCTTCGCGGCGCAAAATGGAAGTGCGATGCCGATTCAAACTCAAGACCTGGTGCAGGTGGTGGAGTATCTCGTTCGGGATCGTCTTCTGATACCTGTCCGACGTCAGAATAAACGCTAGTTGAGTGACCATTCCATGGCGCAGGGCCTGATGAAGAGTTTCACCCCAATGCAGTTCGTTCGACTGAATCAGTTTTACGAAAAGCGTTTCGGCGTCGGGATCTTCCAGTCCAATGACCAGCAATTCCAGAAGAGCCCATTCCGGACCCAAAGCCAAATCAGGGAGCGCCATAACAACCTAACCAAAAATAACACACAAGTTCTTGCCAGGGGTCCGCTAGAACGCCTACGTCTCGGGTCGAACAAACGAGATCCGATTTTCCGCCATCCGGCTCGAACACAAAGGTGTGTTCCCGGCGTGACCGCCAACGATCGTGAATCCAGTCGGCTGGATGAGGCACTCAATCACGCGGAGTTTGTTCATGCGGTCTAATTTCCAGTAATAGCCGAGAGCCGTCTCCGATCTCAGGAGGCGACGCAGATCCAAGGCCCATGGCGGCCGGCGGCTTGTTTCCTCGAGGACGAGGAACGCTCCGCTCTCTGTGAAGTTGACTTGGTCGATCGCCGCCCACACCAGACCTCCCTGCTGAAAAAGGTCGAGGGCTTCATGGAATGTGAAGGATGAAATCGCCGGGTTCAGGAAGGCATCGGCGTCTCGAGATAGCTCGTCGTTTGGAGTCATGTTTTCAGGAAAACTCTTGCCGTAGCGATTCTGCGAGATCGAAAATCCCATCTCTCTCATCAAGACAGTGCCTGCCTCGAAGTCACGACGTTGGTCGCCGAGCAGGGTTAGCAAGACACTTCGTCCGAGAATCCGGTCGTACTCACCGTAGGTGTGACAGAGCCAGGCGACGAACAGGCCATCACTCTTGAGAAACCGAACCATCTTTTGAAGACTTCGCACCGGATCGGCCAGATGATGCAAAACACCGTTGGCGATGATGACGTCGAATTTCTCGGGCGCTTCGTAGTCGTCGATTCCGCACTGCGTGAAACTAATATTCGTGACCTGGTCAAGCTTGGCCTGATCTTTCGCCAGTTCGATGTTTTTGCCTGAAATGTCGAATCCCACGAATCTTGCGTTCGGGAACGTCTTGGCAATATCGAGAATTCGATGACCCGAACCGCAGCCGATGTCCAGGAACGTCAAGCCGTCGAAACCGTTCGTCCGTGACTCGCGATCCAAAATGCGAAACATGTTCGCGCCATTCACGGAACTGTTTGGCCTCGCCTCGGTCAGCGGATACGGAAAATGATCGTAGAAGTCTTGAATGGGATCCGTGTTCATGACCGATCCTTGCCTTGAACTAGCTCCTGTCGCATTGAGTCGTGTCTCTGTGTTTCATGTCTGTTGCTACAGCCCATCAGGATGCCGCCAGATCGCTTCGGCTCCCGAGTTCTCGACCAGAATCAGCTTGCCATTGGCGCCCAGCAGCCGGTCGTTGTGGTACATCAGAGTTGCCGAGCGCAAGTCACGAAACACTCGCTCGACGTCGAGTGCCGTGTTTTTCATGTAACCTTGCGCCAACCCGCAGAGCTCGACCAACCGGTCCACCACTTCGAAAGCCAGCCGCGACACGGCGATCTTCACATTGTTCAGAGAAATATGAAGCGTGATGTTCTCGTAAGACGCGACATCCGCATTTGAATGACGCAACGAATCAATTTGAGCAGCAGCTTGAGTAATCATCGAGTCCATCAAGTCGAGCGACATTCGCAGGTCTGCCAGCCGGGAGAGAAAAAGATCGGACTGAAGCTGGGCTCTAGACTTGTTCTCCGGCTGCCGGAGCTGTCGCACGAAGCGCCGGAACGCTCCGCGGGCCGCCCCGTACCAGACGGCCGACCAGCCAAGGTGCGCCGCCGGAATCAAGGTCTGCACCGCGATCTGGCGGAACGGCTTCTTGAACACGCGGTTGTCGTCGACGACCAGGTCAAACGCCACTGGCACGCTCCGCGTACCGCGAGCCCCCATGGCGTTCCAGTCACCCGTTACGGTCATGCCCGCGTCCTCCCGCGCAACCAGAACCAAGCGGACATCATGCTCATGCCGATCTTCGGCCGAGCGCATGGTCAATAGGAAAAATGCGGCATGTTCGGCATAGCTCACTATGGGCGCCACGCGGCGAACTCGCACTCGATCGTTCTCAGGGAGCAGAGGCGCACGGGCTGCAAGCAGGTCGCCGCCTTTGCCGGCTTCGGTCGTGACGGAAGCTACGAGAGCGCCGGTGCGCTCTACTTCGTCCAGCACGTGTTTGTGTTCAGGGCCTCCATGATCGATCAGGATGGCGACCTGCTGACAGTGCATGGCCCAAATCAACGCGGTGGACAAACACTCTTCCGCCAAGATGGTGGCGACGTTGCAGTAGGTCACGAAATCGTTTGGACCGCCATTTGCGCGCGGAATGAAGTAAGTCAACAGACCAAGCTGGCGAAGTGCCTCGATGCTTTCGTGCGGAAAGCGATTTTGGGCATCGACGTCGGAGGCCCAGGCGCGGAGCGTCTGCCGGCTCGCGGTGAGAGCGAGTTGAATGGGATCGATTTCGCTAAAGGCGTCCATCGCGACGACCACCTAACCTTTCGCTTCAAGAAGTGAACGAACTGCAACTTCGAGAGTTTCAGGCGTCCGGAACGTCTCCGCCGTCAGCAGCGCGTCCGGCAGTATGATGCCAAAGGTTCGCTCCAAGTCGAGGAGTAGTTCAATGGCAGTCATTGAATCGAGGCCAAGCGCCTCGAGACTCGAGTTGATCGTCAAATCCTGCTGCCGGGCTCGCAGGCGAAGGCGGTTGCGCAACAAATCAAAAATTTGCTCTCGAATGTCGTCGCTAGTGGTCATGAAGGCTCTACTTGAAACCGAGCGCCTGTGCGTACTGCGGCCGGCAGAGCGTCAACAATCCGGCTTCGGTCAGCAGTCCTTCCGAAAACAGACGCTGACTATTAAATCCCAAAGCGCCGGTTGTCGCGCAATAGGCGCCGGAATTCGGAACAATCACCAGATCACCTTCCTCGAGGCGCGGGGCCGTGACTTCCCAGCCCAGCGTATCCGCCGGGGTGCATAGATTGCCCACGAGGTTTACGGTTTCAAACTCGTCGTTAGGGCTGTCGGTAATGAAGTGAAATTTAGGATTACGGCGATAAATGTTCCCTCGTCCAATTCCTGGATTGTGCACACCCAAGCCACCGTCGAGGAACAGAAAGCTCTTACCATTTAGCCGCTTTTTTTCCGTCACCCGCACAATGAAATAACCAGCGGCGGCCACCAGGGCCCGCCCCGCCTCAGCCCATAGGTCGATTTCCTGCCAAACCTGCTTCTGCCAGTGCCGCTGGAGTTCTTCCCGTGAGTGATGAAAATCCAGAGCCTTCTCGGTCGAAAGATATGGAACGCCAATGCCGAGGCCCAAATTGACAACTGAGAAACTCGGACCCGCTTTGCGGAACTCGGCCACCGCGCGCTCGACCGCTTCAAGAGCCTCCACAATCACGGAAGGCATGAGCCTCTGCGAGCCGAAATAAAAATGGAGTCCCAAGAATCGCGCTTGTCGGCTCGTTGAACATTCGCGCGCTATGTCTAGCGCTTGCTCCATGTCGAGACCGAACTGCGAGCCGCCAGCCATGTTCAGGCCGCCGAGAGAAATACCTGGATTGATGCGCAGGAGAACGGGCGCCGAATGCCCGACAGAGAGCACTTTCTGGAGCCGGCGCCACTCGATGATCGAATCAAGAACAATGGCCGCAGGTCCGCTGCGACAAACGGAGGAGAGAAACTCCTCCGATTTAGAGACACCGCCGACCACAACATGCGGCGCTGACACGCCGGCCGCCGTACAGGCCTGCCATTCGCCCTCACTGGCGATCTCCGCCCCGACTCCGAGGCGAAAGAATTGCTGAACGAGGTCGGCCTGCGGATTGGCCTTCAGGGAGTAGAAGAGTCTGGCCTCGGCTGGAAACAGACCACCATAGCTCGCGGTGGCTTCACGCAGGAGTCGCTGGCTGTACAAATAAAATGGCGTGGGTAACTCGCGCCCGTGCTCGGCAATGCAGCGAGCAATGTCGTCACTCAAGCCCGGCGCTGCCGAGGAATTGCGGGCATCCTTCCGCAGATGGAATGCCATTGAATCGGTATACCCCGCCCCTCCGCTGGTTTGCAAGAAGAAATGAGATGCGTTGGACCTGACCTGTGAAGTGAATCCAAGGGTGAGACCGAGCGATGAATCTATGGGCAACATAACCACTCGATTCGAGCAGTGCCTGCGCCGACACCTCCGCCTGGAAGCCGGACTCCGTCAACTACGCCGTAGAGCTCATGCCTGGTCTGGATTCGATGGCCGCGGTTGCTTTACTCCTGGATATGGAGAAAATGTTCGACATTCGTTTTCCCGACCACATGCTTGTCAAAGGAACCTTCCCAACCACTGGAGGACTGAAGAAAGCCGTCGAGCTGCTCCTGCAGCGCAAGGCATCATGACCAGACCATTGCCCGACCAATCATTAGGCCCGGAGTGGACGATACTGGAGCTGTTGGCCCGCGGCATCGCGGATGACTCGGAGCGGCAGGTTGCTCGCGATCTGCTAGTAAGCGAAACCATCAATTGGGGCGAGCTGCTGGAACAGGCGCTGCGGCACAAGATGCTCCCAATGCTGGCCCATCACGTCATCTCGGCCGGCCTTCGATTTGACGTGCCAATGAGCATCTACCTGCACCTGGAATCAGCCTTGGAGTGGAACCGCTCGCAGATCGAGGTATTTCGACGCGAGACGATACGCGTGGCGCAAGGGCTCGCCGGCCGCGGTATCCACTTTGTGGTCACCAAAGGCATGACATTCGAATCGACGCTCTACGGCAGTCTCGGTACCCGACAGATGAATGACATCGATTTCATGATCGCGCCGCGAGACCGCGAAGCGGTGTTAAGTGTCATGCAGAAGCTCGGCTTTCGTCCGTTCTTCGAGTGGGCGAAGGATCCTCGCCGCGAGGAAATCAGCAGCCGCTTCAACCCCGACCACCTGCCTAAGCTCGCGCGCGAGATCAATCAGCCTGGGACTCGGATAATCAATCTCGATGTCGCTAACAGCCTGACCTGGACAAAGAGTCCGTTTGACATCCCGGTCGAGGAAGCGCTTGAGGACTCTGTCAGGCAGCCCGTTCCCGGCATGCCCGGCGTAAGCGTGCCCTGTTTCCGCCCCAAATATCAATTCCTCTTCACCGTGCTCCACTTGTTCCGCGAAGCGTGGCTGCAAAAATTCGTCGACTTCGGGACTGACGTCGGTCTGATGAAGTTCGGGGACGTGATCCGCCTGATCGATCGAGATCGCAACGAACTGACTGACGCAGAGCTCTTGCGGACCATGGAGATTCACCGCATTACGGATGCTGTCGCCTGGGTGCTCCGTCAGCTGGACGAGACCTTTCAGACGCACACGTTGCCACTGCTCGCGCTTGAAAAACATGGTGACGAGAAGCTGCTGGCAGCCCAGATGCAATCCAGTGCTTATGTGCGCACTTCGGGCCAATCGATGCGCGAACGCCTGCAAAGCAAGACGCGCGGGTCTTCTCCGCCGATGGCGCCGGCGCATTCGGATTCCTAGGATGATCAACCTTAAGAGCCGCCTGTTCCGTCGCCGCGAAATGAACGGGATCGATGTTTATTTCCCTCCCAGGGTGGCTAGCTTGAAAAGCCTCCTGTTCCAGCTCGTGCCGACGAGATATCGAGCGCAGAAATACAATCGGCAGCTGCGCCGGGAGATCGAAGAGCGTCCGGATGGCGCCCTGATCGTATGGCCGCGAGAAAACTCGAGCCAGCTGTATTACGTCTTTCACGGGATGGCGGGGGGGCTGGGAATCCAGCCTTTGACGGTTCTCCGCGAGACCGGATTGATCCATAACAATCTGGTTCTGCTCAAAGATTATTACCGCTTTTTCTACCAGGCGGGGTTGAACCGCGAGATCACGGACGTTGACGCCGTCATCGCGCGCCTCCGCACGTGCCGCGAAGAGTTACCTCATATCCGGCAGACATTCTGTTCCGGGCCGTCGTCTGGCGGTTACGCAGCGATCCTGTTCGGCCACTACCTGCAGGTCGACGTCGTGTATGCATTCGCACCGATAACGTTGATCAACCTTGACGATCTACAGAAGTACGGCGGCAGCAAGGACATCTCGCGCATCACGGATCAGCACCGCGATCTGGCGCGTCTCCTGGCGAAGCACAATGGCCGAACTCGTTACAAGATATTCTATTGCGACGGGCATGGCCGAGATCGCACCCAGGCCAAACATCTTCAGGACTTACCTGGCGTAGAGCTTTGCCCACAGCCGGGTACTACCCACAACGTCATTCAGGCCATGTACGAAAGCGGTCGACTGCGCGAGATTTTTGACACCGTCCCGTCCGGTCCCACGGTAAAGTGAGTCGCGAAGAAACTCCTTGTTCTGCCACGATCGGCCGCGAGGCGTTAATTTTCCTTCACATTCCCAAGACAGCCGGGACAACCCTTAACCGGATTATCGAGTCGCAATACAGCCCTTTTGCGATTTTCACAATGGATCCCCATCGGATCAGGGCGACAGCGGAACGATTCAAGCGACTTCCGGAAGCGCGCCGTCGCCGTTTGCAGGTGGTGCGCGGACATTTGTTCTACGGAATTCACGAATTCCTGCCGCAGGGCGCTACTTATATCACCATGCTCCGCGAACCGGTGGCCAGGCTTCTCTCCTCCTATTATTTTGCCCTGCGCCGGCCGCTTAATCCGCTGCACCGGAAATTGAAAAGAGAGGGACTGGGAGTAGAAGACTGCCTTCGGCTATTCCCTGATCGCAATAACACTCAGTGTAGGTTCATTGCCGGAGTTAAGGATACCGCGATCAGCGATGAGCGACTCCTGGAGATCGCGAAAGAGAATCTGACAAAATCGTTTAGCGTGGTCGGAATTTGTGAGAGATTCGAGGAGAGCTTGATCCTCATCTCGACAACGTTTGGCTGGGAAATCGGCTTCTATGAGAATCAAAAAGTCGCGAAGAGCCGCCCGATGGTCGAGCAACAGTTAGCGGACCTCATAAGGGAGCATAATCGCCTGGATGTTGAGCTCTATGAGTTCGGGAAGAAGCTGTTTGAACAAAACCTGCGCAACAAGGAGGACGCAGTTAGAGAAGGCTTGACGATTCTACACGCTATTCCGAGGCCCCGGATATTGAAACGGTCTTGCCAATCAAGCATGAGCGCCGCAAGGTTCTTATTGAACAAACTCGTATCTGCAATATGACATCACAATATCGAGCGGTCCGGAGAGGTCTCGGGTCCGTTGCCAGTGATCGTTTGGATTCATAACGCAAGCTGGATAGAGGACCAACGAATGACCCGAGCCCCTGCTGCTGAAGAGGCGGTTATCTTTCTCCACGTTCCCAAGGCGGCCGGGTCCACGCTTAATCGGCTGATTGAATCGGAATACCCTCTCTTCGAAATCTACTCAATCGATCCGGTTTTCTTCAGGCACTCATGGGCGCATTTGCAGCGCCTATCAGCGAAACGACTGAGGAGAATACGCATCTTCAAAGGCCATATGTTATTTGGCCTTCACACGATCCTTCCCCAGTCGGCGACTTACATTACGGTCCTGCGCGAGCCTGTAGACCGGGTGCTTTCAGCCTTTTACTTCATGCGGAGCTACAAGCTGCACCCGCTCTACTGGAGGTTGAAATTTGGAAATTGGAGCCTCGAGGATTATGTCAGACGCTCGCGAAGAGAGAACGTCCAATGTAAGATTCTTGCCGGAGCTGAGTATAACGAGCCTTGTACGGCAGAGATCTGTGAAACAGCGAAGGCGAACCTGCTCCGGTATTTTAGTGTGGTCGGCCTGTCTGAGCGTTTCGAGGAAAGCCTCGCGCTAATGAAGCTGCGATTCGGTTGGAAACTGCAACGCTATTCGAGCTTCAATGTGACTCGCACTCGGCCGAGGAAAGCCGATGTTCCTCGATCGACTCTCGATTTGATTGAGGAGAGAAACTCCTTTGATATCTCGCTCTACGAGTGCGCTGCAAATGTATTTCAGGCTGCCGTCAACACACACGCAACCGAAATTAGCCAGATTACGCGTGAGTTGGAATCGGCGCGAGCGCGAACTCAGACACCGCTTGGCTCGGCACTATTTTCGATCCGTGCGGCCGGACGGAAGGCTATTAGCAGGGCCTATTCCAGTATCTAGCTCTAACGTTCTTTGGCGATACTTTTCGACTGCTTTGCGCGCTCAACTAACATGACCTTTGCCCGATAAGGTTTCACGGGGCTAGCGGATAAAGCCGGAAAGAGGTTGGTGGTCGAGGTCTACGACCTGAATCCGGCTTCGGATTCCAAGCTCGCCAATATCAGCTACCCACGGATTTGAAGGCGAACAGGATGACATGATGATCGGCGGATTTATTATTGGCGTAGCGACCGGCTGTTTGAAAGTGATCGTGCGAGCGCTTGGTCCCTCCCTTGCGGCCCTCGGCGTCAGCGGCGCGCTGGCTTATCCGGCGCTGGAACTGTACGCCGCGAAAGGCGCGCGCGTTATCGCGAATGACAATTGGGAGGAGACGCAAGCCCTCGATCGGCAAGCAACGGCTCTCGAACCAAATGATCCACGCTGAGTCCGCCGCCCTCGGTTGGCTCACGCCGGGCGTCTACACCGCCGTTGTGCATGGCAACACCGGACAGAGCGGTGGGGCCTCATTGAGGTCTATCGCGTGCCGTGATCCCGCGTCCTGAGACCTTAATTCCCAATCTTGACCGGGCGACCACTGAAAAGCCGCGTGCCTGGAGGGATTCGAACCCCCAACCTTCTGATCCGAAGTCAGAAGCTCTATCCGGTTGAGCTACAGGCACGAGTTCGAGATGAAACTACGAGAAACCAAATTTTGCCAGCCCAAAAGCGGCAACGCACGGCCGGCACAGCGATGGTTTCCTCCCTACGGCAGCTCGTCCTCGTTCAGGGCACTTGCTCGCGGCGCGCCGCCGGTATTGGCAGACCTGCTGAAAACTAAGAGACCCAGGGGGTAATGGGGTGGCCAACGGGACTCGAACCCGCAACAGCCAGAACCACAATCTGGGGCTCTACCATTGAGCTATGGCCACCGTCGCGCAGCGACTCTAATTTTTTCGTGCACAATTGCAAAGGCAAAGCAGCAGTCCGGTCCGCGGCGACCATTGCAAGCGCTGGGAGGGTCGGCTATCCTCCGCCGTCTTTGGGATGAATAAAATCGGGCTGCTTCTCCTTCCCGTCTTCGCGCTTTTCGCGCTGCCGCTCGGCTCCTTTGCGCAGGAGGCCGATCCCTCCGAGGCCTTCCTCAAAGCCTATATGACCGCACAGCAGGCAGAGAAGCTTGAGCGGGATAATCAACTTAAGCCGGCCCTCGCCAAATTCCGTTTCGCCGGTTCGATGCTCGAGGAGTTGAAGAAAAGCAACGGCGACTGGCAGCCGGCGATCGTCGAGTACCGCAGCCGCAAAATCGGCGAGGCAATCCTGCGGGTCCAGAGCAAGATCGAAACGCAGACCGACCTGGCTGCGACCGCTCAACCGCAGCCGACCGAGAGCGAAGAAGCCGCCTCGCCTAACGTCGCTTCATCGGAGCCGATTGTGGAGATCGGTTCTCGGCCCGCGCGTCCTAACCCGATCGAAGTCCAGGTTGCCATCCAGGACGCGACTGAGGAACTGCGCGGCCGGGTCGAGGCGCTGGAAACAGAGTTGAAGAAGTCACAGAAAGAAATCTCGACGGCGCAAAAGGAGAAATCCGAGATCTCGAGCAAGCTACACCAAACGAACGCCGAACTGGAACAAGCGAAAGATGACCTGGCCAAGGCATCCCAGGCCGAAAAGGAGGTGCGCGACCAGTTGACCGCAGCCCAGGAGTCTCTCCAGGTGATTCAATCGAGTGGCACTGGCGGCCAGAAGGCGGCACTCGCGCTCCAAGGTCAGATTACACAGCTGAAGAAAGCGCTCGAGGCGGCCGAAGCCGGGCGAACCGCGGCGGAAAAGGAAACCGGGGAGACCAAAACGAAGTTGGTCGACGCCCGGGGAAAGGCCGCCAGTGTGGCCCAGGAACGCGACACGATGCAGCGCGAGCGCGATGACGCCTTGCGCGATTTGAAGATCGCGGGCGACGTTAAATCGCGTGTGCAGGTGCTGATGGCGGAAAATACGGGCCTCCAGCAAAAGCTCGCGGCAGCGGAAAATACCGTCCGGGAAATTAGCGCCGATCGGCCACGAAAAGTGCAGGAATTGCAGGACGTAAAACAGCAGCTCGAAAAACTGCGCAGCCAGCTCGTTGCAAGCCAGAAAGCGAATCAGGATTCCAAAAAAATGATCTCCGACCTGCGCGCCCAGCTTGACGAAGCCAGCGGCGAACTCGCAACCGCCAAACTAAATGGAGCCACCCCGGAGGAATCGGAGCGCCTGGCCAAGGAAAACCAGATGTTGCGCGCGATTGTGGTCCGGGAACGGCAGGAGGAAGCGAGGCGCGAGCAAGCCAAGAAGCTGATGCTCGCCGAGTTCGACAAGCTGAAGATCAAATCCGATGTGCTCGATCAGCAAATCCAGTTGCTCGCCGAACCGATCACCAAGTTGAGCACGGAAGAATTGGCGTTGTTGAAGACGCCGGTGGTGGCAATTTCCGACACGGTGCCTGGCACGGTCAAAGCCAGCCTAACGATAGCTAAGCCGTCCACTCCCATCACGATCGGCAATTCACCCAAGATCGCGGAGACAACCGAAAAGGCCCTGCTTGAGTCGGTCGCGCCAGGCGACGGAAATACGATCGGGCCCGAGGTCGACACGACCTTCAAACCAGGCGTGCCCCCTGACCTAATGCCCCTCGCGCGCGAAGCGAAAGCCAGCTTCGACCGGGGAAAATTCAAGCAGGCGGAAAAGCAGTATCAGGAACTCCTAACGAAAAGCCCTAACAATCTTTACTCGCTCTCGAATCTGGGCGTTGTCCTCTTCCGCAACGGCAAGCTGAAAGCGGCCGAGCTGACACTCAAGAAAGCGATCGCCATCGCGCCAAAAGACGAGTTCGCCCACACCACGCTCGGGATCGTTTATTACCAACAGAGCAAATTTGACGACGCACTCTCCGAACTGACCCAATCGCTCGCGATCAATCCAAAGAGCGCGACAGCGCACAACTACCTCGGCATCACCGCAAGCCAGAAGGGCTGGCAGGAAGCGGCCGAGAAAGAAATGCTCGCCGCGATCGAGGAAAATCCGAATTACGCCGACGCTCATTTCAATCTCGCCGTTATCTACGCGTCCTCACAACCCCCGGCGAAAGAACTGGCGCGGCGCCATTACGAGAAAGCGCTCGCCCTCGGCGCACAGCCAGATCCAACCCTGGACAAGCTCCTGCGCTAAGCGCTCACCTAACGTAAGCTCGCTTCAATTCCGTTGGCTTTCGACTAGTTCGCGCAAGACAAACGGCAGGATCCCGCCGTGCCGGTAATAATCGACCTCGATCGGCGTATCGATGCGCAGCTTCACCGGTATGGCCTGTGTTTCACCGTTGGCTCGTTTGATCTCGAGGGTGGACGTCTGCCCGGGCTGGATCGAGTCCGACAGACCCGTCACGCTGAAGACTTCCGAGCCGTCCAAGCCCAACGACTGCGCGCTGGTCCCCTCCATGAACTGCAGCGGCAGCACGCCCATCCCGACCAGATTGGAGCGGTGAATCCGTTCAAAGCTCGCCGCCACGACCGCCTTCACGCCTAACAACCGTGTCCCTTTCGCCGCCCAGTCGCGACTCGAGCCGGTGCCGTATTCGTGCCCGGCAAGAATGACGAGCGGCGTCTTCGCTTCGGCGTATCTCATCGCCGCGTCAAAGATCGACATCTGCTCGCCATCCGGCGCGCCGTCGCCAAAATACTTCGTTACCCCACCTTCCACCCCCGGCACCATCAGGTTCTTGATCCGGACATTGGCGAAGGTGCCGCGGGTCATGACGAGATCGTTGCCGCGCCGGCTGCCGTAGCTGTTGAAATCCTCCGGCTTAATCCCGCGGGAGACGAGGTAATGACCGGCCGGCGAGTTCGCCTTGATCGCACCGGCCGGGGAAATGTGATCGGTCGTGACCGAATCACCGAAAATGCCCAAGGGACGGGCGTCCCGAATGTCCTCGATCCGGCCGGGCGACATCGAGAAGTCGGCGAAGAAAGGCGGGTCGTGGATGTAATCGCTCTTCTCATCCCATTGGTAGACTTCGCCGGTCCGCGCAGAGATCTCGTTCCATTTCGGATTTTGGTCGGCGAAGTCACGATAGAGTTTGCGAAAGACCTCCGGGGTCAGCGCGGATTGCATCATGTCGCGGATTTCGCCTAACGACGGCCAGAGATCTTTCAGGAAAACGTCGCGGCCCTCCTTGTCCTGCGCGAGCGGATCCTTGTTCAGGTCGAGATCGACCCGCCCGGCGAGGGCAAAAGCGACAACAAGCGGCGGCGACATGAGGAAGTTGGCCTTGATGTTTTGATGGACACGCGCTTCGAAATTGCGGTTGCCGGACAAGACCGAGGCCGCGATGAGATCGTAGTCTGCGATCGCTTTCTCGATCTTCGGATGAAGCGGCCCGGAGTTGCCAATGCAGGTCGTGCAGCCGTAGCCGACGATGTTGAATCCGAGTTGATCGAGATATTTCTGCAGCCCGGTTTTTTGCAGATAGTCGGAGACGACGCGGGAGCCCGGCGCGAGCGAAGTCTTGACTGCCGGATCGATCGTTAGGCCACGTTCCACCGCTCTTTTTGGCAAGCAGGCCCGCCGCCAGCATCACGCTGGGATTGCTCGTATTGGTACAACTGGTGATCGCGGCGATGAGCACGCTGCCGTGGCCGATGCGGCTCTGGCCATGGTGAAATACTTGACCGTCTTCCGCCTCGATCTCGCTGCCAGTATCCGGCGTCGGCCGATTCGAGACCATTTCGACTTTGTTGCGCTCGTCGCCCGGCTCGATGCCCTGATCCTGGAGATCGGTCGAAACCATTTTTTCAGTCTCGGGCGCCGAGCCATTGAGATGAACCAAGTGACGCTGCTCGAGATCAGACGACGACTTTCCGTAGCCGCCTTCCGGCAATGGCTTGACCAGCAAAGAGCGAAATACGCTTCCGAGCTCGCCCAGATTGATTCGATCCTGCGGCCGTTTTGGGCCGGCAACGCTGGGTTGGACTTCGCCAAGATCGAGTTCGAGGTCGACGCTGTAATCGATCTCGCCCTTGCGCGGCATCCCGAACATCTTTTGCGCGCGGAAATAAGCCTCGAAGGCGCTGCATTCTTCATCGCTACGGCCGGTCGCGCGCAGGTAATTCACCGACTCGGCATCGACCGGAAAATAGCCCATTGTCGCACCGTACTCGGGCGACATGTTGCCGATCGTGGCCCGATCCGGCAGCGGCAACGAAGCGGCGCCTGCGCCGTAAAATTCAACAAACTTCCCGACCACCTTTTGCGCGCGCAGCATTTGGGTGATGTGCAGTGCGAGATCCGTGGCGGTAACGCCTTCGCGCAGCGAGCCGGTCATATGCACGCCGACGACTTCGGGCGTGAGGAAGTAGACAGGTTGGCCGAGCATGCCGGCTTCCGCTTCAATGCCGCCAACGCCCCAACCGACGACACCGAGGCCGTTGATCATCGTCGTGTGGGAGTCGGTTCCCACCAGCGTATCCGGGTAGAAAAGATCGCCCGTATGGAGCACGCCCTTGGCGAGATACTCAAGGTTGACCTGGTGCACGATGCCGATGCCCGGCGGGACGAGGCCGAAAGTCTTGAACGCCTGCTGTCCCCATTTCAGAAATTCGTAGCGCTCGCGGTTGCGTTTGAATTCCATGTCCATGTTCAAGCGCAAGGCCGCGGCGGATCCGGCGAAATCAACTTGCACGGAGTGATCGACGACGAGATCGACCGGCACGAGCGGCTCAATGATTTTCGCCTCGCCGCCTAATCGCTGCACCGCGCTGCGCATCGCGGCGAGATCGACGACCAGCGGCACGCCGGTGAAATCCTGGAGCACGATCCGCGCGACAACGAAGGGAATTTCCTCGTTCGCCGGCGACTTCGCATTCCAGTTGGCGAGGCTCTCAACATCTTTGCGACGAACTTTCCTGCCGTCGCAATTTCGGAGGACCGATTCGAGGACGATCCGGATGCTGACCGGCAGCCGCGAGATCGGGCCGATGCCCTGTTCCTCGAGCGCAGGAAGGGAGTGGAGAGATGCGTCGCGTCCATGGCCGGCGTCGAATTTTCTTAGAGTCTTGAAGTCGTTAGGCATATTGGTTCGTCATTTCGCACGGAGCAGAACAAAGTCGACGGATTCCGTTGCGCGGAGGTCAAGCTCGCGCCGCGGGACCCCTCGACTTCGCTCGGGACGACGGCGGGTTGGGCCGCATCAGGTTAACTCCGCGAGCTTCGCTTTGATCTTGTCGAAATCTGGCAACTCGCGTGCGTCGTCGTGCACTTCGGCATACTGGATGACACCGTCGCGATCGACGATGAAGGCGGAGCGCTTGGCCACGCCAGCGAAGCCAAGATTCAGCTGCGGAAGAAATGATTCATAGGCGACGCCGTAGCTGCTGGCGACCTTGTGTTCGTAGTCGCTCAGAAGTGTGACGTTGATCTTTTCTTTTTGCGCCCACGCCTCTTGCGAAAAGGGGTTGTCGCCGCTGATGCCGTACACTTCGCAGTTGAGATCGCCATACTCCCGCAAGCCGTTGCCGACTCCGCACATTTCAGTAGTGCAGGTGCCGGTAAAAGCCATGGGGAAGAACAGCAGCAGGGTATTCTTGCTGCCGAAGTTCTCGCTTAGACGGATCGGACGCGGGCCCTCGGGGGTCTTGGTGGGAAGTGTGAAATCAGGTGCTTTGGTGCCAACTGCGAGTGCCATAATGAAATGCTCCGGTAAAGTGTGCGGGGGAAACCTGAAGTATAGAAATGGCCGGGACGGGGTCAAAAGATTTGCGGTCATATTGTCGTCCTCTTCCTGAACGCAGCGCGGTTGAACGATCCTGAGGTCAGACCTGGAATTCTTCCCGATGAATTCCAAGGGTTCGCGGAAGTTCCGCGGGATCCCTCGACTGCGCTACGCCGCGCTCCACTCCGTCCGGGTGGACGCGTTCGTCAGGCGTCGCCGCCGAGGTGTGGCGCAGCGCTTGAGGAGACGCGCTTGCGCGTTGCGCCCGATTTTCCGGCCGCGGCGGAATCAACCGCCGGCTTCTGAGGGGTCGCGGCGGTAAAAATGACTTTGCCCGGGTTGCCATTCAACTTCGGCAGGTTGGGGAGCGAATCGGGAATGATCCTAACGAGAGCGCCAATCTGAATCTGTGCGTAGACTTCCGCGACGTCCTTCGAGGACATGCGGACGCAGCCGTAACTGGCGGGCTTGCCGATAATCTTTTCCTCGGGCGTGCCGTGGATGTAGATGCAACGGTTAAAGGCGTTGGCATTTGAGCGCTCGAGGCCACGCAGCCAGATGATGCGGGTCACGATCGGATCACGGCCCGGGGCGTTCGGCGGGAGAATTTCACCCGTGAAACGGCGTTTGTGGAAGACAGCCCCCGTGGGAGCATGGTCGCCGATCTTTTGAGCCACTTGCAACCAGCCTAACGGCGTCGCCATGCTGCCCCAACGATCGCCAATGCCGAACTTTGAAGTGGAGACCGGATAAACCGCGACCCGCTGCCCATGATCGATCACCATCAATTTCTGGTCGCGCACGCTGATAATGACGCGCGGCGGAATGACGGCATCGGTGCTGGCAAACAAATCAACGCCCGCTGAAACGAGAAAAACGCAGGCCAGAAAGCTGAGTCGGAAAAGCATTGCCGGCCTATTTAGCGAAAACAGTGCACCTTGTCACGCCGGAAATGCAACTTCCCGCGCACTCGGGAAATTAATTCGAGGCCACCACTGGGCGAGCGAGGAGAGAGCGACGTAAAGAAATCCGCATTGAAACATGACGAGGAAGGGCAGGGTAAAATACTGCTCGTGGGCCACGGCATACCAGACAAAGTAGCTAAAGTAAATCGCGAATCCGATTTCCACGATCGGCAGGAGCGATTTGAGCGGCATATAGCGGCACGACCGCCAGGTCTGTCGCTTGTTTTCGATCCCGTACTTCGGGGTGCGCTTGAATTCCGACGGATGATTGAAGACAGCCTCGAGCACGGCCCGCGCGTTGTTGATCGAAAGGCCGACGCCGAGCGCGATCAACGCCGGCAGCAAAAGGATCTCCTTCATCCAAGTGCGCGGGTGCAGTTCGCGCTGCGCGCAAATGTAGAAGACCGCAACGGAGACCGACGCGGTGAGAAAAATCGGAACGTCGAGCAGAACCATGCGCAGCCAGCCGGACTGCGGGCCGCCTGTCGACGGATGCAGGAGCACGCAGAGACAGGCGAGCAGCAGATAGGCAAAATTTGAAGTCAGATGGCCGGTCGCCTCGATCTTGATCGGCAAGGGTAATCCACTGCGCCAGATGCGAGGGAGCAATTTCTTACATGTCTGGATGGAGCCCTTTCGTCCAGCGATGCTGCTGGGATTTGAAACCATTCATATCGACGGGCAATTCAGCCGGTGTCACGACATCGGTGAGGAAAACAAATTTCCAGCCAGCGAGCTGGGCGCGATAGCTAAGATCGAGGTCCTCGGTGAGAGTGTCATGTTGCCAGCCGCCCGATTCTGCGATGCAAGATTTGCGCCAGAGGCCGGCCGTGCCGTTGAAATTAAAGAAGCGTCCGCTCCGGCTGCGCGCGACTTGCTCGAGGAGCAAATGACCATCGAGAAACATCGCCTGCACGCGCGTAAGAAGGGAATAGCCGCGGTTGATGTGGCCCCAGCGCGTCTGGATCATGCCGACTTTCGGATCAGTGAAAAAGTGGACGGTCGACCTGAGCAATTCGCGGTGCGGCACAAAGTCGGCGTCGAGAATGCAGACAAAATCGCCGCGAGCAGTGGCCAACCCTGCCTCAAGCGCACCTGCCTTGTAGCCAACGCGATCGGTTCGATGGATCAGCTCGACGTCGAAGCCGCGCTCGCGTCAGTTTTTGCGCACATGAGGCGGTCAACTGCCGGGTCTCGTCGGTGGAATCGTCGAGCACCTGGATCTGCAGACGCTCACGCGGGTAATCGAGTTCGCTGACCGATTTGAGCAGGCGCTCGACGACATAGATTTCGTTGAAGAGCGGCAACTGCACGGTGATGATCGGGAGTTGCTCGAAATGCGAGAGCGGCTGCGGCACGCGCCTCCGGTTTTTCAGGAACAGATAGACGATGAAATACCGGTGCAATCCGTAACCGGAGAGGCCGATGAGGACACTCAGGTAGCAGAATGTCCAGACTACATCCACAAGGCTTCCTTCCATAACAATACTAGACGGTGCCGCTGGTTAAGGCGCACAGAGGCGACATGATGCCGCTTCCGCGGGTTGGGTCAAATCAAATCTCCAGCGGAACGGTCGCGTAATCACGCTACGAAGGGAACGGTAGAGAAGGGTCTGGGCGAGACATTTTACCGGCGAGGCGAGCGCCTCGCGCCCCACGTCCGAATTGAGTTTGCTGAGATGGACTATTGAGGGTTGTTGCCAGCGCTTTGGGCAAGGCTGGCGGTGCGAAGTCGCGCCGGCATGAAATCGCCAGTTGCTTCGCCCACGAAGCAGCCGAAAACTGACCGGGCAGTCGGATCGAAATCGTGCAAGAGCAAGACAAACTGCGGAGCCGGCCTCGCGGGCGTTTCGAGCGCCTCAATGTCGTCATCGCCATCCTGATCGCGGGTTGGGTGCCGTCGATTCTGATGCTGGTGGTCTCCTATACGATCCTGACCAAAACGCTCGAATCGAAGATCCAGCGCGACCGCCAGAGCTTCGTCCAACTCATTGCTCACCTCGTCGGTGACGATCTCGCCCGGAGCGGTGAGATCGTCGCATTTTACCAAACCTACCCGCCGGTAGCGAACATCTTCACCGCACGCTATCCCGATGTGGCGGCGAAAAAATGGCTCCAAGAGACATATTTCAGCCACCCGCGTATCGACGGGATGTTCATCACCACAGCAGACGGCCGCCTCATCGCCTCGCTACCACCCGACGATCCGGCGAGGATGCTCGACGATCGGATCTCGAAATCGTGGCTGGCCGCCGCGCGCACGACACAAGGCTTCTATGTCTCGCCAGTACACCCGCGCTCGCCCGACAACCGTCTCGCCACCGATCTCGTTAGCGCGATTCGGGGGCCGGATAAGACGACGATCGGATTCATCGGTGTCTCTGTCCTGGTCGAACGCATCGGCAAGCGCCTTTCCGCGATCGATCTCGCCGACCAGGCGAAGTGCCAGATTGTCGATCAGAACGGCGCCGCGCTTTTCAGCGATAATTTCAAGGCAAATCCGGGCCCGATTTCCGACGCCACGAAGACGCTGATTCACGACATTCGCTCCGAAAAGAGCGGACACATTGAGCAGCGAGGCATACTCTATGCCTTCGCACCCATCGAACCGACCGGCTGGCTTACGGTGGTCGAGCAGCCGCGCTCAGTCGCCTACAGGCCGGTCCGGGATCTGCTCGAAAGAATGACTGTGCTCGCGACTTGGCTGATCGTCGCGACGGGAATCATCGCCTGGCTGGCCGGAAAGTATTACCGACGGCAGAGAGAAGCGGCTGCCCGCATCGAGCGCGAAGTGATTTTCAACGACAAGATCCTGGCCAACATGCCGAGCGGCATCGCGCTGGTCGATCCCGAGACACGGCGCTTCCTCCAAGCGAACGAAGCGTTCGGGCAAATGGCGCGGCGGTTTGGGAATCTGCCGCCGGAAAAGGAGATGCGCGACGCGACCTATCAGGACGTAAGCATCGCGCCGGCCGAGGCGATCGAGAAGGTGCTCTCCTTCGGGACGCCCTTTCAACTCGTCGAACAACCGCTCGTCGATCGCGCCGGCATCACAAATTTCGTGAACGTGAATCTGCTGCGCCTCCAGGATTCCAAGCAGACTGTGCAAGGTGTGCTTTTCCTGGTGGAAGACAAGACGCGCGACGTGCGGCTGCGCCAGGAATTGATTCTGGCGAATGCGGCGAAAGATCAGTTTCTGGCCTTGCTCTCGCACGAATTGCGCAATCCGCTTTCGCCGGTCATTGCCATGGTGGGCGAACTGGAAGCACGTTCATCGGACGATCCCAAGGTGCGTCAGCCGCTCGCCGTCATCCGGCGAAATGTTGAGCTGGAAGCGCGATTGATCGACGACCTGCTCGATGTGACTCGCATCGCCAAAGGCAAACTCCAGCTCAGTCTCGAAGTGACCTCCATTCACGAAACATTGCAGCGCGCGTACGAAATTTGTCGCGAGGACATTCTGCAAAAGAATCTCGAATTTGAGTTCCGACTTCGGGCGGAAAACGAATATGTCAACGGCGATCCGGCTCGACTCCAACAGGTCTTTTGGAACCTGATCAAGAATGCGGTAAAGTTCACGCCGCAGGGCGGAAAAATCATCGTCGAAACCACCAACCCGAGCGACGACCACCTCGCGATCCGGACGATCGACACCGGAATTGGAATCGGACGCGAAAAGATCGAGAAAATTTTTAATGCTTTCGAGCAGGGTCAAAGCTCGATCACGCGTAAATTTGGCGGGCTTGGCTTGGGGCTCGCGATTTCAAAAGCCATGGTTCGGGCACATGGCGGCACGCTTTCCGTTGAGAGTGCTGGCCCCGGGAAAGGGCTCGATTTTCAGCGTCACCCTCCACACGGTGCCCACGCCGGCGACAACGAAATCATCCGCCCCGGCCAGTTCGGCTAACGAGGATCAGGAGGAGACCGCGCGCAAAGGCCATCTCCTGGTGGTGGACGATCATCAAGACACGTGTCTCGGGATGAAAATGCTCCTGGAGCGCCGCGGCTACCGGATTACGCTCGCTCACACAGCCGACCAGGCGATCAGGAAGGCGCAGCGCGAGAAGTTTGATTTGCTGATCAGCGACATTGGTCTGCCCGATCGCAGCGGCTACGAATTGATGAAGGAACTGCGAGCGACAAACTCGCTGCGCGGGATCGCGTTGAGCGGATTCGGAATGGAAAACGACGTCAGCCTGGCGCGCGCTGCTGGTTTTTCCGAGCATCTCACCAAGCCAATCAACTTCGAGCGGCTGGACGAAGCGATTCGAAATTTGCTCGTGAGTAGAGGTGCCCATCGTCACGCCTTCGGCAAACGCGCGTCCACCAGGCCACAAATGACGTGAAGCAAAAATTTGTGCGCCTCCTGAATTCGCGCCGTCGTCTCGCTGCGCACGAGAAGCTCGATTTCCGCCATTCCTTTCGCCGGTCCGCCACTTCGACCGAGCAACGCCACCGTCGTTAGGCCACGTGAAGTTCCCTCTTCCAAGGCGCGAAGGATGTTTTTCGAGTTGCCGCTCGTCGTGATCGCGACCAGAACATCACCCTTTTGCCCAAGTCCCGCGACCTGCCGGGCGAAGACTTCGTCGTAGCCGTAATCGTTGCCTATCGCGCTCATCAAGCTGCCGCCCTGTGCGAGATTGAGCGCCGGATAAGGCCGCCGATCCGTCACGAAGCGGCAGCCGAACTCCGCCGAGAAATCGGCGCCGTCCGCCGCGCTGCCGCCGTTGCCGCAAACCAGCAATTTCCGCCCCGCGCAGAGGCATTCCGCCATCGCATCAACTGCCCGGGTAACCGGCTGGGCAAGCTCCTGCAACGACTCGAAGGTGTCACAGGCAGCCCGGATCGATTCCTGCAAGAAATTCGCAACGTCGGCCATGGGTTTTCCTCCAGAATTGGATGGACAAATCTTGCTGCCGATACAACCGGGGAACCCGAGTTGCAACCGATTATCCGAAGCGCGTTGCATATCCCCGATCGCCACGAAAATCTGACCGGGATCTCATTTTGCTTGATTTCCGGAGGCAATCTGTCGTAAAACTAAATCCAAGTGATCCGATTGGGACGTGACCATGCTATCGTCCCGTTTAAGGAGCGTTGGTCCCTTTGGCATAGGGCCAGAGGAATCAGCGTTACTGGATTGCGTGAAATAGCGCGGGCGTGATTCGTGCTTCGACGCATCGGATACGCTTGGAATGCCGTCGCGAGCCGAATTCTGTATACAGAAATTCCAAAACTTCATAAACTCCAGGAGGAATTAGCATCTACCACTTATTCTCATGAGAGACTTATCCAGCGCAGAGAACAGTCGCAAAGATTGCCGCGAACCACAGTCGACCCTTCCCGTGACGCTCTCGGTGATCTTTCCAGCCTTCAACGAAGAAGCCAATATCCGATATACCGTGGAGGCAGCCCGGCTGGTGCTTCCAAAACTGGCGCAAAGACTGGGAAATCATCCTGGTCAACGATGGGAGCAGAGACGCGACGACACCGATGTGCGATGAGCTCGCCGAACAATACTCGGAGGTACGGGCGATTCATCACGTGGAGAATCGTGGTTACGGGGCCGCACTCAAGAGCGGCATTCTCGCCGCCCGCTACGACTACATTTTCTTTACCGACTCGGATGGACAGTTCGATTTGCAGGAACTTGAAAACCTCATCAAGTGGGCGGGCCATTACGAGATTGTGACCGGTTACCGCGCCAAGCGCCAAGATCCGCCGCATCGTCTCATCAACGCCTGGGGTTGGAAGACTCTCGTCCGGATGGTGCTCGGGGTGAAAGTCCGTGATATCGACTGCGCATTTAAGATTTTTCAGCGCTCCGTTTTTGATCGGGTGCAAATCCGTTCCGTTGGCGCGATGGTCAATACGGAAATCCTGGCACAGGCAAACAGCTTCGGCATGCGGATCCACGAGGTGAAAGTGAGCCATTATCCACGCCGGGCCGGGAAACCGTCCGGCGCAAACTTGCGTGTGATCGCAAAGGCGTTCCGGGAACTTTTCCGCCTTTGGGGACAGCTACGCAATGTCACCCACGAGCAGCCCGGGCTGTTTCGCACCGAGGCGGCGCTGGTTGAGACGCCTTCCTTTGAGCAAGGAAACGGATATGACTCGGTGCGAGGGGGGTCGACGGTGTTGACCGGTCGCCTGAGCGTCGAGCAAGCGGGTCGGTCTGGCGCGCATAAACGCTGTTTTGCTGACTAAAGCCCGCCAGTCCGGTCGATCCTTCCGCCACTTGTGAAGCGGAACGGCCCGGGGCGGAACGCAGTCGGCATAGCCCAAGCGAGGCAAAGCTGATTTCGCAAGGCGTCAATGCCTCGACTCGTCCAGAATCGCGCCCGGCGTGGATCAATGCGGCGAGAGACAATACGAAAATCCAATATGGATAAAAAAAGAGGGTTCGCATTGTGGGCCGATGCCTGCGCACCGGTCATTTGGGTCGTTTTCCGCTCCCTGTCCATTGGCGCAGCATCTGCTAATTTCAGCCTGCCCGCACGACCATGCTAAAAAGACTCTTCTCCGGTCAATCTACGGATGAAATCCCGGCCGAAACTTCGGCTGCGTCGATCAATGGCTCGCGCCGCCGCGTTATGGTCATCGGGCTCGATTGCGCGGCGCCCGAGTTGATCTTCGACCGTTGGCTCGATGACCTGCCTAACTTGAAGTCGCTTTACGAAAACGGAATGCATGGCGAACTCCGTTCGTGCGATCCGCCGATCACCGTGCCGGCCTGGTCGGTCATGATGTCCTCGAAAAGCCCCGGCCGGCTCGGGGTCTACGGATTTCGTAATCGCGCCGATCACTCCTACGATCGCTACTCGATCGCCAACTCGCTTGCGATCAAGGAAGATCGGCTTTGGGAAATTCTCTCGCAGAAGGGGAAGCGCTCCATCGTCATCGGCGTGCCGGGAACTTATCCGCCAAAACCGCTCAATGGCACGATGGTGACTGATTTCCTCACGCCCGACATTTCTTGCGAATACACTCATCCACCAGAGTTCAAGCAGGAGATCGAGCGCGTCGTCGGGGAATATATCCTCGATGTGCGCGACTTCCGCTCCGGCAACAAGGAGAAGATCCTGGCCGACATCTACGAGATGACCCGCAAGCGTTTCCAACTTGCGCGTCATCTTCTGGCCAAGGAGGACTGGGATTATTTCATCATGGTGGAAATGGGTACCGACCGCATCCATCACGCCTTGTGGGATAACATGGACCCGGCCCATCGTTTCTACGAGCCGGGGAATAAGTTGGAGAGCGCGATTCACGACTATTACAAGGAGGTCGACCGCGAGATTGGCGAGCTCTTGCGCTTTGCCGATGAGAACACGGACGTTCTGGTGGTCTCCGATCACGGGGCGAAGCGGATGGACGGCGGCATTTGTGTAAACGAATGGCTGATGGCCAACGGCTATCTGGCTCTGAAAGAACAGCCGACCGGTGCGGTGCCGTTCTCTAAGGTAAAAGTCGATTGGGCACGGACGAAAGCGTGGGGCGACGGCGGTTATTACGCCCGTGTCTTTCTCAACGTCGCCGGCCGCGAACCGGAAGGCACGATCGCGCCGGAAGATTACGAGAAGGTGCGCGACGAGCTTATCGCCGGCCTCAAGTCAATCCCGGACGAAAACGGTCGTGACATCGGCACGCAGGTTTACCGTCCCGAAGAACTCTACAAAGAAGTGCGTGGTGTGGCCCCGGACTTGATTGTCTATTTCGGCGATCTTTACTGGAGGTCGGTCGGCACGATCGGCGGTGGTAAGTTGCACACATTCGAAAACGACACCGGCCCGGACGGCGCGAACCACGCGCAAAACGGCATGATCTTGTGGCGACCCGCCGGCGGCACTCGCGGTCCCCGTCAAATCGAGGGCGCGAAAATCACGGACGTGGCGCCGACGGTTCTGGAGATCTTTGGGCTGACCATTCCACCAGACATGGAGGGCAAACCGCTAACGCGCGCGCTTTTTGCCGGACAATGACTCCGCAACCGAAGAACTTCCTCAGTCAGATCAAGATGGTGCGCGCTCGCACGCCGCTCCGCTTGAGCTTTGGCGGGGGAGGAACTGATGTCTCGCCGTATGCGGATACGCACGGCGGTTGTGTCCTCAACGCCACTATCTCGCGCTACGTTTACGGAACGCTGGTGCCAAAGTCCGAACGGTCGATCGGCTTTCGATCCTTCGATTACGGGACGGTCGTCTATTGGACCCAGGAGGAGCACTTCCAATTCGACGGCCAGATGGATCTCGTCAAAGGAGTGCTCAAACGCTTTGAACTCGACAAATTCCGAAGCGACGGCTTCGACCTGTTCGTCCATGCAGATGCGCCACCCGGCTCCGGTCTCGGCAGTTCCTCGACCTTCACCGTCGCGTTGATCGGCCTCTTCCGGGAGCTGCTCGGGTTGCCAATCACCTCGAATGGAATGGCTCAACTGGCCTACGACATTGAGCGCAATGACGTCGGAATCAAAGGCGGCCGGCAGGACCAATAGGCCGCCGCCTTTGGCGGTTTCAATTTCATGGAATTCAACGGCGAAGAGGTCGTCGTCACGCCGTTGCGGTTGAGCGAATACCTGATCAACGAACTGGAATACAACCTTATCCTTTGCTTCACGGGTAGCCGCGAATCTCAGCCAATCATCGACAGCCAGATGGAGAGCGCGAAAAAGAACGAAGCGGCGCCGCTCGCCGCGATGGACCAGGTAAAGGCGATCGCCTACGAAATGAAAAAAGCACTTCTCGCGAGCGATCTCGATCGCTTTGGCGAGATGTTGCACGAAGGCTGGCTGCAAAAGAAGCAGATGGCCAAAGGCATCACCACGCCGCGCATCGATGAGCTCTACGACGAGGCGCGCAAAGCCGGAGCGATTGGCGGCAAGATCACCGGGGCCGGCGGCGGTGGCCATCTCCTGCTCTATTGCCCGTTTAACAAGCGGCACATCGTGCGAGAGCGTCTCAGTGCACTTGGAACCTCGGTGACCGATTTCCGATTCGACCCCGTCGGCATGCAGACCTGGCGGGTTTACAAATGATTACCATTTCCGCCCGTCACAACTTTACGGCAGCCCGCAGGGCAGTCTAACCTCCTCGCCACATGAAGAAGGTTCCAAAGGTTGTCGTCATCGGGTTGGACGCCGCGACATGGACCGTCATTCGACCGTGGATGGCGGAAGGCAGCATGCCGAACCTGGCGAAGCTGATGAAAGCCGGCGTTTCGGGCGCGCTCGAGTCCGTTCTCCCGCCGATCACTCCTCCGGCCTGGACGTCATTCATGACGGGCAAAAATCCCGGCAAGCATGGCATCTTTCATTTTGTCGAAACCGAGCAAGGCGGCTATGCGATGAATTACGCGAACGCGACCTCGCGCCGCTCGCCCACCGTCTGGAAGCTCCTGAACAACGCCGGCTACTCCGTCGGCACGATGAACATTCCATTCACCTATCCGCCTGAGCCTCTGAATGGATTCCAGATTTCCGGGATGGATACACCGTCTGAGAACAGTCCGTTTATTCATCCGCCTGCTTTGCGGGAGGACTTGGTCAAGCATCTCGGCGAAATCCAGCTCGATCTCCGATTCCTCGGCGCGATGTCGACCGACGAGCGACGGAGCCAGGTGCTCGCCGAAATGGAGCAGATGGATAAGCAATGGACGAAGGCCGCGCTCTATCTGCTCGAGAACCATCCACAGGATGTGATGATGTTCGTCTTCATGTCAATCGACACAGTTCAGCACTATTTCTGGCAGCACATGGATAAGGATCACTTCATCCATGATCCGAAGCTGGCGCCGAAGTTTGGCGATGCGATCCGCAAGGTTTATGAGCGACTCGACGCCGCAGCCGGGCAAATCATCGATCGCCTGCCCGCCAAGACGGCGGTCTTTGTTGTCTCCGATCATGGCGGCGGCCCGGTCGTGGACCGCACGATCTATCTCAACCGGTATCTGGCACAGCTTGGCCTCCTGCATTACAACGAGAAGGCCACCTCGGGCATACGAACCATTGGCGTAAAAGTCTTGCGAGCCGGGTTCTCACTCCTCCAACGCTCGCTTACTTCGCGCCAGAAGAGCCGCCTCGCCTTACTCTTTCCAAAGATCCGGCAGAAGAGCGAAATGGCCTACTCCTCTTTCACCAGCATCGATTGGAGCCGGACCAAAGCCTACTGCAGCGAAGTGCTCGCTTCGCCGCCTAGCATCTGGATCAACCTTAAGGGCGTAAAGCCCCAGGGGACCGTCGATCCGGCCGATTACGAGGCCTTGGTTAACCTCATAATCGCAAAACTGGCCGAGCTAAAGGATCCGCGCAACGGCAAGCCAGTTATCAACCGGGTCTATCGCCGCGACGAAATTTTCCATGGTCCATTCGCCCACGAAGGCGCTGATCTCGTGCTCGACTGGTGGAGCGAGAACAGCCTCTTTTCTACTCAACCGAGCTTCCCCGAAGATACCGCTAAACCAGCCCTGGTCATTCGGGAACACAAACCATCTGAGACTTCAGAATGGGGCGGCACACATCGCCTTCACGGTATCCTCGTCGCCCGCGCACCGGCCTTCAAGTCAGGGACGGAAATCGAGAATTCGCACCTGACCGACCTTGCTCCCACTATCCTTCATCTCCTTGGAGTTTCAGTTCCTCAAGACATGGATGGCAGTGTGTTGATCAGTGCCTTCCGGCACGAGTTCCTCGCAGAGCATCCTGTGAAATCCGGCGCGGCCTCGGGCACCTCAGGAGGCGAGCGCTCCAGCGGCTACACCGACGAAGAGTCGGCGAAAGTCGAAGAGCGGCTGCAAGCCCTCGGCTACCTCGAATAACTCAAAACTAATCCAATCATATGTTTGAACTCATTCGTGCCGATCTCGCTCGAAAGATGCGAGGCTTTGGCGTCCGTCCGGAAGATCAATACATTCTTCCGCAAGCGTATTACACCATTCCTCGAATTCGGAACCTTCGCCGTTATCGTTTATCGATTCGGCTCTTGGGCCTACACCGTAAAGATTCCGGTTATCCGCCAGATCCTAATCACACTTTACTTGTTTATCAACGTTGCGTGCATGGCGATCACCGGGATCCATATCGCACGCGAAAACGAGATCGGGCCGGGTCTTGTCATCCATAACTTCTGCGGCATTCTCGTCCTGGCGAAAGAGATTGGCCATAGCTGTACCCTCAACCAGGGGGCCAGTATCATGAATGTCCGCGGGGTAGGCCGTGCGACGATCGGAAACAACTGCTATTTCGGAGCGGGCTGCAAGGTGGTGGGCGCGGTGACCATTGGCGACAACGTCGTAGTCAGCGCGAACTCCCTGGTCGTTCATGACATACCGAGTGGAGCCACGGTCTTAGGGGTCCCCGCACGAGTCATCTCACGCGAAGCTACTAGTCCCTATCTTAAGAACCCAGTCATGCCGGTCCCCTCCACGACTCCGGCAACAACCATTCCGTGACCAACGTCGCCTCTAATCGTCGAGCCAGGGCAGATGGCTACTCAGTCGCGATGGTCGCGGCTTGTCCTTTCCCGGCTAACCATGGCTCTGCCGCTAGTATTCGAGAGATGTCTGATACTCTGGTGGACATGGGTCACGATGTTCACATCGTTACCTATCCGATTGGCCAGGAGGATATCCTCGTTCGTCGCGCCAAAGTCCACCGGACGGCGTCTTTCCGGCCGGAAGGCAACGCCAAGGTCGGCCCTTCAGCAGACAAGTTTTTTCTCGATTTCCAGCTCCTGCGTCTCCTTTGTCGCGTAATCCGCCGCGAACGAATAGATATCATTCACGCGCATAATTACGAAGGCGCTCTCGTAGGAATCATGGCCAAGTGGCTGACAGGCCGCCCGCTTCTCTATAACGCGGTTAATCTCATGTCAGATGAGCTGGCAGGTTACCGTTTCATCCGCCCAGCGTGGCTCGCCCACGGCATCGCTCGCGCTTTGGATTGGTTCATTCCCATTTTTCCCAACCACGTCACCGCGGTTTCACCGGAATTGAAGGGCTGGTTCGTTGACCACGGAGTCCCGGCTGGGAAAATCGATATGGTACCAGCCGGCATCGAGCCGGAGATGTTCGACAATCCGGCGCCTGAAAAATTTCGGCAGCAATATCAAATCAACGACCGACCGGTCGTAATGTATACCGGTGTGCTGAACGCCTTTCAGCGGGTTGACTACTTGCTCCGCGCTTTTGCCGTTGCTCTGCAGGCGCAGCCGAATGCTCTCTTGCTGATCGTTAGTCCGCTTGTCTCCGCGATTCACGAGAAGGAATACAAACAGCTTGCCGACCAGCTCGGGATCTCTCGCTCGATCGTCTGGATTGCTCCTCATGCGTTGGCGGACCTGCCCAGTTATATCGCCCTCGCCGATGTGACGGTGGTTCCGCGGCCCGAGTGTCCCGGGCACCCCGTGAAGTTGTTGAATTACATGCTCGCCGGCAAACCCGTTGTCTCCTTCGCCGGTGGTGCCAAGGGTGTTCGCCACCTGCACGACGCTTTCATCGTCCCCAACCACGATTACAAAGCGCTCGGCCACGGTATTGTTACGATCTTGCAGGACCGGACGCTCGCTGCCGAGTTAGGGGCCAATGCCCGCGCTACCGTTCTGGCCAATTTCGATTGGCGGCAAATTTGCCGGACGATTGAGCGCATTTACGATCAGCTTCTCGGCGCGCCCTCCGCCGCCACGCACCCGCTAAATGAACCGGCGACCCCGGCCGTGATTGAGCACTGACGTTTACATCCTGTGGCATTACATATCGCAGACAGTTTCATTACACATCGCACATAGTTTAGCCGGATTTTGGAATGTGGTATCGACAACCTTTGTTAGGCTGCTATGAACTCTTCGCCTCTGCCGCTGTGACGGCACTCTGACTACCCATATGGACACGAAAAACAAGCTGGCCGAACCGGCGCGCCCCGGAAATGGGGGCATTTTTGCTCGCCAAACTTCAACCCCGCAAATGAAGCGCTCGCACTGGATCATCTTCTTCGCCATCTGTCTTATCCTTGGATTGCTCGTCTTCTTGACGATCATCCACGTGATCGACACCACGCCTTCGCGGGCACGCCTGGTTCACGCTCCCGCCCCCGTCGAGACGGTGCCTGTCCGGCGCCAAGACCTGAATGAGGTAATCGGCGGAAACGGATCAATCGAACAGGCGCAGACTGTGCAGTTGACGAGCCAGATAACCGCGCAAGTGCTCGAAGTCCCGGTCAAAATCGGCGACGTCGTCAAGAAAGGCAGTCTGCTCGTCCGCTGGGATGACCGCCTGATCACGGCAACTCTGGAGGCCAATCGCGCCTACGTCGATTCGAGCAAGGTCAAGATTAAGGACGAGACCCGGCAGGTCGAACGCTACACGGCGTTGCAACAGAAAAACATGGGAACACCATTGGAACTGGAGAAGAGTGAGATGTCGCTCGCAGACGCCAAAGAGTCCCTCGCCAAAGCGAGCCTTTCTCTACGCCAGGCGGAACTCGATCTGGAGCATGTCAAAATGACCGCTCCTCTTGATGGCATTGTGCTGGAACGCCTCGTAAATCCTGGAGAAAACACTCACCGCGATCAGATCGTGATGAAGCTTGGCTCGCTCAACAACGTCCTCCTGGCCGCGAAAATCGGCGAAGACAAAATGCACTCTGTTCAGTTGGGTCTGGCAGCTGAGTCAAGTTTTCCCGCTTTCCCGGGTGAACGTTTCGAAGGCAAGGTGGTCAAGATTGATCCCAATATTGATCCGGTTACGCGCACCTTTACCACCTACGTGGAAATTAAAAACGAAGATTTCCGATTGAAGCCAGGTCTATCTGGCTTCGCCCGTATCCGCCGCTCAGCCAAGGACGTGCTCGCGGTGCCGAGTATCGCGATCATGAATCCGTCCGGCGAGCAGGCGTCCGTCTTTGTCGTCGATTCGGAAAGCCATGCTACTTTGCGGAAGATTCGTCCCGGTATTGTCGTCGACGCCATGACTGCGGTGCAGGAGGGTTTAAAAGAGGGCGAAAAGGTCGTGACCGTGGGCCAGCTATATCTCAACAACAATGACAAAGTGCGCACAACCGAGAAATCGCTTGAGAAATAGCGTTGTTCTCAGCTCTCACAGCTTTCCTCTTGGCCGTCCCATTGTCGCGGGGGGGACAGGGCGAGGCTGGTTCCAAATCCCGGGCATTGACCCTGAGTGATTGTATTGCGCTTGCTCTGAACGAAAGTCCAGTTCTGGAGGCCAGCCGTCTCGACGTCGCCTCCGCGACGGAAGACGCACGTGCTGCGCGTGACCAGACGCTTCCTGAAATCACAGGCAGGGCCGCCTATCAACTATTTTTCGGGCAGTCCGACCAGCAAATTTTCCATCGTAAACGCCGGCACGGGGATTGGTGTTGGGGTGAACAACGCGACCGAGTCGGGAGCGGTCGAATCATATTCGGCTCACCTCTCTTATCCTCTTTTCAGGGACGGGAGTATCCTTGGTCTTAACACTGCCCCCGCCCAAGCGAGCAAGCTGGCTCGGCGAAGGAATTTGGCCTGGACGAGTCGCCTCAGGCGCGAAGACGTTATCGCGCGCATCACTGACGCGTTCATCAGTCACGGTCTCGGCTGAGAATCGCGCGGGTTATGCAGAACGGCGAGTCAAACTGTTGCAACAGCAGGTTGACATCACTCAAGAACAGCAAAAGCAGGGACTGACTCTTCCCATCGATCTTAAGCTCGCGCAAAGCCAGCTGAGCGGGGCAGAAACACTTTCCAAGATTCTCCGACAGCAGGCTGTGGCAGGAAAAATCGAGTTGGCCCGCTCCCTTGGTTTCGATTCACCCGACGAGCTCAAACTTTCCGACGAACTTCCGGAACCGCCCGAACCACCAAGTGCTAAGCTTTTGCTGGGTCCGAACTTGAATCAACACCCATCGCTTGAGGTTCAGAAAGCAGTTATCGATCAGGCCCGACAGGATTACCGGCTCGAACACTTCCGTTTGTATCCTTCTGTGACTCTCGAAGGTACCGCGATCCATATCGATGACTTCGGCTCTTCCAGTGCTGATCTCTATGCGGGCATTGTTTCGGTTAACGTGCCGATCTTCGATTTCGGCGCGCAACAGGCGACGACCCGCTCGCGCCTGGCAAAATATCAGGCTGAACGCGCCCGGCTTTCCTCGGTCGCCGATGATGTTGCCTTTGAAATCGTGACGATCTACCAAAGCATTTACGTTCTCAGTCAGAATATCCTCTCTCTGCAACAGGAGGTCGCGAAAGCCGACCGTGATGTCCAGGTCACCGGCTCGCAACAGCAAGAGGGAATTGCAACGCCACTCGCGGCGATCGAAAAGGAATTGCATCTCATTGCAAAACGAGATGACTTGGACGGTCTTCAGGTTCGCCGGCTCATGCTCTACGCGGCTCTCCAGAAAGCTTCGGGCGGCTCCTGGAAGTGGTTTCAATGAAGCAATCTCAGCGGATTGTAAAGAACGCCGTGGTCGGCGTCGCCGCCGGTGTTATCGGTGGGCTGGTCTATCTGGCTACCACCATTGCCATCGCCCGCAATCATAACGTTAGCCTCGCGGAGTTTGGCAAATACCAATGGGTCCTGGCCTTTGCCATGATCGCTCAGCTCGTAGCCGATTCCGGTCTACCCCGAATGATGATTCGCGAGATCGCCAAGGACCCGGAATGTGTCGGGAAAATAACCGGAGCCGCGGCGGGTTTGATCTGGGCGATATCACTCGTGGTCTGTCTCGTCGTAGGAGTCATCGCTCTTTTTCTGCCTTTTGGCTACGACATGAAAATCGCAGTCATGATCATGACTTTGGCAACTTTGGCTACCTTTCATGGCGCTGGCTATAGCGCGGTACTCCGCGCGTTCGAAGACAACGAGCTGAATTATCTGGCCTTCATTCTGCAAAAGATTCTACTCCTGGTTTTCATCCTGGTCATGCTCCACTTCAGGACCGGAATGGTCGGTTTCGTTGTCGCCCACCTGCTCTCGAACTTATTCATGTGGGCCTTCTACCACTTCATCGTTTCCAAGTTTTACACCAAGGTTAAGCTGAAGATTGACCTGCCACTTTGGAAGGAACTTTTCTTTTCCGCCGTGCCGATGGGCGGCGGCGTCATGCTCCGGCAACTCGCCATGCAAATTGATATTTTTGTTCTGGGACTAATGACCAATATGAAAACA
This sequence comes from uncultured Verrucomicrobiae bacterium, assembly GCA_963821615.1. Taxonomy (GTDB): domain Bacteria; phylum Verrucomicrobiota; class Verrucomicrobiia; order Chthoniobacterales; family UBA10450; genus Palsa-1392. The sequence continues at coordinate 34,164 of CAWGEN010000004.1, read as the reverse complement.
GTTGGTCTATTCGGCGGGCCCTATCGCCTCAGCTGGTCGCTCCGCACCATCCCGCAGACTCTTTCCCTGCCGCTCTATCCGCTCTATTCTCGCACAGCGCATTTTTCGCCCTCACACTTTGGTGATGTTTACCGCCAGAGCTTGAAGTTCTTTTCTCTCCTTAGTATCCCATTCGCGGCCTTCTTTATCACGTGGTCCCGGCAGCTTTTGACCCTGGCACTCGGCGCCAGATTCTTGCCCGCTCTACCCGCCATGCAACTTCTCGGCCTGGGCCTGATTCCTTTCTTCGTCTCGACGCTTTTCCAATATCTCTTCGCCGCTCTTGACGCGCAGAAGGGATTTTTCGTGACCACGATGATTGGTTCGGTCCTGCGCGTTGTTCTCCTCCTTGCATTGATTCCGCACTATAACTATGTCGGCCCGGCGATTGCTTTTGTTTGCGCTGAGACGCTGACGGTGGCGTTGTGGATTTTTCAGATGCATAAACTCGGCTATCCCGCCCACCTTGGGAACGTCCTTTGGCGACCGCTCGCGGCCGGAGCAGCCATGGCCGGCGTGCTCTATCTTTGCGCCGAATCGCCCCTCGTCTGGCAAATAGCTGGAGCGGGTTTGTCAGTCCTTACTTACGGCGCCGTTCTTTTTGCTCTGCGCACTTTCTCGAGCGAGGAAATCAGCCAGGCGCGAGAGGGCATCGCCTTTGTCTCGCCGTTCGTGGCGTCCTGGGCCAAAAAGCTTAGGCGCGAGTCATGAAGGTTCCGAAAACCCTGACGCGCTGGCTTGAACGCGTGACCTCGTGGGCTGAAGCGGGCGCGCGCGTCTGGGCGAGTTACTGGCTTTTGATCATGGGCTCTTGTTTGGTCTTCGGCTCAGTCATCCTGAAGTGGGTTCAGTCTCCCTTCAGTCATAACCTTACTGGTCTCAAATTCTCTTATTTACATGACCCGGGGGTTACCCCACATCTGACACTTTTTTCTGCCGGCGTCATCGGCGTGGGTGTGCTCGGTCTTGGACTGGTCGTGCGCAAGAGGTTCCCGATGGTGCTGGGCCTGGCTGCGGCCATTCTAATCATGCTGTGGGCTATCGCTCCGGCCCAGATCGCCTTTCGCCAGCCATCGGTGCTTCGCCGGCTCACTTACGAACTTGAAGTGATGCCGCTTCTGAATGTCTTTACAAAAGATTACCTTCTGCAGAACTACGGTGCGCCGGAACTCGTGCCGAAGAGACTCGTGCTTTACAGCGCCTGGGGTCGGTTCGTGGCGGCCTGGTCTTTTCTGCGCATCGGTTGGTACTGCTTCGGCCTGGGTGCCGCCCTCGTTGGTGCTTACTCCATCGCGCAAATGCCAGGTGGCAGACTGACCCGTCTTTTCCTCCTGCTCTGTCTACCGATCGGCGCGCTTACCATCATCCTGATTCCGCCGGCCATCGGTCAGCGTTATTACACGGATGGCGTGCTCGCTGCAACCCACGGACGCAATGAGGAGGCGATCGATGACTATCGCAAGGCGATGCGATGGGATGGCTGGCATGCGCACGATATCGATCTTTATGCAACGATTGGGGAGCTGCAAAAACTGGCGGGCATTTCGCCTGACTCGGCAGAACGCCATATTCACCGGGCCATCGACTTGCGCAGTGCCAACGAATTTGAGCCTGCTTTATTTGAGTTCAGCCGCGCCGCCGAAGCAGGCGGCGCCGTAGCCGAAACCGCTCTTCGGGAGCTGGCTTCCACCCGTATGTCTCTCGGTCTGGCCCTGTATCGCGCCGGCGGCATTAATAGTGCGGTTACTAACTGGGAACTGGCCCTGGCGGAAGATCCAACCCTCATCTATGTTCTGCCTTACCTCGCCCGGGGTTATTACGACGTGGGCCGTTACCAGGCGGGCGTCGAAGCCGCCGACCGGCTGGTCAAGTTGATCAAGGACCATAACTTTGCGCTGGCCAACGCCTATTCCACGGTGGGCGACTGTTACGCGAAACTCGGCAATGATGCTGAGGCGCGCCGCTACTATAGTCTCTCGCTCGCCGCTGATCCGATCATGAATTATTGGGCTTTGACCGGCCTGGCTGGGGAATAGTTATGGAAGTTCACTCCAGCTCAGGAAACAAATTCCTGTCGCCGAAACTCCTTCGTTGGTCATGGGCTCTGGTCATTGTCTGTGGCCTCGTGCTCGGATATTACCTGCTTCAGACTTATGGGCTGCCGAGGCACCGGCAGTATCAGCTTGATTTCGGGAAGGCACAGTGGATCGAGCCGACCGATTCGCCCGCTCCGATCGCTTATTTCCGGAAGGAAGTCTATCTTAGCTCGCTTCCGGCCCAGGCTTGGATCGAGATCGCCGCCTCGGATACCTTTGGCCTCATCGTCAATGGGCACACCATCGGCAATCTCGGTTCCATCAAGACCTACGAAGCGGGCATCTACGACATTAAACGGGCGCTCAAAACCGGCACCAACGTCATCGCGGTTTCCATCTCACGTACTTCCTATCCCGGCCCGGCCCAACTGCTTCTCCGCGGCGAGATCGTCGAAGAAGGAGGTAGGGTCACGCATATTCTCTCGGATGAGTCGTGGCGCGTAGCCAATAAGACTGGAATCGTCGCAGGCTCGGAAGAATGGAATTCGCAGCATGTGCCGGATCAGACTTGGCCGACTGCGCGGCGTTCGCCGATTAATGATCAGCATGTTGCAATTACCTGGGTCGATACTAATCCCCTCCTGCTGCAACTGCCCAGGATTGGATACTGGATCATGGCGGACAACGCGGCATCTGAAGCCGTGTTTTCCACGACCATTAACGCGGACAGGTCGAAGCAGGAAACGTGGATTCAGGTCGCCAGTTCCGGGGATTTGGATCTGGCCGTCAACGAACATATCATCACCCTCGCAAGCTCGGCCATAAAAGGCGCTAAGAAATTGCCGCACCTGTCCTCCACCGAGGAAGACCAATCTCAGGGCGAAAAGCCGGGTCGGATTGCTAAAGAGGGGGTTGTTCCTGCCAAGGAAAAAGGCTCGCCTTTCCAATCCGTCGAGCTATCCGCCTACGACGTCAGTAACTGGATCAAAAGAGGACAAAACGTCATTATCGCGACCGTTCGGAGTGAGCACATCCCGGCTAGCCTCTATATCAACGGTTTCATCGTCGAAGGAAGCAAAGTTGAACGCTTTTCCACCAACGCGTCCTGGCGGGTTGGCGATCAGCCAAATTTAGAACCAGGCGCGGCGCACCAACGTGCCGTTCAGATTGGGCCGAGATGGGGTCGCACCCTGGGGTCACTTGCCCCAGGAAATGGCCCGGTCTCTCGACCATTCGGGCTTCGCTACTCTATTCCAATCGTGGGCCATCGTTGGCCTCACTCTTGGCTTGGTCGTAGCTCTCTGGCTGATCGTTTCAGGGATCGTTTGCAACTGGCGTGGCGAGCCTCTGGGCAATGCGATGGCGCGAGATGCTCTCCTCCACGGACCCATTCTGGCGGGCTTGCTACTCATGGCCCTTCCGAACTACGATCCCCGATTCCCAGTTGATTGGTCGTTTCAGCCGATGTTTGTCGTCGGGGCCTTTGCCGCGTTGATTTTGATTCGCCTGTTGCACCTTCTCGTCGACAAATGGACGCCAGCTGCAACTCGCGCCGCTGTTGAGCGCATGAAAGCGGGTCTGTCCTGGGAAACACGAAGATCCCAGGTCAAAGAAATGATTTCTCGCAACCTGCGTTTGCCTGAGCTCTTCGAGATTCCTTTCCGTCAGTTACTGCCGTATCTCGTCCTCATTCTCATTATGTTCCTTGGCCTTGGTTTGCGTTACCACAACCTGGGTTACATGTCGTTTGACCACGACGAAATGGGCCAGGTCGCAAAATCGAAGGGGATCTTTAGCCTGGGATTTCCCTACACCATGGCTGCAGGCGAGGTGCGCTGGACGACGACCTACGAAGCAGTTCCTTACCCTCTCGCGCTTTTTGGATTTCTATTTGGCTATTCGGAGTGGTCCATGCGCCTCCCGTCCTGTCTCATGGGAACGCTATGCATCGGCGTAATCGGGCTTATGGGAAGGCGGCTATTCGACTGGAGGACCGGTCTCTTTGCGGCCTTCGTCTATGCCTGTTTGCCCCTCAATATCCGGTGGGCCCAGAATGCATTCTATCTCTCGCAATGCCAGCTCATGGCGGTGCTGACGTATTGGCTCTTCTATGAAGCAATCCAGACTCGTCCTTTTGGACGGAAGTTCCTTACGGCTGCAACGGTTATCTTCTGCTTAGCCTACCTATCCTGGGAAGGAACCGGATTCCTTCTGCCCGCACTGTTCATGGGCTTGCTCGTGGTGCGCTGGGGTCAATGGTGGTGGCTGAAGGACTTTCATCTTTATCGCTGCCTGTTTTTTATCGGGGCTGTGATCGTCGCTCAATATTGCTCCCGCATGCTTGCCGGCGTCCACCTATCTCGCAGTGGGTTCCGGTATTTCCAACCTGACTGGACCTTCTCTCTTCTTTCTCGCCCCTGGCTACCAGCCGATGTTCTACGTCGACAAGCTGCTGCTTTCTCGAAAATCATGTCTTTTTCACCCTCATGATTCTCGCAGGACTGCTCTTCTGTTGGAAGTCGTCCCGGCTTCCGCTATGTCGTGGTCATGCTGGGAACACTTTTCATCTTACATACCAACTTTCTCGCCGCGCTCTCCCCGCGCTACTGCTATTACTTTCAGCCGCTCGTGATCATGGGCGGCGTGGCGGCGACAGTCATGCTTTACGATCGCATCCTGGCGCTCGCTCGACGTGCCGGCGATTCGACGGTTGCGCGGTTCGCCGCCCATGCCACCGGACTGGCGCTGTTGATTCTGCTTTTCGTGCAAAGTAACGAGTCGGTCTTGAAGGAATATTAACTCTCCAGCACCGGTAACACGCCGCAGATGATGTCCCGGTTAGGCACCTATCGCTACGATTACCGAGGAGCAGCCAACTTCGTTAAGACTCATGCCCGGCCAGGGGACGTCGATTCTGCCTGGCATCCCGCATGTCTTTAATTACTACGCCGGCTTTCCGGGGAACTATTTCTTGGATACGCTCTTCAGTTCCAAAGTCCCCTACGACCAGCTTCTCGACGAGCCGAGATTTGCCGACAAGTTTGGCAGTTTACCGGTGATTCGAAATATTTCGGAATTGAAGGAAGTCGTAAACCGGTCGGGCCGGGCCTGGGTCGTCTTCGCGCCTTATGCATCGTTTGAGATGCTAAATAGCCCTGCAGCGCTGGATTATATTCACGAGCACGCCAGAGCGGAATTTGAAAGCTACCGGGTAAAGGTCTTCTTAATCCAGGGGGCTCAACCACAGGTCACTGTAGCCGAAGCGGCTCAGACGGCCGAGTAAACGCGGTTGACTGCTTTGCGTAGTGCCGAGCGCGCATTGAACAGCATCGCGCCGAGCGAACCTTGCGAGAGCGCTCGGGTCGCTTCCAGTTCGCCCGCGATCCGCTTGACTTCGTCCGCGTTGGCTTTTACCGCCGCGTCAAATATTTCCCGGCCGCACGCATATAGCTCGATATCGAATGCGTTCCTTTGCTGGATCAAATTAAGGGTGGTCTCGGGCAAGTCGCGCTTTTTTGGCCGAGAGCGGGTGACATTGAAACTTGAATAAGAGCTGAGTTTCCATCCGAAGCGCAGCTTCATCAGGGCCAGGCTCTCCTCCAACCGCGCTGAAAGGCCCACGACGCTAAAGTGATGCCGCAAATTGTACTTGGCTTTTTCGACGATCTCGCGCGTACAGGGCTCTTCGTAGATGGCGCCGGCAACAATTTTGGACTGAACATTGTCCCGTTGAGAGTTGCGAACAAAGTCTTCCAAGGTCCATTTCTCACGTCGGAGTTTCCAGTAGAGTGGATGCAACTTATAGCTTTGCATGAAATAGAAAGCTGAGATCACTCGGTCCACGGGATCCCGCAGAACGGTGATATAGGTTGCTGGTTGCGGAAGCACTTCGTGCAGGCCAAATGTCATGTGGCCCTTGAACATGCGAATCTTCCTGAGGCGCGAAGGAGGGAGTTTGCGCAGATGAGCGGCGGACCATTCGAATAGGACCGGATCGATCGAATACATTTCCGAGAGTCGATACTCCCATTCGATTAAACGATTGACAGTTGTGCCGGCAGTTTTCGGCAGGTGAAGAAAGATAACGCTCTCTTCGGCATGGCCGGCGCGCGGCGACGAGCCATTGCCGGGCTGGGTCGCCGCTTCGTTCGGAACCGATGATGTTGGATGGGCGCTCATCGCTGCTGGCGGTATTTCCCTTCGGAGATCAGTTTCTCTTTATAAGTCTCATATCCCAGATTTTTCGCTTCGCGCCAAATCTTGGAGACAGCGTCCGATGTTTCAACGCTAAAGCCGTCCCCGTGCCAAAGTTCCCAGTATTCGCCGCCGGCGTGGACCACGTTGAGCGCCGCCATCTCGATCGAGCCCATCCTTTCATTCGGATGGGAAAGACCGGCCAGACTTTGAAATCCGTGGTGCGCACGATCTCGGTATTTCTGCACGAGATCGTAAGATAGCATCCCGGTGTCCTCTTTGCGTCCGGTCAATTGGCAGTTTTGAATGCTAAAGCGCTCTGGGTACTCGCTAAGTCCAGCGTCGACAACGCGTTCACAGAAGGACGACGGCAGATCCAAAACCTTTGACACGTGCAAAGAGATCTCCTGTTTTGGAAAGGCGGTGCCCCAAACTTGGACAAACTTCTTGTAGACCTCGAGCAGCCTGGCTTCGTAATCGCCGAGGGCCTGCCAACGGGAAAGGTCCTGGCGTGTTTTGGGCAAATGCATTTCTGCGCTCATGAAATTAGCACAGGTAAGTACGACGCTGACACAAAGAGGATCGCTCGCGTAATGTTCGCCGAGCTGTTGGATGATGTGTGAGAAATCACGCTCGTAGATGGGATCCCACGGAATTGGAACCTTAACCGCATCGCCCACATTGGCGCGATGAGGATTGGTAACCCTGGTCTCGAACGGCCGCGCGCCGTCCGCATACACAAATGATGGCGTATAAGCTCCGGGTTTGAAACAGAGTTGATATTTCATTCCAATGCTGCGAAGCACAGCCACTGTCTTGTCAATCGCACTAAAGTCTGGCTTCCCCGGCTGCTTCTCGACTCGATCCCAGGGGATATGCAGACAAACTCCCGACAAGTTAGGGTTGACCCGGACCTGGGCAGAAAACTCGTCAAACGTTGCGGCATCTTCAGGCAGCTTCTGGATTGCCCAAAGCCCCGTCCGGAGGGGGGGGCCGCTGGTGGCAAGAAGGGGGCCAGGTGCGAATGAGGCGATAGCCGCGGCGGCCAGAAAAACCCGAGCAGCGGACAATCCGTAAAGCAGGCGGCGCATCGGCGATGAACCAGACTCCCTAACGCGAGCCACTCGGCTTTAGGTATTTGTCGAAAAAGCCGATGATCTCGCTCGCAAACCCCGGAGCACCTACGCCATGCCCCCGTCCTTTGGCAATCTCCAATGTCACGTCCACTCCAGCGGCCTTCAACTTGTCCGCGAACACCTCGCTTTGGCTCACCGGGATCGACATATCATTTTCTCCATGGATAATGAGGAACGCCGCGTCGTCCTTGGAAACGTAGGTAATCGGACTAGCCGCGATTGCTTTCGCCTTATTTTGCTCAACCGAGCCTCCCAGAAACTGCTCGACAGATGACTTGGCTCTGCGGCCTGAACCATCGCTCAAACTCGATACAGTCTCGTAGAATTGCAGGATATCCGACGGTCCGGACATATCACAGACCGCCTGGACCCGGCTGGAAAAGGTAGGGTTATCGCCGGCGCCCTCCAGCTCCGCAACGCCACCCGATGTGCCGAGGAGCGCAGCCAGATGTCCCCCAGCAGAATGGCCCCAGGCGCCGATGTGATCAGGATCGATATGGTAGGTGGCAGCATTGGCGCGCAACCAACGGACCGCCGCCTTGCAGTCTTCGATTGCCGCCGGAAAAGGCGCGTCCCCTGAGAGCCGATAGTCTATGCTGACGACCATATAACCCTGTGCCATGAGGTTAAAAGACGGTCGCTGTTCCTTGCTTCCGTAACTCCAACGGTGCCCGTGAATCCAGAGAACGACCGGCAAGGGATGAGTGATCGACTTGGGCGAATAAATGTCGAGCTGGAGATTATGGCCGTCGACCTGTTTGTAAACCACGTCGCGCTTAACGTCGACGTCAGGAAAACCCGGGCGCTGCTGCCGCGCCGCCGCCAGGTGGGTCATTTGTGTCCACCAGATAGCAACAGAAATAGCAAACACCAACCACGCTGGACGCCTGTTCCGAGACCAGACGCGACTGTGTCTCGTTTTCATATGGCAGATGCGATCTTGGTCATCAAAAAGCGGCCCGCACCGACTGTCGACTTATAAAAACTCTCGATGGACGTAGGCGTCGGAAGGGAGCGGAAGGCCGCTAACCCATCCATGACGGCACTTTGGTTCCTGGCAAGGGTGGTTTCGAAGAGACTCTTCCCGAATTCGTAGAGTTCAAGGTCGAGCCGATTATGTTCTTTGATCATTTCCACAGCGCGGGGTTCCACTTGCGGACGAGTCTTGGAAACCTTGCGATTCTCATAGAAGGGCACCTTCCAGTCAAATGTTTTCGCAATGAGCATGAGACTCTCTTCGAAGCGCTCGCTAATCCCGACGACGCTAAATGATTTCACGAGGTTTTCCTTTGCTATCTCCAAGGTGCTCGCCTCACACTTCCCATTGCTCTTGATTCCCGCGATCAGACTGCATTGCAGATTTTGCCGGCGGGGCGTCAAGCGGATGAAATCTTCGACTCCAATTCTTTCGCTCTTCACTTTGCGGTGCATCGGATGAAGCGGTCTGCGTTGGAGAAAATAGTAGGCCGACAGGAAGCGGGCCACGGGCTCGCGCAGCATCGTGATGTAGGTGGCGCCCTGGGGAAGAAACTCGTGGATCCCGTAGTAGAAATGTCCCCGCACCATGCGTAAGCGCCGGCGGCGCGCTTCCGGTAATTCCTTCAGTCGCTCGGGGGTAGCACGAATCCGATACGGGTCCATTGTAAAAATGGAGAGTGGATTGTACTGCCATTCGATGATGCGGTTAAGGGTCGTCCCCGCCGTTTTCGGAATGTGAAGAAAGATAAGCGCCGGGTCGTACATTTCTTTGAGCATAAGGCAGGACTTTGCGCGGGCAACCAAGCCCTGAGAAGCCGTTACCGGGCGAGGTGATTCGAGTTGATCAGTCCGTTGCCAGACCTTCTCGCCGCACCATTAATCTAACCGACGGTTACAACCTCTTCTCTCTTGGAAATCGCGGTCTCGCCCCGACGCTTGGCCAACAACCCCCTCATCGCGATGCGCGAAGCATTCTTCCGTACAATGTCGCCATAGACTCTCCCGGCGAAGAGGTCGGTAATATCATCCTGATGCTTACCCGAAGCCATGCGCGTAAAAACAAGGGGGTATTCCCAGAAGGTATCGATGACATCGCTGATCGCATCCTGGCCTTCGGTTGTTACCACTTCATAGTCGGCGAAGGGATTGCCATTGGTTCCACCTTCTTCGCCGAGATGCTTCACGATGGCTTCCGCAGCGAACTCCCCTTCCCTCATTGCCAGAAACACACCAAAGGAAAAGATAGGATCGGTAAACTGGTGCGAGTCGCCGACACAAATGAAACCTTTTCCCGAGTAGTTCTTCGCCGCGTAAGAATAACTGGTGACCGAGCGGACTTCTTCAACGAACGAGGTCTTCGTGATACGCCGGGTCAATTCCGGGTTCAGACTCATAATCTCTTGCCGAAGATACTCCTCTTTGTCGAGGCCTTGCTCCTTGAAATAGGACGCAGGCGCGACGACGCCGATACTCACGAGATTGGAAGCCACTGGAATCGTCCAACCCCAATGGTCTCGTCGTTTGTAAAAAATCAGGGTATTGCCAGGGCTGTTCGAGGGTTCCGATCCGGAATCCAAGGTCATATCTTCAATCTGGGAAAAGACCCCGATTTGATTGTTGTAGTTTCCCTTGACCTTAGGCCCGGTAATGCCGCGGTTGGCAAGAAAGGTCGCCTGGCCCGAGCAATCGACCAAAATATCACAGTAGAGGTTTTCCAGAGCTCCAGCGGCAGTTCTGATCTGCAAGCCAGTGATGCGGTCATTTTTCTGAATAGGTGTGACCGCGTCGCACTGCATCAATTCTGCTCCACGCTGGAGAGCTGCATCGAGCAGAATCCGGTCGAAGCTGCTCCGCAGGACCGACCAAGTTGTATTTGGCAACAAGGCGTTGGTCTGAGGACAGCGCTGCTTTACTTCCACCCAAAAGGGAACGCCGTTGGGGTTGTAGACGTTAACGCCATACTTGACCGGGTAATTCTGATCTTCGAGCTCTGTCTGAAGATCGAGTTTGCGGACGGAGTTACCGCACTCGCCGCTCAATGATTCCCCAATGTGAAAGCGGGGAAAGGATTGGCGTTCAATGATCAGGGGCTTAATGCCGGACTGGATGAGATAAAGTGCCGTTGCCGCACCGCCCGGTCCGCCGCCAATTATTATTACCTCACGTTTCTTCATAAAATTACATAAATCGCGACGGATCAGCTATGTTTTCAGGACTCTTTCGCGTCGCCAGCCTTCTCGCGTCCGCAGACGCAACCGCCGCGCCGGGCGCCGCTGTTACGTTACGTTGTAGTCGTTGCTCACCCTGGCTCGTTCGTGGAGCCGCAACAAATGTTGCTCGAAGCTTAATAAAGTTGTGCCTCCAATGTCAAGTATTACGTTCCCCCCGGGTTGCCTGGATGCCGGCGAATTTCTGCGACACTCCAAAAAACCACGTCATGATGTCTTTTCCTCACTGGTTGACCGCGAGGACAAAATGTAATAAAACGATCGAAATTCCGGTTGATTAAATTCTCTCGGCCGAATGTTCGAGTCTGGCGAGGCCAGACCATTCGACCTCGTTCCGGTCGCTCTTTTAGCCTTGCCAATTAGCAACATGCATCCTTCGCCTACCGCTGAACGGCTTGCGCTTCGAATTGGCAATGTGGGGCAGAATGGACAGAACCGGCATATAGCAACAAGCAAAGCAGTTTCCTGGCCAGAGAGGGTGGCACGATTGCCAGAGCGCGAGGCGCACCGATGACTTCTGCCTTGTAAATTCGATACTCATACCATGGCATACCTCTTACACCAACTTCTCGCCGAGAGTGCGGCGCGATGCCCCGACGCCGAGGCCGTGCGCCTGCTCGATCAAGCACTGACCTATGCTGAACTAGACCGGCTCAGCAACCAGATCGCTCATGCCTTGATCGCCAATGGTGTGGTACCGGGAGACCGAGTTGGGATCTACCTGCACAAATCGCCTTCGGCGATCGCCGGCATTTTCGGAATCATGAAAACCGGCGCGTGTTATGTGCCGGTCGACGCCAATGCTCCGGGGATGCGACTGGAAGAGATTGGGCGCCAGTGTGCCTTTCGCGCGCTCATCACGAGCCATGTGCTCTATCAAAAATTGGGCGCGAGCTTCCACCAGGAGTGCCCGATGAACGCCGTTTTCTTCGTCGATCGGGCGCCGGAGAGCGACTTGCCGCTCCCAGCTTTTACTTTTGCTGAGGCTCTGCCCGGTCAACCGGCTGACGACCCGGCGGTGGCCGTCATTGATCACGACCTCGCCTACATCCTCTTCACCTCGGGTTCCACTGGCACTCCTAAAGGAGTCATGCTTTCTCACCTCAACGCGCTCACTTTTGTGAACTGGGGCGCAGCGACCTTTGGGATCACGGCGGAAGATCGGCTCTCAAATCACGCGCCGTTCAATTTTGATCTGTCGGTTTTCGACATTTTCGTTGCCGTTAAAGCTGGCGCAGCCATTTCGCTTGTGCCCGAAGGGTTGTCGGTTTTTCCCCTACAGTTGTCTGCTTTCATCCAGGACCAAAGGATCACGGTTTGGTATTCCGTGCCGATGGTGCTCACTCTCCTTCAAGCCCGTGGGAAACTCGAGGAACGCGATCTGTCGGCGCTTCGCCTGATCCTTTTTGCCGGCGAAGTTTTTCCGACCAAACACCTGCGTGCGTTGATGGAAAAGCTGCCGGACAAGCGCTACGCGAATCTCTATGGACCGACTGAGACCAACGTTTGCGCCTACTACGAAGTGGAACCGCTCACCCCCGAGCAGACAGCGTCCATTCCGATCGGCAAGGCCTGCGCCAACACGAATCTCGTCGCCATTAACGCCGAGGGAAGGAGAGTCGTGGGACCTGGCGAAGAAGGGCTTCTTTACGCACGCGGCTCGACCGTCATGCAAGGCTATTATGCACGCCCCGAAAACACCGCCGCCTCATTTATTCCGAATCCATTTGCGGCCGGTCGTGAGGAGAAACTTTACTGCACCGGCGATTGGGTCACGCTCGACGAGAAGGGCAATTATTTGTTCGTCGGGCGCAAGGATCACATGATCAAGACCCGCGGCTATCGGGTGGAACTGGGCGAAATCGAGGCGGTCATGGTCGCCCATCCCGCGGTCGATGAAGCGGTCGCGCTGCCCATCCCGGACGAAGCCATCGGCAACACGATCCACGCGGTGGTGACGCTCGCCGATGGCACCACGCTCGATTCCATGCAGCTTAAGGGGCATTGTGCGGAAAAGCTGCCCCCTTACATGGTGCCCGAGAAAATCGAATTCCGAAAGTCGTTACCGCGAACTGACAATGGTAAGATCGACCGGCGGCGCCTTCTGACTGAGCTGGCCCCTGCCACGAGGTAGCAACCGGCCATCAGCGCTCGGTCGCGCGCACTCTTGCAAGCAGGGCTGTTTGCGCGCGCGCCAAATCAGCGGGGATACCGATGTCGATGAAGAGGCCCTCCGATACCAGCCCGTAGACCTTGCCGCGCAGCAGCCGCGGGAACACATCTCTTTCCAGCGAAACCGCCTCACCCCCTGGCAGCCCGGCGACGATTTCCTTCCGCAACAGGTAAACGCCGGCGTTGATCAAACCCGCGCCCGCGCGCGTCCCCTTCTCCACGAACTCCGTCACGCGGCCGTCCGGCTCGATCGTTACGCTCCCAAATCGAGCCACATCCGGCACAGCTTGCAGGATCATGACCACGGATGCGTCTTTCCGGGCGAAAAGATTACGAGTCGCCGCGAGACTCCACTCGACATAACTGTCGCCGTTGAGCACCACCACCGGATCGCTCAGCAGCGGCTCAGCCAGCTTGAGCGCCCCTCCGGTGCCCAGCGGTTCGTCTTCCTTTGAATAACGGATTTGCAATGCCGAGCCCCTCACCGTTGCGAAAGAAGGCCTGGACCTGCTCCGCCAGGTAACCAGTCCCGAGAATCACCTCCCCGATTCCCTGCGCTCTAAGGTCCTCCAGCAAGAGTTGAAGGAACGGAACGCCAGCTACTGGCGCCATCGACTTTGGGCGATCGCTCAAAACCGAACGAAGCCGGGTGCCGAGCCCGCCGCAGAGCACAAACGCCCGGACCTGGAGGTGTTGTTCGTCAGGAGCATCCGATCCGTGGATCATTCGAAGTCGGACTTTAGCAGCGGAAACCTCGCCCCGACAACTCATCGCCGGAAAGGACCGGGAATCGCGTTCGCAAAAATCGGGAAATCAGCATACCTTGAGTCCGCAATTATGGATCAATTGGTCATTCAAGATTTACACGTTTCGATCGCCGAACAGGAGATCATCCGCGGCCTCAGCCTAACCGTGCCCACGGGCGAAGTGCACGCCATCATGGGGCCGAACGGCTCCGGCAAAAGCACCCTCGCCAAGGTGCTGGCCGGTCATCCGGACTACGTCGTGACCTCGGGGTCCGTGCTGATGGATGGTGAAAACATCCTTGATTTGGAGCCGGATGAGCGGGCGCGCCGAGGCCTTTTTATGGCCTTCCAATACCCGAGCGAAATCCCGGGAGTGACGATCGCCAATTTTCTCCGCGCCGCGGTCCAGGCGCGTTTGCCCGAGGGCGAGGAATTGGAGGCGACCGATTACTATGCGCAGCTCTACAAGAAGATGGATCTCCTCGACATGGATCGCTCTTTCACCTCGCGCTCGGTGAATGAAGGCTTTTCCGGCGGCGAGAAAAAGCGTAACGAAATTCTACAAATGGCGATGCTCAACCCGAAATACGCGGTGCTCGACGAGACCGACAGCGGACTCGACATCGACGCGCTTAGAGTTGTGGCGCATGGCGTCAACTCACTCCGCGGACCGAATCTCGGCGTGCTCCTGATCACACATTACCAGCGGCTTTTGAATTACATCGTGCCCGATCATGTGCATGTCATGGTGCGCGGCCGAATCGAACTCAGCGGAGGCAAGGATTTGGCCCTCCAGTTGGAAGAAAAGGGTTATGATTGGGTACGGGACGACATCAGCGAGCCCGCGCTCGCCTAAGAAGGAGACTTAAATGGTCAAGGAAAACGCAACACTCGATATCGAACGGAACCTCGGCAATTTCGCTTATCCGGAAACGCACACCCACGATGCCGGTATCGGCTTGAGCGAAAAGACGATCCACTACATCTCGGACGTGAAAGAGGATCCCGATTGGGTGCGGAAATTTCGGCTCAACGCACTGCGGATCTTTCTCAGCAAACCGATGCCGACGCATTGGGCGAGCAAGGATCTGGAGGCGATCGTCTTCGACAACATCCGCTACTACTTGAGCGGCGGCACACAGCCGAAACGCAGCTGGGAGGACGTCCCGGATGATGTGAAGCGCACTTTCGAGCGACTCGGCATTCCTGAGCAGGAGCGCAAATTCCTCGCTGGCGTCGAAGCGCAATTCGACAGCGAGGCGGTTTATTCGAACATCAAGAAAGCGGTGGGCGAGCAAGGCGTCATTTTCGTGGGTAGCGCCGATGGTTTGAAACATCACCCGGAGATTTTCCGAAAATGGTTCGGGAAAGTGATCCCGACCGGCGACAACAAATTCAGCGCGCTCAACAGCGCCGTTTTCAGCGGTGGATCGTTCATCTACGTGCCACCGGGCGTGAAAGTGAAGCACCCGCTTCAGGCCTATTTCCGGATCAACGCCGAGAATTTCGGTCAGTTCGAGCGCACGCTGATCATCGTCGATGAAGGCGCGGAGCTGACCTACATGGAAGGCTGTACTGCGCCGAAATTTAACACCGCCACGCTGCACAGCGCCGTTGTCGAGTTGGTCGCGATGAAAGGCGCGAAACTGCAATACATCACGGTCCAGAACTGGTCGAACAACGTCTTCAACCTCGTGACCAAGCGCGGGCTTGCCCACGAGGAAGCCGAAGTGAAATGGATCGATTGCAACATCGGATCGCGTCTCACGATGAAGTATCCGGGCGTGGTCATGAAGGGTCGCAAAGCCCGCGGTGAAGTGCTCTCCATCGCGCTCGCCGGCGACGGACAGCATCAGGATACCGGTGCGAAAATGGTCCACGCCGCCGATGAAACGACGAGCAACATCATTTCCAAGAGCATCTCGATCGGCACTGGCCGGGCGACCTATCGCGGCCTCGTCCATATCCCGAAGCATCTGAAGAATTGCAAGAACAACACCGAGTGCGACGCGCTCCTGATCAATGCGACCAGCCGCACCGACACGTATCCCGCGATCACCGTGCGCGGCACCGGAAATTCCGTGCAACACGAAGCGAGCGTCAGCCAGGTCAGCGCCGAGCAGATCTTTTACATGCAACAGCGCGGGCTGACCAAAGCGCAGGCAATGAGCTTAAGCGTAAACGGATTCGTCAACGATCTCGTGCGACAATTTCCGATGGAATACTCGGTCGAGCTCAAGCGCCTGATCGAACTTGAGATGGAAGGCTCCGTCGGCTAGGTTTCGCCCCGCAGAAATGGACGCGGTTTAACGGCGGTCTTGGACCGCCGTTCGCGTCTCAGCCCGCTATGAGCAACCCGTCAGCCGTTCTCGAACAAAAGCCCGAAATCGCGCCGAAGCCCGACGGCATTCTCCGTGGGTTCCGGGGCCGCAACGACGACAAGCTGCCCGCTTGGTTTGGCGATCAGCAGCGAGTGGCGTGGACACAATTCCAGAGCTTGCCGATGCCGGCGCGCACCGATCAGGCGTGGCGTTTTTCAAGCGTGGGGATTCTCGATCTTTCGCCCTACGTAACCGCGCCACCAATGTCCGAAGCCGACGGCCGCGAAATTCTCGATCGCTCCACCGGTCTCGATGAAATCTCCGGCCGCCTCGTTTTCGCCGATGATCAGTTTCTGGAGCGCGACGTGCTTGCGAAAAAACTGCGCAAAGCAGGCGTCATCTTCCAGCCTCTGGAGCGGGCGATGATCGAACACGAGGATTTGTTCCGCCGCCATTTCATGAGCCAGCCGGCCACGCTTGGTTCCGCCAAGTTTGCCGCGCTCCACGAGGCCTTGGTTCGGTCGGGGACTTTCCTTTACGTGCCGCGCGGCGTGGAAGTCGAACTGCCGCTCGAGACGTTTCATTGGCTGCACGCGGAGAACGCTGCGATTTTCCCGCACACCCTCGTCGTCGCCGAAGACCTGTCCAAAGTGACCTTGGTCGAACATTTTCGCTCGACCGATCGCCAGCGCGCCGGCTTCGCCTGCGGCGTAAACGACTTGATCGTGGGAGCCGGCGCGAAAGTGACCTACATCTGCGCGCAAGACTGGAGCGACAAGACGTTGAGCATCCAAATCAACGCCACCACCGTTGCCCGCGATGCGACCGCGTTGAATCTTCACCTCGGACTCGGGGGAAAATATTCGCGCCTTGAAAGTCTGAGCCGCCTTACCGGCGAAGGCGCCCACAGCGACATGCTCGCGGTTTCAATCGGTGACGAGGCGCAGGAATTCGATGCGCGCACTTTGCAGGATCACGCTTCGCCGCACACCAACAGCGACCTGCTTTTCAAAAACGCGCTCAGCGGGCGCGCCCGCAACACGTTCGGCGGTTTGATTCGCGTCGAGCCGCATGCACATTTCACCGACGCATATCAAAAAGTGCGCAACCTCCTGCTCAGCGACGACGCCGAAGCCAACTCCATGCCGGGCCTCGAGATCATGGCCGACAACGTGAAATGCAGTCACGGCGCCACTTCCGGGCAGATCGATGAGGACGAAATGTTTTATCTCCTGGCCCGCGGCATTCCTGCGCCGGTCGCGCGCCAGTTGCTCGTGGGCGGATTCCTTAACGAAGTGCTCGAGCGTCTCCCCGATCCGGTGCTCGTCGCGAAACTCGAGGCCTTAATCGCCGAAAGGTTCGCGCGCCGCGGACGTTAATTGTTTGCGTCATTTTCGGCCCGCGTGGTATTCTCGCTCGCATGGATGTCAGCGGCACGATCGAAAAGATCCTATGCCAGAAGAGCGGCCAGATCTGGTCGATCGCTCCCGATGCGACGGTCTACGATGCGATTGCGCTAATGGCGGAGAAAAACGTCGGCGCGCTCCTTGTGATGGAGAATGAAAAACTGGTCGGCATTGTTTCCGAACGCGATTACTCGCGCAAAGTGATGCTGCGCGGCAAGACGTCCCGCGACACCACAGTGCGCGAAATCATGACGACCGAACTGACCACGGCGCATCCGCGGGAAACAGTCGAGGAATGTTTGCGTTTCATGACGGAGAAACGAATTCGGCACCTCCCGGTCGTCGTGGACGGCTCGTTGCGCGGCGTCATTTCGATCGGCGACCTGGTCAAAGAAGTCATTTCCACCCAAAACGCCGCCCTCGATCAACTGCGCGATTACATCTCCGGTGGCTATCCCTCCTAGCTAAAGCTGCCAGACGGTTTTTCCCGCGACGATCGTCCGCACCGCGCGACCTCTTAATTTCCAACCGTGAAACGGGGTGTTGCGGGAGGCCGATTGGAAAGTGCCTGCATCGACCATCCATTCCAAATCGGGGTCGATCAACGTGATGTCGGCCGGCGCGCCCAACGAAAGCGTGCCGCTTTCAAGGTCTAACAATCGCGCTGGATTGACGGTCAACATCTCGATCAGACGGGGCAATCCGATCGTCTTGTGCCGGTGGAACAAAAGGTCGATAAACAAACCAAGCTCTGTTTCGAGCCCCACGATCCCAAAGGGCGCGGCGTCGAACTCGACTTCTTTTTCAAACTTCGCATGCGGCGCGTGATCACTTGCCAGGATGTCGAGTGTGCCGTCGGCGATTCCTTCGAGCAGGGCGTCGATATCGCGCTGCGCCCGGAGCGGCGGGTTCATTTTGAAATCAGTGTCGAAATTTTGAGTCGACTCATCGGTTAAGGCGATGTGATGCGGACAAACCTCGCCGCTGACCTTCACTCCACGCGCGCGCGCCTCTCGCAAGAGTCGGACGCTTCCGCCCGCGCTGATGTGTTGACAATGAATTCGATGGTCGCAACATCCCGCGAGCAAAACGTTGCGTGCCACGATCGCTTCCTCACCCGCCGCGGGCCAGCCGGGCAGCCCGAGCAACGTGCTCCAGTAGCCTTCATGCACAACGCCGTTGCCAACCAGGTTGTAATCCTGACAGTGATCGAGCACCGGCACGCCGACCATCCGCGCATACTCAACCGCGCGACGCATCAATTCGTTATTCTGCACGCAGTGACCGTCGTCGGTGATTGCCACCACGCCGGCTTGCGCGAGAGACCCAATCGGCGCCAGGTCTTCACCGGCGAGATTTTTGGAAATCGCGCCGGTCGGCAGAACGCGAACACACGCCACCTCCGCCGCCCGGTCCTTGATCCAGGCGATCGTGCTCGGACTGTCCGCCACGGGCGACGTGTTGGGCATGCAAACGACAGTCGTGAATCCGCCCGCCGCGGCCGCTCGCGCGCCCGACTCGATGGTTTCTTTCCAAGCAAAGCCGGGTTCGCGAAAATGGACATGGCTGTCGATCAAACCGGGACTGACGATCAAACCGGTTGCGTCGATCTCTTCAATTGCTGATTGCTGATTGCCGGCTTCTGATTGTTTCGCGATCCGTCCATCGACAACGAATAAATCGCCGATTTCGTCGCGCTGGTTGGCCGGATCGATGATTCGCCCGTTCCGAATCAGTATTTTCATGAGGTTGCGATGCCGCCGCAGAGATAAAGAACCGCCATGCGCACCGCGAGACCGTTGGTCACTTGATCGAGAATCACGCTTTGGGGGCCATCGGCCAGCTCGCTGTCGATCTCGACGCCGCGATTGATCGGTCCGGGATGCATGATCAAACAATCCGGTTTCAAGAGCTTTGCCCGCTCTTTCGTTAGGCCAAAGAGGCGGACGTATTCCCCGAGCCCGGGAAAATATTCTTTCCGCTGTCGTTCGTGTTGGATGCGGAGCAGGTTTACGACATCGGCGGTCGGTAGCACCTCTTCCAGTTTGTGTGACACCTTCACCCCGAGCTGTTCAAAATCGCGGGGTACTAATGTGCTCGGCCCGACCAGCGTAATCCGTGCACCCATTTTCAGGAGAGCAAAGATGTTCGAGCGCGCGACCCGGCTGAAAAGAATATCACCAATAATCGCGACATGCAGACCGGCCACCGTGCCCCTCTTTTCCCGAATCGTGTAGAGGTCGAGCAACCCTTGGGTCGGATGCTCGTGGGCGCCGTCGCCCGCGTTGATTACGCTCGCGCCGACGCGGCTGGCGAGAAAGTGCGGCGCGCCGGCCGAGCTGTGCCGCAAGACGATGATATCGGCGTGATTCGCTTCGAGCACCCGGGCGGTGTCTTTGAGCGTTTCGCCTTTCGTGAGGCTGGAAGTCGACGCCGAGATGTTGACGATATCGGCGCTGAGGCGTTTGGCGGCGAGCTCGAAAGAAGTGCGAGTGCGCGTGCTCGGTTCGATGAAGAGGTTGATCAGCGTCTTGCCCTGGAGCGCCGGGACCTTCTTTACTTCGCGCGTTCCGACTTGTTTGAAGGCGTCAGCGGTTTCGAGGACGAGATTGATCTCCTCCACGGAGAGCTCGCGCAGGCCCAACAAGTCTTTGCGCGTCCAGCGCGGCGGCTCGCTACTCATTTGGTTTCAAGACCCAGACGCCATCCGGTTCGTCATCGACATTCTCCAGACGAACCCGCACCCGCTCGGCTCGCGCGGTTGGAAGATTCTTCCCGACGAAGTCAGGCCGGATCGGTAATTCGCGGTGGCCGCGATCGATCAGCGCGGCGAATTGAATGCAGGCCGGCCGACCGAACGAACCGAGCGCGTCCATCGCCGCGCGACAGGTGCGCCCGGTGAAAAGTACGTCGTCCACAATGACCACGGTTCGTTGCTCAAGAGGGAGCGGGAGTTGAGAGGCTCTAACGACAGGAAGCCCGGCCCGCGTTCCAACGTCGTCGCGGTGCATCGAGACATCGATCACACCGGTCGCGACGCCCACCTTTTCAATCGCCTCGATGTCGGCCGCAATCCGACGCGCCAGCTCGACGCCCCGCGCCGGAATCCCGGCCAAAACCAGAGCCGCCAGATCGCGATTGCGCTCGATGATTTCGTGCGCGATCCGTCGTAACGCACGGCGCATCGCTTCCGCATCGAAGATGCGGACGGCGGCAGTCTCTTTTGATAGGCGGGTTTTGCTCATTTCCTTCGCAACCTCTCAGGATCGCGTTAAAGGAAGTGCTCGAGATCAGGCGGGCGCTTTCGTCAGCTTCATCTCGCGCACTCTTCGTTCGCGCCATTGGGAGCGATGTTTCACGATCCAATCGAGGAGCGCTTTTTCAAACCCAATGTCGGATCCGGCTTTTTCACTCTCGATCCATTTGTGCTTCAGAATTTCTTCGCGCTCGGCGAGGAACTCTTTGTAAAGCACCGAATTTTTCAGAAAGTGGGAGCCGGCATCATCGGACGAATCCATTTCAGCGGTGTTGTTCATTGTGAATAGGCTGCCCAATCAGTTCCTAACGTCTCTAGCATTAGACGAACCAAGGCGGCGGCTATTTAGGCGAAACGCGCGGAAAAAGGCAAGCATTAGGTTGTGGGCAAAATTTCCCGGAGGCGGCCCGCCATTCGCATGAACTCTGCCTTGACGGGCGACTCCTTCGGCTCCGCCGTCACCGGCATCCCGCGGTCACCGGCCTCGCGGGTTGCGATATCGATCGGAATTTGGCCTAACAACGGCACGCGGATTCGCTTCGCTTCGCGCTCGCCGCCGCCGCTGCCGAAGATGTCGTAACGCTTGCCGTCCGAGGGCGACACGAAAAAGCTCATGTTCTCGATCAGACCGAGGACGGGCACGTTGACCTTCTCGAACATGGCCGCAGCCTTGCGTGCATCGATCAGCGCGACTTCCTGCGGCGTCGTGACAATGATCGCGCCGGCCAGCGCGACCGTCTGGACGATGGTGAGCTGGATGTCGCCCGTGCCGGGTGGAAGATCGAGCACGAGATAATCGAGCTCGCCCCACTCCACCTGCCGGAGAAATTGCTGCGTGTAACGCGTCACCATCGGGCCGCGCAAAATGGCCGGTGCACTGTCATCGAGAAGAAAACCCATCGACATCAGCCGCAACCCGTATTGCTCGACTGGAATAATGCGGTTTTCTTCCGTCGCCATCGGGCGTTCGCGCGAGCCGAACATGAGCGAAATGCTGGGCCCGTAGATGTCGCAATCGCACAGTCCGACGGCGGCCTTGGTTTGCTCGAGGGCTACGGCGAGATTCGCCGCGACGGTGGACTTGCCGACGCCGCCCTTGCCGCTGGCGATCGCGATCACATGCTTGATCCCGGCGATCTTTGTCGCGCCGACACCGGCAGTGCCGCTGCCCGCGGGCGGGGCTTGAATATCGATCCTCACCTTCGCTTCACGCACACCAGCGAGATTACGTAGCGCGTTTTCCGCTTCGTTCTTGATCGTCTGCGGAATCACCGGGTCGTTCGTGGCCAGCGCAAGCTGCACGATGATGTTGCCATCGCGCGCCTCGATTCCTTTGACCAGGCCGAACGAAACGATGTCGCGGCTAAATCCCGGATATTTCACCGTCTTAAGCGTTTCTGTAATCTGATCCTCGGAGACAGGCATGGAACGGGGAAGTTACCGCGTGCGCTTCCGGAGTAAAGTTTGGCGCCCGCCCTTAAACATCGGGTCTTGTGAGGCCCGACCCGGTATGCGACCTGCTCTTTTGTCTCCGATGCGTCGAATCAACCTCAGTGGTCGCGAACGTGCTGTCTTGAAAGCGCTCGGTTTCGCCCAGGCCATTCCTGGCGAGCAGATTCGGGAGCACACTCAAATTGAGCCGGACGATTTGACCGACGTGTTGAACGCGTTGCTCGCCGCCGGTTATGTCGAGAGCCAACCGTATCGCGAGCAGGTCACATCTGCAGAGATGGCGACGCTGGAGTTCGAAGTGAATCCCGCTTATGTCCACGAACTCAAAAGCTCCATGCAGCGCGCCTGGGTGTAGGGCGGCTCGCTTTTGCGCTCACGCTGGGGCTCGCCGCGCGCGACTAGATGGTCTGTCCGGCCGGGGCGCGATTCTCGGCGCTGCGTTCGCCGAAAAGCTGCCGAATGACATCTTCGACCGGCAATTCCTGCACGTTAATATCCGAGACCGAACAGGCGCTCAGTAACTGCCGGCAGATCTCGGTCACTTTCGCCCGGGGAACCTTCAGCTGCACGCTGACCGGCGTCTGCTCGAGCACTTCGCCGAGCGCGGAAAAATCGCGCTCCTGTTTGTTGCCGAAAGTGAGGCTGATAATTTTGTGACCCGAAAAACGGTCGATGATTGCGTTGAGCGGCCCGTCGAAGAAAATCTTGCCGTGGTCGATGATGATGACGCGATGACAAAGCTCCTCGATATCCTGCATGTAATGACTCGTCAGCATCGTCACAATCTGGTGCTCCTGGTTGTAAAGACGAAGGAACTCGCGGACGCGTTTCTGACTAACAACGTCAAGACCAATCGTCGGCTCATCGAGGAAGAGAACGCGCGGCTCGTGGATGAGGGCGGAGATGAGTTCCATCTTCATCCGTTCGCCTAACGACAACTCGCGCACCATCACATTCATCTTGTCCTGGACCTCGAGCAGCTCGCTCAGGCCGCCGACCACTTTCTTGAAACGCTCGCGGTCGATTCCGTAAATCGCGCGGTTCAGTTCAAGCGATTCCTGGGCCGGAAGATCCCACCACAACGCGTTCTTCTGCCCCATGAGGAGGCTGAACTGTCGCTTCATCTCATCGCGCCGTTCCCAGGGAACGAAGCCCAGCACGCGCGCCTCACCCGAGGTGGGATTGAGCAGCCCGGAAAGCATCTTGAGCACGGTGGTTTTGCCCGCGCCGTTCGGGCCAAGGAAACCGACCAGCTCTCCTTCCTCGATGCTGAAGGAGATGTTGTCCGCGGCGCGCGTCTCCTCGTGCCGTCGCCTAACGAGACCCTTGACCGCGCCCCAGAGTCCGCTTTCCTTGCGGTAGGTGCGGTAAACTTTCGTTAGGCCAGTGGTTTCGATGACTGCCATGCGGAATCGTAACACAGCCCTCCTGGCTGTCTCGTCAGGCGGACATCTTGCCTGCAGTCCCCGGGCTGGAAGCCTGTGCTAGGCCGCGGTCGAGCGCGCCTTTTCCGTTGATCTTTTCAAGAGCGGCAACACTTTTTCGACCAGCGCGTCGCTTGTTAGGCCGTGCTTCTGACGCAGGACCGGAATGTTGCCATGCTCGATGAATTGATCGGGCCAGCCGATCCGCACGACCGGTGTGTTGATCATTTGCGTGTGCAAGTGCTCCATGACGGCACAGCCGAATCCGTTGTGCAAAACGTGATCTTCGATCGTGCACAGAGCCTGCACGCCACGCGCGAAAAACTCAAGCGTGCCGGTATCGAGCGGCTTGATCCAGCGCGGGTTGATCAGCGCCACGGAGAAGCCCTGGGTCTCTAGTTTCAGCGCTGCTTCCTGCGCCATCTCAAACATGTTGCCGAGGCCAAAAATGGCGACATCCTTGCCGTGCTGGACGACCTCGGCCTTGCCGATCTCGAGCAATTTTGGCGCCGCTTTCGGTTTCGCGCCCGTCCCCGCGCCGCGCGGATAACGAACCGCAATCGGACCCACCTCGTGGTTGGCCATCGTCCAGAGCATGTCGACGAATTCGTCTTCATCCTTCGGCTGCATGTGGATGATGTTGGGCACGTGGCGCAGGTAGCCGATGTCGAAGAGGCCATGGTGCGTCGGGCCGTCATCACCGCTCAAGCCGGCGCGATCCATGCAGAGCGCGACGTTCAAATTCTGCAGGGCAATGTCGTGGATGATCATGTCGTAGGCGCGCTGCATGAAAGTCGAGTAGATAGTGAGAAACGGCTTCAGTCCCTGAGTCGCGAGGCCGCAGGCAAACAACGCGGCATGCTCCTCGGCGATCCCGACGTCGTAGTAGCGATCGGGATGTTGCGCCTGGAAAAAGCCGAGGCCGGTCCCGCTAGGCATCGCCCCGGTGATGGCGACGATCTTGCGGTTGGTGTCGGCGAATTTGCCTAACGTCTTGCCCAGAATCTCAGAATAGGTCGGGGTGGGCGCGGGCGCGGTCTCGCCGCTTTCGATCTTGTATTTGCCGAGGCCGTGAAATTTGTCCGGCTTGGCGATGGCGGGTTCGTAGCCCTTGCCTTTTTTTGTCAGGATGTGAAGGAGGACCGGCTCGTCCTGCTTTTTCAAAAATTCGAAGGTCCTGGTGAGCAGCGGGATGTCATGCCCATCGATCGGACCGTAATAACGAAGGCCGAGCTCTTCGAAGATGACGCTCGGCAAGAGCAGACTTTTCACTCCTTCTTCGACCTTGTGCGCCAGGTGCAACACGCCCTGGCCGGCGATTGCCTTGATAAAGCGGCCGGCTTTTTCGTGCAGGTGCGCATAGGTCGGATTCGTCACGATGTTGTTCAGGTAGGCCGCAATCGCGCCGACGTTCTTGGCAATCGACCATTCGT
This sequence comes from uncultured Verrucomicrobiae bacterium, assembly GCA_963821615.1. GTDB lineage: Bacteria > Verrucomicrobiota > Verrucomicrobiia > Chthoniobacterales > UBA10450 > Palsa-1392. Next base: position 9,343 of record CAWGEN010000004.1, on the reverse strand, counting down.
TGTCGTTCAAGACCACGATGAAGCGCTTGGTCTGCGCCCGAACGTTGTTCAGCGCTTCGTAGCTGATGCCGCAGGTGAAGGCCGCATCGCCCGCCACCACGACGACGTTCTCGTCCCCGCCTAACAAGTCCCGCCCGACCGCCATGCCCAGGCCGGCCGACAAGGCCGTGCCGGCGTGCCCAGCGCCGTAGCAATCATGCTCGCTTTCGGTGCGGAGGAGAAAGCCGTTCAGCCCCTCGTACTGCCGCATGGTGTGAATGCGATCCAGCCGGCCGGTAAACATCTTGTGGACGTAGCCCTGGTGACTCACGTCGAAGACGAACCTGTCGTGCGGCGTGTTGAAAACGCGATGGAGCGCGATGGTCAGCTCGACCACACCGAGGTTGGGCCCAAGATGACCGCCGGTTTGCGAGAGCACCTCGATCAACTCATCGCGCACTTCCTGCGCGAGCTGGGAAAGGCTTTCCTCCGGCAGGGCTTTCACATCCGCCGGCGAATGAATCCCATCGAGCAAACGGGTTTTCTCCTTGGCGGTCTCAGAAGAGGCTGATATCGACATTTTCGGGTTCTCCTTGAGTTTCGGGCTGGGCCGCGGTGGCCGGTTCAAATCTTTTCACGACCGGTTTTCCGGCGCTGTTGCGGGTAATGATCTCAATGCGTTGCTCAGCCGAGGCGAGGCGTTCCTGGCAAACCTTAACCAGCTTCATCCCTTCCTCGTAACGCCCGATCAAATCCTCAAGCGGGAGGTCGCCGGATTCCATCTGCTCCACGATCTCCTCGAGCCGTTTCATGGCCTGTTCGAAGTTCGCTTCGGGAGCGGGCTTCTTCGCTTGGTTCGACATAACGGCAAGTGGGCAATTAAGCATACGCACACCAATTAAAAAGCGGGACTTGGCTACTGACCAGCAGGGTCTCCATGGCATACCGGCTGCTAATAATGAAGTTCGTTAGTCGAGCCGATGACTTTTCCCAAACGCATACTCCTGATCGATCACGAGCCGCATCTCACCGCGGTTGTCGGGTCGGCCTTGCAAGCCACCGGACGATATCTGATCCGGCAGGAAAACCATAGCCGACGCGCGCTCCATTCCGCTCTTCATTTTCAGCCGGACCTGATCCTGCTCGACGCCGTTCCGGAACATCTGGAGGTCGACGAGATCGCCCAACAGATTCACGCTGATAGTTCCCTTCAGGACGTCCCGGTCGTCTGCCTAACGAGCCTCGCATCGAACGGACAGATTGGCTCGGTCGGCTTTTTCGGCGGCTACACCTTTGTCGCGAATCCATTTCCCCTTCAGGACATGGTGAACTGCATCGCGGAGATGCTGAACGATAAGCACAAGATTCGCCTGTAGCCGCTTCGCACTGCGAAGCGTGGGCGATGATCTCGTAGCCAGGAAGACGCCCAGCCTCGCGCCTACCCTAGCGCTTCGCCGAGCGAATCGGCCAAAACGAGCTTCGTTTTACTTGTCCGGGCGCGATCGTCCGGCAAACTTCCGCATGCTCACGCCCACTTCGGTCAAGGATGCATTGCAACGCACAGCTCCGGCAGAGGCGATCCTGGTGCAGGGATGGCTGCGCACCCGACGTGACTCGAAGGAATTCTCATTCCTCGAACTGAACGACGGGTCGTGTCTGAGGAACCTGCAGATTATTGCGAAAAGCACGCTCCCAAACTACGCCGCGGTGCAGCGTCTCATTACCGGCGCCTCAATCGCGGTGCGCGGCGCGCTTGTCGCCTCGCAAGGCAAAGGACAGACCTGGGAAGTGGTGGCGGATTCCGTCGAAATCATCGGTGCTTCAAACGACACCTATCCTCTGCAGAAAAAGGGGCACACGCCTGAATTCCTGCGCGAGATCGCTCACCTGCGTCCGCGCTCCAACCTTTTCGGCTGCGTATTTCGCGTGCGGAGTCGCCTCGCTTTTGCCATCCACCAATTTTTCCAGGAGCGCGGTTTCGTCTATGTGCACACGCCGATCATCACGGGAAGCGATTGCGAAGGCGCCGGGGAATTATTTCGCGTGACCACGATCGACGCCAAGAATCCGCCGCGACTGCCTGACGGTGAAATCGACGATGCGAAGGATTTCTTTGCGCGCCGGACTTATCTCACGGTGAGTGGACAGCTTGAGGCGGAGGCCTTCGCTTGCGCGCTCTCGAAGGTCTATACGTTTGGGCCGACTTTTCGCGCCGAGAATTCCAACACCTCGCGCCACGCCAATGAATTCTGGATGATCGAGCCGGAAATGGCCTTTTGCGATCTGAACGGCGACATGGATCTGGCCGAGGAGCTGGTCAAGTATCTCGTGCGCGACATCCGTGAAAATTGCCCCGACGAAATCGGCCTTTTTGCAAAATTCGTCGACCAGGATTTACCCGCGCGTCTCGAGTTCGTCGTCGAACGGCCTTTCCAGCGAATCAGTTACACCGAAGCCGTCGAGCTGCTCCGGCAGAGCGGGGAGAAATTTGAATTCCCGGTCGAATACGGCCTCAACCTGCAATCAGAACACGAACGCTGGCTGACTGAAAAACATTTCAAGTCGCCGATCACGGTCTTCAACTACCCAAAGGAAATTAAGCCGTTTTACATGCGCATGAATGACGACGGTAAAACAGTAACCGCGATGGATTTGCTCGTCCCGGGGATCGGCGAAATCGTGGGCGGCAGTCAGCGCGAGGAAAGGCTCGAAGTCCTGGAGGCGAACCTGCGTCACCACAAAATGAATCTGGCGGATTATAAGTGGTATCTCGATTTGCGGCGCTTCGGGACCGTGCCCCACGCGGGATTCGGCCTCGGTTTTGAGCGGATGCTGATGTTCGTGACCGGCGTGGCCAACATTCGCGACGTCATTCCCTTCGCGCGCACACCGGGCAGCGCAGAGTTCTAAGGATCGCATCTGCGATCCGCGCGGAGGGACGTGCTTCCGCACGTCCGGGTCTTACAAGCGGCGACACGATTTCAAGCTGGACGGGCGGGGCGATTCGTTAGGAGTTTGTAGGGCGGGCGCTCCGCCTGCCCCGCGGGCCGAACCTTCGGCAAGCGAAGCGCTTGCCCTACAATTCGCGTCGCCCCTTTTTCAACTCGTAGGTCTTGGTCACGGAGAGGAACTCATAGAAACCGTGTAAGCGCGCGAAATAGTAACCTTCGCGCCCGTCGAGGAATCCCCGCTGCCAGACGTAGACGTAGAGGAAGCGTAAGAGCGGACGAAACGGCAGCCGCCGCGAGCGCCGTCTTAGTCTGCGCCGTTGCGCGACTGGTGCGCTTTGCAACTCGCCCGGCGCGCGCTCTTCCGCCACTGCAATGCGCGCTTCCCAGTTGGAATAACGATTGTGCTTTTCGACGAAAACTTCGATCGACGGAAACGCGTAGTGATCGATCTCGCAGCGCAACCGGCCCGTCGGGCCCTGAACGACGACGTGCTCGTGCACTTCGTTGTCGCCGCTCGCGGTCGCGACGTCGGTCAGTTTCTCGTACCGCCCTAACGAGTGCCGGAAGAGGCGCAAATTCCAATTTGGATAATAGGCATGCCGGAGCCAGCGGCCCATGAACATGAAGCGACGGTTGATCCAGAAACCCGTCATCGCGTTCGCGTTCGCGATCGCCGCCCGAAACTCCGTCTCTCGCTTCCGCCGGCAGTACTTCGTCGGCATCGAGAACGAAAACCCACTCGTTCCGGAACGGGAGATTTTCCAGCGCCCAGTTTTTTTTCTTCGGCCAGGTGCCATTGAATTCGAATTGCACGACCCGCGCGCCAAACTCTTCCGCGATGCGCTGCGACCCATCCGTGCTTTGCGAGTCGACCACGAAAATTTCATCGGCCCACCCGACTGAGGCGAGACAGCGCGGGAGATTTTGAGCCTCGTTCTTGATCGGCACAATGACCGAGACCGGAACCGGTAGGTTATCCACGGCGCGAAGAAATTGGATAGCCGAGCGTCGCCAGGGCGGAGGTCATGGCCGGCGCGCAGTCGTTAGGCAGAGCGAAGTTGGTCGTCTCGGGCACGATGGCCTGGTGGCGATCCGATTCGAAAACGAGATAACCGTAGTCTTTGAGCAAGGACAGAATCTCAGCACGATGGTTGAAGGATTCATAGAAAAGAATCGGCCAGTGAGCATGCAAGACCGTCTCGAATGTCTGTCGGATCGCCCCCCGCGTTCGGGCGTGTGGAAAATCTGCGATCCGTGCGAGAGAAGGCGCAGATAGACCGGATGCGCGAGGGCCGGCAAACGCCGGGCCGGCATCGGATCGAACCGGCGCGAAAGAACGCGAAAAAGCCGCAGCTTGCGCAGGCTGTGCAACGGGTGCGCCTTCATTGGACTATTCTTGGAATCCTGCTGCAATCGAACCGCGAGGGCGGAGAATCAAAGTGTCGGCGATTTCCGTTCCCTCCACTGTGATTCTCTGGCATGATCGCAGCTTCGTCATTCTGGACAGCTTGGGGATTTATCGGATCGTTTCGGGCAACCTCTCACTTGAAGCGCGTAGACCTCGACGAAAATTGGCCAGCCTCATGGAAGGCGTCCTATCTCTACGACTTGGAAGAAGTCTACGGCCGGATCACGAACCACGGCTACGCCTACGCCTATGATCGGCGCCGCCGCGCCACTTTTTCTCTCGTCACTGAAGTGCTCCCACCCGGTGCCCGCATTCTCGACGTCGCGGCCGCCCAGGGAAATTTTTCCATCGCTCTCGCGGAGTTGGGTTACGAAGTCACTTGGAACGACATGCGGGCCGAGCTGGCAGACTACGTGCGGCTGAAACAGGAGTTTGGCACCATTCATTTCGCGCCGGGTAACGCCTTTAATATTGATCTCCCTCCGCTTTTCGACGGAGTCATCATCACCGAGGTGATCGAACACACGGCTCATCCGGATCAGTTGCTGGCCCGCGCGGCGCAGCTCGTCCGGCCCGGCGGTTATGTTGTGATGACGACTCCCAACGGCGCTTATTTTCGCAACAAACTCCCCAAGTTTACCGATTCGTCCGACCCGACGGTTTACGAGTCAGTTCAATTCAAGCCGGACACTGATGGCCACATCTTCTTGCTCCACCCCGAGGAGGTCGAACCCCTCGCCACCCGCGCCGGACTCGTGCTTGAAAGGCTGACCTTGTCCGCCAATCCTCTCACCAGTGGTCACGTGAAAACCGAATTTTTACTGCGCCGCATGCCCCGGCCCTTGGTCGACGGACTCGAACAGCTCACCAAACAGTTGCCTGCGCGCCTAACGAAGCGGTTGTTCGCCCAAATGGCGGCACGCTTTCGCCGGCCCGGGTGAGCCCTATCCATCTCATGCCGGGCAACTACACCGCGATAGTGCGCGGCAAGAACAATACAACCGGCAACGCCCTCGTCGAAGTCTACGAGTTACCCTAACGAATCTGATCGCTCTGCCTCGGCGGCGGGGGCGCCGCGAGCGGCGAATCCATCAGGGCAAGGATGCGCGATTTTTTCGCATCGTATTCGAGCGCGCGAAAGGTGCGGATCTCCTCCACTCGCCGGAGGCCGTTGAGGGTGTCGAGGAAATGCGTGTAGCTCGCGGCCAGCCCGGTCGTTTCCCGGTAGCGGTTGCGCAGATTCTGGTCTTGGAACGCGCCTGGATTTTGCGCCTCGAAAAGATGGAAACGCAGCCAGCGGCGATCGGCCTGCGAAACGCGCTGCGTTTTGCGAAAGAAGGCGATAAAAAGAAGCAGGACAAGATAGGTATCGACTCGCGCCTGAAGCTCGAGGTCGCGCGCAAAATCCTCCGAGGCGATCCGGCGTTCGCCGCTCCGGAACTGGATCGCGGCGTGGAGGGCATGATTGATTTCCTCCACGAACATGATGAGCGAGCGGATGTTCCTGTTCGTTAGGCCAGCGCGCGGATCGTGCTCTTCCAGTTGTTCGATGAGCCAGCGCGAATAATAAATGCCGACATAGAGTTGATCGTCCGCCGTGCGCAGGAAAGTACGTGCCAACTCGCTCAACTCGCGCGCTGATGCGCCTGCCAGTCTCGTGAGCTGCCGGCAGCGCCGCTGGTCGATCAGGCAATCCTCGAGGTTGATCCCGACCTGTGCGTAAGTCCGCTCGAAAAGACGCTGGATCTGGCTGAAGAGCGTTTCGTTCACAGTCTGGCCGTCGTGACCTTGGTCGCCTTTATCCGAGGCATTTCAAAGAATGTGCAGACCATGGTCGTCGTCGAGATTGATCAATTCGTCCGAAAGCCGGTTGAGCGCGAGGCGCACGTCGTGAAACCGATCCGCCAGCTCCTCGTAGACGTCGTTCAGATCGCAGCGTCGCGCGGTGGAGTGGGAAGCGACGAGTTGAAAATTGGTCCGCCCGATTTTCTCGTAAAACTCCAGGTCCGGCGCGCCGCGCCGGCTGCGATGCTGGGCGTTCTCGTGAAAGATTCCGCTCACGAAAAGCGAGTAGTTGCCGACGTGCGCGCGGAGAAGGAAACTTTGTTCCGCGGTCGCGTGGGTCAGCGCGATCAACATGTCGGAGAGATACTGATGGCCGGAATCCTCCTCGGTATGTGGCGGGCGCAGACCGTTGGCGCGCGAGAAAGTCTCGAGGAGCGAGCCGATGTAATCCGAGAGCTTGCGGTCAGTAATGTCGGCCCGCTGCAAGACGTGCGCAGGGCCAGGACGTAGAAGTAAAAGGAGGAAGAAATCGAGAGATGCCCGGCGTGAGAAAGGATCGCCTCGACCAGGCGCGGATGATCGAGCACCGCGTCCCGCGTCTCGACGTCGCTCAGGAGGTCGACGAGCGACACCTGATCGTTAGGCGAACGAGCCAGCGTGCGCACGATGAATTGAAAATCCGCCGCCGTGAACCGTGCCCGACAATTCGCCTGGATCATCGGAAACCTATCATAAGCTTTCGCCGTGCCAGAGGGCAAGACTGAAAGTGGCTCCCGCTGACTTTAGATCGGTTTCCCGAGGGGCAGAGAGAGCTCGCAAGGGTCCAGCAACTCGCAATCGAGGACGGAGGGAGCGCGAAATATAGGCAGAAGCGCGATGGCGCGGATTGAAATCCAATCTGGGCCCAGCGCCGAGCTAGCTGACAGGAACGCTGACGTTGTCTAACGCCTGGGCGGCGTGTGGGTGGGCCGCTGGCGCCTTTTCGGCGGCCCCGTCTGGGAGTGGGACCGGAAGAGCAGCGAGGCAGAAGGTGAGGAGGCGGTTCACCGAGAAACTCCGTCGCCGCAAAGCCTGCTTCACGCGAACTAAATCAGGCCCGCTTGGCCAAGCATCTCAAACTCGGCGCCGACCTCGGCAAATAACATTGCATCCGGCGCCAAGATAAAATAAGAGATGAACCCAATGAAACCCAGAGTCCTGCTTGCGGTTTGCTTCTTTCTGTCACTCACAATCGCAACCAACGCAGACACTCTCACGGTCAGTAACGTAAATGACAGCCTCCCTGGATCGTTGCGGAAGGCCATTCAGGACGCCGCACCGAATGATACGATCAATTTCAGTCTCCCGAGCGGAAGCGTCATCACGCTCACGAGTGGCGAACTGCTGATCGATAAGAACCTAACGATCAGCGGTCCGGGCGCGAATTACTTGACGGTCCAACGAAGCGACTCGGCCGCGCCATCCCGCATCTGGAAAATCGCCTCCGGAAATTTCAGCGTCTCCATTTCTGGGCTGACCATCGCGGGCGGCAACCCTCCTGGTTTCTTTCCCGACGGCGCTGGCGGAGCCATCCAAAGTAATAGCACCGGCAGCCTGAGTGTGACAACGTGCACCATCTCAGGAAACAGTTCCGAGATCGGCGGCGGAGTCGCCAATATCTCCACCGGCGGACTGATTGTCTCCAACTGTACTTTTAGTGACAACATCGCGACCCAAAGTGACGGCGGTGGCATCTATAATAATGTCGCCGGCGCGGTAACTGTCACCAATAGCACTTTCACCAGTAATACCTCTCTTCAGGGCAATGCGGGCGGCATCTTCAACAGCACCGGTATCCTTACGGTAACGAACTGCACCTTTACCGGGAACAGTTGCGCCAGCTTTGGCGGAGGCATCGCCAACTACAGCACACTCAATCTTAAGAATAGCATTGTCGCCTTAAACACTGCCTTAGACGATAGCGGGCCGGACATTGGAGGCAGTGTCACGTCGCAGGGTTATAATCTCATCGGCAACGACAACGCAGCGACAATCGCTCCGCCCAACCAGACCGGTGACCAGGTTGGTACCGCCGCCTCACCTATCGATCCAAAGCTTGACCCAGCCGGCTTAAAAGATAATGGCGGCCAAACCAAGACGATTTCGCTGCAGTCGAGTAGCACGGCGATAGACTCAGGCGATCCCGCAGCGCCGGGGCGCGACCAGCGCAATTATGTGCGCCAGGATCCGCCTGATATCGGGGCTTTCGAATTTGGCGCCTTTATCTCGAACACGCTCGCGAACCTCTCCACCCGCGCGTTTGTTGATACTGGCGACGATGTCATGATTGTCGGCCTCATTGTCACTGGCGGAGGTGCCAAGTCCGTTCTTCTGCGCGCCCTTGGTCCGACACTCGGCCAGCCGGCCTTCAATGTGCCGGACGTACTGGCCGATCCTGTCCTGGAACTGCATGATAGCGCGGGAGCGATCATCACTTCTAACGATAACTGGGGAGACGCGGCCAACGCCGGATCTATTCCACCCGCTCTGCAACCGGCTAATAGCGCTGAGTCCGCCATCCTGACCGGTTTAGATCCCGGCGCTTACACTGCTGTTCTGCGCGGGGTTAACAATGGCACAGGCAACGCCCTCCTCGAGGCCTATGACTTGGATTACACAGCCGGAAGTAAGCTGGGCAACGCTTCCACCCGCGCATTTGTCCAGACCGGCGACAACGTCATGATCGCCGGCCTTATTGTTCACGGGCCGGACAATGAGAGCCTGCTCATCCGCGCCCTCGGACCGACCCTCGGCCAACCGCCATCAAACGTCCCCGATGCGCTGGCCGACCCGACCCTGGACTTGTATGACGGCAGCGGCACTCTGATTACCTCAAACGACGATTGGAAGGACACGCAACAAACGGAGATACAGGCGACTGGGTTACCGCCACCTAACGATTCCGAATCGGCTATCGCCATGACTATGACTCCCGGTAGCTATACTGCGATTGTCCGCGGCAAGAATAACGGCACAGGCAATGCGCTGGTCGAAGTCTACGGGCTGAACTAGGCGTCGATTGCTGCCCCGAGGGCGAGTTGGAAATTGGTCCTGAACCGCGCCCGACAATTCGACTGGATCATCGGAGTCCTATCGTAAGCTTTCGCCGTGTCAGAGGGCAAGACTGAAGGAGGCGGCGGTCAACTTCCTGGTTGGCGCTCGGCCGCGAAGTAGCGCAGAG
>CAWGEN010000003.1:0-235669 GCA_963821615.1 uncultured Verrucomicrobiae bacterium | reverse complement strand
CTGTTCGACGACGTGCTGCTCGGTGTTCTCGTGGCCCGAGCTGGCCAACACCGCCGCTGGCGCACAGGTGATGGTGGTGTACGAGCGCGACGGTGCGCCGCTGTCGGCGCAGGAAGGGCCGCTGGCGATCACCGCGCCCGGCGATACCCGCACCGGGCCGCGCCACGTGAAGTGGCTGCAGCGCATCGAGGTGCGCGTGCTGCGCGACTGAGCGCCGCGCCCAGCCGCGCGCTCGCGTTTCAGCGCTGCAGGCGCTGCAATTCTTCGACGGTGTTGGCGTTGTCGAAGAACATGCCGTATGTCGTCGGCCGCGCGCGTTACGCCGACGACCCGCGCGGTCAGATTATCGGCGACGAGGCTGGTCTTCTTCAGCTTGATCTCGCCGAGGATATGCGCCTGCTTCGGCGTGCACGTTGTTCGCGAACAAGCTCACCGAACTCGTCCATATCGGCCTTGTCGCGATGCTGGCCGGTAGGCGCCCAGCTTGTTAACCGCGTTTGTTTCAACTACCCGACGTTCGGCGACCTTGTTGAATTCGGCAGCCTCGATGCATTGCTGAAGACGCGTCGGACTAATGCCGGACATACCTGATCAGTGATACAGAGCGGCACCGGCCGCTGCACGACCCGCATCGCCTCTTGAAACAGCAGGTAGAGGTCGTGATGCTGCGCCACCCCGCGGCGTAGCACCGTTTGAAGTTGGCGATGTCGTTGACGTTGAAGTCAAGCGTTCGACGCTCTCCGCGAACGCGCTCATCGCGTCGTTCGTCGGGCCCCGGTCGGTGGAAGAGACGACAAATGTTCCCGCCGGAGCAGACTGACTTTCGCACGATCTCGCGCAGAATTCAATTTCGCCGGCACTCGCCCCTTTAAAATTGTCGTAAACGACGACCACGTTGTAGCTGTCGGTCGCGAGCTAAGGAGGACGTCGTCTTCGAAAAGACAGGTGCATCTCTAACGCAAGATCAACCAGTGCCGCAATCAATCTGATACTCCGGATGATCAACACAGCAGCACCATCTTGTCCCCGAGATCGAAAGAGTTGCTGTCCTGTTCGGTATTCATCTTCTTGCCTAACGACCAGCGCCACGGGCAGATCGAGCCGCACCATGTCGACCTGGTTGTCGACCCCACGCGTTTTCTGAATAAATCGATCCCGCGCGTGTCACGCGTCCCTTTCGAGGCGAACGAGACCGGGCGGTCTCTTCGCTGATCGTGCCCGCTTCGTAGGCGACGAGGATCGAACGGTCGAAAGTAATCCAGCCGAAGGGTGAGCTCGCCTCGATGATCTCGTAGAAACTGCGATTCTCGGACTCGCCGAGCGCGATCGCTTCGCGGGTCCGCAGGTTGTGGCCCATGATCTCGGTCAGCAGTTGCCGGCCGCCGCCCACTTTGGGCGCGAGTCGCTGGCTCACTATATAGCGGATACTATCGGCCAGGCGCAGGCGCACTTGCTGTTCTTCCCGATCGTGAAGAGACCGAGAAGCCGGTTCATAGACTGGCCGGCATCCACCGTGTGCAACGTGCTGAGAACGAGGTGGCCGGTTTCCGCGGCCATGAGCGCGACTTCTACCGTGGCGCGATCGCGCATTTCGCCGACAAGGATGACCTTTGGCGCCTGCCGGAGCGCGGCGCGCAAGCCATTTGGATAATTATAAGTCGTGCCCGAGTTCGCGCTGATTGAAGGTGGCGCGGCCGGCCGGATGAATGAACTCGATCGGATCCTCCAGGGTCACGACATGGACCGATTGTTTCTCGTTAATCTCATTCAAGATCGCGGCCAGAGTCGTCGTCTTGCCGCTGCCGGTGGCGCCGGTGACGAGCACGAGTCCCTTTTTCCCGGGCGATTTCCTCAAAAATCGACGGCAGTCCAAGGGCGGCGAGCGTCGGAATTACCGGCTGCAGTTTCCGCATCACAATCGTGAATTGTCCCTGTTGCCGAAAAATGTTGACGCGGAATCGGGCCTCATCGTTGAGCGAGTAACTGCAATCGCAGGAGCCGTGGAGCAGAAATTCCTGCATCAAGCGCCGGTTACCCTGCATGAGAACGAGCGCGAGCTGCTCGGTCTGGTAGGCGGTCAGGCGCTCGATTGGCGGATCGACGAGAACGCATTTCAGCTCGCCGGAGTCCTCGACCTGCAACGGGCGACCGACTGAAAAATTGAGGTCGGAGATGCCGTCATGAGTCTTCAGCATCGCAGAGAGGATTCGGTCGAGATCAGGCGTTCTCATGGCGGCAAATCCTACTCTTCGAAATCGTCCGGTGGCGGAGTCTTGAGGAAGGGACGGAACTTCTTTTTGTCGATCGCCTTGTCATATGCTTCCTCGGGCGAAATGCGCATCTGGCGCAGGTGGTCCATGATCGCGTCGTCCAGTGGTTGATTGCCCTTCTTTTTGCCGACCTGGATCATGCCCGGGATTTGATGCGTCTTCGCTTCGCGGACGAGGTTCGCGATCGCCATATCCACGACCAGAATTTCGAGCGCGGCGAGCCGGCCGGGCTTGTCCATGCGCTTGAAAAGATTTTGCGCGACGACCCCCTTGAGCGATTCCGCAAGCGTCGTGCGAATCTGGTTTTGCTGATCGGTCGGGAAAACGTCGATCACGCGATCGACCGCTTTAGCCGCGCTGGAAGTATGGAGCGTGCCAAAGACAAGGTGGCCGGTCGCCGCTGCGGTCAGTGCCAGTTCGATCGTCTCGAGGTCGCGCATTTCACCCACGAGCAGGATATCCGGGTCTTCACGCAGCGCGCCGCGCAAGGCCGAGGCGAAGGAACGAGTGTGAACACCGACCTCGCGGTGTTGCACGAGACAATTCTGGCTGCGATGCACAAACTCAATCGGATCTTCCACCGTAATGACGTGGTCGTGCCGCTGAAGATTCGCGTAGTCCATCATCGCGGCAAGCGTGGTCGACTTGCCGGAACCGGTCGGGCCGGTCACAAGGATGAGGCCCTTCTTGAGGAGCGGGAACTTCTTTAGGACTGGCGGCAGCCCCAGCTCATCGACCGTCAAAATCTTCGACGGGATCAGACGGAAGACAGCTGAAATGCCGTATTTCTGCTGAAAAAAGTTGGCGCGATAACGCGCCACCCCTGGCACCTCGTAGCCAAAGTCGACATCGGACGTTTCCTCGAAGACTTTGATTTTTCCCTCAGGCGCAATCTCATAGACCATCGCCTTGAGGTCATCATTCTGGAGCGGTGGATAATCGACGCGCACCAGGTCGCCGTTGATGCGCAGCATTGGCGGGTTGTTCGTCGCGAGGTGGAGATCCGAGGCCTTTTCCTCGGACATTAGTTTGAAAAAAGCGTCGATGCGGGCCATAAGGCGACCCCACATCAAAGCTAAATTGATGCCAGCAACGGCAAATTCACCGGAATCGTCCGGCGGCAAAGCGCCGGGACCGGTTCGTTAGGCGTCAAGGACCGAGCGAATCTGCTCGATCAATTTTTGCTGCGTATACGGTTTCGGGATGAAACCGTGCAACCCGCGTGCGAGCATGCTGCCGACCTTGGCCTGCTCAGCGAACCCGCTGCTTAGAACGACGCGGACCTTTGGATCGATGGCTTTGAGTTCATCGAAGACCGCGTCGCCATCCATCACCGGAAGAAAGTAGTCAAGAAGGACAAGGTCGATTTTCCCGCCCATTCGCCGATAGATTTGCAGTGCTTCGATTCCATCTTTCGCCAGGATGTAGCGGTAGTCTTCGAAATCGAGAATTTCACCGGTCATCCTGAGAACTTGCTGGTCGTCATCGACCAGGAGAATGAGCTCGCGCTCGCCTTTGGGATTGAGAATGAGAGCATCGCTCGCCGCGTCGGCGCTAACCGCGACTTCACCGACCGGCATTTTTGTGGAAACGCTCGCGTGCGCAGGGGGCGCTGGTGGGGTTGGCGGACCGGGAGTCGCTTTAGCGGGCCGCACACTACCGGCCGTCCCGGCCAGGATGCACGTGGTGATGCGATCGAAGATGGCCTGCGAGGCGCGCGAGGCCAGTTCGAGTTGCTCATTGAGCGAGTCGAGATTTTCGTCCTCGCCTTTGTGCAGACGTGCCATCTCAACCTGACGCGTCGCCTTTTGCAAGAAACGGTTCAGCTCGGTCGCGGTCGCGGCGAGCCATTTCATGTCCTCGTGATCGAGCATCCGTTGCTTTCCAGTTACGTTTCGTTTTTGTCGTCCCTGCAGGCCCACCAGACCGATACGAGCAGGCCGCAACAAACAACGATGAAAAAGCTAATCGAGAGCATGATTGGAGGCGACCGGATATGCACCTTTCATGCCCAAGCCCACACGAACCGTCAACGTCAAACGTTTTCTTCTTTCTCCCAGAGAAACGAGTCTATTTCCCGAGCGCCTGGCGCAACTCGGTCCTGGCTGATTGCACGTCGTTCGCGCTGTGATGGCAAAGCACGATGCCGCGCAGCTTTTCTCCTTGGAAATAGCGCAACGCGAAGCGGCCCTTCGCGTAGGAGCCGCTCAACTGCACCCGCGTTGGCCGGCACGTTGAAGTCGCCGATAAAATCGAGCTTCAGTGTCGAACATCTCCGTCCAGAAATACGGGATCTGCTCGTAACGCTGACGTTTCTTGCCGGTGATATTCGCGCCCACGATCAAGTCCCTGCTCGCGCGCGTTTTCCCAGTGCGTCTGACGGCGCATTCCGCCCATCAACCGGTCGGGATAAAAGGCGAGATCGCCCACCGCGTAGATCCCCTTCTCTTCCGTCTCCAGATAATCGGTCACCGGCGAACCGTGCGGACCCGAGAGCGGCGTGTTGCGGACGATTTCGAGATTCGGTTCCGATCCGCATGCGACCACCGCGACTCCCGCCGCGACGCGCTCGCCGCTCTTGGTTTGAATATTGCGCAGCACGGTCTTGCCCTCGAAGCCGTTCAGGCTCGAACCCATGAGCAAAGTGACGCCGTGCTTCGCAAATTGCTCCGTGATCCAGGCGCGCCGTTTCCGGATCGAGGTAGCGATTCAGGAGCGATTGATGACGATGCATGATCGCCACCTTGAGTTTGCTCTGGCGCAAGCTCGCCGCCACTTCGCAGGCCAGCAATCCGCCGCCGACCACGACGATCATTTTTTCCGACTGCGACATCTCGCGCAAGGCCAGCGCGTCTCGCGTCGGTGCGCAGATAAATCACATTGCCCAGACCGATGCCGGCGACATGCGGCCGCACGGGCCGGCTGCCCATCGCGAGACACGCCTTCTTGAACTCAATCGTCTCGCCATTCCCAAGCACCGCGAGGCGGCGATCGATATTGAATTGCGTCGACCACCGTGCCGAGGCGCGTCTCGATCTTGTGCGACTGCGTACCAACGCTCATCGAGATGGGGCAGCTTCTTCGAGCGACGGCGTCTTGTCGCGCAGGAACTGCTTCGAAAGCATCCAGCGTTTGTAGGGGAGGAAGGTCTCGCCACCGACAAGAGTGACGGTACCTTTTTTGTCGTATTTGCGAATGCCTTCGCAGACGCTGCCGCCGCCGATGCCGCCGCCGATAATGAGATAGTCACGTTGAATCATGTTTGAAAAGGCGGACGATAGAGAATGTGATAACAGATGGCGAGGGAAATCTTGCCTCATTGGCAACACCGCCCGGCAGATGATCACGGAAACGCGGTTGAGTCCCCCGCGCCGGTGTGCCCCGTTTGCTTGACCGACCGACCGAAGAAAACGACGCCGCGACGTAAAACGTCGTTTCCGTGCTGCCGTAGATCGTCGCCGCCATCAGGCTTACGATGTTGTCCGGACCGAGCCGATGCACCACGTCGGTGAAGAGCGCGAGGGTCGCGCCGCCGCTGAGCGGTCGCATCAGCGCGATCGGCAACAAATCCGTCGGGAAATGCAGCGGAGTCAGAACCGGCGAAAGCACACGCGCCAGCAGATCAATCCCGCCCGCGCCTTTAAACATCCCGATCGCCACCAGCATGGTGACCAGAAACGGGATGATCTTGAGAATGACGCCGAATCCTTCCTTCGCGCCCTCGACGAACTCGTCGTAGACCTTGAGGCCGCAGAGCGCGGCGTAGAGAACGAAAAACGAAAGCAGCATCGGGATCGCAAGGAGTGAAAGCGCGCTCACGCTGCGCACGAAGTAGCCGGCGAGGGAGCGGTCGCATCCGAGGGAAAACCAAGCGCCCCGGGGAAAACTTGCCTAACGAAAAGCGCGAGAAAGAAAAGCGCCAAGAGCGCGAGAATTCACTTTCCCCCACGGTCGGAGCGCGGCCCGTTGTAGCCGGGATCGTTGATCCCCGGCCGCACCAGCTGACGCCGCGTTTGCTCTGATGTGCAATCGATCATCATCGCCCGTGTTCTCCACCATACCGGAGTCGCCGACCCCGGCTACAGCGCGCGCGTCGCTTTCGCGGAACCACGGCAGTCTTCCCGAGCAGCTTCACCGAGGTGATCGCCACCGTCGCCGCGCACAAGGTCGCGAGCAGCGCAGTGCCCACGATCGCGGTCGGATTCGTCGAGCCCGCCGCCACCAGGATCGCGATCGCGGTCGTAGGAATCAGCTGCACCGAGCTGGTATTGATCGCGAGGAATGTGCACATCGCGTTGGTCGCGGTGCCCGGATGCGGATTGATCTTTTCCAGATCGCGCATCGCGCGCAGCCCGAGCGGCGTCGCGGCGTTGCCGAGCCCGAGCATGTTCGCCGCCATGTTCATCAGCATCGAGCCCATCGGATGTCGAGCGCATCCGGATCCGCCGCCGACCAGACCGGCTCGCGCTACACCTTGACGCAGACTGGCCGCGTGTTTGAGCGCGGATTCGCTCTTGCCGCCGAGCATCCGCGCGATTTCCTCCTGGCGCGCTTTGCCTTTCACCTCGCGCAACCCCGAGAAGGTGCGGCCCTGCGCCACTTCTTTCGTGACCACGAAATGCGTCGTCGCGGCGGCCGCCACCTGCGGCAAATGCGTGATGCAGAGCACCTGGTGTTTCTCCGCCAGCGCGCGCATCTTCGCCCCGACCGCGTTGGCGATCTCGCCGCCGACGTTGGCGTCGATCTCGTCGAAGACGAGCAGCGGGATCGCATCCTGCAGCGCGAGGGCCGACTTGATCGCGAGCATCAGGCGCGAGATTTCGCCGCTCGAAGCGACCGTGCGCAGCGGCTTGAGCGGCTCGCCCGGATTCGGCGAAAAAAGCAGCTCGAGCGAATCGGTTCCGCTGAGCCGCGGCTCGTCGTTAGGCGAGAGCTGCGCCTCAAATTCCGCCTGGCGAAATCCGAGATCGCGCCAGATTGCTGCCGCACGTTTTCGGCCAGCTTCGGCGCGGCTTGTCGCCCGCGCCTTCCGCAGCGCGCCGCCGACGCGTTCGAGCGCCGTCCCGCGCTTTTCGATCTCACCGGCCAATCGCTCCAGCTCCGCGTCGCGCCCTTCGATTTTGCGCATCCGCTCCGCCGCGCGCTCGCCGAAAGCGATGACTTCCGGAATCGATCCGCCGTATTTTCGCTTCAACGTTTCGAGCAAGGTGACGCGCTGCTTCGAGCTGCGCGAGCTGCTCCGGATCGAGATCGAGCTTCTCCGCGTAACGATCGAGGGTGCGCGCGATTTCCGTCAGCTCGATCACCGCCGTCGCGTGCGCCGGAGAACTTTCCGCCAGGTCCGGATCGATCTTCTCCAGCTCGCGCAGGAGCCGCTGGGTTTCCGCGAGCTGATTGAGGACCGCGTTGTCCGCCTCGGAGAGTTGCCGTGAAATCGACGTCGCCAGCTCGATCAGGCGCTTGCTGTTGCTGGCCAGCTTGTAGCGGGCATGCAATCTCTTCCTCTTCGTCAGGCTGAAGCTTCGCCGCAGTGATCTCGCTGCACCTGATGCCGGAGCAGATCGAGCTCCTGTTCGCGCGCTGTCTCCGCCGTGCTGCAGCGACCGCTCCTCCGCGGCCAGAGCGACTGCAAACGGCGAAAACGACTCCTGGTATTCCCGCAGGGCTCGTCTCGGCGTGCGCGAAGCTATCGAGCAAGGCGAGCTGCCGCTCCGGCGAGAGGAGCGACTGGTGATCGTGCGGCCCGTGCAGATCGACCAGTTCGTCGCCGATCGCTTTCAGCAAGCGCGAGCGTGGTCGGCGAGCCGTTGACGAACTGCCGGTTGCTCCCGCCTAACGAAAAGCTGCGCTTCACGATCAGCTCGTCCTCGCACGGCTCGACGCCCGACTTCCTCCAGCCGCGCGTTGAGCTCGGAAAAATCGTCGCCCGCGAAAATCGCCTCGACCGTGCAGGCTTCCGCGCCGGTGCGGATGAGCGACTTATCGGCGCGCTCGCCGAGGAGCAGATTGAGCGCGCCGATGATGATCGATTTGCCCGCGCCGGTCTCGCCGGTGATGGCGGTGAAACCGGGCGTCAGTTCCCACTCCAGATCCTCGACCAGGGCGAGGTTCTTGATTCGCAGCAAACTGAGCAACACAGGAGTTGAGAGTTGAGGGTTGAGAGTTGAGAGATGAAGACTCTGAGCGCCTCCGACTCTCAACTCTCAACTCTCAACTCTCAACTCCGCCTGACCTTCCTCGGCACCGGCACTTCGCAAGGTGTGCCGATGATTCGCTGCGACTGCGCGGTCTGCCGTTCGAGCGATCCGCGCGACAATCGCACCCGCGCCTCGATCTATCTGGAAACGCCCGAGGGCGCCTATCGTCGTCGATACCGGAACGGATTTTCGCACCCAGTGTCTGCGCGAAAATATCTGGCAGGTCGATGCCGTCATCATGACCCACGCGCACACCGATCACGTCATGGGTTTCGACGACTTGCGGCGCTTCGCCGCGCCGCGCGGCGGACGGATGCCGGTTTACGCCTCGGCCGAAACGATGGCCGACTTGGAGCGCGTCTACGAGTTCGCCTTCAAGACGCCGAACCCTGGCCCGGCTACCTCAAACCGGAACCGCACATTATCTCGCGGACCGTTTTCGTTAGGCGAAACCAGCATCACGCCGCTGCCCGTGCCGCACGGAAACTCGGAAACCTACGGCTATCTCTTCTCCCGCCACGGCGCCCGACTGCTCGCCTACCTGAGCGACTGCAGCGCCGTGCCCGACGACATCGCGCGCCAGATCGAGGGCGTGCAATTGCTCGTGATCGATGCGCTTGCGGCACAAACCGCACCCGACCCACCTGAGCATCGCACAGGCGCTCGAAGTCGCGGACCGCGGTCGCGGCCGGCGCGAACTCTCTTCACCCACATCTGTCACGAGTTGCCGCAGAGCGCCGAGAGCGAGTTGCCGCCGCACGACCGGACTCGCCTACGACGGGTTGAAAATCGATTTCCCGGGATGAGGCGCCTCTTGCCGCCTTCTCCGTCTTGGCGCGCATGTCAGCCCTGCCAGACGTCGTCCGTAGCGACAACGCGGTCACCCGAGCTCGGGCTCGCAGCAAGTCGCCCGCAAGGGCAGCTGCGCCGCTGCGCGAAACGTCCAACTTACGGCTGCGGCTTGGCGGGAAGCTGCGAGCCGGCGCGCCGTGTTTCGAGGCGAAAAATCGTTTCGCCTTCCTTCATCAAGTCGAGCCTGTCGCGCGCGATCGTTTCCAGATAGGTCGGATCCGTTTTCAGGAGAGTCACCTCCTTCGTCTGGCGGGCGAGGAGAGCTTCTGCTCGGTCAATTGCGCCTGGAGTTGTCCATCTCGGCGCGATTCTGATTGCAGTTTCTTGTAGGGCGGCAGAAAGAAACTGACGATGAGCAGCCACGAGCGCCACGAAGAGCAGGACGCGCAGAACGTGATTCATCCGCTGCCAGATGGTGGCCTCGCGTCGCGCGCGAAAATCGCCGTAGCCGGTGGCGTCCACTAGCGCATCTTACCTCCGTAGACCGCCTTGTCACCCAAGTTCCTCCGCGATGCGCAGAAGCTGGTTGTACTTCGCCACCCGATCGGTCCGGCAGAGCGACCCGGTCTTGATCTGGCCGGCGTTGGTCGCGACCGCGATGTCGGCAATCGTCGTGTCCTCGGTCTCGCCGGAACGATGGCTGATGACCGCGGTGTAATCGTTCTGCTTCGCCAGATCGATCGTGGCGAACGTCTCGGTCAGCGTGCCGATCTGGTTCACCTTCACGAGAATGGAATTGGCCACGCCGAGGTCGATGCCCTTGCGCAGGAACTGCACGTTGGTGACGAAAAGATCGTCGCCGACCAGTTGCACCTTGTCGCCGAGGCGATCGGTCAATTTCTTCCAGCCATCCCAATCGTTCTCCGCGCAGCCGTCCTCGATCGAGATGATCGGGAAACGCTGCGCAGAGCGAAGCGTAGTAATCGACCAACTCTGCCGCCGTCCGCTTCGAGCCGTCGGATTTCTTGAAAACGTAGGCGTTTTGTTCCTTGTCGAAGAACTCCGAAGAGGCCGGATCGAGCGCGATAAAGATCTGTTCGCCTAACGTGTAGCCGGCCTTCTCGACCGCGGCCGCAATCGATTCGAGCGCGTCCTCGGCCGATTTCAGATTGGGCGCGAAACCGCCTTCGTCGCCGATCGCGGTCGAGAGGCCGCGATCGTGCAGCACGCTCTTGAGCGCGTGAAAAACTTCCGCGCCATAGCGGAGCGCCTCCGGGAAAGTCGGCGCGCCTTTCGGCATGATCATGAATTCCTGGAAATCGATCGGCGCATCGGAATGCGCGCCGCCGTTGAGGATGTTCATCATCGGGACGGGCAGCACCTTCGCTTCGCTCCCGCCGAGATAGCGAAAGAGCGGAAGCCCTTCGGCAGTCGGCGGCAGCGTGCGCGGTGGCGAGCGAAACGCCGAGGATCGCGTTGGCGCCGAGTTTCTTTTTGTTCGGCGTGCCGTCGAGCTCGATGATCTGCGCGTCGAGTCTTCGCCTGCTCGAGCGCATCGAAGCCGAGCAGAACCGGCGCGATTGTCTCGTTCACGGCGGCGACCGCTTTGGTCACGCCCTTGCCGCCATAGCGCTTCTTGTCGCCATCGCGCAATTCCCACGCTTCATGCTCGCCGGTGCTGGCGCCGCTCGGGACCGCCGCGCGCCCGAACGCGCCGCCTTCGAGATGCACATCCACTTCGATCGTCGGGTTGCCGCGCGAATCGAGAATCTCGCGCGCCATGATTTTGCTGATGCTCGTCGCCGCCATATCGTTAGGGATTAGCAACAGTTTTCGCACGAAGTCGCAAACCCTCTTTCGCAGCGTCTTCGAGCCGTGCGGCGATCGCCTTGTTGTTTCCCGATCCGACATAGCGCGGAGAGAGGGTCTCTCGCGCACAGATCTCCGACAAAGGACGCTTCCCGAAAATTGCCTTGTTTTGATCACTGGATCGGCATCGAACGTACCTCCAGCGCGTCCAGATGATTTCAGCGCTGGCATTGCCGGACGGCGTGGCTAATCTGCCGTCATGTTCGTGCGGATCGCGAGCCGGAATGATCGGTTTGCTGCTGATGAGCGACGTCGATTGCCACGCCCACTCCGAGCCCGTCGCCGGCCGCTGCCGCCTAGTCTTTCGCCCGACCAGAATTTGCGCAGGCGATCAAGACCGATTCGCGTCACCATCCCGACGCCGGGCGAACTCTTCGCCGCGCTGGCCAAACCCGCGAAGCCCGATTGGGCCGGGCGTTATCGCGGGCCGATCGCGATGAATTACAAGACCCGCGCGCAGATCGCGCTCAACATCGGCGGCTTGATCGCCGACGGTTTCATCGCCGTCGAGGCGCAGGACACGCAGCAGGTGAAAAACATCGGCGGCGACATCGTGAAGATGGCGAAGGCGCTTGGGCGTGAGCGAAAACATCCTGGCGCGCGGCAACAGCATCAACCAATTCGCCGAGAACGACGAATGGAGCGCGCTGCAGGAGGAACTGGAGGCGACCCAGAACGAAGTGAAAGCTTCGATGCAGTCGCACCGCGACCAGGATCTCGTCATCCTCGTCAGCCTCGGTGGCTGGATTCGCGGCACGCAGGTCGTGAGCGGAGTAGTGGCGAAGAATTACGACGAGAAGCTCGGCCAGGTCCTGCGTCAGCCGGAGCTGCTCCGTTTCATTCGTTCGAAGATCGAACAGATCTCGCCGGACCTGCAGAACGATCCGCTGGTCAAGAGCGTCAACGATCAGCTGGTGGCGATCGAGCAGATCGTGGCGACGCCCTTTGGCCAGTCGCTCTCGCTCGCGGAGGTGACCAAGCTGAACGAAAGCGTCAACAAATTGATGCAGGAAATTCAAAGGAAGGATTAATGATGCGCCGCTGCGTCTCGCTTTTGCCTAACGATCCTCGCCGCTGCTCGCGCTTTGCGCGCCGGCGCTGGCGGAGACCGACCAGGAAGTGGCGGCGCGCGCAGGTGGCTCTGGAGCTGGCCGGCGCGTTTTCCAACGACGGCTTCAAACTCCGCGACGGACATTGGTCCGGCACCCTCGCGCCTGACGAGAGCAAGCTGATCGCGGTCAATCTTTACGCCGGAAATGAATATTGGTTTTCCGCCGGCGCGACGGAGAAGGCGAAGAAGCTGGCGGTCGATGTGTTCGACGAAACGGGCGCGCCGGTCGTCGACAGAAATATTCAACTCCGGCACGAAAGCGGCTGCCGGATTCTCTGTGAGCAATAGCGGCCAGTATTTTGTCCGAGTGCGCCTGGAAGAGGGCGAGCCGGCGGGAGTCTGTTTCCTCTACAGTTACAAATGAGACTGCGACACGTGCCTCCTGATGGCGGCGCTGTCTCTCCTGGCGGCCGGCTGCGCATCTTCGTTCAAGCCGAACTCGTTTTCCGGGACGACCAACGGCTGGTATTCGGTCGCGGCCAACCAGACGCCGTTTTACCGCTACGGCCCGCAGCAGGGCAACGGGCCCGATCATGCAACTGCCGCGCGATTCGATCATGAAAGTGATCCGGCCCTCGTTCGGTTACGTGAAAGTGCAGTTGCAGGATGGAGAGAACGGCTACGTCGCGAGTGAAGATATCCGACCCGGCGCCGGCCGACTCTCGTCGCCGAAAAGCTCGCGCCGCCGCCCCCGACTGCCGCCGTCGCCGCAACCATCGCCGATCAGGGCGAACAGTTTCAGCTCGACTCGAATGACCCGCGCCTGATCGCGCCGCCGGAGCCGCTGCCAGAGTCCAGCCCGCTGCCGGAGTTCCACTATTGACCGCGACTCGCGCCCAGTCTCTGGTCGTGAGCAATCGTTAGGCGAAATTGTCACTCCCGACATCCCGCGCCGCGTAAACGGCGAGGCATCTCCCAGTTGCAATCCACGTCTCTTCGCGCCAGTCGACAGCGCCATTGCAAGCTGCGAGGTCCCTCTCCGCGCTGCGCCGGATCGGGATGACAAGGTCGCGTGCGCGCCTACCATTCTCCGGCGAAACACTCGCTTGCGTCGTCCCGTTCCTCCGGCGCAAGCTGCGAGCTTGCGCTCCGATTCCGCTCATGATTTCCCTGCAGATCTTTTTTGAAGGCAACGTCCAGGGCGTCGGCTTTCGCTGGTCGGTCAAACACGTGGCGAAGGGATTCGACGTCATCGGCTGGGTGCGCAACCTGCCGGATGGTCGCGTCGAACTGCAGGCCAGCGGCGAGGAAACCGAAGTGCGCGCCTTCGTCGAGGCGATCGGCCAGAGCGAGCTGCGGGCGCACATTCGCAAACAAACCGAATCGCTCGTGCCCGATCCGCCGCGCGCGCGCGGCTTCGAGATTCGCCATGACTGAGCCGGCGGTCGCGGTCCACAACCTGACGAAGGTTTTTCCGATCCCCTTTCGCCGGACGAAACTGGTCGCGCGTGCGCGGTTTGAACCTCGAGGTCGCGCCCGGCCAGGTTTACGGCTTGCTCGGGCCCGAACGGTTCGGGCAAAAGCACGACGCTTGAAAATCATCCTCGGTCTCGTCTCGCCCACCGCGGGCACGACCAAAATATTCGGCCGCGACAGCCGCGAAGTGCGAAGCCGCGAAGCGGTCGGATTCCTCCCGGAGAATCCCTATTTCTACAAATATCTCACCGGCGAGGAGACGCTCCGCTTTTACGGAAAACTGTGCGGGCTTCGCGGCCGGAAGTTGAAGAGCGCGCACCGAACGAACTGCTCGATCTCGTCGGCCTGCAGGACGCGCGCGATCGGCGGCTGGGCGGTTATTCCAAGGGCATGCTCCAGCGCATCGGACTCGCGCAGGCGCTCATCCAGGAACCGAACCTGGTCGTGCTCGACGAGCCGACCGCGGGCGTCGATCCCGCCGGCTCGCGCGAAATTCGCGACCTGATTCTCGACTCTGAAAAGGCGCGGCATCACCGTGCTGCTCTCCTCGCATCTGCTCGCGCAGGTGCAGGAAATCTGCGACCGCGTCGGCATCCTCGCGCAAGGCGTTCTCGTCCGGGAAGGGCGCGTGGAAGATCTGCTCGCGATCGAAAACCAGACCGAGCTGATCCTGGAAAACGCCACGCCCGAGGTGCTCGCGCAAATCGCCGCGCTGCTCGGCAAATCCAGCACCCGTCTCGTCGAGCAACGCCAGCCGCAGACCACGCTCGAGCGGCTGTTTCTCGAAGCGACCAGTCCGGCCGCAAAATGAGATCCGCAGATTTCGCAGATTTCATGACCCAGTCCCTGCCCGAGCTGCGAAATCGTGCCATCCGTGGCCGAACTTCTTCCGCCTGAAGTGAAACATCGTCCGTCTCATTCGCCCGGGTCGCCGCCCTCACCGGCAACACCTTTACCGAACTCGTTAGGCTGAAGGTTTTTTATTTTCTGCTCATCTTCGCGCTCCTCCTGATCGGCAACTCGCTCTTCATGGCGCGGCTCAGTTTTCAGCAGGAATTCCAGGTGCTGAAGGATGTTTCGTTAGGCGCGATGAGCATCTTCACCTCGCTCCTCGCGATCGTGGCGACGGCGCAGCTCCTCCCGCGCGATCTCGAAGACCGCACCATCTACACCATCCTCGCCAAGCCCGTCCCGCGCTACGAATACCTCATCGGCAAGCTCGCCGGTGTCCTGCTCCTTCTCGCCGCTCAGCATCCTCGCGATGAGCGCGCTTTTTCTCGTCGTGCTCTTTCGTCAGGGAGCAGATGCTGATCAGCGCAGACCCTCCGCGAAACCACCGGCCTTCGCCCCGGAGCAGATCCAGGAGGCGCTCCGCAGCCTCAAGGCCTCCGCCTTCAACGCCAACCTGCTTCCCGGGCATCGTCGATCATCTATCTTGAAGGCGTCGCTGCTCGCCGTCGCTCACCCTCTTCATTTCCACCTTCGCTTCCTCGAACATCTTCACCATCGTGGTGATGGTTTTCATTTATTTCATCGGCCATCTCCAGGCGACGGCGCGCGAATACTGGCTCCAGGAACACGGCGGCGGCTGGCTCGCGAAAACTTTTCTCGCCCTCGTCGCCCTCGCCTTCCCCGATCTGCAACTCTTCAATCTCGTCGATGACATCGTCGCCGGGACCGCCATTCCGATGACGCTCTTCGCCAAGACCGCGGTGCTCGGCTGCGTTTACACCTCGATCTATCTCTTCTTTGCCTGGGTCGCCTTTCAGGGGAAGGAATTATGATCCGCGGAGCCATCATCTTCTCTCTCCTCCTCGCCTTCGGTGCGCTCCGCCTGCCGATCGAGTCCGCCCTGACGCGAGCAACATCGCAGCGCCTATTTTCACGAAGCCCGACTCGGGCTCGATCTGCGCGAACAAATCGGACAGCTCGGGTTTCTCGCCGCCCTGAGCGGTTTTCGTTCGCTCGTCGCGGATGTCGTCTTCATCCAGGCGCACGTCGCCTGGGAACGCACCGAGTGGGGCCGCGTCCTCCTGCTTTTCCGCGAAGCGACCACGCTCCAGCCGCGCTCGATCCTCTTCTGGGACATGGCGGCGTGGCACATGGCCTGGAACGCGAGCGTCGCCGCCCTGCACGATCCGGCCCAGCCGAACGAGGCCCTCCGCCGCAAGGCGCGAGCACGAATATGTTCGCCCTCGGGAAGGATTTCCTCGAGCGCGGGATCAAGAACAATCCGGACCGTCCGCAGCTCTACGAATCGCTCGCCCGGCTTTACAAGGAAAAGCTGAACGACCACGCCGCGGCCGCCAAATATTACGCGACAGCGCCGCCGCCTTGCCGGGCGCCCCGGAATATGACAAACGCTTCGCCGCCTACGAGCTTTCCTACGCGCCCGGCCACGAGCGCGAGGCCTATGAAGCGCTCCGCCAGCTTTACGACCGGGGCGAACATGAGCGCCTGCCGACTTTGCTCACGCGTCTGAAATTTCTCGAACAAAAGCTCGATATCCCGTTGGATCAGCGAATTCCTGACACGATGCAGTAGATCATCCAGATGCGATTTGCCATTCTGAGCGACATCCACGCCAACCTCGAAGCGCTCGAGGCCGTGCTGGCGGACGCGCGGGCGCAGGCCTGCACGCACTTCGTCTGCCTGGGCGACGTCGTCGGTTACAACGCCAACCCGAGCGAGTGCGTCAAGATCATCCAGGAGCTCGAGTGCCCGGTGGTGAAGGGAAACCACGACGAGCAGGCCTCGATCGTCACCTCGACCGAGGGCTTCAACGAACTGGCCGAAGAAGCGATCGATTGGACGCGCAACCATCTTTCCGCCGACGACAAGGCCTGGCTGGCCGATCTCCGCCTAACGAGGCAGGTGCGCGACTTCACCATCGTCCACGCGACTCTCGATACCCCGGACCAATGGGGCTACGTCTTTAACGATCTCGACGCGAGCGCGAGCTTCACCTACCAGCACACCTCGCTCTGTTTTTTTGGGCACACCCATTGGCCGACCGCCTTTGTGCGCGACGACGACGTCCGCCGCATCGCCGTCGGTCAGATCGTTCTGACCGCCGGGAAAAAATATTTCATCAATCCCGGCAGCGTCGGCCAGCCGCGCGACCGCGACTGGCGCGCCGCCTACTGCATCTTCGACACCGACCGCCAGGTCGTCGAGCAACGCCGGGTCGAATACGACCTCGAGACCACGCAGAAAAAAATCCGTCAGGCCGGCCTGCCCGATCGTCTCGCCGATCGGCTGTCGGTCGGTCGTTAGGCGAAAGCGCTCTCCCGCGAATGTCATCCCGAGCGGAGCGCAGAGGAGTCGAGGGATCCCGTGGAGTTTCCTTTAGTGTCTCGCGACGGGATCCCTCGATCGCACTCGGGATGACGAGCTGATTTTGAAATCCGACATTTCCTCCATCCTTATCATCAAACCGAGTTCGCTCGGCGACATTGTGCACACTTTGCCCGCCGCCGCGCTCCTCCGCGACGCCTACCCGGAGGCCGAAATTACCTGGGTGATCAATCCCGAATGGGCCCCGCTCCTGCGCGGCAACAAGAGCGTCGACCACGTCCACATTTTTCCGCGCGGCGAGCTCGGCGGCTTCGGCATGTCGACGCACTTGCTCCCGTGGTTGCGCGCAAACCGGGCGTCTCCAGCCCGATGTCGCGCTCGATTTCCAAGGCCTCCTGCGCAGCGCGCTCATCGGCAAGATGAGTCATCCGCGCGAGTTCTACGGAATGAGCGACGCGCGGGAAGGAGCGCGCCTTTTCTATCAGCATATCGCGCAAGTCGATCGCAACGCGCACGCGGTCGAGCGTTACCTCTCGCTCGTCGAAACTTTCGGCGTGCCAGTCCGCCGCCCGCTGCGTTTCCCGCTCCCCACCGGCGACTCGATCGCGCGCTTCGATGAGGACGAACCTTTCATCCTCCTTCATCCTTTCGCGCGCGGGCAGAGTAAATCGCTCAACGATTTGGCGGTCGAAGAATTTTGTCACGCGCTCGCCCCTCTTCGCGTCGTGCTCGTCGGCCGCACGAAACGCGAAATCCCGGTGCCGGACAATTGCATCAACCTGCTCAATCACACCACCATCCTGCAACTCATCTGGCTGATTCGCCGGGCGCGTTTCACCATCAGTGTCGACAGCGGCCCGATGCACATCGCCGCGGCCATCACCGACCGCGCTCATTTCCATCCATACCTGGAGCGATCCGCGCAAGGTTGGCCCGTATAACGGAGACGCATGGGTTTGGAAAAACGGCGACCTCCTGCGGGTGCGCGATCTTCCTCCGCCCGCGAAGCGCGCCAAAGGCCGCCCCTTCCGCCCCGCGGATGTAAAGCACTTGTTGCTGCTCGTTACGCAATACCTGTAGACGCTTCGCTCTGCCGAAGACGCGCGCGCGGGACCTCCACGCCCAGGAACTGCGCTGACGAAGTCCCGGACAGACGCCGCTGAAAATTCGAATCCTGCTCGCCACTTCTTTCTGGGCGAACGCCGCGACTTCTGGGAAAACATCGTCCCATGAAAATACTCACCATCGTCGTCCGGATTCTCCTTGGGCTCGTCTTCGTTGTTTTCGGCTCGAACGGGTTTCTGCAATTCCTCCCGATGCCGCCCCTGCCCCACAACATCACGGGCGACTTCCTCCACGCCTTCTTCGTGAGCCACTACGTTTATGCCGTCGCCGCCTGCCAGGTCGTCGGCGGGTTTTTCCTGATCCTCGGCCGCTTCGTGCCGCTCGGCCTCACCATCCTCGGGCCGGTCATAGTGAACATCGTCCTCTTCCACATCTTCCTCGCCGCCGAAGGGCTTCCACTCGCGCTCGTCATCGCGGCTCTTTTTCGTTTTCCTGCTCTGGCGCTACTGGGCCGCCTTCGCCGCGATCCTGCGGCCGTAATCCTTGCACGCTTCAGCACCACGCTGAGCAAAGCGTCCGCGAATTCGCATCAGTCCTTTTGTCATTGAAGCGCAGTCTCATGAAACCAGCCTGGCTCACTCCCGCGATGCTGCGGAACCTGCAGAAAATGCAGGGCATGGGCGTGGCGGTGCTGGTGCTGGCGCTTATCCCCTGGCTGGCACAGGACTTCATCTCCTCGCTCGCTGCCACCCAGATGACCACGCACACGACGCTGCGAACGACGACCGAGAAAGATGATGCCCGGGTGATTCGGGCTTTCGAGTCCGCGCGGCGGAACAACCGCGTGGAGACAAGCCTCGCGACAGAACAGAATCCCAAGCAGCAGACGCGCGACGCCTCGCTCACGGTCACAGCGAAATCAAAACGCGAGGCGCTCGCCGGGTTGGAAACCATGATCGCGGCGATGAAGACAGCCTTTGCCGAGGAAGGCGGCGGCGAACTCTACGACATCGGCAACACGCCGCGCGCCTTGCCGGTACCGAACGCGCAGACAATCCTCCTGCGCAATGCGTGCCGCTGGGGCTCGCTCCTGATCTTGCTCGGAGGGCTGGCGCTGATGGCGAAGAGACTGCTGCGCTCGGGACTGCCTCCGGCGGCGATGGTCGCGATCGTGGCCGGACTGAGCGGCGGGGCGCTCCTCTTAATCGGCGGCGGTCTTGCCTGGATCCTGGCGCTTCCGGTGTTCCTCGTGGTTCTGGTGACGGTGGTCACGCTCCGGGTGCGGCGAGCGTCACATTGGCTGGAGGGTCAGGCCCACATCACAAAATCCAGGGTCATTGTGAAACGCCATCAATTCGCCGGAGAGGCGACCAAAGTGACCAACACGGCGTTCGTCGCATATGATTTTTCCGTCGGCTCGCAGCTCTTCCACGGCGACCGGATCAGCCTTGGATTTGCCCCCTCGGACCAGGTGAATGAGACGCTGAAACGCTATCCCGTGGGCGCGACCGTACCCGTCTTTTACGACTCCCGCGAATCCCGCGAACTGCGTGCTCGAGCGGAATCCGCCCGCGAGTCTCGGCTGCCTCTGGGGCGGCACGATCGTTGCGATCCTGGTCTACGGAGCGGTGCTTTTTTCCATCGGAAAGAGTGAATCCATCGCGGACGGCGCTTCAGGCGGCACTCGGACATGCCTTTCCGCGGGTTCACCATCCCATCGGGATGATCGTCGCCGCCTTGTTCGGATTGTTCTGCATCGGGTCCTGGCTCTGGAACCGGCGGCATGTCCGCAAAGCCTTTCCCTGGTTAGTCACGAAAGGCCGAATCGTTTCCAGCAAGACGGAGTCCTACGTCGTGTTTGGTGGCGGCAGCAATTACAAGCACCGGTATTATCGCGCGCTCATCGAGTTCGCCTACAAGGTGGAGGGACAGGAATATCACAACACCGTTGGGGAACCGGGCACCGTCCAGGCGTCTGCTGAGGCAGAAGCCGCGCGCTACCCTGTCGGCACTGAGTTGGACGTCCATTACGATCCGCAAGACCCGACTCATTCCGCGCTCGAGATCGACGAGGCCATGACCCTCGACGGCCGCGCCTCGCTTGTCGTCGGCGTCATCTCGCTCGCGATCGCGCTCTATCTGGCTCTGCTCTGAGAAAGAACTGAGGACTCGATTGCCTAACGAACAGGAAGGCCTGCCGCAATCGAAACGTGGGAAGTTCGGTCAAGGCCCGGCCATACTCCTTAAGCAACGCGATGAGACCTAACCAATCGCTGGAGCCAAATGCTGGCGGCTGTGATGTCCAGACTTGATTTTGTGAAACAGTTCAGAGAGTTTGCCGCGCTCGTCCTCGCTCGCGGCAGATTATCTTAGTCTCGTTAGGCGGCTTATGAAGAGTCCTTTATAAAAATACTCCGAGACACGAAAGGAAACGCAAATGCCAACCCCGCGACCCAGCCTCCATGAGCGCCTCGGCGGAATCTATCCCATCGCGGTCGTGGTCGATGACTTTATCGACCGTGTCATGGCCGACGCCCGATTGAATGCGAACCCGGCCGTGAACGAAGCCCACCACAAGGTGCCGCCCGCCGGCTTCAAGTATCTGGTAACCGAAATGGTCGGCTGGGCGACCGGCGGTCCGCAGAAATAGACCGGCTCTCGATGCAAGACTCCCATCAGCACCTGAACATCACCTCCAAAGAGTGGGAGGCGTTCATGGATGATTTTCAGCAGACGCTCGACAAGTTCAAGGTTCCTGCGGGCGGAGCAGGCGGAACTGAAGGCAATCGTTCAGAGCACCTATGGGGACATCGTTATCGGCAAGTGAGGAGACCGCCTAACACGGCGCTGGAGCCAAGGGCCGGCCACACTCGAATGCTTGCGACCGGTCGCCGTTCCGAAGCTCGATGCCATGACGATCCGAGCGATGCTCAAGCCGAGAACAAGGTGCGATTCAGCAGATCGTTGACGCTTTTATCAAGCACCCGAACGAGAAAATCTTTCCGTGGAACTAACCGACTGACCCCCTGAACTGAACTCGTGCTCTGGCCTCTTCCCGGGGATCGCGGCAGGGGGCGGGGTGCGGCGGACGACTGGGGCGCGTCTCCTCGCGCGCGGCGACGTTTGAATTTAGCGAAAATCGGCGCTTGCGCTGCACCCGTCGATCTCTGATTTTCTACAACGAGTCCCGTTGAAAATCAGTCCGATGCCACCACTTTAACGCCCATGAAAAAACTCGAAGCGATCATCAAGCCGTTCAAACTCGAAGAAGTGAAGGAAGCGCTCGCCGAGCTCGGAATCGAGGGAATGACGGTGACGGAAGTGAAGGGCTTCGGCCGCCAGAAGGGGCACACGGAAATTTATCGCGGGAGCGAATACACGGTCGATTTTCTGCCGAAGGTGAAGGTTGAGGTCGTGCTCGCGGACGACATGGTGGACAAGGCGGTGAGCGTGGTGGTGAGCGCGGCGAAGACGGGCAAGATCGGCGATGGCAAGGTATTCGTGTTGCCGGTCGAACACGCGGTGCGCATTCGCACCGAAGAAATCGGCGAAAAGGCCGTGTGATCCGGCCGAGAGGTTGAAAGGTTGAGCGCGTTGAGAGAAGTTCGCGCAGCGACAGCTCCATCAGGCGCTCAACCATTTAACTTTTCGACTTCCCAACTGCTCAACCACTCAGCTCCTCAACCACTCAACTAATTCATGCCCAACAAGAAAACTCCATCCGACGTCAGCAAGATGATCAAAGACCACGAGGTCAAACTCGTGGACTTCAAATTTACCGATCTGCCCGGTGCCTGGCAGCATTTCACGACCACTCTCACCGAGTACAACGAAGACATTTTCACCGAAGGCCTCGGGTTCGACGGCTCGAGCATTCGCGGCTGGAAAGTGATCAATGCCTCCGACATGCTCGTCATCCCCGACCCGTCGAGCGCGTGGATCGACATTTTCAACGCCGAACCGACGCTCAGTCTCATTTGCACGATCGTCGAGCCGATCACACGCGAGCCTTACAACCGCGACCCGCGCGGGGTGGCGGAAAAAGCGGAAGCGTATCTGCAAAGCACCGGCATCGCCGACACCGCGTTCTTCGGACCGGAAGCGGAATTTTTCATCTTCGACGATGTGCGTTTCAGCAACGCCGGGAACAGCTCCTCCTATTCGGTCGATAGCAGCGAGGGGCATTGGAACAGCGCGCGGGAAGAGTTTCCAAACCTCGGCTACAAGATCCGCGCGAAGGAAGGCTACTTCCCGGTCGCGCCGGCCGACACCCTGCAGGACATCCGCAACGAAATGTGCCTGGAACTCGAGAAAGCCGGCATCCCGATCGAACGCCAGCATCACGAAGTCGCGACCGCGGGCCAGGCCGAGATCGATATCCGCTTCGCGCCGCTCAAGACGATGGGCGATTACATGCAGTACTACAAATACATCGTCCGCAACGTCGCGCGGAAGCATAACAAGACCGTCACCTTCATGCCGAAGCCGCTCTTCGGCGACAACGGCTCGGGGATGCATACCCACATCTCGCTTTGGAAAGATGGGAAGCCGCTCTTTGCCGGGAATGGCTACGCCGGCTTGAGCGATATGGCGCTCTTTTTCATCGGCGGAATTTTGAAACACGCGCCGGCCTTGACCGCGATCACCAACCCGACCACGAACAGCTACAAGCGGCTCGTGCCTGGGTTCGAGGCGCCGGTTAATCTCGCCTATTCTGCGCGGAATCGCTCGGCCGCGATCCGGATTCCGACCTACTCGGCGAATCCCAAATCGAAGCGAATCGAATTCCGCACACCGGACGCGGCCGCGAACCCGTATGTCGCCTTTTGCCGCTCTCCTCCTCGCGGGCCTCGATGGAATCCAGAACCGGATCGATCCGGGCGATCCGCTCGACAAGAATCTCTACGAACTTCCGCCGGAAGAACTGGCGGAGGTGCCGAGCGTGCCGGATTCGTTAGGCGGAGCGATCGCGGCCCTCGAGGCCGACCATGCCTTCCTGCTGCGCGGCGACGTCTTCAACGCCGACTTCATCAGCAACTGGATCGAGATGAAGCAAAAGGAATACGACGCGCTCCGACTGCGCCCGCATCCGTTCGAGTTCCAGATGTATTACGACGTGTAGGCGGAGGGGCGCGGCTTTCGCGTGTCCAGGCCTCGCCGCGGCAAGTACGCGTTAGGCGCGAACCGACCGTGCAAAACTGATCCGCGACGAGTCCCCTCCCGGGGGTGGGTCGCCCTGGTCGTGGAAACATAATGCGCCCGAGCTTCCCGCTCCGCTTTCAATCGGCGTGCGGGGGAAATGCCTTGCAACGAGGGGAGATCGTCCGATGTTCGTTAGCGTTATGAGCTTGCTCGCCTTGCTGTCGAACTTCGGCGGCCCGGACCTGATCATCATCCTGTTGATCGTTCTCGTGCTCTTCGGCGCGAAGAAACTTCCCGAGCTCGCCAAAGGCATGGGCCAGGCAGTCAAAGAATTCCAAAAGGCCAAGGACGAGTTCAGCGACGAACTGCACAACGCCGGCAACGCCACGCCGCCCAAGCCCGATGTTCGTCAGGCCGACGCCACCGTGGCGCGGATCGATAACGCTCCGACTGCGAGAGAAGTCCCGCCGCAGGCGCGAAGGAGCTAAACCGGCGACGGACGAGCGGACTTCACGCGAAGTCTGATTCTGCGGCGGCGGTTCAAGCCGCGCTTCGCAGCAGCGAAGCGTCTACATGTGACGCCATCGCTCAGGTGGTGCTCATGGATTTAATCCGATGACATCCCGGCGCTTTTCGTCTAAGCATAGCGTCCCAAAAATTTCCGAGTCATGCCTGAACCCGATCTTCGCACCGAAATAAAAGAGATGCTGGTCAAGAATCTGATGCTGCAAACACCAGCCGACCAGATCGCGAATGACCTTCCGCTCTTCGGTCCGGGCGGCCTTGGCCTCGATTCGATCGACGCGCTCGAACTCGTCGTCAGCATGGAAAAAACCTTCGGCGTCGGGGTACCGAATTCCGAGGTCGCCGGCAAGGCGCTTCAGACGGTCAATTCACTGCACGATTATATCGTGGAGAAGACCGAGCGACCGGCAGCGTGAATCAACCTGGACTCGCCGCGGCGAGTCCCTCCGCAGGAACGCGCTTTCGCGCGTCCAGTTTCGCGTGCGCACGATCGAACAATCTCAGGCTTCCGTTTGCGACAGGTTGATCGCGTCGATCAACTGTCGGTAGCGCCCGAATTCGTGGCGATGCGGGGTCAGGATCAAGCGGGGCAGATGCCAGATCTCCGGCTGGTTTTGCTCCTGCGGCAACGGCCCTCCCTGCATCGATTCGCCCTTGCCGCAGCAAATCCGCGAATTGCTTATTTAACTCGGCTAGTGCTTTTTTCGTCAATGGTTTACAAATTCTGATAGACCAGCTGCGATCCGACCCACCGCGAAGAAGCTGTAGTTCCGGTAGAAGAGCAGGATATGGTCGACCGCATCCTCCACGTTGTGCGCGATCTTGATGAAGTTGAAGTCCTCCTTTGAGATGAGCCCGAGCTTGAGCAGGTGGTCGGTCAGGAATCGCATCCAGTTTTCCCAGTAGCTTCCGTCCGGCCGATCGAGCAACACGATCGGAATGATCAGCGCCTTCCCCGTCTGCATCAGGGTGAGCGCTTCGAAGCCTTCGTCCATCGTCCCGAAGCCGCCCGGGAAAAGCGCGTAGGCATGCGTTTCCTTCACGAAGTTCAGTTTGCGAGTGAAGAAATAATTGAAGTTAATCAGCTTCGGATCGCCGTGGATGATCTCGTTGGCGCGCTGCTCGAAGGGCAGGCGAATATTGAGCCCGAAGCTGTTCTCGCGGCCGGCCCCGCGCTGCGCCGCGCCCATGATTCCGTCGCCGCCGCCGGTGATGACCATGAACTTGTTCGCCACCATCTGGCGCCCGAATTCCTCGGCCAGCTGCGCTTCGGGTTCCGTCGGCGCCGTCCGGGCCGAACCAAAAATCGACACCTTGCGCACATCGCGATATGGCGCGAAAATCTTGGCCGCGTAGCGCAGCTCCTTGAGCGACCGATTCATCAGCTTGAGGTCGCCGGTCCCCATCTTGTCCCGCGCCATCTTGAGCGCGGTGGCGATCAGTTCTTCGATCAGCTCCGGGGATTTCTCCGCTCCCCAGTCCGCGACCAATTGCCGGATTCGGGCTTCGAATTCCGGCCCGATATTGGAGGAGCGGCGGACCGGTTGATCCGACCACGGCGCTCGCCAGTAAAATCTTCCACGCGCCAATTGAGCTACTTTGGTGCCGACGGACAGCGAAAATTGGAAACGTTAGGCGGATCTCAAATCGTCCAGAATCTCGCCCATGTGGCGAATCGGGAGCGAATAGTGTCCCTCCCCTTCGACCAGATGTTCGGCGCAGCGCGGAAGGCGCTCCCCTAACGAACGGGCCAGTTGCCAGTGAAAGCTGCGATCTTTCTTTCCGTGCCAGAGGCGAACCGGCACCGGATTTCCTCGAGCGGAAAACCCCACGGCTGCGCGTAGATTTCCGCGTCGACCATCAGACCGTCGGCCGAGGCGCGCCAGGCCTGGCGCTGACTTTCGAAGCAGGCCTCGAAGGCGGCGATGTCGCGCATCACATTGGCATCGCAGGGCTGGAGAAGCTTGAGCAGCAAGCGGGCGAAAGCGGATCGGAACTTTCACGGAAAGAAAAGGACGCACGGCGTGAAACGAGAAGCGCAACAACTCGCGATGACGCGGATAGAAAAAAAGCAGCCAGCGATAAAGCGCCAGCAACCCGCCGCGATCGACCAAATCCGCCAGCGGCGGAGCACCGCTCACCACCGCGATCGCGCGCACGCGTTCCGGCATCGCCCACGCCGCCGCGAAAGCGTAGGGCGCGCCCGCCGGAAATTCCGAGGATGCGGAACTCGCCGATCCCCATTTTGTCGGCCAACTCCGCCAGCAGCGGCGGCCAATCGAGCAGTTTTCTTTCCGGATGCAGCGATGAATCTCTGAATTCCCGGCCGATCGGGAGAAATGATGCGCAGATTCAACTCGCGCGCGGCCGCATCCGTCAGCTCCGCCATCGTTCGCGAACTCGGCCAGCCATGACAAAAGAAAACCGGCGCGCCGGTTTGTGTACCGTATTCCGAGACGGCGACCGACTCCGCCGCCGCGCAGTTTGATTTCTTTCCTGAACGTCGCTCGCATGACCGCTGAGAAACGTAGCCCAACGAGTGGACGCAGGCGAAGCCACGGGTTAATTTCAGCGCCACTTTTCCACCTGATGCCGCAATTTTCCTACCGCGCGCGCAATGCCCAGGGCGGTCTCGTCGAAGGCGTGCTCGATGTCGCTGATCGCTCCGTCGCCATCCGGCAGATCGAGCAGCAGAATTGCACCCCGATTCGGATCGAGGCGATGGCGGCGGGGCCGTCAGTCGCTCGACGGCAAGGCCGCGGCGCGCCGGCGCGGCGGCCACGCAAAATCTTAAGATTCCGCACGGCCAATTGCTGATTTTCACCGAACAACTCGGCCACCTCT
Organism: uncultured Verrucomicrobiae bacterium; assembly: GCA_963821615.1. Classification (GTDB taxonomy): domain Bacteria; phylum Verrucomicrobiota; class Verrucomicrobiia; order Chthoniobacterales; family UBA10450; genus Palsa-1392. The sequence goes on along the minus strand of CAWGEN010000003.1, from coordinate 209,141 downwards.
TGCAAGCGGGCATGACGCTCGACGAGAGCCTCGGCGTGCTGGAGAAGCGGCTGAAACATCCCGCGCGTCCAGCAGATGACGCAGCGCGCTGCACCAGGCGCTGATCGATGGACGGAGTTTCTCGCAGGCGCTGCGCGATTTCCCGCGCATCTTTCCGCCGCTTTACGTGAACATGGTCGGCGCCGGCGAAGCGAGCGGCGCGCTGCCCGATATTCTGTCGCGCGTGGTCGAGCACCTGATGCAGGAGAAAAATCTGCGCGACCGGGTGCAGCAGGCTCTCATTTACCCGGCCTTTCTCGCCCTCGCCGGCTCGGCGCTCGATCATCATTTTCATCACCTTCATGGTGCCGCAGCTGACGAACTTTCATGGCGCAAACCGGCGGCACTTTGCCGCTTGCCGACGCGCATTCTGCTCGGCGCGAATCATCTCATTGTCGGCTATTGGTGGGTCTTCGTTCTCGTCGTCCTCGGCGTCATGGTCGGTTTCCGCGCCTTCGTCCGGAGCGATGAAGGACGCATGACGCTGGGACCGATTTCGTTTGCTGATTCCGGGTTACGGCCGCATCCGCCGGCACCAGTATTATGCCCAATTCTCGCGCACCCTCGGCACGCTTGATGGAAAACGGAATCCCGTTGCTCAAGGCGCTCGATCTGGTGACGGAAATCGCGGCGAACAAGTATCTCGAGGCGAAACTGCCGCGACGTGCGCCGCGCGGTCATCGATGGCGCGAATCTCTCGAGCGCGCTCGCGCAAAGAAGAACTTTTTCCGGAGCTCTTCACCGACATGATGGCGGTCGGCGAACAAACCGGCCACTTCGCGCGCACCATGCAAACGATCGCCGACGTCTACGAGCGCGAGCTGGATCGCACCGTCAATGTCATCTCGGCGCTTGATCCCGCCCGTCATCATCGTGCTCATCGCGATCGTGGTCGGCTTTGTCGTTTACAGCATTCTCTCCGCAGTCTTTGAGATGACGCACAGTTTGCAGTTTCGCCCGCACTAACATAATCTCGCCGCCGGGATGCTCTCTCCGCTTCGTCGCGCTCGCACTTTTCGTCGTTGCGGCGGCCCCGCTTCGCGCGCCAGCACGCTTTGCCGCCGGAGGGCGACGCAGGTCCTCAAGTCGAGCCAATCCGCCGAGGCCGCGCCCGACAGCGCGTGGCTCGATCTGCGCCAGAACAATCCCGCTCATTCGAAAGTGCAGGCCGCGCCCGCCCTGGGTGGAATCGGTTTCCTTCGCTCCGGGCAAGGGCGCAGACGGAGGGACCCGCGAAAAGCGTCTTCCGGATTCGCCTGACGCGGCCTAACGAGGACTGTCAGATCCTTCTTTTTCGCCTTTACTTCGACGACAAACCGGAGCAGCAACCCGAGCTGATCGCCTGGGATGAATCGGGCACGCAGCTTCTGCGCTCCGGTCCGTTAGGCCAAAAGACCGGCCTCGCGACTTCCTCCACCACCATCGTCCCAATGATCGGCGTGACCGCGATCGACGTCGAAGTGCCGGGCGACGGTCGCTCCGTCCGCGGCGCGTATCTCGACTGGATGAAAACGAGCCAGGTGATGCGACCGATGCACGACGAAGCAGCAGACGTCGATGGCCGACCCCTTCGCCGCCGCGCGCCGCTCAAGGCGGGCGAGGAAGATGCGGAGGTCTTCGGAACCGTGACCGCGCCGCTCACGGCCGAGACGATTCCGATCGGATCGAGCATGCAGGATGGCGCCGCCTTTCAGTTCGGGCTCGAAGCGCAACCGCTCGTCGCGTTGCTCACTTTCGAAGTGGCGAGCCCGCAGATCGAGGTGCCGCCGGAGATCTACGTAAACGGCCAGGATGTCGGCCCGGCCTCGCTCGTCCTGCCCGATCTGGCCGATCCGGCCTATCGCGGCCTCTCGCTTTCCCTCCTGCAAACGATGCAATTCCAATACACCGGCTGGGTGCGGGCGCAGAAGATCGTGCCCGCCTCGATCTTGAAGGCGGGAACGAATGATGTGATTGTTGTTGCAGGCGCCGGAACTTCCGCCTCGGCGATCAGGGAAACGCAGATTCAGTTGAAATACCTCTGGGACAAATCGGATTACCTGCTCGAGCCGCTGAAGTAACCCCGTCGCCAATTATTTATGCGCAAGAATCAAAGTGCTTTCACCCTCCTCGAGATCATGCTCGTGGTCACGATCATCGCTCTGCTCCTCGGGACCGCGATTTACAAGCTTTCCGGTAACGTCGAATACGCGCGCCATAGCCGCGGTCGCCGCCGACATTCAGAGCATTCGGCACCCAGTTGAAGCTCTACGAAAGCATGAATGGCTTTTTCCCGACGACCGAGCAGGGCTTGCAGGCGCTGGTCGACGCAGCCGAGCGACCGATCCGCAGCCACAGCGCTGGTATCAGCTCTTCAAGGAATTGCCGAAAGATCCCTGGCACACCAACTACATCTACATCAATCCCGGGACGTAAAAATCCCGAGCGGCTACGATCTCTATTCCGCCGGCCCGGATCGCAAGCCCGATACGCCCGACGACGACTGGGGCGGTTCGTAAGAGCGGACGCTGAGCGCTCTTCTTGCAGCGAAAACCTCGGGTGGAGCTGAGTCGGCCTAACGAATCGACCGGTGGTCCGTCAGGCTTCTAGGGATTTTCGAGATCCGAGTCGTCATCGGGACTCGGCTGCTGCTGTGGCTGGCGGATCGGTTGCTGAGGAGGGGCACTGCGCCGGATAATCGGACGCACATGCGGTGGCGGAGTCGGGATCTGCGGCACCGGCATGGGTCGCTGAATCGGCATCTGTGGCATTCCCCACCGGCCGGCCCGGGATTCCCTGCTGCAGCGGTTGCGGAATTTGCGCGACCGGATTTTGGATCGCCTGGCTGAGCAGCGCTTCGTTAAAGGTCAGCGTCGCGAACTGTCCGTCCTTCGTGATCGTGACCTTGGTTTCGCCCACCTGGTCCGACCACTGGATGTTGGAAATGGAATAAGCCGTGCGACCGTTTCCTTCGTGCTCAGGTATTCCTTTACAGTTCTTGTCCGTCGTCGAAGCGAGTGTGACGAAGTCGCCGTCGGTCGAATGGGCCGCATTGGCCACGTAAAGGTCCTTCGCAAAATCCGGCGTGCTCGGCAACGGCGCGCCGGCGGTCGCCACCGCGAAGGGCGAGCGCTTCAACATCGGCTCGATAATGCGCGAACTCTTCCGTCGTCGGCAGGTCGTCTTTCGCCCATGCCGCAGTCGTTAGGCAAAGAACCAGCCCGGTCAAAACCAGAATCAGCTCTTTCGCTTTCATCATTTCTTTCCCGGAGGCTGAACCACTTGGCGATTTTGAAACGGCCCCGCATCACTGTCGGATCATTCGCGTCCACCATCAAGTTGGCTGGACTCGAAAACGGTAAACGCCTCCGGCCTCTGGGCGTCGTAAAGAAAATGCACGAGCGGACCCCAATCCGCTCTTCGTCTCGAAGGTGGCCGAGACCGACTGATGCGAAGGGGTCGTCTCGACCGGCGCCGATCTGCGGATTATCGATCTGGACGTTGTATTTTCCGGCGATCTCTTTCACCTGCGTGAGCAGGGTGGAAGCTTCCGCGGGATTGTTCAGGTGCGGCTGTTTTTTCTTCAGCCAATCGGCCCGGTTCTTCCACATCTTTTCTTCCTCGAGATAGACTGTTTGCTCGGTGCGGGTGGCGCGTTGCGCCGCGTACTCGGCCCGCGCCCCGGCGCTCATCCCAAAGAGCGCGCTCCAGATCGCCAGATTGACGAGGAGGAAAAGAATCCCGCCGACGGAGAGGGCGAGCATCCGCTCTCGTTGATTCATCTGTGCGAGCCAGCGGGCGATCATTTCGTTTTTCCCTCCAGGCGGAATTGCGCGTGGTCGTTAGGCAGAATGCGCGGGGTCCCGAGGTTGAAGGTGAAAGCCTGCAGGTCGGGATGCTTCTTCACCTTCTCGGCAAACTGATAAGCGAGCGCGGCCGAGGGCGCTTCGCCTTGCACGGAAATGTTGCGCGCGGATTGATCGTAAACGGTGATCCGCACCTCCGGATTCGGCAGGCTCTCAAACAAATGGAGGAGGACCTCGATCGGGTAATAATGCGGATCGATCGCCGGCGAGAGTGCCTTCCAATCCGCCTCGGTGCGCTTGATGAATTCGACCTTGGGGGCATCGCGCCGGATGGCTTTCTGGAGGTGGCCGACCTGGAAGCGAATGATCGCGACATAGAGCGCGAAAAGCAGAAAGGCCGCGGCGTAGGCTCCGCCCGCCCAGAGGAGACGACTTGCCGCCACTCCTTTCGCCTAACGAGTGCGGCGCGCTGTTTCCGCCAGACCTCCGGAGTCGAGGTTCAAGCTTCACCGTCGCCGGCGGCGTTTCCATTCCCATCAGGTTGGGGCGCTGGGCGAAAACTCGCTCGATCGTATCGCGCAGCGGCAGACAGCTTTCGTCGAGGAGAACCGTCGGGAAAGCCGTATCGATCCCCTGCAACTCCGCGCTCAAAGCCAGCTGCGGCAGATCGCGCTGCAACTGTTCCGCCTCCGTCGCATCGAGCGTGCGGGTGAGACTGAGCTTGCCGTTTTCGCTGATCGCCGAAACGAGCTTCTCTCCTTCCCGGTAAATGATCAGGGCGCGCCCCGTGGCGGCGTGCGACGCGGCCCGCTGCGCCGCATAGACCGTCACCTGGCGCGGAATATATCCGCGGTTCAAAAGCGGCGCGGCCAGTTCGGTGAGCTTCGCATTGTGGACCGCGACCGAGGAAATGACGCTGTCGTTTTCCGTTTGCTCGATCACTTCGAAATCGCTCGTCACCTCTTCGGGCGGATAGGGAAACGCCTTTTCCACCTGCAGCCGCACCATTTCGCCAAACTCCGACGGATCGACCGTCGGCAGACGCAAACGCTGCGCGAGGATCGCGTTCACCGGCAGCGCAAAAACGATGTCGTCGCCGGCGTTGAGCAGACCGGCTGCTTCCTTCAGGTCGGCGACGTTGCGCACATCCCAGGTGCCATTGGCGGCGCGTCGGCGGACCAGATTCCAGCCGCGGCCGGAGGGCGAAATAAAAACGGGTTCGGATGCGGGTTCGATATTAACATTCCTTCCAACGAATCATCTGGGGCGTGGCGGTTTTCCGAATAATCATCTGCGACCGTGCGCGTCACGTTGCCGGATTTTCCGACGCTAACGACGCGCATAACCGGGTCATTGAATCCGATCAGGCCGGAAAGCTGCGCAAATTGCTCCGGTGTGAATCCGAGCGCAAGCCGAACCTGATCGAGCGATTCGAAGTCCGGATCGTCGTCCGTGCCGTCGATCCCATCCGGGCCGCGCCGCAATTCCAGAAAGCGATCGACGATCTGTTCGTTGAAGCCTGGGAGGGAGAGCAGGACATCGCGCGAGGCCCAGACGAGATCGATCGGCCCGGTGCTGTAGAGGGTGAAATCCGCGTCCCAATCGGGGCGCGCGGTGAATTTCTCCCAACCTTTCACTTCTTTCAGCTCTTCGACGCGCTGGAGAAGCGCGTTCTTCGGCTGGTAACCGGGCTCCGACTCCGCGCCGTTCAACCGCGGGAAGATCGTCCGGATCGACGTAATCGAGCAGGCAATCGATCATCCGGTCGCGTTCGTTCAGATCGACGCCTTTGACCTCGAGATATTTGCGCAGGATCGCGAGCCGCTGCGGATTCTCGCCCGCCAAGATCCAGTTCAGGTTCAAGCCGCCCGCCCTCGCCCATGATCCGCGCCTCGTAGGTCTGATTTCGGCCTAACGAACCGTGCAACGCGCTCGAGCCCGCTTCGACCGCCGGATCGAGCGCCACCTCCGCGCCGGAGGAGGCCATCGCTTCCGCCTCCACCACCCGGCTGGCATTGCCGGAAAGCGTGAGGCGCGAATCGATATCGAGGGCCCACGCAATCACCATCGCGCTGAGCAAAAAAAGCGCCCAGAGCGCGAGCAGCAAGGCGGCGCCGGAACGTTGGGCGAGTGGCGGAGCGTCTCATGATCATCAAAGCGGCGTGCGCCGCAGCGGGAGCACCGCTTCCCATGGCACCGCGCTGCCCGCGCGATCGATCGTTAGGCGAACCAGATGCGGCAGCGTCCCGCGATCGGTCCAGCGATCGACCCAGGCATTGAGACGCGGATCGAAATAGCGGATCTCCATGCTGTTGACGTCGCTCAGCAACGGAACCCAGCTTTGGTTTTCCGGCACTGGATTGCTCGTCGTCCTCCGATTCCCGCACGATTCCCAGCTCCATCTTGTCGCTGTTCTCCATCGGCCGCAGACGCAAGGTGACGGAATAATCGCCCGCTCGCATAACGAGTCAGCAATCCCGGCCCCGCCGAGCAAACCCAGGTCATTTCGTCACGCGAACGGCCCTCGAATTTGTAAGGCTCGCCCGCCAGCGCTCCCTGGCCGGACGGCAGGTCTTGCAATTGTGCGGTGAGCAGATTGGCCAGTCCCGTCGTAGCGGGCATTCGATCTCATTGATCTCGGTCGAGAGCGCGGACCGCGATCAGGTTCGTGCTGACAAAGCGATAAATGGCCAGCGCCATCATGCCGAGAATCGCCACTGCGAGGGTGACCTCGAGAAGGGTGAAAGCACGCCGCAGTGCGCCGATCAACCCGCGCGATAAACATAGAAGACCAGTTGCTTGTTTTGTTTCGTGCCGCCGCGCGACCACTCCGCTCGCAGCGTTACCCGGCTGATCCCGTCGATGATCGTGTTGTCCTTGTCCAGCAACTCTTCCGGCACGGTTTTCTGAATCAGCCTTACGACACCGTAACCGGTATCGACGTTCATCTCCTTGAGCGCATCCGGCTGGACCGGGACTTGCCTGCAACTCCGCCATCCGATTCGCGAGCAACTGCCGGACGCGATTCTCCTCCTCGCTCAGCGCGCTCGCATTCAGGCAATTTTCCACCGCCCGGCCGAGCGCGAGCACGCCGATGACGAAGATCGTCAGGCCAAGGAGCACCTCGTAGAGCGCAAAGCCGCGCGTACTTTTATTTCGCCGCATAACGAACAATTTCCGGGCGCGCCGTGAGCGGCGCATAGTTCACTTCCCACGAGCCGTCGGGCCCCTTGAATCGGACGTTGGCCGGCTCACAGGTACCTGAAGGCCAGAAGATCCATTGGGCGAGCGGATTTTTCTCCAGCGCCGCCGGCAGCCGGAGCACGTAGGCATGCCCTTTGTCGAGCACGAGTGTCGCCGTCGGCGCCTCCGGGTCGCCTTCCGCGATCGATTCCGGCCGCAAAATGACAGACTTCTGCTGCCACTCGATCAGATATGGCCGGCGCTCCTGCACGCTGTGTTCCTGCGCCTGACGCACGATTTGATTCATCGCATCGAGCGACCTCTGCAGGCGGCGATTGGCGAGCACCCCTGTCACGCTCGGAATGGCGAGCAAAAGCAGGAGCATCAGGATGAAGACCGCGATCGCGATCTCAATCAGGGTAAAACCCGCACGGCGCTGCATGGGCGAATTTTACGACGGTGCATGAAAATCACAACCGCTACGAATGCCGCACATTCGCCATCCGGCATCCCGGCTTCCTGGGTTCCAGATAATCGAATCCCCTTATCGCGCCCGGCAGTCGCAATTCACCGCTAGAGAATAGCAATCCGCCGACAGCGTGTTCCGCGTCAGTGTGATAACATGGCTGGGTGATTTCGTCCGCTCTTCAGTCCGCCGCGCCCGCCGGTCGCCGTTGCAGCGCCCGCGATTCGGCTCCGGCCGATTCACAAGATTCTTCTCCTTCTCGCTGCTCTCGGCGTGCTCCTGGCAATGACCTGGCAGGGACTCACCAGCGGCGGTTCGCCCGATCCCACCCGCGCCAACACCAGCCCGGCCGTCGCCGTGCTCGACATCGGCATTCTCGTCTTTCGCGAAGGCCTCGAGTGCATTCTCGTCCTCGCCGCCATCACCGCCAGCATGACCGGCACCGCGCCGCGCCTGCCGCCGGCCGGTTGCCTGGGGCGCCGCGCTCGCCTTCCTCGCCACCCTTGTCACCTGGATGATCGCGGTCCGCATCATGAGCGCGCTGGCCGACAACGTCTCCGCGCTCAACCTGCAGGCCGCTACCGGCCTCCTCGCCGTCGTCGTCCTGCTCGTGATCATGAACTGGTTCTTCCACAAGATTTATTGGGGCGGCTGGATCCGGGCGCACAATCGCCGGCGCAAAACCCTCCTCACCAGCGGCGCCGAAGCCAACGCCTCGCAGACCCGCCTCATTTGGGGTTTGATCCTGCTCGGGTTCACCTCCCTTTACCGCGAAGGCTTCGAAGTTGTCCTCTTTCTGCAGACCTATCACCTGCGTCTCGGCGGTGGCGTCGTCCTGAAAGGGACGCTCCTCGGCCTCGCCCTCTCCGGTCTCGTCGCCATCCTTACATTCGTTATGCAGCAGCGGCTCCCCTACCGCAACATGCTCGTCACCACCGGCGTATTGCTCGGCGGCGTCCTCCTCGTCATGGTCGGCGAACAAGCGCAGGAAATGCAGCTCGCCCACTGGATCTCAACCACGCCGGTGCCTTGGCTCGTTAGTCTGATACCCGATTGGGCCGGTCTCTGGTTCGCCATCTTCCCGACCTACGAAACACTCATCGCACAACTGATCGCCGCGATTGTGGTCGTCGGATCCTACTACGCCGCCCGGCGCGTCCGTTGCACCGCTGAGCCTGCCTGATCTAAATAGTCGCGAATCAATTCCGGTCTGGTTTGTCCGCGCAGGAGCGCCGAGCCGATCGTCGCCCTGATGAATGGTTTATCGGCTGGATGCTGACCAACCGGCGCGCCATGCTCGCCGGAAATGCATTGGTCTTTCTTCTGGATCGGATACCTCGCGACCTGGGCGACGATTCCTCACATTCTGCTCCGCAACAAACCGCCGGCCTCGACTCTCGCCTGGGTCTGGGCCGTCATCCTGTTTCCCTACGCCGGCGCGATCTTCTACTTCGTCTTCGGAACAGATCGACTCGTTAGGCAAAAACTGCGGGCGACCCGCGAGATGGACGCTTCGGGAGGGCGCGCCGAGCGACGCGTCCGGTGCCGACACCGAGGCCAGTCTCGAGCATCTTTCCGGGCAAGAGCGGCAGGGTGTAGAACTGCTCTCGCAACTGCACGAGTACGCCATTTCCTGTGCGGATGAGACACGGCTGCTGGTCGATGGCAGCGCTTTCTTCGCCGCGCTTGGGCAGCGGATCGAGGACGCGCGGCATCATGTGCACATCGAGTTTTATATCTGGCAGAACGACGTGCGTGCCAATGAAATGCTCGATCGGCTCGTGGCCGCAGCGCGCCGCGGCGTGGAAGTGCGCTTGTTGCTCGATCCGATCGGCTGTTTCGGCCTGCGGCGCTCGCACTTTGCCCGGTTGGTCGAGGCCGGAGGCAAGTTTGCCTGGTTCCGCACTGCACACCCCTTGCGCAATCAATGGACTTTCACTTTGCGGAATCATCGCAAGCTCCAGATCATCGACTGCGCGCGCTGTTTTGTCGGCGGGATGAACATGGGCCGCGAATACGCGGGCGAAGATCCGGCGATTGGTCCCTGGCGCGATATCCAGATCGAAATCACCGGCGGCGCGACGCGAAAATTCCAGATGATTTTTGCCGATGACTGGTTCTTCGCCACCCAGGAGAAGCTGCTCGCGCCGCATTATTATCCGCCGCCGGAATGCGCTCAGAAGTTGCTCGTGCAACCGATGACCGACGGCCCGGATGATCCGGACGATCCGATTGAGATGTCACTCGTCTGGATGCTCAATATCGCGCGCCACCGGGTGTGGCTAACCGCGGGTTACTTTGGTCCCAATGAGCCGCTCCTGACCGCACTGCAACTGGCGGCCGCGCGCGGCGTGGATGTGCGCATGCTGGTGGCGGGCAAATCCGATCACCCGTTGCTCGTGAATGTCGGGCGTTCCTACTACGAAGAGCTGCTCCGTTACGGAGTAAAAATTTATGAATACGAAGCGGGGATCAACCACGCCAAGGTCGCGCTCATCGATAAGGAATGGTTGATGGTCGGTTCGGCCAATCTCGATGCTCGCTCGATGCGGTTGAACTTCGAGTTGAACGCGCTGGTGCGCGATCCGGCGACCGCAGCCGATCTGGAGCGAGTGCTAAGCAGGGATTTTGAAAGCTCCCACCGTGATCGTCGCGGAGGAATTTGCGCGACGTTCCCGCTGGCAACGCTGGAAGGAAAGTCTGGTCCGCCCGCTGACGCCATTGCTGTAGGGGAACGTTGCGCGGAAGAGGGGCAGGCTCCGTCCCGGCAAGTGTGAGGGTAAGACCGCGCCCGCGACGCCACCTCACTAAAGCTACTTCGTCACGAGAGTAACGTGGCGAAAGGGCCGCAGCGACCAGAAGGCGACGTTTTCCGGCATCCGTTCCCTCTTACGACTGAAATGCAGACGCCAGTAAACCGAGACCAGATGTTCCTTATCGCCGCGGAAGCGGCTGAATGTGGCCGTGACGGGCGCGAGTTTCTTGTAGGCGAAGTTCGCGCGCTCGACCGTATCGTGATGCGCCAGGAGGACCATCCCGCCAACCGCGATCAGGAGGAAGACGAAGAGAGTAAGGATGAGTTTCATGCGTGCGAGTGCAGATTAGTCCAGAAAGTCTGACGCGCGATTAGGAGATTGACTTAACCTCGTTCGGCGCGCCGGTTCACGCGCGAATTCCAGGCCCTTCCAGCGCATTAATTGTAGCTGGCGCCGCTACGCTTCGAGCGATAAAGCGTGCGACCCGAGTCTTCTCAGGTCAGCTCTGCCGTGTTGAGCCCGATCAGGGCTACCAGGCGACTTTCGGCGCATTGGCGTTCGCCCGCGGCCGGGGGCGACGGCTCAGCGCAGCCGCATAAGATTGAGGCCTTTCATTCACCAGCAAGAGAGGCTGAGAGAGCGGGTAAACGAGATTTTCCGTGATGGGAACTCGCGCGATGCCCGGTTGGATCAACGGCAGAGTCGTCGGCACGAGCCGGTCAAACTTTGGTCTGATTGTCGGATAAGATATCGGAATCAACTGATCAAACGTTACTTGAATTAATGGCCTGCCGAGATTTATGTCGTCCCCCATTACCGGCAAAGCGCTCATCGCCAAGGCAACAGCCATCAACGCCCACTGCAAAGTGCGAACGGATTTCATGCGCTTATCTAGGCCAAATTGTCGGCCGAAATGCAAGACAATTAATCCCGGCAGCTACCATTATCCCGATGACACCGGAGACTGCCCCGCCCGAAGCAGCGCAGCCGCCATTCGATTTGCGTTGCGCTCGGCGTCTCTATTGCTTGGGTATTGCAGCTTCGATTTGAGGAAGCAGCTGATCATAAAGCGTGACGAGTTGAGGCTCCTGGATGTTGACATCGAGCAAATACATATCCATCGAGGTCGCGAGACCGGTCACGTCCGGGGAGCCAAAAGTTGTCGGAGCCAGGACCGCCTGGAGAAACCCGTTCTGCAGGGTTTGAAAAGCCTGTTGTCGTGTGTAAACGCGCGAGATCGCGTAGGCCAGCTTTGGGGGCAGATAGGAAAACGACTGGGTCGCCAAGGCGAGATCCCAGGCAGTGCGTTCAAACTCCACCGGCTGAACCCCACGAAAGTGAACGACCGACTGGAAGCGTTGCGTTGTCTTGGGACCTTCACCTTTTAGAAAACTTCCCACTTCCCGACTCAAGCCTGTGTGATACGGCCGCACCCTTTCGATCGCCCGCTTGTTGACCACTATTTCGTCGCGAAAATAACGCAGGGTGGCGTCTGCCAGTTCCCGGTGTTGGCGATCATCGTGCCACTGATTCGCCAGGAGTCCGAGAAACACTCCGACGCCGATCAAGACCACCTCGATCAGCAATTCGAGAATCGACTTTGAATGAGAAGAGCTCGGCATGAACGTGTCCTCAAGGTTACTTAACAACTACAGCCCAGCGAGCCGACCCGTGAGACGCCTGAATCGTAACCATGTAGTTCATGCCGGGTTCGCCGCCGCGCATGGCTTGGTGGCGTCGGTCTCACCCAAACTCGATTCAATGTCTTGGTCCCGCGCGGTCAGCTCGGTCGCCTGGTAAGGCCTTAGTCTTGCCAGATGACGACGGCGATCGCGCCAATTACCTGTGTGAGACATCGCCCGGTTAGGAGTTTTCATCTCTGCTCCGGCGAAAAGCACGCCGCCTCGGATCGAGCTTTACCCACGGGAGCTTGTCTTCTGTCCATATCGCGGCCTCCGGGTGAAAGGTCTTAGGATCATCGAGCGACGCTACTGTCACGTCAATCCATTCAGAACTGACTTCGTCCTGGATAAACAGAGGCGTGCCACAACAAGAGGCGAACGAGCGTAATCGCTCTGCATATGAGACTCTGCGCAGTTCACCGCTCAGAACCTCTATCGCCTTGCTGGGAACGCTGCACCAAGTCACATACGGAGCAGCACTAGCCCGCCGGCAATCTTCGCAATGGCAGTCACTCCCCCGCTTTGGCCTAACGTGTAGACGATAGCGGACGACCCCGCATAAACACCCGCCCTCGATTGCGCTTGCCATACGTCTAACGTTAAAGATGAGACACGCGCGGGCAAGCGTGCTGACGACCTGAATTTACGAAAAATGCGGAGCGGACCCTGGCCATGCGAACTAAGGTCAATTCCCGTGATACTCTCAAGTCTACTCATTGTTTTTTGCCTAACGAGACCGAGATGAGCCACGCTGCCAAGGGCGCGGTCGGCTGCAAGATTCGGGTTGAACTACGAAAAGGCTTTTAATCAAATCGGGCGGCGTTGGCTCCAGTGCCCTGTCAGGCATCCCGTTCATTTGCGGTAATCTCCCTTTTTCGACCCTGGAAGGAGTCAAATAACCGCCGGTGCGCGTGCAGCGACATGTCATCTGAACGCGAGTAGTATGTGCGAACCCAATCGAGCAGCAACGACAGCCTGGCGTCCTGCTCCGCCTTGGTGCCGTATTTGTGAGGCTCCCACGGACGCGCCCGGCAATTTCGGAGGCAAACGGCTTCGCCGGGGTTCATGAACACCATCTCTGTGCAATGCGGACACAAGTGCTCCATCCATCGTCCGTAGCAGCCCTCAACCACCCAACGCCCAACCGACCGAACAAACCGTGATAGGTCTCGGAGGATGTCAGCATCCGAACGGAACACCGCGCGCTCGGTCTCGGACCAGACGACCGTGTCGAGGTCCAAAACGCGAAGGTCATGGTTTGTCCCAATGCAATGCGCGAATCGGCTCTTGCCTGAGCCAGAGTTACCAAACACCAGAACTCTCATAGCGGTGGTGCGGCTAGGCGTCATTTTGCAGCGTGAGGCGCATTGGCAGGAAGGCTATGCCGTGCTCCTGCATTATGGCACCGGCAGGAGCGAAGCCGAACGAAAGGTACACCGGCACTGCGTTCAGGCTTGAATTCACCGTGAATTCAGTGATCGGCCCGGCTCGCAGTGAGACCTGTCGCGCCTGTTCCCATAGCGCGCGGGCAATGCCGATGCGCTGATGCGCCGCGGCGACGAACAAGTGAAAGAGGTGCTTGTTGTCCCGCATGGCGACAAAGCCGGCGATTTGCCCTTCCAGCTCCGCGACCAGATACGCATAGCGGGGCGACCTCCAGGTACTGGCGTTCAGCGTCCTCGGAAACCGAAGCGAGATACTGCTCCGCTCCGGCACCGTCCGGCTCAAGCGTGAGGATCGGCTGAAAGCTGGCGATCAGACTCGCGACAGCATTCGCATCACCGGGATTGCCTAGGCGGATATGCATAACGCCTTACGAGACCAAGACGAGCTGCGACGAGCGAGAACGCCTGTCGCCTCAGGATTGGGAAGCGAGCTTATGCAAAGCTGGGGTGGTATCACAGCTCGTCGTCAGCTCCATCGAACTATGGTTAGGCCTTCCAGCTTGTGTTCTCTGGTGCTTCACCAGCCTCGCGTAGCCTGCTGCGCAATCTGTAAACACAAACCTGACTCGGCGACCTACTATTCAGGCCGCTTTATCGACCTCGTCCTGCAGGTTTTCGGCAATGTTGCGGATGAAAGGTTGCTGCGCTTGTGCGTTGTGCGCGATGACGGCCAGAAAATGAATGATTTCGGCGAGGCCAAAGAAAAAAACACTTCCCACAATAATCCAGATGCCAGCCATCGGATCGGCTGCCGCCATGATGATCGCGCCGCCTCCGACACTCAGGAGGCTTCCGTAGCGCAGAAGAGGAACAATTAACGGTTGCACAAAAGGGGGCCGGCCCTCTCTCGATAATTTGCGCAAGTGGCTCTGCCCAGCGCGCTCCCAGTCCGACTGTTCCTCCATCATTGCCTCGTGTCCTCCTCCGTAAAGTTTTACAACGAAAATTCCACCAACCGTTCAGGCAAAGGACAAGTGCCGGAGATTGCGCAAGATTTCAAGCAAAAAAAGCTCCGCAGGTGTATGGAGCCGGCAGGAATCAAGGTCTCGTTTTGAGGTAGCGGTGATGCAAGCCGGGAGGCTGAATCATGAAACCAGGAAAAGAAAGCGCCCGAACATCCAACATCGAACACCGAATGGAGGGCGCCGAGCCGTCGGCGCCTGAAATCCATCTTTTGTCTCCTATTGGCGTAGATCCGCGAGGCTCGCCTAACGAGACTCAAGGTGACCTGCGAGGCCTTCTGTTGCGGGTTGAGCTGGACATCAGTGAGAGTGAAGCGCGCAAAACCACCGGGCGAAGATCGCCGCCTCGACAACAGTCGCCACAATCAGCGCGATGCGAGCGGAACGGCTCGGGGCAAAAAGACCGGATAGAAGGAAGGCCAGGGCGAACAGCGGCGCAACAAGAATCCTGAGCACAGCCAGGCCTGACCACGCAGAGGGAGTAGAACCTGCCCGGAATGCGGTGCGCGCGGCCAGGAATTCAACACAAGCTGCCACACCGGTGAGCGCGAGAACGAGAGCCACGACGGAAAGTACAAGCCAGAATGAGCGACACGGCCGAAGAAAGAAGAGCGCAGCGGCCGTCGCCGGGACGGCAGCTACTCCGAACACCGCGAGGAAGAGGAGGCTGTCTCCGAAGTCATACATGGCGGCATACGTTTGTCGGTCAGCACCGCTCGTAGCGGCGACGTAGATGGCGACGACCGCACAAGCGATCAGGAATGCGACAACGTATCCGCCGAGAACGGTGGCGACCTTGATTCGAGGCGTCATAGCGTCACGATTTTTGAACCAGAGTGTTCGCACGAAAACACCTAACGAGAATAAGGTCGGCGACGGCTGCCGGGAGCGAGCGCCAATCGAACTGGAAGTGTGTTAATCATTGGAAAACGTGGTCGCGCAGTGGGTAGCCGTTCGCTGCGTCGTCTGATCTGGCTCGCGCCAAAGAAAGCGGCTTTCCCACTCGCCTGGTCGATCGTTCTTCGGTGCCTCATCATCAGCCCCGCAAGACTGGTCCCCGCTCGAAGCCCAGATCCTCGCTCTGCGCCGCCTACGACGCTCCTACGCTCGAATCATGATGGTCCTCCCAGTCTCCAAGGCCACTCTCTCCCGCTGTCGCGCAGCGCGAGCAGTGGTGCGTCATCGCCAGAAGCTCGAAGCCCAGGGCCGTGGCCTCTTGCTCAGTCATAGTCTGCCGGCACCGGCTCCACTGGTGGAAGAAGCAGACCTGGAGCCGGCTGAGCAAACTCCTGCCCCCGTGGGTTGTCACACACCTGCAGATCTATCGGCCGGTTCTCCTCCAACTGGAGCAACAGATCCGATTCGACCAGGGAACTGGAAGAGGCGGCACCTTGCGCGATCCCGCTCGGACTGGGCAAGCTCACCACGGTAGTGGTAACCGCGAGATCTGCGACTGGCGCCGCTTCAACAACCGACGGGCCATCAGTTCTTACACCGGACTGTGTCCTGGGGAACGCAGCAGTGGGAGCAAACGAATCCCAGGCAGTGTCACCAAGCGCGGCAACCCGCGCCTGCGCGCCGCGCTGGTGGAGACCGCTTGGCGCATGGTCCGCTTCCAGCCGAACTATCCGCCAGTCCACAAACGACTGGCGGTCCTCTAGATGGCAATTGCTATTATCACACGGGCGACTATTAGGGCTTGATCCCAGCGGCCTTGATGATCTGTGCCGCACTTTCACTCTCGCTCAGCACGAAGCGCGCGAACTCGGGCTGCGTCATATTCATCGGCTCGCCGCCGTGCTTGGCAACCCAGTCGCGCAGACTCTGCCCGGCGAGCACGCGTCCGATGTCCTTCACAAGCTTGTCAATCACTCCGGCCGGAGTGCCAGCCGGCGCCCATACCCCATACCAAATCGGGAAGTCGAATCCGGCGACACCCGCCTCCGCGATTGTCGGCACCTCCGGTAACAGGGCTGAGCGCCGCGTGGTGGTCACACCTAGCGCAATGAGTTTGCCGTCGCGAATTTGGGGCAGGGCGAGAGAGATGGGCGCCATCATGTAAGTGGTGTGCCCAGCGATCGCGTTGGCGATCGTGTCGGCGTTCGAATCGGTCGGTCGGGCAGGCACGTGCACCGCCCTTGATGCCCGCGGCGAGATTGAATTTCTCGACCCCGAAGTGCGTGCCAGTGCCTATACCGGTGGAGCCAAACTTGAGCTCACCCGGCTTCGCCTTCGCCGCCGCAATGAGCTCGCCGACGGTGGTAACACCAGCCGACTTACCTGCGACGAGCACGTAGGGCTGGCTCGTGAGCGGAACGATCGGGATGAAATCCTTCAACGGGTCATACGGGAGATTCTTCGAGAACGCCGCGCTGTATGCCTGAGCGCTGGTGTTGATGAGCAACGTGTAACCGTCGGCTGGTGACTTCGCGACCTGCGCGGGGCCCGCCGTGGCTCCCGCCCCGGGGATGTTCTCCACTGTCACCGGTTGGCCCCACAGCTCAGAGAGCTGCTGGGCGAGGGCACGGGCCAACAGATCAGGTCCACCGCCCGCCCCAAACGGCTCGATCAATCGCACCGGCTTGGTTGGATAGTCTTCTGCGACGGCGGATGCATTTGTTGCCTCGCCCATGACGTTCCCATGTATTCCGGCACATCCTATGAGAAGAAATAAAAAGAATGTGATCGGTCTCACGCGTGTCCTCCTTGTTCCGTCTAGACCTTATGGCTGCGGGCGAGAGCGCGCGGGGTTGAAAAGAGGTGTGGAAACCGTCTCAAAATATACCGCGGGCTTCTCCAGTTGGTTAGGAGATCGTTCGCGTCTCGGGTATCTCCGAACCTGCGATCTGCCACACGTTCCGTCATTCCTTCGCCACGCATCTGCTCGAGAACGGCTATGTCGTCCGAACGGTCCAGGATTCGCTGGGCACAAGGATGTTCCGACGACTATGATTTACACCCATGTGCTGAACAAGCCGGGTCTCGGGGTGAAGAGTCCGCTGGATTGAATCAAACAAGACATCCCTCCAAGGCAGGCGGAGCGCCTGCCCTACAATTTGTGCGTCATGGCTTGCTCGACGATGAGGGCGGCGAGTTCCTGGGTGGCGTCATCGAGCGCGGCGTTGGCGGTTTTGAGACGTTGGGTTTCGTGAGTTTGAATCGCCTTGCGGACGTCGTCTGCCAACTGCTTGATTTGGTCACGTTGCTCCGCGTGCAGACGATTGCCCGCGACCTGAAACGCCTTCTCGACCGCGGCCAGCATTTCCTCCGATTTGAGCCGCGTCTCGGTCCAGACGCGCTCGCTCATGTCCTCGAAGGCGTGCTCGAGCGAGTCGGCAATCATCGCTTCGACCGCTTCGTCAGAAACATCCACTGCGCTCGTTAGGGCGACGATTTTCTCGGAACCGGTCTTCGTGTCGCGCGCCAGCACCTGGAGAATGCCGTTGGCGTCGATCTCGAATTGCACACCGACGCGGGCCACGCCCTTGGGCGCGGGTTGGAACTCGATCTCGAACTCGCCCAGCGTCCAGTTGTCCGCCGCCATCTCGCGCTCGCCCTGCAGGACCTTGATCTTCATCGAGCGCTGATGGTCGACCGCGGTGGTGAACATCTCCCCGGCCTTGACCGGAATGGTCGAGTTGCGCGGGATGATGACGTTCATCAGGCCGCCGAAAGTTTCGATGCCTAACGAGAGCGGCGTGACGTCGAGCAGAACCACGTCGCGCACCGCACCGGAGAGAATTCCGGCCTGGATCGTGGCGCCGAGCGCGACCGCTTCGTCCGGATTCTGCGAGGTGTTGGGGGCGCGCTCGAAAAGCTCGGCGACGAACTGCCTGACGAGCGGCATCCGCGTCATGCCGCCAACGAGGATGACTTCGTCCAGGTCTGACGGCTGCAAGCTTCGCATCGGTCAATGCGCGAAGACAATGGGCACGCGTGCGCTGGATAATCGGGCGGGCGATTTTCTCCAGCGTCTCGCGGGTCAGCTCGTAAGTGAGATTCTTTCCATCCACAAAGGGCGCGTCGAGGCGCACGTTTGTCTCGGTCGAGAGTCGATGCTTCGCCTCGATCACCAATTCGCGCTTTTGCCAATCGGCAATCGGCAATCGGCAATCCGCAATCAGCGCCTCATCCACGTCGTCGCCGCCGAGGTGGGTGTTGCCGCTGGTCGCGAGCACCTGAAAGACGCCGTTGTGCAACTCCAGAATCGAGATGTCGAAGGTGCCGCCCCCCAGATCGTAGACGGCGATTTTCGATTTCGATTGGAGCTTATCGAGGCCATAAGCAAGCGCGGCCGCGGTCGGCTCATTGATGATGCGCTCGACCGTGAATCCGGCCGACTCGCCCGCCGTTTTCGTCGCGTTGCGTTGCGCGTCGTTGAAATACGCGGGAACGGTGATGACCGCGCGCGTGACCGGACGCTCGAGGGCCGCCTCGGCATCGCGCTTCAACTTCCGCAGGATTAGCGCCGAGATTTCCTCCGGCGCATGTTCCCGGCCGCGCACCCGAACGCGCAGCGGCCGGCCCGTTTGCCTGACGACCTCGTAATCCGCCGGCAATTCGTCGGGCGCAACGTCGTCCCCGCGCAAACCAATCAGGCGCTTGACGGAATAGACAGTCGCCCGCGGCTGCAACGCGCGCATGCGGCTTGCGGCTGCGCCAACCAGCGGTTCGCCCGTCTCCGGGAAATGCACGACCGACGGCGTGAGCCGCGCGCCGTTGGCGTCGGCGAGCAGGATCGGGAAGCCCGCTTCCATCACGCCGATGAGCGAGTTCGTCGTCCCAAGATCAATCCCGACAATGTCGTCCGTCATCGCATCAGGCGCACAGCTTCGCCTTTCTCGAGAGGCGGCTCAACCGTGCCGGCACGGCATCGCAGATTCCCTTCACGAGCGCCGCGACCACGAAGACGATCGCGAGGATCACCAGAATGTGGATCGCCCCACCCAGGACATGGAAGCCGACCCAACCGATCAACCAAAGGACAAACAGAATGATCGCAATAGTCCAGAGCATATGAACCTATCGCCCGCCAGCGCCCCGTTCGGTCGTGCTCGAATCTGTATCTGCTTAGCGTCTTCTCTTGCGAGGAGCGCCATCAGTGTTCCGGGGAGCGCGGGCGCCCCGCTGCGCGCGGCCCCTCTTCTTCGTGCACCTTCAAGTCGAGCTGTCTTTCGCGCGAATTTGGCGATTCCCGTTGGAAAAGCGGCGTTTTCGGCAAACGTATCGCTGCCTTGAAACTTCCGTTCAGTCTCTTCCTCGCGCTCCGCTACCTCAAACCGAAGCGCACTTTCATTTCCATCATCACTCTCGTCTCGATCCTCGGGGTGACCCTGGGCGTGACCGTCCTCATCCTCGTCATCTCGGTCATGACCGGCTTCGATCGCGAGCTGCGCCAGAAAGTGATCGACTTCGACGCACACATCCTCGTCTCGAGCGAAAGCGTCATGAACAACTGGCGCGACCTCACGGTGAAGATCCGCAACACGCCCGGCGTGGTTGCGACGGCACCCTACATCCAGGGGCCGGTAATCGTGGAATTTCAGAACCGACGCCTCGCGCCGATGATCCGCGGGATTGATCCCGCGCAGGAAGAGAAGGTCATTCCGATCCGCAAATTCATCAAGCTCGGCAAGCTCGACCTCGAAGGCGATTCGACCGTGCTTGGCGTCGACCTGGCGCAAAGGCTCGGCCTCACGGTCGGCGACAAACTCACCGTCTACTCGCCGGGCAATCTCGGCGAAATCCTCGACAAACTGAAAGCTCTCGACCAGAAGCACGGTGCCGAGAAAGAGAAAGCAGTCGACGACCTGCGTGAAGTCGTGCTCCCGAAGGAACTCACCGTTACCGGGATTTTCGAGACCGGCCAATTCCAGCATGACTCCGAGTTCCTGCTCGTGCCGATCTTCATCGGCCAGGAACTCTACGGCCTCGGCGACGCGCTCCACGGTCTGACGGTAAAGACGACCAACCCGGACGACGTTGCTCACGTGAAACAGGCAATCGAAAAGTATCTCAAGCCGCCCGAGTACGCCCAGACCTGGATCGAGATGAACCGGCAGTATTTCGATGCGGTCAGCCTGGAGCGCACCGTCATGACCTTCCTCCTCTTCTTTATCGTTATCGTCGCCGCCTTTGGCATCATGAACACTCTGATCACCGTCACGGTGCAGAAGCGGCGCGAGATTGGGATCATGAAAGCCGTCGGCGCGTCTCTCGGGCAGATCATGGGTGTTTTCTTCTTCCAGGGAATCGTGGTTGGCATTTTTGGCACAATCACAGGGCTCGGCCTCGGCATGACCCTCATTCGCTTCCGAAACGAATTCAGCCGCTGGCTTGCCGGCACCCTGCACATCGAGATCTTCCCGCGCGCCGTCTATCAATTCTCCGAGATCCCGGCCGAAGTCATCCCGAGCGATGTTGTAAGGATCTGCGTTGCGGCCTTCATCATTTGTTCGTTAGCCGCGCTCATTCCCGCCTATTTTGCCGCGCGGGTCGATCCGGTGAAGGCGCTTCGTTACGAGTAGCGGCGGGGTAAGCTGTGAACTCTTCATCCTTTCGCTTGCTCCTGTTTCTCTCCTTTTCCTTTGTCGCGGGTGCCCGGGCTGACGAGCATTGGGTCACCTACAAAGACTGCCGTTACCTTCCGAACGCGGCGAACGATGGCGATAGCTTTCACGTGCGGGCTGGAGGGAAGGAATACATCTTTCGCCTCTACTTTGTCGATGCCCCGGAGACCGACATGAGCATCCGCTATCGCGTCGTCGAGCAGGCAAAATACTTCCATGTTACGATCCATGAAGCACTCCAGATCGGGATCGAAGCCGAGCGTTTCACCCGGCAAAAGCTCGCGCGCCCCTTCACTATCCGCACCTGCAAGCAAGATGCCCGAGGCCGGAGCAGGCGTCCGCGCTACTTTGCCTATGCACAGACCGATACGGCAGACCTTGGCGAGCAATTGATCGCCAACGGGCTTGCCCGCGTCTACGGAGCGGCCCCGCCCGACATGAGAACGCCGGAAGGCGAATGGCGGAAACTGGAGCAACTGGAAGGCAAAGCGAAGAAGGAAAAGATCGGCGGCTGGGGCATGGGCGCCGGCCGCTTTCATACGCGCGCTACTGCGCAGCCGAGCCCGAACACCGATTCCTTCCATGTCTCCAGCCAACCGAACGCCAGACCGACATCCGAGCAGAAGGTGCCGGGCTCAGACGCAAAACTCGAAGTCAACAGCGCCAGTATGGAAGCACTGCAAAGCATCCCCGGCGTCGGAAAAGTCCTCGCCGAAAGGATCATCGAAGCGCGTCCTTTCCAGAGCGCCAACGACCTGCGTCAGGTCAGAGGCATCGGGGCGAAGAGATACGAGCGGTTAAGGCCCTATTTTGAATAAGAGCGGGCCGTCCTTGGAAGCGAAATCACCTCCGTGAGCCGGTTCGTTCCTGTTCCGCTCCGACGTGGGCCCACCCTACCGGATGAAGGGCTTACCAGTCCCGAAATGATACGGGAGATGTCTCCCACCTAAGGGCGCTTTCGGTCGGGCCAGGTCACAAAGCCCGGCATCCGGCGGCTCCGGTGGCACGTGGCCGAGAAATTCCGGCACGGTGCGCGGTTGGATTTCCTGTTCGAGATCGTAGGCGTAAGCCAGGAGTTTGGGCTCCTGCAGGAACGTGCTATACATCCAGATACCGGCCGGCTTGCCGTGGGGAGTTAGTCCTACTGGAATGGAAATGTTTGGGTAACCGGCGACCGCCGCCGGAGTAGAAGCAAAGCTATAACTCGGCGCCACAATGGCATCGAGATTGTCACGTTGCAGCGCGGCGTCGATCCCTTCGTCGCGCGACAATTGCAGACAAAGGGCGCGCGCGGCCACATACTCCGGATCTGTCAGGTCACCGCTTGTCGCTTCGGACATTTCAAAAACCTCCTGTCCGAAATACTTCATCTCGTCCGGACAGTTAGCGAGGTCGAAGGCGATTAGATCGGCAAGCGTGCGGATGGAGGTGTTCTGCAGAGCGGCGAGGTAGTCCGCGATCTGTCCCTTGAATTCGAAGAGCAGGACAGTGAACTCCGCATCGAAGTAAGCGTTGGAATCACCCGTATCTGTGGTTACCAAAGTCGCCCCAAGTTTCTCCATCGTGGACAAGGCCGGCTTGACTATATCGATAATGTCATCCTCTCCGCCGTAGGCTGAAGTGAAATAGCGACGATCGATCCCGATCCGTGCGCCCGAGAGCGCGCCCCGGCGAAGAAACTTCGTGTAGTCGCGCGGCAGCTTATGACCGATCACGTCGCCGAAAGGCGACTGAAGGACGCCGAGCATGATCGCGACGTCCGTCACCGTGCGGCACATCGGCCCCGCGGTGTCCTGGCTGTGCGCAATCGGAATGATGCCGTCTTGAGCCACAAGCCCTACGGTGGGTTTGAGACCAACGACCAGATTATTGCCAGACGGGCAGACGACCGAGCCATCTGTCTCCGTGCCTACCGCCGCGGCACAGAGATTCGCAGCCGACGCGACCCCGGAACCAGAGCTCGATCCGCACGGATCGAAATCCAGGCGATAAGGATCACGGGTAAAACCACCACGCGCGCTCCAGCCGTTGAACGGAGCGAAACCACGGAAGTTAGCCCATTCCGAGAGATTCGCTTTCCCGAGAATGACCGCGCCCGCCGCTCGCAGTCGATGGACGATGATCGAATCCGATGGCACCTGGCTTCCCACGAGCGCGAGTGACCCGGCCGTCGTTTGCATCTTATCGTCAGTCGCGATGTTATCCTTCACCAGGACCGGAATACCGTGCAATGGACCGCGTAGTCGCCCGGCGCGTCGCTCTGCATCCAATCGCGCAGCGATGGCGAGTGCGTCCGGGTTGGTCTCAATCACGGCAGCGAGCACCGGGTTCAGCTTTGCGATCCGGTCGAGATATGTCCCAGTAAGCTTGCGACTGGTGAGCACGCCGGACTCCATCAGAGCCTGGAGCTCCGGGATAGTCGCCTCAATGATTGGCCCGCCTTGACCGAGGAGGGCCGCCGTCGCTGAGGAGGCGTGGAAGAGTGAGGTGATTCCTCCGGTCAAAAGAGCTGCGCCACCTGCGAGAGTCGTCCCGACAAACTCCCGCCGCGTGACGCCACCGTGACCGGAGCCGAGCCTGCCAGGCTGCTCCGTATGCATGGACGATATCATGCGACCGTCGCCTGGCATGTCAAGCCAATAGTCGGCCGCTCCAGTGGACTCTGGCCGCCATTGCCCGATACTGCGATGGCGATCTGCGTCACGTCAAAAGTGATCGGCGCGAGGAGAAACGAAAAACTGCCGCCTAACTTTGAGTGAGAAAAATTGCGCGGCGCAAATATCTTCACCGCGGCCACGGTTTGATGCTACGATTCGCGCCAATGCTCATCGCCACCACGGTCCCGCCTCGCTCTGCCCAGAATGGATTCTGGATGGCGGTTGCGCTGGTCGTAGAGGACATGATCGGCTCGGGCGCCCTTCTCCTTGAAAACCTTAGCACGCTGTTGCCGTACACCTTTTATTCGTTAGTCGGATTCACCCTCCAGCTAAGTCGGCCCGCTTTAGCGTGGCGCAGCGATGAACTCAGACTGCCATGGCCGATCGTTGCCGCGCTCACCGCCGGTCTGGTCTTCCTTTACTCGTTATGGTGAATCACGGTTCCTGGAACATGACCGCGCAGTCCGAGGTGGGAGCCATTACGCGTCTTCTGGCCAAGCACGCGCGGGACGCGTTCCGAGGGCCAGAAGCTATCGCAACCGAGTGGCGCGCGCTAAACTTCTCTGCTGCGCCGGATTTCGCGCGAGCGATCGACCAATACGAAGCTTTCCTCGAACTTCTGCGCAGCTGCCGGTCGCGAGATCGTGATGCTGCCGAAGGCAGACGGCGTCGGCCTTGATTCCATCTACGTCAGAGATGCATCGGTCGTCTGTGATCGCGGAGTCATCCTCTGCAACATGGGCAAGCCGCAACGCGCGCCGGAACCAGGCGCACAGGAAGCGGCGTTGCGCCTGCTCGGATGCCCGATTCTGGGCTCGATCCAGCCGCCCGGACGGCTGGAGGGAGGTGATGTCGTCTGGCTGGACGAACGGACGATCGCAGTCGGCCACGGGTACCGGACGAACGAAGCGGGCATCGCACAACTCCGTTCCTTTCTTGGTGACAGCATCGACGAACTCCTGACCGTTCCCCTGCCCCACTGGCGAGGCGCCGCCGATGTGTTTCACCTCATGTCGATCGTTAGTCCGGTGGATCGCGACTTGGCAGTGGTCTATTCGCCTCTCATGCCAGTCCCGTTCCGCGAGCGGCTGCTGGAACAAGGCATGACTCTGGTCGAGGTACCCGACGACGAGTTTGAAAGCATGGGAGCGAATGTTCTGGCCATCGGGCCGCGCCAGTGCGTGATGATGGCAGGCAATCCAATCACCCGTGCACAACTGGAAACCGCCGGAGCCCAAGTCCTCGAGTACGAAGGAAGCGAAATTAGCCTGAAAGGCGGTGGTGGCCCGACCTGTCTTACTCGGCCGTTGCAGCGGAGAATGTAACGAACCACGCGGCGGCAGTTCGTGCCGGTGACGAACGCGAAGGCGAGCTACCGGGCTACCTAGGGTATGTTACGAACGGGGTTTGTGTTGGGCGCGGGACCGCCGCCCCCGCCAACGCCGCCCCCGCCGGGGACGCCGTAGAGAGTCCCTCGTTGGGCCCCAGTACCATTTACGTTAGCAGTGTTTGGATTAGCTGGATTAGCGCAACCGCCCAGTATGAGCGCCGCGCTGATTACTGCGTAGAGAAAGAGAGCTCTTTTCATTTGATGTTTGTTCCTTGTCTGGCAGCGGGCCCGATGCTCGCTTTTCCACCTATCTCCTAGCAGTGAACCTGCGAAGAAGCAAGCCGTAATTCCCGGTTTCCCAACCGATAACGTCGAAACGCTCGTGCAACACAGGCCATCCAAGCAGACGAATGATTGGTGACTGGTAAGAGCTAAGGTTCACTAGCCTCGCAGTCCCGTCTCCCGTTAGGCAATTTCTGTCGCGGCCCAGAATTTCCGGAAGGCGCTCGGCCAGCTGCGGTCCTCCACGCTCCGGCGGGCGGCGCCGCCCATCTCCTTGCGCAGCGGTTCGTCTTCGACGAGGCGGCGGATGGCGCTGGTGAAATCGGCCACGTCGAGGGCTTTAGTGATGAGGCCATTAACGCCGTCGGTGACCAGCTCCCGCGGGCCGCCGATGTCGGAGACGATGACGGGCAGGCCGGCCGCCTGAGCTTCGATGATGACGTTGCCGAAAGTGTCGGTGGTACTCGGGAAAACAAAGATGTCAGAGGAGGCGTAGGCCGTGGCCAGCTCGGTGCCGTTGAGGTAGCCGGTGTAACAGGCTTCGGGCATGATTTTGGCGAGCGTCGCAGAATAAGGTCCGTGGCCGACGATGGAAAGCTCTACGCGGGACGTTGTCCTGCCGCAGGTTGCGGAAGGCCTGGACGAGGATATCGAGGTCTTTCTCCTTCGAGACGCGCCCAACGAACAAAAGACGCACGCCGCTGCCGTCGCTGCCGAATTGTTTCCAAAAACCGGGATCGCTCCGCCCCGGGGTGAAGAGGCGGGTGTCGAGTCCGCGCGGGAGGATCTTGAGTTTCGCGGAGTCGATCCCGCGCTCGATCCAGCTCTGCCGGTATTGCTCGGAGTTAACGAAGATGGTGTCGAGCTGGCCGTAGAACCAGTGCATGTATTTCCAGGCGAGGCTCTCGAGGAAGCTGTCCTCGGTCAGGATGCGGATGTATTGCGGGAAATCGGTGTGATAGATGCCGCTCGTCTCGAGATTGAGCATCTTGCCGGCGAGGAGCGCGGTGAGACCGATCGGGCCGGGCGTGCTGATGATGATCTCGGAAAAGTTTTCGCGCTGGATGTAATCGAGCATCTGCAGGACGGGCGGAAAGCTGAGCTTCTGCAGCTCGTACTCGGGCAGCTCGAATTCGCCGATCGGTTTGAAGTTCTTGATCGGGAGTCCGTCGAGAGTGAGCTCGCCGCGCGAGGTGACGACGACCAGCTCTTCGCCCGCGTCGCGCGCGGCGGCGGCCATCTTGCGGATGGTGGTGGAGACGCCGTTGACGTCCTCGAGGGTATCGGTGAACCAGGCGCGCTTCTTGTTTTGCAGCACGGACGGAATCGCACCGGTGAAGTCGCGACAGATCTTGCGTAACCAACGTCGCGACGGCGCCTGGCTGTGAAAGGCATAGATGTAAGGCGCGAGGATAACGAGGATCGGCGCGATACTGGCAAGCGCCTGGATGCTCTCGATCACCTTCCCGGCGCGAATTTGCTGGACGAACTTTTCGAAGAAGCGAAAGGCCAGTTGTTCGCAGGCGGCGTTGGCCATGATGAAGGTGCGACGCTCCGGCTCCGCCACCTCCGTGACTTCGCGGGCCAGCCTTGCTTTCACTTCCGGCTGGGCGAAGTAGCCCGAGAGTTCATGCCAGAGCGAAATGTTGGCGGGTTTCGCGAACTCGAAGATCTTGCCGGAAAGGACGCCTTGCGCGATGAAGCCGGCCTTTTCCCCGAGGGTGAACCTCGGTCGGGTCGAGTCCCTCCATGAAACGCGAAAACATTTTCTCCACCAGGCCGGCGCTCGGTCCCAGCTTCTCTGTGAAGCGGTCCTGGATGAAGCTCGAGAGCGTGTTGTAGAAACCGTGCGAGAGGGCGAGCGGCGTTCCGCCCTACGCCGTGCGCGGTGCAGTGGCCGGCGCGGATGTGTTCGAGGAAATCGTCAGGCGTTATCGCCGCCGGCGTTTCCGTGAAAGCCGAGCCAACAAAGATGCCGCCGTGGTCGTCGGACCCGCCGACGAGGATTTTTTTCCACGGTTCGGGATGAGTCGCTTCAAGCCGGTGACGCTCGGCAAACTCTGCGATTTTTTCGCGCGTGAGCTGTGTAAGGAGATGCTGCGTGAGGTCGCTAAGCAGGGCATCGCGCAGGCCGTTGACGCTTTCGAAATGCTGGAAAAGCAAGATCAAACGCTCCAGATGCGAGGTAGTCAGCTTGCCATTGATGCTGTAAAGCGGGTGGGCGACGGCGTGGGCGAGTCCCTGTTGTTGCAGAAAAGCCTGAAGGTCGAAAATGTTGTCGCGGAGCCGGCAGATTTCAGTGTGTTGCGCCTCCGAAAGGCCCCAGACAAGGATATTAACCTTGCATGGATCCTGCGGGAAATAAGTCGTAACCTGCTCGCTCACAAAAGTATCAGAAAACTGTGAAATCGTGAGGCATCCCTCGATCGTGTCGTGGTCGGTGATGGTAACGAAGTCCATCCCCGCTGCCTTGGCGCGGCGGTAGAGCTCGAGCGGATCGGAATAGCTGTCTGGAAAATCGAACCGGCGGAAGAGCCAGTCTTCCGATCTATCACTGAACCTCGAATGAAGGTGAAGATCGCAGCGGCTCATTGGTCATCCGGAGCGGAGCGCAGCACAGTCGAGGCATCCCGTTGCATTGTTGGAGCACGGCTGGGCGGCTTGGTCATGCGAAGGGATCTCTCGACTACGCTCGGGATAACAGTCAGCCACTCCCGATATGTCATCGCCTGACGATCGAGGAGTGCCTCCCTGACGATCTCGCCAATTTGCTTCCAGATGGCGCGATGGTCGATGTCCGGCGGGTGGATCCCAAGGCGGAGCAACGGATTGGTCGTTAGGCGGCGAAAGAGCGAGCGATTCCAGGCGAGACTGGAGAGCCGCCGCCAACCGCTGCGCACGCTGTAAACAAGCGATTGCGACGGGATGGTTCGGCGCCGGCCAAAATCGCGCACGGTGCGGAGCGTCGTCGTGTAACTCATGCCGGCGTCGATCACGGCGCGTTCCGCCTCCGCGCCGAGGAGCCAGGCCGGAGCGATGAATCCGCTCGGGTGAAAGCCATGGGTTTCAAAATCCTCCCGGGCATTTTGAATCAGGCGGAGCGCTTTATCATACTCGAGATCGAAGAACTCGCCTTCGTCCATCGTGTACATGCGGGTGACGATTTTCGCGCGGGCGTTCTCGTCGTTGCGGCGCGCGCGCTGATGAAAGAACCCGTGAATCACAATCTCGTGTCCGTTCGCGACGAGTTCTTGCAGCCAGGAACGGAAACCGGGGTCAGCCAGGGAACGTCCCTGGCGATGGTAATCTGGAACGACGAGAAGCGAGCAGGCGTGAACCCTGTGGCCCGCGAGTTGCGCGAGAATTTTTTCCACCTTCGCCCGGGTCGAAGGAGCGACGTCATGGATCGAAACGACGAGGGCGCGCTGCACGGTGTAGCCTCGTCGTGACCCGAAATCGGACAAGCCAAAACTGCGCTGTGTCCGCGCTTCACAAAGCGAATCGTCGAGCCAACTTGTCATCCTGAGCCTCGAAAGCGTTCGGGGCGAAGGACCTCGCGGCGGAAATCCATGGTCCGCGTGATTGTAGGCGTCGCTCGGTGAACTGCGTGATCCCTCGCCCCGAACGCTCGGCTCGCGATGACAGCTTTCTTGCGAGAGCCCCGGGCAATCACCTATAGCCGGCAAATCAATTCAAACTCCGCCTTGCCTAACGGCTGCACCGACAAGCGCGAATTGCGCAAGAGCGCGATCTCGCGTAACCGCGGCTCAGCCTTGATCTCGTCGAGGGTGACTGGTTTCTTCAATGCCTTCACGGGCTTTATGTCGACCGCGCTCCAATCTCCTTCCTTCGCCGTCGGATCGGGATACGCTTCGCGCGTTACTTCCGCGAGACCGACGACGGCCTTGTCGCTCACGCTATGGTAGAACAAAACCGCATCGCCTTTGCGCATCGCGCGGAGATTGTTGCGCGCCTGGAAATTCCGCACTCCAGTCCATTTCGTTAGGCCATCGCGCACAAAATCGCTCCACGAATAGGCCTCCGGTTCCTGTTTCACGAGCCAGTATTTCTTCATTGCCACCTTCGATAACACAGCCGCCCAGCCAGCAAAAGTCCGCGCGCGTTGTTAGCCTGGTCTTTCCAGCGCCAGCGCCAAACCTTGACCAACGCCCACACACAACGCCACCAACGCATTCCGCGCCGCGCCGGAAGCAATCTCGTGCATCGCGGTCAACACCAGCCGCGCGCCGCTGGCGCCGAGCGGATGACCCAGCGCAATCGCGCCGCCGTTGCGGTTCACATGCTCGGCAGAATCAGCCAGGCCCAGCGAGCGCGTCACCGCCAACACCTGCGCGGCAAACGCTTCGTTGATTTCGATGCGATCAAACTGCGCGAGCGAATGATCCAGGCGCGTGAGCAACCGTTGGATGGCCGGCACCGGGCCGAGGCCCATGGTGCGCGGGGCGACACCGGCCGAGGCCATGCCCAAAACTCGAGCGAGTGGGGTCAGCTGCCAGCGTTCTGCCGCCGTCTCGGAGGCCAGCAACAAGGCGCACGCGCCGTCGTTCAATCCGGAAGCATTGCCGGCGGTAATGCTGGTGCCCGGACCGAGAATCGGGAGCGAGTGCCGCCAAACCTTCCAAGGTACTGTCAGCACGCACCTGCTCGTCCTGAACCAGATCTGCCACCGACGTGATTTCCAAAGCGAAGCGACCATTGGCCACGGCCCGGCCGGCGCGTTGCTGCGAGCGCAGCGCGACCGCGTCCTGATCCTCGCGTGAAATGTTGAACTCGCGGGCGAGATTCTCGGCCGTTTGCGACATCGAATCGACCCCGTGACTCGCCGCCATCGCGGGGTTGATCATCCGCCAGCCCAAGGTGGTGTCTTCGAGTTTCTGTTCGCGATCGAGCGCCGTTGATGCCTTGGCCATCACGTAGGGAGCTCGCGACATGCTTTCGACACCGCCGGCGATGATCAACTCCGCCTCGCCCAAGGCAATTGCCCGCGCCGCTTGTCCGACCGCTTCCAATCCCGAGGCACACAGCCGGTTTACCGTGCAGGCCGGCACCGTGACCGGCAACCCAGCCAGCAGCACGGCCATGCGGGCAACGTTGCGGTTGTCCTCGCCGGCCTGATTGGCGCAGCCGAGGATTACTTCGTCAATCGCTGACGGATCGAGCGCGGGATTGCGTTCGAGCAAACGCCGGATCGGCAACGCGGCCAGATCGTCGGTCCGGATTGACGAAAGTCCGCCACGAAATCGGCCGAACGGCGTGCGCAATCCGTCGCACAGATAGACCGGACGGCCGTTCATGCCGACACCCCCGGCAGCAACCTTGGTGGCAGACAAGCTTCGAGCGCGATCGCGGTTTTGCGCAACAACGGAAGCAGTCGTTTGCGGGCGTCGCGCGCCGCACCGGGATGGAACACCATGCTGGTGTTCAAGGCGATCGCCACCTGACCTTCCGGATTGCGCACCGGGACCGCGAGTGAGCACAAACCGAGTTCCAGTTCCTGCTCGATCCAGGCATAGCCTTGTTCGCGCACCTGTTCGATCACGGCGCGCAGATGCGCCGGTTTGATCACCGTGTGGGCGGTATGGCGCACGGGGCGACAGTCCTTCAACCAGGCGCGGAGCATGGCGGGCGAGAGGCCCGCGAGCGAGGACGCGCCCCATCGATGTGGTGGCCGCGGGCAGGCGCGCACCAATTCCCAGGGAAACCGTCATGACACGACGCACCGGCACCCGCACCACATAGACGATGGACTGGCGCGTCGAGCACCGCCATCGAACAACTCTGTCCGATTCGATGCGCGAGGTCCTCGACCAATGGTTGGGCGAGATCGGAAAAGTTCAGCGTCCCGAGATAACCGAAGCCCAGTTCCAGAACGCGCGCACTGAGGGCAAAACCGCGATCGTTAGGCCGGAGGTAACCAAGATGACTCAGGGTCAGGACCAGTCGCCGGGCGGCCGCGCGCGAGAGACCGGTGCGTTGGGCAATGGCGGCCAGGCTGAGCGTTGGGTGATCACCGTCGAAAGAGCGCAAGACCGACAGGCCCCGGGCGAGGGACTGCACAAAGTCGCGGCCCTGCGAGAAGTCGGTCTTGGTTTTTTTGGCCATCGGCGGAGTCATGTCGCTGCGGCAAATTGTGCGGAACATTGGCCGCGGCGATTGACGAGCAAGGTAATCGTTCCTAGCATGGTACGCAATACGCACATGTGTGCGCTATGCGAACATGAATGTCGAGACCTTAATGAGCCCCGAGCGCGAGACCGTGCTGCACAGTTGGTGCGTCCAGGCCGACTGGGATGCCCCGACCGTGGTCGGCGGTCAGGGCGCATATCTCTACCTGGCCGATGGACGGCAGATTCTCGATATGAGCAGCCTGGCCGAGTGCTGCAACCTGGGTCACCAGCATCCTCGCTTGGTCGCAGCCATCCGCGAAAACGCCGAACGCTTGTGCTTTGTCAGTAACGCCTGGGGCGCACAAAGCCGGGCCGAACTGGCTGAACGCCTGCTCGAACGCTCGGGGTTTGTCGGCGGCCGGGTGTTTTTCACTCTCGGTGGCGCCGACGCCAACGAGAACGCAATCAAGATCGCCCGCCTCGCCGCCGGTCGCCCCAGGGGCAAGAGTCATTGCGCGTGACCGTTCCTATCACGGCGCCACCTACCTGGCTGGAGCGCTCTCGGGCGACTCGCGTACCGGGGACTTCGCTCAACCGGAATCGTTAGGCGTCGTCCATGTGCCGCCGCCGTATGCTTATCGCTGCCCATTCGGGAGCACGAACGATGACGACTGCGGTCGACGCGCCGCTGAGGCCGTGGCCAACGCTCTTGATGCTGCCGGCGCGGACGGCGCGGTAGCGGTGCTGATGGAACCCAATGCCGGCACCAACGGCATCGTCGCCCCGGACACGTATTGGCCGGCGTTGCGGCAACACTGCACGCAGCGCGGCGTCTGGCTGATTGCCGACGAAGTGATGAGCGGGTTTGGGCGCTGCGGCGAATGGTTTGCCTGGCAACGCCACGGCGAAGCGGGCCGGCCCGACATGATGACGCTGGCCAAAGGTTTGACCGGGGCCGCGTTGCCGTTAGGCGCGGTGGTCATCAGCGCCGAGATCGCCGCCCGCCTCGAGCACCAGATGCTCTACGCCGGCCTAACGTATTGCGGCCATCCATTGTCTTGCGCGGCGGGTCTGGCGGCGATGGCCGCCTACGAAGAGGACGACCTGATCACGCGCTCAAGAAAGATGGGCGCGCGATTGCTGGCTGATTTGAAAAAGTTGCAAGCCAAACATCCGGTGATTGGTGATGTCCGCGGTGGTCACGGTTTGTTCGCCGTGGTCGAGCTGGTCAACGACCGCGATTCGCGCGAACCACTGGCGCCCTGGCCGCAAGTGGCGCCGGCCTTGCGCGCCTTGACCGAGGCAGCGCTGGCTGAAGGCGTTTCGTTTGCCGTCC
Organism: uncultured Verrucomicrobiae bacterium; assembly: GCA_963821615.1. GTDB lineage: Bacteria > Verrucomicrobiota > Verrucomicrobiia > Chthoniobacterales > UBA10450 > Palsa-1392. The sequence continues at coordinate 176,521 of CAWGEN010000003.1, read as the reverse complement.
GCGGCAACCTGCTACTGCTGGCACCCCCGCTGGTAATTAGCGAAGCTGACCTTGATGGCGCGCTGGCCATGCTCGATCGATTGCTGACCCGATTCTTTTCCGATCCGCCGACGGAATCCGCGCCATGAAGTTCGAGCTGACCTACGCGACGATGTTTGATCCGCCGGCGGAAATGGATGCCCGCTTCGAGGCGGCATTGGACGACGTTCGGGCCGGACTCGGAGCGAATCACTTGTTGCATATCAACGGCCACGACTGCCCGGGCGCGGTCAGTGAAGCGCGCCATAGTCCGATCGATCAGCGCCTGTTGCTTGGTCATTTTTCGCGCGCCAGCACTGCCCAGGCTGAACAAGCAGTGGCGGCAGCGCACGCGGCGTTTCCGGCCTGGCGCGCCATGCCTTTGGTCGAACGCCTGGGCAAGCTGCGCCGGGTTGCGGATCTGATCGAGCAACGCGTGTTTCACATCGCCGCCGCGCTCGCGCTCGAGGTGGGCAAGAACCGAATGGAGTCGTTAGGCGAGGCGCAGGAAACGGCAGATTTTTTCAAACTTTACGCCGACGACATGGAGCGTAACAACGGCTTCGAACACGAACTGCCGGACGATCCGCTGCCTGACTTTCCGTTCGCACAACCGCAGCGTGATGCGCCCGTATGGCGCGTGGGTCGTGATCGCCCCGTTCAACTTTCCGCTGGCATTGGCGGGCGGCCCGGTCGCTGCGGCATTGGCCACCGGCAACACGGTGGTGTTCAAGACCGCGAGTGATACGCCCTGGTCCGGCCGATTGCTGGCCGACTGCCTGCGCGATGCCGGCTTCCCACCGGGCGTGTTCAATTATGTCAACGGCGATGGCGCAGACGTGGGCCACGCGTTGGTCGCGCATCCACGCACGGCCGGCCTAACGTTTACCGGGTCGGCCACCGTCGGGATGTCGATTTATCGTGCGATGGCGAGCGGACCGTATCCCCGCCCCTGCATCACCGAGATGGGCGGCAAGAACGCCTGCATCGTCACCGCCCGCGCCGACCTCGAACGCGCGGCCACCGGCATTGTGCGTTCCGCGTTTGGACTGAGCGGCCAAAAATGCTCGGCGCTCTCGCGGGTCTATGTCGATGCGGACGTGGCCGATGCGCTGATCAAAAAATTGCAGGAGAAAATCGCCGCCATCAAAGTCGGCGACCCAACCGAGAAAGCCAACTGGATGGGGCCCGTCACGACGAGCAACGCGCTGAAGAACTACCGCGCATTCTGTCCGCGCCTAACGACTGATGGTGGACGCATTCTCTGCGGCGGCGAGCACTTGACCGCGGGCGAACTCAAACACGGACTGTTCGTAGCGCCGACCCTGGCCGAAGCGCCGGCCACGCACCCGTTGTTTCAAGAAGAAATGTTTTTGCCGATCGTGATGCTGTGCCGGGTCGCCGATCGCGCGGAAGCGATGCGTCTGGCGAACGACTCGCCGCTGGGTTTGACGGCAGGCTGCTATGGGAGCGACGACGACATCGCCTATTTCTTCGAGCACATCGAGGCGGGCGTGACCTACGCGAACCGGCCGCAGGGCGCGACGACGGGCGCCTGGCCCGGTTATCAGCCCTTCGGTGGCTGGAAAGGCTCGGGCAGCACCGGCAAAGCGATCGCTTCTTTCTATTATCTCGCGCAATATCTGCGCGAACAATCGCGCACGGTGGTCGAGTGAGTCGGACGATGCACTTGTCGATGCGCGCGGCGATCGAGCGTTTTGTCGCCGATGGCGCCAGCGTCGCGTTGGAAGGCTTTACGCACCTGATTCCATTTGCCGCCGGGCACGAGATGATCCGTCAGGGTCGCCGCGACCTGCACCTGATCCGAATGACCCCCGACCTGATCTACGACCAGATGATCGGCATGGGCTGCGCGCGAAAACTGACATTTTCCTGGGGCGGCAATCCCGGCGTGGGTTCGCTGCACCGCTTGCGCGATGCGGTCGAGCATCATTGGCCGCGCGCGATCGAGCTCGACGAACACAGCCACGCCGGCATGGCCGCGGCCTATTGCGCGGGGGCTGCGCGCCTGCCGTTTGGCGTGTTGCGCGGCTACATCGGGACTGATCTGCCCGCGCAAAACTCCGCGCATCCGCGAAGTCGAGTGCCCATTTACCGGAGAGCGACTGGCGGCGGTGCCGGCGCTCAATCCCGACGTCACCGTGTTGCACGCGCAGCGCGCCGATCGCGCCGGCAATGTGGCTCTGGACGGCATTGTCGGCGCGCAGCGCGAAGCCGCACTCGCTGCGACGACCTTGCTGGTAACGGTCGAGCAAATTGTCGAGACCCTCCCGCCGGCGATGAACGCCATCGTGCTGCCGCATTGGGTGGTAACGGCCGTGGTGCATTGCCCCGGCGGTGCGTATCCCTCGTACGCGCACGGCTACTACGAACGCGACAACGCTTTCTATCAACGCTGGGATGGCATCGCCCGGGATCGGAATGTTTTTCAAGCGTGGATGCAACGTCATGTGCTGGACTGCGCCGATCATCGCGAATTCCTGCACCAACTCGAAACGGTCAACACATGAATGCCGCTTCCCGCGACGAAATGATGACCGTGGCCGCCGCGCGGCTGTTGCACGACGGCGACGTTTGCTTCGTCGGCATCGGCTTGCCGAGCGCGGCCTGCAATCTGGCCCGGCTCACTCATGCACCGGACATTGTGCTGATCTATGAATCGGGAACCATCGGCGCTCGGCCCGAGGTATTGCCGCTTGTCGATCGGCGATGGCGAACTGGCGCAGACCGCGGCCTGCGTGGTGCCGCTGCCGCAAGTCTTCAGCGACTACCTGCAAGCCGGCCGCGTGGACGTGGGCTTTCTCGGCGCGGCGCAGATTGATCGCTTCGGCAATCTCAACACCACCGTGATCGGTCCTTACGAACGCCCGCACACGCGCCTGCCCGGTGCCGGCGGGGCTCCGGAAATCATCGCGCACGCCAAACAAACCTTCGTCATGCTAAAGGCGACGCCGCGCAGTTTCGTGCCGTCACTGGATTTTTGCACGAGCGCCGGATTCTTTGATGGTCACGGGGCGCGAGCACGCAGTGCCGGACGCGGGCGTGGTCCATCTACTGTGATCTGCGATTTCGGCGTGCTTACGCCGGATCCGCAGAGCGAAGAGCTGACGCTCACCGCGCTGTTTGCCGATGTTGCGCTGGAAGAGGTTCGCGCGGCGATTGGCTGGCCGCTCGTCGTGGCCGGGCACCTCGACACAATTGCTGTCCCAAGTGCCCACGAACTCGATACACTGAGGGCCCTCAACGCCCGGACCAAAAAAGCGCACGCCCAACCGGTGCGGGTACCACAGTGACCTGCGCCAAATATTTAGGTAGGATCCAAATCATGAACCCGCACATCAAAACCGAACTTCCCGGCCCGAAGGCGCGCGCCATGATCGCCCGCGACAGCGAGGTGATTTCACCCTCGTACTGTCGTGACTATCCGTTCGTCATGTCGCACGGGCGTGGCACCGAAATCTGGGATGTGGATGGCAATCGCTTTCTCGATTTTTCCGCGGGCATCGCGGTCTGCTCGACCGGTCACGCCCATCCTGACGTCGTCGCCAGCGTGCGTGAAGCGGCCGGCGAGTTCCTGCACATCTCGTCGGATTACTGGCACGAGCGCATGGTCGACCTGGGCGAGCGCATCGCTCGGATCGCGCCGATGGGCGAGCCGGTGCAGAGTTTTTTCTGCCAGTCGGGCACTGAGGCAGTGGAGGGCGCGCTCAAACTGGCGCGCTATGTCACTGGCCGGCCGCGGTTCATCGGTTTTCTCGGCGGCTTCCACGGCCGCACGATGGGCTCGCTGGCGTTCACCTCCAGCAGGAGCACGCAGCAGGAAGGTTTCGCGCCCGCCATGCCGGGCGTCACTCATGTGCCGTATCCCAATGCTTACCGGCCGCTCTTTGCCGGCGAGGACCAGGGCAAAGCGGTCCTTGATTACATCCGCATGTTGTTCGAGCGCAATGTGCCAGCCTCGGAAGTGGCCGCGATCCTGATCGAACCGATTCAGGGTGAAGGCGGTTACTTGATTCCGCCCGATGGTTTCCTTGCCGGTCTGCGCGCGTTGTGTGATGAGCACGGCATCCTGTTAATCTTTGACGAAGTGCAATCGGGCGTGGGCCGCACCGGCAAGATGTTTGCCTGCGAACACTGGGGCGTCGCGCCGGACATCATGACGCTCGCCAAAGGGTTGGGCTCCGGTTTGCCGATTGGCGCGGTGGTGGCAAAGAAGCGGCTGATGGAAAAATGGCAGTGCGGCGCCCACGGCAATACCTATGGCGGCAATCCCATTTCGTGCGCGGCGGCCAACACCACGCTTGATCTGGTCTCGAACCATTACATGGCCAATGCCGCAAGCGTCGGCGCGCATTTCTTGTCGCAGTTGCACGGCCTTGCTTCGGAGTTCGACTGCATCGGTCAGGTGCGCGGTCGCGGTCTGATGATCGGCATGGAACTGATCGAACCGGGTCCGGAACGAACGCCCGTTCCCTGCCTGTGCCATGCGCTGATTACTCGCGCCTGGCGAAACGGTCTGATCCTGCTCTCCTGCGGCGTAGGGACCGTGCGCTTTACGCCGCCGTTGTGCGTGAGTCATGCAGAAGTGGACGAAGCCGTCGCGCTGCTGCGCATGAGTCTGAGCCAATGCCTGGCGGAGCGTTCGGCGTGAATCGCCCCTACCCTACTTTCTCATCGCTGTTGCTCGCGATGATGCTGCCCGGCGTCGTTTTCGGCGCCGGACGCGAGCCGGTGCTTAAGCAGGTCGACTTGCCGCATAGCTATTACTGGCGTGAGCTGTATCTGCCGCAACTCACCACCGGGCCTTCCGCTGCGAGCTTTCTGCCGGACAGTCAGTCGTTAGTCTATAGCATGGCCGGCTCACTTTGGCGTCAGTCGCTCGACAGTGAAGACGCGACCGAGCTTACCCACGCCACTGGCGCTTATGACTATCAGCCCGATGTCGCGAGCGATGGCCGCAGCGTGGTCTTTGTCCGCTACGACGGCAAGGCGATGGAATTGTGGCGGCTGGATCTAACCAGCGGACGCGAACAGGCGCTCACGTCGGCCGGCGCGGTCAACGTCGAGCCGCGCCTGTCGCCCGACGGACATCAGTTGGCGTGGGTTTCCACCGAGGGCAGCGGACACTTCAATCTCTATCTCGCCGACATCGATGCCAGCGGTTTGCATGGCGCACATCGCCTGATCGGCGAACATCAGAGCACGATCGATCGTTACTACTATTCTGGGTTCGATCATGCGATCAATCCTTCGTGGTCGCCGGATGGTAAGTCTATCTATTTTGTCTGCAACCACGAGGTCGCCTGGGGCACGGGAGATGTCTACTCAGTGTCGCTCTCCGATCCCGCGCACCCGAAGAAAATCCTCAGTGAGGAAACCAGTTGGAATGCGCGCCCGGAGCTCTCACCCGATGGTCACCGGCTGCTCTTCACCAGTTACCACGGACGCCAGGAGCAGCAACTGTGGCTGACCACGCCCGATGGCGCCGCGCCCTTGCCACTGACCTTCGGCGCATTCGATCGGCGCAACCCACGCTGGTCGCCTGATGGCCAGCGTATCGCGACGATCAGTAATCAAACAGGCAACACGACATTGGAAGTCATCGAGGCTATCGGTGGCCAGACGCGCACCGTGGCCGCCACGCACCGCCACTACAAGCTACCCATGGCCACTCTGCGCCTGGACATTCACGATGAACACGGTAAGTCGGTCCCGGCGCGGGTTTCGATTATCGGCAGCGATTCCCGCGCGCAAGCGCCACAAGGGGCGTGGATGCACGCTGATGATGGCTTCGACCGCGCGCTGCAGACTCAGGAAACGCACTATTTCCATTGCAACGCCACCTGCACGCTGGAACTGCCCGCCGGTGCCACGCAGATTCTGGTCCAGCATGGTTTCGCCCACGAGCCGTGGCAGCGGACAGTCTCACTCAAGCCCGGATCGAATCCGTCACTCACCGTGGACCTACAAACCAACGCATTGCCTGCGGCGTTCGGTGATTTCATCAGCGCCGACCTGCACGTGCACATGAACTACGGCGGCTATTACCGCAACACGCCGGCGCACCTGGCAGAGCAGGCGCAGGCCGAGGATCTTAACCTGATCTTCAATCTCATCGTCAACAAGGAACAACGCATGCCCGATGTCGCCTACCCGATGGGCGTTGACCCGGCCAGCACCCGTGCCGCGACCATCACTCACGCGCAGGAATACCACACCAGTCTTTGGGGCCACATGGGTCTGCTCAACCTCTCAGATCACCTCCTGACTCCGGGCTTTGCCAGTTATCGCCACACCGCCCTGGCCAGTCCCTATCCATACAACGGCGTGGTCGCCGATCTGGCCCATGCCCAGGGCGCGCTGGTCGGCTATGTGCATCCGTTCGATACCGCGATCGATCCGGCCACGGAGAAAACGCTGACCCATTTGCTCCCCGCCGATGTGCTTAACGGAAAGGTCGATTACATCGAAATCGTTTCGTTCGCCGACCACATCGCTACAGCCGACGTCTGGTATCGCCTGCTCAATCTTGGTTTCCATCTCCCGGCCGGCGCCGGCACCGACGCGATGGCCAATTACGCCTCGCTCCGCGGGCCGGTGGGTATGAATCGGGTGTTTCTGGATACCGGCGGCAAGCACGATCCGGTCAGCGCCGCGGCGGCGCTCAAGGCAGGTCGCGGCTTTGCCAGCAACGGTCCGCTGCTCGGCCTGGATATCGATGGCCGGCATCCGGGCGATCATCTCAAGCGGGCCAACGGTTCGGCAATCCCCTTCAAGGTGTCACTGCGTTCGCCGGTGGCGGTTGATCACCTGGAGCTGGTGCAAAACGGCAAGGTGATTCGCGCCTTCGATCTCGGTCGCGATCATCGCCATTTCGACGCCGCGGGCACGCTTGATCTCGGCGCCAGCGGCTGGCTCTTGTTGCGCGCCTGGAACGATCGCGCTGATCCGATCATTCTCGATATCTATCCTTACGCCACCACCAATCCGATCGACATCGAACTGCCGACGCCGCGCCCGGATGCCCGCAGCGATGCCGCCTACTTCGCCGCCTGGATGGATCGCGTGATCGAAGCCATCGGTCCGCGCGATGACTTCAACAGCGCAGCGGAAAAGACGGAGACCATGACCTACCTGCAACACGCGCGTGACGCTTACCGCCAATGGGCGCAAACCGGGGTCCGGCCATGACCACCGGATCTTCGGTAGGAGCGGCAAGCCTGCGCGCGGCTGTGTTCGCCTTTTCGCTTGCCCTTGTTGGGGCGACGCGGGCCGCGGATTATCCTGCGCCTAACGAAGGCGATTTCATCGCGCGCGACTTCAAGTTTACCTCCGGCGAAACGATGCCGGAGCTGCGGCTGCATTACCGCACGCTCGGCAAGGCGGTGCAGGACGCGAAGGGCGTGACCCAGAACGCCGTTCTCATCATGCACGGGACGACCGGCAGCGGCGCGCAATTCATCCGGCCGGAATTTGCCGGCGAACTTGTTCGGAGCCGGGCCAGCCGCTCGATGCGACGAAGTTTTTCATCGTCCTGCCCGACGACATCGGGCACGGCAAATCGAGCAAACCGAGCGACGGGATGCACGCGAAATTTCCGCGCTACGGCTATCGCGACATGGTCGAGGCGGAGTATCGGCTGCTCACCGAAGGCCTCGGGGTGAATCACGCGCGGCTGATCATGGGCACCTCGATGGGCGGGATGCACACCTGGATCTGGGGCGAAATTCATCCCGATTTCATGGATGCGCTCATGCCGCTGGCGAGTCTGCCGACGCAAATCTCCGGCCGCAATCGCGCCTGGCGCCGGATCGTGATCGACGCGATTCGCAACGATCCGGCGTGGAAGGGTGGCGATTACAAAACCCAGCCGCCGAGTCTGCGCACTGCGGCGGAGATGCTCTGGTTCATGAGCAGCAATCCGATCCTGCGGCAGAAGGAGGCGCCGACGCTCGCGAAGACGGATGAGGAGCTGGACAAGTTTGTGAACGATTACGTCAAGACCGGCGACGCGAACGATGTCCTCTACGCGGTCGAGGCGTCGCGGGATTATGATCCGGGCCCGAATCTCGAAAAGATCCGCGCACCGCTGCTGGCGATCAATTCCGCCGACGACCTGATCAACCCGCCGGAGCTCGGCATCCTCGAGCGCGAGATCAAGCGCGTGCCGAATGGCCGCGCGGTCGTGCTTCCGTTAAGCGATAAGACGCGCGGTCACGGAAGCCACACCATGGCGGCGCTGTGGAAGGATGAATTGGTCGATTTGCTGAAGCGATCAGCGCATTAGCCCGCCCGTATGCCGCGGGTTCTTCTCCGCGGAGCAGACGGAGGATTCGACAACCGTTGCGCCTTGCTTGAAAATCGACCACATGCCGCGCCTCCCTTTCATCACGTTCGAAGGCTCCGAGGGCTGTGGAAAATCCACCCAGGTGACATCTGCTGGCTTCCCGCCTAACGAATGCCAATGTGCCACTCCTTGTGACGCGCGAACCAGGCGGAACGGCGATTGGTGAAAGGATTCGCCACCTCCTGCAAGTTCGCCCCGGAAAGCGTGGCGATGACGCCGGAAACGGAGCTGCTCCTCTTTGAAGCCAGCCGCAGCCAGCTCGTGCGGGAAGTCATTCAGCCCGCGCTCGACCGCGGCACCGTCGTCATTTCCGATCGCTTCGCCGATTCCACCACCGTTTACCAGGGAGTCGCGCGTCGCCTTGACCACGAGATGGTCGGCCACATGAATGCATTCGCGGTTGGCAAATGCTGGCCCGATCTCACTTTTCTCCTCGATATCGATGTCGAAACCGCGCGCGCCCGCATGATGCGGCGCGTCCGTCCGGCTGCCGGAATCGATCGGATGGAACAGGAACCAGCTCAACTTCTACGAAGCCGTCTGCTACCGCCTATCGCGAATTGGCGGCGCGCGAACCGCATCGCATCCGAGTGATCGATGCCACGCGATCGATTAAGCAAATCGAACAGGAAATCTGGGATGTCATTTCGACGCGCTTCAGCCATCTCGCACGGATGATTTCATCACGTCGCCGCCTCCGGCGCTCCTGAGCTGTGGCTTTTACACCAGAAGTCGCGCTCGATTACCTGGCGGCGCGCAGAAACGTAGCCGGCTCGCCCACGCCTATCTGATTACCGGCGCGCCCGGGAGCGGCAAACGCGCCCTTGCCGCGCAGCTTGCTCATCTCGTCAACGGCGCGCCGGTCGACGGAATCTTTGCGCGGCGGCGCACCGGACGTTCATCTCGCCAGCCCGGAGTCGAAATCGCGCGGGATTCGCATCGAGCAAATTCGCGGCCTCGAACACGCGCTCCAGATGCGGTCGAGCGACGGTCGGCGCAAAGTGGCGATCATCTCCGAAGCCGACCGGATGGTGACGCAGGCCGCAAATGCGTTCCTAAAAACGCTCGAAGAACCGCCTAACAATTCCCTCCTCCTCCTCCTCAGCTCGATTCCGGAGATCTTGCCTGAAACCATCCTTTCGCGCTGCATCGAGATTCCCCTCGCCTCTCCGACTGAGGTAGCGCTCTCGACGGAGCAGGAGGAACTGCTCGATTTGCTCAACGGCCTGACACCGGACTCTGCGGGCGGCGTGCACGAGGCCTATCGGCTGGCGCAGGGCTGTCCAGCGCCTGCTCGCCCAAATGCGGCAGACAATCCAGGACGAAAACGCTGCGGCATCGAAGCGTGAAGAAGCGCGTTACCGGAACACGACCGACGGGACCTGGCTCGAAAATCGTGAAGATCATTACAAAGCCCTGACGGAAAGCCTTTATCTGCATCAGCGCACCCAGTTAATTGAGACGCTCTTCCTCTGGTGGGGCGACGTTCTGCGCGCGAGCACCGGAATCGCCGCTCGAGAACTCGCCGGCCGCGCGCGCCAGCACCGAAGCGATCGGGCGCCGCCTAACGACACCCGAGATCCTGCGCCGCATCCGGCGGCTGGAGGAATTGCGCGATCACCTCGGTCGCAACATCCAGGAGGCGCTCGCGCTTGAAGTGGCCTTTCTCCACATCTTTCGTTTCTAGAACATGAGCGCACGTCGCACGCTCCGCGTCGGCCTGATCGGCTACGGCTTCATGGGCAAGGCGCACTCCAATGCGTGGCGCCAGGCGCCGCGTTTTTTCGAGCTGCCGGCGGAAGTCAGGATGAGCACGCTCTGCGGCCGCGATGCGCACGCGGTGAAAGAGGCGGCCGGCAGGTTTGGTTGGGAGAAGGCCGCGACCGATTGGCGCGCGGTGGTGAACGATCCGGAGATCGACATCATCGACATCAGCACGCCTAACGATTCCCATGCCGCGATCGCGATCGCTTCGGCGGAGGCGGGCAAGGCGATCCTGTGCGAGAAACCGCTCGCGCGCGACCTCGCCGAGGCCGAGCGCATGACGAACGCGGTGCGCAGGGCGCGAGTCGTCAACATGGTTTGCCACAATTATCGGCGCGTGCCGGCGCTCGCGCTGGCGCGAGAGATGATTGCTCGCGGCGATCTGGGGGAACGCCTCTTTCACTTTCGCGCCCGCTATGCGCAGGATTGGATTGCTGATCCAAGCTTTCCGCTCGTCTGGCGCCTGCGCTCCAAGGATGCCGGCTCGGGTTCGTTAGGCGACATCGGCTCCCATATCATCGACCTCGGGAGATATCTGGTAGGGGAATTCCGGGAGGTTTGCGCAACGCTCGAGACCTTCGTGAAGGAGCGGCCCTTGCCGGGAAAACGAGGAAGCCGCGGCAAAGTGACGGTCGACGATGCTGTCTCGGTCATTGGACGATTTCGCAACGGCGCGCTAGCTACCCTGGAAGCGACGCGCTTCGCGCCGGGTCGAAAAAATGCCCTAACGATCGAGATTAACGGCAGCGAAGGATCATTGTTTTTCGACCTCGAACAGATGAACCGGCTCCGGTTCTACCGCACTCGCGATCGGGAAGAGCAACGCGGATTTCGCGAGATCATCGTGACCGAACCCTCACACCCTTATGTCGAGCATTGGTGGCCCCCCGGGCACCTTCTCGGCTACGAACACAGCTTCGTGCACACCATGGCCGATTTCGTAAGGGCGGCTGTTGCGGGCAAGAGCGCGCCTCCAACCTTCGCCGACGGTCTCGCCAACCAACGCGTAATTACAGCGATCGAGCAAAGTACGCGGGACAGGACTTGGGTGCAGATTAAGGATCTCGCGAAAACCCGGTCATCCTGAGCCCCGAAAGCTTTCGGGGCGAAGGACCGCACAGTCTGCCTGCGTATTCACTGGCCCGAAAAGTATCGGAGCCGTCGCGATCCAGTCACGCGTCAACATTTCCAAAAATATTCCGCAAATTTTTCGCGCGGATTCAAACCTTCGCGCGTCTAGGCTTGAGATCGACCGATGGATTCCACCGAGCACGACATATATCGAGCGGCCATTCACGGTGATCGCGACGCTTTTGAAATGATCATCCGCACCCACAGCCGCGCCCTTTTCGCCATCGCCTACGGCGTTCTGCAGAATCGCGAAGAAGCCGAAGACGTCGTGCAGGATGCGCTCGTGAAAGCGTGGAAGACCCGCTGGCGGGTGCGAGATCCGGAGAAATTCCCGGCCTGGCTGGGCACGATCACGCGCCACCGGGCTCGCGACGTGGCGCGCCGGCGTCGCACTGTCCCGTTCCCGGCGGAGGCAGCCGAGCCGGTCGATCCGCGAATTCGAGGAGGGGGCGAGACTTTCAAAAGAAAAGGAGATCAACGAACAGGTGCGCGCCGCGCTCGCGACTCTCCCCGAGTTGCACCGAGCCGCGCTCACCCTGCGCTATTTCGAAGCGATGGATTACGCCGCGATTGAACGCGCCCTTGGCCTGAGCAACGGCGCGCTCCGCGGCATCCTCGGCCGGGCGATGGAGACCATGCGCAAGCGCCTTCGCCCGGCTCTCGCCACCCTGGAGTAACAACATGCCTAACGAGACGATTCACGATGAGATCGAAGAATGGCTGGCCGCTGATGTACACGACCAGCTTTCCGATGAAGAGCGCGCCGCGTTCCAGCAACACCTGGTTGCCTGCGCCTCGTGCCACGCTTTGCAACAGGAGGAAAAACAAATGCATCAACTGCTCGAAAACACACTCGCAACGGAAAGCGCTGATCCGGCGTTTGAACAAAGAATGGTGAGCCGCTTCCGCGACAAAATCCCCGCGCCGAACGGCGGATTGATCTCGTTTTTCACCGGCCTGATGCGGATGCGCGCCGCACAAATCACCGCGGTCGCCGCGCTCCTTCTCACGCTCGTGCAAGTTGGGAGAATGGTGACGGGCGAGGGCGAGGCGCTTGGACGACCGCAGCGGGCGATGGCATTCGCTTCGGCCTCGATGCAGAACGAAGGAAAAGTCGAGGCACAGCGCATCCTCGCCACTGATGCAAACATTCCGACTGCAGAAAAGGCGTGGACCGAACCCGACGCTAGAGGTGCACAGAGGACCTTGTCGCCAAGGTCGGCCAAGACGGCAGTCCCGGCCGCGCCGAGCGCCGGCACAACAGGCCAACGCAGGATCTGCCGCCGAGAATTACGCCACCGATGCTGAGAGCGAACCTGCCTCGGCAGATTCGGATTCTCTCACGCGATCCGGACACTCACGCAAACTGATCCGCAACGCACAGCTCGAACTCCAAGTCGTGAACTTCGATGGCAGCGGTGCAAAGATCTAACGCCTCTGGCGACGAGGAACATGGCTTCATCGCCACCAGCAGCTCGCCGAAGCAGGCCTAACGGAAAGTTGCAGGGCACAGTCGTGGTCAAGGTCTTGCCGGATAAGCTCGACCGCTTTCCTGCAAAAGCGCGCGGCCTCGGCGAGCTGAAAAACCAGACGCTCGGGACCGAGGATGTGACGAAGGCCTACTTCGACACCGACGCGCGCTTGCGCAACGCCAAGCGGATGGAGGAGCGCCTCCTCGAGATGCTGCAAAAGAAAACCGGCAAGGTCTCCGATCTGCTCCAAGTGGAAAAAGAACTGGCCCGCGTGCGCGAACAGATCGAGCAGATGCAGGGCGAGCTGAAGTATTACGACGCGCTCGTCCAGTACGCGACCGTCACGATTTCCCTCGCGGAAAAAGATCTGAACGAGCCCGCTGCCTTCCTGCTCCAGGAGACGGCCAATCTTTCGCTCTTTCTCGAGCGACGTGGAGAAGACGTTCGGCGAAGTGAAGAACGCCCTGCAAAACGCCAAGGCGCAAATCGTCCAATCGACCCTCGATCGCGATAACTCGGGCCAGGCAACCGCGCGCATGACGCTCCTGCTCGCGCCGGAAGAAAGCGACGCAGTCATCGCGCGAATCAAGGGCATGGGCCGCGTGCAGAATTTCAACGTCCAAACCGAGCGCGTGGCGCAAAACGGCTCCGGCATGTCGGAGACCGCGAAGGTCGAGCGCGACAAGGTGCGGCTGAACCTTGTCATCTCGCGCACCGGAGAGGAACAGGCGGTGCAACAAACCAGCCTGCGTATCCTGACGTCGTCGGTCACGGAAAAGGTTGAGCAACTGAAAACGGGGGTCGCAAAAGCGGACGGCGTGCTGCGCAGCTCGACCTTCTCGCGCAACCCCGACGGGCAGGAAGTCGCCAATCTTACTCTGCGTGTTCCGATGAAAAACTATGCGGCGCTCGTCGCGACCTTCGATCAGCTCGGCGAGGTCAAGGACCTGAACGTGCAGCGGAATGATCAGCCCGGCGCAACGTCCAACCCAGAGACCGCGCCGGCGGATATCAGCCTGCAAATTTACAACCCGGGAAAAATCGTTTCCGATCAAACCGGTCTCGGCGCCACGATTCGCCGAACGCTGGGACAAGGCGCGGCGGCGTTGATGTGGAGCGCGCGGATGATCGGAGTAGCGATCGCCTTCCTCGCACCATGGGTGCTGGCGCTTGGATTGCTCGGCTGGCTGGTCACTCGCTTCGCGAAGCGCCGCAGAATCGTTAGGCGCGGCGTCATCCCGAGCGGAGCGCGCGGATGACGCGTTGCCAAAGCTGCGAACGGATCTCGCCGCGCCGAGATAGATGCTCCTTCGTCAGCTCGAAGCCATTCGCCCGCAACAGCGGACTGTAGTCCACCAGCCGGCGGGCTTCGATTCCCGCTGCGGCGCGAAAGAAAAGATACATCGCCGCGATCAACGCGCGGGCTCGCCGACGACGCCAGCCGCGTGCCGGATAACAGAAATCGGCGATCAACCATTGCGCGTTCGGCGTCGCCGCGTTCGCCAGCTTGGCGACGATTTCAGCAAGCGCAACCTCGGCAAAGCAATCAAGAAAGAAATGACTCACGATCAAATCGTAGGGGGCCTCGCGCAAAGTGAGATCGCGGATGTCGGCTTGAATGAAATTGACGTGTGCGTCAGGCACTCGCTTCCGGGCCAGAGCAATCATACACGCGCTCGCCTCGACGCAATCGATCCGGGGTTCGCCGGTTCGCAGCAACTCGGCGAGGAAGCGGCCATCCCCCTCACCCGCGATGAAGACCCGACGTGGCGGGCGAATTTCCCTAACGAACGCGACGCGCGCCTGTTGTAGTTGATTCCCAAAAACGAGCGTCTCGAGCCAGCGATAATACGGCGCGACGCGATCGAAGCTCACCGGAGCGAGAAGAGCAATCCGAGCAGAGGCGTGAGCAGGACGAGGTCTGCCAGGGCGGTGCGGCTGTCGCGCGGCAGGCGCTCCGCCAGATTCAGCCTGACGAGCAGGAACGCGCTGAGCGCGAGACAAAGCCAGAGCGGAAAGGCGAAGCGCCAGAAAACGGCGCAACTGAGCGCGGCGAGCGCGATGACGTAGCCGATCGACTTGAGCGCGCCGGCGACCGCAGGCCAGCCGGTCAGGAACGATGCCTTGCCCTGCGCCGCGTCGAGCTCGCCTTCCCACGCCGCGATGGAGAGGCAATTATACGTGCAAAGGATGGCGAAGAGAATCACCGCCACGCCGAACGAAATCGTAAGAACCGGCAACTGACCGATCACTCCCAAAGTCGTGCCGGCCGCGAAAAGAATGCCGATGGCCTTTTCCTTCATCGGAATCGGCCGCCACTTTCCGCCCAACGAATGGTTAATAAACAGATAGAGGACGCATAACGCGGCGAGCGTTCCGCCGAGGAGGAGCATCTGGAGATCGAGGCTGCGCAAGGCGAGCGCGACATCGAGAAAGAAAATCACCACGATCGCAACCCACCACCCAATCATGTGTTCGCGGCAGAAGCGATGGCGAAGGGAAATTGGACTGTCCGTGGGCAACTTTATCGTGTCGGCGAAGCGATCGGCGAGGTAGATCAGCCAGGCGGTAAGAAAAAGCAGCCCGGGCAACGCGAGGTCAAGATGCGCCTTGAAAGTGTGGGCAAAGAGCCATTGCCAGGCTGACCGCGACAATCGGGGCATCGAGGCAAAGGAGGCTTAGCCAGACAACCGGAGAGTAAGCCGCGCGGGCTACGGCAGGAGGCGAAACATCGGCCACTAGCTCGGGCGGATTGGACATTTATCGAACCTATCCAGCGTCGCCGAGCTCCGCAATCGGGCGGTTCCGCCTCGATGCGGGCCCGCATCCCGAGAAAGGTTTTGCGCAGCTTGTCCGGTAACTCGTCTCAGGTTGCTTGCCAAAGAAACCGTCGGACAACAGATCGCGCCATCTTAGGAAAGCGGACCATTCCAACCAGTGAGATCAACAGGCCGGACGCGCGCGTAGCCTCGCAAGAATCCAACGCATTGGGCGCCTTCGTATCCATCACCATCACGCTTCGGACGATTTTCGCTGTGACCGCGGCGGCGATGGCGTTGCGCCACGAAAGCGGAGCGCTCTTTGCCATCACAGGATCGATCCCGCTTGCCCGCCCGCTGGTTCAGTCATAAAATTCATAAAGTGGCGACTATGAAAACTGAAAGCGGAATCCCGATGAACAACCCGGCTGTCGCCGCGCTTCCGAAACACCTTCTCCAGTTCGCGGTCGATCAGCGCTACGACGATTACACGCCGGTCGATCACGCGGTCTGGCGCTTCATCATGCGGCAGAACATTTTTTTCCTGAAGGAATACGCCCACAAGGTTTATTTCCAGGGCTTGCTCGAGACCGGCATCTCCTTCGAGCGCATTCCACGGATCAGCGAGATGAACGACATCCTGGGCAAGATCGGCTGGGGCGCGGTCGCGGTTGACGGCTTTATTCCGCCGGCGGCCTTCATGGAATTCCAAGCCTACAAGGTGCTCGTGATCGCGTGCGACATGCGTCAACTGCATCACATCGAATACACGCCCGCGCCCGACATCGTGCACGAAGCGGCCGGGCACGCACCGATCATTGTCGATCGCGAATACTCCAACTATCTGCAGCGTTTCGGCGAAGTGGGCGCCAAGGCGATGTCGTCGAAAAAGGATTTCGAGCTCTACGAAGCGATCCGGCATCTCTCGATCCTGAAGGAACTGCCGGATTCCGATCCGAAGGAAGTCGAGGAAGCGACTCGGAAAGTGGAAGACGGGCCAGCAGAACCTGGGCAACCCCTCGGAGATGGCGCTGCTCTCGCGGCTGCATTGGTGGACGGTGGAATACGGCCTGATCGGCACCTTGGAGAATCCAAAGATCTACGGCGCCGGCCTGCTTTCTTCGATTGGCGAATCGGTCAGCTGCCTCGAGCCGCACGTGAAGAAAATTCCGTATTCGATCGAGGCGGCGCAGACGGCTTTCGACATCACGACAAAACAGCCGCAGCTCTTCGTCTGCCGCGATTTTCAGCATCTCAGCGACGTCCTCGAGGAATTTGCGAGCAAGATGGCGTTTACGGTGGGCGGGCTCGAAGGCATCAACAAAGCGATCGAGTCGCAATAACACTGCCGACCTGCGAGTACTCATCCGGGTTACAGGTCTCCGGCGTTTTCACGAGGTCCTGACCGATTCGCAAGGGCCAGCCGATTTATCTGCGAACGGCGGGACCGAGCGCGCTCGCCTATCAGAGACAGGGAACTGCCGGGACATGGTCGCGACTATCATCAAGGACGGCTTCGGTTCGCCCATCGGAGCGTTGGAAGGAAACCGAAATTCGCGAAGGGAAGAAGGCCGGTTGGAATTCGAGAGCGGCGTTCTCGTCGAAGGCAAGGATCGAGAAGATTTTGCGACGCGACGACAAGATGCAGTTGATCACGTTTTCCGAACTGCACCGCCCGGCTCGGCGATCGCGTCTTGTTCGATCCGGCCTGGGGCACCTACGACATGGCAGTGGGCGAGCGCATCACCTCCGTCTTCAACGGTGCGGCCGACAAGGACGCCTACAACCAGGTCGCGCTCGTGCCGAAAGAGCGCACGATCAAGAGTTCCCTCGGATGCAAAGCGCAAGAAGCTCGAAAACCTCTACGCACAGATGCGTAAGATTCGCGAGAGCAAAGTCGGCTACGAGCGACTCGGCGAAATCTGGGAGACCCAACAGGCCGAGCACTCGTCACGACTGGTTACTGTCGATGGAGATCTTCGAAATACTCGATGAAACCGAGGAACAGCCCGGGCTGAAACGCAAGGTGCAGGAATTTCTCGAGAAGAAGAAAGCGACGACCAAGGATCTCTCGACCTTGATCGGATGGGGCTTCCGTCTTGTCAGATATCACCGGCAGGGCATCCCCGCCGCGGTTCAGTAGGGAGCCTTTTCGCATCCCTTGAAGGTCACTCCCGCGCGGCGCAACCGACGCTCAAACATTGGATCGCGCGCAGCGGGTCAAACCTGACTAATGAACAGTCAGCACGATGAGAATTCGTTAGGCTAATCGCGCTATGACACAGCGAGAGCACTATCTTTTTGTCTGCAACAATCGTCGCGACGAAAACGATCCGCGCGGATCGTGCGCTCTCCGCGGCTCACAAGAAGTCCGGCAGGCATTGAAAGATCGACTCTCCGCGAGCGGGCTCGCCAAGTTGAAGGCACGGGTCTGTGCCAGCAGTTGCCTGGATCAATGTTCGAGCGGCGTGACGATTCTCGTCGAGCCGGACCATTTCTTTTACGGCCGAGTCACAGTGGCGGACGTGCCCGAGATCGTGAACGCGCTCGCGCAGAACAAGCGTGTCGAGCGGTTGGTCCTCACCGAAGAAGATCTGACGAAAGGTTGAGAGTGCCACGGCGAGGTTGCACCCTAGCTCCATCGCTTCGAAATTTCGGGTGGATTGGGGCCCGTTACGAGGCAAGTTAGCCGACATTATGAAGCACATCCTGTTATTTCTCCTCATCGTTGTCCTCTTGTTCCAAAGCGGATGTGCCAGCTCCCCGAGCATCGAAGAACAGATCGCAACAGCAACAACAGGAGGATCAGAAGGTCAAAAAAAGCGATGCATTCGCGCGCGGTCTTCAGCAGTGACCGGCACCCGAAAAAGTTCGACGGACCGTTTGAAAGTGTCCCCGGCACACTCGATAGAATTTGATGAACAACAATCTAATGGTCCGGCGCTTGACTCAGCTGGGCGCGCTCTTTCTTATCGGTGACGGCGTGATGGGACTTTTGAAGCCGCGCTGGCATTCTCTGCTCTGGCATTTTGGTCCGGAACTGGCCCGCGCGGCCACGGATGAACTTGCGGAGCACCCGAAAACCGCTCGCGCGTTCTATCTTGCAGAGGCCGCAATCGGTGTGGCGCTCGCTTCGTGTCAAACGTCAGAGGTCGAATAGCGCGCCGTGCCGCTCGACGGGTCAACTCCCTCGAAATCCCGAGTAGGTCCGGGCGCGGATAAGGAAATCAACGAAAAAGGCGCTCAGCCGGAGACCCACTCGATCGAGGCGTCCTGATCATCAAATCCTGCGGTCATCTCAGGCCAGTGTCGCATTTCCATTCGACTTTCGTCATCTTGCCCGGAGTGACCTCTACCTCAAAAGGTCCGTAGAAACCAACGGCCCCTTGCCAATCCTTCCTGGCGATCGTGTAATGACCAGGTTCTAATTCAACATGAAACTGGCCCCGATCATCGGTTTGAAACGACTTGGCTAACTGGCCGTTCTGCTTTACTTCAAAGGTGACATGCGCCAACGGCGTTGAGTCGGGTTCGCCCTGTCTCGTTGGTCCACCCTGAACGGGAGTCATCGAGATTGTCCCTTCGATTCCAGTGGAGCCATCCGCAGCGAGGACTGTTTGTGTTTGCGTCAACGCGATGCAGGGCATGAGAGCAACAAGTGCGAGAGATATGGATAGGATCCTATTCATAAGGCGAAGGCTGAGCAAATAGCGAAATCGGCCCCCAATCGGAAGCCTCTGGATGCTACCTTCGCACGACAGCGGCGAACCCGCCAGATTTCAGAACATCAAGAGTAGGTCCGCGGGGCTGTCCCCTTGGGGCAGGAGTCAGCTCTCGCGGATACCGTTCTTCAGCTCCCAGACTCGTAAGGCCGCCAGGATCAACCTTTTCGTGCGCGCCATCGTTCCAATTCCAGGCAATCGAAGCTCGCCAGACGGCGCGTCGATTTCTCGCGGAATTCTTCGCTTCGACGGCCGCTTCGGTGCGACTTTCGGAGATCGCCTTCGGAGCGTTGCCAGGTCGGCAGTTTTGTTTTCGTTGGAAGAAGGCTGATTCATGATGATAAATGCACTGGGAGGCCCCTGACGGCGTCTCAACCCGATTATCCGAAGCGCGGATGCCGCTTCGTGAAACGCAACTTGCCGACCGCTTGTTACGAGTGTGTGCCGAAAATGGAACAGTTTGGTAAAATATTCACCGGGCGTGGATCCCTTGCCGGATTGGCGGCTCTTGTCACCCAACCAGCTGTTTCAAACCACCGCCTAGCTTCGAATTCCCTGCTTCAATTCCCAGACTCGCAATGCTGCCAATAACAGAGTCCGCGTTCGCATAAGCGTGCCGACCGCAGGGCGCCTTTGCTCCCCGCTGGGCGACAGAGGGACTCTCGGACGCGGGCGGCGCTTCGGTCCGCGTTGTGACAGCCGACTGCTGCGCAAGTCAATCGTCGCAACTTCACTGAAGTTCGTATTATTCGAATCCATAACAGGCACCGTCAACTAGCAGCTTGTAAGCCAGTCTCGCGTCACGGAAAAATGACAAGCGAAAGCCGAGCCTGAGGTCAAAGTTAACTGTTGCCAAATCAACATGATAAAGCATGTGCGCAGAGGAGGGACTGGGAGGAGCGCGCTCGGCCTTCCCGGGTTCAAGCCGGGTCCATCCCTGCGCCATCTGGCCCAGATTTGAAACACTGCCGGATCACCTTCGTTGACTGCAAGCATCGGCTCGGCGCCAGACGTCCTGCAGCCTCGCCTGGGGCCGATTCGACCAGAGCGCCCTTCAAGAGACCGTCGCGGCGGCCAAGTATCTTGTTGACAGGAAACCGCTCGATATATCACTCTGTCGTGTCTCGGGATCTTGGGTAGAATTGGACGGTCGCCTTTGAACCGATATCCAAATTCCGTTCGTGAGAAATCAGTTAGCGACTGGTAAAAAGGGCGCGCCCATATGAACAATGAAATCCGGATCTCCGCACGCGGAGGTCGCCGACTACTTAGTGTCTTTCCAAGGTTCGCCTGCACCTTGCTTGGCTTCGCCTTCCAGGCCTCGCGTCTTATGGCACATGAACCCGGAGAAAGTCTCCACGAGAGTCAAGGCACAACTTTCATAGCCTCACTATCGGCGCCGCAAACTACCGCATCGGCAGTTACTGACGGCTCCTGGAGCACTTTGCCCTACCTAATGCCGATCAATCCGATCCATTGCGCTCTTCTCCATTCGGGTAAGGTGCTCATCGTTGCTGGATCCGAGAACAATCCGTCGGAACACAACGCCGGACAATATTACGCGGCCGTTTGGGATCCACAGACAGGAACGATCACTGTCCAAACCTTGCTCTGGGATGTCTTTTGTAATGGCATGGCCGCTTTGCCTGATGGCCGGTTTCTGATCGTCGGAGGCAGCAGCGCAGTCGCTCCACCCTACGGCGATTTCCGAGCTACGGTCTTTGATGCGGCGACGACGAAGTTCACGCAGGTGGAGGGCATGGCCCATGGCCGTTGGTATGGGACCGTAACGGAACTAAGCGACGGAGGTTTGATGGCTTTCTCGGGTCTGGTGGAAGCCGGCTATACCAGTAAGCCATTGGAGGGAGGAGGAGAGAGAGGGATCCACAACCAGGACGTCGAAATCTACCACGTCGGTTCAGGATGGAGTCCAGAGGACGAAGCGCCCTGGGTGCCACCGCTCTACCCCCGAATGCATTTGTTACCTGACGGCACCGTCTTTTATTCCGGCGAAACCACAAGCTCGAACATCTTTAATCCTTTCAACCAGACTTGGACGCTGAACGTTGCTAACACTGTTTACACCGGCGTACGCGTCGGCGGCTCTTCCGTCTTGCTCCCCCTGCGCCCTGAGAATAGCTATGCACCGCGAGTTATGATCCTGGGTGGCGATCATGTGGCGACCGCAACGGCTGAGATCATTGACCTTTCAGTGACGAATCCGGCTTGGCGGTCGATCGCCCCAATGTCGCTCCCACGGGTTCGAATGAACGCAGTCATTCTGCCGACCGGCAAAGTGTTGGCGCTCGGTGGCTCGTCTGCCGATGAGGACCCGAATACGGCGAGCCTGGCCACTGATCTGTTCGATCCGACTACCGAGACATGGTCTTCCGCGGGTGTCGCCGTCTATCCACGGCTTTATCACTCCTGTGCACTGCTCATGCCCGACGCGACGATCTGGGTAGCCGGGAGTAATCCGGCTAAGGGCACCTACGAGCAACACATGGAGGTTTACTCACCAGCTTACCTATTCGCGGCCGATGACAATGGCAACGTCATCCCAGCGGTTCGACCAACCATTAGTTCCGCTCCGGCCGAGATAGGCTATGGAGCCTCATTCGCAATTGCGACCCCGGATTCGGCCGGCATCAGCTCGGCTGTGCTCGTCCGACCGGGTTCGCCAAGTCACTCCTTCGACTTTGAGCAGCGGCTTGTCGGTCTCTCCTTCAGCGCGTCTGATCCCGGGACTCTCACCGCCACCGCGCCTCCAAACGGGTCGACGGCGCCGCCCGGCTATTACATGCTTTTCCTGATCAACCAGGCGGGTGTGCCATCGGTGGCAGAATTTGTCCGCCTTAGCTCCACGCCGAATGATCTTCCGCCCAAAGGAACGATTTCCTCTCCTTCGAGCGACATTACCATAGCGCCCGGGCAGGCGGTCGATTTCGCCGGAAGTGCGACCGACCCGGACGACGCGGTGGCCGGCTACTCATGGATCTTCCCTGGGGGTACGCCCGCCTCCAGCTCGCTGCCCTCACCCGGCCTCGTCACATTTACGGATATCGGGACGCACGTTGTCTCCCTGACTGCGATTGATACCTTCGGAGTGAACGATCCGAGTCCCCCACTCGCACCATTACTGTGCAGGTGGCGACGCTCCAGCTCTCATTCACCGCGCCGCCCGCCGGCGCGACCGTCACTGGCAGGAAAGTTGGCGTTTCTCTCAGCGCCAGTGGGACAACTGGCACCTCCAACACCTTCACGCTTTCGGTCGACGGCACGGTTATCGGCGCCAAGACAGGAAAATCCACGAAGGCTTCATTCAACTGGTTAACCGCCGGTTACGCGAAAGGACCGCACACCCTTGCCGCGACGGTCAAGGATTCCACCGGGAACAGCGGCGCGGCCAGCGAATCGGTTACGCTCCAGTGACTGCCAGGTGAGAGGGCGGAAGGCGTGGCCCAGGACGCAGCCGGTCGTGAGCCACGGGCCTGCAACTTTTTCGCAAACACCATCCCGGAACCGTAAAGTCCCGCAAAGAGGCAACACAGCCAACCACAATATCGCGGCTCAGACCATCAGAACACGTTCGAGGAAAAATGCCTTCGGTCCGGTTAGAGTAACGTGATCAAGCGGTAATCTTCGTTCGCGCCGCATTCGGTTCCGCGAAAGCAGAGGTGGTGATTGCCCGCAGGCTATGGTGTGCGCCCGCTCGCAGCAATATGGCCCTCTAGCAAAAATACTGCCTCCCCAAATAGAGGCGTGGCAATTGCTTTAAATTATGATTATTATAGAGGAGTTCGGGGAGTAATCCGCAACGACAAGCCAACCTTTATGACCACAACTTTTTCGCAAACGCTCATCGCCGAAGATTCGACTTTCTTCCGATTGAGCCAACCTCAAAGTGGGGTTGCTCGAACCCATCTTCGGTGGAGGCTTTCTCTTTGGCGGACCGTGTTGCCGATTACCGGATTTTTCGCGCGAGCGCGGCCCCACACGACAAGATCGCCCCACTCAAGGCTCGCGAAATTCTACAGGCCGATCTGCAGCGCGAGTCGCTGTTCTTGCCCAAGAAATGCGCCTGATCAGAACACGGCAGATCAGCCAAGGGGGCGCGACTCAGGGATTCCAGACATAGACCAGACATGCTTGCGCTCACTCTTTCCTGGGGACCGGTAAAACGCGCGATGAAACGGAAACGCTTCGGCGATGGAACATTCGTTTGGATCCGACGGAACGCGCGCGCCACACGATTTTGCTCGACTCCGTACCCCCGCATCTGGCAATCTTACAATTTCACAAACGTTGATATGCGGACTGACCGTCAGGCAAGATGCTCGACAACGGTCGGTTGATAGCTGGAATGGAAAATGGCGGAACCAAAAAAAAATCCGGAGGCGCAGGAGAAGAAGGAACTAAAGGAGCTGCGCGACCTCAAGCCGAAGAAGGATGTCAACGGGGGCGCGCGAAACCAGGGGCATACGGTCAAGCGGCCTCCGGCTCGCACCGGTGAAATCGATTTTATGAATTGGGACTGATGCCCGGCTTCTGCAACGGTTGACTTGCCCGGCGCATTCACCCCGAGGCAACACATATCTTCGCCGACGAATTCGCCAAACGTCTTCCAAACCGGCAGTCGAACACGCGCTAAGGGAGTACATTCCCATCGATCGGTGAGCGCGGAATCGCCAGGCGCTCGCTTCCTCTTGGGATCTTCACTGGATCTTTTCTAAAAGACGTGCGCTGATGAGTTGGCTGGGAAGCGACCAAATATTGGGAACGCGAATCCGTTTTTGCATAGATCGCGAACGTTAGTGGTCCAAGAGGCGTGGCGGAGATTCGTGCAGCGAGTCATAGTGGGAGATGCGGTATGATGTCGCGGTTGTTGGCTTGGGCGGAATGGGCAGCGCGATCCTCGCCCAATCCGCCAAACGCGGAGCCTCTGTCATCGGACTGGAGCAATTCACCCGGGCCCACGACCTCGGTTCCTCCAGCGGCAAGAGCCGCATGATCCGCAAGGCTTACTTCGAGGATCCTGCTTACGTGCCCCTGCTCCTGCGCGCCTACGACTTGTGGCGCGAACTCGAGCGCGGGACGGGCCAGGAACTACTGCGCCTGACCGGACTGTTGATGGTGGGTAAAGAGGCTTGCGAGATCATCGCAGGCGCGACTCGGGCGGCACGCGAGCATTCCCTGCCTTTGCAATCGCTCACCGCGTCCGAAGTCCGCTCGCGCTTCCCGATGCTCAAAATATTGGATGAAGAAGTGGGAGTCTACGAACCCGACGGCGGCGTGCTGGATCCGGAGCGGGCGATTTGCGCTCATCTGGAGGTCGCCGAAGCGGCCGGGGCACACATGCGTTTTGAAACGGCGATGGAAAGTTGGGAGCCGGCCGCCGACGGCTTCTCCATTCGCCTCGCAGATCGAACGACCGTCGCCACACGTGCGCTCGTCTTATCGTTAGGCCCCTGGTTCAAGGAGGCGCTGCTGAAACTCGGTGTGACTATTCGCGTCCAGAGGAATGTCCAGGCCTGGTTTGAGCCCGCCACGGACGTCTACTCGTCGCCCCGTTTCCCGCCGTTTCTCCTCGACCGGGAAGGTTTGCCCGCTCCACTCTATGGCTTTCCTGATTTCGGCGACGGAGTGAAGGCAGCCTTCCATTCCCATGGCGACCTGACCGACGCTTCGCACCTCAACAGGGAGGTGGACTCGGCGCGGGATATCGAACCGATCATACGCGCGATGGAAGATTGGATGCCAGGGGCTGCAACGGTTCTGCGTTCAGCCAAGCCATGTCTTTATACGCTCACGCCGGATGGGCATTTTGTGGTCGACCATCATCCCGAACACCCGCGCCTTGTCTTGTGCGGAGGGTTTTCCGGGCACGGCTTCAAGTTTGCGCCGGTGATCGGCGAGATCGGAGCCGACCTTGCCTTGGAACAGGGGTCGCAACATGAGATCGAATTTCTTTCGCTGCGGCGATTCGCGCAGGATGAGTGAATCGATTGCGAAGAGAGGGGCAGCCTGAAGACGCGTATGCTTCCGGTGCGATCCTGATCCGACGAAGCACGGAGAAGGACCCCATGGCTGCGATGAGCGCGTTCATTCGCAGGGAACAACTTGCAATTGCGGAGTCCCTCGCCGTCTGCGCGGCTCGAGATGACAAGCCGGGCGGTGAAGCCGCTTCACCGGCGTTCGCGGCCGGACGAACTTCGCGCTAAAGAAAACCATGGCAACCAGAGCGCAGTTCGCGGCCGAGCAATCGGCAACAGGAGAATTCGAGCGACAGGAAGACGCGTTTCGCGATTGGATTTCCGCCGACGGCTCGACACCCTATCCAGCCACCGCCGGGCGCTATCACCTTTACGTCTCGCTCGCCTGCCCGTGGGCCAGCCGCACTCTAATCGTTAGGCAGCTTCAGGGACTGGAAGAGATCGTCGGCGTGACGGTGGTCGATCCAGTCCGCGATGAAAGGGGATGGGCGTTTCGCGATGGGCCGGGCTACAGTCGCGACCCGGTGAATGGTTTCTCGTTTCTGCAGGAAGCTTACGTCGCAACCAACCCTGCCTGGGATGGCCGCGTGACCGTCCCCGTACTTTGGGACACGGAAACGCGTCGCATCATCAACAATTCCGAAGACGACATCTGCCGGATGTTCGACGGTGCGTTCCGCCCGCTCGCACAACACCACGTCGAACTTTTCCCTAACGACATCGCAACGGAACAGGCCGAGCTTTCCGCCTTCATTTACGACAACGTAAACAATGGCGTTTACAAAGCTGGCTTCGCCAGTCGGCAGCGCGCCTACGAACACGCTTGCCGCGCACTTTTCAAAGCCCTCGATCAGCTCGAGATCCGCCTAACGAGGAGCCGCTACCTCTTTGGCGATCGCATCGTGGAGTCCGACTGGCGGCTCTTTTGCACCCTCATCCGCTTCGATATCGTCTACTATATCCATTTCAAGTGCAGCCTGCACCGCATCCTCGAGTGCCCGAACTTGCAGGGATACTTGATGGATCTCTACCAACAACCGGGCATCGCGGAAACGGTGAACTTCGAGCACATCAAGAGCCACTACTACATGACGCACGACGCGATCAACCCGACGCGCATCGTGCCGATCGGACCGATCCTCGAACTTACGGCCCCGCACGGTCGGGAAAAGTTATCCGCCGGATGAGGTGCGCGGTTCCCAGTTCCGTCAGGTGCTTTTTTCGTCTTGGAACGCGCGGCCTCATCGCTTGGAGAGCTGACGCGGGCGACCTCAGTAATCGGTGCTGCAGCGGATTGGTCTGAAGACATTTTCGCATTCGTCCTTGCGGGCTCTTGGCGAAGCACCACATTACCTCATCAGATGAGCATCAAAGGCGCGCTGCGATTTAGCTGCTCCTTCCATCGCCTCACCGGCGCGACTCTGGCGATTTGCTTTGCCGCCGCTCTCGCTCTTGCCGGATCTCCTCAACTCCACCAGCGAATCCATCCCCAGACTGACCATGCCACTCATCAATGCGCTGTTACTTTGCTCGACACGGATTCCTGCCCCGCTAGTGACACGACTCCGCTCATCGTCCGGCCGAGTCCGGCGATTCCCTTACGGAACCTTCTGATCTTCAGCCCGGGTTGGGTTTCAGCATCCTTCCTTGGGGCGTCGATCTTCGAGCACGCGCCGCCCGCGCGGTCCTAGGCCGCCAGTCTCAAACAGCGGCTCTTCGGGTCGGGCCGGCCGTTCGGCTCGACTCGCGCCCGCCCCAGCGGGCGCTCAGTGCCAGCAGCTAGCTGTTCAACGGCTGTCGCGTGCCTTCGCCGACCCTGGTCCGGGGCTGTGCCGTCGTGCTCAACGCCGGGAGAATCCAATTCACATCACAATAAACCATCCAAATTTTCATGAACTTCGCTCATAAACTAAGAAAACTTGGCGTCCCGCGCACCTACCGCAGTGCGAGGCGCCACCTCGGTCTGGCGCTCCTTGGCCGTCGTTCCTTTTCCGGATTAGATCTTGAAGACCTCATCGCCGGGATTGATCCCGAAGGTTTTAACCGCATCCGACAGCGCTACGGCGTTGTCCGACCCAGTCACGAATGGCCAAAGTATCTCGAACTCGGGAAATGGATGCAGATCAATTTGCGCCGCGTGGAAGAGCTGGGACTAGACTACGGCTTCCGCAAGCGCATTCTCGATATCGGTTGTGGCACGGGTTACTTCCTCCACATCTGCCGCTTTCTCGGCCACAATGTGGTAGGCCTCGATGTCGATATCCTGCCGATGTATGGCGAGATGATGCAATTGCTCGGTTTGAAACGAATTGTTTGGGAGGTAAAGCCCTTCCGACCCTTGCTCGATCTTGGGGGACGTTTCGATCTCATTACCTGCTTCATGATCTGCTTTAACGGTCACAAGAGCGAAGCGGTGTGGGGCAGCGCCGAATGGCGTTTCTTCCTCGACGATCTAGAGTCGCGCCTCCGTCCGGGCGGTCGCGTCCAGCTCCAATTCAATCGGGAAAATGACGGCCAATACTTTGATGAAAGCCTGCGCCACTTTTTTGTCGAACGGGGCGCTGTGATCGACAAGCTGCGAGTCACCATTCCCTCGGGGAAACGAAATTGCACCTCGGCTGCGGGATTCCTTTCACGGCTTCGTTCGGGACCATTCTTCGATCCCGACAGCCCGAAGCTCATCCCAAAAAAACAGCCTGACTTTCGTTAAGCGCCTGTCCGCGATCGACGCATTGACGCACAACCCGCCGGCCGTCAAAACGCGGGCGATGGCCAGCCTCCAAATTGTGCGCTTTCCTCCAAGCCGGAATGGTGGGCAACGCTTCAGTAAGTCTCCACCGGCGAGCGTTTGCCGTCTTCGAGGCTGCGTTGCTTGGCGCGCGCTTCGCCCAGCACGGCGACGCGTAGATCCCAAATCTCCTCGTTTAGCGACGCAAAGCTGGCTTCCGAGAATTCATCCGGCGGCGCGAGTTTCGCTTTAGACGCCGCGACATTCGCCAAGGCTCGATCGAGTTCGTCCTGGGAAAGGTTTTCAAGATGGCCGAGGGCCTCTTCAATGGCGGCGACGCGATGGCAGATCATCGCGAGGTCGTTCCCGGCGCTGACCGCCCGGCGGATCGTTTCTTCGAAACCGTATTCATTCAGAATTGCGCCCATATCGAGGTCGTCAGTCATGATCAAGCCCTCGAAGCCGAGTTCATCGCGGAGGAGATCGCTAACGATGCGCCGGGAGAGTGAAGCGGCGGTTTTCTCCGGCTCGAAGCAGGGATACCAGCCGTGACAAATCATCATGCTGTCGACGCGATTTGCGAACTGGCGGAAGACAGCCAGTTCGTTCTCATCCAGTTCAGCGCGCGTCCGTTCGATCACCGGGAGGTCGTGATGGGCATCGACCGTCGCGGCGGAATAGCCGGGGAAATGTTTTCCGCAGCTCGCGATCCCCTGCCCCCGTAGCGCATCGTTGAATGCGCCCGCCAATAGAATGGTCTCTTCGACGTCGCGACCATAACAGCGGCCGCGGAGGGAATTGTCGGCCTCGTCATCAAACGAGAGATCGAGCACCGGGCAGAGGTCGAGATTGAAACCGAACAAGCGGAGCAATCGGCCGGTGATGTCGCCATGCCGCCTAACGAGTTCGATGTCGCCCTTCTCGCGCAGTTGTTGTGCGTTGGGCGGTTCATTACCAATCAAGCGCAGGCGGGAAACGCGCCCCCCTTCCTGGTCGATCGTGATGATCGGCTCGATCACGCTCAGGTCGCGGAGGTCGTCGATCAACTTCCTCAGCTGTCCCGCGCTTTCGATGTTTCGCCCGAAGATAATGAACCCGCCCGGCTGCACCCGTCGAAAAAGCGCCGCCGTCCCGGGATCGAGTTCGGTCCCGGGCACGCCGGTAAGGATCAGTTGACCAGGTGAAGCGCTCTCCATAACGTCGGACCTTAGAATCGATGCACGGCGCGCGAAACAAAAAACGGATCGTTAGGCTAAACGCGCTTCTGCCTTACGTCGCGACTGCGCGAGTGTCAGCGGACGCGCACGCAATATCTGCTCTACTGAGACTCCCTTGAAAAAAATTGGCATCTACGGCGGCAGTTTTGATCCAATTCACCACGGTCATCTGATTCTCGCACAGGAAGCGCTCGAAACCCTGGATCTTGCGGAAGTGATCTTCGTGCTAGCCGCGCAGTCCCCACACAAGCCGTTAAGGCAACCGACCAGCGCCGCAGTTCGTTGGGAGATGCTCACCACCGCGATCGCTGGCGAACGGCGCTTCTCCGCCTCCCGGCTGGAAATTGATCGTCCGCCACCATCCTATTCGATCGACACTGTGGAACGGCTGCGTGCGGAGAAATCAGAAGCGAAATTCTTCTTTCTCGTCGGGGAGGACAACCTCGCACTACTGCCGAGTTGGCATCGCTTTGACGAATTAGGCCAGCTCGTCCAGTTCGTCGTGCTGGACCGCTCCGGAGAGGCGCTTGAGGAGCGTTACCCGGTGGTGCGTCGAAGGATTGATATTTCGGCGACGACGATCCGGATTCGAGTTGCCAGCGGCCAGACCATTCGCTATCTCGTGCCGGAAGCGGTCGATCAAATCATCCGCCGGGAAAAACTTTACCAGGAAACGAACCAATCGAACCCGAAGAGCTAGCGAAAACCTGCGCGCAACTCGCCGCCGACAAAAAGGCGGAAGGCATCGTAATCCTCGATCTTCGCGAGATTTCGACCTTTACCGATTTCTTCGTCATCTGCTCCGGAACGTCGGAACCGCATCTGAAAGCAATTGCCGGTGAAATCGAGACGCGACTGCGCGAAGATCACGGCGTCCGCCCGGCGGCGATCGACGGTTTCCCGACCAGCCAGTGGGTCATCCTCGATTACTTGCAGGTGATTGTGCACGTCTTCCACCAGGAAAAGCGTAATTTCTACAGCCTGGAGGATCTCTGGAGCGACGCTCCCCGCCTAACGATCGCCGGGATCAGCTAGGCGGCGAAGCAGTCTGCGCTCGGGTCCTTCCGGGATGACACACGCCTGGACTACGGTTTCGCCGGCGATGGCGCCGCAGCTGCCGAGGCAGCTGGCTTTACCGCGGTCTTGGGCGGAATCGGAATCGCGGCGCCCGGTTGACCCGCGGGGCGGCTCGAGTCATACGTCGCCGGCTTCGGCGTAGGAGTAGTGCCTGCGGGGACAATTTCGAGCAACTCCACGTCGAAGAGTAGCGTTGCATTGGGCCCGATGTCGGAACCCGCACCGCGCTCGCCATAGGCGAGATCCGCAGGAATGACGAGTTGATATTTCGAGCCGGCCTTCATCAGCTGAAGTGCTTCGGTCCAGCCTTTGATCACGCGATTGACAGGGAATGAAGCCGGTTCACCCCGCTTGTAGGAACTGTCGAATTCCGTCCCGTCGATCGTCGTCCCGCGATAATTCACCTTGACCGTGTCGGTCGCTTTCGGACTCGGTCCGGTCCCTTCCTTGAGCACCTTGTATTGTAATCCGCTGGCCGTGGTTTTGACACCTTCCTTGGCCTTGTTGTCCGCCATGTATTTCTTGCCCTCCGCGGTATTCTTCTCGCCGGTCACTTTCTTCGCGGCCGCCTGCTTGGCCATCATGTCTTTTTGAAATGTGGCCATCGTTTCTTTCATCTGCTCGTCCGTCAGGAGCGCTTTGTTACCGCTCAGCCCGTCCTGAATGCCCTTGTTCAGGAGGTCCGCGTTGACGTCAATCAACTGGCGTTTCAGAGTGGTGCCGATGTCGAGCCCGATGCTGTAGCTGACCTTGTCCTTCTGATCTTTCAGCTCGGTCTGAGCAGCAGGAGCAAGCGAGGCGAGAGCGACAGAAGCAGCGACGATGAGAAGCGAAGTTTTCATAAATTATTTCAGTGAATTTAAATGCGGCCAGTCCAGTTCTCGGCCTGCCGCGCTGAATTCATCCACGGGGATTGCGTTCCCGTCAAGCGAGCGAAATTCAAATCCGGCGGGGGCGTGGTCGCGGGCGATAATCTCCGGCCCTCACCGTGGCGCTCTTCGCTCTTCCCTTGCTCCATCTTTCCGCCGCCGTTTCTTTATCGCATCAGGACGCCATGCGCATCGGTCGCAAGGTCTGGCAGAACGAATGCAGCGGGACGGTTGCCGGCCTGACTTCCTGGAACATCGGCGAAAACTTTGCTTCGCTTGGAATAGGACATTTTATCTGGTACCCGGCGGGAATGCGCGGACCGTTCGAGGAAAGCTTTCCTCCCTTTGTCCGCTACGTGGGACAGCGCGGAGCAAAATTGCCAGAGCAACTACTTGGGAGGAAAGGCGAAGCTTGCCCATGGAGTTCGCGCGCGGAATTTCTCGCCGCCGGGTCGAGCCCGAGAATGAAGCAACTGCGGATCTTTCTCGTCGACACGATCGACCTGCAAGCTGACTTCCTGGTGGAACGGCTGCGCAGCGCGCTGCCCAAGATACTCGCCGCCGCGCCGGACGAGAAACGCGGGAAGATCGAGGAGCAATTCAACCGTCTCGCCGGCAGCGCGCAGGGTTGCTACGCGCTGATCGACTATGTGAACTTCAAAGGCGAAGGCGTGCTGCTGACCGAGCGGTATCGGGGTCGCGGTTGGGGATTGTTGCAGGTGCTGGAAAACATGTCGACTGCGGGCAACACACCGCCCGAAGCCGAGTTCGCCGAATCCGCAGCGCGGATTTTGCGAGAACGGGTGGAGAACGCGCCTCCGGAGCGGAAGGAGCAGCGCTGGCTCCCAGGCTGGCTGAACCGCGTCGCCTCTTATCGTTAGGTGGGCCGTGCTTCCATTGTCATGCTAAGCAGAGCGAAAGACCTCACGATTTTTCGAACTCTACCCAAAAACGGAGCCGTGCGCCCCCGCTTACCGCGATCGCTCGAGGGAATCGCGTCGAAGTGGCAAATCGATCCGCGGCGTGCGACGGTGCGAACCAATTTCCACATTGCCACCGGCTTGCGAATTATTCATTTTGCAGGGGGTGCGAGGTAGGAATCGCCCATCTACTGATTCTTGTGATCAACCGGCTCTCAACTCTCTTGACCACATGCCTGCTTGGCGGGCTCGCACTGCTCGACGCGCACGCCCAGGTTCCGCACTCGACTGCGCGTCCTTTCGCCCGCCCCCAGCCGCGAGCCACACCCGCGATGAAACGAGCGAACGAACTGATCCGTCCGCAGGACCCGATTAACGTTTCCGCGCGTCTCCTCGACCGGTTAACCCCGGACAATTCGCACGTTCGCGTATCGCTCTCGAAGCAACGTGCCTATTTGATGATGGGCGACGAAATCGTAATCGATTCCCCCATTTCATCCGGCAAACGCGCCCGGCCGACGCCGCGGGGCAGCTTTCATGTCCTGGAGAAGGATAAGAATCACAAGTCCAGCGTCTACGGCGATTTTGTCGACTCGTCCGGCCGGATTGTCCGCCGGGGCGTGAGCAGCCGGATCGACTCTGCGCCGAGCGGCACGCATTACGTTGGCGCCGATATGACATGGTTCATGCGCCTAACGGAGGACGGCGTCGGGATGCATGTGGGCTTCCTGCCGGGCTATCCAGCTTCGCACGGTTGCATTCGGATGCCGTCGGTCACGGCCGAGATGTTTTACAATCACGTCAGGGTCGGGACGCCGGTTGTGGTCGGCGACTAGCTTGCGGCCAAGCGCTCCCGCAGAAGGTTGAGCGCCATTTGCGTCGCCAGTTGCTTGAAGGTCTCCCGATCGGTCGGGAAAAAAAGGGACCTAACGACAGCATCGCCACCGTCGGCAAGAGCGATGTAAGCAGTGCCCACCGGCTTGGCCGCACTGCCGCCGCCGGGCCCGGCAATGCCGGTGGTGGCGAGAGCGAAATCCGCCCCTGATTTCGCGCGCGCGCCTTCCGCCATGGCCCGAGCCACCGGTTCGCTGACCGCGCCATGCTCTGCAATGGCAGTTGGAGCGACGCCCAGCGCTGCGGCTTTTGCCTCGTTCGAATAAGTGACGTAGCCCGCGAGGAAAACAGCGGAAGCTCCCGGAACATTGGTCAGGCGATGAGCGAGGAGTCCACCAGTGCAAGATTCGGCCACCGCGAGCGTCGCCCGCCTTGCGCTCAGTTGCCTAACGACCACCGTCTCGAGATTCTCACTCGTGGTGGAGAAAATGGAGACCGCCAATTTCGCCCGTACGATCGCGTCACCCCGCTCGAGCGCCTCCGTCGAACCGATCAATCGCAAGTCGACTTCGCCCATCCGTGCGCAGTAGCCGAGTTCGAGCCCGGCGATCGCGAGCAGTTGCGCGCCGACCGATTCTTCAACATGGGATTCCCCCATCCCGACAATGCGATAGCTGCGATGAGCGAGAGTCTGCTCCGGCCTAACGATTCGTTGAAGAATGGGCACGACCGATTGCCCAAACATCGGCTGCAGCTCGCGTGGCGGTCCCGGGAGGAGAAACATATGCGGTGCGCCTGCCTCGGCTGCGAGATAAAGCCCGGGCGCGGTACCGTTGTCGTTAGGCAAAGCGACCGCGCCGCGCGGCACCTCTGCCTGGCGCAGAATTCGATCGGTCATTCGAATTCCGCGCCGGCGGAGCCGTTGGGTGATGGTGCGCGCAAGTTCGAGGTCGGGCGCCAGCTCCCGGCCGAGCAATTCGGCGGTGATTTCGCGCGTGATGTCGTCGGTCGTAGGCCCGAGGCCACCAGTCACGAAAATCAGGTCCGCCCGCTCGAGGTTCTCCTGCAACGCGTCGCGGATGGCCGAGCCATCCGGGACCGAGATCTGTCGCTCGACGCGCAAGCCCAGCGGAAAAATCTCGCGCGCGATGAAGCTGAGATGGGTATTGAGCACATCACCGAGCAGGATCTCGGTGCCAGTATTGATGACGACGACTCGCACCGGCAACTACTCGCGCAGTCGCGCGTGGGATGCCACTGGAAGCGAAGAGCAGGCCTTATGAATCAGGCGGCGTCCTTGTCCTGCTTCTTGCGAATGAGCGGGACCTTTTTCCCCTCGACGACGGCACGATTAATCGTGACCTCGGCGATGTCCTCCCGGCTCGGGACGTCATACATGATGTCGAGCATGATGCGCTCGAGCATGGAGCGCAGCGCGCGTGCGCCGGTCCCCTTCGTCACCGCCTGCGCGGCGAGGGCGCGCAACGCGTCTTTCGTGACTGTGAGGCGGACGCCTTCCATCGCAAAGAGCTTGGTATACTGCTTGATCATCGCGTTCTTGGTGTCGGTCAGGATCATCACCATCTCCTCCTCAGTCAGCGCATCGAGCGCGGTGAGGACTGGAAGCCGGCCGATGAATTCCGGGATCATGCCGAAACCTAACAAGTCTTCCGGTTCCACCTGACGGACGGCTTCGCGGCGCAGAACCTCCTCGACTTCGAGCGACGGACTGCTGAAGCCCAGCGTCTTGTTGCCGATCCGCTTTTGCACGATTTTGTCGAGTCCGACGAACGCGCCGCCACAGACGAACAAGATTTTTTCCGTGTTCACCTGGATGTATTCCTGGTGCGGATGCTTGCGCCCGCCCTGGGGCGGGACGTTACAGGTACTGCCTTCAAGAATTTTCAGGAGCGCCTGCTGCACGCCTTCACCCGAGACGTCGCGCGTGATGCTGACGTTATCGGTCTTGCGGCCGATCTTGTCGATCTCGTCGATGTAGACAATGCCGATCTCAGCGCGCTTCACGTCGTAATCGGCGTTTTGCAGGAGACGCAGAATGATGTTTTCCACGTCCTCGCCGACATAGCCGGCCTCGGTCAGCGTCGTGGCGTCGGCGATGCAGAACGGGACGTCGAGGATTTTCGCAAGCGTCTTGGCGAGCAGCGTCTTGCCCGAGCCGGTCGGTCCGATCAAGAGAATGTTGCTTTTCTCGATCTCGACATCGGCAAAAGGATCGGGCTGGAAGGCCGCGGATGTATCGGCCGGCGGCGCGCTTTGCAAGACGCGCTTGAAATGATTGTGCACCGCCACGGACAGCGTCTTTTTCGCTATGTCCTGGCCGACGACATATTGGTCGAGCGAACGCCGGATCTCCGCCGGCTTCGGCACGCGAATGGTGGACGATTGCCGCCGCGCGTCTTCGTTCAGCTCCTTGTCGAGGATGCTCTTGCAGACGTTGATGCAGCTGTCGCAAATATAGACGCCGGGGCCGGCGATGAGCTTGCGCACCTCCGCGTGGCTTTTGCCACAGAAGGAACACATCGTGAGGTTCGAGGCGCGCGCCATGGTCGTCTCCCCGTTAGAGCAGTTCCTATTCCTCGACTTTCTGCGGCAGAGCGGCCTCCGCGACCGCAGTAGAGCGGTCATTCAGACTCTTTTCCGACCCCGCGCCGTCGAGGAGCTTGGCTTCCTTGCGCGACTTGATGACCTCGTCCACGAGGCCGTAGGTCTTGGCCTCGGAGGCGGTCATGTAATAATCGCGATCTGAGTCGAGCTTCACCTGCTCTTCCGGCTTTCCAGTATGCTGGGAGAGGATGCGGATGAGCCGCTTTTTGAGCTTGAACATGTATTCGACCGTGCGCTCGACATCGCTCGCCTGACCCTGCGCGCCACCCGAGACCTGGTGAATCATGATGTCGGAGTTCGGGAGCGCGAAGCGTTTGCCTTTCGTCCCGGCGCTAAGCAAGACCGCGCCCATGCTCGCCGCCATTCCGAGACAGTAGGTGGTCACATCGCAGGTCAGGAACTGCATCGTGTCGTAGATGGCCAGCCCCGCCGTGACCGAGCCACCGGGCGAATTGATGTAAAGGTTGATATCTTTTTTTCCATCTTCCATCTGCAGGAAGAGGAGCTGCGCGATGACCAGATTGGCGATGTGATCGTCGATCTGCGTGCCGATAAAAACGATCCGATCCTTCAGCAATCGCGAATAAATATCATAGCTGCGCTCGCCCCGGCCGGTTTGCTCGACGACCATCGGAACGAGGACGGATTGAGAATAATTGGAGTCGCGATTTGTCGTCATTTTGATTCGGCTGAAGCCTCGGGAACCGGCGTTGCGGTTGTGCTGTCGATGGTAGCATTCGACCCGAGGAAATCAATCGTCTTGGCGAGCAAGACCTGCTCGACAAGGCCGTTCATGCCGTCGTGTTGCTCGATCTCCTGGCGCATTTTTTCCGGGGTCACATTGTGATGCATGGCCTGGTGACGGATGCGTTCGTCCAGATCCGCGCGCGTCACCTGGATTTTTTCCTGCTCCGCAATGCGATGCAGGATGAAGTTGGTTTTTAGACGGTGCGCGGCCAGCCCGCCCGCGACACGAATCAGCTCTTCTTCCTTCTCCTTAAGCGTTTCGTCCGGGACACCGCGTTCACGGTTGCGTTGCACGAGCTCGGCGAGCGCGCTGCGCGTCTCGTGTTTCAATAGATTCGGCGGAAGCTCGAACTGGATTCGCTCGCCGAGAAATTTGATCACTTGCGACTCACGCGCCCGCTCCAGCTCATGACCTTTCTCATGCTCGATCTGATGCTCGAGCGCATGCCGTAGATCATGTAGCGTCTTATCCGGCATCCATTTCGCGGCGAAGGCGTCATCAAGTGGCGGCAGGACGCGCTGCTTGATTTCATGCGGCGTGACCACGTACTCGGCGGTCTTGCCCGCAACTTGTGCGACTGGAAAATTCGTCGGGAACTCTACCTTGACCGTCCGGGTTTCCTCAGGCTTCTGTCCGAGCATCTGCTCGACGAAACGTGGCAGGAAATTGTCCGGCGCGAGGCGCAGCCAGAACTTCTTTCCGCCCTGGAGATTCTTGCTCGCCTCCGGGGCCAACTCCGCGATCGGTTTGCCGTCGATCGTGCCCTCGAAATCGATCACCGCAAAATCTTCCATCTCGAGGCCGCGTTCAGGAACATCGACGAAATCCGCCGATTGCTCGCGCAACCGCTCAACCGCCGCGTCCACCTCAGCCTCGGTCACGGCGGTGTCAGGCAACTGGAGCGGGATACCCTTGTATTCGGGCAGCTCGAATTCCGGCGCAGTGACGACCGTAGCGCGGAAACGCATGGAGCGATCATCGCCAAATTCAACATCCTCAAGGTTCGTTAGGGAGACAACCCGTAGCTGCTTTTCCGCGATCGCTTCATGATAGCTCTTGGAGACGAGTTTCTTGGTCAGCTCCTCCTGAATGTCCTTGCGAAACTTCGCCTCAATTACACGCCGGGGCGCCTTCCCCGGGCGATATCCGGGGATCCGGGCCTGCGCGGCAAAACTGTTCGCGATCGCGTCCCATTCCTTGGAAACCTGCTCCGGCGGCAGCTCGATCTTGAGCGTGGCGACACAGTGCGGCTGATTTTCGACTTCGACCTTCATGAGGAAGCCAAGTTAAGGGTACGTGGAGTCGTTCGCAAACCAGGGGGCGTTGCAGCTTCCCTTCCGTCATCGGCGCAGCGCGCGCAGGACCTCACAATTGCAATGTGCGCTTTTCTAGAAGCGCCACCGCATGAACTGCGCGTGCGAGGTCGCTCACCCCGAAAGCTTTCGGGGCTCGGGATGACAACGCCTGGTCTGACTAGAACACACGCTCGCCACGGACAAAAACCGAGTGCGTTTGCGGCAGGCCGAACCAGTAGGCGATCTCGCGATAATCCGCACAGTCGAAGATCGTGAAGTTGGCCGCTTTCCCGACCTCGAGCGAACCGATTTTGTCGCCGCGGCCAAGGCTATACGCGGCGTTGATTGTGGTCGCGGTCAGGCCTTCGGCCGGTGTCATTTTCATCTGCGTCGCTGCGAGCGAGAGAACCATCGGAATGGAAGGAGTCGGCGATGAGCCGGGATTGAAATCCGTCGCCAGGACAACGGCGAGACCGGCCTCGATCATGGCGCGCGCTTTCGGATAACGCGTCTTCCCGAGAGCGTAGACGGAGGCAGGCAGCAGCACCGGCTGAACGCCCGCCTCGGCCAGGGCAGTAATTTCGGCAGCGTTCGTTTGTTCGAGGTGATCGGCCGTAGCCGCGTGTAGTCGCGCCGCCAGGAACGCTCCGCCCGAATTCGTTAGCTGATCGACATGCATCCGGATGCGCAGACCGTGCTCCTGCGCCGCCATCAGGATTTTTTCCGAGTCCGCGAGGTCGAAATAGCCGCGTTCGCAAAAGATATCGCAACTTTCGGCGAGTTGTTCCTCCGCCACGGACGGCAACATCTCGTGAATGACGAGCGCGACATATTGCTCCGGGGCGCCGCGAAACTCTTCTGGAATAGCGTGCGCGCCGAGAAACGTCGGCACAAATTCAATCGGCGTCGTCTCGTTCAGTTGCCGGATGACGCGGAGAATTTTCAGCTCTTCATCAAGCGACAAGCCGTAACCCGACTTGGCCTCCATCGTTGTGGTCCCGCAGCGCAGGAACCAGTTTGCGCGTGTTTGCGCAAGCGCGAGAAGTTGCGCTTCACTTGCGGCGCGTGTCTTGCGCACGGTCGAGCGAATTCCGCCACCACCGGCGGCGATCTCTTCGTAAGTCGCGCCTCGCGCGCGCATCTCGAATTCATCGACCCGGTTGCCGCCAAAAACGGGATGGGCGTGCGCGTCGACAAAACCCGGCAGGACAATGCGACCCCGGGCTTCGACAATTTCGACATCGTCAGGCAACTGACGCGAGATCTCGTCCGAAGGACCGGTAGCCGCGATCACGCCATCGCGAACGATGATTCCGCCGTCTTCAATGATGGCGAGTTCGCTCAGCTCGGGACCGATACGGGCTCGTCGGGGACCAGCCAGAGTCACCAGTTGAGCGGCATGCAAGATGGCGATCGAATTCACGCGCTCAACCTGCCGTCAACTTGTTTTCCACCGTCTGACGGGAGCTTTGGTAGCGCGCTTCCGATTCGGCGGCCAATCTCTCCATTTTTTCCTGCAGAGTCGCCTTCACCTTTTCGTCCTTCAGACCGGACAGGTTGATTCGCACATTCATCGCCGCCCCATCGATGCAAGCGCGGGTCGCCAGAAGGCCAACGCCTACGTCGGAAATCGACGCCGGATTTCCCTTTTCGGCCATTTCCGCCAGCAAATCGTAGGTCCGGCCGGCCGTTTCCATCACCTTAAGCGGAATCTCCGCGGCGTATTGATTCGCCTTCTGGATCGCTTTCGAGCGCGCCGCTTTTTCCTCCGCGGAATCTTTCGGCAGACCAAATGCCGCCATCACCTTATTGAATGCTGCGGTGTCTTCGTCGACCAGGAAAAGCAGATCATCCTTTAGTTGCTGCCCCTTGACCGCCCATTCGCTGAAATAGGGGAGCTTCTCATCCCAGCCGCGTTTCCCAGCGGAAAGATTCGCCACCATTCCACCGAGTGATGCGCCCAAGGCGCCCATCAACGCCGCGACCGATCCACCGCCTGGTGCCGGAGAATCGCTCAGCGTTTCATTGCAGAACTGACGCAGGTTCAGTTTCACGAGCGATTTCTGGCTCGCGGCTTCAATCTTGAATTCGATGATTTTTTCTTTGGGATCGAAAGGCTTCAATTCGCTCAGACCCATCGAACGAACCGCGAGGTCGATCAGTTCTTCTTCCGCTGCGCCCTCGGACCAGCCTTGTTTGCGCAGAAAATACCGGCCGGCGTCGAGCAAACACTTCTTGGGCAGCAGTCCCACGACCTCGGATCCCGTGACACGCATGCCACGTTTGGCGGCGGCTTCGTTACAGGCGTCAAAAGCCGCGTGCAAGGGAGTCGCCTCAATGTTCGTCAGGTTCATCGAAATCTGCGCGATGCCATATTCCTCGACATACCAGCCAATGGCTTTCACGTGTTTCAGCATCCCCGGGATGCGGACCGGTTGACCGTTCGCGTCGAGCACCGGTTTCCCGGAAGGCGTTCCATCTTCCGTTTTCACGCGACCGTTTTCCCTGACATCGAAAGCCACGGCGTTGGCGCGGCGGACGGCTTTCGTATTCAGGTTGACGTTGTAGGCGACGAGGAAATCTCGCGCGCCGATAACGGTTGCGCCGGCCTTCTCAGGCAAGGCGGCCGGTCCGAAATCCGGCTTCCAGGCCGGTTGCTTGATCTTCTCAAAAAAACCTTCGTATTCACCGGCACGAATGATCGAGAGGTTGGATCGCGCCGGATCTTTCGCTGCTTTTTCGTAGAGATACACAGGGATCTTCAACTCATCGCCGACGCGCTGACCCAATTGATTCGCACAAGCGATCGCTTCTTCCCAACTGACGTCGCTCACCGGGATGAAGGGACAAACGTCGGTCGCGCCCATGCGGGGATGAGCGCCCGTCTGTTTGCGCATATCGATCAGCTCCGCCGCTTTCTGGATTCCACGGAAAGCAGCTTCCACCGCTGCTTCGGGACTGCCGACAAGAGTCACGACCGTCCGGTTGGTACTCGCGCCGGGATCCACGTCGAGAAGCGAAACGCCGTCGACCGCTTCGATCGCTGCGGTGATCTGACGAATGATATTCAGGTCGCGGCCTTCGGAAAAATTAGGCACGCATTCGATGAGTTTTTGCATAATGAAAGCCCCGCTACGCAACGTGGAAGATCGCGAACATGCTCAAGTTCCTAATCGGCTCGCGACTCCGGATGCGAAAGCTAGAAGAAACGAGGCGGCTGCCAGACAGGTAACATCCGCAATATCTTTCGTCGGATCGACTTCCACGATGTCCATCATCCGCACGCTCTGGTGCCGCCCGCAAACGCGGACTGCCCTTCGCAACATCCACGGTTGGAGCCCACCGGGCCGCGAACCCGGACAAGCAGGCGCAAAGGCGCGATCGAGCACGTCCACATCGAGATCGACGTAAATCGCTTTCGTCTTCGAGGCCAGATATTCGAGAGCACTTTTCACCACCGAATCGATCCCCTGCGCGTAAACTTCGTCTGCCGTGACGACGACGATTCCCGCGTCGCGAGCAACCTGCGCATAGGTGCGAGAGTTTGTAAACGCTTGAATCCCGATCTGAACGACGTTTGTCCCCGGCAATCCATCTCTCAAAAGGGCGCGAATCGGATTGCCAGCCGTTAGGCCGCGCCCCAAATCGCGCAGATCGTGATGCGCATCGAAAGTGAGAAGCCCGCAATCGCGCAAATCCGGCCCCAAGGCATGCAGACCGGGGCGAGTAATGCCGTTGTCTCCCCCGAGCAAGACTGCGCAGATAGCGTCAGCAGTCAGCCTCCTCGATAAACTGAGTAGTGCGCGCGAACGCCTGCTCGGGAGACTGGTTCGCGAAATCGAAATCGCCGCAGTCTCTTGCCCGGAAGCGGTCGAGATCAATCTCCTGATCGGGATCATAAAGACTATAGCGCTCGAGTGCTTTCCGAATCGCCGCCGGTGCCAGGTCGCAGTGTCCGGGCGTGATCGAGCTGTTCATCGGCACGCCGATGATCGCAAGGGACTGATCGCCCCGCGCTCGCTGAGATCCACCGAGCCATTGTGAAGCGCGCGGCCAATTTGGATCTTCGATTCTCAATCCCGCGCCTTCGGCTCCATCGGAACTTTCACGTTGTGAGCCTTCGCGAATTCGATCGCCCGGGAATAACCAGAGTCGGCATGACGGATAACCCCCATACCCGGATCACTCGTTAGAACGCGTTCAAGGCGGCGCTTTGCGCTGTCGGTGCCGTCGGCGACGACGACCATTCCGGCATGTTGCGAATAGCCGATCCCGACGCCGCCGCCATTGTGAATCGAGACCCACGACGCGCCTGCTGCTGTATTGACGAGCGCGTTGAGCAGCGCCCAGTCGGCGATCGCGTCACTGCCGTCGAGCATTCCTTCCGTTTCGCGGAAGGGAGACGCAACCGAGCCAGTGTCGAGATGGTCGCGACCAATCACAATCGGCGCGCTGACCTCACCGCGTCTAACGAGTTCGTTCATCGCTACACCAAACTCTGCGCGCGCGCCGTAGCCGAGCCAGCAAATGCGCGCCGGCAATCCCTGAAATTGAATCCGTTTCCGGGCGAGTTTCATCCAACGCGCAAGCGTTCTGTCCTCCGGGAAGAGTTCGAGTGCCAGACGATCGGTCCGAGCGATGTCGGCGGGATCGCCGCTCAGCGCGACCCAACGGAATGGCCCTTTGCCTTCGCAAAAGAGCGGTCGGATGTATTCTGGGACAAAGCCGGGAATATCGAACGCCTTTTCGCAGCCGGCTTTTTTCGCCTGGGTGCGAATGTTGTTGCCGTAGTCAAAAGTGATCGCGCCTTTCTTTTGCAGCGCCAGCATCGCGTCAACATGCTGCGCCATCGCGGCCATCGACCGCGCAACGTATTCATCCGGCTTCTCCGCGCGCAGCCGGAGCGCCTCGGCCAATGTCATTCCGTTAGGCACGTAGCCATTGAGCGCGTCATGCGCGCTCGTCTGATCGGTCAAAACGTCTGGCACGACGTCACGCCTAACCATCTCCGGAAGGATATCGGCACAGTTGCCGACGAGTCCGACCGAGATCGCCTCCTTTTTCGCGCGCGCCGCGTCGAGCAACTGCATCGCTTCGTCGAGCGAACGCGCAATCCTGTCGCAATAACCGCTCTGCAACCGCTTCTCGATTCGCGTCGGGTCGACTTCTATCCCGAGGCAGTGCGCGCCAGCCATCGTCGCGGCCAGCGGTTGCGCGCCTCCCATTCCGCCGAGGCCGCCAGTCACGACCAATTTGCCTTCGAGCGAGCCGCCAAAATGGCGTTCGCCCGCGGCCGAGAACGTTTCGAAGGTGCCTTGAACGATGCCCTGGCTGGCGATGTAGATCCAGGAGCCGGCCGTCATCTGGCCGTACATCGTTAGGCCCAGTTTTTCGAGCCGGTTGAACTCCGGATAGTTCGACCACTGTCCGACCAGGTTCGAGTTGGCAATTAAGACACGCGGCGCTTCCTCGTGCGTGCGAAAAATGCCGACCGGCTTGCCCGATTGGACGAGCAGAGTTTCGTCATTCTCCAGCTCGCGCAGTGACCTAACGATCGCGTCGAAGGCTTCCCAACTCCGTGCGGCCCGGCCCGTGCCGCCATAAACGATTAACTTGTCGGGATTTTCCGCGACGTCGGGATCGAGGTTGTTCATCAGCATTCGCAGCGCGGCTTCCTGATGCCATCCTTTGCAGCTGAGTTCATTTCCGCGTGGGGCGCGGATCGTTCTTTTCTCGCTCATAATGTCTCGTCTGCGCTGTCGAATTGGCCGTTCCGGATCGCTTCCGCGACGCGCTCGATATCAGTCGAGAGCGCGCGGTCTTCGTCCACGCGCGGTGCGATGCTGCGCAAGGTCGTGAAAGCGCGCTCGACCCCGATGCCGGCCTTGAGCGGACGTCGAAATTCCAATCCCTCGGCGGCCGCGAGCAACTCGATCGCGAGAACAGCCTCCGCGTCCTCCACGATGGTGCGCAACTTCAACGCGCCAGTCATTCCCATTGAAACGTGATCTTCCTTTCCGGCCGACGTCGGCAGATTATCGACGCTCGCCGGGTGGGCGAGGACCTTGGCCTCATTGAGGAGCGCAACCGCCGCGACGTGCGCGATCATGAAACCGGACTGCATGCCGGGATATTGCGCAAGGAAGGCGGGCAGTCCTTCGCTCAGGTCCGGATTCGTTAGGCGATCGATGCGCCGCTCGCTGATGCTCATCAGGTCCGTGATCGCAATCGCCGCATAATCGAGCGCAAGGGCAAGCGGTGCGCCGTGAAAGTTGCCACCGGAAACGACGTCGCCGTTGTCGGTAAAAACGAGAGGGTTGTCCGTCGCCGAGCCAGATTCGATGGCCAGGATCTCCTCGCAATGCGAGAGCGCACCGCGGATCGCGCCATGCACCTGCGGCATGCAACGCAAACTGTAGGCATCCTGGACGCGCGGGTCATCCTTGGCGTGCGACTCGCGGATCTCGCTTTCACGCAAAAGCGCGAGGAGATGGCGTGCGACCGCTTGCTGCCCTGGATGCGGGCGGGCTTTGTGAATACGCTCGTCGAAAGCGGCAGGCGTGCCCTTGAGAGCCTCGAGGGACATCGCACCGGCGACATCGGCGACGCGCGAGAGACGTTTCGCCCGGAACAGGGCGAGCCCGCCAACTGCGTGCATCGCCTGGGTGCCGTTGAGCAAGCGCGAGGCCTTCCTTGGCCTGCAGGTCCGTCGGCTGAAGCCCGGCTTTTTGCAGCGCGTCCGCGCTCGGCA
Organism: uncultured Verrucomicrobiae bacterium; assembly: GCA_963821615.1. Classification (GTDB taxonomy): domain Bacteria; phylum Verrucomicrobiota; class Verrucomicrobiia; order Chthoniobacterales; family UBA10450; genus Palsa-1392. Next base: position 132,230 of record CAWGEN010000003.1, on the reverse strand, counting down.
TGCGCTCGCCCTCGAAAAAAGCTTCCCCTTCCCCGAGCAACGAAAGCGCAAGATGCGCCAGCGGCGCGAGATCCCCGCTGGCCCCGACCGAGCCCTTCTCCGGAATGACCGGGCAGACGTTCGTATTCAGCATCCCGACGAGGAGTTCGATGACCTCGAGCCGAATCCCGCTGAAGCCCAGCGTGAGGACGTTGGCCCGGAGCAGCATCATTGCGCGCACCTCCGGCTCCGAGAGCGGGCGGCCGATGCCGCAGGAATGGCTGCGCACGAGATTGACCTGGAGCTGCTCCAGTTTGTCCGGGGGAATGTGCACGTCGGCCAGCTTTCCGAAGCCGGTGCTGACACCGTAAACGACGGCGCGCCGCGCGACGATCTCCTCCACCACTCGGCGCGAAGCACTGATCGCTTTCTCGGCCGCGGCTGCGATCTCGACTGGCTCATGGGCGAAAGCGACTTGGGCGATTTCCGCCAGAGGTAAACGACGGCCGCTGAGCTGCATCATCGAGTGAATACTACGAGAAGAGGCTGAGAATTCCACTCGCTCCATCGAGGAGCGCGAGGCGTCCACGGAAAAAGGCCAGGCCGCGCAAACGACCTGGCCTCTTGGGTTAAAGTTGTCCGGTCGGAGGCGAACCGCCGGTGAAGACTATTTCGCCGATACCGGTGCTGGCGGTGGTGGTGGTGCTTCCTTATTCTGCGCGCAAGCACCCAGGCTCAACACGCTGGCCGCCACGGCCGCGATCATGATCATTTTGACAAATTTCACTATAAACTCGCCTCCTTCCTTAGCAGGTTGCTGCCGACTGTTTAGGCGGGGAAACCAGCGTGTGCAACGAAATTCTCGGCCTTTTTTTAGGTCGAGATCACGACCTCGGCGCCAAGGGGCACCTGATCGAAGAGCGCAATCAGATCGGCGTTCTTCATCCGGATGCAACCATGGCTGGCCGGCTGGCCGATCTCCTCCTCGCGGTTCGTGCCGTGGATGTAAATAAAGCGGTCGCGCGTGTTGGCGTTGTGTTCTTCGAGGCCATCGAGCCAGAGAATGCGCGTGAGGACGAGGTCGTCGGTCGGTCGCGATTCGACGTTCGGCGCGAGTGGGATGCGGCTGCGGAAAATCGTCCCGCTGGGAACGTCGGCCCCGATCTTTTCGCCGATTCTGAACTTCCCAAGTGGTGTTTTCATGCTGCCCTCCTCGGAACCCAGGCCGAAACGGGAGGTCGAAACGGGATAACTGGCCAGTAGCGTGTCCCCGGAAAGCAGGTCGAGTCGCTGGTCTGGAACTGAAATTCGGATGATCGGCACGGACGTTTGCATCTCAAGGCGAGGGCGATAGACTGCGCTCGCGATGCCCAAAAAATATCACGTCGCGGTCGTCGGCGCGACTGGCGCGGTCGGAATCGAGCTGCTCCGTGTGATGGAACGGCGTGATTTTCCGGTTGCGGATTTGCGGCTGCTGGCTTCGCCGCGGTCCGCCGGAAAGAAATTGGAATTTCGCGGAGACAATTTTCCAATCGCAGCCCTCGACCGAGACTCCTTTGCCGGTATCGACCTCGCCTTTTTTAGCGCCGGCGCTGGGACGGCAAAACAATTCGCACCGATCGCGCAGCGGGCTGGAGCGGTGGTGATCGATAACTCGTCCGCGTTCCGGATGGACGCCGCTGTCCCGCTAATCATCCCAGAGATCAATCCCGAGGATATCCGCAGGCATCTTGGAATGATTGCGAACCCGAATTGCACAACCGCCGTCGCGTTGATGGCGCTCTATCCGCTGCATGGCGCGTTCGGATTGCGCCGCGTTTTTGCTTCCAGTTATCAGGCTGTCTCCGGCAGCGGCGCGCGTGCGATCGAGGAACTCAAGCGGCAAGTCGAGGCGACCGTGGACGGTAGCCAGACGGTGGCGGATGTTTATCCCCACCCGATCGCTTTCAACGTCCTTCCCCACGTCGATTCCTTTCTCGATAATGGCTACACCAGGGAAGAAATGAAAATGCAAAACGAGGGCCGCAAGATCATGCACTTGCCTGGTTTTCGCGCTTCGGTCACCTGCGTGCGCGTGCCCGTCTATCGAGCGCATTCGGTCGCACTGAGCGCGGAGTTCGAGCGCCCGGTTTCGGTGGAATCAGCGCGGGCGGTTTTGGCGAAAGCGCCGGGACTCGACTTGGTCGACGAGCCGCTTTCAGATCGCTATCCGACTCCGCTCGCGGCCGCCGGCAAAGACAATTGTCAGGTTGGGCGGTTGCGCCTGGATTGCGCCCTGGAAAACGGTCTCGTGCTTTGGGTCTCGGGCGATCAATTGTTGAAGGGGGCGGCACTGAACGCCGTGCAAATCGCGGAGCTGCTCGAGTCGTAGCGGCGGCCTGGAACACGGCCACACTCAACGCAACGAGTGAGCCGAAGCCACTTTGAAAGGCAAGCCGCTCCCGGGGATTGCCCCGAGGCCGGCAAACTTGCCTAACGAATTCGTTATTGGCCCGGAGGTTGGTCTTCCGGCTTCTTTTTCTTCTTACTCTTCTGCTCCTGAGGTTGGTGCGGCGGCGGTGACTGCGCTTGGGCCTGACGATTTTGCGCTGGCCGCTGGACCTGTTTGTTCGGCTGTTTCACAGAATTCTCCTGTGACTTTGGTTGCCACGCTTCTCAGGTCCTGAGTGGTGTCGTCATGAATGGGTTGAGCGTTTGGTTCCGGCTTGTTGCTCAGGCGGCCACTCTGGAGCCTAGCTTGCTGCCCGTCCTGCAGGTTTTTGTCTTTGTCGGCCGCCATGTCTTTCATCCCAGCTTCCCGTTCTTTCTGGGCGCGGTTCGTGCCCTGCTCCCCGGCTTGTAGCCCACTTTGTTCGCGCCCATTTTCCTGGTTCGCCTCGTTAGGCTGAACGCGCACATTTTGATCTGCCGCAAGCGCTTGGCGTTTACCACCTTTCTGCGGCTGGCCCGACGCGCGATCGATCTTCGGCTGCTGGCTGTGACGCGGCACCCCGGTTCCGACATCTTCATCAGGCTGCGCGCTCGCCTCCTGGACTTTCTCGACCGCTTCACGTTTGCGGTCTTTTTGCGGCTGGAAACTCGGCGGCTTAATGTTCTTCGCGTCCTCTTTCCTCATCTCGTCCTGGAGTTCCTTCCGGTTCTGCACGCCCTCCCAGCCGTGTTGGACTTCCGGTTTTTCGACCTTCGCCTTGACTTGCTTGGGCGCGATTTGCTGCTGCGATTTCTGGATCGCCGGCGCCACGACGGTCAATTGATTGCCGTTTACGCGGTTGAAGGTTCCGCGTTTGCCGCCCGGGCCAAAGTTACCCGTTGTCTCGCGCTGGAGAGTGAGACGTTGGATTGGGCGGGCCGAGTATTGGTTCAGGCGGTTGTAACTCGGGCCGTAGTTGTAAACCGTCGAGTTATGATAGGTGATGTTCGTGACATTAATAGTCTGATTGATAATCGTGACGTTGCGCGAGGGAGCGAAAATCCGGCCGCGGAGGACGGGCTCACCGATGTAGCGCACATCGCAGAAGTTGTAATAGAGCGGCCCGATATCGAATAGGACATCGACCTGACCGGTGATCGCGCGGCCCTCATAGATCACATTACTGACGGGCGGCAACGGAGCCCAGCCGATGTAATCGCCGCCGGAGCGCCACGAGACCCAGGCTGGCCCCCATTCGTAACCGGGCACCCAAACCCAGCCGTAATCGGCGAGGTCAGTCCAGCGTCCATAATGATAAGTGGCCCAACCAAAGTCCTCATAGGAAACCCAGGTCCAGCCGACGTCAGTATAGGCCCAATAACCATCGGCATAGGGTCGCCAATCGACGTTGTCAACCGCCACGCTCGGCTGGAAGCAGTAACCGTAGCCGGCAAGGTCGATCCAACTGCCATAGGGCGAAAGGTTGTCGTAAAAGAAGTTGAGTGAGACCTCGGTGTCCGCCTCGACCCGCGGAGCGAGCGGAAGGAAGAGCCCGACCATCGTTAGTGCGAGTAGGGTTCGTTTCATTGTCTGGTTGATGTTGAGATCGGACTCGAATCGGCCAACGGTTATTCATTGATTCGAAAATCTCTGCTACCCTGCGCGCTTCCGATGACCAATAGGACGGAGGCGCAATCGGCACAGGTTGACTTCAATGCGCCCCGCGGTGAGCGCATGCCGGCCAGTCAGCGCGGCTTCACCACCACAAATGATCGGCTGCGCTGCCGGCAGACCGAGAGCACCTGGGGTTGGCTCGGATCGAGTGACTGAATCGCCTGTTGGTAATCCTGCACGGATGCGACTGGTTCCTGGTTGATCGCCTCGATCACATCACCAGCCCGCAACTGGCCTCCGCCAATCTCCGAGCCCACCTGCGCGACCACCACCCCGCGGACATCGGCTGGCACGCCCAGTCGCTGCGCCAGTTGCGGAGTCAATTCCCGCACTTCGATAGAATCAAGGACGCTTCCGTCCGGCCGCTGCGGTTCATCTGCATCCGGCTCGTTAGGCGAGAGTGGCTCCTGTTGCCCGGGCGTACCGGGCGGCAAAGCGCGCGCCAGTCCATAATTGGTCGGCTCTTCCTTGATCTTCGCCGAGAGCGTGACCGGCTTGCCGTTGCGCGCGACCTCTACGTCCACCTTCTTGTCCAGTTCCACTTGCGAGACGAGCCGGTGCAACTCCGCAATGTTGCGGACTTCATGTCCGTTAAATTTTTGAATGATGTCTCCCTGCTGGATTTTCGCTTCGGCCGCCGGCGAATTGGGCACGACCGCCATTACCGGCACCCCGGAGTCGTCGCGGGCCTCGATTTGTCCGGGCTGTATTCCCGTCGTCTGGATGCCGAGATAGCCGCGAATGATCCGGCCCTTCGTCAAGAGGCTCTCGAGTGCCATGGCCACGGTGTTAGAGGGAATCGCGAATCCGATGCCTTGCGAACCGCCGCTGCCCGAAATGATGGCGGTATTGATGCCGACGACTTCGCCGCGCAGGTTGATCAACGGACCGCCACTGTTCCCAGGATTGATCGCCGCGTTTGTCTGCAGCATATCGCCAGAACCATCGATCCGGTTGGGCCGTCCTTTGGAGCTGATAATGCCGTCGGTTACGGTTTCGTCGAATCCGAATGGATTTCCGATCGCGAGCACAAAATCACCGGCCTGCATCGCGTCGGAGTCGCCGAGCTTGAGCGGTTGCACACCGGGTTCATCCACTTTCAAAACCGCGAGATCGAGTTCCTTATCAAAGCCAATCAAGCGGGCCTTGCGGGTGCGACCGTCGCTCAATACCACTTCGATTTCGTCCACCTGATCGACCACGTGATTGTTGGTGATGATGTGACCTTCTTTCGTCACGATCACGCCCGAGCCGAGGGAATTTTGGACCAGTGCTTCATCTGCCGGACCGCGGAATTGCCGGTAGTTTCCGCGAAAGAAATCAAACGGATTGGGACCGTATTGCGGTCGCTGAATCCTTTTTGAAGTCTTCACGCTCACGACCGAAGGAATAACGCCCGCGACCAATTTCCGGCGCTCATTACTTAATGAAGCAAGACTCGCGATCTGCTTCGAATCCACCGCCGGACTGTCCGCGAGCGTGTATTTTTCCGACGTTGAACGATTGGTTAAATTGAGACGCCCGTGACGCAGCTGGTAATCGTAAAGTAGTGAAACGCCGGCGCTTAGAACGAGGACCAACAGTAAGAATCTGAGTAAATTTTTCATCAACTAACGTGGAAGAAGGTTTTTCCCACTTCTTCGACAACCAAACGCTGGAAACGTTGATTTTCCGGTTTGGCGAGGAGCGGATCGTCACGGAATATCCCGATCGCCGCAGCTCGGGCCCGCTGCATTAGCTTTGCGTCCGAACGCAGGTTTCCAAGTTTTAGTTCCGGCAATCCGCTTTGGGCCGTCCCGAGCAGATCGCCCGGACCGCGCAATTCCCAATCGGCTTCCGCCACCTCGAAGCCGTTGCTCGTTCTCTCGAGCACCGCGAGTTTCGCCATCGTTTCCTCCGAAGGATCGGAGCGCAGCAAAATGCAGTATGACTTGTGTTCACCACGCCCGATCCGTCCGCGCAGTTGATGCAATTGCGCCAACCCGAAGCGTTCCGCGTTTTCAATCAGCATGACGGTGGCGTTCGGCACATCGACGCCCACTTCAATGACCGTGGTACTGATCAGCACACTCGTTAGGCCGCGACGAAAGCGCTCCATCGTCACCTGCTTTTCCGGCGCGGGCATGCGTCCATGAAGCAATTCGCAGGTGAACGGCTGCAAACGCTCGCGCCACTTTCTCAAACTCAGCGGAGGCGGCTTTTGCCTCGAGCTTTTCGCTCTCGTCAATCAACGGATAAACGACATAAGCCTGACGTCCCGTCTCGAGTTCGCGACGCAAGAATGCGAGCACGTCCGGCAATTTTTTCTCGTCGCGTGCTGCGGTCACGATCCGCCCGCGGTCCGCCGGCATCTCGTCGATTGTCGAGACATCGAGATCACCGTAGAGACTCATCGTGAGGGTGCGCGGAATCGGCGTCGCGGTCATCACGAGCACATCCGGCGCCGGCTTGCGCGTCGTTAGGCGGCCGCGTTGCGCGACGCCGAATTTGTGTTGCTCGTCGATCACAACCAGGCCGGGGTTTTCCAATCCATCCGGCTCGTAAAGCAGCGCATGGGTCCCGACGAAGATTTGTCCAAATTCCGGCGAGCATTTCCCCTCCTGGGAGCACAGGCCTCTGGCCTGTTCGGCTGGGCGGTGGTGTGATGCGGCTTTAGTTTGACGATCGGGCGCCGCAAGCTGGCCACCCTTCCTCCCCGAATTAAGGCGAGGCGTGTTCGCAAAAAGGGGCAAGGGATCCTCGTTGCGCGCGCCGGTCCGCAAGGATATCGGCACGCCTAACGGCTCCAACCAGCGGCAGAGGACGGTGTAATGTTGCTCGGCGAGAATCTGCGTTGGCGCCATCAAGGCCGCTTGGAAACCTGCCTCGACCGCGAGCAGCATCGCTGCAATCGCGACCACCGTCTTGCCCGAACCGACGTCGCCTTGCAGCAACCGATTCATCGGAAAGGTCGAGCGGAGATCGCCGCGCAACTCTTCGATCACCCGCGTTTGCGCGCTCGTTAGGTCAAATGGCAGTGCCCGCAAGAAGCCCTCCAGCAGGTCTCCCGGTCCGCAGTGACTCGCGCCGGTTCGGGCCCGGGAGTGCGCGCGGCGTGACGAGAGCAGCATCTGCATCGCGAAAAATTCCGCCAGGACCAGCGTTTCGCGGGCGCGCGCGAGCGCGTCGTTTGTTGGCGGAAAATGAATCTCCCGAAGGGCTCGCGGGGCGAGATCCGGGCCAAGCTCGGCCGGCAGCAAAGTCTGCGCGCCGTCGTCCACCCATTCATCCAGCAGCCGGTAGATCAATCCCCGCAAAACTCGCTGCGAAAGGCCTTCTGTTGCCGGGTAAATGGGCGTGATGCGCCGGAAATGAATCGAAATTTCGTCGTCGTTCTCGATGATTTCGAATTCCGGATGTTCCATGCAGATACGCTGACCGCGCTGACGCGGCTTGCCGAAAACGACCAGGCGCTGGCCGGTCAAGATCATCTTCTGGACGTAATGCAGGTTGAACCAGCGGCAGATGATTGGCTGACTGAGGGCGTGCGGATTGCTCTCCTGCAGCGTCACCTCGAAAATCTTTTTACCGCGTCCGAAGCGATTGAGTCGTGTCTTCGTCACCTCGCCGCACAGACAGATCGGCTGTTCACTCTCCTCCCTCGGAAATTCGGCAAACTCCCGCCGGTCCTCATGTCGCCGTGGATAATGCGTGAGCAAGTCGCCAACTGTTTCGAGGCCAAGGCGGCGCAACTGGGTGCTGCGCGCACGGGGAATCCACTCAATTTCGCCTAACAAATCTGTGGACGTTAGGCTCATGGCTAAGGCGGGACTGTCGCCCGCAGCGCCTCCACTTCCATTTGCAGGCGCGATTCGCCTTCGTATTCGTCCGCGCTGATCCGAAAAGCCACGTCCCAGGGCGGCTCGGGCAGCGGCTCTTCCGCGCCGCCGAAGAAAATTGCACGCTGATGACAGCCATTCTGCCGCAGGCGCAATAGGAGATGCTTTTCTTTCAAGATTTGCGGCGGCGCGACCGGCTCCACGCCGCGCACCAGAAAGAAAGGCTGCGGGTTGCCCTGACCGAAGGGTTGTAACAGTTCGTGCCAGCGAAGCAGATCCCAAGTCAGTTCGCGGAAAGTCAATTCCTCATCCAGATAGAGGCACGGCTCGAGATGCTCAGCGGACAGCAGTCCGCGACAGCTTTCCTGAAAAGCCGCGGTGAACGCCGGGAGGTTTTCCCCTCGAATCGTTAGGCCGGCGGCCATCTCGTGCCCACCGAATTTCTCGAGCAGATTATCGCACCGCCCAAGCGCGTTAACCAGCGACAGGCCCGGAATGCCACGGCCGCTGCCTTTTCCGAGTCCCGCCTCGTCGAAGCCGACAATAATCGTTGGCCGATGGTAACTGCGGGCGATGCGCGAAGCGACGATACCGAGCACGCCTGGATGCCAGTCACGATCGCCAAGAACAATTGCCGGTCCTTCAGATAGATTCTCTTGCGCAATTCTGGCCTCCGCGGCTTGGACGATTTCGCGCTCGACGCTTTGCCGGCCGCGATTCTGTTCGTCCAGTTCCCCGGCCAGCGCGGCAGCTTCGACGGCATCGGTGGTGAGGAGGAGGCGCAGGGCTTTCTCCGCAGTCGTTAGGCGACCGGCCGCGTTCAAGCGGGGGCCGAGACGGAAGCTGATATGTTCCGCCGCGATCGGGGGACGGACCGCCGCAATGTCCATCAGTTTACTCATGCCTAACAATCGCCGGCGCGCGATTTCACGCGCGCCATGATGCACAAGGATTCGATTCTCCGCCTCGAGTGGCACGATGTCGGCTACGGTCCCGAGCGCGACGAGGTCGAGCCGTCGTCGCAGGTCGAAGCCTGGAAGGGGGCGAGTCTTGAGCAGGGCGTGGCAAAGTTTAAAAACGATGCCAACGCTACAGAGGTAACTAAAAGCGGAATCCTCGGCGGCCTTCGGGTTCACGATCGCAACGCAGTCCGGCAATTCGCCTTTCGGTTCATGATGATCGAGCACGATCACGTCCGCGCCGCGGTCGTGGATAGCAGCGACTTCAGCGCGCGAGCCAGTCCCGCAATCGACCGCAATAAGGAGTTGCGGTTGGTGCGCCTGCCAGCAACGCGCGATTCCTTCAGCGCTGAGGCCGTAGCCTTCTTCCATCCGCGAGGGCAAAAAGAGCGCGGGTGTGGCGCCGTAGGCGCAAAGCATTTCGTTGAGCAGCGCCAGCGACGTCACACCGTCGACGTCGTAATCGCCGTAGAGGACGATCTGCTGGCGGTCGGTGATCGCGCGCAGAATTCGATCCACCGCCGCACGCATGTTCGGAAGCAAAAACGGATCGCTCAGTTGCCGCAGGCGCGGGTGAAGAAAGGCGCCCGCCTGCTCATCGTTCAACAAACCCTTGCGCCGCAGAAGGCGGGCGATAGAGGGCAGAGCACAGACATGGTCCGAGAATTTGACGGCATCGGGCGCGCCATTCGTCGACGACAAAATCCAGCGCCGCACACGTTTCATTTGGCAGATTGGTCAGGCCAGACGTCTGGCGAGCCGTTGAGCATCGAACGAGGCGTGAATCTTCGCATTGTTATCAAGGTGAACGAAAACGTCGCGATCGTAGGTTCAGCCGCAAATGCCGATGCACAGATCGCCGTCTAGAACAGCCTCGGCGTGGGCGGAACGGCTGGGAGCAACTTTTGCTTTGCGCATCGTTCACCAAACAACTGAAAGCCTTTCTTTTCTTTCTCTCCGAAGGCAAATCGCAAGCATTCACGAAAGTAAAATTCGCAGAATGCACGGACGCTCTCCGGTTGCGCGGCAATCAAGGCGTCGAGGTGTTGGATATTGTTTTCCCCTAACGAACGGAGCGCGTGCGCAACGGTCTGCTTCTCGGCGTAATCCGGATGGATCAGCCAGAGAGCATAAACAAATGGCTTGCCCGTCGCCTTTTTCCACTCTGCGCCCAGGTCGAGAAACTGAGGACGTCCCTCTGCCTGCTGCCGGAATCGGATGGCCTGATCGCCAATCAAAAGGAGGCCGCGTTCTGCGCTGATGTCCCCTTCGGAGACAAACTCGACCGTCATTCCCTTCTCGCCTAACAAACAGCGAAGCAAGTTCACCGATGTCTGCGAAGCCGGATCAACCACGACCTCCCGCAATTGTTCGATCGGCCCGCAGTGAGCGAGAATGACGCTGAAGACGGGCCCATCGGACGCGATCGCAACGCGATCGACGACCGAGTAAGTCGGGTTGCGCAGATATTCGAAGCTCGAGACGAGCGCGACGTCGAGTTCACCGGCCGCGAGTTGCCGGCAAAGAGTCGATGGATGATCGAAGCGAACCTCGCCGCTCCAGCCGTGAATGAGAGGCCGGGCGTTGAGGTATTTGACGCAGCCGAGACGCACCGCAACCGGGGCAGCCACGTCAGGCGAAGACCAGTTCGCCTTCCACTTCGGGCGCGAATTTTGCAGGCGGGAGATGATTATAGTGGCTGTCGCGCTGGACCGGATCGCGGCCCGCGGCGCGTATCGTGTGACGCAGCGCTTCGACGGTCTGTTCTTCAGGCGTTGTCACGCCCGCCATGTGGAAGATTTTTTCCCGCATGATCGTGCCGTGCAAATCATCCACGCCATAGGCAAGTGCGACCTGGGCAAGGGGCAATCCCATGCTCACCCAATAGGCGGTGAGATGGTCAATGTTATCGAGATAAAGGCGGCTGACCGCGAGGTTGCGGAGCTGCTCGAAAGCGGTCGCCCGCGGGATGTGGGAGAGGGCGGTGCTCTCCGGCTCGAAGGCGAAAGGAATGAACCCGGTGAAGCCGCCCGTTTCGTCCTGGAGCTCGCGCAATTGCCGCAAGTGGTCGACCCTTTGTTCGTCCGTCTCGATGTGCCCGTAGAGCATCGTGCAGGTGCTGCGGCCCCCCATCCTGTGCCAGGTTCGATGCACCTCGAGCCATTCCGCGGCGGTCTCCTTGCCCCGGCACAATTCATCGCGCACTCCAGGATCAAAAATCTCGGCGCCGCCCCCAGTGAGCGAGCCGAGACCGGCCTCGCGCAGGATCGCGAGCGTTTCCGGTATCGAGGTCTTGAATATTCGCCGCGCCAAGTGCCGGATTTCGATTGCCGTAAAAGCTTTCAGCTGCAGCTGTGGATCGAGCGCGCGCAGACGGGTGAGCAGGTCGAGATACCACTGCTTGTCGAGCGTGGGATGAAGGCCGCCGACCATGTGCACTTCGGTGATGCCGCTGGCGAGCGCTTCTCGCACGGCGGTGACGATCTCATCGATCGAGCTTTCAAAAGCGTGCGGGTCGCGCTTCTTTGCGGCAAAGGCGCAGAACTGGCAGGAGAGGACGCAGATGTTGGAATAGTTGATGTAACGATTGAGGATGTAGGTCGCGACGTTGCCATTCTTCCGCTCCCGCACGGCGCTGGCCATGATCCCCAGAGCATTAAGGTCATTCGATCGGTAGAGCTCGAGCGCCTCCTGATCGGAGATCCGGTCGTTCAGCTCGATCTTCTCGGCGATTGATCGGAGTGTCGGTGGAACGAGCGAAAGTTTCATTGCGAATACGCGCTCTGCGCGGAGAAAGTCGATCGACTAATGATGCACAGCCGGATACGCCAGCGCAAGCACGGTGGATGCCCGTCCGCAAACAAAGAGGGCGAACCTTGAAAACCGGTCCGCCCCCTTTCAACCCCACAACAAATCTTCCTAGTAGTCCCGGTCCTTCGCGGTGCTCATGAAGCGCATCTTTGCCGGAGCCGGCGCGATGCCTGGGGCCGGATAGTCGCTCACGACCTGGCGGTTCGAGGTCGGGACGAGGCGCACGGCGCCCTTGGCATTGTTTCGCCATCCGTTTGGATCGGCATATTCCTCGCCGCTATGATGCAAGCCGGAAACCTGATCCTCGAGGCCGGTCCCGTAGCGCTGCTCGAGGATTGTCGGCGTAACGAAGATCAACAGGTTACGTTTGGTCCGCGCGTTCAGATGCTCTTGGAAGAGGTAGCCGAGGATCGGGATGTCCCCCATAATGGGCACCTTGTTGCGTTCCTTGCCGACTTCATCCTGCAATAATCCGCCAATCGCGAGAGTGTCGCCGCTCCGGATCAAGACGTTGGAATCCAGGGTGCGTTTGTCGATGATGGGACTCGACACAGAGGCGCCGGCGAAGATGAAGGTGCTATCACCTACCTTGTTGCTGATCTCCGGCTTCACGCTCAGGGTGATGAAATCATCTTTGTTGACCGACGGCCGGACGACAAGCGTGTTGCCGAATGTCTTGTCCTGGAACCCGCCGAAAACGGCCGTCGCAGTCTGTTCATTGAAATTCAACTGTGGAACCGGCTGATTGCGCGTGATCTCGATCTTTGCCTCCTGATTGTCGGCTGTGACAATCCGGGGATTGGCGAGAAACTCAGCATCCGAGTCTTCGTTCAAAGCACGCAAGGTAAGGGACATTTGCGGAACGTTGAGAATGGCAAACTGGTTCGCGGCAAGATGACTGAGATTGCCAAAGATATTGTTGTTGTTGACATTTCCGGGTTGCAGATCCGTGGGAATCAACGCACCCTGAGCGTCCTGGACGCCCCTGGAGCCGCCATAAGTCACCGTCTGCGGGCTCGTGGAGCTACCAACCACGCCCGCCCAGTTTATTCCATAGCTCTGCCTCGGATTGGCGTTCACTTCCACGAGGCGCGATTCGATCATGACCTGCTTGGTCGGCTTGTCGATTTGCACCAGCAGCTTGCGGACGTTATCGATATTGCTGCGCGTCTCGCGGTAAAAGATCGTATTGGTCCGCTCATCAACTTGCGGCGGATCTTTGCTGGAAAGCTGAGAGGCGAGCAAGGGGCCGATGTCCTTGGCCCGGCCATAGCTGAACTGATAGCTGTCGCTTTCAGTCGGTTCGGCGGTCCGCTCCGCGCCAGTCTTGATGTAATAAACGTTGTCGATCTGATCCATGAACAGGCCTTTGGATTTCACGATGATGGCGACCGCCTGCAGCGCAGTCACGTCCTCGAGCCGCATCGTCACCGTGCCGACAACCGCTTCGCTCACCACCATGTTGATCTTGGCCTGCCGCGCGAGGAGGCGCAGGACCTGCCCGACATCGTCACCTTGAAATTCACGCACGCCCACGCCGCCACTCTCGGTGACCGAGTCGGTCGTGGCGGTGGTTGTTTGCGAAACCGCGGGGCTTGCGACCGCAGTCGCCGCCGGCTGCACCGGGACGACGCTGGCGGGCGGTTGGAGGGGTACCGGCGACGCCTGCACGAGCGTCATGGGCGCGACCTCCGAACTGCGCGCCGACACGCTGTTGCCGAGAGACGGAGCCGCAACGTTAGCTTTTGTGGGCTCTGAAGGGGCACCGATGCGAGCTTCCTCTGCGGAAGACGCAGACGCGGCGGTCACAATTACGGCGAGCGCGCAGACGAGTTGTTTGGTCGAAGTGAGCATAATGATTAAGGCAAGGATGTTTAGACTGCGGGATGTGGTAAAAGCAGGATCCAGACCAGCCCCGGATGGCTTTCTGAAAGGAGGCCCTGCCCGAGTCTGAATTTGCTGTCCTACCGTTAAGTGATGGGAATGCCGCGATAATGTCGGACGAAGAAGCCGGGCCTTCATTTCGACCGTCTGGCACGGGTTCGATCGAAAACGCTCCTGCCGCCGGAAGGTATCTTCCTAACGAAAAGGTCCGCCGGTAAGACGCTACCTATCAGGCAGCGGTCGCGAAGCCCAGCGCCGTTTTGCTGAAATCTGCCACCGGCATTTGCCTAACGAGTCGTACAATGCCGTCCTGCCATTTCCGGCTGATCTCCACGAGATAAGGATCGTTCTGCTCCAGGCGGGTGCGCATTTTTACCTGCACCGAGTCGGTCTTATAGCAGAGGATGTCGATCGGCGGACCGACAGCGACGTTGCTCTTCATCGTCGCGTCCATCGAAATGATGCCAAACTTGAGCGCGTCCATCAACGTACTATCGTAGCTGAAACCGCGGTCGAGAATCGGTTTGCCATACTTTGACTCGCCGATCTGCAAGAACGGGCAATCCTGGCTCGCGTGGATGCTGTTTCCCTGTGGATAAATGGAATGCACCTCCGGAGCCAGCCCGGCGATTTGGCCGCCGACGATCAGGTTGATGTTGAAATCGAATCCGTCCGCCTCGAGCGCGGCGCGATCGCGTTGTTCCACCTCGCGCACTTTGGAACCGACGTAGCGGACGGTTTCGTAAAGCGTCTCGCGATTCATCAAATGTTTCCGGGCGGGATGGCTCTCGTTAAGATGAAGATCGTCGTCGATCAGTCCCAATGTCGCCTGGGTAAGTGACAGGTTTCCGGAGCTCAAGATACAAATCACGCGGTCGCCCGGTTTCTCGAAGATCCGCATCTTGGTCCGCACCGTGATGTTGTCCATCCCGGCGCTGGTGCGAGAATCGGAGAGAAAAACTGCGCCCTTGCGACAGAGCATCCCGAGGCAATACGTCATGATTCGCCCGGCTTACTGCTCGCGACAACGCGTCCCTCTACGCGCCGCATTTGCGTGTGATGGGTCAACGGATGAACGCGGCCGTCGCTCCCACGGAAAAACGCGCTCAACATCCAGCTCACGATGCTAATCAAGATTGCGCCCCAAAATGCGCTTCCGAAACTGTCGACGTGAAACCCGTGCACAAGGTCGTTCACCAAGAGGAGCATGAGGCCGTTCACGACGAAGATGAAAATTCCGAGAGTCAGAATGATCAGCGGCGCCATCAGGAGGAGCAGAACGGGACGCAAAAAAGCGTTCAGGATTCCGAGAAGCAGCGCCGCGCCGATGAGCGAGGCAACGCTGTCATAACGAATTCCGCTGATGATGGAAGCGGCAACCATCACCGCCACGGTTGTGATCGCCCATCTAAAAACAAAGTGCCTCATCGTTAGGTTTATCGAATTGCCGCAGGAGCTTTTTTTCGTGCCTTTCCTCTTGCGCATCCGCGCTTGGCGGGTACAGGCTTGGCCGACCCAAAGCAAAAGTAAATGGCGAAAAGTTCAAATAAATCGAAAGAGGCAATGACGCCCGAAAGCAAATCCACCGCGCCCGGCATGGAATCGAGTAACAGCCTGGCCACGGCGGAACCCGCAGAGCCAGTTGTTGCAAAAAAGGCGGCGGCGAAGTCGACCGGACGCGCAAAGTCCGCCGGCAAGAATCGCAGCGCCACGCCCCGAAAAGTCTCAGCCGGACGCAAGACGCGCGCGAAAACTGGCCAGCAATCGACGGCGCCCGGGGACGCGGCGATTACTGACGAGGAAATCCGGGTCCGGGCATACCTCATCTCCGAGTGGCGCATGCAGAATGGCGTCGCTGGCGACTCGGCACACGACTGGCTCGAAGCGCTGCGCCAGCTGCAAGGAGAATCCGGCAAACGCGGTTGATCTGCATCCCCTCGGAAGCCAAAGGCTGTCCGCTAAGCCACGGCGCGCGTTTCCGGGAAGCAATCTTTTATCTTCTCCAGGAGCCGATTGATGGTAAACGGTTTCGGCAGAAAACCGACGACCCGCGCTTCTTTTAGCAATTCCTGCGCGCGTTTATCCGAGCCCTGGCCCGACACGAGCAGCAAGGGTGGCACCTTGCGTGCCGGCGAAGAATTCTCATAAACTTTCGAGATCAGCAGAAAGAGCAGCGTCCCGTCGATCAACGGCATTGAGAAATCAAAAATCATCAGATCGTAATTCTTCTTCAACGCCAATTCGAAACCGTATTCGGGACTCGGTGACGTATCCACTTCCCAATGGAGAAGATTCTGGAGTGCTTCCCGCATGATGCGAAGTACAGCGGTGTCATCGTCCACGACGAGCACCCGTTTTGCGTCTGCCATTTCGGAGGCTTGCGTAAAATCGCAGCGCAATTCAAGCTTTTGTTACGCTCTCTTATCCTGAAAGTGAGCGCCGAATGAACTCGACCAAAGCCGAACTCGCCGCCGCACTCCGCCAGCGGCTCGCCATTATTGCCGACGAGACCAGTCGTTGCGATCCAGACCGGCATCTCGAAAAGCTGAAATCGGTCTCAGAAAGAATTGCCGTGCTGGGAAAATCGCTCCCGGCGCCGGTTGATCCGCAGCTCGCGCATTTTCTCGCCCGATGCAGCTACGACAAGGCCCTCGAAGTGCTCGAAGCACAGCTCTAGCGTCAGAACCGCCGCCGAAGATCTCTGCTAGCCTAACGAGAATACAGTTCGACGATCAACTGCTCGTTGACGATCGGTTGCATCTCCTCACGCGAAGGGATGTGCGCGACTTTGCCGGCGAGCGCGTCGCGATCGACCGTCAGCCAATCTGGCACTGGCGCGATTTGCGTCAGCTCCATGTTGCGCAGTGCGAGTTGTCGCGACTTCGGTTTGTCCTTGACCGTGATTTTGTCGCCGGCCTTCACGTTGAATGAGGAGACATTCACGTTCTTGCCATTGACCTGCACATGACCATGCGAGACCAGTTGGCGCGCCGCGCTCCGAGTGTTCGCGAGGCCGAGGCGGAAAACGACGTTGTCGAGTCGAGTCTCGAGAAGCTGAAGCAAGGTCTCGCCCGTAACGCCACGCCGCTGGAGGGCAGTCTCGAAGATCCGGCGAAATTGCTTTTCCATCAGGCCGTATTGGAAACGGAGCTTCTGCTTTTCGCCGAGCGCGATTGCGTAGTCCGATTGTTTGCGGCGGGATCCTTTCGGACCGTGCATTCCCGGCGGATAATTTTTCCGCTCGAGGGATTTGGAAGGTCCGAAAAGCGGCACGCCGTATCGGCGGGCGATTTTTGTTTTGGGTCCGGTATATCTGGCCATGGGCGACGGTAAATTGTTAAATCATTAAATCCGGGTCAGACGCGCCGCTGTTTCGGCGGGCGACAACCATTGTGCGGTACCGGTGTGACGTCGCGGATAACGGTGAGGTCGAGACCAATTGCCTGGAGCGCACGGACGGCTGATTCGCGACCAGCGCCTGGTCCCCTAACCAGAACCTCAACTTCCTTCAGGCCGTGCCCCATTGCCTGGCGCGACGCGTCCTGGGCGACCATTTGCGCCGCGTAGGCCGTGCTCTTGCGCGAGCCTTTGAAACCGACTTTGCCGGCGCTCGACCAGCCGATCACGTTGCCGTTCAGATCGGTAATTGTGACGATGGTGTTGTTGAAGGTGGATAGGACGTGGGCGAAACCGGAGTAAACATTCTTGCTTCCCTTCGCCTTGATGATTTTCGGTTTCTCGACGTCGTTCGGATCAAGCGAAAGGTTTTCCTTCGGTGCCTCGGCTGCGGGGGCTTCTGTTTTCTTGGCTGATTTTTTTGCCGCCTTGGGTTTCGCCTCGGTCTTCGCCGGCTGGGGCGCGGCCTCTGCCGTTGCCGCGGAGGCTGCTCCAGTGATCACTGCAGCTTCGCCTGACTGCTCGGGAACGGTCTCTGCCGCCGCTGGCGTTTCGGCCACAGCCTCAGCGGACTGCTCTTCGGGAGCGGTTGCCTTTGCTTTGGTCGCTTTAGCCTTCGGGGTTTCGGAAGCTGGCTCTTCGGCCGGCGTTTGATTTTCGGAATCTTCTGCCATGTCAGTTCGTTAGGGTTAAACCTTGCCTGCTTTGGCGTCCTTGTTGCGAATGACGCCGACCGTCTTGCGTGGACCTTTGCGAGTGCGAGCGTTGGTCGAGGTGCGCTGTCCGCGCACGGGCAAGCCGCGGCGATGCCGAATGCCGCGATAACAATTGATCGCCTGCAAACGCTTCAAGTTGCTCTGCACTTCGCGGCGGAGATCGCCTTCGATCGGCAACTTGCTGTGCGTAATCGTCTGGACGATTTCGTTGATCTGCTGCGGAGAGAGATCCTTGGCGCGCAGATTAGGATCGATGTTGGTCTGCTCGAGGACGCGTTTGGCAGTGCTTGGGCCGACTCCGTAGATGTAAGTCAACGACGCCTCGATCCGTTTATCGGCTGGAATTTCGACTCCTAACAATCTTGGCATAACGATCTCCTAACCCTGGCGTTGCTTATGGCGCGGGTTCTTGTTGCAGATCACGCGCACCACGTTCCTGCGCTTCACGATCTTGCATCCTTCACAAAGTCTTTTAACTGACGGTCGCACTTTCATAATTCACGAGACGAAAAACGCGGAGCCAATCTCCGCGCTAACGATGGCGAAAAGTGATTCGCCCCTTCGACAAATCGTAAGGCGAAACTTCTAGCATAACTTTGTCCCCTGGCAAGATGCGAATGAAGTGCATCCGCATTTTTCCCGAGATGTGCGCGAGCACCCGGTGCCCGTTGGGCAGTTCCACCCGGAACATCGTATTCGGCAGGAGCTCGACCACCGTGCCCTCTACCTCAATTGCGTCTTTGCGCGCCATGTCAGGATCTCGGGTTCGTCTCTGGTAATCAAGACCGTGTGTTCGAAATGGGCCGAAGGCAAACCGTCCGAGGTGCAGACCGTCCAGCCATCCTCGAGCAAGCGCACGCCCGCGCCGCCGAGATTGATCATCGGCTCGATCGCGAGCGTCATGCCTTGTTTCAGTCGCGGGCCGCTGCCGCGTTTGCCGTAATTCGGGACCTGCGGTTCTTCGTGCAACTTCCGCCCCACCCCGTGGCCGACAAATTCTCTCACGACACTGAACTGGTTGCGGATCGCTTCATCCTCGATCGCCGCGCAAAGGTCGCCCAGCCTTTGGTCGGCACGAGCAAACCCGATGGCCCGTTGCAGCGCACTTTGGGTGACCGCGAGCAGTTTCTCAATTCGTTCGTCGATCATGCCAACCGGGATCGTCGCCGCGGTATCGCCCACCCATCCATCCTGCACAACACCGATGTCGAGTTTCACGATGTCGCCATATTGGATCCGGCGCTGGCTGCCGATCCCGTGCACAATCTCGTCGTTCAGGGAAATGCAGATGTTGCCCGGGAAAACCCGATGCCCCAGCCGATACCCGAGAAACGCACTCTGCACCCCGGCATCCTGCATTAGGTCCGCCGCCGCCTGATCGATTTCCT
Organism: uncultured Verrucomicrobiae bacterium; assembly: GCA_963821615.1. Lineage (GTDB taxonomy): Bacteria > Verrucomicrobiota > Verrucomicrobiia > Chthoniobacterales > UBA10450 > Palsa-1392. The sequence continues at coordinate 113,195 of CAWGEN010000003.1, read as the reverse complement.
TGGTCGAAATCCCGGGCCGGATCAGCTCGCTCACCCGATCAAGAACATCACTCGCTGTGCGGCAGGCAATCCGCATCTTGTCGATCTCCCGAGCCGACTTGATGGGAATCATCGCACGCGTTCCTCGATCAAGGCCGAGACATCGGTAAACACCGTCTCCCGATCTCGATTCCCGTCGATGCGATGGAGGGCATCATCTTTTTCGTAAAATGAAAGAAGTGGCTCGGTCTTGGTTTTGAATTCCGCAAGTCGGGTCTCCAAGACCGATGCATCGTCATCATCGCGACGAATAAGCGGTCCATCGCAATAAGGACAAATTGGACGGTCAGCGAAACCAGCGCTCGTCACGCTGGTCGTGAAGCCGCAGCGCCTACATTGCAACCGGCCAGCGATGCGGTCGCGCACCGTTTGTTCGGAGACCTCCAACCAAATGGCGAGGTCGAGCGGCGTTTCGCGTTTTTGGAGAATTTCGTTTAACCGCTCCCCTTGCTTCACCGTGCGGGGAAATCCATCGAACACGAACCCCTCCCTGCCATGAAGATTCAACCAGTCCTCGATCAGCTGAACGATAATTTCGTCAGGAACCAACCCGCCCTGCTTCGAAATTTCATCCGCCTTGATTCCAAGCGGTGTCCCCAGATCGCGTTCGCGCCTGAGGATGGTGCCCGGCGAGGTAACCGCGATCGCGAAATGCCGCGTAATCATCTCCGCCTGTGTTCCCTTTCCGGAACCCGGCGCGCCGAGGAGCACAATGCGACTCTTCACCTAGCGTCCGTAAAGAAAAATTGCCACGCCACCAATCACCAGGACAGCGATACCGACGTAAAGCCACATTAAAGTTCCCTGCTGTGCCGCCTCTCCCCGATTGTAAGAAGAGCGGTCAAACGCCCGGCCACGGATTCGGCCTTTGCGCAAAAACCCGTCGTAATGACGCTGGATCAAGTGTGTCTCTACCTGTCGCATGGTATCAAGAATCACACCGACGATAATGAGCAGGCTGGTCCCGCCAAAAAACTGCGCCGTGATTACCGGGACGTGCAGTCCCTGGCTAAGAAGGCTCGGCAGGATCGCAATCAGCGTCAGAAAAATCGCGCCCGCGAAAGTCAACCGGGTCATCGTGAAATCGAGGAAGTCCGCAGTCGGTTTTCCCGGACGGACGCCCGGGATATAGCCACCATATTTCTTTAGATCGTCCGCGATTTGCGCCGGCTGAAACTGCGTCGCCACCCAGAAATAACTGAAAAAGAAAATCATCGCCGCGAGGACCGCGTAATGCAGCCATCCGCTGGAGAGCATGTCGGCGATCTGCTTGGCCGTGCGGCTGTTCTTGAAAGCCAGACCGACGATCGTCGTCGGAAAAAGCAGCAACGCCCAGGCGAAGATGATCGGCATGACGCCCGCGTAGTTCACCTTCAGCGGCATGTATTGGGTCTGGCCGCCATACATTTTCCGGCCCACGACGCGTTTCGCGTACTGCACCGTGATCTTGCGCACGCCTTGCGTCACAGCGATGACCGCCGCGATCACGATAAAGAGAAACGCCACCATCAAGACGAGAATCGCAGGATTGACCTGACTCGTTCCGGTTTGCGCCGAGGGGACGAATGTCTTCCAAGCCTGCGCCAGCGCTGCAGGGAGGCGCGCCACGATGCCGATCGTAATGATGAGCGAAATGCCGTTACCGATGCCGCGATCGGTAATCTGGTCGCCCAGCCACATGAGGAAGAGCGTCCCTGCCGTCAGGGTGAGCACGGTGATGACGCGGAAGGACCACCCGAGATTATCGACTAATGGGATTCCCAAACGCGCGGTCGTTTCGGTGATGCCGGGCAGCATGGTGTGATACGACTCCGGATGCTGGAATGAGACCGCGAGCAGATAGCCTTGGAAAATGCAAAGCACGACGGTCGCGTACCGGGTGTATTGCATGATCTTCTGCCGGCCACCGTCTTCACGCGACAACCGGCTGAGCGACGGAATCACCGCCGTGAGGAGCTGCAACATGATCGACGCGCTGATGTAGGGCATGATGCCGAGTGAAAAGATCGCGCAGTTCTCGAGCGCGCCGCCGCTGAAAAGATTGAAGAGCGCCGCGACGCCCCCGCCGGCGCTTTGTGATGACGTTCGGAACCAATCCTGCAAAACGGCCGGATTGACGCCGGGGGTTGTGATCGCCGCACCCAGCCTAACGACCACGATAACTGCGAGGGTGAACAAGATCCGCCGGCGCAGTTCCGGGATTTTGACCGTGTTTAAGAAAGCCGAAACCATCCGCCAAGTTTGCTTTAGAGCCCTGCCTATTTAGCAGTTTTCTTTTTTCTCACTGCGGCTTTCTTAGCCGTGGCTTTCGCTTCGGACACCGCTGCAGTGGGAGCTTCCTGCTTCGTCTCGACCGTCTCGGAGCGCTTGCCGTCGGTTAGCGACGGGCGCTGCCGCAAGGTCACAGTCCCGCCAGCCTTTTCGATCTTCTGGCGTGCCGATTCGCTCACGCGATCCGCCTCGATCGTTAGGCTGTGCTTCAATTCGCCGCGACCCAGAACCTTCAACCCGGCCACATTTCCGCGAATGTGCTTAGATTCCCGCAACATTTCCTCGTTGATCACAGTGCCAGCCTTGAACTCGTTCAGGTCGTCGAGATTGATCAATGCGTACTGCTTCTTGAAGGCCGCGTTGTTGAAGCCGCGCTTGGGCAAGCGGCGGATCAACGGCATCTGGCCGCCTTCGAATCCAAGCCGGATGCTGCCGCCAGAACGCGCCTTTTGGCCCTTGTGACCCTTGCCGCTGGTCTTGCCATGACCGGAGCTTTCGCCGATTCCAAGTCGCTTCACACGATGTCTGGAACCGGGACGCGGCTTGAGATTGTGCAACCGAATCACGACTGGGGCTGCGCCTCCTCGCCGTTGCTCGGTCCGCTCGCGCGCAGACCGCGGGCTTTCAAAATTTCATCGCGCCGGCGCAGGGAGCGCAGCGCTTCGATCGTCGCCTTTACAACGTTGGCATGATTGTTCGAGCCTAACGATTTGGCGAGCACGTCACGAATACCGACCGCCTCCACGACAGCCCGCACACCGCCGCCGGCGATCACACCCGTCCCGGGCGAGGCCGGGCGCAACAAGCACGCGACCGCCACCAAACTCTCCGATCGCTTCATGCGGAATCGTGTTTTCGTGAAGCGACATTTTTTCCATGGACTTGCGGGCCGCTTCCGAGGCTTTGCGGATCGCTTCCGCGACTTCATTCGCCTTGCCAAATCCGCAGCCGACTTTCCCATCGTGATCGCCCGCCACAATGAGCGCGCTGAAGCTGAAACGACGACCGCCCTTCACGACTTTGGCGCAGCGATTGATGAACACGACTTTCTCGGTCGTGTCACCTCTTGCCGGAGGCGTCCGGTCCGTGGTGCGTGAGTCGCTTCGTCTGCCTTGGTTGCCTGCGTATGCCATATTAAAGTTTGAGTCCGCCCTCGCGCGCCGCGTCGGCCAGTGCTTTTACTTTGCCGTGGTAAAGAAATCCACCCCGATCGAAAACCGCCTTGTCGATCTTTTTCGCGAGCAAACGCTCGGCGATCAATTTCCCGACCTTCTCCGCCGTCGCGCGATTGGCGGCATGTTTGCCTTTTCCGCCCAAAACCTTCTCCGTCGTGCCGGCGGAGACCAAGGTCCGGCCCGTTTCGTCGTCGACGACCTGCGCGTATACATGTTTCCCGGAAAAATAGACGCACAAACGCGGACGCTCCGCGGTGCCTGAGACTTTGCGGCGAATGCGGTTGTGAATGCGGCCGCGAATGACTTTTCGATTAATCGTGGCCATGACTATTGAACGGTCTTGCCTTCCTTGCGGCGAATCTGTTCGCCGGCATAACGAACGCCTTTGCCCTTGTAAGGCTCCGGCGGATAGTAGCGTCGAATGTCCGCCGCGACCTGGCCGACACTCTTCTTGTCGGCGCCCTGAATCGCGATTTTGGTGTTATCCGTCACCGTGATTTTGATATCCGGCGGAATCGGGAAGAGCACCGGGTGCGAAAATCCGAGACTGAGATTGAGGTTCTTCCCCTGGACCGCGGCCTTGAAGCCGACGCCCTCGATCTCGAGCTGCTTCGAAAAGCCTTCACTCACGCCGACGACCATGTTGTTGATCAACGCGCGCGAAAGACCGTGCAGCGCCTTCACGCTGCGAGTCTCGGCATCGCGGACTAACGACACTTCATTGCCGGCCACGCTCGCCTTGATCCCCTTCGGCAGCGTCCAATCCAGTTTTCCCTTCGGACCCTCGACCGCGACTTTGCCGCCGCCGTCGATGTTCACCTTGACCTTGGCCGGAATCTCGACCGGCTTATTTCCAATCCGTGACATAGCTCTTGGGCTACCAGACGAAAGCCAGTAACTCGCCTCCCACTTTTTGTTTCTTCGCCTCACGACCCGACATGACGCCGCGCGAGGTGGAAAGAATCGCGGTGCCCATCCCACCGAGCACGCGCGGAATTTCATCCGCCGCGACGTAGCGCCGCAAACCGGGCCGGCTCACGCGCTTCAGCCCGGTAATGGCGCTGGTGCGATTCGAAATCTTGTTGGTGATCTTGATCCGCGGATGCGCGGCCGTCGTGTCGAGCTCAAAGGCGCTGATGTAGCCTTCCTCCTTCAAGATGCGAACGATCTCGCTCTTGACCTTGGAGTAAGGGACATACATCTCCAGCTTCAGCGCCTGCGTGCTGTTGCGCACACGGGCCAAAAGGTCGGCAATAGGATCGGTAACAGTACTCATGAAAGTTAGGCGGCTTGGGCAACGGGCTTCTTTGGCCGGTCGCTGAAGGGCATTCCCATCTCGCTTAATAGCGATTTGGCCTCTTCGTTCGTGCGCGCGGTGGTGACAATCGTAACATCAAAACCGATGTTGCGCTTGATTTTGTCGAGCTCGACTTCGGGAAAAATCGACTGATCGGAAACGCCGAGTGTGTAATTGCCGTGGCCGTCAAAACCCTTCGGCGAAACCCCGCGAAAGTCGCGGATGCGCGGCAGCGAGGCCTTGATCAGGCGCTCCATGAACTCGTACATGCGCTCACCACGCAGGGTGACCTTCGCCCCGATCGCCTGCTCTTTGCGGAGCTTGAAATTCGAGATGCTCTTTTTGGCCCGCGTCTCCGCCGGCTTCTGACCGGTGATGAGAGCCAGCTCAGTCTTGGCGTCTTCCAAGGCCTGCTTCACGTCCGACTGCGAGCCGACTGACGTGTTGATCACAACTTTCTCGAGCTTCGGGATCTGATGATCGTTCTTGTAGCCGTGCTGCTCACGCAGCGCCGGCATGACGCGCTCTTTGTATTCGCGATAAAATTCGTTTTTCATTTTCAAAAATTTTCTGATCTTATTATCCCAATCTGCCGTCAGGACGGAGAGGGACCTGCAAATTGTCCTCGGGATCGCTTTGCGAGATCCTGCACCGCACTGCGCCGGCTCGGAACGACAAGCTACGAGAGTTTGGTTATGCCTCTTTCCTGTCTTCTTCTCCTTCGCCGCTTTCGCTTTGCTCTTCTTCTTCTCCTTCTCGGTGCGTTCGACCAGTTTCACATTCGAAATGTGGATCGGGCCTTCGCGTTCCGCGATCGAGCCCGAGGGATTGTCCTGCGATTTGCGAAGGTGCTTCTTGATCAAACGCACACCCTCGATCAACACGCGATCTTTCTTCGACAACACCTGGAGAATCTTGCCGGTCGAACCGCGGAAGTTTCCCGAGATGACCTCGACGTGGTCGCCCTTTTTCACATGGTGCTTGATCCGGTTCATAAAACTTCCGGAGCGAGCGAGACGATCTTCATAAAATTGCGCTCGCGCAGTTCACGTGCGACCGGCCCGAAAATACGGGTGCCGCGCGGGTTCAAATCCTTGTCGATGATGACGATCGCGTTGTTGTCGAAGCGGAGGAGCGAACCATCATCGCGGCGAATCGGCTGCTTGGTGCGCACCAACACGGCGCGGACCACGTCGCCCTTTTTCACCGCACCGGTGGCGCTCGCCTCTTTGACGTTTGCCGAGATGACGTCGCCAATGCCGGCGCATTGCGCGGCGCCTTTCCCGATCACGCCGATCATCGTCGCCATGCGCGCGCCGCTGTTGTCGGCCACGTCCAATCTTGATCTCAGGTAAACCATAAAAGTCCTCTCTACTACTGGACGACTTCGACCAGCCGCCAGCGCTTCAACTTGCTCAGCGGGCGGGTTTCCATGATGCGCACCGTGTCGCCGGACTTGGCTTTGTTCTCCTCGTCGTGGGCGTAAAATTTCTTCTTCTGCTTCACGATCTTGCCGAACTTCGCAGTGCGGCACACGCGTGACGGTGCGGACGACGATCGTCTTGTTCATCCCGCTCGAGATCACTTCGCCGACGCGCGTCTTGCGCGTGCCGCGAGTTGACTCCTCCGGCTGGTCTTTCCTGTTTGGTCGTTTCGTCCATCATAATTATTTCTTCGCCACAGTCGGCTTGTTGCGCTCCGTGAGCACGGTCTCGACCCGGGCCACGTCCCGGCGCAAAAGGCGCATCCGGCTCGGCTGCTCGAGCTGACCGCTTTGCTGTTGCAGGCGGAGATGCAAACTCTCCTGGCGCAGGTCGCGCTTCTTGGTCAGCAGCTCATCGGTGCTCATTTCCTGAATCTCTTTGAATTTCATTGTTCGTTAGTCGTTAGGTCGCGACGTGGTGGCGGGTGAGGAACTTGGTCCGCACCGGCAGCTTGTCGGCCGCGAGGCGCAAGGATTCGCGCGCGATCGATTCCGGCACGCCGTCCAGCTCAAACAAGATATTACCCGGGCGCACTGTCGCGACCCAGTATTCCGGCTGGCCTTTGCCTTTACCCATGCGCGTTTCCGGCGGTCGCGAGGTAACCGATTTGTCGGGGAAAATGCGGATCCAGAGTTTCCCTTTGCGCTTCATGTTGCGGGTGAGCGCGACGCGGGCGGCCTCGATTTGCGTATTGGTGATCCAGGCGCGTTCCAGCGTCTGGAGGCCGAATTCGCCAAAGTCGATCCGAAGATTGCGCGAAGCCATGCCCTTGCGGCTTCCCCGCTGGGTCTTGCGATACTTCACGCGTTTGGGCATTAATGGCATGGCGATGTCTCCTTCTTGAAATTCGTTAGGCTGAGGCCGGCTCGGGCGCGGCGACCGGCGCGTTAGCCGGGGCCGTGGGGATTTCTTCCTTCTTACAAATCCAGCATTTCACTCCAATTTTGCCATAAACCGTGTTCGCTTCGGCAAAGCCGTAATCGATCGGCGTGCGCAGGGTGTGGAGCGGCACCTTGCCTTCGCGATACCATTCCGAGCGGGAAATTTCCGCACCGTTCAAACGGCCCGAGCTGCGCAAACGGATCCCTTGCGCGCCAAAATCCATCGCTATTTGCACCGCTTTTTTCATCGCGCGGCGATAGGCGATACGGCGCTCAATCTGCAGCGCAACGTTCTCGGCCACGAGCTGCGCGTCGAGCTCCGGCGTCTTGATCTCCTGAATGTCGATCTTGATCTGCTTGCCTTGCGCCATCCGCGAAATCTCTTCGGTCATCTTCTCGATCTCGGCGCCTTTGCGCCCGATCACGATGCCGGGACGCGCCGTGTGAATGGTCACGCGAATGCTGTTCCAGGCGCGCTCGATGATGATCTTCGCGACCGCCGCGAACTGCAGCTTCTTCTTCACGTAGTTGCGTATCTCGAGATCCCCTTGCAGAAACGCGGGCATCTCCTGCGGCGACGCGTACCAGCGCGAACGCCAGTCGCGGTTCACACCAAGACGAAACCCGATTGGATTAACTTTCTGTCCCATGAATTAGCTTTCTGATTTCACCGTGCTCGCAGCCGTTTCCACGGCGGGTGTCTCGGCTTTTGGCGCGGTCTTGGTCGCTTTCGCGGCCGGCGCCTTTTTCTTCTTCGCGCCGCCCGGTCGCTTCGCTTTCTTCTCGCGCGTCTTGATTTCGATCTCGTCGGTCAAAATGATCCGGATGTGGCTGCTCCGTTTGCGGATCGTGCTGCCGCTGCCGCGCGCACGCGTCATCATCCGCTTCATCGTCGGGCCTTCGCCGACGGTCGCTTCCTTCACGACGAGTCCGTCGACGCGCAGATTGGCGTTGTTCTCCGCGTTGGCGACCGCGCTCTTCAGCGTCTTGCTGATCAGAGCGGCTGCTTTCTTCGGGCTGAACGCAACCAGATCGAGCGCTGCCGAAACTGGCAGGCCCTGAATGGCGCGAGTGACTTCGCGCGCTTTGAACGCCGAAATCTTCGCGTAACGATATGTCGAGCTAACTTGCATTTACTTTAAACTTACATTCTGGCGCGCATCCACCTGGAGACGATCGCCTACTTTAATTTTTACTTTCTCCGAATCCAATTCCTGAACGACCGCGCCACTGATTTTCTCGCGCACATCCACCACGCACAAAGTCGCTATCGTCTTCCCGGCCCGCACCACTCGTAGCGGCATCCCGAGTTTCACTCCCTGCTCTGCGCCGAGGTTGCCCACAACGAGCGACCACTCTTCCTTCACACTGATCACCTGCCCGTTCATCAGGTCCGGCGCGGCCTCCTCCTTAGGCGAGGCCCCATCCCTGGCAGCGAGAAGCTGGTTCGTCGCGCGCAATTGCGCTTCAACTTCCATCCGCGCCTGCGGATCGGCGCTCTGCGTACTCTTCACGAAACGCAGCATCGTCTCGGCCAACTTCAGCAACTGCTCGCGGTAGGCGCTCTTCTCCTTGTTCATAAGTTGAAGGTCACTCACGGCTTTCAAAAGGCGCTGCTCGAGCTTAGCCCGGTCTTTGCTGACCGCCTCGACGCCGAGCGCCTCCATCCGCAATTGCAGTTCGGAGTATTTCCGGCGAAACAATTCCGCCTCCGCGTTCGAGACGACGAGACTTTCGGTCAGCGTCTTCTGCGTTTCGCGATCGAGGGAGATCTGTTTGCGCAAGAGATCGTTCTGCGAAAGCGACGTTTCCGCCGTCACTTTCGTCTCAGCGGTTTCAAGATTGGAATCTGACAAAGAACTATTTTCTGCCGCCAGTCCAGAGACCAGCGTCAGGCACCCCAAAGCCAATAACAGCCGGGTATTGAGAGCGGAGACTTTCATCTCATCCTCTCAAACCGCAACCATCAACTGACCTACTTCGTCACCTTCGCGGTGTGCGACCCGTGCTTCTTAAAGACACGGGTAGGTGAAAACTCGCCGAGTTTGTGGCCGACCATGTTTTCGGTCACGAACACGGATTGAAAAATTTTGCCGTTATGAACCAGGAAAGTGTGACCCACGAAGTCCGGGGTCACCATCGAGCGACGTGACCAGGTCTTGACCGGCTTCTTCACGCCCGAGCTATTCATCTTGTCGATCTTCTCGAGAAGATGCGGCTCGACAAAAGGTCCCTTTTTTAAAGATCTGCCCATAAACTATTTCTTCTTCGGCCGGCGCTCGAGGATAAAACGATCGCTCGCTTTGTGCTTCGCGCGCGTCTTGAAACCCTTCGCCAGCTGTCCCCACGGACTGACTGGATGGTGACGGCCGCCGCCGCCCTTCGATTTACCCTGACCGCCACCCATCGGGTGATCGATCGGGTTCATGACCATGCCGCGCACGTGCGGACGCCGGCCTTGCCAACGCGTGCGACCGGCCTTGCCGCTCGAGACGTTCATGTGATCCACGTTGCCGACCTGCCCGATCGTCGCGTAAGCGCTGTCGTGGATCCGGCGGATTTCGCCCGAGGGCAATTTGACGAGTGCGTAACCACCTTCGCGGTTGCTCAGCGTGGCCTGCTGGCCCGCGCTGCGCGCAATCTGTCCGCCGCGGCCCGGCATGATTTCGATGCAGTGGATGTTGGCGCCTAACGGAATCGCGCGAAGCGGCAGCGCGTTGCCCACCTTCGGCGGCGCGTCTTCGCCCGCCGTCACCTTGGCGCCGACTTCGAGACCGTCCGGCGCCAGGATGTAGCTTTGCTCGCCGTCGCTATATTTGAGCAACGCGATGCGCGCGGTCCGATTCGGATCGTATTCAATTGCCATGACGTCGGCCAGGATGTCGCGCTTCTTGCGTTTGAAATCGACTTTCCGGTATTTCTGTTTGTGGCCGCCGCCGATGTGACGCGAAGTCAACCGACCCTTGTTATTGCGGCCGCCGCTTCTCTTCTTCGGTTCGGTCAGGCTCTTGACCGGTTTCGACTGCGATTTCGTCACCTCCTGAAACATCGGAAGCGATTTGAAACGCAGCGTTGGCGTGAGTGGGCGAAAATTTCTGAGTGCCATAATTCAACTAGACGAGATCGATCTTCTCGCCTTCCTCCAGGGTCACGATCGCTTTTTTCCAGTGCGCTTTGCGGCCAAAATCAGCGCGCCGTTCGCGCTTTTTCTTGCCGGCATAATTGCAGGTGTTCACGTCCACGACCTTCTTCTTGAAGAGAAGCTCGATCGCCTGCTTGATCTGGATCTTGTTCGCACGCGGATTCACGCGGAAGACATACTTGTTGAGCTTCTCGCTCAGGAGCGAAGCCTTCTCCGTCAACTGCACGGTCTGAATCAAATCGTAGGGTTCGTTCATAGCGGGTGAGTCACGCTGTGGCCTTGGCGGAGGCGGACGTCCTTGCGGCCAGCTGCGCGAGAGCGTTGCCCGTCACAATGATCTTGTCGAACGCCAGGAGTTGCTCGGTGTTGACGTCGCTCGCGGTCGCGAGCAACACCGGTTTCACATTGCGCGCGGAACGATAAAAATTTTCATCAAACGCGTCGGAGATGAGCAGCACCTTCTTCGCGTCCGTGTGGCCTTTGACCAGACTAACGAATGTCTTGGTCTTCGCTTCCTTCACGTTGAAGGTGTCAACCGTCAGAACATCGCCGGCCGTGATCCGCTCGCTCAACGCTTTCTGAAAAGCGAGCCGGCGGACCGTCTTCGAAATTTTCTTGGTGTAATCGCGCGGCTTCGGACCGAAGACGACACCACCGCCACGCCAGATGACGGACGACTTGTAACCAGCACGCGCCCGCCCGGTGCCTTTTTGCCGCCACGGCTTGGCGCCGGAAAGATTCACGTCGGCTTTCGTCTTCGTGTTCGCCGAACCGGAACGACGCGCCGCCCGCATCGCGACGACCGCGTCATGCATCGCCTGGGTTCCACGACCGCCCTCGATCAGATTGATTTTCGCCTCTTTCGCGGCGGCGACGGTTAAGACTTTCGCGCTCATTTGCTGGCCCCGGCTGCGGCAGGTTTCTTCAAGGCCGGGCGGACGACAACGTAGCTGCCATTCGCACCGGGAACGGCGCCGCTGACTAAAATGATCTTGTCCGCCTCGCGCACCTGAAGGACTTGCAGATTCTGCACGGTCACGCGCGCGTCGCCCATGTGGCCCGGCATGCCCATGTTTTTCCAGATGCGACCCGGGGTGGAGCGATTGCCGATGGCGCCGTTGCGCCGGTGCGTTTTCGAACCGTGCGCCGCGCCCTGTCCTTGGAAGTTGTGCTTTTTCATCACGCCCTGGAAGCCTTTGCCTTTGGACCGGCCGACGACATCGACCCAATCCCCCGTCTGAAATTGCGTGACTGCGAGGTCGATCTCACCTTCCGGCGCATCCGCCGCGAGGCGAAACTCCCGCACGAGTTTTTTCGGTTCCGAGCCCGCCTTCGCGAATCCGCCGAGCAACGGCTTGGTGACCCGCGATTCCTTCTGGACATCGAACCCTACCTGGATCGCGGAATAACCGTCGTTTTCGTTCGTCAGGCGACGAAGGAGCGTGTTATCGCCCGCGGCGATCACGGTCACCGGACGCAGCTTGCCGTTCGCATCGTAGATGCTGGTCATGCCGATTTTCTTTCCGAGAAGTCCGATGCTCATGGTCGTGGGCGTGCAAAAATTGGAAAATAAAACGCTAGATTTTGATCGTGATATCCACGCCCGCCGGCAGGTTGAGTTTCTTTAACTCGTCTACCGTCTTGGCCGTCGGCTCGATGATATCAAGCAGCCGCTTGTGGGTGCGAATCTCAAATTGGTCCATCGACTTCTTGTCGACGTGCGGGGAGCGATTGACCGTGAACTTCTCGATCAAGGTCGGGAGCGGAATCGGTCCCGCGACCCGGGCGCCGGTGCGCTTCGCCGTCTCGACGATATCGACGGCGGATTGATCGAGCATCCGGTGATCGAATGCTTTCAAACGAATGCGAATGCGTTGCGCGTCGGCCATACTATTTCGTTTCCTTCTGGTCGAGCACGGCCGCGACGAGCTGCTGCGGAACTTGTTCGAAATGTGACGGCTCCATCGAATAACTCGAACGGCCTTTGGAAAGTGAGCGGATGGCGGTCGCGTAACCGAACATTTCCGCGAGCGGAACCTCGGCCTGCACCATGGTAAGATTGCCTTTCGCCTCGATGCTCGCGATCTTGCCGCGGCGACGATTCAGGTCGCCCATGATGTCGCCCTGATATTCTTCCGGAGTCGCATTTTCGACTTTCATGATCGGCTCGAGCAGGATCGGTTTGGCCTTCTTGAAGGCATCCTTGACCGCAAAAATCGCCGCCAGCTTGAACGCCATTTCGTTCGAGTCGACGTCGTGATACGAGCCGTCAATGATGTCGACGTTGGCGTCGATCACCTGGTAGCCGCCGACCACGCCGTTGAGCATCGCTTCTTCGATGCCCTTCTTGCAGGCCGGGATGTATTCCTTCGGGATATTGCCGCCCACGACCTTGTTCTCGATCGTAATGCCCTTGCCCCGCTCGTTAGGCTGGACCTTGATAATGACGTGACCGTACTGGCCGCGACCGCCCGATTGCTTGATCAACTTACCTTCGCCGTCGGCCGGCGCGGTGATCGTCTCGCGATACGCGATCTGCGGTTTGCCCGCGTTGGCGTCGACTTTGAATTCGCGCAGCATGCGGTCGCGAATGATTTCCAGATGCAGCTCGCCCATCCCAGCGATGATCGTCTGGCCGGTGTCTTCGTGCGTATAAACCTTGAAGGTGGGATCTTCTTCCGACAGTCGTTGCAGCGCGATGGCCATTTTTTCCTGGTCCTGCTTCGTCTTCGGCTCGATCGCCATCGAGATAACCGGATCAGGGAAGGAAGGCGGCTCGAGCAGGATCGGAAAATCCTCGTCGCACAACGTGTCGCCGGTCGTGATGTTCTTGATCCCGACGATCGCCGCGATGTCGCCGGAGTAGCAGGTGTCGATGTCTTCCCGCTTGTCGGCCTGGATTTGGATCAACCGCGAGATGCGTTCGCGCTTGTTCGTGCGCGGGTTGTAAACCGTATCGCCCTTCGTCAGGGAACCGGAATAGACGCGGAAGAAGACCAGCTTTCCGACGAACGGATCACTCCACAGCTTAAAGGCGAGCGAGCAGAATCTTGCCATTGTCATCCGTCGGCGCTTCCATCTTCTCGTGCGTGTCGGGCTCCATCCCGACCGCGGGCGGAATGTCGAGCGGGCTGGGCAGATAATCGATCACCGCATCGACCAGATACTGCACGCCTTTGTTCTTAAAGGCCGAGCCGCCGACGACCGGGACGAACTTGTTCGCGATCGTTTGCCGGCGAATACCCGCCTTCAGCATCTCCGGGCGTCACGGGCTTCTCTTCGAGAACTGCTTCCGCGATTTCATCGTCGATGTTGGAAATCGCTTCGACCAGATCGGCATAAGCTTTCTCAACCTCGGCCTTGTTCTCTTCCGGCAATTCGCGCACTTCGTAGATGGAACCCATCGAATCGTCATCGAGATAGAAGACCGCCTTTCGGTTCACGACGTCGAGCTGGCCCTTGAGGTAATCTTCCTTGCCTAACGGAATCAAAATCGGCCAGGCATTCGCGCCGAGCTTCTTGCGCATGCTGTCGATCGACGCTTCAAAATCGGCGCCGACACGGTCCATCTTGTTGATGAAGGCGATGCGCGGGACCAGATATTTGTTCGCCTGCCGCCAGACCGTCTCGGATTGCGGCTGCACGCCAGCCACCGCGTCGAAGACTGCGATCGCGCCGTCGAGCACGCGGAGCGAGCGCTCCACTTCGGCCGTGAAATCCACGTGGCCCGGCGTGTCGATGATGTTGACCCGCATTTTGACGTCCTCAAACATCTTGTAAACGCCGGGCTCCGCTTTCTGCGTCCAGGCGCAGGTCGTGGCGGCCGACGTAATCGTGATGCCGCGCTCGCGCTCCTGTTCCATCCAGTCGGTCACGGTGGTGCCTTCGTGCACTTCACCGATCTTGTGGATCATGCCGGTATAAAAAAGGATGCGCTCAGTCAGCGTCGTCTTGCCTGCGTCGATGTGCGCGGCGATCCCGATGTTCCGCGTCCTTTCGAGCGGGAACTTGCGGTTCGGCGAATTCGGATTCGTCATCACAGGTTTTTCTAGAGTCGCGGAGGCCATGACGGGAAATTCTTTACCAGCGGAAATGGGCAAAGGCGCGGTTGGCCTGTGCCATCTTGTGGGTGTCGTCGCGTTTTTTAATCGCGTTGCCCTGACCTGCGGCCGCGTCGCGCAGTTCATGCGCCAGAGCGTCAGCCATCGGCATGCCGCGACGGTTGTCGGCGTAGGTTACGATCCAGCGCATCGCGAGCGAGACCTGGCGGGAAGCCGTTACTTCCATCGGAACCTGATAGGTCGCGCCGCCCACCCGGCGCGATTTGACCTCGAGACGCGGACGCACATTTTCCAGCGCCTTGTTCACCACTTCGAGAGGATCGACCGCATCGGAACCTTCGCGCGACTTGTCGATCGCGGTGTAAACAATCCGCTCGGCGAGCGACTTCTTGCCGCGCTTCATCACGGTGGAAATCAGCCGGGCCACCGCGGCGCTGCCATAGCGGGAGTCGACCTTTTCCTCTTTCTTGTAGGTTCTACGACGACGAGACATTGGGAAGTTGAGAGTCTTTGGCTGAGAGTTGAGAGATTATTTCTTTTTCGCGCCCTTGTCGGCCGCGGCTTCGCCAGCCGGCTTTCGGGCGTTTTGCGCCGTACTTGGAACGGCTCCGGCGGCGTCCATCCACGCCTAACGAGTCGAGCGTCCCGCGCACAATGTGGTAACGCACCCCGGGCAAATCCTTCACCCGCCCACCGCGCACGAGGACGATCGAGTGTTCCTGCAAATTATGGCCTTCTCCCGGTATGTAGGCGATGATTTCCTGGCCGTTCGTTAGGCGCACTTTTGCCACTTTGCGCAGGGCGGAATTCGGCTTCTTCGGCGTCCGGGTCATGACCTGAGTGCAGACGCCGCGCCGCTGCGGACAATTCTTCAGAGCCGGTGATTTTGATTTCACCGAAACCTTCTTTCGTCCCTTGCGAATAAGTTGATTAATGGTTGGCATTTTCGTGCATTCCGGCGCCGAAACGTGAAGTTTCGGACGACAAAAAAACCGCCTCAAGCCGTGTCCACCGTCCTCACGCACCTGATACGGAGAGCGCGCAATATAGGAACAAATTATTGCGTCGCAAGATTATTTTCCGACGGCGCCGAGGGGAATGGCGGAGCGCCGCGCGCGCTCATCCATGCTGTAAATCGATTCATTCTTGCCAGCAATAGCGCGAGCAGCCAGCGAAGAATCCACAACTCTACGAAGAGAGCCGCTCCGAATTGAACCTGGGAATAGCGATCGACATCCATCGCATGGATCAACGAGATACCGAAAGTGTTGGCCAGGTTGGGGAGACAAAGAAAAATCACGAGGAGCGGCGCGGAGATATCGCGCGGCCGACGCAGCCAACTGACGAGCAGCCAGAGGGCGACGATGACGCCCAGCAAACAAACGAAGCGATAACCCCGAGCAAGCAACGCGTTGAAGCGCCAAATCGTCCGACTTTCGGTGATCCTAATCTCTGATTTCGACAGCGCATCGATCCGCGAAAGATAAGCGCGACCGAACTCCTGTTTCGCAACCAATCCGAGCACCGACATCTGCTTCAACGCTGTCTCGCTCTCCAGATAGGATCTGGGCGCCAGCGGCAGTTGTCGCTGGAGGGAGAAAGCCGGACACGGTTGCCCGTAAAATGTTTCCATCTCGTCTCCAACCTTCTTGCGCGAAGGCGAATGGCTCATGCAGAAGCGCCCGCCAATAATAGTAACGCAGGAATTTCAAAAGCGGTTCCTCACCGCCCAATTCTCGCGCCCAGCGAGAAAACAAGGCATCCGAGCCGTTCATTAGATAATCAGGTTGAAAGCCCAACGAGCGGAAGGCAGTGGGGAATCGGACGTGGGTCCGCGCCATTTCTTCTCCCAGTTCCTGATCTGCTTGTTTCAGCCAGACCGGTGAATAGCCCTTGGTTTCTCCACTCCTTAGATCAGTTTCAATTTGGGCGCGGATCAGCTTTGCATGCACTGCGAACAACGTCTCGGTTAGGAATCGCCGATTCGTCGGGTCGCTGCGGCGGAGGAATTGTTCCGGCAATTGCAACGGCCAGAATCATCGCTGTCGCTGCCGCAGCAAAGGCCAGCTTCGCGCGCGTCTCCCGCAAACCAAACGCCAGCCAGCCCACGATCCCAATCGTAA
This sequence comes from uncultured Verrucomicrobiae bacterium, assembly GCA_963821615.1. GTDB lineage: Bacteria > Verrucomicrobiota > Verrucomicrobiia > Chthoniobacterales > UBA10450 > Palsa-1392. The sequence continues at coordinate 96,722 of CAWGEN010000003.1, read as the reverse complement.
GCAGCGCGAAGAGGAGGAAACTGGGCTTGAGTGAGGCAAGCAACCAGGCACAACCGACGGCCGCGCATCCATAGGCGACTGATCTTCTGGTCTTATGCAGGATCAGCCGGCTATGGAAAAACTCTAGTGTCAACCAGAGCGTGGCCATTTGGAAAAACAGACAGACGGCGTCCGAGCGAACCCTGAGTTCTAGAAAAACCGGCCGATTCGATAACAGGAAGATCGCAACACCAAAAAGACCAATGGCCTGGTGCGGCGCACGATGGAGGCGCGGCGTCGAAGACAAATCGGCGAGCCGATTCCACGCCAGAAGAAAAAGTCCGCCGGCCAATAATCCGAGGAGATGCTGCACAATGACGATCGCGCGAAAATCCTGCGCCGCTTGGAGAATGAGAAGCGCCGCTCCGGGATACAAGAAGTTCAACCCGCTCACGTGGGTGAAAGAGCCGCCATTAAGTCTTGAGAGAGCAGGCGACAGGTAACCTGCCACATCGAGGTCCATGAGCGGCTCCAAGGGAAGACTGAAGCGGCCGCTGATTGCGCAAGCGCCGAGATAAGCGACGGCTCCGCAATAGACTACTTTCCACACCTTGGCAGGGTCGCGATGGATCGCCGCCCAGCCCTTCGCGAAAGGCTGGAAAACACGGCGGAGGAAAGGCTCTGCTATGCGCAACGTGGCGAGCGTCGTTTAGTAGCGTCGCACAATCAACAACCCGATCGGCGCGCGGCATGCCGAGACGTTTGTCGCGTATCTTACGGCCGGGAATTTGCTCTGACCGCGCGCGCTACTTGGATGGCAACGGCTTCGACGCGTTCGCTCCCGCACTGAGCTCCTCCCATCGTTCGTAGAGATAAGCCACCTGATCGCGCGCCTCCCGCAGCGCGGCTTCCAATAGCTGCCAGTTCGACGCGTGGGTCGCGTAAAAATCGGGCGCCGCAAAAATCTCCTCCAGCCTAACGACTTCTTCTTCCGCCGCGAGAATGGCCGCTTCCATTCCTTCCAGTTCGCGTTCTTCCTTCCACTTCAGTTTGCGCGGCTTTGCTTTTTCCGTCGCCGGCAGTCGGTGACCGCGATGGACCGAGCGCTCCCGTGACTGCCACGCCACCATGCTGGTTTGCCAGGCTGCACCCGGACCGGCTCCAGCGAGCCGAGCAACGCGCGTTCACGTTTTTCGAGGTAATAATCGTAGTTGCCGACGTGTAATGAATGACGCCGTCGCCCTCGAAGGCCGAGAATCGCAGTGCAGACGCGATTCAGGAAATAGCGGTCGTGGCTGACCACGATCACGTTCCCACCGAATGCGACGAGCGCTTCCTCCAGCAACCGCAACGTCCCGAGATCGAGATCATTCGTCGGCTCGTCGAGAATGAGGACGTTGCCACCGCGCTTCAAAATTTTCGCGAGCAACACACGGCTCCGTTCACCTCCGCTCAGCTGATCGATCCTGGTGTTGATCCGTTCCTCGGCGAAAAGAAAGCGTCGCAGATAGCCGCGAAGGGTGATGCTTTCCTCACCCAGCCTAACGAATTCGCTTCCCTCGCCCACCTCTTCCCAGACTGTCTTGGCGTCGTCGAGCAGGAGACGGTCTTGATCGACGTAATTGATCTCGGTCCGCGCACCCGATCTCGACTTCGCCGCGGGTTGGCGCGAGCTGGCCGAGCATGATCTTAAGCAGAGTCGATTTTCCCAGTCCGTTGCGGCCGACGATCCCAAGTCGCTCGCCCGGCGCGAGGTTGAGCGAGAGATTTCGCAATCAGACTGCGGCCGCCGAGTTCCATCCCGACTTCGCGCAACTCGATCACCCGATTCGCCAGCTTCGGTGCGGGCGGAATGATGAGATCGACCTCGAGTTCCGTTTCCGGCGCATCTTGCGCCGCCATCTCAAAGTAACGCTCGACCCGATCGACCGATTTCGTCCGGCGCGCGCGCGGAGCCTTGCGCACCCAGGCCAGCTCGCGTTTGAGGAATTGTCTGACGCTTCTTTTCCTGCAGCTCCTCGACTGCCTGACGCTCGGCGCGGGCGAGCAGGTAATCGGTGTAATTGCCGGCGTAGCTGTAGAATTTTCCGCGTGACAAGCTCCACCACGCGCGTCGCAACGCGATCGAGAAAATAGCGATCGTGCGTCACGAAGAGACAGGTGCCGCTGTAGCGCGCGAGAAAATCCTCCAGCCACTCGATCGAGCTGGTGTCGAGATGGTTGGTCGGCTCATCGAGAATCAGGAAATCCGGCCGCGCCAGCAGCGCGCGGCAAAGCGCGACGCGACGCTTCTCGCCGCCGGACAAGGTCGAAACCTCGCGCTCCGCATCGGGTGCGTGCAGGTTGGTAATCAGGCTCTTGATCCGATACTCGAGATTCCATCCGTCGAAGTGGCCGATCTGATCGAGCAGAATTCCGCTCCGCGCGCTCTCGGGCGGAGCGCTTTCGTATTCCCGAATCAGATCCAGAACGTGCTGTGCACCAGCTCAGAATGTTCGCGTGCACGGTCGCGTTTTCATCGAGTTCGAACATTTGCGGCATGTAGCCGATCACGAGGTCGCGGCGCCGATTGAGTTCCCCGGCATCGGGCGCCATCACCCCCGCGGCGATTTGGAGAAAAGTCGATTTGCCCGAGCCGTTGCGCCCGACCAAGCCGACCCGCTCGCCTTCCAGGAAAGTGACCGAGGCGTGATCGAGCACGACCTGATTCCCGAACTGAACGACCAGTTCGGTCGCGCTCGCGATCGTGCTTGGAACGGGCTCGGACATTCGATGACATAGCATATGGAGCGTCGGTCTTCCCGCTTGCCCAGGGGCACCCGCTTCCCGAATCTCTCTTGCAGCGCGCTCTTCCGAACGTAGCCGCGAATGTTCGAACTCTTCACCACCGACCCGGCGAGCAAGGCGCGGCGTGCTCGCCTAACGACGGCGCACGGCGCGATCGAGACACCGGCCTTCATGCCGGTGGGCACGCAGGGCACGGTAAAAGGAGTGAGCCCGCGCGAGCTGCGCGAGCTCGAGGCGCAGATCATTCTCGGCAATACTTACCACCTTTTCGTTAGGCCGGGGCTCGACGTCATCCGACATTTTGGCGGCCTGCACCGCTTCATGAATTGGGACGGTCCGATCCTGACCGACAGCGGCGGCTACCAGATTTTCTCGCTCGCCAAGCTGCGCAAGATCACGGAGGAAGGTGTCCGGTTCCAGAACCACCTGGACGGCACGCCGACATTCATCAGTCCGGAAATCGCGATGGAAATTCAGGCGACGCTTGGGCAGCGACATCGCGATGGTGCTCGACGAATGTCTGCCGTATCCCTGCGAGCACGAATATGCGGCGCGCAGCCTTGGAGATGACCGCGCGCTGGGCGCGCGCGCTGCAAGGAAGCCAAACGTCCAACGTATCAACTCGCAGGAAAAGATCGTGCGCCGCTCCTTTTCGGGATCGTCCAGGGCGGGACGTTTGAGGATCTACGCCGCGTCAGCGCGGAGGCGACGGTGCAGATCGGCTTCGATGGCTACGCGATCGGCGGGGTGAGCGTCGGGGAACCGGAATCGGAAATGATGCGGGCGGTGGAATGGAGCGAGCCGTTCTTGCCTAACGACAAGCCGCGCTATGCGATGGGGCTGGGCACCCCACCGCAATTGCTCGAGCTGATCGCGCGGGGCGTCGACATGTTTGATTGCGTCCTCCCTACTCGCCTGGCGCGCAACGGCACCGCCTTCACCGCCCACGGCACGCTCAATCTGAAGAACGCGGAGTTCGCCCTCCAATCCGGTCCGATCGAGGAAGGCTGTGCCTGCCCGGCCTGCCGCGAATTCAGCCGCGGCTACCTACGGCACTTGATCAAGGCCGAAGAGATACTCGGCTTGCGCCTTGTGACGCTGCACAACTTGCATTTCTATCTCGACCTTATGAAGCGCGCCCGGCGTGAGATCGACGCTGGCAACTTCGACACGCTTTCGGCACGACTTTGTCTCAGGATATCAAGACAAAACTGAGGAATAACTGCTAACGCGCCTGCGCCAGCGGTGCAGCCGCACCGCCGGCAAAAATTTGCTGCAAGTCGGCGATCACCTTTTGCGGGCCGAGATATTTTTCGCCGTCGTAGCTGCTGGAGAGCAAATGGCCCGTGCCATCGAGCAGGACTAACGACGGAATGCCATCGCCGCTCAGTTGTTTCAGACCGGCCAATCCGGCGAGTTGATCATAGTCGATCGCCGGCCAGGGCATTCGGGCCTCGCGCATGTAGGTCTCCCAGCTAAAGCGCGAGTGATCGCAACTGACGAAAATAATTTCGAACTCGGGATGCTGCGGCGCGATCTGATTGTAATAGTCAACCAACTGCGGGGTAAACTTGCGGCACGGCCCGCACCAATGGGCGGAAAAGTAGAGCGCGATCAATTTCTTGTTCTCGAGTTCGGACTCGTCCGCCCGACTGATCGTGCCATCCCGGCAAACGATGAGCTTGTCGCGCAAGCCGCGCATGATCGAAGTAGCGGCGGGTGGTTGACTCGACGCCAGCCTGCGGATTCGGCACCGGTTGTGTTCGAGTCGCGTTCTTTTCGGCGAGCGCGGCGCGACGCGCGGCTACATCGGCCTCTTGCTGCTTTACTTTCTCGGCTTCGGAGGCGGAGACGGCGAAGGTGTCGCTTTCGAGGGCGGCGATTAATTGCGGGCTCGCCCCAAACTCGAGCAGCGATTTCCTCGTTGCCGGATCGAGCGACTCGAGCGTGCCGCGGCGGGTGATTTCCGCAAGAACGCTGTCGCTCGAATAGCCGGAGCGCAGCATGAGCGCGATCTCTTTGTTCGACAGCGGCTGGGGGCCCGCCGTGGCCGTGACGGCCAAGGTGGCAACGAAAAGGAGCAAAAGCAGGCGCATGCACTTCTTGCGGAGCAGAAGATGCGCCAGCTTGGGGGGCGACAAACGTTTTCGATGCGTGCTGGTTTCTAATCTCTTAACATCGCAAGGTGGCACAACGCGCCGAATGACCTCACAACTGGCCGAACACCGTCCCAGCATTTCAAAGATTGGTCTCGCGCCGGCTTGGCCGTAAAGTGCGGCGCTCCCAGTCGAGGCCATCGGGCGAATCATGACATTTGAATTCGGAATGCCGCGATGATCGAATTGATCGTGCCTAACGACAAGGCCGGAGTGCGTCTCGATCGCTATCTGGCGCTCGCGCTCCCGCAATTCTCGCGCTCCCGGTTGCAGGCGTTGATCCGCGCGGGCGATGTGGTCTTGCAGGGAAAGTCGGTCCGCACCCGCGAGACGGTGCGGGCCGGCGATGTCGTTAGGCTGACCGTTCCGCCTCTTCATGAAATCGATGCACAGGCCGAGAAAATTCCGCTTGAGATTCTCTTCGAGGACGACGACCTGCTCGTGCTCAACAAACCTCCGGGGTTGGTTGTGCATCCCGGCGCCGGAAACCAGACGCATACCCTGGTCAACGCCTTGCTCCATCATTGCACCAACCTCTCCGGGATCGGCGGAAAGCAGCGTCCCGGGCATTGTTCATCGTCTCGACAAAGAGACGAGCGGTTGTCTCGTCGTCGCGAAAAATGACGAGGCGCACCAGCAGCTCGCGCGGCAATTCGCCGAGCGCGAGGTGAAGAAGATCTATCTCGCGCTCGTCGTCGGGACCTTCACGCGTCGCCGCGGCACGATTGACGCTTCGATCGGCCGGCATCCGGTGCAACGCAAGAAAATGGCGATCGATCTACGCCGCGGCCGGGCCGCCAAAACGGAATATCGGGTCCTGCAATCGGGCGGCGGAGTCAGTCTGGTGGAATGTGCGTTGCACAGCGGGCGCACCCATCAGATTCGCGTTCACCTGCAGCATCTCGGTCACCCGATTGTCGGCGATGCGCTTTATGGAAAAAAGATCGGCGCTCCGCGGCAGATGCTGCACGCTTGGAAACTGGGCTTCATTCACCCGCGCGGTGGGCAATGGCTTTTTTTCGAGGCACCGATCCCTGAAGATTTTCGGCGGTTCCAGGAAAGCGTCTTTCGTTAGGTCAAACATTGAATGCCCTTTCCGGGCCGCCGAGTCACGCTTTCTCGGATTCGTTAGGCCGAGATTTGCGCAGGAGCGCCAGGAGCGCGGCCACGATTGGCGGGATGAGGATGAATCCGCGCAGCCAGGGTTCCGAGTGCCAGGGCAAGGCGAAAAGCCGTTCGTTCCAGAAAAGGTAGTAGGCGAAGAGCGTGACCGAAAGGACCTGCCACGCGTCGACTCGGCGCCACGCCGCCAACGGCAAAATCCAGGTGCAATACCACGGATGCAGCACCGGACTCAGAATCAGCGCCGTGCCCATCACCCAGAGCAATCCGCGTTTCCAATTCCGGATGAAGAAAAGCGAAACAACCACCACCGCGACAATGATGATGACGTTGTAGTGATAGTTCTTCTGGTGCGGATTGGGCCAGAGGGTGTCCTCGATGATCCACCAAAACATGTCGTTCAGTCGCGCGACATAAATGAATCGCCCCAGTGACTCCCAGATCGGGACGCGAGGAAATCCAAAGGGAAGGCTAAGGAGAGCGGGAATTATCAGGCTGATGACAAGCGTGATCGCGCGACGGCCGAGCGCGAAAGCGCAGACCGGCAGGAGGAGCAACGGGACCAGTTTGATCGAAATCGCGGCGCCCAGCGCGATCGCACCAAAAATCGCATAGCGCCACTGGCCGGTCGGCTCAGCGGCAGAGTTGCTGCGCACGAAAAAGAAGATGCCAGCGAGCATCGGCAGGATCATCAAACTGTCGAAGTGCGCCGCTCCGGCGAAACTGTAAACGACGAGCGGATTCCAGGCATACCAAGCGGCATCGGCGTGGCGCGCGCGGACCGCCGATCAATCGCAGGAGGACCGCGATGGCACAGAGATCGGCCGCGGTGAAGAGCAACTTGTAAAAGAGCGGGCTCGCCCCGAAGCGGCTGAGCCCGGCGAAAATCAGCTCTATTCCCGGCGGATAGATCGCGCTGAAATCGCGGTGATTGATCTGGTTCCAATCGGCGAACTGCGCCCGGACCGCCGCAAGTTGCGCATCGTTAGGCGCGAGAACATAGGGATTGAACCCGGCGTTCTGCACTCTCCCTTCCCATTGGTAGCGCCAGATATCATCGCCCGGCTCGAGCGGGAGCACGACGGTCCGTAAGAGGATCGCCGACGATCCAGAAAGTCACCGTCGCCGTGCGACCCGACGGCAGTTTGCGCGAAGAGAGACGCCGCCGCGAAAAAAGCGATCCCGCAGAGCACGCGCGGTCTCGACAAATTTGACCGGCATCGTGGCGTAATGCCAGTCGTCGAAACGATGGAGCGCCGCGAGAAGCAGGATCTCGGCGAGGAGCGCGAACCAAAGCGCGCGCCTGCTTAACGATCGACATCGGACGGTCCTTTTTTCCCGATCCGTTGCAGGCCGAGCCGGTAGGCCGCGACGTCTACGATCTCGGCCACCCGCCGCTTCAAGCGCCGGGCCCGCGACCCGAGGAAAAGCAGGAAGAGCGCATAGGGAATCAGAATCCGCAGATCCACTCCGGCGCGGTTCAGGTCGCGGTAGAGGATCATCGCGAGGACGAGCAGATTGATGATGATCGTCGTGGTAACGAAGCGGTAGCGGAGCCGCACCCTCGTCAGGCATTTCGGTCCGCCGTGATATTCGGTCACGGTTTGGAGGATGACGCTCCAGAAGAAATTTCCGTAGATTTGGATGTCCCATTCCTTCCAGCCGGTGTCGGCGGAGTAGCTCCAGCCTTCCTCTTCGAGCAGGTGGAAGATCGATTTGAGAAGCGCGTTCCGCTCGACGCCATCCTCGCTCCAATAGTTGCGTCGTCGCAGGCTGCCCCGCCCAGCCCTCCCGGAGGGCATCTTCTCGTGCGTCCCGATAACGCCGCGCGGTGTGCGCTTGAATTCCAGCCAGGTGAAATAGCGGTTCCAGCCGCGGACGAGCGGCTGGGCGAAGGCCAGGAACATGACGAGCAAACGCGCGGCTGCCGTATCAAACTTCGGCTCGATTCGCGCGCGCAGCATGTAGGAAAGCGCGACACAGAGCGTGCCGCCGAGCATCAGATAGGGGACAATCCGTAGCACAGGGCAGGAAGATTCCCAGCCCGAAAAGGAAAAGCGTGAGCACGAACCACTCGATACTGCTGAGGTAGTTCGCGATTTCCGATTGCGGTGACGGATAGATCGACTGGAAAAAGCCTTCGCCGAAAATTCCGTGATAAATGATCGGACGATTGATGAACCAGCTGAAGCGGGGCGAACCGTAAATTTGTCCGCGCCATTTCGCCGTGCCCGTTGGCCCGAAGAAAATGAGGTGCTTGAAACGCAGCATCGATTCCGCTTCGCCATAACCGGCCTGCTGTTTACGAAACGCGCCTAACGTAAAGCGGCGATGATGCCAGACGATCGCGGTCGGGCTAAAGGCAATGACGTGGCCTTCCTGCTGCAGGCGCCAGCAGAAATCGACGTCGTCGCCCGCCTTGCGATATTCGATGTCGAAACCGCCAATCGTGTCGAACGCCCAGCGATAGAAGGCCATGTTACACCCTGGAATGTGCTCTGCGACCGTGTCGGTGAGGAGCACGTGGCTCGGACCGCCGGGCGCCGCCGCGACGCAAGCCTGGACCCAGTTTTCCGCCGGTGGCGGAACGTTAGGTCCGCCGACCCCGGCGTAGTCACCGCTCACCAGCGTGCCGATGAGGTAATAGAGCCAGTCGGGATCCGTCATGCAGTCGGAATCGGTGTAGGCGAGCACTTCGCCTTGCGCTGCGGCCGCGCCGGCGTTGCGCGCGTAACTTAGGCCGTGGTTTTCCTGCCGAATGTAGCGGATCTGCGGAAAGCGCGCGGCGATCTCCGGCGTGTTGTCGGTCGAGCCGTCATCGACCAGGATCGCTTCGTAGGCCGGATAGTTCATCTTGCCTAACGACTTGAGGCACTCCGCGAGCGTCTTCCCACCGTTGTAGGAACAGACGATGACCGAGACGAAAGGGGTCTGCGGGAGATCGCGATGCGGCAGCGAGGCATCGTCCTGACCGAGTTTTTTCTGGAGCGCGAAGAAGGATTTCTTCGGCGTGCGATCCCGCCTGACGAGTCCGAACGACCAATCGGTTATCTCCTGCTCCCCGGTGAACCATTCGTCCGTCCAGGTGAAAAAAATCGTCCCGGCGAGACCGCAACGCACCACGCTGTCGACGTGCCAGCTGAGCATTTCGGCCTGTTCCTCTTCGCTGTGCCGGATCGTGTCCATCCCGAACTCGCCGAGCATGAGCGGCTTTTCTTCCGCCAGGTTTTGCAGGCGGAGCAGGTACTTTTCGAAGTCGCGCTGGTCGTGCAGGTAGACGTTGAAACAGTAGAAATCGACGTTTTGCGGGAGGAGATATTCCGTCGGCGGATAGCTCGCGTAGGAAAAGAGCACGTTGGGATCGGCTTCCCGACCGACACGGATGAGCGTCTCGAGAAATTCCGTGACCCGCCGCACGCCGAGCCAGCGGACCATCGTGGTCGGGATCTCGTTGCCGACCAGATAACCGAAAATCGCCGGATGACCGGCATGTTCCGCGACGGCCTTGCGCACCGCCCGCACGATCTCGTGCCGGGTTTTCGCCCGGACGAGAAACTCGATGTGCTTGGCCCACGGCAGCGTGATCAGAACGCGCACCCCGGCGGTGGCGCAGCAGTCGAGAAACCAGCGCGGCGGCAGGTGATAGACGCGCGCGACGTTGACGCCCAGTTCGCGCATCTGAAGCAGATCGCGGCGGGCCTGCTCCACTGAGCCGAGGTAATGGCCGTCGGCATCCGGTTTGAACGGGCCATAGGTCACGCCTTTGACAAAAAACTTGCGCTCGCCCTCGAAAAAGAACTTGGCAACGGCACGGATGCGACCGGAAGAAGGTAGACTCACAGCGAGCCTTTCCTAGCGGTCAGACGACGAGGACGCAAAGATTTTGCGCGGCGGTCCACCTAACGAGCAATTTCGCCAAGCGCCTCGCGAACGACTCGCGCCGTCTCGTCGATCTGAGCGGGCTGATGCGCGGTGGAGAGGAATCCGGTCTCGAACTGCGAGGGCGCAAAATAGATCCCGGCGTCGAGACAGTGGTTGAAGAAGCGCACAAACTTGGCGGGATCGCTCCGCTTCGCACTCGCCAGATCGGTCACCGGACCCGACGTAAAGAAGAGGCAAAACATGGAACCGATGCGATGAAAAACGGCCGGCAAGTTCGTCTCGCCTAACGAATCCTGCGTGGCCCGCTCAAGCTCTGCGCCGACGTTTTCGAGCAATTTCCAGCCATCGATCCGTTCCAGTTCGCGCAACTGGGCGAGACCCGCAGCCATGGCGAGCGGATTCCCGGAGAGCGTACCGGCCTGGTAAACGGGCCCGAGCGGCGACAGTTGATCCATGATTTCCGCGCGTCCGCCGAAAGCGCCGACCGGCAGGCCGCCACCGATGATTTTGCCGAGAGCGGTCAGGTCGGGTCGCACTCCGTAGATTTCCTGCGCTCCGCCGCGCGCAACGCGAAAGCCGGTCATCACTTCGTCGAAGATCAAGAGCGCGCCGTGCTTGGTGCATTCCGCACGTAACGCTTCCAGAAAGCCGGGCTGCGGAAAGTAGAGGCCGGCATTGGCCGGGATCGGTTCGAGGATGATTGCGGCGATCTCTTGCGGGTTCTGGCGAAACGCCTCGCGCACGGCCTCGATGTCGTTGAAAGGAAGGGCGATCGTTAGGCGGGCGAAGATTCCCGGCACCCCGGCGCTGTCGGGTTGGCCGTGCGTGAGGGCGCCACTGCCCGCCTGCACGAGAAGCGAATCGACGTGGCCGTGATAACAGCCCTCGAACTTGATGATCTTGTCCCGCCCGGTGAAGCCGCGCGCCAGCCGCACGCATGACATCGTCGCCTCGGTCCCGCTGTTCACCATCCGCACCTTCTCGATCGATGGCACCCAGCGGCAGATCAGTTCCGCCATCTCGACTTCGAGCGGATTTGGAATTCCGAAGCTCACTCCGCGGCCAGCCGTCTCGCGCACGGCCTCGATCACAACGGCTGGCGCATGACCAAGAATCGCCGGGCCCCAGGTGCCGACGTAGTCGATGTATTCTTTCCCGTCGACGTCCCAGAGCGTCGGCGCCGCTCAGCGCGTTCCACGAAAAAGGGCTCGCGCCCAAGCCCACGAAAGGCGCGGACAGGCGAATTTACGCCACCCGGAATGCGGGATTGAGCACGGGCAAAAAGCTCAGAAGAACGCGCGAACACTCGCGCAACGTTCACGCCCACAGGTCAACGCGCAACGCCACAATCAGGGAGGTCGTTTCGTTGCGTCTCAAACGCGATAGGTCAGCCTTGGCACTGCTTCTCAGGGGCTGATGTTATAGACCTCAACCAAGGCGACGCCTGTGGTATCGTTTTTTCCGCGCACAATGGCGGTGTAGCTATCGGGACTCAGGGTTGCCAGGATGGCTGATTCGCGATCATCAGTCGGGGCCAGACCAGTCGCTTCGATATCGGTCTGCTGGGTCGTCTTCCAGTCATCGTTGGACGTAATCAGCGAGCCGTCTTTGTCGTGCAGCTCCAGGATCGGATCTTCCAGCGCCCCATCGACTCCCACCGCCGCCAGCGTCGGCCCGATCGCGCGCACCAGAATCTCGGTATCGGTGTCGCCCAGAATGATTAATCCCCCGATCATGACGTTCTCACCCGTCTGGACAAAACCGCGCGTGGAGATGTTGGCCAGCTTCGAGTCGACGCGTGCGATCCAGATCATATGCCTCCACCAGCGCCACCCCGCTCGTTGCGCCCACCCCCCGGACAATCGCCGTGTACAGTCCCGGCTCCAGCGTCATCAAAATCGCCGACTCCTTGTCGTTACTGGGCGCAAAACCTGCGTCGATAATCGCCTGCTTGTTCGTGCTCTCCTGCCAGTTGTCGTTGCTCGCGATTGTCGCCCCGCTTGAGTCGTGTAATTCCAAATCCGGATCCGCTAACACTCCGCTTAGCGGCACGGAGGGACCGAGCGCCCGCACAATGACCTGTTTCGACTGAGTTCCTGTGACGATAAATCCCCCAATCGCCACGTTCTCACCCGTCCCGACGTCCAAGCGGGTCGAGATATTGCCCAGTTGCACCGGGAAAAATGGCGTCGGGGTTGGCGTAGGACTGGGATCGGCGAAGGGCTGGGACTCGCACTCGGCGATGGGCTGGGGCTCGGCGACGGTGTTGGGCTAGGGCTGGGGCTGGGCGACGGTGTTGGTGTCGGTGTCGGTGTTGGAGCCGCCGTGATTTTGAAGACGTCTCCTCCTAGGGAAGTTATGTAAAGCTCGCCGCTGGCGTCTTCTCCGAGGGAAGTAACACCGGTCAGCGTATAACCGCCGACCTTCGTCGGAAACAGCTCTGCTGTAATGTCCGTGAAGTTCGAGGCAACGCCTCCCTCGTAGTGGAGGGTAAAGATCCTGCCCGTGAAATCTCCCGTATCTGGACCGAAACAGTCGCCGAAAACGTAGAGACCGTCTAAGTCGGCAACCGCGCTTCCGTGATAGACATAGCCGCCGATCACGCAAATGCCGGTCGTTGCGTGCTCATAGTCGATAATCGGATCGACCGCGTCGGGCGGCGGAGGGTCGCCTTCGTAGAACGGATTCTGGATGAACCCTTCACGGTAGCGCCATCCGTAGTTTTCGCCGCCGCCAGGATTCGAAGCGAGGTTGCACGTCCACTTCTTCCCGGTTGTGCTCGCCCACGTCGCCGATAAAACATGTTGCCCGTATTTGCATCGAAGCTCGCTCGAAACGGATTGCGGAAGCCAAGGGTCCAAATCTCCTGTTTGACGGGAGGGGGAGCGCCAAAGAATGGATTGTCGAGCGGGATGGTATAGCTCCCGTCGTCTTCGACGTGGATACGCAGGATTTTTCCGAGCAAGGTCTCCGTGCTCTGGGCGTTGCCGTCCGGCTCCAAGTGATCTGTATCATTGTCGTTGCTACCGCCGCCATCGCCGCTGCAGATATAGAGGTTGCCCTCGTCGCCGGTGCGGTTGCTAAAGCCGATCCAGTCAAAGTTATGATCGTGCTGTGGCTGATCGGCAGTGATGACCGTCACCTCGGTCGTTCGATCGGCGAAGTTGGGATCGGCGCTAACCGTAAAGCGCGCGATGTGGGACACACCAAAGTGGAAAACTCCGCCATCTTCGGTCGTGTAGCTGACGTAGAAATGACCGTTGACCGCGTAGTCCGGATCGAAAGTCATCCCGAGAATGCCAGTGCCCTGGCCTTGACCAACTTCGGAAGTGATATCGAGAAAAGGCGTCGGCAACACCGTGTTCGTCGTTAGGTCGACGATCTTGATTTGCCCATGCTGCTCCGCCACAAAAATCCGGCTCATATCCCCGGGTGGTGCGCATACGTAAAGCGGTATCGTGAATCCCGTGGCGATCCGATCTGCTTCGATGGCCGCGTGGCCGGAGGGCATGGCCAGGGCTAAGAGAAGGAGGCCGACGCACAAGAGGCTTCGGACGACACGTGCGATGACGTTGAGACTTTGTGGATCCTGCGTTCATCGATTGTAAGTTCCCGAACTTGACTGGCTACAACGGGCAACAGGGAAAAAGACGGTGTCATGAATATGTAATGATTCGGCGCACGGGATTTGATCCCCTCGCCTACCCAGCGCGTTTGAATTGCCAGCAAAGACTGCAACAGGCAACAATTGCCACAGAGTAGTTGCGCTTGTTTACGCATCTTCCAATTGCCGAGGTCTACACGACTGTCAAAGAAGCGATCTGGCTCTTCCCTCCGTTGACACCCACACAGCGCACACCTACGCTCCGGTTCGCGATTTCGGCGGGGTAGCCAAGTGGTAAGGTCGGGGTCTGCAAAACCTCTATTCGCGGGTTCGATTCCCGCCCCCGCCTCTCTTCTCGGGCTGAGGCGTGTTAAGCAAGATTCGAATTCTCATCAGCTCGGCGAAGGGCGAGGCGAGACTCGCAAAATTCCCCTTGTGCTCGGAAAGACGAGATGCTGTTCCAGCGAAGATATCTGCAATGATGCATTTGGAGACGCGACTGGATGCACAAACCGGTTCATCGATGCGAACGTTCTGGATTCCTCAAGCGTATTCCAAGATATGAATGATCGATCGCACTCGCCGCACGGGAAAATCAATCTCCACGGGAATGGACTCGGCGTCCCATCTCCCGAGCTGGTCGAGAAGCGCGCGAGAGAGATCGCGATGATTGATGAGCGAGATCCGGACGACTTCACCGAGGCCGATTGGCATCAAGCCAAGAACGAGCTGACTGGCGTGGGAGGCTCACACGTTCCCGAAGAAGTGGACGAAGACGTAGCGGACGAAAGAAGCGAGCGCGACGAAGTGCTCGGTGCGTCCGGTCATCGCGCTCCGCGAAGCGGTTTCGACGAGGATGAAAACGTCGGCGAGGAACTCGTCAGTGGCGGCATCGAGGAGGCGGCCCATGATCAGATGGTGGAGGCGCGGCGAGAGGAATTGGATCAGGAACGCGACCAGCAATGAACAGCACATCTATCATTGACCCGACCGTACCGGTGGTTGCGGCGCGGCCACCGCAGATCGAAGAAACGCGCGCCGCCCGACTGCTCGCGCGTTTTCGTCAGGTCCGCAATTTTTCCGAACGCCTCTGCGAGACACTCGAGCCCGAAGATTACGTCGTGCAATCGATGCCGGACGTTAGCCCGACGAAATGGCACCTCGCGCACACCAGCTGGTTCTTTGAAACCTTCATTTTGAAGGTTTGGATGCCGACCTACCGCACGGCGGTTCCGCAGTACGCCTATCTTTTTAACTCCTACTACAATGCCGCGGGCGACATGCACCGGCGCGACCTCCGCGGGCTGATCTCGCGTCCGACGGTGGCCGAAACGTATCGCTTCCGGCAGTCGATCGACGCGCACATTCAGGAATTGCTGGAAAGCGCGGACGACGAACTGCTCGATGAATTGGAGCCGGTCTTCACGATCGGCCTGCACCACGAACAACAGCACCAGGAACTGCTCGTCACCGACATCAAGAACGTTTTCTCGCACAACCCGCTTCATCCGGTTTTTCGGCCGCGGGATAGAGCGATCGAGTCACGCCAGGTCGCTCCAGCGGGCTGGGTGGATTTCGCCGAGACCGTGCTCGAGATCGGGCACGACGGGCATGGCTTCAGCTACGACAACGAAGGTCCGCGGCACCGCGCGCTCGTCCCCGCTTTCTCGCTCGCAACCCGGCCGGTGACGAACGGCGAATATCTCGCCTTCATCGAAGCGGGCGGCTACACCCGGCCGGAGTTTTGGCTCTCGTTAGGCTGGATGACGGTCAACGAGCAGCGCTGGCAGGCGCCGCTCTACTGGGACAAGACGGACGGCAGCATGGTGGAATTTCACCCTCGCCGGAATGCGCCCGGTCGACGAAGCGGAGCCGGTCACCCACGTCAGTTATTTCGAAGCGGACGCCTTTGCCAACTGGCACGGTTCACGCCTGCCGACCGAATTCGAGTGGGAACGGGCCGCGATCGACTTGCCGATGGAAGGCAACTTCGTCGACGCGAACGTTTTCAACCGGCTCCGGTCGCCGGCCACGCCTAACGACAAAGCTGCGAGCAAATGTATGGCGACGTCTGGGAATGGACCCGCAGTGCCTATCTCCCCTACCCCGGCTATCGCGCGGCCCCCGGCGCGCTGGGCGAATACAACGGCAAGTTCATGTGCAACCAGATGGTCCTGCGCGGTGGTTCCTGCGCGACTTCGCAGAACCACATCCGGGCGACCTATCGAAATTTTTTCCAACCGGAAAAGCGCTGGCAATTTAGCGGCATTCGCCTGGCCCGCGATCCGGCATGAACGGCGCGCCAATACCGTCGCCCTGCTCGATCTCGAGCCGGCGACCTCGGATTTTCTTGAACAGGCGATCGCGGGACTCTCCAGCTCGCCGCGCACCCTGCCGAGCAAATTCTTTTACGACGAACGCGGCTCCAATCTTTTTCAGGAGATCTGCGAGCTTCCCGAATATTACGTCACCCGCACCGAAACTGAAATCCTGCGCCGATACGGAGCCGAGATCGCGGACTCGATTGGCGAAAATGCAGAGTTGGTCGGTTTTGGCACCGGCGCCGGCGTGAAGACCCGGATGCTGCTCGATCACCTGCAGAATCTGATCGCCTATGTGCCGGTGGACATCTCCAAGCAACGCCTCACGGAATCGGCGGCGGCGCTCAGCCGCGAAATGCCGGCGCTCGAAATCCTGCCGGTTTGCGCCGACTACCTGCAGCCGCTGGAATTGCCCACGCCTTCTCGCAAGCCGGCTCACATCGCGGTCTATTTTCCTGGTTCGACGATTGGCAACATGCAGCCCGAAGTGGCCCGCCATTTTCTCACTCGCGTCGCCCGACTTTGCGGCCACAGCGGCGGGCTCATCATTGGCGTCGACTTGCAAAAATCGAGCAAGATTTTGGAAGCTGCCTACAACGACAGCGCGGGCGTGACGGCCGCTTTCAATCTCAACATTCTCGAGCGCGCCAATCGCGAACTGGGCGCGGACTTTAATCTCTCTCAATGGCGACATCGCGCCATCTATAATGAGGAAGCGCATCGCATCGAGATGCACCTGATCAGCGAGCGGGCGCAAACCGTTCACCTCGGCGAAAGCGAATTTCATTTCGCGCCCGGCGAAAAGATCATCACAGAATTTTCCTACAAGCACACCATCGAAGGCTTTAGCGCGCTCGCCGCCTCAGCCGGGTTCCAACTCGCGCGCGTCTGGACCGATCAGAAAAAGTTTTTTGCGGTCTTCCATTTTACGACCCTGTAGCCGGGGGCGTGTGACGTCCCGACCGACGGACGACGACCGGTCTGCGGCTGAACGCCGCCGCTACAACTGCCACTCGCCCATGCATCCGCTCATTGAACTGGTAGGCGTCAGCAAGAGTTTTGGCGGCACCGTTGGGCTGCATCCGACCGACCTTGCTTTCCCGCCTGGCCTAACGACCGCGCTGATTGGTCCGAGCGGTTGCGGAAAATCGACCCTCCTGCGTCTCATCATCGCCCTCCTCACACCCGACACCGGCAAGGTCACATTCGATGGAATGGAAGTGACAGAAGCGAGCGCGCAACAAGTGCGCCGGCGGATCGGCTACGTCATCCAGGAGGGCGGGCTCTTTCCCGCATTTGACGGCCCGGGCCAACGTTCTCCTGCTCTCGCGGCACCTCGGCCGCCCGGCTTCCAAAATGGAGGAGCGACTCGAGGAACTTTGCGCGCTGTCGCAGTTCCCGCGGAACGCGCTCAATCGTTATCCCGCCGAACTTTCCGGCGGGCAACGCCAGCGCCTCAGCCTGATGCGCGCGCTCATGCTTTCGCCGGAAGTGCTCCTCCTCGACGAGCCGCTCGGAGCGCTCGATCCGCTCGTTAGGTCGTCGTTGCAGAAAGATTTGAAGGAAATCTTCAGCGCGCTTGAAACAAACGGCGGTGCTGGTCACCCACGACATGGGGGAAGCCGCTTACCTCGCCGACGAGATCGTGCTGATGAACGAGGGTCGTATCGTGCAGCGTGGCACCGTGGCCGATCTGCGCGATCATCCGGCCAGCGAGTTTGTTTCCGGGTTCATCAACGCGCAACGGAGCGCTGCGTTTTGAAAACCCGCGTGCTCTTTGCCTTGTTCGTGCTGCTGGCAGCGACGGCGGCGCACGCGGCGAAACCAATCGTTATCGGCTCGAAGAAATTCACCGAATCCTATGTCCTCGGCGGAATCGCGAAGACGGTCCTCGAGCACGCCGGCTTCGCCGTCGAGGAGCGGTCTGGCATGGGCGGCACGATCATTCTCTGGCAGGCGCTGAGTAGCGGACAGATCGATGTTTATCCCGAATACACCGGCACGATCGGCGAAGAAATTCTGAAGACGACGCAGTCTCTTTCGGAAGACGAAATGCGAAGGGCGCTTGCAAAATTCGGCATTGGAATGTCCGCGGACCTCGGTTTCAACAACACCTACGCGCTCGTCATGCGGCGCGCGGAGGCAGCGAGGCTCGGAATTCGTACGATCAGCGATCTCCGCCGTCACCCGGAACTGAAAGTTGGGCTGACACACGAGTTCCTCGACCGGCAGGATGGCTGGCGTCCGCTCGCTGCCGCCTATGGCCTAACGATGCCTAACGTGAGCGGAATCGACCACGCGATCGGCTACGCGGCGCTCGCCAACGGCTCGATCGACGTGAAGGACGCCTATTCGACCGACGCCAAGATTCAGGAAAACGATCTCGTCGTGCTGCGGGACGACTTGCATTTTTTCCCGGAATACAAGGCCGTTTTTCTTTACCGGCTGGAGCTCGATCCGCGGGCGATCGACGCCCTGAACCATTTTGGCCGGATCGATGAAGAAAAGATGACCTCGCTCAACGCGGCGGCCGAGCGCTCGAAGGACTACGCCTATGCGGCATCCCTCTATTTTCACTCTGCCCC
This sequence comes from uncultured Verrucomicrobiae bacterium, assembly GCA_963821615.1. Classification (GTDB taxonomy): domain Bacteria; phylum Verrucomicrobiota; class Verrucomicrobiia; order Chthoniobacterales; family UBA10450; genus Palsa-1392. Next base: position 78,286 of record CAWGEN010000003.1, on the reverse strand, counting down.
TAACGACGCCGCTCCCCGGCGCGATCTCGGCCCGAAACTCGCCCGCTGGATTGGCCGCCATCTGCAACTCGCCGGCATCTCGCTTCTGCTCTCCGTGCTGATCGGCTTGCCGCTGGGCATCGTCGCCAGTCGTGGCGGCGCCCCTTGGTCAGGCGATTCTCGCCGTGGTCGGGATGATTCAAACCATTCCGTCGCTCGCCCTCCTCGCCTTGCTCGTGCCCGTGCCGTTTCTCGGCATCAGCGCGACGACCGCGATCGTGGCGCTCTTTCTTTACGGACTCCTCCCGATCGTGCGGAACACGGCCACCGGATTACAGGACATTCCTCCCGCGCTGCGGGATTCCGCGATCGCGCTCGGCCTCGAACCGGGAGCGCGCCTCCGCAAGATCTATTTGCCGCTCGCCTCGCGCACGATTCTCGCCGGCATCAAAACCAGCGCGGTGATCAATATCGGCACAGCCACTTTGGCGGCGCTGATCGGCGCCGGCGGCCTGGGCGAACCGATCTTGAGCGGACTGAATCTCAATGATCACGCGACGATTCTGGAAGGTGCGATCCCGGCCGCGCTCCTCGCGCTCCTGGTCCAGGGGCTATTCGATTTGCTCGACCGATTCCTGATTCCGCGCGGTCTGCGGCTGTAATTTGTAGGGCAGGCATTCCTGCCCGCCGTGACCGGTGCGAATCGGCGATCAGGTGCGCGAGAATCGGCAAGCGGGAGCGCTTGCCCTACAAAAATTCCATCGAGGAACGCCTTCAAGGTTGACGGAAGCTCAGGCGTCTCGCCTGACACCTAACTTCCGGCCGAATCCGCAAAACGGCTCGGGACCAGAATCGCGTCGCGCATCCCGTGGAGCAGCTTCTTATCGGCCGGACAGATCGTCGCCAGCGCCCCGCGCAACGTCACTTTTTCGGGCTCGACGAAATAATACGGACAAAGCCGCACCCGCCCGTGCATCGTTTTCAATTCGTCCGTTTCGGTGTCCCAGTACGGATGATCGAACAAGCGGCCCTTGTGAAACCGCTGCATGATCGTTGGCTCGCGCTCGAAGTTGTTCAGCGCGTCCACGATTCGCTGCTGCCATTCCGCGTGGGGAAGATCGGCCCCGAGCGCGACGCCGCGGCTGCCCCAGCCTAACGGCGAAAATCCGCTGATCTTCAGCAACAGATCGCGCTCCTTCTGGCTGAACCGCGCTGCATCGAGCCAATCATGAATCTCGAGACGCGGGATGACGGCATGTTGCGGCAGCGGCGTCGGGTCGAGGATCCAGGTGTAAGGGAGGATCCGTTGGAAGGTGCGAAAATATTTGTCGCCCAACTCGCGCCGCCAGAAGTTGCGCAGCGGCTGGAGCCAGAAAAGCGCGAACCACATTTTCTCCTCGAGATAGGGCTTGAACGGCGGCGTCACCATGAAGCTCACCGCGACCCGCGGCCTCCATCAGCGCGCTGATGCCGGGAAGATTCGGCAGATCAAATAATTCGAAGAACCGGTAAACATCGCGCCCCGCTTGCGGCTGGTAATTTTCCGCGGGCACAACGTTCCAGGAGCGATCGGAAAAGCGCGTGTTCAATTGCCTAACGAGCCATTCCATCTCCGGCCGGTAGGTGGCGGATTCCTGTGAGACAAGAATGTCGCCGCCCCGCGGCAGGACGGTGGCGAAGCCGTCGAGCATTCCGTCCGCGGAACCGATCACGTCGGAAGCCGAGACCGGTGTAGGTTTGATTCAGCCAGCCGGTTAGTCCAATCCCGCCCGGAACGGAATCGGTTTCCGCGATCGTCCACCCTTCATCGTCCAGGATAAGGTCTGGCCGGATAACGCGGGGCAGCGCGTCGCGGAACTCCTTTCGGCGCGAATACTCGACGAGAGCCGGCGGCTTCCCGATGTCGAGGTAGCGCGCAATCCACTCCGGCTGTTTCCCTTTGATGCTTTGCTGGTAGAGCTGATTACAGGCGCGCTGAAAAACGAAAAGTTGGTGCCCCAGCCGCTCCAGATTAGCCCGAAGTCTTTCTTCGAGCGCGAATGGTTCCGGCGAAATCAGCCATTCTTTTTCCGCAAAGAGGCTTTCCTCTGGCCGGGCCTCGCGGATGGCAGTGAGTCGATCGATTTCCGTGAGCATGAAGCGATCTAGTATCGCACGGTCAGGCCGAGATTTCGTTTGGCGAGGTCAATTTCGGGAGGACCGCTGCGATCGCATCGCGATTCGGCTCGAGCCAGGGCGGCAAAACGAGGGACTCGCCGAGCGTCGCCCGATCTTCATCGACGCTGAAACCGGGGCCATCGGTAGCAAGCTCGAAAAGCACGCCGCCCGGCTCGCGGAAGTAAACCGATTTAAACCAGAACCGGTCGATCACCGGCGTCGGCTGCGCACCGCCACGCGCGACTTGCTCTCGCACTTCGAGTTGGTGCGCCTCATCGTGCATTCGCCAGGCGAGATGATGAACGGAGCCCGTCCCCCACGCGCCGCGAGGCGCGGCGGGCATGGAACGCAAATCAACATACTGGCCCGACTTCCCTTCACCCAGGCCGTAGCGCTGCCAGTCATTCTCCTCGCCGAATTTTCGAAAACCGAGGCTGTCGATCGAGGAACGAAACGGTTGGGCCGGCATCGCGCTCCACCATCCGCGCGCTTTCCAGTCCGCGGATTTGATGTTCGACCGGGATCGGACTGCGCTCCCACGGCGTGAACGGTCGCCCGAGCGAATCCGCGCTTTCCGTCAGGCTGATCCGCAGGCCGTGCGGATCGACCAGCGGCAGGACGCGTTGACCGAAGCGCGTTTCGAGGTCGAAAACCTGCGCGCCGTGGCGCTTCAGCCGCGCACTCCAAAATTTCAGGCTATCAGGCGGCACGGCGAGCGAAACCTCCGTGCTCAGTCCGTAGCCGTCGCGGCTCGGGGCGAGTTGCGCCCACGGGAAAAAAGTCAGGTCGGTTCCCGGATGTCCCTCCGCGTCGGCGTAGAAAAGATGGTAGGTGCCGGGATCGTCCTGGTTGACGCTTTTCTTCACGAGTCGCATCCCGAGGACGCCGGCGTAGAAATCGAGATTCTCCTGCGCCGGGCCCAGCGATGGCAGTGATGTGATGGAGTCCGGCCGATCGGTTGTCATGAGCGCGTCCAAAATACGAGCAAACCTGGCCGATTGCCCGCGCGAAAAAAGTGCCGATTTTCCGCTTGACGTCGTTAATATCTATATGATATCACTTCGATATTAAACATTCATCCTATGTCTGAACCAACTCCAATCGACAACTAGCAATCGCGAAGATGATCCGGTCCGCCTTCAACGGCTGGTTCATGCTCGTCGTTCAACCTCGCCCTTTTCTTCGGCGGACTCGCGCTCTTCGTGCGCGAGATGCAGCGCAGCGGCGGTGAACTCGGCTTCCGCTGGCTCATCGTCCTCGGACTCGCGCTGCCGATTCTGGCCGTCATCCTGTTGGGCGGTCTCTTCACCTTCAGCCTAACGAAGCGCGGGTGCTGATCCTGTTCGGCGCCTATCACGGCACGGTGCGGAGAGCGGCTTCTTCTGGGCGAATCCATTTTACTCCCGCAGCCGCGCCGCGTGCCGCGGGAGCGCTTGGCCGATCTCGCGAACGGCGCGGCACGAGCGTCACGCTTCCCTTCGCAAACCCCGAGCACCAAGATTTCATTGCGGGCGCGGAATTTTAACAGCGACAAACTGAAGGTGAACGACAAGCGCGGGAATCCGGTCGAGATCGCGGCCGTCATCGTCTGGCGCGTCGAGGACACGGCCAAGGCCGCCTTCGATGTCGATGATTTCGAAAGCTACGTGCAGATCCAGAGCGAATCGGCCATTCGCCATGTCGCCAGTCTTTACGCCTACGATCGCTCGGAGGACGAGGGCGAACCGACCTTGCGCGACAGCGCGGATGAAGTGGCGCAGGGTTTGCAGAACGAACTGCAGGTGCGCCTCGCCAAGGCGGGCGTGACGGTCGACGAAGCGCGCCTCACCCATCTCGCCTACGCGCCGGAGATCGCGCAGGCGATGCTTGCGACGTCAGCAAGCCGAAGCCGTCATCGCGGCGCGCACGAAGATCGTGCATGGCGCGGTCAGCATGGTCGACATGGCGTTGAAGGAGCTTTCGGCCAAGGGCGTCGTGACGATGGATGAAGAGCGCAAGGCCGCGATGGTGAGCAATCTGCTGGTCGTGCTTTGCGGCGAAAGCGAAGTCACGCCCGTGGTGAATACCGGCACGCTTTACACCTGATTGGGATGGCCGGAGCCGAACGCAAACCTTTCCTGCTCCGGCTCCCGCCGGAGCTGTGGAAGGAACTGGAAAAATGGGCCGCCGACGAGCTGCGCAGCGTCAATGGTCAGATCGAGTATCTTCTGCGGGAGGCGGTCGCGAAACGAAAAGCGAGTGCGAAAAAGCCGGATGATTCTTGAACCCTTCGCAGCTATTGTTAGGCGTCCACTATCCGCGATGAACCTGCGTCTCTTTGTCTGCCTCCTTGCCTGTTTTCTGGCCGCCAGCGCCGCGGCCCAGCCGCCGGTGATTTTTCTCGTGCGCCACGCCGAGCGCGCCGCGATCAGCGGCCATGTCCCGTCCGATACGGGTCTTTCCGCGGCGGGACAGCGAACGCGCGGAGGCTTTGGCGCGGGCGCTGAAGGACGCGCAGATCACCGCCATTTACACGACGGAATACAAGCGCACCAGGGAAACAGCCGCGCCGCTCGCGCAGTCGTTAGGCATCCGACCCGAGGTCATTCCGGGTGACGATCTCAGAGACGCTGGTCGCAAAGTTGAAAGCCAGCTCCGGGAAATGTGCTGGTCGTTGGGCATTCCAACACGCTGCCGCAAATCATCAGCGCGCTCGGAGTCTCCTCCCGGGTCACGGTGGCTGAATCCGATTACGACAATCTTTTTCTCGTCGTCCTTGAACAGCCGCCGCGGCTGATTCATTTGCACTATCGTTAGGCTGGCGGACCGCCCTGCGAATGTGGGAGGGGCCTCTGCGCCCCGATCAGCTAGCGCACCGCGGCTTGATCGGGGCGCAGAGGCCCCTCCCACATTGGTTACAACTATTTCTGCTCGAAGAGCGTCGATGCGCGCGACGCGCTCGCCTTTCAGGAGCACGACGGAGACCGAGGAAAGCGCGCGCACATCCTGCAACGGATTGCCGTCGACGATGAGCAGCGTCGCCTCCTTGCCCTTCTCGATCGTGCCGATGCGATCGTCGGCGCGCAGCAGTTTCGCGGCGTTGAAGGTCGCGGCCTGGAGCGCGACTTCCGGCGGGATGCCGGCGGCGACCCAGAGCTCGATTTCACGTTGCACGGTCGGGCCATGGAAGACGAGGAAGTTGCCGGCGTCGGAGCCGGTCACGAGGAGCACGCCCGCGCGCCAGGCCTTGAGCAGATTGCGGCCACCCAGATCCATCGACATCGGGTAACGGCCGAGCCCCTCGCGAAACGATTTCATTTCGTCGCTCGCCGCGGCGTGCTCGGTCCCGGTGAGCAACTCCCTGGTCGCGACTTGCTGGACTAACGAGCGTTTGAGCAAATCGGTTTTCCCTTTGCTGAAATCCGTGAACCCTTCCACGACGCTCAAGGTCGGATCGAAGGCGATGCCCTTCGCCGCCATCTCCGCGATCGTCGCGTCCGGGATCTCGTCGCGAAACGAACCGTGTTCGATCGAATCCGCGCCGAGCGCGACCGCATCGATCACGTCGCGGCTCTCGCCGGTGTGAATCGAGGCCGGCAACTTTCTCGCGTGCGCCTCGTCGCACCACCGCGCGGAGCAGATCGAGATTCATCCGGTTAAAGGTGTAACCCGGGCACGCCGGCTTCGAGGACTCCCTTGATCGCGTTCACGCCCTTTCGCCGCCAGCTCATCGACCTGCTGGCGCGCTTCCTCCGGCGTCTTCGGGATGCGCAGAAATTGCGCGTCGAAACCGGCCCGCGCGATCTCCGGCATTCGCTTCGAGTACTCGGTGCCGTGTCCCCCTTCCGCGGTGAAGAGCGGGCCGCAGAGGAAAAGTTCCGACCCAAGCTTTTCGCCGCTGTTGAACTGCTGCCGCAATTTCAGCATGTCATCGACCTTGTCGCCGGCGCTGCGGACCGCGGTGACGCCGCAGTAAAGATAGGATTCCAAGGCGCGTTCGTAGGCCTTCGTTCGGATCGTACTTCGACCAATCATCGTAGAATCCGCCCGGACCACCGAGGTGCACATGCATGTCGATCAATCCCGGGAGGACGGTCTTGCCGGCGGCGTCGATCGCCTCGGCGTTGAGCTGTTTTCGCGTCGGGAAAGCTGCCGTCGTAAATCTCGGCGATCTTTCCGCCCCTCACGAGCACCGCGCCCGACTCGATCACCTTGCCGTTGCCGACGAAGATGCGCGCGTTCTGGATCAGCCAGGTCTGTCCGCGCCGGAGATCGCGCGCGAGAATCCGCGCCTTGACCAGATCGTGCTGACTCCACGCCTGGTAAGCGCCGAGGAAGAGAAACGGCAGCAGCACCACCAGCACCCAAAGTTTGGCCGAAGCGCGCAGCTTTTCCTCCTTCTCCCAGCGAAAGAGCTTCGTCGCGATAAAGGTCGCGACTGCGGTGGTGAGCAAGAGCGCGGCGACCGCCTGCCAATTCGCGAGGAGCGTTTCGCCGCGCTGCAGGATGCCGCCGATCCCGGTCATCAGATAGGTCGCCGGAATGAACTGCGTAATATTCTGCAGCCAGTGCGGCATGAAGGTGAGCGGGATCGTCGCCCCGCTCAGGAAAAGCATCGCCATGTAGATCGGCTGAATGAGGATGTTGCTTTCCTGCGAAGAATTGACGACCGCGGCGATGATCAAGCCTAACGAGCGAAAGGCGATCGCGCCGAGGCAGACGAAGACGAAGCAGCGAGAGCGAGCTGCGCCGGGAATGGCCATCCCGTAGAACTGGTGGGCCAGAAACAGGATCATGATCACGCTCGGGACATAGAGCACGACGCCGGTAATCATCGACGCAGCGAGCAGCGGGACCGGCGTAATCGGCGTCACCTTGTAACGGCGGAGCACGTTCTCCTCGCGCTCCTGCACGGCGCGCATCCCCGCGCCGAACAAGTCCGTTCCCGAGAATGCCGAGGACGATCACCATCGTCACCACCTGGAGAATGGCCGAGCCCTGATGGGCGTCGAACATCTGGGCGAAAATGAAGAAAAAACTGAGCGGAAAAAAATAATTGAAGAAGAGGACGGTCCGGTTTCGGCGCGCCAGCTTCAGATCGATCTTGAGAAGAGCGAGAAACGCTTTCATTTCGTTAGTCGCGCAGCCGTTTGCCGGTCAGCTCGATGAAGACGTCCTCGAGCGTCGGTCGGTTGAGATGCACATCGTCGAGCTCCAGGCCTTGCGCGTCGATCCACTTGATCAACTCGACCAGCGTCTTCGCGGCACGGCTGGAGCTGACCGAAATCTTTCGTCGATCGTCGCTCACGATCGTGCGAATCGCGTCCGGCCAGGCCGGCAATTCGACCGCCGGCAAAGGTTGGCCTAACGAAATCTCGATGCTCGATTGGGTCGCGCTTTTTTCCTGCAACTCTCGCGGCGACCCGATCGCGATGATCACTCCGTCGTCGATGATCGCGACCCGATCGCAGAGGCGTTCCGCTTCCTCGATGTAATGCGTGGTCATCAGAATGGTGCGCTTTTCCGCGCGCAGCTCCTCGATCAAATCGCGAATCTCGAGGCGCACCTGCGGATCGAGCCCGGTCGTCGGCTCGTCGAGAAAGAGCAGTTGCGGATCGTTGATCAGCGCGAGAGCGAGCGCGAGGCGCTGCTTCTGTCCGCCGGAGAGCGTGGCGTATCCGGCTTCGCGTTTTTCCCAAAGCTGCAAGCGGCGCAGGAGCGCATCGCCATCGACACGCTTCGAATAGAAAGAGCCGAAGAGTTCGAGCGCTTCGTGCACCTTGATCTTGTCCGGGAGGTTCGTGGCCTGCAGGCAAACGCCGATCCGATCCTTCAAAATTCTGCTTCTGCCGATCGGGATCGAAGCCGAGCACCGTGCACGTCGCCGCCGCTGCGCGGACGCAGGCCTTCGAGAATTTCCACCGTCGTCGTCTTACCGGCGCCATTCGGTCCGAGCAGACCGAAGACTTCGCCGGCGCTCACCTCGAAATCGATGCCCTTCACCGCCTCGAGTGATCCGTAGGATTTGCGCAAACCGCGCGCGTAGATGACGAAGTCGCTCATAGAGAATCAAAGGGCGAATTCAAGGTGCGCGCCCTGCCTCGACATGCGCAGGCATGCCCCTGGAGCGACGCGCTTCGGCGCATCAAGCTTCTGGCCCAGCGAATGACGAGAAAGAGCACCGTAAGGCCCGCGCAAATCTTCGCGAAGAGCTCGCCGTGCCGGGTGTAGAAAGTCAGCTCGCCGCTGGTCGGGATGTCGATCGTTCCGGTGAGCACGCCTTCGGTAAACTGGCTGCCCTTTGGCGTCGAGCAGCACCTGCGTGACCCGGCCAAAGCGATTGACGAAACAAGTCACGCCCGTGTTTGCCGCCCGCACCATCGGACGCCGGGTTTCGACGCAGCGGAAAATCGCGTTCGCGAGATGTTGCTGTCGCGCCCGCCGAGCGCAGGAACCAGCCGTCGTTCGTCACGTTGCGAGCAAGTTCGCGCCGCGCAGAACAAACTGCCGGGTCAGCTCGCCGAGCGTGTCCTCGAAACAAATAAGCGGCGCAACCTTCACCTGGTCGGTCGTTAGGCGAAAGACCACCGGCTCTTTCCCGCGCGTGAAATCAGCCGGCACCTGGTCGCCGACAATCTGCGCCAATGAAGGGCACGGTGTGTCGGCCGGGAACATATTCGCCGAAGGGCACGAGATGCAGCTTGCGATAAACCTGAATGCTTCTCGCCGCCGTTCGAGACGAGCAAGGCCGCGTTGTAATCGCCCTTCTCGTCTCGATCGATCGTGCCGAGGAGCAGGTCCGTCTTGATCGAAGCGGAGAGATCCATCACGAACCGGTAATTTTCCTCGTCGAGCAGCGCCGGCGCGGGCGTTGAGCTTTCCGGCCAGACGATCAATTGCGGCGGCGGCTGGGTGGCGAGGGCAGACTGCGTGAGCCGGTGAAATTGAGCAAACGTTTTCGCCTGGAACTGCGCGGCTGAATTTTTCGTCCCGCGGCACGTTGGCCTGCACCGCCGCGACGCGCAGCGGTTCCGTCGCCACCGGTTTCACTTGCAACAGCCGGATGCCGTAGCCGCAAAGGCCGACAATCGCCGCCATCGTGAGGGTGAAATCGTAATGCGGCCGGCGCATCCGCACTTTGCTCTCGATCATGAACCGCCGCACCGTCGCGACCGCGATGACATTGGCAAACGCGACCACGAAAGAAAGGCCGGCCACACCGGTGATCTCCGCGATCTGAATGATGGGCAAGACGTCGTGCAGAGGCGACTCCGAGACCGTTCCAGCCCCAGCCGCTGAACATCCAGCTGCGAACCCATTCGAGCGCCGTCCAGGCGGCGGCGAGAATGAAGGCGAGCCAGAGATTGTGAAGCGAGCTGAGCCAGGGCGAGCGCGCCTCCGGCGGTAACTCGTTAGGCTCGGATCCGTCGCCTCGACATTCCGGCGCAGCGCCGGCGCGGGCAATGAGCGGCGCGGGCGCAGCAGGCCGGCGAGCCAGCTCCAAATCGCAAAATAGACGCCCATGTAGAGTCCGACGAGAATCAGCCCCGGCACCGTCACGGTGTGCAGCCACGAGAAGACGCCCCAGAAAAAAACCACGCCCGCGACGTAGCCAAGGAGCAGATCGCGCAGCCAGCGGCGTCTCGTTCCCTCGCCGGAAAACCAGACCGCCGCGAGCAGCGGCGTGAGCGCGATCCAGCAGAGCCAGGTTTGCTCGAAGGGCGCGAAACAGAGGGTCGTGAGCACGCCGCTCAAGACCGCCGCAAGCCACGGCCACAGCTTGAGCCAGCTTCGGATGCGCGAGTTTTCGCTCACTCGAAAATCAGGACCGCCGCCGGCGCCGTCCCGTATCCGGCTTCGCCTTGCCGGGACGGATAGACCGCCTCGCGCAATTCGCGGGAAAGGGTCGCATTGACGCGGAAGGAGGCCTCCCTGACCGAGTCCATCGTGCGAATATTGACCTTGTTCGCGACGACGTAATCCAGCGCGATCAAGCCGGTGAGCGTATCGAGAAACTCCGCGCCCTCCATCTCCTCCATTCGATCCACCAACTGCGTGCCCGCCATCGGTGCTGCCGCTCAGGCCGAGCGTTTTCAGGATCGTGATCTCGCCGCCGTTAAGTTTGATTTCGCTCACGAGGGAATTGTGACTGCGGACGGCCGGATGTCGAGCAGCGGCTGGGAAATTTGCGATGTGGCTGGCTCGCGGCGCGAAGGCCGGGTTCGCCGTCCGTATCGGTACCGAATGTCTGAGCCGCTAATAGCCGGCTGTCATCCCGAGCCGGCGCAGAGCGGCGAGGGACCTCGCAGTCGGAGTCGACGCGCGTCCTTTCGAAAGAAAGCGCCCATTGCAACTGTGAGGTCCCTCGCCGCGCTTCGCCGGCTCGGGATGACAAACTGGTTTGCGGCCGGTTCGATGAACGCGCGCGCCGGCTTTCGGTTAGGCGGAGCCGATTCGACTCGCGGCATCTTCCTGCAGCCACGCCCAAAGCGCCTCCAGTTTCGCGCCGACCTGCGGTTTGATCGTCTTCGAGCTCCTCGCGCGTGAACTCCGTCCCACTCCGGTCGACGCTGGGCGAAGAGGTAATACTTGATCTTCGGCTCCGTGCCGGAACCACGCACCGCCACGCGCGTCTTGTCCGCCAGTTCGAAGATCAGCATCTTTTCCCGCGGGATCTCGTCGCCCTCGACATCGCGGATGGTATCGGTTTCGAAATTCTGCATCGCCGATCACCTTGCTCCCCAGCATTTCGTTAGGCGGATTGCTCACGTAGGTCGCGAGGAGCCGCTGGATCTTCGCCGCGCCCTCCGCGCCTTCGAAAGTGAGCGCGCCGTTTTTTTCCAGGTAGTATCCGAACTCGCGCATAAACCTGGTCGAGCAATCCGTCGATCGTGAGGCCGAGCGATTTCGCGTAGGCCGCGACCTCGCAAAACATGATCGCCGCGCCGTTGCCGTCTTTGTCCCGACGAAATCCGCCCCGCTGTAGCCGTAGCTTTCCTCGCCGCCAAAGATGTAAAACGACGAGTGCGCAAGCCGCAGCCGGCGCGTTTCCTCTTCCGGCAGGTCGCGATAATCGTCACCCGCGGGCAGCGGCACGGCACGTTCGTATTTCTCGAGCTTCGCGCCGATGTATTTGAAGCCGGTCAGCGTCTCGACACAGCGCAGGCCAAACTTTTCCGCAATCGCTTTCTGCAGATCGGTCGTGACAAACGTCTTGATGATCACGCCACGGGATGCGTTTTCCGCAGTTGAGCACGCCCTGGTCGAAAAGCGTCTTCGCCCGGTAATAAGCGAGCAGCGAACCGATCTGGTTGCCGGTCAGCAATTTCATTTCGCCGTCCGCGCTCTTCACCGCCACGCCCATCCGGTCGCAGTCCGGATCGGTCGCGATGACGCAGGTCGGCGTTCTCCTTTTTCGCCAGTTCGATTCCGAGTTTCAGCGCCTCGGCGTTCTCCGGGTTGGGTGATTCCACGGTCGGGAAACGCCCGTCGAACTGATCCTGTTCCGCCACGACATCGAACGAAAAACCGAGCCGCTCGAGCATCGGTTTGATGATGACGGCGCCGGTCCCGTGAATCGGGGTGTAGACAATGCGCAGATCGCGTTGCGACCGCACCAGGTCAGGATCGAGGACGAGCGTCTCGAGCCGCGCCATGTAGGCTTCGTCGACTTCGCGCCCGAGCGTGACGATCTCGCCGCGCACTTCGTTAGGCGCGGGCGCGCCGGCGGCGTTCACCCGGGCGATGATTCCGCTGGCATGCGGCTCGACCACCTGCGCGCCGTCGCTGAAGTAAACTTTGTAGCCGTTGTCGTGCGGCGGATTGTGGCTCGCGGTAATCACGACGCCCGCGCTCGCGCGCAAATAGCGGACGGCAAAGGAAAGCTCCGGCGTCGAGCGCGGTCCGTCGAAGATGCAGGCATCGCAGCCGTTTTTCGCCGCGATCTCGGCCGCGAGCTTCGTGAAATCCGTCGAGAAAAAGCGCGTGTCGTGCGCGATGACCAGCTTCGGTCTGCCGCTCAGCTTTTCGCGAGCAAACCAGGCGCGCAAATAGTCGACCAGTCCCTGGGTCGCGCGGCCAACGCTGTCGAAGTTCATCGCGTTGGTGCCGACGCAGGGAAACTCCGGCCGGCCCAATTCGTTAGGCGTGCCGCGTTCGGCTGCGGTCACGATCTTGCCGATCGTCCGGCCGCGGATCCCGCCCGTGCCAAAAGCGAGGGAGCGATAAAAGCGGTCGTTCAACTCCGTCCACTCGCCCGCCTCGACCAGCTCCGCGATCGATTGCGAGACGACCGGCGAGCTCGCGCTCTCCGAGCACGCGCCGGATGTTGGCGGCACTGGATTCGAGCAGCTTTCCGGCCGAGACCGCGTGCTCGATTGCACCATTTCGTCCATTGCGCGCACCTTTCCGGCGCGGGCTCACGTTTGCAAGTTGCCGCGGCGAATTCCAGCGCCTTTGAGCGCGACGCTGAAATCCGCGGGCACCTCCAGCAGCCGCGGAGCCTTGGCCTGACGGATCGCGCTACTTTGGGTCAACAGGCCGTGTGCCTAACGACGGCGTTTGCTGGCCGTGGGCTTGGCGACGACGTTTTCCCAGGCGCAGCGGAGGATGGGCCGGAGGGCACTCGCCGTGATGGCGGAGAGAAGCACGACTCGTGCTCCCGCTCCGACCCCATGCCCCGGCGGCGGGGCGAAATGTTTCCGGCGCAGTGCGGAGGAGTTCCTTCTGTTGGGCCGGCGTAAGCCTGACCATGCCCCAACGCTGATCGGGATAGCCTAACGTCGCGAAGATCCTGTTTCGGACGCGAAAATCCGGATGATTGAGGTGCGAACTCTCCACGCGCCTCGGGCAGGCCGAGAGCAAGGCGACGAAATTGGCCAGCCGTCACCGGCTTTGGACGAGGAGGAAGCCTCATTTCAAGATGGCAATCGCGTAAGTCACAATAGTGCAAACGATTGCCATGAGAACGAGGGCCAGAAGAAAAACCGTGTCAGCAAAGCGTTCGACCCGATACATCCTCTCCTGGCTGCGCGTCCGCAGCGCCCAGTAGGAGGACAAGCAGGCGATGAGAAAGAGAAACGCATCAAAGGCGAGAAGGTCGTCGGCAAAGGTGTCGGTCTTGCGCAGGGTGATCACGACGCGCAAGAGTCCAATCACGGTGAGACACACGCCGACCATGCCAGCCGAGACGGTGAAAATGTGAATGGAAATGTCCTCCTCCAACCGCTTCCTGGCATCCGGCTTCGGCATGGCGGAAACTAAGCGACTGGGTGAGCGGGAACAAGTCAAGGCCGCGGGAGCTGATCGGGTCGATCAAGAAACAGCGGCGCTAACGGCGGAGCGTGAAGCGATTGTTGGGCGTCTCCCAAAGGCGCAGACGTGTCAGGCGATCGTCCAATCGCGTATTAAACTTCGGCCACAGAACGCGCACGATGTTTTCGCCGGTCGAAGGGGTCGTGCGAAATTCCTCCGTCTCGAGATCGAGGTGCTTGTCCTGCCAGGGCCGGAGCGCTCCCTCGATGCCGTCGAGAAGCGCCGTAAAACTGTAAAGCGTGCCGCTCCGCTCATCGTAGGGGCCGCCGATCGTCGCCTCCGTCAGATAGCGGTGACCATGGCCGCGCGGGTTGTTGCACTTGCCATAGAGAGAAAGGTTCTCGGCCTCGGAAAGGCTGGCCGCGTGCAGGCGGTGCGCGGCGCTGAAGGGCCGCTGCATTCCAAGGTAAAAATTTCCGTCACGCCAGTACTCGGCAAAAAAATCGACTCGCTCATGCAGGCGAACGCGGTGAATCGGAAGCATGGCCGCGACGCGTTCGTAGCAGATATTGCGCCAGGCTTTCCGTCGTCTTCGGTCGATTCGTTAGGCCGGGAACTTCATGATTCAGGTTCTTGTGATCGAGTTCCGCACGGAGCGAGGCGAGGCATCGGGCCAGCTCGGACTCCGGGCACGAGCGGCCGTGTCCGCGCGCCTGCTTCACCACGGAAGGTCAGACGCGCTCGGTAATGATGGCCATGACCGTAGGGCGACGAGGCGATGCCGAAAAGCGTTTCATTCTCCGCCGCATTCAGATGTGGCGACATCGTTTGGCGCGCCGCCGAGAATTCGAGCCAGTAATTCGCTTCGCAAACACCCCCGGCATAAAACGTCGCGCTCCGCTCGGGCGCCTCGACCAGATGGCAGGCGACGAGGCTGGCCTCGAGGTCGCCAAACAGCGGCGCGACTTCGACGAAAAAGCTGGCGCGCGACGTTTTCCGCAGTCGGCGGCACGTCGCGGAAAATCGGATGATCTTCGTTCAAGAACTTGTGGTCGAAGCGCGCATGCAGAACCGCCTCCACCCGCGCTTTGATTTCGCTGATGTTGACCAGCATGCCGTTGGCCGGATTGACCTCGCCGCCGAAAACGAAATAGGCGACGTAGTTTCGTCCAGTGCCGTAGCGGGCCGCGCTCTCCGGACCAAAGGCGGCGACGTTTTGCGCATCCGACCAGGACGGTAAGAAAAGGCGGCGCGAAGCGGAGAACTCCAGGCGCTTGCTGACCGTCAGCAGCATCGAGAGATCACTGGCCGAGCAACGCGAGGAACTCGCCCCGGGTGCGCGCGTCCTCCTTGAAACTGCCGAGGAGGCAGGAGGTTTTCATGATGGAGTTCTGCTTCTCCACTCCGCGCATCATCATGCAGAGGTGCTTGGCCTCGATGACGACCGCCACGCCTAACGGATGGAGCACCTGCATGAGCGCGTCGGCGATCTGGGTCGTGAGCTGTTCCTGGATCTGCAGGCGGCGCGCGAACACGTCAACGATGCGTGCGACCTTGGAGAGACCGATCACTTTGCCGTCGGGAATGTAGGCGACGTGAGCGCGCCCGATGAAGGGGAGCAGATGATGTTCGCACATCGAATAAAGCTCGATGTCCTTAACCATCACAATCTCGCTCGCGTCGGAATCGAAAATCGCGCCGTTGACCACGTCCTCGACACACTGCCGATAACCGTTGGGTGAGAAATTCGAACGAGCGCGCCGCGCGTTCCGGCGTTTTCGCGAGACCCTGCCGGTGCCGATCTTCGCCGACGGCGTCGAGGAGATCGCCGAAGACGCGCTCCAGCTCAGCGAGGCGATTTTCGCCCAGGCGATTGTGGTCGATCGTTAGGCGCGCGGACGTCTCGAGGTCGTTATTCTGCACGGCGGGAGCTTAGCGGCAGAGACGCGGCTTGTCATCCCGAGTCGCGCAGACGGATCGGGATGACAGAAGAGCGAAAAACCGCCTAGTCGAGCCAGCTAAGCGGATAGTTCGGATCGTCGAGCGCGAGCGATTCCTCCGTGAGTTCGAGCGTGTGCGCCGTGTCGAACATCACGGCCAGCTCCTCGGTCCGGAGCGCATCCTTGCTCGCCATGATCGTTCCCGGATGCGGCCCGTGCGGAATTCCGCGCGGATGCAGCGTGATCGATCCGCTCTCGATGCCGCGCCGCGAACCGAAATTTCCGCGGACGTAAAAGAGGACCTCATCCGCTTCCACATTATCATGCACCCAGGGGATCTTGACCGCCTCCGGATGCGTATCGAGGAGGCGGGGCGCGAACGTGCAGATGACGTAGCCGCGCACTTCAAAGGTTTGATGGATCGGCGGCGGCTGGTGCACCGTGCCCGTAATCGGTTCGAAATCCTGCGCGTTGAATGTGAAGGGATACAGATAACCATCCCACCCGACGGCATCGAATGGATGCTGGGCCAGAGTCACGCGGGTGAAACGCGAGCCGTCCTTAACCAGGACATCGACATCTTCCTCCTTGTCGATGGTGATGATCTCCGTCGGTCCATGCAGATCGCGCTCGGAATAGGGCGCGCCCATCTTGATCTGGCCTTCGTGATTGAGATACCGTTTGGGAATTCGAACCGGACCGATCGATTCGAGGATGAGATAATCCTCCTCTTCAACCTTGTCGGGAACAAGCCGGTAAGTAATCCCGCGCGGGATGACGATGTAATCTTCCGCACGATAAGGCAGCTTGCCGAAAACGGTCTCGAGTGTGCCGCCGCCCTTGAAGACGAAGATAACTTCGTCCGCCCCACCATTCTTGTAATACTCGAACTTGTCGTAGGCTTTTGCCGGCCGCGCGCGATACGCAGTGATGTCCTGATTGAACAACATCGGAATGCGGCTGGTGTAAAGGTCGCCGCGGCGCGGAATGTCTGCCGTCTTAAAATGATGATGACGCAGCGGACTATCAGTGACTTTTTTCGGCTCCCAATGTTTGATCAACTCAACGTTGCGCACACGCGTGGGCGGCCGCAGATGATAGACAATCGAATACGCTTCATCGAAACCTTCCGTGGTGAAGACGTGTTCGTAGGCGATGCCTTCGTTCTTGTAGCTTGGCGCCGCACCGTTGCGACGAAACCAGATGTGATGCTTCTTCGGCATCTGACCGAGCTTTTGATAATACGGCATGTCGTTCTTCCTTAGAGGTTACCTCGGAGTTCCTGCTCTTTTTCCAAGGCTTCAAAGAGCGCCTTGAAGTTTCCTTTTCCGAAACTCTGCGCGCCCTTGCGTTGGATGATCTCGAAAAATAACGTTGGCCGGTCTTCCACCGGCTTGGTGAAGATCTGCAGGAGATAGCCTTCGTTATCACGATCGACCAGAATGCCGAGGCGCCTGAGAGGCTCGAGATCCTCATCGATGTGACCGACACGGTCGAGCACCGTGTCATAGTAAGTGGTCGGGATATTCAAGAACTCGACGCCGCGACTCTGCAGATCGGTTACGGTCTTTACGATATCCTTGGTCGCGATCGCAACGTGCTGCACGCCTTCGCCGTTGTAGAAGTCGAGGTATTCTTCAACCTGCGATTTCTTTTTTCCTTCGGCCGGTTCATTGATCGGAAACTTGACGAAGCCGTTGCCGTTACTCATGACCTTGCTCATAAGCGCTGAGTATTCGGTCGAGATATCCTTGTCGTCGAAGCTCAGAATATTGCGGAAGCCCATCACATCTTCATAGAACTTGACCCAGGGATTCATCTGGTTCCAGCCGACGTTGCCAACACAATGATCGACATATTGCAGGCCAGCATCCGGGGGATTATAGGCCGACTCCCACTTGCGGAAGCCCGGCATGAAGGGACCGGTGTAATCGCCCCGTTCAATAAAGAGGTGAACCGTGTCTCCGTAGGTGTGAATCCCGCTCATCACGACCTTGCCGTTTTCATCGGAAAGTGTTTCCGGTTTCATGTAACTCTTGCCGCCCCGTTTGGTCGTTTCATTCCACGCGGAGGTGGCGTCTTCCACTTTCAACGCGAGCACTTTCACCCCGTCTCCGTGTTTGCGAATGTGCTCCGCCACCGGTCCCTCCGGGCGCAACGGCGTCGTCAGCATAAAGGTCAGCTTGTTCTGCCGAATGACGTAACTGGCGTGGTCCTTGGTCCCCGTTTCCGGCCCGGCGTAGGCCAGGCTCTGGAAACCGAACGCCGTCTTGTAAAAGTGCGCGGCCTGCTTGGCGTTCCCCACGTAGAACTCGACGTAATCGGTCCCCTGCAAGGGAAGAAAATCAGCTTCGGGCGGCGACGATTTTTGTGCTGCTGCGATGGTTGTTTCCATAAAAAGAAGTTTGTTTCCGAATCAGTGGGCGGCAGACGATGGACGTTCGCGACGCGGGCTACAATCATAATTCGTCCGAGTCGCATGGGCAAGGTCGCGATGGGTCGCCCGGCCTGGTAAAATTTTTCGCGGACGCCCACCCAGTTATGATATTGTCCACCCATGAGGCGGTGGCTCATGACGCTTGGCATGATCGTCGTGGCCGGGCCCGCCTTCGCCCTCGGTGAACCGGAGCTCCCCGGGCCAGGCGATAGCCTTCCTTCGGATATCGAGCCACCGCTCTTGTCCCAAAACAGCGAGCCGGACGATTCAGGTCTCGATCCACGGAGCACGTCGGCGATCGAGAATGACCTGACGCAGGCGCGCAAACGAGCGGCCAGCGCGGATCGCCTTTTCCGGGCCGGCATCATCGCCAAAGTGGAAGCGGAGCAGCGCGCGCTGAGAGTTGTGCAACTTGAGGCGATGCTGGCCGAGGCTCAGTTGGAAGAAGCGCGGAAAGTCGCGGCGGAAACGGGGAAATCCGAAAGCGAGATCGCCGGCCTTGCGGAAGCCGCGCGGGTCGCGACGGAGCGGCGTCATCGCGCCGAGGTCGAGGCGGCCTTGCGCAATCTGGAGCGGCAGAAAAAGCTCCTCGCCCTGGGGAGCGGCCGCAAATCCGACGTCAATCGAGCGGAAGAGAAGCTTGCAGAGCTGCAGCGCCCCGCGAATTAACGCAGGTCTGCAAATTTTTCTCCCCGGCATCGTGTGGCTTTCCCCGATTTCCTTCGGCCCTTACGCGGCACCATTCGCCAGGCGGTGCGCTCCTTGGCGACAGAGTCTGTCGGCGGTTGGCAAATGCTCCGGCCTTACGGAGAGTCGTCCGGCATCAAGTGTTCGTCGATCCGCCTCGTGCTCGCAGGAATCAAACGGCCATCCTGATCATAGCTGAGCATGAGCACCCAACCGAAGACGGAATCGGGCCATTTACCGTCCGGCAGCAGGCTCTTGGGATCTACTCCAAGCGCCCTGAGGAGATTCGGGATGTCGGTGTGATGCCAGGAGACGAGAATCCGCTTTCCCTGCTCTGTTGCGCGAAGGGCAGCCGCCAGGTCACCCGTCTGATCGCTACTAAAATGCGCAGCGACTTTCAATTTTTCGGCCTTCGCAAACGGCTCGACCGTCAGACGCGGGCGATGGCTATCCTTTGTGTCTTTGGCGGCAAAAACGGCATCAGGACGCAGAAGCTTGGAATCGACAGTGAATCTTCGGAAGTAATGCTTGTATGCTTCGGCCCGCTGCTGGCCGGCGGGTGAGAGATCGGGACCGCTGTCGGGCTTTTCCCCGTGGCGAATAATCAAGACAATGGCATTCTTCGGCCCGTCTTGGGAATCCGCTGCGAGTGTGAGCGTGGAAGCAAAGAACAGCGCAGTCAAAAGGCGTCGATGCATGAACATGATAGTTCAGGTGCCCGGGCCGAAAGGTCAATATCGGCGCGATTGCATTCATCGTTCTTCAAACCGGCGAGTGCTCCCCGGATCAAAACGCGAAACCAAAGCTGAAATGGAAGGCGCCGAAGGCCTCGTCTGGGCGCGGATTAGGATTGATGCCGTAGTCGAGGCGGACCGGGCCGATGGGCAGATTATAGCGCAGTCCAAATCCGATCCCGTAGCGCATGTCGTTCAGCCCCGGCGAGCTCGCGTCGCGCAACAAATTGCCGGCATCGACAAAGACCGCGCCGAGCAACTCTTGATAGAGCGGGAAGGTATACTCCACATTGAAGATCGTAAAAAACTCACCGCCCAGCGGATGGCCTTCGCCGATCGTGCGGTCCCAAATCCAGTTCATTGAAACTGCGCACCGTGGTGCTGCCGCCGTTGAAAAATCGTTCGTCAATCGGGATGGCCACGGCTTCGCTTGTCCCGCCGATATTGAACGGGTAGACAATTCCGCCGCGTGCGCCAAAGGCGAGCAAGCTGCGTTCGAACCAGCGCTGCAAGGCGGACTTCGTCAAATCCTCCGCCCCGAGAGACAGCGGCCCCGGGGCGAAGGGCAGGTAATAGCTGATTCGCCCCGTGGCCCGCACAAAGTCGATGTCGCTCCCGATCGCGCTCGAGGCCAGATCGGCCGTGTTATCGAAAACGAAACCACGCGGCGCGACGAGCGGATTTGTGCGCAGGTCGAGCGTCTGAGTGAAACCGATCGTACTGACAAAGTAAGAGGTCTCACCGAGCAACGTTGGATCAATCGTCGCACTCGTGATATCAACGTGTCGCCCGGCGGCGACGAGACCGATCTCGTATTGTTCGGTGATCTTGCGCGTGAACGTCAGGCGGCCCCCAATCTCAAATTTGGTGTAGCCGTTGAAATCAAAAGTCAGCGCCGAAATTCGTGCATTCAAGGCAATTTCGGTGTCGAGGAAATAAGGGTCTTGATAGACAATGTCGCCCTTGTAACCGCGCTGAGAATATTCCACCGAGGTCGTGATCGGTCGTCCGTAGCCAAACAGGTCGCGATTCGCATACGAAGCGCCGACGATCCCGCCGGAAAACGATCCGTAGCCGATGGAAAAGCCAAACTCCTGCGACTTCGCTTCCTCCACTTTGATGTCGAGCCGCAGTCGGTTGCCATCGACCGGCGTTGGATTGATCTGGAGAGTGTTGAACAGGCTCGTGCGCATTAACTCACGAAACCTTTTGTCCAGCGGCTCGGGACTGTAGGGCTGGCCTTCGAATTTGCGGAAACGATTGACCAAATAGCTGGGCCGCAGTTTCTGCGTTCCCTGGACCGTAATGCCATCGAAGTAATAAACCGGGCCGGGATCGACCGTCACCCGGACTGGCACCCGCCCCTGGACCGCGAGCGTTGGATCGCCGACTGCGTCCACTTTGACCGCATAATAGCCGCGCGTCTTGTAGTAACTCTGCAACCGGCGCGGGATATCGGCGAGACGGGCCTCAGTGTAAGGTTGCCGGAGTAGATCGAGCATCTGTCCGCGCAACGCTTCGGGTCCGTAGATCGTGGGCCCGACGAAATTGATGTTGCCAAAGGAATAGCGCTGGCCCTCATCAATCACGATCCGCGCCACCACCAGATCAGGTCGCACGTATTCGTATTGTGGCGGTTCAACCGTGCCTTTGGCGAAGCCCTGCGAAACGTAATAGCGCTGCACGAGCTCCGCGCCCTCGTCGATATCTCCCGGCACAAACGGCAGATGCGCCTGCGCTTTGGAATAGCGTTCCCGCGTTGGGCCTTCCAGCATAATCGAAAAGTTTGCCGGTTGGCACCTGCCGATTGCCGACAAAGATGACCTGATCAAGGTAAACGAGCGGGCCTTCCGTGATGTCGAGCCGCAAGCGGTTGCCACCCTCGATTCTGTAACTCACGTTCACCTTGGCATAGCCGTGCTTCTTGTAGAACAGCTCGAGGAAAAAAGCCGCGTCGTCCCCCCGCGCGGTCGTTAGGCCAGACTGCTCGATGATTGCGAGCTGCTCCTTCAACTGCGAGCGCAGCTCCTTCTCGCTGAAGGCCGTATTACCCACAATCTCGAGATTGAAGCGCTGCGCGACCTCCTCCTGCTGCTGCGCGATGGCGCGCTCCTCTTTTTCCTTCACCTCCTGTTGCGGCAGCCGGGCCGCATTCTGCGCCCCGGCGAGACTGGTCGTTAGGCCGAGCGCCAGCGCGACACGAAGATACCCTCATCACCTCAGCGAAAACGAATCAGATACTTCACCAGGCCGCGGAAATCCCCGCCCACGCCAACATCTCCCACCAGGACGACTTTGTTGTTTACTCTAAACTTCGCTGTCGCCGTCTGTTGGCCGGTGCGCGGATCGACATTCCCAAACTCGACATCAAGCCGGTTGAAGACCGAGTCGGTTTTCGGTCCTTCGTCACTCGCTGTTTTTGAAGATCTTGCGGTAAAGCTCCTTTCCCAGAAGCAAAAGAGCGCGACTCGCGAGGACATTGCCGCCCCCGGTCAATTCTTCCCGGGTCGTGCCGGTGGCGAGGAGCGAGATGATTTCCTCCTGCGGCAGGGGCGGCTCGCTGTTGAAAATTGCCTCCGGATTGAGCGCCGTCCCATAAACGTAAACATGGATGGTGTAATCCCGAATCAGAGAAGTGCCGTGAAGCTCGATCCGCGGGTTGAGCGGATCGTCCGGATCAACAAAGAGGAAACCGTATTGAATCGTCAGGGTGCTGAAGGGCAGCGTCGCCTCGAAATTCTTGAGACGCACCTGGCCCTGCAAGGCCGGACGGAGTCCGGTGCCGGTCAGCTTCATGTCGACGATGGCTTCGCCGGCCGCCAGATTTCCGCGAATCAGAAATGGATCCTTGCTCTTGATCGTGAGGTCGAATTTCCAATCGCGCAGCGGCGGCTTGGGGAAGGAAAGGATCGGCGCAGAGATAGGCGGCTGCGGCCGCCGCGCCGGCCGGCCGGGCAAGGCTAATCGGAATGATATCGATGTTCTTCAGGAACCGGCTGTTTGTCGTCAATATCTGACCGCTGACCGTCGCGCTCTGCAGCGGTCCTTCGACCTTGACGTCGGCATCGACGCGCGCGGTCAGGTTGTCGTTGCGCGCGACGAGCACGCTGTTCGCTTTCAGCCGGAGATCCAGCTTCGGCTCGGTTAATTTCGGCAGGGTGATCCGGCCTGAGAGGGTGAAAGGGCCGCCCGCCATATCGCCGCCGAAGCGATCGAAGTTGAGCGTGTTGTCGCGGAAATTGAGCAGCGCTTTGAAATTCGTCAGGGCAGGGAGGCTCGCATTTTCAAGGCGTGCCACGTTGATGTTCATGTCAGCCGTCCCGCTCAGCGCCGGTTTGGCAATGGTGCCACCGACATTCACGTTCATGGCCAGGGTGCCATCGAGTGTGCGCAACGCCGGAACGAATTCCTTGACGAAGTTGATCGAGCTGCGCGGCAATCGGACCGAAGCGTTGAGCGGCGTCTGCTCGTCGAGCTTGCGCTCCGCGCGGAGCTTCGAGAGGTCGAGTGGAAGATGCGCTTCAATCTGCAGCGGCTGAATCTTGGCCTGCTGAACCCTGCCATCCACCCGCAGCTGGTTGTTCTCGAGACGCATCCCGATGTTGACCGTCGCCGGCTCCAGTTTTTCGAGGGCGGTTGCGCGCAGGCTTTGCAGTTTCAAATCGAGACTCGCCTGCAGCTGATCGAGCGGTCCCTGCGCCTCCAGCTTTACGCTCAGCTGCCCGATCGCCGGCGGCTTGGCCCCGATGTTTTCGAAAAGCTTCGCAATATCGAGATTCTCCGATTGAAAATTAATCGCCACCTTTCCGTTAGGCGGAACGAGGGGTCGTTGGGTCCCCAGATTGGTCCAGATGAACGGAATCGACGCGTAAGCCGTCGCGTATTTCGCCGTCCCCTGGTCGATCTGAATCTTGCTGATCTCGAGCATCGAATCCTTCGCCTGCAGGATGGCCTGGAAAATCAGCTTGTCGCTCGCGAGATAAATGATCGGGATGTTCAACTCCTCCGGCGTGTAATGCGCCTCGACGTTGGCCTGCAGATTTTTCAAATCCGCATACCGCCCGCGCTCGATCTTGAGCTTGAGATCGCCGTTGTTCTTGAACGTCGCGGCCTCGCCCTGCCCGTTCCAGTTCACGACCAACGAACCCCCGAGCGGCGTCCTCTGCTTTCCGACCCTTCTGGCCGGGGTCGCCGACCCCGGCTCGCTCGACGCGTCGCTGTTGAGCAATGGCTCAAATGTCGAGAGATCGGCCAGATTCGCCGTCGCCACACCGGTGTAAGCGAACGGCTTCTCCAACTTCACCGTTCCGTGCGCCGTGACATAATCCTTGTCGTTCAGGGTCGCGGTCAGATCGTTCAGGTAAACCGTGTTGTTCGCGATCGCGGTCTGCATGCTGAGTTGTTTCACGACCAGTTTCTCGCGCGGCGATTTCCTGGCCATGGAGATTGATCTGCTCCGCTCGCCACCCCCTTGCGAAGACGCACGTTGCCGTCGGCCTGCAACTCGCCGGTCACCTTGTTCGGCGCCTCGCTCCTGCCAGTAATCCGCCAGTTGCGGTGCGCGGAAACTGAACTGCAGATCGGCCGGCTGCTCGAGCGAACTCTTCCAGCCAGGCGGCGGCAGCTGATAATTTCCCCTAACGAGAAGCAGATCTGCTTCCGCGCTGCGCCGAGACCGGCTCGACACGAGACCATCGCGTCCTTGCTCTTCGATCTGCGCCTCACGCTATCGATCACGAATTGGTCGTAGCGCACGTCGCTCAACGTCGCCTGCAACCGACGAATTGAGGTTGGCGTAAAACGGCTTCCTCCGCGCTCGCGTCCGTTGCCGGCAATTTCTTGGTCGCGGAAATTTTCGCGCTCAGCGTGTTCACCGCCGCCTTGTCGTAACCGATCAAGTCCCCCTTCGCGCTGTCAGCTCCAGAGCGAGCGACTGAGTTGTCGGTCTTGATCGTGCCGTTGGCCTGCAGGCTGCCGGTGGCGGGCGTCGGCAGAAAGGTCGTCAGCTCCTGCAAGATCCGGCGCGTCGATCTCAGACCTGAGGTCGCCCGGCGTGCGACGAAACCTTCCGTCGTCTTCGGCAACTGCACCGTGCCGCCAACTGCACATGATTCGTTCCGCGATCGATCCGCGCCTCGCGGACCGTCGCCGTGCCCGTTATCCGCCACCACATCGAGCCCCAGCGTCGTCGAGCGCGATCCCGCCCTGCCGCACGTTGTCGATCTCGGCCGTGATCGTTCCGTTCCAGCTCTGCGGCTGCATCCAGCGTGCCGTGCCAATCCATCTGGAAATCCTTCACATCGCCCGCCAGCGCGCCCGCCGGTCGCCCGAAATATTCGCTTAATTGGCCTAACGAAATGTCGGAGGCGCTTTCACCTTCGTCGTCGTCTTGAAGGACGACTTGGTCGTGTCAGGCCGACCTTGCCCTCGATCGTCCCCCTTCCCGACCGAGCCTTTCACTTCCAGCGCCAGCTTGCCGCCGCCCGTCTTCGAGAGCGTCGATATTGACCGTCTGGAAATGATGACCCTTCGTCGAGCGTCAGGTTGCGCAGGAAGAGGTTCTTGTTCGCGTAGGTCGTCGTCGCGGTGATGTCCGTCCAGGTGTGGACGTTCGGGATCTGCAGCTTGTCGATCCGCAGTGCGCCCCTCGCGATCGGGATAAAGACCGAGGTTGAGGTTGCGCACCACCGTGTCCTGCGGCTGGCCGCGCATCGTGAGGTTGGCGTTCGTGACCTCCAGCCGGTCGGGAAAAAATGCCGGCAGACTGAGCTTCTCGTTCTTCGGCGGCGGCGTCGGTCTCGGGATCGGCGCTTTCGAAAGATCGAGCACCGCAGTCAGGTTGCGCACTTCGACGTCCTTTAGAAAATCGGACATCCCGTGGAAAGCCAAATCCGTTAGGCTGTAACTCGCCCGGACCAGATCGGCGTCGAGCGACTGCACCGCGGAAGGGCCGGTTGCGGTCGCGTGCACGTTGCGCAGCGCAACCCCGCTTAGCACATCGCCCTCGATGCGGAAATCGAGTTTCAGATTCTGCTTCGCCGCGAAATGGATGGCTAACGAATGAACAACCGAGCGCAGGATCGGGCCATGAAACACGACCAGCAGCAGAAAAATGGTGGCCAACCCGATAAAGAGCCGACGAATCCATCTCCTGTTGCGGCGCGGTTTGGGATCGGTCGCTCCATCATCGCCCACGAGGCGGCTATTCTAAGGGAAAAGCATCAAACCTCAACCGACGTGCCCCGGGGCTGGCGGACTCTGGACTAACTATTGCCCCGGTTTAGTTTGCCGTCCGTTTCGTCCATCACGCAGCAGATGACACCCGAGAAATTCTTCGATTACCTGGAGGGCAAACTGCCGCCGGCCGAGCGGGAACGCCTCGAGCGCGCACTCATTTCCGACCCGGAATTGCAGCAGCAGTTCGTCGCCGCGCGCCAGATTCATCGCAACCTGGAACGGCCGCCTGACGAATCTGCCGCCACCACCCGGGCCGGTTCGCGCGGGCGCCAGCTCGCCGCGGCCTTTGCCGTCCTCGTGGCCATGAACGTCGCCCTTGGCCTCTTCTATATTTTCCGGTCGAACCAGCCTTCCGCCGAGGTGCGCAAGGCGCAGCAGGAAAAGATCTATCAAGAGGTCCATGGTTCGCTGGAAAAAGCGGCCACTGCCGTGTTCACCCCACCGACTCTCGGCCGGGAGCAGATCGTCATCGTCGTGCCGCGGGAAAAGCAGGACGCGGTGGCCCAATCGATTGTCGAAGCCGCGACCCAGGCCGGCGGTTCCGGTGCGAAGGATTTGCCTAACGACGGCGGAACGAAAGTGCTCGTTCTTGTTCCAGCCTCCGCCGAGGCACAGTTTCGGAAAACGCTCTACGCCCTTGGCGCGCCCGCACCTTCCTCCGCCGCGACCCCAGGCGCGGCTTCGCCTGACGAACCGGTCCATTTGGAGATCGTCCTCTCCGGCCCGCGCTGAACGATCGACCGATGATTGCGGTTACTTTTGCCCTAACGACCGAAAGCTGCGATTTCCGAAGTCTGCTCGGCGGGCGCCATCGCGAGGTAAAAATCCTCCACACCGGCGTTGGCGCGACGGTGGCGCGCGCCCGTCTCGGACCGTTTCTCGATTCCGAGCGCTTCGACTTGCTCATCAGCAGCGGGTTCGCCGGCGGAACGGACCCATCGTTAGGCACAGGCGATCTCTTGCTCGCGGAGAACTTTTCCGAGCCGCAACTGCTGGCTCGCGCCGACGAGCTGGTCATCGGTCGCGTCGGCAAACTTGTGACCGTTGATCGAGTGATCGAAGGCGAAGCGGAACGCGCACACTTCGCCCGCGAGCACGGCGCGGCGGCGATCGATATGGAGACAGAATGGATCGCGCGTGCCTGCGCGGCGAAGAACGTCCCAATGCTTTCGCTGCGTGCCATTAGCGACACCGCAGCCACGCCGTTTCCCGCGCCGCCCAGTGTCTTGTTCGATCTCGAACGGCAACGAACGAGCGCAACCCGTCTGGCGGGACACTTGGTTACTCATCCATTCAGCGTCGTTAGGCTGATGCGTTTCGCCCGCCAGATCGCAACGGCGCGCGCCAGCCTGGCGGCCGCACTCAAGACGCTGGTGGAAAGTCTCGATTAGAGACTAACCCGCTGCGCGCACCGGGCTGGCCGGTTCGATGTGCACCAGCACATCGGCAATGCGCGGGTTCGTCTGCCTGATTGCGTCCTTCACTTCATGCGCCAGATCATGCCCGGCGCGCACGGAAATCCGTTCGTCTACCCCGACGTGCAGATCGACGTAAAATTCCAGGCCCATTTTCCGCACGAAACACTTGTCGATTTCGAGCACTCCCGGCACCGTGGCCGCGGCCGCGCGCACCCGCTCCACGATTTCACCGCGCGGCGCCGTATCCAGCACCTCGCGCAGCGCCGGATAAAACAAACGCCAGCCATTGGCCGCGATCAGCACACAGGCAAAAAGCGCGGCCCACGCATCCGCACTCTGCCAGCGAGGGCCGCCGATGAGCGCGATCGAGATGCCGATGAAAGCTGCGATCGAAGTCAGCGCATCGGTCCGATGATGCCAGGCATCGGTTTGGATCGCGGTGCTTTCGG
This sequence comes from uncultured Verrucomicrobiae bacterium, assembly GCA_963821615.1. GTDB lineage: Bacteria > Verrucomicrobiota > Verrucomicrobiia > Chthoniobacterales > UBA10450 > Palsa-1392. The sequence goes on along the minus strand of CAWGEN010000003.1, from coordinate 51,016 downwards.
CATTCCGTCCCAGGCGATCCACGGCGCGAAAGAGAAGCTCCTTCACCACCACGGCGGCCACCAGCACGACGAGCGTGAACGGCTGCGGCGCATGGTGCGGCTGGAAAATTTCGTGCACGCTTCGCGCGGCGATGACCAGTGCCGCGGCCAGCACGCCTAACGAAACGATAATCGCCGCCACCGGCTCGGCTTTGCCATGGCCATACGGATGCGTCTCATCGGGCGGCCGGGCGGCAAACTTCAACCCGCCCCAGATGATGGCTGAGCCCGCGATGTCGAGCGCTGATTCGATTCCGTCGGCAATCAGGACATAGGAATGCCCGAGCGCGCCGGCGAAGATTTTCGCCGTCGCCAGGACCACGTTCACACCCATCCCGACGAGGGCGATCCGCGCGCCCGATCGGAGATTGCCGGCCGGAGTGTTCGTTTTAATGTCCTGTCTCACAATTACAGGTGGGTTTGCCGGCGGAGATCTTGGCATTTTTCAAGGCGCGAGCGAAGCGGCTGTATGCGTAATTGTGAGACAGGACACGAGGACGCGAGACCATCGAATGAGCCGCAGTATTAAAGCCATTGTCTACCGGGCGCACGGAAAACCCGAGGAGGTTTTGCGTTTGGAGGAGCAGAAACTTCCGGCGCCCGCGGCCGATGAAGCGCTCGTCCGCGTCCTTGCCGCGCCGATCAACCCGGCTGACCTCAACCAGATCGAAGGGAAATACCCGATTCGCGCTCCGCTGCCGGCTACGCCCGGCTTCGAGGGCGCAGGCGTCGTGGAAGGAATCGGCGAGTCGGTGCAAAACCTCGCCGTCGGGACCCAGGTTATTTTGCCGCACGACGTCGGCACGTGGCGGGAAGCGTGCGTGGTGAAGGCCGACAAGCTGGTCGCCGTGCCTGACGACATCGAGCCGGAACAGGCCGCGATGCTGAAGATCAATCCGCTCACCGCCTGGCGCATGCTGCATGATTTCGTGGCCTTGCAGCCGGGCGATTGGGTTATTCAAAACGCGGCCAACTCCGCCGCCGGACGCGCTGCGATCCAGATCTCGCGCGAACTCGGTTACAAAACAGTCAACGTCGTTAGGCGAGCCGAACTGATCGAAGAACTGCGCGCGGAGGGCGGGGACGTCGTCCTACTCGATAACGAGGACCTGCGCGAAGCCGTCGCCGCGGCGACCGGCGCTGCACCGATCCGGCTCGCCTTGAATGCGGTCGGAGGCGAGAGCGCGCTGCGTCTGGCCAAGATCGTTGCCCCCGAAGCCACCATCGTCACTTACGGCGCGATGAGTCTGCGACCGCTGACTTTGCCTAACGGATTGCTGATCTTCAAAAATCTGCACTTCACCGGCTTCTGGGTGAACAAGTGGTACGAGCAGGCGACAGCGGCGCAGCGCACGGAAACGTTTGCTCGGATTTTCGAGCTCGCGCAGCGCGGATTGCTGACAGACGAAGGTGGAGCGCAGTTATTCGTTAGGCGAGTTCGTCGAAGCAGTGGCGCGTGCCGGGCAGGGCGAGCGCGACGGTAAAGTCGTCTTCCGAATGTAGAGAATGTGGGAGCCGCCTTTGCGCGGCGATGGACAACGTCAATTCAAGACAGCGCGCACGCCATCGGGGCGCACAGGCCCCTCCCACCTTCCGAGCAGTTGCCGACGGCGCATAAGCGGCGTTCCTTAATCCGTGAAAACTCGCCAGCGCGTGATTTTCCTTGGCCTTCTGCTCGGCAGTCTGACACTTCTCAAAGCCGAAAACTCAACTGCCGCCAAACCGGGCGATTTGCGCGCGGCCGGCAAAGTCGATTTTCCGGTGACCTGCGCACCGGCGCTGCGTCCGGAATTTATCCGCGGGGTCGCGCTCCTGCATTCGTTCTTTTACGAGGAAGCACGCCGGATTTTCACTGCGGTGGCGGAGCGGGATCCGAACTGCGCGATGGCGCAATGGGGCATCGCGATGACCTGGTGGCATCCGATCTGGACGCCTCCCACTCCGGACGAAATGCGCGCCGGCCAAACGGCGATCGCAAGAGCCATGAGCCTGAAAGCGGGCACGGATCGCGAGCGGCAATTCATCACGGCGTTGAATGCCTACTACAATACCGCCGACGGACCCACGACCGAAGCAGTCGGCCAATCTTGTCATGGTCCGGTCGGCTCGCGTGAGCGTGTGGTCGCCTATGAAAAAGCGATGCGCCAACTCGCTCTGGCTTATCCCGACGATTTTGAAGCGCAGACCTTTTACGCCCTGGCAGTGCTCGCTCTTGGTTACGCCACCCCAACCGACACGACGCTCGCGCACCAACTGCAGGCCGCGACCATTCTCGAAAAGTTGTGGAAGAAAAATCCCCAGCACCCCGGCGTCACCCACTATCTCATCCACAGTTACGATTACCCGGCCCTGGCTCAACGTGGACTGGCACCGGCGCGGGCATACGGCGCGATCGCTCCCTGGGTGCCGCATGCCTTGCATATGCCGTCGCATATTTTCACTCGCCTCGGGATGTGGGAGGAATCCATTGCCGCAAATCTCGCCGCAGTCGATGCCGCGCGCGCCTATGCTGCAGCGCGTGGGCGGACCGCGACCGAAGCAGAGGAACTGCATGCGCTCGACTACCTGGCCTACTCGTATTTGCAAGAGGCGCGGGACGGCGAAGCGAAGAAGATTGTCGATTTCACCGCGACGGTGCACCAGACCAATCCGGCGCTGGAATTCAGCGCAGCCTATGGTCTCGCGGCTGTGCCGGCGCGTTATGCGCTGGAGCGAAGCGCGTGGGCGGAAGCGGCCGCGCTGCGCGTGCCCGAGCTGCCACACTGGTCGGCCTTTCCTTTCATGGAGGCGCTCTTCGAGTACGCCCATGCACTCGGGCGGGCGCACCTCGGCGATCTCGATGGCGCGCGGACCGCGCTGGCGCGCATGGCACAATTGCGCGACGCCACGAAGGAGCCAAAATTCGACTACTTCAAACGTCACCTCGATCTGCAAATGCAGGCCGCATCAGCATGGATCCTTTACGGCGAGGGCAGGAAGGAGGAAGCGGTCGATCTCTTGCGCCGAACGGCGGACGCGGAGGACCTGCTCGGCAAACACCCGGTTTCGCCGGGCGCGCTCGTCCCCGTGCGCGAACAACTCGGTGATCTGCTCCTGCGACTGGACCGGCCAAAGGAAGCGCAGCAGGAGTTTGCAAGCGCTCTGAAAATTTATCCCGGGCGGTTCCAGGGGTTGTTGGGTGCCGCGCAAGCGGCCGAGCGATCCGGCGACATGCAGAGCGCGGCGGGTTACTACGCGAAACTGGTCGAACAAACCGCCAAAGCCGATGGCTCGCGGCCCGAGGTTATTCAGGCCCGCGCTTTTCATTCGGCCGAAAATCGTGCGCCGCGGCAAAAGATATTTGCCCGGGCGGTGGGTCGGCCGTTGCTTGTCCCATGAAAGCCCTTCTTTGCGCAGCTCTATTCATCCTTGCCCTCCTCAGTGGTCCGAACACACGGGCCCAGGATTGGGCGAAGGAGCGGCTGAACAAGTCGCCGCGCCACAGTGAATGGGTCGACCTGAAACACGGCGACCGGACGGTCAAGACCTTCGTTGTCTATCCCGAGGTAAAAACCAAGGCGCCGGCAGTCCTCGTGATCCATGAAATTTTTGGCCTGACGGATTGGGCGAAAAACCTGGCCGATGAGCTGGCCGCGGCCGGTTATATCGCGATCGTGCCCGACCTTCTCTCCGCGCCCGGGAAAGACACGAGCAGCTATTCCGATCAGGGAGCCGCGATCAAGGCCATCTCGGCTCTCCCAGCGGCGCAAGTCTTTGCCGATCTGGACGCAGCGGCGGAATACGCCGCCAAATTGCCCGCAGGCAACGGCTCTCTGGCGGTGACCGGGTTCTGCTGGGGCGGCGGGAAGGCCTTCGGTTATGCGAACCACAATCCGAAACTCAAGGCGGCCTATGTCTTCTACGGCACGGGACCCGAACAGGCGGCGGACGCGAAGGGCATTGCCTGCCCGGTCTATGGGTTCTACGCCGAAGATGATGCGCGCGTGACCGCCACAATTCCGAAGACGAAAGAGATCATGCAAGCGGCGAACAAGACTTACGAGCCGGTGATTTATCCGGGCGCGGGTCACGGTTTCATGCGCGCGGGAGAAGCTCCGGATGCATCGGAGGCCAACCGCAAGGCGCACGACGCAGCTTGGGAGCGCTGGAAGGCGCTCCTGAAGAAATTGTAACGCGGGCTTCCAGTCTTGAGGGCGGATCCTGCCGCCAATTTCGATCGGGCTCGTTGATCCAAGCGGCCAACATGGCCGCCCTACAATTCTGGTGTAGCGGCGGGCATGTCGCCCGCAATTTGTAGGGCGGGCATTCTGCCCGCCAACTTCGAACGGCTCGTTAGGCCCAGGCGGCCGACACGGCCGCCCTACAGCTTACCGCCCTTCCAGAGGGCGGCGTCGAGGATCGACCAGAGGTGAACGAGCCAGCCAAGCAGGACGAACCAGAGCACCGCTGCGAGGCAAAATTGAAAGATCGCCATCAGCAGCCGGCCCTGGAGCAACTGCCCGAGTCCCGGGATGAAGAAACTGCAAAGCGCCGCGATCACGTTGCCGGTGGAACCTTGACCTGCCATGGAAATAATTTCTCCGGCGACGGAGCGATCCGCAACCGGCGAAATTGCGCAGAAGAAGCGCGCGCCCGTGAAGATTCGAACTTCAAACCTTCTGATCCGTAGTCAGATGCTCTATCCAGTTGAGCTACGGGCGCAAAATCGATTCCCTTCCCAAAATCCTCCGCGCCAGCGCGGGATTCGGGAGGCCTTACTATATTCGGTTCGACCCGCCGTCAAACTGCCGCGGGCAGGACTGGTGTGGCCGGCGCAACGGCCGATCGTCGTTGACCCGAAGCGCAACTTCGGTCAGCCGAGGGCGGCGCGTTCTGGTGTCCCGACGGACATTTTCGCCCGCAGCGTGACAACCAACGGCTCAATTGACGCAGTCGCCCATTGGTTCGAAATGTCGGACCGGTGGAGTGCGCGATGCCGTAGAGTTCGAGATGCGCCCGGCCGCTTGAGATTCTTCCTCGACAACAGTTATCCCTTGTTGCTACCGTTTATGTCGCTAAAAGTCGTTGCTACAACAAAACTGTCACGTAATTTGAACATCCCCGGCCATCCTTTAGGACGATTCACTCGAAAGGAAATGGTTCGAAAGGAAATGGTCATGATGAAACTAAAAAATCAGGTGGTTTACATTCTCGCGGTTCTGACACTACCGCTTGTCGGAACCGTTGCCCCGGCGGCAACGGTCACCGTGCTGCAGACGTTCGATTTTCCTGATTTTCCTGTAGAGACAAGCGCAACTTTGCCACAGAAGATTAGCGACCAGGGAGACATCGTTGGCACTGTGATTGACGTCACCGGGGCAGCGCAGGGTTTTATTTACCGGCCCCGCGCCGGCATTTTCAGCGCCGCGTTCCATGAGCCGAACGACACCGGGCACGCCACTCAGGGCCGCGGCATTAACAACAGACGCCATGCCTGCGGCGAATACCTGAACGGAAGCGATGGCACCTTTCACGGTTATAAGCTGTTGCACCCCTCTTTTGTTGAGTTTGATGTCACCGGCGCCCTGGACACGATCCCATTGGGAATTAACAATGCCGGCGCCTTTGTTGGTACTGTTATTCTCAGCGACGAAACGCAGCCGGCTTTCGTTAACTTGCGCGGAAAAGTCACGATGTTCGAAGTGCCAGACGCAAGCGCAACTTTTGCCTATCAGTTAAATACCGCAAATCAGATCATCGGTTACTACATCGACTCTGCCGGGATCACACACGGCTACACCCGCGATAGCGCTGGCAACCTGACGTTTCCCATCGACGTGCCCGGTTCAACTGGAACGATGCTGCTGGGAAATAATGATTCGAATTGGGGGGTGGGCAGATATACGGATGCGTCAGGCGTGACTCATGGGCTGTTCTTCATCACGCCCGACGATCTCCTGACCTTTGATTATCCCGGCTCAACCTTCACTTCGCTCAATGGGATCAATCTGCAGGGAACGATCTGTGGCTATTACGTTGACGCGGCCGGAACTGCCCACGGCTTCGTGGCAAGACTGGACCTCAAGGGAACCAGTAAACCTAACACCAACACGCCGGTGATACCGGTCAAGCCTGCCTACCGAGTGCCTGAGATGTTGAGGACCGCGGTGCCGGCCTTGTAATCGGATCTGCGCTGAACCCGGGTTCCAAGCCTGGCAACTCGCATTCGGCAGTTGTCGGCAGCTGATCACAGACCTGTGTGGCGGGTGGTGGCGACAAACGCCAAGCTGCTCTCCGGTGGACGCCAAAACAGAACTTCATAGGGCGATGAGCCTCTCACAGAGTCTCGAACCGCCGACAAATCCGCGCGACTTACCGCTCCCTGCGGACGACCGTGATCGCCGCTGCGAAATTGGTTCTTGCGACATCCGGCAAATCTTGCGCACGGAGCGCGATCGGCAGCCCATCTGAGCTCCCCCTTCCCGGGTCCTCGATTTCAAAATTGGGACAATGACGTCCCGGTTTTGGGGCATTATTACGCAAAGACTTTTGCTTTTCCCCGGGGAAAAGAGGGTGGCACGTCCGTTGCTAAGACCCGGGCATGCCAAAACTCAAGATAGTCTCCTACTTCATGCTCGCCCTCATCACCCTGGCGTTCGCCAGCTGCGCCACCCAACCGCAGGCGACCACCTCGAACCAAACCCACTCGCCGCTGGAGCGCGACAACGGCAACGGCCTGGCATCGATGATTCACTAGAGCAGCGTCCCTGTTCCCTCATTTCCGCGGCCGGGTGCAGTGCGAGGTTCGACGCCTCACCGGCCCTGCGGACTGAAACGATCATCCCAAGGGCAAGCTGGACCGTGAACGTCGTCCGGATGATCCCGGAGGTCGAACCGAACCCGCTTGGGCGCTGCGACTTAGACGTACGCAGCACCGGCTCTGTGGACTGAAACGATCACCTCAAGACAACCTGGATCCACAAACGTGTGCAGGATGATCCCGGAGGTCGAATCGAACCGCCGGGGCGGTGCGACATAGACGTGCACAGCACCCGCGAAGCCCAAGTCGAGTCAATTTCTATTGCAAACCGCCGTCGAGTTTGCGACGGTATATGCAATCGCTGTTCATGGGGGAACTTATCCGCAGCCGGACTTTAAGGCGATTCACTAGAAGGAAAATGACCGTGACGAAACTAAGAAATCATTTGGTTTACATTCTCGCGGTTCTAACACTATCGCTTGTCGGAACCGTTGCCCCCGCGGCAACGGTCACAGTGCTGGGGACGTTCGATTTTCCTCCTTCTCCTTTGGAGACAACCGCAACTCTGCCCCAGAAGATTAGCGACCAGGGAGACCTCATTGGTACTGTGATCGACGTCAACGGGGTAGCGCAGGGTTTTATTTACCGGTTCCGCAGCAGCAAGTTCAGCGCCGCGTTCCATGAGCCGAACGACACCGGGTTCTATACTCAAGGCCGCGGCATTAACAACCTGCGCCATGGCTGCGGTGAATACCTCAACGGAAGCGATGGCACCTTTCACGGTTATAAGCTGTTGCACCCCGCTTTTGTTGATTTTGATGTCACCGGCACCCTGGACACGATCCCATTGGGAATTAACAATCTCGGCGCCATCGTTGGTACTGTTGTTCTGAGCAACGGTACGCAGCCAGCCTTCGTTAATCTGGGGAAAACTGTTACGACGTTCGCAGTGCCAGGCGCAACCGCGACTTTTGCCTATCAGTTAAATACCGCAAACCAGATCATCGGTTACTACATCGACTCTAGCGGAATCACATACGGGTTCACGCGCGATAGCGCTGGCAAGCTGACGTTCCCGATCGACGTGCCCGGTTCGACCGGGACGATTCTGTTGGGAAATAATGATTCGAATTGGGGGGTGGGTAGATATACGGATGCGTTGGGCTTGACTCATGGGCTATTCTTCATCACGCCCGATAATATCCAGACCTTTGATTATCCCGACTCAACCTTCACTTCGCTCAATGGGATCAATCAGCAGGGACTGGTCTGTGGCTATTACCTTGACGCGGCCGGAATTGCCCACGGATTCACGGCGAGGCTGGACCCCGGCGCCGCCACCGCTAAACCTAACACCAACATGCCAGTGCTACCGGTCAAGCCTGCCTACCGAGTGCCTGAGATGTTGAGGGCCGCGTTGCCGACCTTGTAATCGGACCTGCGCTGACCCGGGTTCCAAGCCTGCCAACTCGCATTCCGCGGCTGTCGGCGGCTGATCACAGACCTGCGCGGTGGTTGGCTACCTCCTCGAGGAGCTGGCGAGCACCGCGAAAGCGTCCGGCAAACCGATCGGTGTGCTCCTTCTGGAGGGCCGGGGCAAAGCTATCCCGGTAACGGTGATACTCCTCGAGCGATCGGCAATGATACTGCATCACATAGCTCGGTTCGGCCGCATCGGATTCGATCACCTTATAGATCCGACACTCGGAGAAGCAACCGGTGCGGACGACATCGGGAACATGGACCCGCTGCATCCAATCGAGCCACTCCAACTCAATGCCGGCCTCAATGGTAATCTCAACTTTGTAAATGATCATAGTGTCGCGCGCACGATACCGTCTGCTGTCGCTTTCACAATGCTCGCGCTGTCAGCGTGCTCCGGTGCCAGATCGATCCTGAAATGGATCGTAAACTTCGATCGTGTAATAAGCGATGAATCCGTCTGCGCGGCCCTCAGTGCTCTGGGGTCGGTTAAAGAATGCTAGCACATCGTGTTCGCTGCTCTGCCCGCGAATCAAAGAGCCGAGACGCCGTGTGTAAAATTCATTTGGCGTCCCTTGGACGATGTACGCTGGTGGCGCGGACAAGATGCGGGCACGGTCAAAGGTAATAGCGAGCGCGTCGGCTCCATATCCATGGCGGAACGGATCGGCGGTATCGATTGTTGGCGCGGAATCGATGCCGAGCTGATGACTCAAAGCCGATCCCGGGCGAACGATATAACAGCCGGTTCGTGGTCCTAACGGGACGTAGTGCGAGTCGTCCTGAAATGGTAATAGCGCTGTGCAGCCGGTCTCGCTTAGCAAGGCCAGGGCAACTACGAACCAAAGACCCGGCATACGTCATCCCATAGCCTGGATCGATTTTCCGTCCACACCTTTTGCGGCAATGGCAAAACCGCAATCGTCGAGGATTGAGCGGGCCCACGTCGAGGGCGAACGATGCAGGCCGCATGCAAGATCCGGGAACGGCGGCGCATGCCGTTACGGCAGCGTTTCAGGTCTTGGTAAGCCTCTCAACGTCTCAACTGCTAATCAATCTGATTCCTTTGCAAAAACCCACGGATGCGATGGGAAAATGGTTAGCTGCCGGTCAATCGTAGGTAGGCGAGAGACCTGGCTCAGACGACCGGCAGGGTGACGGACGGGTTGGACCGACGGCGGCGATCGCAGGCCAATTTTGATTGACTGGCCAATGGCGGCCGGTCACGCTCGTCCTTGAGAAGGATCTTTATGAATTTATGCCCTTTAGGCCGGTCGTTCATCGGGAAGCTGGTGTTGCTGTTCTTGATCTCGACATGGACGCAGTCCGCCTCGGCGGCGGACCAGGTGGTAAGCGACGCGGGCGACACCGGAGGCCCCAACCAGTTGCGCGCAAAACTGGTCGCGCTGCAAAGCAGCGGCGGCGGAACACTCAGCTTTGATCTCGGGACAGCTACGATCATCCTTGCAAACGGCATCCTGCCCGACATCACTGCGAACGTAACGATCGACGGCGGAAATGTCGTAACCTTGAGTGGAGGGAATACAAACCCGCTTTTTCAGATCGATGCCGGAGGGAAGCTGACCCTCGACAATCTCACCGTGACCCGGGGCTATAACGCCACCGGCGATGGCGGAGCGATTCGCAACGGGAGCGGCGCGGGCAACGGCGGGACGCTGAACATTAATAACTGCCATTTCCTCTTCAACGTGGCGGAGACGGCATTTAGCGGCGGCGCGATCGTGAGTTACGGACCGCTCACTATCACCGGGAGCGAGTTCGGCTCTAACTCAGCCGGAAATGGCGGTGCGCTCTACCCGCGCTTCGCGTCCGCGGTCACAACCATCAGCGACTGCAGTTTCCACGACAATGCCACCACTAATATGACTAACGGATGGGGTGGAGCGATGCTGCTCTGGGATGGCGCGCCCGTGACCGTGAGCAACAGCCAATTTGTGACAAACTTCGCCGAAGATGGCGGTGCGATCTATGTCTTTGCCAATAGCAGCCTGACGATGACGGGCAGCGATGTGAGTGACAATACCGCCGATAATGACTCGGACGGAACAAATTATGGTGGTGGAATCTTCAATGCCGGCACCCTCGTTCTGGTGCAGTCGACGATCACGGAAAACGTTGTGACCGATTCGCCGACGACCCTCTTTCCGGAAAGCCGAGGCGGCGGCGGCGTGGCGAATCTGGCCACCGGTGTGATGACGGTCACCGGGGGCAAAATGAGCGACAATCATGGGCGCTTCGGAGGCGGTATCCTCAACTTTGGAAAACTAACGGCCACCAACCTCACTCTCGCAGGTAACCATTCCGGCGTCGGTGGCGGAGTGTGCAACATTCGGACCGGCGGCAACGTGGGCGACATGACCATGAACGGGAGCACGATGAGTGGAAATAGCGTCTCCTTTTCCGAGTATCCCAGTGTTGCCACCCCTTTGGGAAGCGCCATCTTCAATTCAACCACCAGCACCTTGTCGATCACGAATTCAACTTTTAGCGGCAACACCGGGCAGGGCGCAATTCAGGAGGATAACAGCAGTATCACTCTGCTGAATGTGACGATCGCAAATAATAGTGAGGGAGGCCTCGGAAGCGACCAGTCGCCCAACACAAGCGTGGTCGTGATGACAAACACTCTCCTGATGGATAACGGAAGTCATAATTGCGGCTCGATTGGCTTCAATAGCTTTACGCACGAGTTCGACCTTTCAAGCGACGCTACCTGCGGCTTCGGCACTGGACGTGACAATGTAGATTTAATGCTGGGCCCGCTGGCAGATAACGGCGGACCTACTCAAACCTTATTGCCGTTGGCGGGAAGCCCGGCGATAGATAGCGGAAGCGGAGCGGACGCCCCGCTGCGCGATCAGCGCAACTACCTGCGCGCCGGAGCGGCACCCGACGCCGGCGCGGCGGAGTTTGGCGGCACCATTCCCGTGACCCTGGCAAACATCAGCACGCGCGCTTCGGTGCAGACTGGTGCCAATGTCCTCATCGGTGGCTTCATCGTGACGGGGAGCGGACCGAAGCAGGTGTTGCTGCGCGGGATCGGTCCTTCCAGCGGCGTCGCCGGCGCGCTCGCGAATCCTTCCCTGACCTTGTTTGACAGCGCGGGAGCGCCCCTCGCTGCGAACGATAACTGGCAGGATGCGCCGAACAAACAGGAGATCATCGACTCAGGTATCCCACCCTCGAACAATCTGGAGTCGGCCATACTCCTCACTCTGGATCCGGCGGCGTATACCGTCATCTTATCCGGCGCGGGTGGCGGCACAGGCATTGGGTTGGTTGAAGCCTACGACCTGGACCGCACCGCCGGCTCCAAGCTGGCTAATATCTCCAGCCGTGGATTCGTCCAGACCGGGGATAATGTCATGATTGGCGGATTCATTGTCCTCGGCCCTGATTCGCAAACGGTCGTGGTGCGAGCGATCGGTCCTTCACTGCCCGTGGATGGAGCGCTCGCCGACCCGGTCCTCGACCTCTACGATGGGCAGGGGGTTAACTTCGCGAGCAACGATAACTGGCGTGACACGCAGGAAGCGGAGATCACCGCCACGGGTCTTGTGCCCGTAAACGACTTGGAATCGGCCACCGTCACGACACTCGCGCCAGGCGGGTTCACGGCCATCGTGCACGGCCATGGCGCAGCGACTGGTATCGCGCTGGTCGAGGTCTACGCGGTCGACTAAGCCTGCACAGTCTACATACGGCCAGTAAGCGCCGCAAGTGTTGCGGGGACCTGCGGCCCTTGCGACTTGGAGGGCACCCGTTACGGCAGCGTGTCAGGCTTCAGTAAACCTCTCAACTGCCTACCTTCTCAACGATTCAGGCGCCCGCGCGTTAACGGCAGTAAATGCGATTGTCTGGGTCCACCAGTTCGGGTCGGCGCATTGAACAAGAAACGCGTCGACGAGCGCGTCATTGAGTTTGCCGGACTGTATTAGGTCGCCCCGAAGCTCCGTGATCGTCTCAGGCCAGTAATCGGCCCATGGGGAGCCACCGTTATAGATCGCCGTCTCCGCGGTGCCTGCAATTTCCTTGAGACCATGGGCAGCGAGCAGCGGCGCGCCAGGGTTCGACCACGTACGGGTACCGGAATGGGAGATTTTTTCAAAGCTTTTCCGTCGAGAGAACACACCGAAGCGGGCAAATCGCCGCTTGTCCTGCGAATCTGGCAAAAACCAAACCGTTTAATTCGCAGAAAGCGAATGCAACAAAAAACCCGTCCGATGACCGGCGCTTCTGCGAATGAAATTCAAGGGGAAATTGCGGAAAAAATAACGCTTGATGTCGAGCGTTAAAATTTGGCAGTTTTCCTAGAAAGAAAACATGATTACAAAAAATAATATTGTTCGTTGTTTGATTGCCCTCCTGGCGCTTCCAGCGCTGGAGGTTTTCGCAGGGCCGGCTAGCTCCAGTGTCGAGTTACTTAACACTTTTGACTTCCCGGATTCGGTGCTCTCGACTCAACCACAGAAAATCAGCAATAACGGCGCGGTTGTCGGTGCCATCATCGATCTCAGCGGGATCACGAAGGGTTTTGTCCGCTTCAAAAACGGGCAATTCAGCCCGGCCCTCGTAGATCCGGAGGATACGGCTGGCGTTACGCAAGGCCGAGGGATCAATAATTCGAGGATGGTCTGCGGCAATTATACGTCAGATACTTCGCATGGTTTTTTCCCGCAGGGCGGAGGCTTCCACAACTATGACGTTCCCGGCTCGACCTTTACGGTCGTCCTGGGACTAAACGATGCCGGCGACTTCTGCGGATCGGACATTCCGAGCAGTGGAGTGCAGTCGGGCTTCTCCAGCATCGGAGGAGTCGTCACGGAATTCACGGTCCCAGATGCCACGGCGACCCTGGCCTACCAGATCAATGGCCATGGCCAGATGGCGGGTTACTATATCGATAGCGCAGCGATTACCCACGGTTACTACCGGGACAGCGATGGCTCGATCGTCTCGCCAATCGACCCCGCGGGGTCGGTTGGAACGATTGTCTTTGGCAACAACAACGGCAACCAGATCGTGGGCAGGTACGCCGACAGTGCGGGGCTAACACATGGCTTCGTTTTTGTCCCACCGGACACCTACGTTACCTTTGATGTCCCTGGGTCCACCTTCACGTCCCTTAACGGGATTAACGGCAAGGGTTTGATTGTTGGCCGTTACCTCGATAGCAGCGGAATCGAGCACGGCCTTCTCGCCCGCTTCGTTCCCGGGGCAGACCGGCCGACTTCAGGGACAATCCCGCAGAGGCAGCCAGCTCAGGTGACCGGGGTCAAGCCCTTGCCGGCACGGTCAGTGGTAGAGCCGGCATTCTAATCGGTTCATTAAGGACGCCTCCGGCTCGTAGAGCCGGAGGCGGTAACCTTGCAGGGGGTTGAACACTCCCCGTCGCCTGAACGGAACCGGGCTCAGCGCGGAAACCGTGCCGATTATTTCAGCTTCGGACTGCCGCTTTCCGTCTGAACTGAAAGCTCCCCACGTCCCGAGGAAGGTCAGTTGCGCCCGATAGGGATGCTGGTGCAACGGCGCCGGTCGTCGACCCGATCCACGGCGATCGGGAACGGGTGGGCGCCCGGCCGACCGACGAGGCACTCCAACCGCGCGGTGAGGGCGCGCTCGTAAAGGGTGTCTGCCGCGCGTCGGGGCAGATGCGTTGTCCGGGGCGTGCAACAGATCGTGGTATTTCGCGGTGGTATCAGGCAGCAACTTCGCACGAAATCCGGATTCGCCTGCAGGATCATTTCAACTTTCGGAGGCGCGCCATCACTCATTTTGTCTGAGAGGTGGTTCTTCTTTCAGCGAAACTCGCAGAAGGAAGGCCTCTTGTGTTTCGCCAAGACTCGACGATAGTTGGCAACTTTCTTTGCTGCGAATCATCCGCAAGGCGCCTAACGGGCGCGAGGGTGTCAACCTTCGCCAGTCGCAAGGTTTGACTTGTTCCTATGAATGCTAATCTCATCGCCGCTGCTTCCAAAGTGATCCCCTCAACCGAACTGCTGGTAAACGTGGTTTCGCGCCGCGTCCGCCAACTAACCTTTGGCCATCGGCCGCTGGTCGTCGTGCCGCCGGGGATGCTCGCTGCCGACATCGCGCTGACTGAGATCATCGGCGGAAAGCTGACGTCGGAGCCGGCGGTCGGCGAGGATAATGCGGAAGCGCATGTTGTCTCGTTTCCGGGGACGATTATGAGCAGGAAAAAGGCGGCTTAGGTCCAAGACAGAACGAACAAATTGAGAGGCCAACCTTATGGCGAGACCAAACTATTCAGGCGAGAAGCGGCGCAAAGAACTCGAGAAGCAGAAGAAAAAAGAAGAGAAAAAACGGCGGAAACTTGAGAACGCTTCTTTGCCCGCAAGAAGCGAGGAAGCGATTGAAGCAAGCGAGGCGGCTCCGGAACAGCCGACGGTGAGCGTTTAATCAAGGCACTCTGTAGAGGACAGCGGACGGGACGTAAAAGCTTCGCCCACGTCCCGAGGAAGTCGGAAGACCCGCCGCTCACCGCCCACCACGGTCACCACGGCGACCAGGACAGGCAGGCTGTGAGCAGGCTTTGGATAAACTGCGGGCGGAGGCAGATGGCTGAGTTGTGGCGCGGAGCGTCAAATGCTCGCGCACCCGGCACTTCGTTTTTGGATTGACTCGGGGGAGCGCTCTTGCCTTGACTGGGGATAATGAAAAACCAGATCCCTACTATTCTCTCCCTTGTTCTGGTGTCGTTTCTTCTGAGTCGGGCTGCCTCAGCCGGGAGCGCGACCTGGAACCTCAACCCAGGCAGCGGCGACTGGAACACAGCGACTAACTGGACTCCTGCCACCGTCCCAAACGGGGCGGACGACGTGGCTACGTTTGCCGCCTCAAATACGACTGACATTACCGTTTCCCTGCAAACCACGGTGAACGGGATCACTTTTGACCCCGGCGCGAGCCCGTTCACGATCACCACCGGCCAGATTCTCCTCACGATCAGCGGCGCGGGCATAACTAACAACTCTGGAATCACACAAAATGTGGTCGTCGGAAATCTAAGTGCGCTCTATCTCACCGGAAGTGTGACAGCAGGGAGCGGGATGGTTTACACGAACACGGGGAGCCAATTTTCTTCGGAACAAGGTTTCGTCGTTTTCCTGGGCACTTCGACGGCGAGCGATGCCACGTTCATCAATAAGCCTGGCCTGGCCAGCGGCGGAGGTGGCGGCTATATGCAATTCGCCGACATGTCGACCGCGGGCAACGGCACCTTTATTAACGAGGGCGCAGGTGCGAGCGGCGCGGCTGGCGGTTACATCGAGTTCGGCGGGGTCACGCAGCCGGGTTCAAACGCCGGAAATGCCAACTTCACGCTGAACGGCGCCAGAACCTCCTCCGGCTATGGAGGTCAGGTCAATTTCTATTGTTATACCAGCGCCGCGAACGGGACCTTCACAATCAACGGCGGAAAGGGCTCGGGCGCCCGTCCTGGGATCATGTATTTCGCCTGCGATGCGAACGCTGACAGCGCCACCTTCATCGCCAATGGCGGAACAAATGGCGGGGCGGGAGGTTCGATTAATTTCACTTACCAGGCGCTCGGCGGAACGGCCCGCGTGATCATGTCGGGCAACAGCACTTTGGACATCAGCATGCACGATGCCCCCGGCATGGCTGTGGGCTCGATCGAGGGAACCGGGACTGTCTTTCTGGGTGCTAACTCGTTGTCCGTGGGCAGCAATAATTTAGATACAAAATTCAGTGGTTCATTCCAGGATGGCGGAACGAACGGCGGCGCGGGAGGATCGATCACCAAGATAGGGACCGGGTCACTCGTGCTCGCACGCTCGAGTGATAACACCGGGGATACGCACGTGGCGAGCGGCGCGCTCCTGGTCAAGAATGGCCAGGGCTCGGCTACCGGCACTGGAAACGTCTTTGTGGATAGCGGCAGGCTTGGCGGTTCCGGCAACATCGCGGGCGCTGTCACGGTCGGGACGGGCAACGGCCCGGCGACGTTGCGACTTGAGCGGGCCGGTTCCCTTCTCTCCATCGGAGGAAGCCTGACCTTCGGCCCGGAGGGAGGGTGCCAGATTGTTTTGAACAGCGACAGTGGCACGGCCGGGTTGGTCGCGGCGCAAGGTGTGAGTATCGGGCGAAGCGTTCCTCTCTTACTCCAGGACCATGGCACGGCCATCCTTCCCGTCGGGTCTACCTTTACCGTGATTGACAATACCGCGACTGATCCGATCGCGGGGACATTCCGCAAGCTTGCGGACGGCGCAACGATCGTCGTGGGCGCTAACACCTACCAGGCTGATTACGAAGGGGGCGACGGAAATGACCTGACTCTCACGGTCGTGCCCTGACCTTGGACAGGGATCGGAGGCAGAGGTCATGCCGTCCGGCACGGTTGTAAAATGGATCTCGGAGATCAAATGAAATCAAAGAAGACCACCCAAAGGCACACTTCGGTGCGAGCCAAGGCAGACAAACCCAAGACCCCCGACGCTTACCTCGCCGCAGTGAGCGCTGACAAGCGAGCCGCGCTCGAAGCGCTTCGGAAGAGTATCAAGGCCGCGGCGCCGCAGGCCGAAGAGTGCATCAGCTACCAACTGCCCGCTTTCCGTCTGAACGGAAAGCTTCTTGTGGCCTACGGTGCCGCCGCGAACCACTGCGCCTTCTACCCCGGCTCGGTGGTGCAGGCCCTCAAGGAGGAGCTCAAGGACTACGATACCAGCAAGGGCACGATCCGCTTTCCACCAAACAGACCCCTGCCGCCCGCCCTGGTGCGCAAGCTGATAAGGCTCCGGATTGCGAAGAACGAGGGCCGCTCGTTAGGGGATTGATCGCGAGGGACAGGTTTTGAAGCCCGAATCTCGTCCCGCCACCGCTAAGGCGCACTCACAGTTGGGCTGGCCCAACTCAGAATCCCCCGGCTTCGATCAACGCTTGCCGCCGGTCTCGGCATTTGATCTTATTGATTCGCTCATGCCATCCACTCACTCTGCGGGCGCTCCCTCCACGTCGCGACTTGCCAGTCCGTTCCATTTTCTCGGACTGTCACCAACGCACTTTCCCCAACGAAAGAAAATCGTATGAGCAGTCCAGAGGGCGACATCATCTTTACGGGCTCGATTCCGAAGATTTACGAAGCGTATTCGGTACCGATGATTTTTGAGCCCTATGCGGAGGACATGGTAAGGCGGCTGGCGCCGCACTCTCTCTCCCGCGTCCTCGAGATTGCGGCCGGCACAGGAGTCGTGACCCGCGCGCTGGCTCTTGCTTTGCCGGAAAGTGTCTCGATTGTCGCGACCGATTTGAATGAAGCGATGCTGGAGCAGGCCCAATCGGTCGGAACCTCACGTCCGGTGGAGTGGCGGCAGGCAGATGCCGCGGCGCTACCCTTCCCCGACGAAACGTTTGACGCCGTGGTCTGCCAATTCGGAGTCATGTTCTTTCCCGACAAAGCGAAGGCGTTCGCGGAGGCCCATCGAGTACTTCGTCCGGGCGGAGTTTTTGTTTTCAACGTGTGGGATCGAATCGAAGAAAACCAATTCGTCGATACCGTGACAACGGCACTTGAACCGCTCTTTCCTCAGGACCCGCCGCGTTTCCACGCTCGCGTTCCCCACGGCTACTATTCCCGTTCGACGATTGAGCATGATCTGGCCGCGGGCGGGTTCACGGCGAAGCCCGAATTCACGACGGTGACGAAGCGGAGCGAGGCCCGGTCGCCACGGGTGGTGGCGATGGCCTATTGCCAGGGGACACCGCTCCGGAACGAAATCGAGGAGCGCGATGCTTCGCTCCTGGGCGACGCAACCGTCATCGCCACCAAAGCGATCGCCAAGCGCTTCGGCACGGAAAGCATCAGCGGAAAGATTCAGGCGCACATTGTGACCGTGGCAAAGTAAGCGACCGGTCACGCACGGCGTGCACCTTGAAGGTTTCATCACGGGATCCCTCGACTTCACTCGGGATGACGTTATCGCTGATGATCGTGCAGAACGGAAAGCGGACGGATGTTTCCTTGAGCCTCGACGAAGTGAGACGCGTTTACGACGAGCTGGCCGCGCGACCAGTCGAGCGGCAATGCCTCCGGCGGACGGAGTGCTGCCAGTTCAAGCTCACCGGGCTGACTCCTTACCTAACGAAAGGCGAAGCGCTCGTCGCGGCGCGGGCCTGGCGCGCGACGGGGCGAAAAAAGTTACCGGATGGCGTGAACGGCGCATGCCCGATGCTGGAGCAGCAATCGGGGAACTGTTTGATCTACGCCGATCGACCGTTTGGCTGCCGCACCCATTTTTGTGCCGCGGCCGGCGGGCCGCTCGCGCGACGGGACGTGCTTGATCTCATTCGCCGGTTGGAAACGGTTGATGCGCAACTCGGCGGCGACGGCCCGCACAAGCTGCCCGGCGCGATTGCAGCAGCGTTGCAGGAAATCGCCTAACGGCATTCCCTGCACGTCGCGGAAGCGACGACCGATGAAGGGACGCAAACTCCGGCTACTTTTTGGTTCAGCCTGCCGCGGCGTTGAGCTGTTCGACTCCGATGCCGCGCAATTGGAAAAGCCGGATGAGGGTTTCTTCGATGAGATTGTTAGGGCAGGATGCGCCGGCCGTGATTCCGACGACGACCGGGCCTTCGGGCAGCCAGTTGTGCGCCACCACTTCGCGGTGCTCGTGCAAATTGTAGTGCAGGATTTCCTTCTCCGAGAGGAGTCGGCTGGCGTTGAGGACGAAATAGGTGGGCAGTTTTTCTTCGCCCATCTCGGCGAGGTGCGAAGTGTTTGAGCTGTTATAGCCGCCGACGACGAGCAGCCGGTCCAACTTTACATTGAGCAGCTCGCGGAGTGCATCCTGCCGCTCCTGCGTCGCGCCGCAGATCGTATCGAAGAAGCGAAAGTTTTTCGCGGCCATTTCCGCGCCGTCCCGATCGGCGATCGCTTTCTGGATGCGTCGTTGCACTTCCTCCGTCTCACCGCGGAGCATGGTCGTTTGGTTGGCCACGCCAATCGTGCGCAGGTGAACATCGGGATCGAAACCGGGCGAGTAGGCCCCGCGGAATTTGTCCAGAAACGCCTCCTTGTCGCCGCCGCTCCGGATGTAATCGCAAACATATTCGGTATCGGCGAGGGTCAGAACGACAAGGTAGTGACCTTTGCCATCGCCGAGAGCGCGCGAGCTGGTGGCCTTGGTTTCTTCGTGCTCAGCCTTGCCGTGAATGATCGAGGTGACCGATTCGCTGGCGTACTTGCGAACGCGCTTCCAGACACTCATGACGTCGCCGCAGGTGGTGTCGACGATCTGACAACCGGCGTCGTTGATCTGCTGTAAAATCGAAAGTTCAGTGCCAAAAGCGGGCAGGATAACGACGTCGTCGGGTTGCAGTTCGGAAATGTCGGCCTGCTTGTTCTGTCCGGTCAGGTTCTTGATGCCTAACGACGAGATTTGCTCGTTGACCTCGGGGTTGTGAATAATCTCGCCAACGATGAAGAGGCGGCGATCCTTGAAAACCTTGCGCGCGGCGTAGGCGAGATCGATCGCGCGTTCGACGCCGTAACAAAAGCCAAATTGCTTCGCCAGCCGCACGGTCAGGTCACCGACCGAGATGATCCCGCCGGTGCGCCGAACCTTGTCGACGATGTCACTCCGGTAATGCGCCTCGACTTGTTCCTGCACGGCCATCATGACCTCCGGCGTGCGGAGGTTGACTTTGTTACGCGCAGTGGTGCCGCTGGATATGAGGTTCGCGCTCACCGGCTAATCTCGCCGGAAGCGGCGGAGTCGCAACTCGTTAGTCGGAATTGGGTGAAGAGCGCGGCCGGGTGGCAGGCGACGCGTGATGGTTGGGTCTCGGGCTCGGAGGGCGCGGAATTGCCCCCTCGCCTACTCAACGAGCAGGGGTCCCTCGGGCTTCTGGAATCCCGCCGAGGTGATCATGAGACGGGCATCCGGGTCGGGCGCTCTCGAATCGTCCACGCGTCGGACAGTCGGCCCGAGCGTCGCGTCTTCAGGCTGGCTTGTTGCAATGTTGACCGGTGTCCCGATGTGCACGAGCGCGAAGAACTTCGGCGCAGCTTCGCCATGCAGGCGGACACAGCCGTGGGTGCGCGGATACGGATGCACGAAACCCTGATGGAAGCCGTAGGCCGGGGCAAATTCGCACCAGTATCCCATCGGATATCCGACGTAGCTGCCGGAGATATTTGCGCCCGCATCTGCGGGCACGACACGATCGCCCTGCACCCGGTAACCGTAGGAGCCGGAACGCTTATGCTCGATCTTGTTGTAGATCGTGAAATGGCCTTTGGGCGTCGGTTTGTTAGGCAAGCCGACCGAAACGGCCGCCGCCATCAGGCAGCGATCGCCTTCCATCACGTAAACGTTCTGCTTCGAAAGCGAAAGATCGACCCGCACCTTCGAGGGATCGTGCGGTTTGTGTGCGGTGACGTGATAATCGCCCGTCGTCGAGGACGTCGTCATGGTGGTGCAGCTCGTGAGCAACGCGAGACCGGTCAGCGGCAAGAGGAAAAGAAGGCGAAATGAAAGACGCATAGGTTTCCAACTGAAGAACCTATCACCGGGCATTTGTCAACCGCTGGAAGCTCTCGTTAGGCAAGACGCGAGACAGAGGAAAGCCGCTCTGCGATCGCTCGCAGAGCGGCCGCGATTCAGCCCTCGACCTGGACGGCCGCGTACATTTCTACCGGCGAGATTCGATCACGCCAAACAGGCCGTGTGCCTCTTCCACGATGCCTGCGGTGAAGAAGACTGTGTTGCCGATCACATGGAGCGCCCAAAGATCGTCGATCTGCAGCGGCGTATTATCCGGCTTCGCCATCGTGCCAAGAAAGCCGCCGGTCGTCGGATCGTAGCCGTGGATCGAGCCGTCGCCGAAATTTCCGACGAGCAAGGCCCCGCTGAAATTTCCGAAGTCACTCGGCGCGAGCGCCAGGCCCCAGGGCGAATTGAGCGCCCCCTGCGAGACGAGGTGATTGATCAGGTTACCATCCGCGTCGAAGACGGCGAAGAAACCGTGCCCCTTGCCCGGGCACATCGTCTTTCCCGTCCGGTCTCGCTTGGCGTAGGTGACGTAGATGAGGCCGTTGATATTCTCGATGCCAAAGGGCGAATAGCCGGCTCGGTATATTGGGATCAACGAAGGCGGCGTCGTCGTCGATCTCGGCGAAGGTATCGTCATAGATGCTGACTTTTCCTTCGCTGAAGTTGGTCACGAAAAGCCGCAACCCGCTCGACGATTCACCCAGCGCGGCACCTTTGTAAACCGAGCCTTCCTTTCCGTCATCCACCGCGATGATCGCGTGGTCGAGGGCGACCGCGGGACTCCAGCCGGAAATGCTGCCGTCTTCGCTCACGAAGATGAAGGCGCTCGGACCGGAGACGACCTCCTTCGGAAACGACAAAACCCGTGCCGGAATTGAAGACGATGCCAGTCGGGTTGGCGCCTTCCGTGTTGGTCGCGGATGTGGGAATGGTGACGATGAGCGACTGCGGGACGCCCTTGCTGTCGTAGAGCGTCGAGGTGCCGGTCCCGTTGTTCGCCACCCAGATGGTGCCGCTGCTTCCGACCGCAATCCCCCAGCGGTTAACGAGGTTGGCGTCGGTGCGTCGGGCGGCCCCGGGAATATCGGAGACCAGATTCGTGGCCCGGTAAGCCGCCCACGCTTCGCTGGCAAAGGCGACGACGGCAATGAACGCGCTGGCCGGATGGCCAGGCTGATGAACCGAGAAGGACGCTGCGCGGAGAAACTCCGATGCGTCTGGAAGAATGTGATTCGCATGGCTGTTCCTTTCTTGGAGTTGGAGATTAATAACTGAACTAGATTGTTGAGTCTCCGGCTGCCACATGCCGGCACAAGACAGGATCGGTAACAGTTTTGTT
This sequence comes from uncultured Verrucomicrobiae bacterium, assembly GCA_963821615.1. Lineage (GTDB taxonomy): Bacteria > Verrucomicrobiota > Verrucomicrobiia > Chthoniobacterales > UBA10450 > Palsa-1392. Next base: position 28,857 of record CAWGEN010000003.1, on the reverse strand, counting down.
ACGTCTTCCAGTCCGGTTTTAGCGTCCGCCGTCGCTTCGATATAGGGCGCCTGTCATCGGTGTTGCGCCCTGTCGGGTTCGGCCGCCGCGGCGAGGAGCCTGTCGAAACGTGGCACGGTGTGCGCGTAGAACGGATATGGCCGAGTCGCGTTCGCGGGTCGGAAGCGCCAGTATTTGTACATCCAAAGCCAGGACGCGGGGTTTTGCCTAACGACCGGCTCAAACTGATTCCAGCAAAGTTGCGCAATCTCCTGATCCGTCGCCTCGGGTGGTATCTCGAGCTTGGGGTGAAAGACGATGCGACAACGGCCACCCGGCAACGGTTCCTGATGGACCGGCACGATCGGCAATCCCGTGCGCCGATGCAGCCAGGCGTGCGCGAAGGTGACAGACATCTTCATTCCAAAGCAATCGATCGCGACCGTCGGCTGGCGCGGATGGAGGGTGAGGTCGACCAGAATCGCCACGGTCCCGTGCCGTCGCAGCGTCTTGTAGAGGCGCACGATCGCACCTTCGCGTTGCGCCATCTGGTGACCGGATTGCTGGCGCAGGTGGTTAAAGATCGGATCGAGCTTCGGGTTCTTGAACTCTTGGGCAATAATCGTGCCCGGCATCCCGAGGTAGCCGACCGTAAGACCGGACCACTCGAAGTTTCCGTAATGGCAGGCGGCAAAGATGCAGGGCCCGGTCGGTCCGACAGTGCGAGCGAATTCCTCAAAGCCCCCCAGGTCGATCAGCTCTCGATAATTCTTTGCATTGATGCGCGGGCTCCAAAAGAGATCGATCATCGTGGCGGCAAATTGCTGGTAGGATTGGCGCGTGATTCTGGCGCGCTCCGCCGCGGAAAATCGATCGCCGAAAGCCGCCTCCAGATTGCTCAGGGCAACGCGCCGCCCCTGCAGATCGAGGTGAGCCGCGAGCGCTCCGGCGATGCGTGCGAATTGCACCGCGACCAGACGCGGGAGCCGCGGGACGATGGCAGCGAGCAGGCGCACACCCAGCCACTCCAGTTGGTAGCGGAGCGATTTCCAGGACGACCTCATGGCGTGGTCATCGTTAGGGCAAAGCGGTCGCGGGTCATTTCAAGAGCAGTCGACAGGCGGGTTCGTTGACTTGAGGACGTTTGATTTTACTTTGGCGCAGGCTGTCGCCTGCCGCGTCTCGCATCATCGTGAAATACGTCCTTTTTGTCTGTACCGGCAACATTTGCCGCAGTCCCATGGCCTTGGGACTTTTCCGCCGGTTGGTCGGCAATCGCAAGGAGATCGAAGCGGATGCGGCTGGCGTGCACGCGGTGCGGGGACAACCGCCGAGCGTGCATGCGATCGACGTTTGCCAGGAGCGCGGAGTCGATATCTCGTCCTTTCGCAGTCAGCCGCTCACGGTCACGCTGGTCGACCGAGCGACCCACATTTTTGCCATGACCGGATCGCATTTGGAGACCATCCACCTCCTCTTTCCCCAGAGCGCGGAGAAGACATTTTTGCTGCGCGAGTTTGAAGAACCGGGCGCGACGCTCTGGCGCGATCTGCCCGATCCCATTGGGATGGGTCGCGAGGTTTACAACGAGTGTGCCGACAGCATTGAAAAGGCTTTACCGAGCGTTCTCGCCTTCGTAGAAGAAACCGAAATTGCGGTCTCCCGCCACGCCGGCGGAAGTGCACGATCCACCATGGGAAATATGCCTCCTCTCGAATCCGAAGCCGGCGACGATCCCCCCGAGCCATCGTTAGGCAAGGCCCTCCGCAAAGTCGATCCGGAAATCTACGAAGCTGTCGCCGCGGAGGAACGGCGCCAGCGCGAAAACATCGAACTGATCGCCTCGGAAAATTTCACCAGCCGCGCCGTGATGGAGGCGCAGGGATCCTGCCTGACGAACAAATATGCCGAAGGCTACCCGGGCAAACGCTGGTATGGCGGCTGCGAAAATGTCGACGTGGTCGAGCAACTGGCGATCGATCGCGCAAAGAAAATCTTCGGCGCGGAGCACGTCAACGTGCAGCCGCACAGCGGGGCGCAAGCCAACATGGCGGTCTACTTTGCCGCGATCAAACCCGGCGATCGGATCCTGACGATGAATCTCGCGCACGGCGGCCATCTTACCCATGGTCATCCGGCAAATTTTTCCGGCAAGCTTTACGAAGTGACGCAATACGGCGTGAGCGAGAAGACCGAACAGATAGATTACGACGCCCTCGCCAAGCAGGCCGAGGAAGTGCGTCCCGCGATGATTACCGCGGGCGCTTCGGCCTATCCGCGGTTTTTGGATTTTCCTCGACTCCGGCAAATCGCCGACTCAGTCGATGCGCTGCTTTTCATCGACATGGCGCACATCGCGGGTCTCGTCGCCGCTGGTGAACATCCGAGCCCGGTGCCGCATGCGCAGTTTGTCACCACCACCACGCACAAGAGTCTGCGCGGACCGCGCGGCGGGATCGTTCTTTGCGCAGGAGGAGTTTGCCAAAGCGATCGACTCCTCCGTTTTTCCGGGCGTGCAGGGAGGGCCGCTCATGCACGTGATCGCAGCCAAGGCGGTTTGTTTCCACGAAGCGCTCCAGCCGCAATTCCGCGAGTATCAGCGACAGGTGGTGTTGAATGCAAAAGCGCTCGCCGCCGGCGTCGCCAAGCACGGCTTCCGCATCGTTTCAGGAGGCACGGACAATCATCTCATGCTGGTCGATCTGCGCCCGAAGGAGATCAACGGCAGAGACGCGCAGAACATCCTCGACCGCGCCGGGATCACGGTGAACAAGAACGCGATTCCCTTCGACACTTATCCAATCTTTAAGCCGGGCGGCATCCGGCTCGGGACCCCGGCGGTCACGACCCGCGGAATGAAAGAAGAGGAAATGCTCGAGATCGCCGATCTCATCGCGGAAGCGCTCGCTGCCGGTCAGGACGAACGGACCATCGCCAACGTCCGCCAGCAGGTGCAGCAGTTGACCCGGCGGTTTCCATTGCCGGGTTAATCAAATCTTCCTCTTCCTCTGCTTTCTCGTGCTTTCTAGATTAAGAGGAAGCGGAACCGGTAGAGGAAGAGTCACAAATCGAAGTCCGCCCAGATCGCGGCGTGGTCGCTGGCCGAATTGCGGTCGCCGGTTACGGTGGTGAGCGGTGGATACTTGTCGCGCGTCTTTTTCGTCGTCGCCCAAATGCCGCGACGCTCAATTCCCACCTTCCGCAACCGTGGCCAGAGCCCTTCCGAGACGAGCAGATAATCAATCTGATCGTTCTTGCTCGGCGTCGCGTCGTCGCGATGCGTCCACCGGTCGGCGTCGTTAGGCAGTTTCTCGAAGGAATTGCGCAGACCCGTCCGCTGGAGGAGCGGCGCGAGCGACTCCGCACTCGGCAGCTCATTGAAGTCGCCCGCCACGATGACCCATTGCGTCTCCAAATCGAAGCGCTTCAAAATGCTCGCGACCCTTTCCGCCTGGCGCTTTCGTTTCGCATCGTTCGACGCCTTGCTTCCGTAGCCGCGGCTCTTGAAGTGATTGAGCAGGACCCAGAGATGCCGCGTCCCGGGGATATCGATCTCGAACTCCGCGCAATCGCGGCTGAAGACCGGCCGGTTCGTCACCGGATCAAGATCATCGACATGACTGCGCATGTCGGTCACCGGCGGGCGGCAAAGCAGGCCGACATCGATCCCTCGTTCGTCGTTTCCATCAATCAACATCGCGTGCGGATACGGCGCCTCCTTCAGAATCGTATCGTTGAAACGTCGCAAGACCGGGCGGCTTTCGACCTCCACCAGGCAGAGCACGTCGGCCTTTACTTCATTGATAATTCGGCCCGTGTTCTCAATCGCCGGTCCCTGAATCAGGTCACGGCGCCATTCAATAGAGCCAATCCAAGCTGTCCGGCCGTCAGCCACGATCTTGCCGTTGGAGTAAAGCCGCCGGCGCGTTTCCTGGAGAAAGAAAGGGCCGCTTGTGCCAGTCGCTTTGTGTTCTTTGAGAATCGCCAGCATCCTTTTCTTGTCGGTCTCGCTGTAAACCGGTTGCTCGATCAAGCGCTGCAATTCCGCAACGGCCTCAAGGACATCGGTGGTCTTGGCGGGGTCGTCGCTGTTCATCGCGCGCACACGACTGAAGAGGTTCTCCACATTGAATGTGGCGACACGCATGCTGACCTGTTTTATCCGGAAAAACGTCTTGAAACAATGCCAAAACAACGGCCTGTTTTTTCGTTTAGGTTCCGCGCGTCAATCTGCCTAAGCTGTCGGAGCAACCCAAAGATATGACCGAAAAGCAGCAACCCAATCCCTTGCGCGAAGGGCTTTCGACCAAGGCGGTGCCACAGCCCTGCGCGGTCGTGATCTTCGGCGCGACCGGCGACCTCACTCACCGCAAACTCATTCCCGCGCTCTACAACATCGCGGCCGACGGCGAGACTGCCGCCAGCGGTGGCGGTGGTGGGTTTCGCGCGCCGCCCGAAGAGCGATGACGAGTTCCGCGCGGAAATGGAAGAGGCGACCCGCAAATTTTCCCGGCAGACGGTGCGCGACGAGATTTGGGACGGTTTTGCCAAGTCGCTCTTTTATCACCAGAGCGAGTTTGGCGACGAAGCCGGCTACGAGAAACTCGCGGAGCGGCTCGACCAGCTCGACAAAGAGAGCGGCACGCGCGGCAATCGGCTTTTCTACTTCGCGGCCTCGCCGGAGCAGTTCGAAACGATCGTGCAAAACCTGAAGAAAGCCGGACTGAACAAGGCCCGGGAAGGAAGCTGGGCGCGCGTCATTCTGGAGAAACCATTCGGTACCGATCTCAAGTCGGCGCGGCACCTCAATCGCGTGGTGCAGAGTTCCTTCTCGGAAGATCAAACTTATCGGATCGATCACTTCCTCGGGAAAGAGACGGCACAGAATATTTTGGTGCTGCGTTTCGCGAACGCGATCTTCGAGCCGCTCTGGAATGCACGCTATATCGACCACGTTCAGATCACCGCCGCGGAAACGCTGGGGGTGGAAAATCGCGCGGGCTACTACGAGGGCGCCGGCGCCTTGCGCGACATGGTGCAGAATCATCTGCTCCAGTTGCTTTGCCTGGTCGGGATGGAACCGCCGACCGATCTCAGGGCCGACAGCATTCGAGACGAAAAGGTGAAAGTGGTGCGGTCGATCCGTCGCTTTGATGAAGAGGAAGTCGGCGCCTACGTTGTGCGCGGTCAGTACGCGAAAGGCGCGATCGCGGGCAAATCAGTGGCGGCTTATCGCGAGGAGAAGGGCGTCGATTCGAAGTCGCAAACCGAGACGTATGTCGCGCTGCGGGTGCGAGTGGATAACTGGCGCTGGGCCGACGTGCCGATCTACGTCCGCGTTGGAAAACGGCTGCCCAAATCCGGCACGGAAATTTCCGTTCATTTCAAAAAGGCGCCGCAGGTGTTGTTCAATCGCGAATCGCAATCACCCGACCAGAACGTGCTCGTGATTCGCATTCAGCCGGACGAAGGAATCTCGCTCCGGATGCAGGCAAAAGTGCCCGGGACGAGCTTCCGCATCGAGTCGGTGAAAATGGATTTTCATTACGGGACCTCTTTTGGCAAAGCGAGCCCGGAGGCCTACGAGCGCCTCTTGCTCGATGCGATGGCGGGCGACGCGACGCTCTTCGCCCGGCGCGATGAAGTGGAGCAAGCCTGGGCGTTCATCGACACGATCGAGGAAGCCTGGGCCAGGAAGGAGGGCGCGCCGAATTGTGCCCCTATCCGGCCGGCTCGTGGGGACCGGAGGAAGCAGATGAACTGCTCGCACGCGACGGGCGTACCTGGCGGAGATTATGAAGAGGGGAAAAAGCGTTTCTGGGTGATTTCCATGCCCGCCACCACCGAAACCTTCAGTGCCGGACTCCCGGTCGAGGTCGCCCAAATTGATCGCGAGCTGAAAAAGCTCTGGGATGCAAGCGACGGCGTGATGACCCGTGCGTCGCTCATCAACCTCGCGGTCTACAGTGAAGCGCCCGATTCGTTAGGCAAGAACACCGCGATTATTGCGCAAATCACGGAGAACCACGCCTGCCGCGCGATCGTCATCGCGGCCGATCCGACAGCGAAGGAGAGCGGGGTCGAGGCCTGGATCAGCGCGCATTGCCACGTCAGCCGGGCCGGGAGAAAACAGATCTGTTCCGAACAGCTCTCCTTCTTGCTCAAGGGCAAACAATGCGGACTCCTGCCTAACATTGTTTTTGCGCAACTCGATTCCGACCTTCCGCTTTACCTCTGGTGGCAGGAAGAGTTCCGCGCCCCGATAGATCCGCAGCTTTGGGCCTGGGTCGATCGTGTCATCTACGACAGCCAGATCTGGCGGAATTTTGAGCGAGCAAATGCGACTGGTCGAAGCAACACAGCACGAAGCGCGACAACGTATCGTCCTCTGCGATCTCAACTGGCAGCGCCTGGTTCATTTGCGTATCGCGCTCGCGCAATTTTTCGATCATCCGGCGACCCATCATCACCTTGCAGAAATCAAAACGCTCGAGATCGAACACGCGCCGGGATTCCGTTCGACCGCGCTTCTGCTCGTCGGGTGGCTGGCGGGCCAGTTGGAATGGGAGCGCAGCAGCGCAAGAGGTAAATCGTTAGGCTTCCACAAGCGAACCGATGACGGCGAACGAAAGATCAAAGTCACGCTGCAGACCAAGGAAGGCGAACCGATCAGCGCCTGCCAGATCAAAACCGAGTCGGCGGTGTTTCATATCAAGCACAAGCCGGGCGCGGATTTGCTCGATGTTTTCTTTGGCCGCACGGAGGGCCGGAAGATGCGCCAGGTTCTGCCGGCCGGAAAAAACGATGTCGTCGAATTGGTGCAGGAGGAATTGATGCGTGGCGGCCCGCACCGTGTTTACCTGCGCGCCGTCGAGCAGGTGCGGGATCTCCTGTAGACGTTTCGCTCCGCAAAGCGCCGGCGTTGCGCTTCCAGCCTGCACGACTGCTCGTCACGCCTCCCTGAGGAGACGCACGACTGTAGCGTGCACTGTCCCAGCGCAGCCGACCGCGGCAATTTGTGCTCGATCATTTCACTTCATTCAGCGACCAATCGTAATCCTGGTAAGTGATCTGGACGTCGTTAGGCAAGGGCGGGTTGCGCCGCCGGTTGATGAAGGCCAACGAGCCGCCGACCGCTTTGAAGTCGTCCTTGTACCAGTTGAAAATAGAGGAAAGTGCGGCTGTCTTTTTCTCCGCGGAATAGTCGACGCCTTTGGGAGAATTGACGAAAGCGACGGCCAGTTTCTCGAGTTGGGCATCGAGTTTGTCCGCCTGGAAAGGTTCCCGATTGAGGGATGGGCAACTGCGGCTCGCGCAGTTCAGCGCGCAGTGGACGCGAGGTTCGCCAAACTTCGAGCGAATGATGTCCTTCTCGAGATGATTGAAGCTCATCTTCTCGCCCGCAACCTTGATCCGCTGGCCGGTGAAAAAGGTGAAAAGCAGATCCTGCACGCTTTTGGTCGGATACTTGCCGAGCGCTTCGTGGAGGATCCACGCGTTGTAGGCATTGATGTAAAAAGCGAGCTGCTCCTGCTTGCTTAAGCCGGAAACCCTTCTCCTGCGCGATACCATCAACAACCTGCTGGATGGCCTGCATGTCGGCAGCATTATTCTTCCAGGCGGCGTATTTGACACCGCCGTTGGTGACATACCTGCCGAGCAGTCCGTTGTAGGTCTGGATCCATTTCGGAGATTGCTCCGCGTAACAAACGGTGACTGATGCGAGCAAGAACGCGAAGAGGCCAATCCAGCGTGGAGAAAGCGGCGATCTAATGCGAGGAATTTGAGCCTCCGTTCTCACGCCGGCAAGGTGGAAACGGTAGCCGGGCTCGCTGATCCCGGTAGGTCTCGCGAGGAATCTCATGGGTTCCGCGACCCCAGCTAAAGGGAGAAGGCGCCGATCTGCTGAAATAGTGCGCGCAGTGCTTCGGCACTCTTGTTGATCGCAAACAACTCCGCAGCCCGTTTCCGGCCAGCTTCGCCTAACGATCGCGCGAGTCGTTGGTCGGCAAGGATCTGCGCGAGCGCATCTGCCAGAGCGACCGGCTGATGTTCCGGCACGAGCAGGCCAGTGATCCCGTCGCGCACCATTTCCGGAACGCCACCGAGCGCGGTCGAAATGACCGGCAGACCCGCCGCCATCGCTTCCATCACGACGGTCGGAAGATTATCCATCCCGCCCCCCACTTCCGCGACGCAGGGCAGGGCGAAGAGCGCACTGCGCGTGAGCCGCTCGATCACCTCCCCTTGCGGCAAGGGACCGGTCAACGTGATCACGGTCGTCAGGCCAGCGCCCATGATTTGATCGCGAAGTGCCCTCTCCAGCGGACCCTCGCCGATAATTTCGCAACGGAATTCGACACCGCGCTCGCGTAACACCCGGCAGGCTTCGATTAAATCGTGAAAGCCCTTCTTTTCGATCAATCGCCCGATGGAGACGATCGCAGGGGGCGTGGCGGTGAACTCCGCCTGGGGAAAGCGCCCGAGATCGATCCCGTTGTAGACACGGTGAATTTTCGCCGCCTCCCTTGGATATTTCTCGCGCAAGAACCGAACACCAAAGTCGCTCACCGTCACGACCGCGCGGGCGGCGCTGATCAGTTCGCCTAGCGAAATCTCAAAGGACTTCGGCGCAAAGATGTCGTTTGCGTGCGCCGTGAAACTGAAGCTGATACCGAAGAATCGCTCGATCCAGTAAGCGGTCCGCGCCGCCAGCCCGGCAAAATGCGCATGCACGTGTCGCACGCCCAGCGCTTGCAGGCGCGGTCCGAGGTAGGCGGCCTGATACAGGCGGAGAAAATCGGTTTTTCGTCCCCAGGCCGCGATTTCACGGGCCGCTGACTCGGGCAACTTTCCTTTGCGCGCGGCCCGATCCACTTCCCGCACCACCTGCTCATCTCCGGGGAGGTATTCCACCTGGCCGACAATCGCCGCGTCCCAATCCTGTGCCGGCTCGTCCACCGGTCGCCGAACAGAGAGGATCGCCGGCGATGCGCCCTGCCGCCGCAGCTCGACAATTTCTCGGTAACAGAATGTCTGGGTGAACGAGGGAAACCGTTGAAACAGGTAGGCCAGCCCGCTCATGGCAAAGGATTAACGGCGAATCCGGGGTTTGGAAAGTGCTCTTCCCGGGCAAAAATCCGTCACCCTTCTTCGCGGTCTGCACGACTCTTGCTACTTCCCAAGAATGGTCCAGCGCGATTTCTTTGCCTTTTGCAAGTCGCTCCAGCTTATCGAGCTGAAGGCCATTGGCACCCTTTCGCCAGTCAAGCATTTCGCGGACAACGAGATCGTCTACTCCGCCGGGGAGGATGGGCGCGAACTCTTCATCGTCACTCGCGGAGCCGTCGAATTGCTGCCGCAGAATGCCCGCGCCGGATCCCCGACGACGGTCCTTTCCCGCGGCGATATTTTCGGCGAGACCGGCGCGCTAATGGAACTTCCGCGCAATAACACCGCCCGCGCCTGCGGCGCGCTCAGCGTGCAATGTTTTCGCCGGAGCGATTTTCCGGAGCTGATGCAGCGCGTGCCGTCCTTCTTTCTCTTCCTTTCGGAGAAACTGGCCAATCGCTTGTTCCAGGCCCGCGAACTGACCCGTTCGCCTAACAATTCGCTCGAACTCACCGGCAGCCTGGCCAACTTCGACATCGTCACCATTTACCAGACGATCATTCAGTCGATGCAGACCGGCCTGCTCACGATCGCAGACGAAGATGGCGAAACGATTTCGACCTTCTACTTTGAGAAAGGAACGCCACGCTGGGGCCGCTTCGAGCACCTGAGCGGCGAGGAAGCGTTCTGGCAGCTCTTCCTCCACGAGCACCGCTCCGGCACCTTCTCCTTCTCGAATGAAACCCAGGTCCGCGCCGATTGGGGCGAAAGCAGTGCGCTCACCCGCCAGGCGGACGAGATCCTGATCAACGCCATTCAAATGCGCGATCAATTCGACGATCTGCGTAAACGGATGCGCAATACGTCGGCTCATCTGAAGCGACAGAAGCTCAATCTCTCCTGGGATAATCCCGAGCTGGAGGAGCTGCGTGAGGTGGCGGAAGAAATCTGGCAGATCGCCTACAACGACGCGCTCACCCTCGCCAGAACTCCATGGCCGGAGTGGCTATTGCGATTGGAAGATTTATCGGGCGGTCGATGAAATGGTGCACACCGGTCTCTTCACTCTCGGCAGCGACCGCGACACCCCCCGATTGGCGCAAACAAAACAATGAAGAAATTTTCACGCGCAATCGCGCTTTTACTCGTTGGAAGCACGCTCCTCTCCGGCTGCTCGATGCTGACGGCCCAGGGCCGGCGAGAGCGGGCCTACGATCGCTACGTTCGCAAATCGAGTCAGGGCCGGGTGAAACAACAAAAGCGCTTCGCCGCCAAGGGAAACACCATGCCGGTGACGCACCTGAGCGAGCCAGTGGAGACGACCGAAGCTTCCGGCCCGGAGTCGGTGGGAGACGGCAGCGAACAGTAGCGGCCTAACCCCGAACGCTTTCAGGCTAGTCGCGGAGCACGGCGATGGGTCTGCCCATTTTATCGACCGCGACATAGGTGAAGACCGCGCGGGTGACGAGTGTTTGCTCGGTCCGCATGTAGCGTTGCACCCAGACTTCGACCGGGATCTTCATCGAGGTTCGGCCAACCGATTCGACCCGGGCGTAACAAGCCACGGTGTCCCCCACTCTAACCGGCTGGAGAAACGACATGCCGTCCACGGCCACCGTCACGACCCGCGTCTTCGCCCTTTTCGATGCGAGAATGCCGCTGCCCAGATCCATCTGCGCCATCAGCCAGCCGCCAAAAATGTCGCCGTTCGGATTTGTGTCCTTCGGCATCGCGACGGTGCGGGTCACGAGTTCGCCGGTGGGTTTGTCGAGTGAATTCATAAGAGCGATGATACCACCCTGGGGCGCTTGTGACGCGTCGTTCTGCGAAGCGGGGAAACGACGTCGAGCGCGCAAGCCCCCGCGGCTGGAGGTTACCGGCCGCGTTTCGCCAGGCGCCGTAACCGATGCCCGCGCCGCTCACCGCCTACCGCGGTCACCTCGGCGACCAGGACGGCCAGGCCCTGAGCAGGCTTTGGGTAAACTGAACAACGGCCGGGCTTTGAAAAATGTCTACAGGATCAACATACAGTCGCCATAGCTATAGAAACGGTAGCGTTCGCCTACCGCCTCGGCATAGGCGCGCTGAATGAATTCCCGACCCGCAAAAGCCGCCACCAGCATGAGCAACGTCGAGCGCGGCAGATGAAAATTCGTCAGCAAACGGTCGACGGCATTGAACTCGAACGGTGGGTAAATGAAAATGTCGGTCGCGCCTTTCTGTGCCACGAAGCGACCACCGCGTTTCTCCGCCGCCTCCAATACCCTTACCGAAGTCGTCCCAATCGCCAGAATGCTCTCAGCCGCGTTGATCGCCGCCGCGGCCGGTTCGGTGATCGTGAACCGCTCGGCATGCATCCGATGCTCGGCGATGGTTGCGCCTTGCACCGGACGGAAGGTGCCTGTGCCCACATGCAATGTGACGAAAGTGTGCGGCAATTGCGTCAGGATTTCCGGGGTAAAATGCAATCCGGCGGTCGGGGCCGCCACCGCCCCGGGCGCGCTCGCGAAAACCGTCTGGTAGCGCGTCTCGTCTTCCGCGTCCGCCGGCCGGTCGATGTAAGGCGGGAGAGGCATCTTGCCTCCGCGACAGGGATCGATCTCGCGCTCCAGCCTGACGACGCGCTCACCCTCCGGGCCGATCTCCTCCACTCTGACACCCACGCCGTCGAGCATGCTCATCGCTCCGATCCGCATCTTGCGTCCTGGCTTGACGAGGCAGCGCCAGCATCGCGGATCGAGTTGCTCCAGAAAGAGAAACTCGATCGCGCCGTCGTCGGAAAAACGTCGCGCCGGTCGCACCCGGGTATCATTCAAGACCAGGAGATCGCCCGGCCTAACGAACTGCGGCAAATCGATGAAACGCCGATGTTCGATCGCTTTCGTCGGCGCGATCGAGCACCATCATGCGCGCGTCCTGCCGGCGCGGGAGCGGCCGCTGCGCGATCAACTCTTGCGGCAGCACGTAATCGTAATCGTCCACCCGGTCGCTCATCGCCGCACCATCAAAGGAAATGCCGCCGTGCGCAAAGGTCCCGATCGCCCCGCGAGGCAATGCCGCTATCGCCGCTTTGTCATCCAGAGCCGGCGTAGCGCGGCGAAGGACCTCACGAGCAACGAGCGGCGTCATCCTGCTGGGAACGCGCCGGGCAGGTTGTGAGGCCCCTCTCCGTCCTGCGGCGGATCGGGATGACAAGTCGGGAGCAACGCGCCAAATTGAGCCGGCGTCATGAGCGAGTTCACCGCAGCGGTCGATTTGGCAATCAGCGCGCTCGAACGCATCCGCAGCGCGAGCGACCGTCCGCCGCGCGCCAGCCGCCGCGCCCTCGAGCGATTGCGCCTAACGACTCCCCCCCTAACGACATCGCACCCGGCATCCCGCCTAACGACAAGCGCGCGCGCCTCGCGCCCTTGCGCGAGCGCGTCGCGATTTGTCGCCTCTGTCCGCACCTCGCCAGTTCGCGAACCCAGACCGTTTTCGGCGTCGGCAATCCCAATGCGGAATTGATGTTCATCGGCGAAGCGCCCGGTGCGGACGAAGATCGTCAGGGCGAGCCGTTCGTCGGTCGCGCGGGCCAGCTCCTCACCAAGATCATCGCGACGATGGGCTTCACGCGCGACGACGTCTACATCGCCAACGTCTTGAAATGCCGTCCCGACATGCCGGCTCGGCGAGCCAGGCAATCGCCGGCCCACTCCAGAGGAGATGGAGACGTGTCTTCCCTACCTGACCGAACAAATCGAAATCATCCGGCCGAAGGTGCTCGTCGCGCTCGGGGCGACCGCGGTGGAGGGGCTGCTGAAGATTCGTGAACCGATGGGAAGAATGCGCGGCCGCTGGCATTCCTACCGCGAAACGCCGCTTATGATCACCTTCCACCCGTCGTATTTGCTGCGAAACCAGAGCAACACCGAGAAGCGCAAGGTGTGGGAGGACATGCTGCTGGTCCTCGAGCGTCTCGAACGCCCAATCTCCGAAAAGCAGCGCAAATTTTTTCGTTAGGCGACCCGCGTCGTTGTCATCCTGAGCGGAACCCAGCCGGAGTCGAAGAATCCCGTGGTCGTACCGGCAACCGCCGCGGTCAAGCGGAGAGCGCCGAAAACGCGGGGGCCCGTGTCTCTACCCAGCACTCAACGGAATCCCTCGACTTCACTCGGGATGGCGGCCTTCAACGCACGATCCAGAAATTGCACGGAATCACGTCCGTTACCCACGCGATCCGGCTCGACAGTTTGGGTTTCGGTTCGGGCTTGGTCTCGAGGGGAACGACGAGCAGGTCGGCCTCGACCGCCTGCACGAAATTCGACGCGGCGAAGCCCGTGTTCCCGCGAATGCAACGCGCCTCGATCGGAACCGCGGTGGCGCCGGCCGCAAGAATGAATTCCTGGAGTGCTATTTCCTCCTCTTCCAAGGTGCGCGCGGCTCCTTTTGCCACCCTTGTTCTGCCGCGCGGCGCGCGCCTTGTCGAAGCTGGTGTAATTGCGAATGACATAAAGACGTTCGCAATTTTCCTTCTCGGCCAGCTGCAGGGTGCGCCGCAGTGCGCGTTGCGCGTGATCGGAGTATTCCGCCACGAAGACAATGTGGCGGAACGGTTTCGGCTCCAGCTCCGGTTCTGTGAAAAGCATCACCGAGCAGGCGGCTTCGCGAACCAGCCGGCGCGCCACGTCGCCGAGGAACTGGCGATGAACCGCTTTCCTTTCCAAGGCGCCGGCAATCAAAAGCTCGACTGATAATTTTCGGGCCGCGGCCAGGATCCCGCTCGCCGGATCGCCTTCCTCATAATGCACGGCGGAATCCCGCGGCAGTTTCAGCTTGGCAATCGCATCGGCAAATTTCTTCGCCGTCGCCGCATCGCGTTTCCCGACGTAAATCATGCTTAGCCGGGAGCCAAAGCGCTCGCACACGCGGTTCGCTTCCGCGAGGACCTGGTGGAAGCGCGGCGAAAAAGCCGCGGCCACCGCAATGGATCGATAGGGGGTTTCGTTCATTCGTTCCTCCTACTGTGGAACAGCGGACGCTGGAGGCAACCCGCGCTCGGGCTTGTCGCGTTGAATTTCGCCGTTCCTCTGCGATTTTCCGCCCCATGCGACGCGCGATTTATCCCGGCAGCTTCGACCCGGTCACCAATGGTCATCTCGACGTGATCGAGCGCGCGCGAAAGCTTTTTGACGAAGTGGTTGTGGCGGTCGCGCATAACGACCAGAAGCAGCCCTACTTTACCCTCAAGGAGCGACTCGATTTCCTGGGGAAGGTGACCGCTTCGCTCAACGGCGTGAAGGTGTTGCCGCTTGATGGATTGCTGGTCGAATTCGCCGTGCGGCAGAACGCGCATGCCGTCGTGCGCGGATTGCGCGCCGTCTCGGATTTCGAGTTCGAATTCCAAATGGCGCTGATGAATCGCAAGCTGGAAGCGACCGTGGAAACCATCTTTCTGATGCCGAAAGAGGAGTATACTTATCTCAGCTCGCGGATCGTGAAAGAGATCGCGCGGCTTGGTGGCGACATCGGGCAGTTTGTCCCCGCTTGCGTAGTCGAAGGTTTTAAGAGGAAATTGGGGCGATGAACTCTGAAGGGATTCGCGAGTGAACTCCGAAAGGTTTCGCGAGTGAAAATTCATTTGCGCCAGATACCGGTCGAAGGATTGCATCTGGAAGGTGAGGAAGATTGCCCCCTTCCCAAGCTCGATCCCGAAGAGGCCCGTTGCGCAGGACCGCTTCGTTACGCCCTCGACGTGGGGATCTCCGAAGGTGCGCTCTGGGCAAAGGGTGCGTTGACACAGCCGGTCGAGCTGCGTTGCGTTCGCTGCCTCGAGTCGTTTCCGTTCGACATCGAGGTGAAGGAGTTTGCCGTTCACACCGAGCTAACCGGGCCCGAAGTGGTCGACCTCACACCGTTCATGCGGGAAGACATCCTGCTGAATTTGCCGGCCTATCCGCATTGCGATCGCGAGGGCGGGCGCGTCTGTCCGGTGCCGGTGGCGGTAAGAAGTGATGACGACAAGCACGTGCTTGGAGGCGCGTCCGCCGGACTGGAACGCGCTCGATAAGCTGAAGCTGCCGAAGTAGCGCCGCTCGATTCGCGATTTGTTTTTTCCTGATTTCCTGCTTTCCTGATCCGCTCTTATGGGAGTCCCAAAACGCAAAACCTCAAAGATGCGGCTGCGCACGCGCAAGGCATCGCATCGCTGGCAGGCGCCGCAGCTCAACAAGTGCCCGCAATGCGGCAGCACCGTCGCGTCGCACACCGCCTGCCCTTCCTGCGGCTATTACAAGGGCCGCCAGGTGCTGACGGTCGACGCCGGCTAATGTGGGAGGGGCCTTTGCGCCCCGATCTTCGGCCCTGGCTCGGCTCTCGCGGCGCAAAGGCCGCTCCCACATTCAGTTTTTGGTTTTGCATTCGATCGCTGAAAATCGCAGATTGGCGCCTCGATGAAAATCGCTCTGGACGCCATGGGTGGCGATTTTGGGCCGCCTAACCTGGTCGGCGGTGCAGTCCTGGCGCTGCGCGAGTATCCGCAGATCGACAAACTTTTTCTCGTCGGCGACACGGCCCAGATTGAAGCCGAGCTGAAAAAGCACAATTGCAACGATCGGCGAGTCGAGATTGTGCATTCGACCCAGGTCGTCGCGATGACGCGATGGCGCCGTCGAATCCGTCAGGCGCAAGAAGGACTCGTCCGTCAGCCGCGCCGTCGACCTGGTGAAAAAGGGAGAGGCGGCGGCGATTGTCAGCGCGGGGCACACCGGCGCTGCCGTCGCCGCGACGACGATCAAGTTGCGCACCCTGCCGGGCATCGATCGCCCGGGCATTGCCGCCATTTTTCCCTCCGAAACGAACATTTTCGTCCTGATCGATGCCGGCGCGAACAGCGACGCGCGCCCGGAGCATCTGCTCCAGTACGGAATCATGGGCTCGGTCTATTCGCGCCACGTCCTGGGTTACAAGAACCCCTCGATCGGCCTGATGTCGATCGGCGGCGAGGACGTGAAAGGCACTGACCTAACGAAAGAAGTTTTCAAGATGCTGAAGCGGAGCGCGCTCAACTTCCGAGGCAACATCGAAGGCCACGATCTTTTTGCTCATCCCGTCGAGGTCGTCGTTTGCGACGGCTTCGTCGGCAACGTCATTCTCAAGACCTGCGAATCGGTCGGCGACGCCATTTTCAAATGGCTCAAACACGAGCTGGCGAAAACCAAAGTGCGCATGGCTGGCGCCTACCTGGCGCAAAACGCGTTTCGCGCCATCCGAAAGAAAATAAGCTACGAGGAATACGGCGGCTCCCCGCTCCTCGGCGTAAACGGCATCTGCATCATCGCGCATGGTTCGAGCACCCCGCTCGCGATCAAGAATGCGCTCCGGGTTGCGGCCGAGTCGATTGAACAGCAGGTCAATCCACATATCATCGAGGAAGTCAGCCGCTATAATGAAACGAACGCCTCGCTCGAGCCCGCGGTCCGCTAAACCGCAACGCACCGTCTCGATCATCGGCACCGGCAGCTACGTGCCGGAACGGCGCCTAACGAACGACGACCTTTCCAAGATCGTCGAGACCGATGACGAGTGGATCACCACCCGCACCGGCATCAAGGAGCGTCGCATCGCCGCGGACGATGAATACACGAGCGACATGGGCGCCAAAGCCGCCCTTGCCGCGATGGAACAAGCCGGCATCACCGGGGATGAAATCGATCTCATTCTCGTCGCCACGGCGACGCCGGACATGGTGTTTCCGGCGACCGCCTGCTTTGTTCAGACAAAGATCGGGGCGAAAAGAGCGGCCTGCCTCGACATCTCGGCGGCTTGCGCGGGATTCCTCTTCGCGGTCGAAATCGCTCAGCAATTCATTACCTGCCACACCTACGACACCGTCCTCGTAATCGGCGCGGAAAAACTGACCACGATCACCGATTGGACGGAGCGCAACACCTGTGTCCTCTTCGGCGATGGCGCCGGCGCCGCCATCTTGCGCCATCGCGACGGCGGCTCACACGGCCTCATCAGCACGCATATCGCGAGCGACGGAAATTTCGCCGATATCCTTTGGATGCCCGGCGGCGGTTCGCGGCATCCGATCACGCGGGACAACGTCGACGACCACCTGCAGACGATCAAAATGTCGGGCAAAGAGGTCTACAAACAGGCCGTCATCGCGATGGTCGACGCCGCAAAAAAGGCGCTGGAGAAAGCTGGCCTGACGATCGACGACATCGCCTGCGTCATTCCGCACCAGGCCAACGTCCGCATTATCGAAGCAATCGCCGATCGTCTGAAGATCCCGGTCGAAAAAGTTTTCGTGAATTTGGATCGCTACGGAAACACCTCCGCGGCGGCCGTCGCCATCGCCCTCGACGAGGCGAATCGCAGCGGACGAATCAAAGCGGGCGATTACGTCCTGATGATCGTCTTCGGCGGCGGTCTCACCTGGGCGGGATCGGTCCTTGAGTGGTGAAATAGCTGCGCAAGCACCGCCCTTGGGCTACGCTGCATGATGCTCAGCGAAGCCCGCCTGCCGCAGGTTTCCATTTTTGTTTCCTGAGTCGAAATGGAACGCCGCCTTACTGCCATTCTTGCCGCCGACGTGGTCGGTTACAGTCGGTTGATGGGGGCCGACGAGGCCGGCACGCTCGCAGCGCTGAAAGCCGTTCGGACAGAGTTGATCGATGGACGGATCGGCGAGCACAATGGGCGCATCGTCAAGCTGACCGGCGATGGCATGCTGGTGGAATTCGCCAGCGTGGTAAGCGCGGTGGCGTGCGCC
This sequence comes from uncultured Verrucomicrobiae bacterium, assembly GCA_963821615.1. Classification (GTDB taxonomy): domain Bacteria; phylum Verrucomicrobiota; class Verrucomicrobiia; order Chthoniobacterales; family UBA10450; genus Palsa-1392. Next base: position 11,006 of record CAWGEN010000003.1, on the reverse strand, counting down.
GCCGATATTCAGCGCCGCATACAGGAACGCAACGCGGAGGTGCCGCCGAATCGCCGGATCGAATTCCGCATTGGTATTAATCTTGGCGATGTGATGGTCGAAGGCGATGACATCTACGGCGACGGGGTCAACGTGGCGGCGCGCTTGGAGAGAATTGCCAGTCCAGGCGGGATCACTATCTCCCATTCAGTCCGCGATCACGTCGGCAATCGGCTCGATCTCGCTTTCGAAGATTGCGGCGAGCAGAATTTAAAGAATATCGAGAAGCCCGTTCGAGTTTACCGTGTCGTGCTGGACGACCGTGATCCCGTCGTGAGCTCGACGAACGACAACCGCCCGTCGATTGCGATCCTGCCCTTTACAAATATGAGCGGCGATCCGGAACAGGAATATTTCAGCGATGGCATTACCGAGGACATCATCACCGATTTGTCCAAGGTATCCGGATTGTTCGTCGTTGCCCGTCACACGGCGTTTACCTACAAAGGCAAGCCGGTGAAGGTGCAACAGCTCGGGCGCGAGCTTGGCGTGCGCTGCGTGTTAGAAGGCAGCGTTCGAAAGGCTGGCGCCCGCGTTCGCGTGACGGGGCAGTTGATCAACTGCAGCGACGGCGGCCATATCTGGGCGGAACGCTTTGATCGCGACCTCACAGACATCTTTGCTATCCAGGACGAAATCACCCACGCCATTGTCGACCAGCTGAAGGTTCAGCTGCTGCCGCAAGAGAAAAAGTCGATCGGGCAGGCGCCGACCGACAACATCGAGGCCTACACCTACTACCTGAGAGGGCGCGATTTCCTGCACCGTCGCTCCAAACACTACACCCGCATCGCGCGGCAGATGTTTGCCAAAGCCGTCGAGCTCGACCCTAACTATGGACGGGCCTATGCTGGCTTGGCTGATTGCGACTCGTTCCTTTACCTGATATACCGCGTCGAGGTGCCGATTGATGGTCTTCTGGCGACGACCGCGAAGGCGCTGAGCCTGGACGATACGCTCGCTGAAGCTCACGCCTCGCGGGGACTGGCGCTTAGCGCAGCGCGCCGCCACGAGGAAGCGAAAGCGGAATTCGAGAAGGCGATTGCGCTCGATCCGAATCTCTTCGAGGCGCATTATTTTTACGCTCGCTCCAGCTTTGCGGAGGGAAAACTTGAGCAGGCCGCCCGCCTTTTCGAGCGCGCCTCCGAGATCAGGCCAGAAGATTACCAATCTGTGTGCCTGCTCATCCATATCTACCGATCGATCGGCCGGATCGAAGAGAGCAAAGCGGCCGCGCGCAAAGGCATCAAGCTAGCCGAGCGTGAACTCACCCTCCATCCTGAGGATCCGCGGCCGGCGCATCTGGGGGCGGGCGCACTCTTCGAGCTGGGTGAAATGGAGCGCGCCCGGGAATGGATTGCCCGGGCCCTGGCGATCGATCCAGACGATCCGCTCACTCTGTACAATGTGGCCTGTGGCTACACCAAATTAAGGGACTTGGATTTGGCCTGCGACTTATTGGAGCGTGCGATCCGGACCAGCGGTCCGGAGCTGGCCAACTGGGTGAAACACGATTCCGATCTGGATGGTCTCCGAAGTCATCCGCGGTTTCAGAAAATAATCGAACAGATCGGATGAGAAAAGGCGAGGAGCGACTTTAGTCTGCCTATGCTTATCGATACCCACGCTCACCTCGACTACGCGGACTTCGCAGCTGATTTTGAGGACGTCCTCGCGCGCGCCACCGAAGCCGGTGTGACGCGGATCCTAACGATCGGCACTTCGCTTGAAAGCAGCCGGCGCGCGGTCGAACTCGCGGAAAAGTATCCGAATATTTTCGCGGTCATCGGCGTTCATCCCAATCACGCGGAAGAGGCGGGGGATGACGTCATCACACCGTTGCGCGAATTGGCAAAGAATCCGCGCGTCGCGGCCATCGGCGAGACTGGGCTGGATTATCACGATCTGCCGAGCGCGGCGGTCGCGAGCGAACGCAAAACGCAGGTGATCTCACGCGCGCTCCAGGCGGAGACGGACGACGAGATCGAGAGTGGAATTCACGATGGCGCGCTCAAGAGCAAACAGGCGAGCCTCTTTCAGCAGCAACTCGATCTTGCGGTCGAGCTCAAGCTGAATGTCGTCATTCACCAGCGCGATGCCTGGGCCGATACCCTCGAGATCATGCGCGAATACGGCCGCACCGTGAGCGGCGTTTTCCATTGCTTCGGCGGCACGCGGGATCAGGCCGAGGAAGTCATCGCACTCGGGCACCTGGTTTCGTTCACCGGGATCGTGACTTTCAAAAACGGCGCGTCCGTGCGCGAGGTCGCGGCCGGCCTGTCGTTAGGCGAATTCATGGTCGAGACCGATTGTCCGTATCTCGCTCCCACTCCTTTTCGCGGAAAACGCTGCGAACCGGCCCACACCCGGCTCGTCGCGGAAAGCATCGCCGCCGCCCGTGGGATGACCGCTCGAGGAAGTGGCGCGCGCCACGACAAAAACCGCAGAGGAATTTTTCCGCCTCAGTGGAGTATGAGGATACGCGTTGCCCGCTTGCGTGCGTTTCCTCGGCGCGGCCGCGCTCATTTCGTTAGGTGCATCCTGTGCTTCGGTCGATCGCCGCCATCAGGTAATCATCAGCATTCCGGAACAGCGAATGGCGTTGCTGGAGGATGGCGCACCGCTTGCCACCTATCCGGTCTCGACCTCAAAGTTCGGACTTGGCGACATCCCCGGGAGCAGCGGGACCCCGCTGGGCGCACTCGAGGTCGCGGAAAAGATCGGCGGCGGCGCGCCGAGCGGAGCCGTTTTCAAGGATCGACGGCGCACGGGCGAGATTGTGGTGCCGGATGCTCCGGGACGCGATCCGATCGTCACCCGCATTCTCTGGCTGCGGGGCGAAGAACCCCAAAATGCGCGGGCTCATTCCCGCTTTATCTATATCCACGGCACGCCTGAGGAGCGGAACATTGGCCTTCCGGTCAGTTACGGCTGTATCCGGATGCGTTCCCGTGACGTGATCGAACTTTTCGACATTGTCGGGAATGGAGCGCAGGTCAGGATCGAAAACCAGCCGCTCGAGTCGCTCGTCCCGGGCATCACGCCGGTGGCGGACCGTTTCGTTTCCACGCACAATTTCGCGCCAAGCCAAATTCGTTAGGGCATTGCATTTCGCGGATGCGATAGTTAATCTCTTTCGCTCGCCCTCGGTAATAAATCCATAGGCCGCAATGAAACGCCGTCTGGCCGCCATCCTAGCCGCCGATGTGGTCGGATACAGTCGCCTCATGGGCGCAGACGAAGCCGGCACTCTCGCCGCGTTGCAATCCATCCGCGCCGATCTCTTAAACGCCCGCGTCGCCAAACATCAGGGACGCCTCGTGAAGTTCATGGGAGATGGGATGCTGCTGGAATTTCCGAGCGTGGTCGATGCCCTGGCCTGCGCGGTGGATATGCAACGCGCTCTCCGCGAGCGCAACTCCACGCTCGCGCCGGAAAATCGGATTGAATTCCGCATCGGCATCAATCTCGGCGACGTAATTGCCGACGCCGATGACATCTACGGTGACGGCGTCAATGTGGCCGCCCGTCTGGAAAGCGCGGCCAAACCGGGCGGTATCGCGATTTCGAGTTCGGTCCACGATCACGTCGGCAATCGACTCGACCTCGTCTTTGAAGATCTGGGCGAACAGAAATTCAAAAATATCGAGCGCCCGATTCGCGTTTATAGCGTTCTCCTCGAAAGTTCCGATCAGCCGCGAAAAGTTGTGCCAGCGACAAGCGAACGTCCGTCAATCGCTGTCCTGCCTTTCGTCAACATGAGCGGCGACGCCGAACAGGAATATTTCAGCGACGGCATCACCGAGGATCTCATCACTGACCTGTCGAAGGTCTCGGGTCTTGTTCGTCGCAGCGACGGAACACTTCGTTCATCTACAAGAACAAACCGGCGAATGCACAGGAGATCGCACGCGAATTGGGCGTCGCCCATATCCTGGAAGGAAGTGTGCGCAAAGCGGGCGACCGTGTGCGGGTGACCGGGCAGTTGGTGGCAGCGCATGACGGCGGCCACGTGTGGGCCGAGCGCTTTGATCGAGATCTAACCGATATCTTCGCCATCCAGGACGAAATCACGCACGCCATCGTCGAGCAGCTGAAGGTAAAACTCCTGCCCGCGGAGAAACGCTCCATCGATCGCGCGCCAACGGACAACGTCGAGGCCTACACCTATTACCTGAGAGGGCGCGATTTTTTCTATCGCCACTCGAAACGCTATTTTGAATTGGCACGGCGGATGTTCAGCAAAGCCGTCGAGCTCGATCCAAACTACGCCCTTGCCTATGCCGGGATCGCCGATTGCGACTCGTGGCTCCTGCTCACTTATCAGGTCGATGTTTCGCCGACCGATATTCTATCTACCGCAGAGAAAGCGCTGGCTTTGAATAATGATCTGGCGGAAGCGCACGCCTCTCGTGGTGTCGCGCTCGCTGTGGCTCGCAATTACGATGAGTCGAATGCCGAGTTTGAGCGCGCCATCCTTCTCGATCCGAATTCGTTTCAAGCGCATTTTCTTTACGGCCGCTGCGCTTTCATGCAGGGCAAGCTGGATCGCGCGGCGCAACTCTTCGAACGCGCCTCGGAGATTCGGCCCGACGATTATCAGGCGCCGTGTTTGCTCATCCATATTTATCGATCGTTAGGCCGGAAGGCGGAGAGCGACGATGCCGCGCGCCGCGGAGCCAGCGCCGCGGAACGCGAGCTGGTGGCCCATCCGGAGGATCCGAGGCCGGGCCATCTTGGCATCGGCGCGCTGATCCATCTCGGCGAAAATGATCGCGCCCGGGAATGGATCAGCCGCGCGTTGGCCATCGAACCGGATGATCCCACGACCCTCTACAACTCGGCGTGCGGTTATACCCTTCTTGGGGAAACCGACATCGCACTGGACCTGCTGGAACGCACCATTGCGCAAGGCGGGCGAGGATGGATTGACTGGATCGAGCACGATTCCGACCTGGACGCGCTGCGCGCTCACCCGCGGTATCAGCGAGTGCTCGAGCTGGCGAAGCAACATCAGGCCGAAGCCACTTGAGACGCGCCTAACGATCGCTACGGCAGCTGGCCGAGCTGCTTCTGCGCGGTCGGTTTTGAGAGCAGTTCCATGTCGGCGTCGACCATGATCTCGACCAGCTCGCGGAAGCGCACCTTCGGTTCCCAATCGAGAATCTTCTTCGCTTTCGCCGGATCGCCGATCAGCAGATCGACCTCCGCCGGACGCTCGTAGCGGTCGTCGTGCTTCACGTATTTTTTCCAATCGAGGTCGACGCGGCCGAACGCGATCTCGAGAAACTCGCGGATGGTGTGCGTTTCGTTGGTCGCGAGGACGAAATCGTCGCCTTCGTCGTGCTGCAGGATGCGCCACATGCCTTCGACATATTCCGGCGCGTAACCCCAATCGCGTTTCGCGTCGAGATTGCCGAGGAAAAGTTCGTTCTGCAGGCCGTGCTTAATCGCCGCGACCGCGCGGGTGATCTTGCGCGTCACGAACGTCTCGCCGCGGCGCGGGCTCTCGTGATTGAAAAGAATGCCGTTGCTCGCGCAGAGCCCGTAGCTTTCGCGATAATTCACCGTCGCCCAATAGGCGAAAACCTTCGCCACGCCATACGGGCTGCGCGGCCAGAACGGCGTCGTCTCCGTCTGCGGCACCTCCTGCACTTTGCCGAACATTTCGCTGCTCGACGCCTGATAAAAACGGGAACGGATGCCGGTTTCGCGAATCGCTTCCAGAATGCGAATCGTGCCGACGCCGGTGACGTCCGAGGTGTATTCCGGAATGTCGAAGCTGACGCGCACGTGGCTCTGCGCCGCCGAGATGGTAAATTTCGTCCGGCTTCAGTTCGTAGATCAACTTCACCAGATTCACCGAATCGCTCAGGTCGCCGTAATGCAGAAACATCCGGACGCCGTTGATGTGCGGATCGGCGTAAAGATGATCGATGCGCGCGGTGTTGAAGGTGCTCGCGCGCCGGATGATGCCGTGGACTTCGTAGCCTTTCTCGAGCAGCAGATCAGCGAGGTAGCTGCCATCCTGCCCGGTGATCCCGGTGATCAATGCTCTCTTCATCGCGAAGCTCCGCTCTAACGCATTCGCTGGAGCGCGGCAAACATTTTACCCGGGAGCGACGGCAGTCTGGGCCAAGACGCAACGCTGCGCTGCGATCAGGTCGGCGATGCCTTTTCGGCCTAACGACAACATTTCCAGGAGCTGCTTCATGCGAAAACGTCGCTTCCTCGCCCGCGCCCTGCACTTCGACCAGCGCACCGTCCTCCGTCGCGACCAGATTGAGATCCACCGTGGCCGCCTTGTCTTCCTCGTAATTCAGATCGAGCAGCGCGACGCCGTCGATCACACCGACGCTGACCGCCGCGACGAGTTTCTTGATCGGCGATTCTGCAATTTTCTCTTCGTCCACCAGTCGCCGGCAAGCGACCGAGACGGCGAGGCTCGCTCCGGTAATCGCGGCCGTCCGGGTCCCGCCGTCGGCTTGCAGCACATCGCAATCGACCCAAATGGTGCGCGGCCCCAGTTTCTCCAGATCGACCACCGCGCGCATCGAGCGGCCGATCAGGCGTTGGATCTCGCTGCTCCGGCCGTCGAGCCGGCCTTTGGAGATGTCGCGCGGCTTCCGCGTCAACGTCGAATAGGGCAACATCGAATACTCGGCCGTCAGCCAGCCGCCGGTGACGCGCTGATCCTTCATCCAGCGCGGGACGGATTCCTCGATCATCACGCCGCAAAGGACCCGCGTGCTTCCCATCGAGACGAGGACCGATCCGCTGGCATGCGGCGCGATGCCGAGCTCGAAATTCACCGGGCGCAATTGATCTGCGGCGCGGTCGTTCAGGCGATTCATTCCGCCCAAACTAGATGAAGTCGAGATCGGCGCTATCGCTAAAATCGTCGGCAGTCGCACGACCACGTTCTTGACCAGGCATCGATCGGTGTTTTCCGCGATCGGATTCCTGATTCCGTCAACGTCGAGGTGTCGAAATCGCCTCGGCCGGCAAAGATTTTTCCAAAAAAATCGCTCTTCCCGGTTGACGAGGCTGCCGAGCGGGCTATTTTCGTAATCCCGCCGGAAGCGGGCCCCGAAGGCTTTCGGGGTGGTTCTCGCATATTTTTGGGACTGCAAATTGGAACTCAATTTTGTCCCGGCATGATGAACGGCAACCCGCCACGGTGGGCAGGCTGTGAATTATCGTCGGCGCCAGGATTGAGTTTTTTTGATGCCCGAAAGCTGCGCAGCAACCGCTGGTTCTTTGAAATCTACATACAGGGTAGTAAATACAACTTTTTAGAGCTGAGTCTGAAAATACGGCCGGAAGGTAAGATCTCCGGTCCGAGAGTTTCAGTTATCAAGTTTGAGCGTCTGGATCGGCAACGATTTGGCGTTCTACAGATTGATCAAGCTACAAAGAGCACATAATGGATGCCTTGGTGCCAATAGGCGATGAAGGACGTGGCTAACTGCGATAAGCCTCGGAGAGCGGTAAACACGCTTTGACCCGGGGATTTCCGAATGGGATAACCTGAGTGGGATAATACCTGCTCGAGTTTGTGTGAATACATAGCACAAACATCGCGACACCCGGTGAAGTGAAACATCTCAGTAACCGGAGGAAAAGAAAGCGAAAGCGATTCCGTCAGTAGTGGCGAGCGAAAGCGGAAGAGACCAAACCACCAGCTTGCTGGTGGGGTTGTAGGAGCCCGATGTGGTAGTGCAACGATTAGATGAAGCGAATGGAAAATCGCTCCAGAGAGGGTGACAGGCCCGTAATCGAAAATCCGCGCACGCCTAGGGATTTCCTGAGTAATACGATGCACGTGAAACTTCGTATGAATCCACGCCGACCACGGCGTAAGTCTAAATACTAATTGGCGACCGATAGTGAACAAGTACCGCGAGGGAAAGGTGAAAAGAACCGCTGTGAGCGGAGTGAAATAGTACCTGAAATTATGTGCTTACAAGGTGTCAAAGCCGCGCAAGGGTGATGGCGTGCCTTTTGCTTAATGAGTCTGCGAGTTAGTGTCAGTGGCGAGCCTAAGTCGTTCTGCGCTGGAGGCGAAGCGAAAGCGAGTCCGAAATGGGCGACCATAGTCGCTGGCACTAGACCCGAAGCCGAGGTGATCTACCCATGAGCAGGTTGAAGGTTGCTTAACCGCAACTGAAGGACCGAACCCGTGAAGGTTGAAAACTTCTGGGATGACTTGTGGGTAGGAGCGAAAGACTAATCAAACCCGGTGATAGCTGGTTCTCCCCGAAATAGCTTGAGGGCTAGCCTCGTGTGCTGACCTGCGGAGGTAGAGCACTGGATGAACTAGAGCCCATACCAGGGTATCGAATTCAATCAAACTCCGAATGCCGCAGGGTGTAACACGGGAGTCAGTGCGTGAGGGATAAGCTTCACGCGCGAGAGGCAAACATGCCAGACCAGCAGCTAAGGTGCCCAAATACCGTTCAGTGGAAAGGATGTGAGGTTGCTTAGACAGTGAGGATGTTGGCTTAGAGGCAGCCATCATTTAAACAGTGCGTAATAGCTGACTCATCGAGCGATCTCGCGCCGATAATGATTGGCGATAAGCGGTATACCGAAGCTCTGGAAGACGTTCTGGTTCGCCAGGACGGATTGGTAGGGGAGCGTTGTAGCGACATTGAAGCCGAAGCGGAAGCAACGGTGGAGTTTCTACAAGTGAGAATGCAGACATGAGTAGCGACAAGACAGGTTAAATTCCTGTCCGCCGTAAACCCAAGGTTTCCTGGGGAAGGTTCGTCCTCCCAGGGTTAGTCGGGACCTAAGTCGAGGCCGAAGGGCGTAGACGATGGACAGCAGGTTCAATATTCCTGCACCGGCTGTGGTTAAGTTTAGTTGTGACATATGAGTAGAGACAGTCCGTCGATTGAAAGTGACGGTCCCGCAAGGGGACGCTGAGGCCTCTGGCCAAGGTGGATCTGTTAAAACTTGTATCAAGAAAAGCGATTAAATGTTCCCACGGTTGCCCGTACCGTAAACCGACACAGGTGGGTGGGTAGAGTATACCCAGGCGCGTGAGTGAAACCTCGTTAAGGAACTCGGCAATCTAGCCCCGTAACTTCGGAAGAAGGGGTGCCACCGCAAGGTGGTCGCAGTGAAATGGGTCAACCGACTGTTTAACAAAAACACAGCACTCTGCCAAGTCGTAAGACGACGTATAGGGTGTGACACGTGACCAATGCGGAAAGATTACGGTAAGTGGTTAGTCCGCGCAAGCGTCGAAGCTACGAGCCCAAGTCCCCGTGAATGTCGGCCGTAACTATAACGGTCCTAAGGTAGCGAAATTCCTTGTCGGGTAAGTTCCGACCTGCACGAATCGTGTAACGAGTTGACCGCTGTCTCAACGAGGAGCTCAGCGAAGTTGTAGTGGCGGTGAAGATGCCGCCTACCCGCAGTAGGACGGAAAGACCCTATGCACCTTTACTACACGCTGTTACTGTTGTTTCGATTTTGATGCTTAGCGTAAGTGGAAGACTGTGATGGAGCCCTTTTGGGGGTTCCTGAGTCGCCAATGAAACACCACCCTTCGAAATTGGAATAACTAACCTCTTGCCATATCTGGCGGAGGGACACTGGCAGCCGGCTAGTTTTACTGGGGCGGTATCCTCCCAAAGAGTAACGGAGGAGTACGAAGGTTGGCTCAACCTGGTTGGCAATCAGGTGACGAGTATATGGATATAAGCCAGCTTAACTGTGAGACACACACGTCGAGCAGGTACGAAAGTAGGTCCAAGTGATCCGGTGGTTGAATGTGGAATTGCCATCGCTCAACGGACAAAAGGTACGCTAGGGATAACAGGCTGATCCTGCCCAAGAGCTCATATCGACGGCAGGGTTTGGCACCTCGATGTCGGCTCATCACATCCTGGGGCTGGAGAAGGTCCCAAGGGTCCGGCTGTTCGCCGGTTAAAGTGGTACGCGAGCTGGGTTCAGAACGTCGCGAGACAGTTCGGTCCTTATCCACTGTGGGCGCAGGAGAATTGAGGGGTTCAGACCTTAGTACGAGAGGACCGGGTCTGACGAACCGCTGGTGTTCCGGTTGTCGTGTCAACGGCAGTGCTGGGTAGCTATGTTCGGAAAGGATAAGCGCTGAAAGCATCTAAGCGCCAAGCCTATCCCAAGATGAGTTCTCCCTGAAGAGTCGTGGTAGACCACCACGTTGATAGGTCACTGGTGTAAGTGCAGTAATATGTTCAGCTAAGTAATACTAATAACTCGTTCGGCTTGGTCATTTACTTTTCTATTAACCCGCCGTCCGGCAAGCCGCCGGACGGTGGCAAATAGAGGGGAATGACAATTTAAATAAAACGAAGCCTAAACTGTTGGAAAACTTCCTGTATGTAGATTTCAGAGAATCAGTGTTCTTTGAGAATGTGAGTCGTTAAGTCGCGAATCGTGAATCGGCTGCAGTGAATCCCGAGTCTCGGATCGCGAATCACGCGCCAGAAATCTGCCCCGAACGCTTCGGGGCAGATTTCTGGTGATCATAGCGCAGTGGCCCCACCCGTTCCCATTCCGAACACGGAAGTGAAACGCTGCAGCCCCGATGGTAGTGCATCTATAGGTTGTGCGAGAGTAGGACATTGCCAGAACTTACGCCCGGCATCTTGGAAACAAGGTGCCGGGCTTTTTGTTGCTCCGCCAAAATTAGAGGCTCGCATTTTGCCCCCTTCAATTTCATCCTTCCGCCATGGCTCATGCCCTCACCCCGATGATGCAGCAATATCAGCGGCTGCGCGCCAGCGTGCCGGCTGATACCTTGCTCCTCTTTCGGCTCGGAGACTTCTACGAGCTCTTCTTCGAGGATGCGAAGCTCGCCTCCGGCTTGCTCAACCTGGCCTTGACCAGGCGCAACGACGTCCCGATGTGCGGCATGCCGTATCATGCGGCGCCGGGTTATATCGCCAAGCTCATCACCGCCGGTCGGCGCGTCG
>CAWGEN010000002.1:0-305186 GCA_963821615.1 uncultured Verrucomicrobiae bacterium | reverse complement strand
CAGCGTAGGATTACGTATTGCTAAAAGCCGTGTGCCAGCCGACCGCCCACCAGAGCGTTCCGGTGCGCCGCACGCTCAGGCAAATGGCGAGACCAAGGACAAAGATCATCCCGATATCCATCGCGTTCTCATGCGGCTTGGAAAGGTGCAGACCGGCAAAGATCGCAGTCGTGACCAAGGCCGCCGGCCAGAACCCCGCGCCGCGCCATAGGACCCTGAGCGCATAACCGCGAAAGAGATATTCCTCGTTCAAACCCACGAACACATTCGCGCCTAACCAGAGTAAGCCAAACCAGGGCAGACCGGTTCCTTCCAGGGCCAGCCCATGCACCTTCATTGCGCCGGTGGCGATCATGGCGACCGCCACGAAGACTACCACCAGCAGTCCCGCCAGCATTCCTTTCCAGAAGAGCTTGCCAAAGGCCTGCGCCACCGGCAGGCCGTAATCATCCACCCGCCGCCGCTCGAGCAAGGCCGCGACCCCCGTCACCAGCAGGACCAAGACAAGCCCCACCAGTTCTTCGATGAAAAGAGCTGGCGCAGAGAGCTCGTCGAGGTTGATACCGGACCGGCTGGAAAGCAGGGCAAGGAGCGGCCCGCGGAGATAGAACTCAGCCAGCTCAATCCCGAACACGAAAAGGAGGAAGCGCCATCCCGCACGCAAACCGCCCGACCCAACGAAGATCGACGCCATGCTCGACAAACCCTTTCTCGCCATCGAGCAATGCAACCGATCGAGCCCGGCCCAGTCAATCGGGAAATCAGGGCGATCGAATCCGGACGTGCCTCCAAACGTTCCAAGGATTCGAAGTTCGTGGTAAGTCAGGAAGTCGTTACGGGCTGTCTTTCTGCCTTGATGCGGGTCGACCCCTCGCTTCCCCTGCCTCGCGGCGACTGTCTCCGTCGCTCGCCCTGCTAGCTCCCGAAAATCTTAACGAACTGTTACTTAAGAAGTGTGAATGAAACCAGGCACAGATCCATCCAACGGAGTATGAAAAGGTTTCAAACGATAGTGATAGCCTGCTTGCTGGCGCTGGCCGCAAGCGCCCAAACCCAGCCGGGAGACGAGCAGCAGGCGAGTAAGAAACAGCGCCAAAAGGAGCGCGAAGCGGCCCAGGAAGCGCAACCGGGAGCAAACCCACAGGCCCAGCGCCCGGTCGCCAGAGCGCATACCGAGCCGAGGGCTTACGCGCCCGGAGCCGTCAATCCTCGCGCCGGGCGGCGCATTTCTCCTGCGTCCGTCCCGCAGCAGGGGCGTGACCAGATCCCGCAGAATCCACCCGCAATCCAAAATCCACCCGCTGCCCCGGCTACCGTAGCTGCGAACGAGCCGACGCCGGCCCCGGCCGCGCCCAAGGCGAACCGTCGCGACCGCGGGGTCGCGGCTGCTCCGGGAGAGAAGCCGGACGTGCAGAAGATTAGAGCCCGGCACGCCAACTTTCACGCCCAACCAAAACCGCAACAGGTCCCGCCTGTCGCCTTCGATGAGAACCGCAGGATCAGGGGCAGCGAGCACTGGGAGGGCGAGAAATATGCCGCCTTCCGTTCCTATCATCCGTGCAGGCACGACAAGGACTGGTATCACTCCCACCACCATCGCATCGTGCTTATCTGCGGCGGCTACTACTACTGGGATAACTTCTACTGGTATCCGGCCTGGGGTTACAATCCTTTGGTCTCCTACTACGTCTACGATGGCCCGATCTACTCCGGAACCCTGGCTGAGCCGCCCGACCAACTCATCGCCGACGTCCAGGCCGCGCTTCAGGACCTCGGGTATTATGATGGCGAAGTGGATGGGATACTTGGACCGGCGACCCAGGACGCACTGGCCGTCTACCAGGCCGATAACGGACTCTACGAGACCTCAGCGATCGACCAGCCAACGCTCGACTCGCTCGGCCTTGGTTAACTTGAAGGTGCAACAAACGAAAGCCGCAACATCATGCCGCAACTCGATTCATCTGGAAGCGGTCTCGGGAAGAAGAAAAAATCTGCCTCGCCGGGGTCGAACCGCGCGAACGGTCTCCCAAAGCATGGCGCTGCGCCAGAATCGAAGGTCGACGAAACCGAGCCTATCGTCGCCCGCCCCGGTCAGCCGGCTAGAGCGGACCCGCCGGTTGCTCCTCGCTGCCCTCCGGGTGTGGGAATTGAAGCGGCGCATTCGCGATTAGCCCGGCCAACGCTGACTTAACGCTAGTGACGGGAGCAAAATTGACGCCTCCCACACCCTCTTCATAGGTGATTTAGAGTCCCAGGTGGGACAAGTCTCGATACCCGGAGAAACTGTAAGTTCGCGGCAGAGTTGTCCCACTTTGCGATCCCACAACCTCCAAATCGAGTTACAGCCCGCCGTACGACCGAGGACGCTATTTTCGGCAGGGCGCCGGCAGAGATCGAAACGCCATAACGTGAATCCCGTTTCGTTAGTCAGCCGTAATTTTCACCACTTCAATTTCGAAGAGTAACTGTGAATTGTTCCCGCATACCTTCCGTCAGCATCGACCGAATAAACTTCCACAAAGTGGGCGTTCAGTTCCACGGCTCGATCAAGGACCGGCGAAGGATCCGTCTGCCCCCCGTAATCAGAGCCCAATTGGAATCCGGTTGAATTTGTAGCGCTATTTGTGCTGATCCATTCGTTTACAATGTAGCTTGTGCTGCTATTTTCGTTCAGCCCCCATTGCATGACTCCGAAGCGGGCTCCAAATCCCTTATAACCTGTCCCAACACAGTCCGGAGAGCTCGAGCCAATCCCATTGCAAAATACGTCAGTGAGAGCGGTCGTCGATGCGGGGATATCCTCATCAATCGGAATAGCTCCCGCCATGATGTAAGGAGTCGTTCGAAAGTTTGCCGTATAGGTGGCAATGAAATCCTTCGAACTCTGTTGCCAGAGTGCCAGTTCATCTTCGATTGAAATGTCGTTGGCCTGGATTATTGGGATCTGGAATGTGAGGCGTCGTGGCGGTGGGTGCCGGCATACCAGTTTCGGTTTGAATCCCGAGCCCGCCCATGATTACGAAGACAGCTGTCCCGTCTAGCGGCAGATTTCCGTACTTGGCACTTGTGATGTGGTGTCCCAGCTCAGAAATAAATTGATTCACCTTCTCTTTCACAATCGGATCCCAAGGCAGGACCATGGAAAAAGCATTTCCACCCTGCTTGGGCACAAGGTACGTGGCAACTCCATAAGTCGTTAGCAGCCAATCGGGCGGATCGCTCAGGACCTTTAAAGAGATACCAACCTGCTTGTTGTAAAGAACCGCGTTTTGCAAATTGGAATCGATGCTGGACCAATTCCATCCGGAAACATCCTCCGTGACTGCGACCTCGGACCATTGAACTCCCAGGTGAAGTCCATCAACATTCGGATTTGTCTGCCAGGGAGTTCCTCCTGTTAATTGGAAGATACCGTGTGGAGAATTGACAATGCGAACTATGACCACGTTCGAATCCGCTGTCCCATCATTAACTTTGAATCTAAATGAGTCCGCACCCTGGTAATTCACAGCTCGGGTGTATTGCCATAAGTTTCCGTTTACCTGATTCAGATCGCCGTGCGCCGGGCCGGATACAATGATAAACGACAACGGATCACCATCCGCGTCACTTGCCTTTAGGGTTATATCCTTTGGAGGCGAATTTAGACTTACGCCAATCTTCTGTGAATACGCTACCGGCGCGCTATTGCCAGCCGGCGCCATGCCTGATGACGTGGCTGTTCCGGACCAAGCAAACGGTTCACCACAACCGACAAGGGTAAGAATTGCTAAAATATACTTACAAGTTTTTGCGGACATAGAATTCAGTTGTGTAAAGATTAAAATAGCCGTGTGTTTATGGTCGATTATGGGAGTTCCTTTCGGAACACCTCTCGAACCGACATCCTTCGATTGCCCCCACCTTCCCTGAAGCCATTTGAAACCCTCTCCGTGCCTAAGCTGTTTCGGAGAGTTGCAAGAGTTGTGCCGAAATCAATCGTGGGTTTTCCGGTGGCAGCCCGGCTTGCGAGGGGTTCGAACTACAACATCTCGTTCAGGGTGATATAATTACGTCGGCTTCTTAGCAGTCGGCTCGGACCAATAGTTCCGTCAAACGTAATGACGCCGTCATGATTATTAAAGGTGCCATCATTTTGAGCGCTGTTCACGGTGACCGCTGCCGCGCCGTTTCTGAGGATTACGGCTGGCCGCCTGCCGCTCGCTGGCGAGCCGCCTGATGTTCATGCGACGGAAGGGATCTCATGGGAACGCTGCGATGGACCATCGCGCCTGAGGCAAAATTTTAAGCTTGCCATCCAGATGACATCCTCGTCAGGATCGCCCGCACTGCGCGGTATCGGCTAATCCGATTTCGCGTCAAACGAAAACAAACTATGTTGCTAAAATCACGTCAGTTCCAATTCATCCACTCCTCGCGAAGCGTTCTTCGGCAACGCTTTGCTGTACTAGTTGCCGGCGCCGCCACGGGCTTCGGCTTAATGGCGATCGCGTCCGGCGCGCAAGCCCAAGGCACCACCCGCTCCGGCCTCGACGAAGCCAGCACCGGCACGTGGGCCAAGCTCACTAATCAACCGGCTTTCCAAACCGACACCGCCCTGCTCCTGACCGATGGGACGGTCATGGTGCACCAATACAGTTCGCAAAATTGGTGGCGACTGACTCCCGATAACACTGGCAGTTATCTAAACGGCACCTGGTCGCAACTCGGTTCCATGGCGTCCAATTATGGGCCGCTCTACTTCGCTTCCGCTGTTCTGGCTGATGGGCGAGTGATCGTCGAAGGCGGCGAATATAACTTCGGCGTCTCCAATCGAGACCACTCAGGGCGCCATCTACGACCCGGTCGCGAACTCCTGGACTCCGGTCAACCCACCTGCGGGATGGTCGACTATCGGCGACTCGCCAGGCGTCGTGCTGGCCGACGGCACTTTCATGCTGGGACAGGCCGGCGGTTTCTCGAAGAAGCAGGCCATCTTTAACGCAACCACCCTGACCTGGACTGCGGTTGGCACTGGCAAGGCGGATTTTTTTGCCGAAGAGGGTTTCGCTCTCTTGCCTAACGGAAATGTCCTGACTGTCGATGTCAGCAACGGGACAAACTCTGAATCCTACAACCCGACGACCGGCGCCTGGACCAGCGCCGGCAGCACCATTGTGCAACTGCCCGATCGCGGCAGTCTTGAGATCGGCCCGCTCATCCAACGTCCCGACGGCACTGTCGCCGCCTTCGGCGGAGTGCCGCACAGCGCCCTCTATAATATCGCGACCGGGACCTGGACCGCGGGACCTGATTTTCCAGGCGGCAATGACATGGCAGATGGACCGGCAAGCTTACTCCCGGATGGTAACGTGCTTGTCTTCGCGAGCCCAGGCGTCTTCCTAAATCCGGCGACGTTCTTTATCTTTGACGGGATCACGTTCACCGCAGCCCCGCTTACTCAAAGCGCCGGCAACCTCACATCCTACCAGGGTCGCCAACTGGTGCTGCCGACCGGCCAGATTCTCTGGCTCGTCGCCGACGGCAGCACAATCGACGTGGAGCTCTTTACCTCGACAGGCAGACCTAGCAAGGCTTGGGCGCCCACTATCACGTCAGTCCCAACGAAGCTGCTCCGTGGAAGTTCCTATCAGATCTCGGGCACGCAATTCAACGGCCTCTCCTGCGGTTCGGATTACGGCGACGATGCCGCCATGGCGTCGAATTACCCGCTCGTCCGCATAACGAACATAGCCACTGGACATGTTATCTATGCACGGACGCATAATCATAGCAGCATGGGCATCGCGACCGGGAACACGATTGTCACCACGACATTTGACGTGCCGGTCGCCGCCGAAGCAGGTCCGAGCGGTATTTCGGTTGTGGCCAACGGCATCGCCTCGAAAAAGATGAAAGTCACGCTTCGGTAGCCATTAGCTGAGTCATCGGCGACGGTTTAATTGATCGCCAATGCGAATTATGGGGCCGGTCCTTAAAGGACCGGCCCCTTTTTCTTCCGGGGGAGAGCGACCCGCATATGAAATGCAGGTTGGCGCTTGAGCTATATCGGAAGCGCGATTTATCGGAATTATCGCGTACTAACCTGCATCGACGGGATTCGGCCGTGCTTTGGCCAGGGTCGCACTTGCGTCCTTAGCGAGCACTGCGTCAACGTCGGCGACGCATTCAGGAATGAAGCCCGGTCCCGATGGCCCTGCGCTACCAAGTGCCGCCGCGCGCCGCTCCCAAGAAGCACTCCCACCGCGCAGTGGTGTCGCCCGCAGCCAGCTCGAAAGTCCCTTCGCGAAGACACCGCGTCGCATCCTGTCGTAAATGTGAAAAGTCGCGCAGACGTATTCGGCCCGCAGCTGCTCGAGGCGGAGTTGATCGGCCGCATCAAGGGCGCTCTCCCCGCCGGCTACGAAAGTGCACTGAAATAGAGAAGAAATCCTTGTTAGCGGCGCAATTAATCTTTAATCCTCAAACCGACACCTTACCAAACACCAACGGAGAAACTAATGATCAGAACAAAAATCACGAAGTTGGGATTCGTTCGCACGGCCCTCGCGGTCAGTGTGGCGATTCCGTTTCTGGCGGGGTCCAGTGCCCTTGCCCAAGCCCCGTCGCCGGCTGCCTCGCCGGTCAGCGACACCCCGCAGCAGATGGAGGGGAACCCCTCGGCAATCGGTTCGTCCACCTACGAAGGCGGCGCCACTCTCCCCGGCGGCGCCACGGCCGAGACGGAGCGCATTATCGTTACCGGTTCCAACATCCCGACGGCCGAAGAAGTCGGACCGAACCCGGTTCTGAATATTAACCGTGACCTGATCAACAAATCCGGCGATCGAACCGCGGAACAATTGATTAAGAATCTTCCCGTGGCCAACGGCGGTGGCGTGCCAGTTTCCAACAATGCCGCCGGGTTTACTCCCGGCGCGACTGCGATCTCACTGCGCGGCCTCGGTCCCCAAAACACGCTGTTGTTGATCGATGGTCGTCGTGTCGCCCCTTACCCGATCGGTAACGGCGGAACCTCATCGTTCTTCGATCTGCGTTCTATTCCGGAAGCGGCCATCGAGAGCATCGAAATTCTGAAAGACGGCGCGTCTACCACGTACGGTGCGGACGCGGTCGCGGGCGTGGTTAACATCAAGCTGCGCGACTGATTACAAAGGCGTGCAAGCGCAGTTCGGGTATGGCAATACGCTGGATAAGGATTCCGGCGAAGAACGTGCCAACGTCGTCTTCGGGATCGGTGACGGTAATACCAACGTCACGGGCGTGATGAATTACTATCATCGCAATTCGATCTTCAATCGGGATCGCAGCTACTCGGCCGTGCCTCCGTTCCTGAGCTCCAACTCGACACCGGAAAACCTTGAGTTGACCTATGATAGTGTCGTTGCTGCTGGAGGAGTGCCTCCGCCAGGCTTCGGTCCAGTCGGCAATATGCTTGGACCTCCGGACGCAAACGGTAATCCGACTGCGCTCCCAAGCGTCTTCTTCGGTCACGCGCCGTTCGGCTCGAACGGAAATTCGCCCGCGTCGGCCTTTACTTATACGGCGGATCGCGCGGTCACCTTTAACTTCAACTTGCTCTCGGCCTCCTACCCAAGCGTGGAAAACTACGGTGGGTTTGTGGACTTCAACCACAAATGGTTCGGCGATCAGGTGGTCGTTTACGGAAATTTGTACTACCAGAATACCCAATCGCACGACGAGTTGGCACCTTCCGCCACAGGGGATTTTCAGACGGCCGGCCAGATCACTATAGCCATCCCGCCGCGCACCAATCTGAACGGCGTGGTCCCTCCGGGGACCCCGACTTATGCCGCCACTGGTCTCCCGCCGGACGCATATAACCCGTTCAATCCATTCAATCAGATTATCTCGGGCGGCAGCCGCGCTCGTCTCCTCGAATTCGGCAACCGTCTGATAGATAACACCACCGACGCCTTCCTTACGACGATTGGGGTGAGAGGCGACAAATTGTTTGACGGAACGTGGGGTTATGATGCCGGTTTCCGTTACAGCCAGGTCAAAGCCACTGCGGGTGGGACGTATGTTTCGAGCTCGCGCTACAATCAGGTTCTGAATCAAAACGATCCGATCTTCCAACCGGGTGGTGTCCTAGCGGGAGACGTCGCGTTTAATCCGTTCGGCGATGCGCTGGGGGGCCCAGCGATCCCGTCCAACGCGGCTGTTGTTGCTTACGCGACGGTGCATCCGACGGACGTCGATACCTCCAAACTTTACACGCTCGATTTCAACATTTATACCACGGAGTTATTCAAGCTGCCGGCTGGCGGTATTGGATTCGCCATTGGCGGTCAGTACCGGAACGAGCAGTTGACGCAGAATGTGGATCAACTGAACGTCGACGGCGACATCATTGGCAACTCGCCATCGGCGACCACCGCGGCAGGCCGCAGGGACTATGCATTCTACGGGGAGATCAACGTTCCAGTTACCAGCCCGACGTTCAATTACCCGGGCTTCTATTCGATGGAAATCGTCGCCGGGGGCCGCTTCGAGGCATTCCGGAATAACAACACCAACGTGGCGGTGCCGAAAGTCGGCCTCCGTTGGCAGCCGATTGATGAAACGCTTACGCTTCGTTGCACCTGGGGCGAAGGCTTCCGCGAGCCGTCCCTCATTGAACTCTACGGCAGTCCGACCTCGGGGCTGACGGGAACACAGGATCCGCTGCCCTTTTCTCTCGGTGGCCCGCCTACACCGGTAGGCTCTCCGTCGCGCTTTGAGCCTGAACAGCCGACTGTGGTCACGAGCAGCCCGGTGTTGACTCCGGAAGACTCTCGCTCCCTCACCGTCGGCCTCGTCTGGACGCCGAAGTGGGTCAGTGGTCTCACGCTCTCACTCGACTTTTGGCGCATCCAGGAAACGGGTGTCGTGGCTCAGTCACAGGCGAACGATGTTCTCGAGCGAGAACTGAATCAGCTATCGGGCAATGGGCAACCCGGCCTCCAGCCGGGCGAGTCGGTCGAGCGTGACGCGCAAGGCAACATCACCCGTATCTTTACTCCGTTTATTAACAGTGGATTCGTGTATGCCAACGGCGTCGACATTGGCCTCCAGTATGTCCGTCCGACGAAATATCGGAACCTTCTCCAGTTTGACCAACGTGAGTTACTTGAATTCCTACCTGCTCTCGAATGCTCCGGGAGCACCTGCGATCCAAGTTGCCGGGTATACGACTGACCCATTCGTTTCAGACGACGCCTACCTCAGATGGAAAGGCGTTCAACAATTCGACTGGACTTTAGGCGCGATGGGACCTGGTATGGACTATTCGTTACTTCGACGGCTTCGATGAACGGAAACCAAATGGGCCCATCCACTACTCCAGCCAAACCTGGCTCTTCGATTTGCAGGCTTCGTATGACTTCACCTACGTCGCCCCGGTTGAAAACCAACCTGTGCCAGGGTATTCCAAAGATGCCAAGGAAGTCACTATGGGTAAAGACGGGAAGGCAACCATCTCAGCCAGGGACCAGACCGCAACTTACACTCTGCCCCTTTGGAAGCGGATCCTCAACGGCACACAACTTACTATCGGTTGCGATAACATTTTCAACCAGGACCCTCCCCAGGCCTATGGTTTCGGTGGCAACGGCACCGGCTATCCTGACTTCATCTATGACTCCACGGGGCGCTTCGTCTACGGGCAAATCACGAAGAAATTCTAGGCCGGCGTAGAATTGGCCCGCCCAAAAATCATATTCCCGCACGAAGAGCATCTGAAGGACAGTCAGTCCGGTAGCGACGTCGGCACGCACGACAGCCGCGAGAAAAAAGGTGGATGACGAATTCGGCTGCTTAGGGAAGCCGTCGAAATTCTTATGGAAATTATTTCCTCGACTAAGTTTGCTTCTTCATTAAAAGATCGGGAATGGCACAAAAGAAAGAAACATCGTCACCGAATCCAAATCCTCCTCCTCCTCCGCAGCCCAGTGGCCACTAGGCACCCTCTTGTGGCTCGTGGTGGGCGCTTCTGAGTCCGGCGAGCCCAACACCGCTTCGCGTTCCGCCGTCACCATCTTGCGGACGCCCGTCTGCACGTCCCGCCTTCCACAAAGCGCCGGACGCCCGCGCGATTGACACCGTGCTGCGGCGGTCGGATTTATTTTGGATGTATCGCAACTCCATTTTCGCACACACCGCTACCACGCATCCTTCTTTCACTCGCCGCTTCTGCTTTTGGCAGCTCATCTCGCTTCTTCTCCTTCTCGCCATCCCGGCGCGTGCCGGGTTCGTCGAGACCTTCGACAACGGGAGCAACGACGGGGACTGGCATCTTACGGTGAACCCCGCCACGATTGAGCCCGACGGCGGAAACCCCGGCCCCTACCTGCGCGCCACAGCCGATGCGGCCGTTCCGACCTGGTATGTGCCGCTCGACACCAGCAATACTTCCTTCCTCGGCAACTTCGCCTTGCACAAGGTCGGGACGCTTGCTGTCGACATCGACATCTTTAGCGGAGTTGAGGTCCCCGACCGTGCCGTCACCCTCGATCTTAACACCACCCTCGGTACCGGAGATTTCAGCAAGGGCGTCGACGCCTACTACATCGGCACCGACATCTCCAAGCTCCCTGTTGGCTGGCAAACCTACGAATTCCCGGTCAACGCTGCTTCGCCCACCATCCCGTCCGGCTGGGTCGTTACCAAGGGCAATGGCAGACCCGGCACTGACGCCGATTGGCGGGCCCTGATGGCAGATGTCGAAACCCTCGGCGTAGAGTTGGGCGAGCCCGGCTTCTTCTATCCTTTCGGGATCTGGGATCTCGGCCTGGACAATGCCCGGATCACCAGGCTGCTTCGCCAGCCCTGACTCATCCACCAAACACAAGAGCCCGCACCATCTCGCAGCGAGGCGGACTGATGGTTACGGCGATTTGTTGGGCTTAGCTGGTCCGGTTTGAAAGATCTTCCCTGGTTAGCCGAACTTCGTCACTATTTGCGCGAAGTAATAGAGCGACCAAAATCCGAGTCATCCAAACCAAGCGACAAGCAGCCGGTCGAACACTGCTAAATCGCGTATTTGTGGAAGTGTTGGGCGATCTGGCCGACGCTCGAAGTCTTCGCCCATGCTTCTGTCCTCAATATGAGATTTCCGCGGACCAAAGTCGCCAGCGCGGTTTTTGTCGCCATCTTCCAAACTCCGGAGGCCGGGCGGGTTGTGCTAAGAAATCTCCGCCGCGACGGATTCGGCCGGTCGGCGTTGCTGCGTTCTTCGGCGAGCGGAAAGTTGCGCGAGAGCGGCGTGCCGATCGCGGGCGAGGTAGCTATCTCGGCCATCATTGGCTTTGTCGTCGGGACCTTTCTGCTCTGGCGTGACTGGCTGCGGATAGGCCCTGCCTCAACGCTGGAAATTGCCCTCATCCTGGCTGGTTTCGCACTGGGGGCCGCAATCGTGGGTTGGTTTGTTTCTAGCCTGCTCGGGAAGCGTCCCGACGATCTCAGCAGAGCCAAATTCAAGCGTTCCATTCTGCCCAATGAAACGATGGTGATGGTCGAGTCGGCGCCCGACGCAACTTCCCGGGTTCTCGCGATCTTGCGCGACCTCGAAGAAGACCCCTCGGTGTTGTTTGCTTTCCATTCGACAGCAAGGTTCGAATTTGAACCGACCACGCGACTGTTCCGCAGAGAAGCCCCTTCCGGCCAGCGTCTCGCGGAAAAGGCAGCGCACCTCGCGAAGTCGATTTCGACCAGTGGCGGCAGAGCGGCGCGCGGCACATCGCTGCTTCGCCGGTTGCGCGAGAGTGAGCGCATCCTCAAATGGGCGGATGCAAGCCTCTCCGTGTCAGCGGAAGTGCATCAGAGCTTCGGGTTGTCGAGCGAGTGGCTCCTGGATAACGCCTATCTCATCCAAGAACAGATCAACGATATCCGGCGGAGTCTGCCGCAAAGGTATTACGAGGAACTGCCATGCGTCGCTAGTGGCCCTCAAGCAGGAGTGCCGCGAGTTTATCGGATCGCGTCGGAAATTGTCGCGGAAAGTGATGGCGCACTGGATGCTGAGATCATTCGGAATTTTCTCGTCGCCTTCCAGACCGGCGCGTCCCTGAAGATCGGCGAACTCTGGGCCGTTCCTCTGATGTTGCGGCTCCGCCTGATTGAATGTCTGCGCTCCCTGGCGATCGAGGTTGAGCAACTACAGCGCGGAAGCGAGGAGGCAGACTTTTGGGCGAACCGTCTCATCACGGCAGCTCGGCGGAGTCCTGAACGGCTGCTCAAGATGACGGAGGAGCTGGTCCAACGTCATCCGCAACCGACAGCGCATTTTGCGAGCGAGTTGGTGGCCCATCTTTACGACGAAGAAGCGCCGCTGCCGATTGTAACGAGCTGGCTCGAACGGTCTTTGCGCGCGCCGTTGCTCGAGGTGGTCCAGCAGGAACATCGGCGCCAGGCTGTGCAACAGGCCTCCCTTTCAAATGTGATCGGCAGTTGCCGCCGCCTGGCGCAGATCCAATGGGGGGAACTTTTCGAGGCGGTCAGCCGGGCGGATGTCGAACTGGCAAAAGATCCTGCTGGCGTTTATCCGCGGGTCGATTTCGAAACGCGCAATCGTTACCGCGACGCGGTCGAGCAATTGGCGAAATGGTCAAAGCGCTCGGAGATGGAAATTATCGATCGCGGTCTGAAGTTGGCCGCAGCCGCCGACGGCGAGGTCGAGCGACATATCGGTTATTATTTGATCGACGACGGCAGGCTTGCGCTGGAACGGGAGGCTGGGTGTCGTGTTCCTTTGCGAGAACTGGAGCGGCGCTGGCTCCGTTCACACGCCGCGGCGTTTTATTTCGGAAACATTTTCCTTCTTACCGTCGTGGCGGTGGTCGCCCCTCTCGCGCTCATAGCATCTGGCACTTCATTATTCGTCCGTTGTCTGCTCATTCTCCTCCTGCTGCTCCCGGCCAACGAGCTGGCTGTTCTCGCGGTGAACTACCTCGTGACGTCGCTGCTTCCGCCGCAACTGCTGCCGAAAATGTCCTTCAGGAAAGAAGGCATTCCTGACGATTGCCGGACGCTGGTCGTGGTGCCGATGTTGCTCGCGACACCGGACGCGATTCGGAATGAACTGGGCCGGCTCGAGATTCGTTACCTGGCAAATTCGGACCCGAATTTGCATTACGCGCTGCTGAGTGATTTCGCGGACGCGCCTCTGCAGAACATGCCGGAGGACGCGGAATATTTCGAGATTGTCGCGCGCGGCATCGCGGAACTAAATCAACGGCACGGCACCGGCCGTTTTTTTCTTTTTCATCGCCAGCGCTCGTGGGGCGAGAGCGAACAGCGCTGGCTTGGCTGGGAACGCAAGCGGGGCAAACTCGAACAACTCAATCGCTTTCTCATGGGCGAATCCGCACCGGAGCTGGAGCATTTCCTTTGCGCCGGCGAGCGAGATGCGATCGCTGACATTCGGTTTGTCATCACGCTGGATGCGGATACACAGCTGCTGCACGACACAGCCCGCCGTTTGATCGAAACGCTCGCGCATCCCCTTAATCAGCCCCGCCTTTCGGCGGATGGTCGCAAAGTGGTGCGCGGTTATACCATCATCCAACCACGAGTCAGCGCCACGCTCCCGAGCGCAACGGCAACCTGGTTCTCACGCATCTTCGCCGATTCCCGAGGAATCGATCCTTACACGCACGCGGTCTCGGATGTTTATCAAGACCTGACCGGCGAAGGCAGTTATCACGGCAAAGGCATTTACGACTTGGCGGCATTTCATCGCATTCTGTCTGGGCGTTTTCCAGAGGCGCATTTGTTGAGTCATGATCTGCTGGAAGGGAGCCACGTCCGCGTCGCGCTGGCGACTGATATCGAGCTGCTTGATGTCTTTCCATCGAGTTACATCGCGTGGTGGAACCGGCAACACCGCTGGGTCCGCGGCGATTGGCAGATTATCGACTGGTTGAAATCGCGGGTGCCGGGTCGCGACGGCGGCGACTATCCCAATCCACTTTCCGTCTTCAACCAATGGAAGATTTTCGACAATCTCCGTCGCAGCCTCATCCCGGCGGCGGTCATCGGGCTCTTGCTCGCCGGTTGGTTCGTCTCGTCCGAACCCGTGTTATGGAGTCTGCTGGTGGCGGGGTTGTTGCTCTGGCCGGTCATCAATTCGCTCATCGCGCTTTTGCTCCACCCGCCTCCGCCGGGAACCCGGTTCTGGCGCGAGCCGCGTGATCGGTTGATCCGCTCGGTGCTCATGGTCGTCTTTCTCCCGGACTACGCCGGGCTGGCTCTGAATGCGATAGCGCGCGTCGCGTATCGGCGGCTCAAGTCGCACCGGCTTCTCCTGGAATGGGAGACCGCGCAGGCGGCTCACAGCCGGGCAAGGAATCAGGAATGGCAGTTTGTTCTCGCCCGTTTATGGATTCCGGGCCTGGCGATTTTATTGCTCTACCTCCTCGCATACATCGGACCAGTTGCGGTTATGGCGGCGCTGCCCTTTCTGACTTTGTGGATTCTTTTCCCGTTGGCCGTCGTGCTGATCAATCGACCGGCGACCACGGTCCGCGGCGGAATATTAAGTCTGGCTGATCGCAGGATGCTGCGCGCCACCGCGCGACGAACCTGGCGCTACTTCGACGATTTTGTCGGAGCGGAAACGCATTGGCTGCCGCCGGACAATGTTCAAGAAATACCCACACGCGAAATCTTCCTGCGCACGTCGCCGACCAACATCGGTCTCTGGATGCTTGCCACCGTAGCGGCCAACGATTTCGGCTACCTCACACTCGACGACCTGACGGCGCGTAATCTCGCGACGCTTGAAACGCTCGGGCAGCTCGAACTATTCGAAGGTCATCTTTTTAACTGGTATGACATCAGCAAGCTCGAACCGCTCCATCCGCGCTATGTCTCGACCGTCGACAGTGGCAATCTAATCGCGAGCTTGTGGACCTTCACGATTAGCTGCGTCGAGCTGACAGTGCGGCCCGTCCTGGACGGCGCTGCCCTCCGCGGGTTGGCCGATACGCTCACGGTGGTGCGACAGGTGGCCGGCGCGATGGATGAAGCGAACCGCCCGCAAGCGCTATCCGCTCTTGAGAAACTGACCGCAAGCCCGCCGGTGAATCTCGTGGAAGTCATCACCCGTCTTCGCTCGGCGAGACAGCCCGCCAAGGAATTGGCGCGGACCTTTTTCACGGAGGAGGGCGATCCGCGCGCTTACTGGTCCCAGCAGGTGGAAAAGCAGGTCGAAGCATGGAATGGAATCATCGATCGCTATCTGCGGCCGCTGGAAATTCTAGCCGCATCGCCGGCACAGTTAATGTCGTTAGGCGCAACCGCGCATGAATCCCGGCGCGATGCGCTCGCCGCGACCTACTCTCTGCGCAACATCGCCAGCGCCGGGATCGCGGGATTGGCGACGCTCGTCGCTTTCCAATCGCGCCGGGACGAATTGCAGCTGCCCCCACCCGTCGGCGAGTGGCTCGACAGTCTGGTCACCGAGGTGGCGCGAGCCGAGCAGAACGCGACGCAGCAACTGGCGCAAATCGACGAAATCATCAGTCGCAGCGGCGGGTTGGAAGCCGGGATGAAGTTGCACTTTCTTTACGATGAACAACGGCGCATTTTCGCCGTCGGCTATCAGGTGGGCGAACGGAAGCTGGATAACTCGTTTTACGATCTGCTCGCGAGCGAAGCGCGCCTAACGAGCCTGCTTGCGATCGCGCGGGCCGACGTGCCGTTGGAGCATTGGTGGGCGCTCGGACGTCCGTTTGGCTCGGCCTATGGGCGGCTTCCCCTCCTCTCCTGGAGCGGCACCATGTTTGAATACCTCATGCCTGTTTTGTTCACCCGCACCCATGAAGACTCCCTTCTCGACCGCGCCTGTCACGATGCGGTCTTTTGCCAGATTGCCTACGGTGAAAACCTCGGGGTGCCATGGGGCATTTCGGAATCGGCCTTCAGTGCAGTCGACCGGAATCATGTCTATCAGTACCGCGCCTTTGGTGTGCCGGCGCTGGCTTTGAAGCGTGGCCAGGACCGCGACCTGGTCATCGCGCCGTATGCGTCGGCGCTTGCCCTAGGGATTGAACCGGTCGCAGCGGTCAAGAACCTGCGCAAGCTCGCTCTCGTCGGCGACGCCGCCATGTTGGGCGATCACGGCTACTACGAGTCGCTCGATTATTCGAGACGCAGCGAACCCGGCGGTGCAACAGGAATCGCGGTCCGTTGTTACATGGTCCATCACCAGGGCATGTCGCTCCTTGCTTTCGACAACGCACTGCATGATGGCGTGATGCGGCGGCGCTTCCATTCCGACCCGCGGATTCGCGCGACCGAGCCTCTGCTCCACGAGCACATCCCGACATCGATTCTCCCGACGACAGGCGAAGCGCACGAAGAACGCCCGCTCCCGCGGGTCACTCCGATCGTCGGGGCCGCGGCCGCCGCGCCGCATACGGCCGACACTCTTACGCCGCGGACGCAGCTGCTTTCCAATGGCAACTGCTCCCTGATGGTGACCAACTCCGGTGGCGGCTATCTCCGTTGGCTGGATTTCGACATCACAAGATGGCGCGCGGATACGACACGCGACGTGCCGGGCGCCGCCTGTTACGTACGGGACCTGGATCGCGGGACAGTCTGGAGCACGACCAATCAGCCAGTGCGCATGCCCAAGTCGCGTTACACCTGGATTTTCACTCCTGACAAAGCGGAGTTCCGCCGCACGACCGAACCATGCGACACATTCACCGAGATCGCGGTGTCCGCCGAAGATGACGCCGAGGTCCGACTCATCACGCTGGTTAACATTTCGCGCAAAGCTTGCCGGCTCGAGTTGACAAGCTATGCCGAACTCGCGCTCGCGCCGCATAAGACCGATCGCGCGCATCCGGCTTTCAACAAGCTTTTCATCGAAACAGAATGGCTGCCCCATTGCGAGGCGTTGCTCGCCCGGCGCCGCCTGCGCGCGCCCGATGATCGGCCGATCTGGGTGGCGCATTTGATGGTGACTGAATCACCATCGGCTGAACCGCCCGAATTTGAGACGGACCGAGCGCGCTTCATCGGACGGAACCGCACTCTTGAAAATCCGGACGCGATCAGGGGCAGCCTAACGAAGAGCACCGGCGCCGTGCTTGATCCGATTTTCAGCCTGCGTCGACGGGTCACGATCGCTCCCAATGGACGTTTCCAGTTCTCCATCGTGACGGTGATGGCGGATTCGCGGGAGGCGGTCATTGGACTGGCCGAGCGTTACTCGGAGTTCCGCGTTTCGACCCGCGCTTTCGAAACCGCGTGGACCCGCGCGCAACTCGAACTGCGCCGTCTCCACATCCGGCCTAACGATGTCCAGCTCTTCCAACAACTCGCCGGGCACGTCCTCTTCCCGCAGCCGCAATTGCGCCCTCCCCCGGCGCGCCTCGGACGCTCGGGCGCCGGTCAGCGAGCGCTCTGGGCGCAGGGTATCTCAGGCGACATGCCGATCGTCGTCGTGACGATCGCTCATCTGCGGGATGTGGAAGTGGTGCGCGAAGTTCTCACAGCCCATACCTTCTGGCATTTGCGCGGGTTGAAAGTCGATCTGGTGCTGATCAGCGAAGAAATTCCGAGCTACGACGAACCGCTGACTGATCACCTTCGGCGGCTGGCTGAAGCTCATGCGCAGCTCACCGGCGTCGATCAACCCGGCGGCGTTTTCCTGCGATCGGCGAGCAAGATGTCAAAGGAAGAACTCAGCGTCATCCAGTCCGCGGCGCGGGCGGTGTTGGTTGCGGCGCGCGGTACGCTCCGCCAGCAACTGGCCGCGACGGTGCCCGTTCCCCCGCAACTGGACCTACTTGCGCCGGGCAAAGAGACCTCCGAAGAGCCGTCGCCACCGTTGCCCTTCATGGAGCTGTCCTATTTCAACGGGCTCGGCGGTTTCACTCTCGACGGGCAAGAATACGCGATCTATCTCGGACCCAACAAGCAGACTCCCGCTCCCTGGGTCAACATCATGGCGAACCCGAACTTCGGTACCCTCGTCTCCGAATCGGGTTCGGGTTTCACCTGGTACGGCAACAGCCAAAGCCAGCGCCTGACGCCCTGGTCTAATGATCCTGTCTCTGATCCTGCCGGCTCGGCGATTTATATTCGCGATGACGATCTCGGCGTCTTCTGGTCGCCAACACCGCTGCCGATCCGTGAACAAGATGCTTATCGTGTGCGACACGGGCAGGGCTATTCAATTTTCGAGCATAACAGTCACGCGATCGAGCAGGAGCTGCTCGTCTTCGTGCCGGTCGATTCCGCGGGCGGACTCCCGGTCCGGCTGGAGCGACTTAGGTTGCGCAACCTTTCTTCCCATCACCGCAAGTTGACGATTACTTCCTACGCTGCGCTCGTGCTCGGCCCCGACCCAGAGGAGACGCGAATGCATCTCGTAACAAGATGGGACTTGGAAAGCCAGAGCATCTTTGCGCGCAATCCCTACGATTCAGAATTCTGCGACCGCACGACCTTTGTTACTTCGAGTCCGTCGCCAGCCTCCTTCACGGGCGATCGAGCGGCGTTTCTGGGGCGAAATCGCTCCCTGCGCGATCCCGTGGCGATGGAACAGGAGCGATTGACTGGCGACACGGGTGCGGGCCTGGATCCTTGTGCGGCGGTGCAACTCACTCTCGAAATGGAACCGGGAGAATCAGCGGAAGTGACTTTTCTCCTCGGTCAGGCGCCTAACGAGACTGAAGCTCGCTCGCTCGTGCAACGGTTTCGCGATCCTTCCGATGTTGAGGCCAAGCTCCAGGAAACGCGCGGCTGGTGGGACAATCTCCTCAACACGATCCGCGTCGAAACGCCTGAGGCTTCCGCCGATGTTCTGCTCAATCGCTGGCTGCTTTATCAGACGCTGAGCTGCCGCGTTTGGGGACGCTCGGCCCTGTATCAATCGAGCGGTGCCTACGGATTTCGCGATCAACTTCAGGATGTCATGGCCCTGGTTCATGCCGCCCCGGAGATCGCGCGAGAACAGATTCTGCGCGCCGCCGCGCGACAATTCGTGGAAGGCGACGTCCAGCATTGGTGGCTTCCCGAATCCGGCGCCGGCGTCCGGACCCGGATCAGTGACGATCTGCTTTGGCTGCCGTTTGTGACTTCCTACTATGCGCGAACCACGGGGGACGCCGCGATTCTCGACGAAGTGGTTCCTTTTCTAGAAGCCAAGCCGCTCGAGGAAAATGAGGTGGAAAACTTTTCTGTCCCGGCGATCTCGGCCGTCGGCGCTCCCCTGATCGAACATTGCCGGCGCGCAATCTCCCGTGCATCGACCTCGGGCCCCCACGGTCTCCCGTTGATTGGAACAGGCGATTGGAACGACGGCCTCAATCGGGTCGGGATTGACGGCAAAGGCGAGAGCGTCTGGCTGGCCTGGTTCGAGATTTGCGTGCTCAGAGATTTCGCTGAACTGCTCGAGGGGCGCGATGAGGCCGAGGAAGCGTTTGTTTATCGCGCGCGCATCGCGCGCCTTTCCGAGGCAGTCGAGGATCAAGCGTGGGATGGCGCCTGGTATCGGCGCGGATATTTTGACGACGGCGCCCCGCTCGGTTCGAAGGACTCCGCAGAGGCACGGATTGATTCCATCGCGCAATCGTGGGCCGCAATTTCCAGCGCGGCAGACGGCGACCGGGTAGACAAAGCCCTGCGCTCGGTCGACGAACAGCTTGTCCGAGACACCGAGCAGATGATCCTGCTCTTCACTCCGCCGTTCGATCAGTCAACCCAGGATGTCGGTTATATCAAAGGCTATCCGCCGGGCGTGCGAGAAAATGGTGGCCAATACACTCATGCCGCAGTCTGGGTCGCCATGGCCTTCGCGCGCCAGGGCGACGGTGACAAGGCCGTTTCTCTTTTGCGCATGTTAAACCCGGTCGAGCACGCCCGCGCTGCGCCGGATTACGAGCGCTACAAAGTCGAACCGTATGTCATGGCGGGTGATGTCTACGCATTAAAGGATCACGTCGGCCGCGGTGGCTGGACTTGGTACACGGGCGCGGCGAGCTGGATTTATCGTGTCTGGCTGGAGGAAGTTCTCGGGTTCAAACGGCGCGGCGAAAGCCTAATAATCGACCCGGTTATGCCCAAGGACTGGTCTGGATTCCGCCTGCGTTACCGTCATCAAGGTACTCACTACGATATCGCCATTGAGAATCCCGGACATATCTCCCATGGCGTCGATCTCGTGGAGCTTGATGGCGTAGCCGTGTCTGACAAGATGATCACGCTGCGCGACGATGGCGGATCGCACAACATCCGGGTTCGCATGGGATGAGTTCGCATCTTGCAGGGCAACCGCTGCCTCCAGGCCCCTCTCGGGGAGAGGGCGCCGTTAGTGTCTCGGAGCGCACACGCGAGCCTTGCTGTTTCTTGAGCAGGCGAAGGGCCCGCTCTGCTGTCAATGTCCTTTATTAGTTAGGCCACGATCGCTACTTCTACGAAACAGAGATGGTCGATACCTCACTACCTCTCGAGGAATTGCGCCAAGACCCCACGTCAACGAGACCGCTGAGGTAAACCGACGATGAAGGCATTCGACGGGCACGCTGAAAGCAGAAATGGACACCACCGCCGCGATCGGAATCGCGCTGAGCGCCGCGCCGGCCACCAGGACGAGGGAATGGCCGATTACTTCAACAACATTTGTGTTAGATGTGCGACGGGCGCCACGGTTTTGGTCAAGTTACCTTAATTTCCGGGCGTTTTTTTGAAAAATCCCTAAATTCCCTTTCACATGCCCCACCACCTTCTTGCCAGCACGCAGCCGCTCGACATCAAGGGGATCGTCGTAGGAACGGTCGGCGGGCTTGCCCTGTTCCTGTATGGGATGCACAAGATGTCCGACGGCCTGAAGGCGGTCGCCGGCGAGAGCATGAAGACTCTGCTCTCGAAACTGACGACCAACCGGTTCATGGCCGCGATCACCGGTGCCCTCGTCACCGCGGTCCTTCAGTCGTCCTCGATTACGACCGTGCTGGTGGTCGGGTTTGTCAGCGCCGGTCTGATGACCTTGTCGCAAACCGTCGGTATCATCATGGGCGCCAACGTCGGCACGACCGTTACCGCCCAGATGCTGGCCTTCAACATCACGAACTTTGCCTGGCTGATGATCGCCGCCGGGTTTGCGTCGTGGAGTTTTTCGCGGCGCGACACGCTGCGCAACGTTGGGACGATGCTGATGGGCTTCGGGATGCTGTTCGTCGGCATGGGCCAGATGGGCGATGCGACGAGCCCCCTGCGGACGCACCAGCCTTTCATCGATCTGATGGGGCAGATGGATCACGTGCTGCTGGGGATGCTGGTCGGCGCGGTGTTCACGGCACTGGTGCAGAGTTCGTCGGCAACCATCGGGATTGTCATCATGCTCGCCGCCCAGGGACACATTTCGCTGGAGGCCGGAATTTCCCTGGGGATCGGGGCGAAGATCGGCACCTGCGTGACGGCAGTGCTCGCCGGCCTGGGCAAACCTCCAGAAGCCCGGCGCGTCGGAGTTGTCCATGTTCTCTTCAACGTCCTCGGTGCCCTATTATGGCTGCCATTTATCGATCAACTCGGTGCGATGGCAACGTCGGTTTCGCCCGTCTATCCGGACTTGGCCGGAGTG
The DNA here is from genome assembly GCA_963821615.1 of uncultured Verrucomicrobiae bacterium. Classification (GTDB taxonomy): domain Bacteria; phylum Verrucomicrobiota; class Verrucomicrobiia; order Chthoniobacterales; family UBA10450; genus Palsa-1392. The sequence goes on along the minus strand of CAWGEN010000002.1, from coordinate 283,582 downwards.
GCACGGCTGGCGGCGGAAACGCCGCGGCAGGTCGCCAACGCCATTACGATTTTCGCGGCCGTGAATCTCTGCGTCATGATCTGGTTCACCGGTCCAATCGCCTGGCTGGCTAAGAAATTGGTTCGGGACCGCCCGGTCAGCGAGCCAGAAAAGGCCACGCCGAAATACCTGGACCCGGTTTTCTTCGAGACGCCGACCCTCGCCATTGGTCAGGTTCGGCTGGAGCTGGGTCACCTTGGAACCTATGTCGAACGCATGCTGGAGGAAGCGCCCAAGGCCGTGGTCGAGGGAACCAGCGCGGATCTTGACCGAGTCGTTGCGATGGATGACGACGTGGATTTTCTTCACACCGAAATCCTGAACTACATCGCCTTGCTCGGCCGAGAGGAACTGAATACCGGCGAGTCGGAACAGCTCGAAGACGCGATCGAGATTGCCAACGACCTCGAAGCCATCGGCGACCTGATCGGAACCAACCTCGTCGCCCAAGGCCGCCGCCGGCTCGAACAGAAAGTCGAAATTTCCGAGACGAGACTTCAGGCGATCCGGCCGCTCTACGAAGCCGTGATCCGCGCCATGGACGACGTCCGGCGGGCCCTTACCGAAAATGACAAAGCTCTGGCTCGAGAGGTGGTTTCGCGGAAGGAAGAGATTCGGAAACTCACCATCGCGGCGGGAGAGGGCTTTGCCGAGGAATTGAGGGGCGGCGCGCCTGATGGCATCGCACGGTTCCGAATCGGATCGGATATTATCAACCAAATCACCCGACTCTTTTATCATATGCGGCGCATCGCGAAGACGACCGCCGGTGAGTAGCCAAACCTGGAAAGGGAAAGCCGTGCCGAACCTTGCGGAAACCCTCGAACTGGCGTCGGACCTTCTCCGGAAATCGCCCGCTGCACGTTTCGAGGCTGGCCGGGCGCGGCGGGAGTCCGTGCCTCTCGAAGCCCATGCCGAGGTGTCGCGGGATCAGGCTCGAGTCGATCCCCTGGCAATTCTGGCCCGGCAGGACGAAAACCGATTGTCGGAGCTCGTTCCTCTCCGCTACGGACGGATGAGCCGGACCCCGTTCACCTTTCTCAGGGGAGCGGCGGCGGTGATGGCCAGCGACCTGGCCGCAGGTTTGCGAACGGATCTGGGAGTTGAACTTTGCGGCGATGCCCATGTAGGAAATTTTCGGTGGTATCGCGCGCCCGACCGCCAGTTTGTCTTCGATCTGAACGATTTTGACGAGACCCTGCCGGGGCCGTTTGAATGGGACGTCAAGCGGCTGGCCGCCAGCATCACCGTCGCGGGCCGGAGCAACGGATTCTCGGAAGAGAAATGCCGGGCCGCCACCCGTCAGGCGATGAGAACCTATCGCGAATTCATTACCGATGTGTCCGACCTCGGGCCGCTCGAACTCTATTACTCCCGGATTAACCCGCAACGCGTCTTCGAGCTCGTCCAACGTCAGGGCAAAAAGCATCGGAGGTGGAAAGAAGACACACTTAGCAAGGCGGACCGCAAGAACAGCCTTCACGCGCTGAAAAAACTGACAAAGGTCATTGACGGGAAACGCGTAATCGTTCCCGATCCTCCACGGATCGTCCGAGTCGATGAACAGATCGCCGCCGGTGGGACCGATGAAGCGCGGGCATTCTTCAAGCGCTACCGCGAGACCCTGCCTCTCGACCGGCGCGTACTGCTCGACCGGTTCTCGCTAGTCGACGTGGCAGGAAAAGTGGTCGGCGTCGGTAGTGTCGGCACTCGCTGCCTGATCACTCTGCTCGAGGCCGGCGACGGCACGCCGTTGTTTCTGCAATTCAAGCAGGCCAACGCCTCGGTTCTCGAGCCGTATCTCGGGGTCAGTACTTTCGAACAGGCCGGTCAGCGTGTGGTTGAGGGCCAGCAATTGATCCAGGCGGCCAGCGATATTTTCCTAGGCTGGGCGCGGTGGGAGGATGAAGCCGGTCAGAAAATCGACTTCTACTTCCGTCAGCTTTGGGACGGCAAAGGCAAGCTAGAAGTCGAAGAGATGGGGCCGGAAAGAATGGCGATCTTCGGAGGCCTCTGCGGCAAGGTCCTCGCATTTGCCCATGCCCGGTCCGGCGACGCCATGATGATCCGCGGTTACATCGGGAAGAAGGAGACCTTCGACGATATCCTGGTCGAATTCGCGGATCGCTATGCCGACCGCAGCGACAGGGACCACAAACAACTCGAGGTGGCGATCGCTGACGGGGCGATCAAAGTGATTCGCGAAAACTGAATCAGTGGAAACCGTGTAACCAGAGATTTCGATGTCGCAGACGTCTGGAATGGCCAGCAGCGCTGATTCGACCTGGTTGGATCGCCGATTTGTTTATCAACCATCCCCGTTTGTTGTGCGTAAAGCCTTTTAGATTGTGCTTCCGCTCCACTTCAGCTTTTGGCGAACGACTCCAAAAAAGGAGAGCTCTGGTAATACGGCAAGCGGCAGCACTTTCTGCGACCGACGGATCGTCACGATCGAACCGAACTCCAACGGCACCGGTCGTCGGCCGTCCATGGTCAGGAAGACGGGGTGATCCGGTTCACTTGCCTCTACCTCAATGACGGAATGATCTCCCACGATGACGGAGCGGTTGGTGAGGACATGCGGGCAGATGGGCGTAATCACAAAAACGCCCGATTGTGGCTCGAGGATCGGTCCGCCCGCGGAAAGCGAATATGCCGTCGATCCCGTGGGGGTTGCGACGACCAGGCCGTCGGCGTTGAATTCTGTGAGGGGCGCACCATTCACGCGGGTGCGCAGGCGGATGAGCCGCGATATCTCGCCCCGGCTGATCACGGCGTCGTTGAGCGCCACCGCCCGGTGCACACACTCGGTTCTCTTCGTGATTTCCACCGACAACAAGACGCGTTCGCTGAGGGCGAACCTCCCGCTTACGATGGAGCCAACGGCTTCGAGATAAGCGGATGAATTCAGGCAAGTCAGGAAACCGAGTGACCCGATGTTGATGCCGAAGATGGGTTTGATCGTGTCATTCAGACAGCTTACGACGTTCAAAATGGTCCCGTCGCCTCCTAGCACGACGAGCAGGTCCGCTTCCTTTCCGAGTTGCGCGATGGTGCGACTTTCCTGGAGTCCCACGAGCACTGCCGTCTCGGCTTCCAAGCGCACTTCGACTCCCGCGCGTTCAAACTCCGACTTGAGCTGACCGACCAGCTCAGCGGCTCCCGGTTTCCCAGCGTGTGCGATCAGGCCGATGGTTTTCGGAGACATATGAAAAATTCCTGATTCCCGTCGGTGCCGGCGATGCTGGAGGGAACGAGGCCCGCGACCCGTGCGCCGATTGTCTGAGCAAAGGCGATGATTTTCTGCTGCGCCTTCTCGTGCAGTTCGGCCGAGCGGATGACACCGCCTCGCCCGACATCCCCGCGTGCGAGTTCGAATTGCGGTTTGATCAACGCCAGGATCACACCGTCTGGAGTTAGCAATTCAAAGGCATTGGGCAAGATCAAAGTCAGCGAAATAAAAGAAACGTCGATCACGCAAATGTCGACCGGCTCTGGGATTACTTCTCTCGAAAGATGCCGCGCATTTATTTTTTCCAACGTGACCACCCGTGCATCGTCCCGGATCTTCCAGGCCAGCTGGCCGTGACCGACGTCGACGGCGAAGACTTTGTGCGCTCCCTTCTGGAGCAAACAGTCAGTGAAGCCGCCAGTCGACGCCCCGATATCGAGCGCGATCTTACCCTCGCAAACAATTCCGAAATGCTCGATCGCTCCTTCAAGCTTGATCCCGCCGCGTCCGACGTAGCGACTGCGGGTCGCGACAGAAATCTCGTGCTGTTCCTGAACGGGATCCGATGGTTTTGCCGCGACCCGCCCATCGATTCGCACTTCGCCGGCCATAATCGCCGTCTGCGCCTGATGGCGGCTCGGGAAAAGTCCGCGCTGGACGAGCGCCTGATCGAGACGGATCCCTTTTGCCACGATGTTATGCGGTCGCCCCAACGATCCCCGACGGTTGTTCGTTCCGAGTCACAACAATCTGAACGGCCTCGTTTAGGATTTCTAAAGCTCTTTCAAGTTGACTGATCGAAACGACCAAGGGCGGCATCAACGTAACCGTGTTGCGGATATGACGCGTGAGCAGGCCTCGCTCCCGCGCCACCTGACAGACTCGGGCCGCACGGCGGCTGTCGCCCGCCAAATCAATCGCTCCAATCATTCCGCAAGACCGAGTCTCTTCAACTCCGTTGACTTGGGCCATCGCTTCGAGACCGCTGTGAAGCGTCTCGATCTTTGGCGTTAACGTCTCGATCGTGTTTTCGATCCGAAAGATTTCGAGACTGGCAAGTGCCGCCACGCAACCCAGCGCGTTGCCGGTATAGCTGTGACCATAGAACAGGGTCGCCGCGGGATTTGCACCTTTGAACGGTTCGAAAACTTTATGTGAAATAAGCGTAATAGCCAGCGGTAAATAGCCGCCAGTCAAACCTTTGGCGAACACATACAAATCAGGCTGAACATTTTCGTGCTCGCAGGCAAACATCTTGCCTGTCCGACCGAAACCAGTCATTACTTCATCGGCAATCAGGAGCGCTCCGACTTCGTTGCACCACTCACGGAGCCGCCGCAGGGTCCCGACAGGCCAGATTTTCATCCCAGCCGCTCCCTGGATGATCGGTTCGATCACGACAGCGGCGACCTCCTCCGAATCCGGGATCTTCGATAGTTCCCCGATGCTTTCGACACGCCGGACTGGGAAATGAAATCCCTCGATCTCACCTCCGAACATCGCCGCGGCACCGAGGCTGGCGGCGCCCGCGGTGTCACCGTGGTAGGCATCGCGGAAAGAAATGAAGGTTCGGCGCGTCGATCCTTTCAGCTTCCAGTACTGGCTCACGATCCGGAGAGCCGCCTCCACTGCCGTCGAACCATCATCGGAATAAAACACCCGCCCGAATTTCTCTTCCGGAAATAGCTTCACGATTTCGCGGGCCAGTTTTATGGCGGGTGGATTTGTGGTCCCGAGAAAAGAAGTGTGCGCGACACGCTCGAGCTGCTCGCGGATCGCCGCGTTGATCCGCGGGTGATTATGGCCGTGCAGGTTTGTCCAGATCGACGAATTCCCGTCGATGTATTCTCGCCCACGGCTGTCGCGCACGATCGCCCCCTCACCCCCGACGAGCACGATCGGTTCATTATCCGGCGCACACCATTCCCCCATCGCGGTAAAGGGATGCCAGACGTAGCGCTTGTCGTCGGACGCCAACTGCTCGGTGTTCCAGCTATCCATTGCGAGTCTGATCGCGCAGCATCTTGTCAACCGCGGCGAAATCCTCCGCCGAGGCACGGCGACGCTGATACTTGCGGAAAATAATATCCCGAAGCGCGCACAAATCTTCGATCGCCGGGACGTCGTAGTAGGTCCATTCCTCCTCGTCGCGGAATTTTGCCTGGAACTTCCAGTTGCCGCCGAACTTTGTCACACGCACCTCGCGTTTGCGTCCGTCCTCATCCCGCGAGGTCCATATGTGTTGACTGCGCATACCGTCGGCTCCTTACATTAGCATTCTTGAAAGACGCGGCCAGACTCCTGCTCTACCTCGCCGGCGTCGTCCTGTTGGGAGCACTCGTTGCGCCCCCCCTCTTTTGGTTAGGCCAGTCCCTCATCGCGCATGGCATTGGGCCGAGCCTCGCGCAGTTTGATTTCGAAAACTATTTCCATCGCGCCCTGCTCATCACTGCGCTGGTCTTGCTCTGGCCAATCCTGCGGGCGCTGCGAATTGGCAGTTGGCGCGATCTCGCTCTGAAAAGAAATTCGCGCGCTGCTGCGGATCTCGCGATTGGCTTTGCGATAGCGGCGATTCCCCTGCTCTGCTGCGGTGCCGTCGTTATTGCAATCCATATCTATTCGCTGCGACATGCGTTTCTCTGGCAGAAAATGCCGACCGTGCTAATCGCGGCCTGCATCGTCCCTGTTCTGGAGGAACTGCTCTTTCGCGGTTTCATCCTCGGCGTCTTACTGCGCAGTTTTTCGCGGCTGGGCGCGCTCCTCCTCACCTCGGGACTTTTCTCGATCGTGCATTTCCTGAAAGCGCCCGACCAAACCACGCCTAACGACGCAGTGCGCTGGTTCTCGGGCTTCGATTCAATTGCGCATTCGTTCGGCCAGTTCGGCGACCCGATGCTGCTCGCGGCCGGTTTCCTGACCCTCTTCGCGATCGGCTGCATCCTGGCTGACGCCCGCCTCCAGACCTCCTCGCTTTGGCTACCAGTCGGGTTGCACGCCGGCTGGATTTTCGCCAACGGCACCTTCAGCAAAGGTGCGCATCGCGAAGCGCTCGCGCTACCCTGGCTTGGGAAAGACTTGCTCGTCGGATTTGTGCCTCTTATTCTCGCGCTCGCCAGCTGGGCGCTCATGCGCCTCTGGGTGAAACATGCCAACGCTCGCGTTCCCCAACCCGTTCCGCGGACTCGTTAGTCTCTTTTATCCGCCTTTCTGCGCCGTCTGTGCGGCAGCGATTGCGCCGGATGAAAGTCTCTGTGCGAGTTGTGCGGAGAAGGCACCGCGAATTCGGCCGCCATTCTGCGCGAAGTGTTCGCAGCCTTTCGCCGGGGCGATGACCGGCCCGTTCACCTGCGCAAATTGCGCGAATCGCGTGCTGCATTTCGAAGCCGCGGTTTCGGCCTACCGCAGTCGAGGTGTAGTGCGCGAAGTGGTTCACAGCTTCAAGTACGGGCGCCAAATCCATTTGCGCCATCTCGTCGGTCGCTGGGTGGCAGAAGCGCTCGCCGATCCGCGCCTTGCTGGCCGGCGCTTTGATCTCGTCGTGCCAGTCCCTTTGCATCCGGCACGACAACGCGAGCGCGGTTTTAACCAGGCTGAGCTGCTGGCCAGGGCGCTGCGGCGCCGCAGTGGGCTGCCCGTGCGCAACGTTCTGCAACGGACGCGTTACACCGCCACGCAGACGCAATTCGACCGGAGCGAGCGGATGGCAAATCTCCGGGGCGCCTTTCGTTTACGGCACGGCAGCAACGTGCAAGATTTGCGGATGTTGTTGGTTGACGATGTCCTCACCACGGGTTCGACCTTGAGTGAGTGCGCCTCGGTTTTGAACGAAGCTGGGGCCCTTTCGGTTCACGCGGTGACCGCCGCCCGCGGCTAAGCCATGGCCATTTTCAAAAAACCCTCGCTTAAGACCGAGCGCAGCAGGAAGCGCGAGATGCCGCAAGGTCTCTGGCAAAAGTGCCCCGGCTGCGGCGAGGTCGTGCACGAAATCGAGCTCACGGAAAACGACCGCGTCTGTCCGCGCTGCGACTACCATTTCTCGCTCTCGGCGAAGGAGCGGATCACGAATCTTTGCGACCCGGAAAGCTTCGTCGAACTCGACGCCCGGCTGACCTCAATCGACACCCTTAAGTTCCAAGGCATGGCGAGCTACAAGGATCGCCTGCGCAAATACCAGGACAGCACCGGACTGGTTGACGCGGTGCTGAGTGGCCACGCTCTCATCGAGGGCTACAAAGTCGCAATCGCGGTGATGGATTTCAGCTTCCTCGCCGCCACCATGGGGTCGGTCGCCGGCGAACGCATTACGCGGGTGATCGAATATGGGACGGCCCATCGTTGCTGTGTCATCATCGTCGCGGCATCGGGTGGCGCGCGCATGTATGAGGGCATGCTCAGCCTCATGCAAATGGCAAAAACGAGCGGGGCACTCGCCCTCCACGCCGAGCAGAATTTGCCTTTCATCTCCGTCCTCACCAATCCGACGACGGCCGGTGTGATGGCCAGCTTCGCCTCGTTAGGCGACATCATCATCGCCGAGCCGAAGGCGATGGTCGGCTTCGCCGGACCGCGCGTGATCAAGGAGACGACGCACCAGGATTTGCCGGAGCGCTTTCAGACCGCCGAGTTTCTTGAGGAACACGGGCTGATCGATCTCATCGTGCACCGCAAGGCCTTGCGCGCGCAGCTTGCGCAACTCCTTGCCTGTTTCTCCGCGGCGCACTGAGCAAACGTGCCAGACGCCGTCATCCCGAGCGCAGCGGAGCAGAGGCGAGGGATCCCGTCGCCTTACCAGAAAGCCCTCACGTGGCTTTTCAACACTCAGCGTTTTGGGATCAAGCTCGGGCTCGAGAACAGCCGCCGTCTTTTCAATGTGCTCGATGTTCCCCAGCCTAACGAACGGATTATCCACGTGGCCGGAACCAACGGCAAGGGCTCCGTTTGCGCGCTGCTCGATTCGATCTGCCGCGCCGCGGGATATCGCACCGCGCTTTTCACTTCGCCGCATCTCGTCAGCTTCCGCGAGCGCATCCAGGTGAATGGCGAGCTCATTTCCGAAGACGAGGTGGTGCGCGGCCTAACGAAGATTCGTGAGCTCGTCGCGGGATGGCAACCGCATCCGACCTTCTTCGAAATTGCCACCGGGCTCGCGCTCGATCATTTCCGAAATTCGGAAGCGGAGATCGTCGTGCTCGAGACCGGGATAGGCGGACGCCTCGACGCGACCAACGTCACCCAGCCAGTCGTCTCCGTCCTCACCCCGATCGATTATGATCACCAGAAATGGCTTGGCGCGAGTCTGACCGAGATCGCGCGCGAGAAAGCCGGCATCATCAAGCCGAACGTTCCGATCGTCTCCGCCCGGCAACTGCCCGAAGCCGAAGCCGTCATCCGTATCCGGGCCGCGGAATGCGCCGCACCGCTCGACTTCGTCAGGCAACCGTTCGAACGACTGCCGATCGCGCTCAGCGGCACCCATCAAAAACAAAACGCCGCCCTCGCCCTTTCCGCGCTTCACACCGCGGAGATCGAAGTGAACGACAACGCCATTGCGCGCGGTCTCGCCACGGTCGTCTGGCCGGCGCGCTTTCAGCGCTGGGACGATCGGACGATCATCGACGGTGCGCACAATCCGGCAGGTGCACGGACTCTGGCAGAGACGTGGCGGGAAAACTTTGGCGATCAACAAGCGACGATCGTGCTGGCCGTCTTGCAGGAAAAAGACGTGTCGGGGATCTGCGCCGCACTCGGACCGATCGCGCGCCGCTGGCTGCTGCCGTCGATTCGCAGTGAGCGCGCGCTCGCGCCCGAAGAATTGCGCCTAACCATTCAAGATCAGCTTCCCGATGTTCCCGTCGCGGTCATGCGTTCCTTCGCAACGGCCTGGGTCGAGGCGCGGCGTGATGCAGCCCCGATTCTCGTCACCGGTTCATTGCACTTCGCGGGCGAAGCGCTTGCCTTTCTCCAGGGTAAACCGGCGGCGTTTGAAGAGTGTTTGCAGTGATGTAGACGCTTCACTCTGCGAAGCGGAAGACCGGCACCGAACGCGGCGAATTGCCGCAAGTTGTTCCCGCGCTTCGCAGCGCGATACGCCCCAGAGTTATGCTTCGATGCGTGGGAACAATGGCGTCGGTTTCCCGACGACATGACCATCCGGCAGCTTCCCCCACTCCGCTTCGGCTAACGAGAAACGCGCTTCCTTACCACTCAGTTCCATCTTCCAATTGCAGCTGATCGAAAATGCCGTGCGCGGCTTTGGGAAGAACCGGTGAGATGAGGATGGCGATGATACGGAGCGATTCGGCGAGGTGCATAAAGGACAGCGTTCAGCTTAACAGCGGCAAGCTCGGAATCTCCTTTTGCAAGCTTCCAAGGAAGTGTGGAATCAACGAGAGCATTTCCTTGTGTTGAGACTTCAATGATATTTGCGATCCCAGCATTGATGACAAACGGCCCTAAGGTGAACGGCAGCGTAATGGGTAGCAATCTGGCCAGGCTGAAGTGCGATCTCAGTGACCGAACGACTCCGATATGCGATCGGAATACCGCTCAATTGGGTGCTGATCGGGATTGTGCAGCCACTCTCCTGCAGGCATCTTCAATCGGCTCTGCTGATACCGCGCAATCATACTAAGCGAACGATTGAGCAGGTTGCCAATTGAGTTGCTACCTCGGAATTCCAGCGCGACGATCAAGCGATCTAGCAGAAGTTCGCGTCGCCACCGGTAACCATATCGCTCATCAAATAATACCGGAGCGTTTCGGGACCGTATTTTTCGGCTAACAAGTCGGGGTCGATCACGTTGCCTAACGACTTGCTCATCTTCGTGCCGCTGATATTCCACCAACCGTGGACGAGGAACTTCGGCATCTGGTCGTCGGGGAAACCGAGGGCGTGGAGCATGATCGGCCAGTAGATGCCGTGCGCCGGGATGAGGATGTCTTTGCCGATAATGTGCAGGGCGGGCCATTTTTCTCGAAAGGCGGCGGGTTGTGCGGAGAAATCCTTCGCCGCGGGATCGTAGCCGATGAAGCTGATGTAATTCGTTAGGGCATCGAACCAGACGAAGTTGACGTAATCGGGATCGAAGGGGAGCTCGATCCCCCAGCTAAGCCGCGATTTCGGGCGCGAGATGCAGAGGTCGCCGCTCAGCTTTTCTACGGCGTTGATCAGCTCGGTCTGGCGAAAGTCGGGCGTGACGCAATCCTGATGCGTCTCTGACTTCAAATAGCCAAGCAGCCAATCTTTGTGCTGGGCGAGGCGGAAGTAGTAGTTCTCCTCCACGCGATGCTCGACCTCACCCCATTCGGGGCCGAACTCGCCATCGGGACCGCGTTCTTTGTCGGTCAGGAATTGCTCCTGGCGGATGCTGTAGTAGCCCTCCTGTTTGTCTTTGTAGATCTGCTTTTCGTCGTAGAGACGCTGCAGCATTCCCTGCACACATTTCTTGTGCACCGGATCCGTGGTGGCTGCCCAACCGTCGTAACGGACTTCGAGTTTCTCCCAGAGCGCGATGAACTTTGCCGTGATCTCATCGACGAATTGCTGCGGCGCGACGCCCGCTTTCTCGGCTGATCGCTGCACCTTCTGGCCGTGTTGATCGACCCCGGTGAGGAAGAATACTTCTTCCCCTTTCAGCCGACGATAACGGGCGATGACGTCGGCCAGCACCTTCTCGTACGCATGACCAATGTGCGGTGCGCCGTTCGTGTAGTCGATCGCGGTCGTGATGTAGAACGGTTTTGGCATCGGCGGTGCAAGATGTTGCGGGCGAGTGCCCCGGACGCATCCGCAGACCTGAAGATGACTTGGCCCAACGACGGCAGGCATCGGGGCCGCACGACGCCCGATCGTTAGGGAAAACCAAAAATCAGTGTCAGCCTGAGCGCAGTGCAGTCGAACGGATCCAATCGTTCCGAGGCGTGGACATTTCGGGAAGCCACGTCTCGTTTTGCGACGGGATCCCTCGACTACGCTCGGGATGACGTTACCTGCGCGCCATCCGGAAAAGGTGAAACTATTCCAATCCTAACGACCTAAAGGTTTCGTCGACGTGCCGGAAATGGACGTCGAGTGAGCAGAGCGCATCGATCTGCTCGGGCGAAAGCAAGGCCGTGATTTCCGGTTCCTGCTTTGCATTCTCCGCGAACGATTTGTCGCCTTGCCAGGTTCGCATCGCCGCGCGCTGGACCGCTTCATAGGCGGTCTGGCGATTGGCTCCGGCGCGGGTAAGGGCGAGCAGAATGGATTGACTGAAGTAAAGGCCTTTCGTCAGGCCAAGATTTCGTTCCATGTTCTCGGGGTAAACCTGCAGCTTCTCGATCAGGTCGCGCAGTTTCGAGAGCATGTAATCGAGCAGCATGCAGGAATCCGGCAGGATGATGCGCTCGGCGCTCGAGTGGCTGATGTCGCGTTCGTGCCAGAGCGCGACGTTCTCGAGCGCCGCGAGGGCGTTTCCCCGCACGACACGGGCGAGGCCGCTCAAGCGCTCGGCCGTGATCGGGTTGCGCTTGTGCGGCATGGCCGAGCTGCCCTTTTGCCCGGCACTAAAAAATTCCTCCACTTCGAGCACTTCGGTTCGCTGCAGATGCCGCAGCTCGGTGGCCCAGCGGTCGATGCTGGACGCGATGAGCGCGAGCGTGGTGCAAAATTCCGCATGACGATCGCGTTGAATGATCTGGGTGGAAAGTTTCGCCGGTTGCAGCCCGAGTTTTTCGCAAACGTGGCGCTCGATCCGCGGGTCGAGATGCGCATGGGTGCCGACGGCACCGCTCAGTTTGCCGACGCCGACACGCCCGAGTGTTTGCGAGAGGCGCTCTTCGGCACGGGCGAATTCGTCGAACATGAGCGCCAGCTTCAGCCCGAAAGTGATCGGCTCGGCGTGAATGCCATGGCTCCGGCCAATCATCGGCGTCATTTTGTAACGCCGGGCCTGGTCGGCCACGACGCGCCGCAGTTCGCGGATGTCGTCCAGCAGGATCTTACCTGACGCGACGAGCTGCACCGCCAGCGTCGTGTCGAGAATATCCGACGACGTCAGACCCTGATGTATCCAGCGGGCGGCCGGGCCGACCGACGTCGCCACATTTTCAAGGAAGGCGATGACGTCGTGGTTGGTGCGTTTCTCGATCTCATTGATCTCCGGGATGGAAAAGCGCGCACGCTGGCGAATCTCCGCGGCATCCGCCAGCGGGATTTGCCCGATTTCGGCCATCGCTTCGCAGGCCAGGGTTTCGATCTCGAGCCAAATCTCGAATTTTCGTTGCTCCGACCAGAGTTCGCGCATTGGCGCGCGGGAATATCGCTCAATCACCGCGTGAACATAGAAAGCCGGGCGACCGCGGCAAAGCGATTCCGTACAAAAAGAAACGTCGCTCGGGCGGCCCGACCGCCGGAGCGACGCTTCACGTCGGATGAGACGAAAATTCCTAGCAGACCCGAGCGCGATTGAAGCGCCCGTTGCTTTCCACGCGCACCTGGCCACTGCCAAGCAGATCGGCGACGGCCGCGACCGTTTCCTTGGTGTTCTTGGTGCAGGAACTCACCGCGAAGATAAGTTCGCCGAGTGAGAGGGGCGGACGAGTCTTGAGGATTTGAGTAGTCTTTTTCATGTGAGGTTGGCCATATTTCAGCAGATTGGATGCCATTCTCCCTATCTAGATGGTTTTCTCGGTGGAAATGTTCAATAATAGTCTTCGCCTGCTGGGGCCGCGGCGAAATGGGAGTGACACAAGTGTATCGAACTTGCACACTCGGCGCGGCCAGCTGATCGCGTCGCTACGAAGCCGGTGCTTCGTTTGGCCGAGAGGCGCAGCACCAGCAAATACAGAATCGCCAACACCGCGACAAAGAGCACGATCCAATGGGATTGCGCCTTGATTAGCTGCACCAACCCTTCCGGATTCGAGATGAGATCCGGTTGAGCGCGATACGCTTTGTCGCCCAGATAGGCCAGAACGGCACACCAGAGCGCCGACCCGACGATCGTGACGACGCTAAAGATCCAGAAATTCATCCGAACGATTCCGGCCGGAATCGAGATCAGATGGCGAATGACCGGCAAGAGACGGGCGAAGAACACGCCGCCCGCTTCGTAGCGCTCGAGCCAGACTTCGGCCCGTTCCAGTTTGTCCTGGCGTGATGAAGAAAATATTTCCCGAAACGCTGGATCACCGGACGGCCGACCGAGCACGAAACCCAATAGGTAATCGCGGCGCCGAGGTAAGAGCCGAAGGTCCCAGCCAAGATGACGCCGGCGAAGCTCAGATCCCCGCGGGCCGCGAGAAAGGCCGCCGGCGGAATCACGACTTCGCTCGGAACCGGAATGATCGAGCTCTCCATCGCCATCAGGACGATGATGCCGATGTATCCGCCGTGCAAGGACCCAGCCAAACCAGATTTCAAGTAAATGATGCATTTGAGATTTTCAGATTCCAGATTTGGGATTTCAGATTTAGCCTCAACTTCGCGCTGGTAGTTCAATCGCAAATCGATCTTCTGCAATTTTAATTTCCTTCATGATTTATCGCCGCGTGCTCCGCTACTACCGGCCTTTCCTTGGGGCGACGCTCGCGGGTCTCGTCTTCTCGCTCATCGGGATCGGGGTCAATCTGCTCAAGCCGTGGCCGATCAAGATTATCGTCGACCAAATTCTGCCGCCGAACTCCGCCTTCCGGGCGACCCATCCGAACTGGCACAGCTACATTCCTCCGCTCTGTCTCGCCCTCGTCGGGCTCCAGCTGCTGTCGGGAATGATCAACCTGCTCACCAATTACATATTCGTGAAGGTCGGCCTGCAGGCGCTGCTCAAACTGCGCACCGACCTTTACTCCTATCTGCAATCGCTCTCCCTCAAGTATCACGACGCGCGTCGCTCGGCTGATTCGAGCTTTCGAGTCGCCTACGATTCGCAGGCCATCCAGACGATTTACAACAAGGGCTTCACCAACATCTTTGGCTCGGTCATCACGCTGGTCGGCATCTTTGTCATCATGCTGCGGCTCGACTGGCAGCTCACCCTGCTCTCGTTAGGCATCGTGCCGCTGATTGTCGGCGCGATCTATTTCTTCGCCCACCGAATTCGGACCGAATCCACCTCCATCCAGGAACAGGACAGCGCGATGCTGACCCAGGCGCAGGAAGGGTTGAGCTCGATCCGGATGGTGGCGGCCTTTGGACGCGAGGATTTCGAGGTCTCGCAATTCCACCAGCGCGCGCAGCGCAGTCTGCAGGCCAACCTGCGTCTCACCCTAACGAACGTGCAAAGCGCGCTCGTCATCAGCACGCTGATGGGGATCGGCACGGCCGCGATGTATTATCTCGGCACGCTCCACGTCCTCGCCGGCACCCTCACGCTCGGGTCGCTCATCCTTTTCAGCTCCTATCTAGTCATGCTTTATCAACCGCTTGCAGGAGCTCACCTACACCGCGTGGGCGATGGAAGGCGCGACCGCTGGGGCGCAACGATGCTTCGAAGTGCTCGATCGTGAAGACGACGTGCGCGATTCGCCCGGCGCGGTCGCGATTTCACGGAGACGAAGGCGGCGATCGCTTTTGACCAGGTCAGCTTTGCCTACAACCAGAAGAGTCCGGTCCTGCGATGACATCGATCTCCGCATTTCGCCTAACCAGATCGTGGCGCTGGTCGGCGGCACCGGCGCGGGCAAGAGCACGCTGCTCAGTCTCGTCCCGCGTTTCTACGATCCAAGTGCAGGCGTCGTCTCGCTCGATGGCAGTGATGTTCGCCAGATCACCAAGAAAGTCGCTCCGCGCACAAATCGCGATCGTCCTCCAGGACACGATCCTCTTCTCCACCACCATCCGCGAGAACATCGCCTACGGCCGCCCCGAGGCGACCGACGGGCGAGATCCGTGAAGCGGCGCGTCGCGCGCAGGCGGATGATTTCATTTCGCGCTTGCCCAATGGCTACGACAGCCCGGTCGGCGAGCGTGGCGGACACTTGAGCGTCGGACAACGGCAGCGCATCGGGATCGCCCGCGCTTTTCTCGAAAGACGCGCCCATCCTGCTGCTCGACGAACCGACCTCGGCGCTCGATCCCACAACCGAAGCCGCGATCATGGAAACAATCAAAGAGCTGATGCACGGTCGCACAACCCTCATCGTGACCCACCGGCTTGCGACCATTCATAATGTCGACCAGATCGTCGTGCTCGAGCATGGGCAGATCGTCGAAAGTGGACGCGGGGCTGAGCTGGTGGCGCGGGGCGGGCCCTATGCGAAGCTCTACGCCTCCGGCAACTATCCATCCCAATGAGCAACGTAAACAGCGACCGTCGTGTGGAAGCCGATTGGTGGGCCGAACCGATTCCGCCTAACGTTCAATTCGGCGCCGGCTTCTACTGCGAAACTGCGCAAATTTTTCGCTTCCTCCGCAACCGCAACGAAGGTGCCGTTCAGCTGGGCGACTACGTTTCATGTTACGCCGGTTGCTCGTTTTCGCTCGGCGCTAACGGCCGCTGCACCGTCGGTGACTTTACCCTGATGAATGGCGCGATGGTCATGGCCGAGGAGTTGATCGAGATCGGCAGCTATTGCCTCATCTCCTGGAACGTCGGGATCGCAGATTCCGATTTTCACCCGATCGACCCCGCGCAGCGGCGGATCGACGCGCTCGCCCTCGCGCCCTACTACAAGGAACGCCCACCGCGTCCGCCCATTCGCACCGCACCCGTCCACATCGCGGATAACGTCTGGATTGGCATGAACGCGGTCATTCTCAAAGGCGTGACAATCGGCGAGAATGCCGTCGTCGCGGCCGGGTCGGTCGTTTCGAAAAGTGTGGCCCCCAACACCGTCGTAGCCGGAAATCCGGCGATCGTTGTTAAGCAATTATAAACCACGGATTGGAGGGACCGCGCAGATGAAGAAAGCCAATTCGTTAGTCTCTTCGCCATCCGTGCAATCCGCGTAATCCGCGGTCAATTCTTTCTTCATGAAGCGCAAGAAAATCGTCGTGATGGGCTTCATGGGTTCGGTCCCGATCGCCGGTGTCATCTGGCAGCACATCCATTACATCGTCGGCCTGCAGCGGCTCGGGCACGACGTTTACTACATCGAGGACTCCGCCCGGCTGCCCTACAACGCGCAGACCTTCGAGACGAGCAACGACTACTCGTATGCCGCAAAAATTCTCGCCCAACTGGCGAACGAATTCGGGTTCGAGCAACGCTGGGCCTTCTGCGCGCGGTATCTCCCGGAAAAACCAACTGCGGGCCTGCGCCTGAGAAAGATCCAGCAGCTCTATCTCGAGGCCGACGCCATCCTTAACGTCTGCGGCACACAGGAGTTGAACGACGACCTCCTCGCGGAGTGACTCCATTCTTTACATCGAAAGCGATCCCGGCGTGGAACAGATCAAGGTCGACAAGGGCATCCGGTCGACCGCCGAATATCTCGGGAAACATCGTGCCCTTTTTACCTTTGGCGAAAACATCGGCACCCATCGGTTCCCGGTGCCGCTGCACAAACTGAAGTGGCTGCCGACCCGGCAGCCGGTTGTGACCGATTTCTGGAAGACGAATCGCGTGCCGGGGAAAGCCGCCGTCTTTACCTCGATCGCCAACTGGTCCACCAGCGGTTTGAAAGACATCGAGTGGCGCGGCGAAAAATATCTCTGGAGCAAGTCGCGCGAGTTTCTCCGCTTCGTTGCCGCGCCGAAAAAATCCGGCGAACCGTTCGAGCTCGCGACGGACATCAAGGACGAAAAAACACGCCAAAAATTCCTCGCCCGCGGCTGGCGTTTCCGCGGACCGCACGAGATGAGCGTCGATTACTGGCAGTATCGCGATTACATCCGGCGTTCGAAAGGCGAGTTCACGGTGGCAAAGGATCAATACGTGCGGCTGCACACCGGCTGGTTCAGCGACCGCAGCGCCTGCTATCTCGCAGCCGGACGACCGGTCATCACGCAGGAGACCGGGTTTACCGATCATTATGGCAATAACGGCGGACTATTCGCCTTCAGCTCGTTAGGCGAAATTGCCGAGGCGGTGCGCCAGATCAACGCGGATTATCGGCAACACAGCCGCGCCGCACGTGCCGTCGCCTGCGAATTCTTCGCGGCGGAAAAGGTGCTTGGCGAACTCCTCAACCGCGCTGGTATATGAAAACGCAGAGCCGCTCGATTCTGCGGGTAGTGCACGTGTCACGCGTGCCACCCATCAAAAACGAAACGTCTTCTGAACGTTTTTCCCTCCCGGCCATCTAACGCTTCGATTGCCGTTTTACAGCGACGCCCTTCTGTTTGATCTTCCCGCTCTTTTCCTGATGCACCGTTTCCGCTTTCTCATCTGCGCGTTTGCGCTTTTCCTCCTTGTCGCGGACGTGCACGGACAGCCAAACGGCCAGATCCAAAGCAGTCTCGTTCGCATCACCTCGACCGAGGTGGAGCCCGATTATCGCGCGCCGTGGAACTCGGGCTCGATCGGGCGCGGCGTCGGCGCCGGGTTCGTGATCGACGGTCAGCGCATCCTGACCAACGCCCACGTCGTGAGCAACAGCCGCTACCTCACGGTAGAGCGCGAGGGCGATCCGAATAAGTATCCCGCGACCGTGCAGTTCGTGGCGCACGACTGCGACCTCGCGCTGCTCCAGGTGGCCGCGCCGAATTTCTGGAAGAACATGAAGCCGCTCAGCTTTGGCGGCATCCCAGCGCTCGAGTCCACCGTCTCGGCTTACGGTTACCCGATCGGCGGCGAACGCATGTCGGTCACTACCGGCATCGTTTCGCGGATCGACTTCAACCTCTACACCCATTCGGCGATTGATTCGCATCTCGCGATTCAGATCAGCGCGCAGATCAATCCCGGCAACAGCGGCGGCCCCGTCATGCAGAGCGGCAAAGTGGTTGGCGTCGCCTTCCAAGGCTACAGCGGAGACATCGCGCAAGGGGTCGCCTACATGATCCCGACACCGGTGATTCGCCGCTTTCTCAAGGACATCGAAGACGGGCATTACGATCGCTACGTCGATCTCGGCATCACCTACACCAAGCTGCAAAACCCGGCACAGCGGCACTACCTCGGCTTGAAGGATGACGACCGCGGCGTGCTCGTTGGCACCGTGATCGACGCCGGTCCGTGCGGCAAGTCATTGCAGAAAGGAGACGTGCTCCTCTCGATCGACGGTCATCCGATTGCGAGCGACGCGTTTGTCGAATATGAGGGCGAGCGCGTGCAAATGCCGGAGGTCGTCGAACGAAAGTTCAAGGGCGACAAAGTAAAGCTCGATCTCCTGCGCAACCACCAGCCGATGAGCGTGGAGATCGCGCTCGGCTCAGTCTGGCCATATTTCATGCAGGGCCACAGCTACGATATTCGTCCGCGTTACGTGGTTTACGGCGGCCTGCTCTTTCAGCCGATGTCGCTCGATCTCCTCGATGCCTACCGCATCAGCGATCTGCGGGTGCGGCATTTCTTCGATTTCTTCGTTAACGAACAGATCTATCGGCAACATCCCGAGGTCATCATCCTAACGAACATCCTCCCCGATCCGATCAACAGCGACCTGATGCCGTTCCGTTCCAGCATCGTGGACGAAATTAATGGACAGAAGATCGGCACGCTGCAGGATCTGGCGCGGGCCTTCGAAGAACCGGCTGAACGCTTCGTCATCAAGATGATCGGGGACGGACCGCCGCTCGTGCTCGATCCGAAGCAGGTGGACGTCAGCCCGCGAGCGAATCAAGACGCGCTACAACGTCATCGATCGAACAAAACCTCGACGAGCAGCCGCCCGCCCAACCGGCGGTCGCCGCCCAAACCAACAACTGATCATGCGTTTGACCGCTCTTTTCCTGATCGCCTGCCTCGCCACTCTCGCGTCGGCGGAGGCGAAGAAAGCGCCCTTCGCTTTAAAGAAAGTACCGTCGACCACGGCAGGACGCGGTGCAGGCAAAGGAGGTCTCGTTAGTCCGGGTCAACGTAACCGGTCAACCGTTCGATTATTTTCGACCGTGGCAAAAGAAGGCGCCGTTTTCCAAACGTGCTCTCGGAGCCGTGCTGCCGCATGATCGCGTGCTCGTCACGGCCGACCTGGTAGCGAACCAAAATTACGTGGAGCTGGAACGGGCGGAATCAGGCGAGAAAACAGCGGCGAATGTGGTCGTGGTCGATTACGAAGCCAATCTCGCCCTGCTCGAGCCGATCGATAAGAAATTTCTCAACGGCTTGCAGCCGCTCGAACTCGCGCTCGACATCGTGGTCGGCGATCGGCTTTCAGCCTGGCAACTCGAATCCACCGGCGCACTCGTAGTGACGGAAGGAATCGTGACCACGATCGGCGTCACGCGTTACCCGGCGGACGTCGCCGATTTCCTCACCTATCGCCTGAGCATTCCGATGCAATACCGAGACAACAGCTATACCGTTCCGCTGGTCAAGAACAACAAGCTGGCCGCTCTCCTCCTCCGCTACGACCCCCGCACGCAGGTGCTCGACGCCATTCCGGCGCCAATCATCGCGCACTTTTTGAAGGACGCCGCCGCGCGAGCACTACCAGGGATTCCCGTCGTTAGGCATTTCCTTTTTCCCGACACGCGACCCGCAACTGCGTGCCTATGCGGGCGAGACCGGCAAAACAGGCGGCGTTTACATCACGAGTGTCGAACCGGGATTGCCTGCAGCCAAGGCGGGCCTGCAAGCCGGTGACATCATCACGGCGGTGGGCGATCACGACGTCGATCAAAACGGCAACTACGTTGATTCACTCTACGGCAAGCTCGGGTTTGGCAATCTCCTGACCGCCAAGGCCTATGTCGGCGATTCCGTTGCCCTGCATATTCTACGCGGCGGAAAACCGCTGACTCTGAACGTCAAACTCGAACACCGCGGGGAAGACGATTATGTCGTTCCGCCCTACAACATCGATGATGCGCCTTCCTATTACGTTCTGGGCGGTCTGATTTTTCAGGAACTGACCCGCCAATACCTCAAGGAGTGGGGCGCAAACTGGCAAAAAGATGCGCCGCAAGACTTCGTCTACCTCGATAAGTTCCAGTCCGAACTTTTCCCTGAAGGAAAACAGCGCGTCGTCATCCTGAGCCAGGTTCTGCCGGCCAACAGCACGATTGGCTACGACGACTTCACCTACCTGGTAGTGAAGAAGGTCAACGGCAAAGAAATCAAGTCGTTAGGCGATCTGGCCGAAGCGGTTAAAACGCCCGTCAACGGTTTTCATGTAATCGAGACGGTGGACGACCCGAAACAACTCGAACTCGATGCCTCGCAGGTGACCGCCGAGGCGGAAGCCTTGCAAAAGAATTACGGCTTGCCGGCCATGCAACGGCTCTCTGATTGATGATTTCGGATTGCTGATTATCAAATGGAGGAGGCTGGCTCCAATCAGCAGACGCAAATCAGCAATAAGCAAACAGCGATCACCAATTCCCAGCCTCCCTTTGGCGCGATATTCGACTGGGACGGCGTCATCATCGACTCGGGGGATCTGCACGCGCAGAGCTGGCGCCAGCTCGCAACTGAACTTGGGAAATCCATCGCGGAGGACAGCTTCATTCGCGGATTTGGGATGAAGAGTGCGCGGATCATCGAGGAGATTCACGGTTGGACGAAAGAGCCTGCGGAGGTTGTCCGCCTAACGAATCGCAAGGAAGCACTTTATCGCGAGATCGTCGCGCGGAGCGAGATCACGCCTTTGCCGGGTGTGGTGAAGTGGCTTCATCGGCTGCACGAAGCTGGCGTGCCCTGCGCGGTGGCTTCGTCGACTCAGCGTTTGAACATCGAGGCAGTGCTCGATCGGATTGGATTGCGGCGGGCCTTTCGCGAGATCATCTCGGCCGAAGATGTCGTGCATGGAAAACCAAATCCCGAGGTTTTCCTGAAGGCCGCCGAGCGTCTCGGCGTAGCGGCGAAAAGAGCGGTGGTTTTCGAGGACGCCCACGTTGGCATCGAAGCTGGGCATGCCGCTGGCATGAAGGTGGTGGCCGTCGCGACAACACACTTGGCGGCGCAACTTTCGACCGCAGATCTTGTTGTCCGACGCCTAGACGAGCTGACGCTCGAACAGATTGCATATGTCCTCTCGGTCCCATAGGACTCATGGAACCAACAGGACGCTGGTCAGGACACCGATCTGCGGGTCATTACTCTTTAGATTGGGCGAGCGTCTCCTTCCGATCGAGCGGCCGACCGGCCGCCGCCCAACGATCGTAGAGCGACCAACCGCGCTCGAGCAGCGCAGCGCCTTCCCCAAAGCGATCGGGACTGCCGAGGACCACCACGATCAAACGTCGCGGCGTGATGACTGTGGTGGCGCCTTTTTGTATCACTTCCGAGGGACGCGCTGCGGTAACGACAAGACAGTCGCCAGCCAGTTGGGTGCGACCAGTTTTCACGCCGTCGATGTTGTCACGGCCGAGCAACTCATTGGTGTTCCGCAGCAAATAGCGCATACGCCCGGAGCCGCGTCCGAATCCGATCTCCCGCTCCTTTTGCGAAACGTAAAACCGGAAGCCTGCATTGTTCATCGCATACCTCGTTAGCCGGGCGACGTCCGCTGCGGTCGAGAAAGGTTTTTCTTTTCCATCGAGGCCGCTTGGATTGAGAAAACGCGTTCGCTCCATCCCGAGGTGCTGCGCGAGCGCATTCATCTGAAGGACAAAGTAATCGACCGGCGTGCCGCGCGCCGCTTCGCCGCTTGGCGGGACCAGCCCCTGGAGCGCGCGGCCGACGTGATCCGCCAGCGTGTAGGCGGCGATGTTGTCGGATTGCACGAGCGCCGCGTAAAGCAGGTCGCGCAGCGTGATCGTGTCGCCCGGTTGAAAGCCAACGTTGTTTTCGCTCGTGCCGGCGAAGGCGGCCTCCGGGATGACGGCGACTTGCGCGAGATCGCCGCTTTGTTTCGCCGCCCAATCGAGCACGACCATCGCCGTGGCGATCTTCGTCAGGCTTCCGACCTGGCGTTTCTTGTCGGGCTGCACCTTCTCGAGAATAAAGCCGGTCTTCGCGTCAATCGTGATACTGGACTCGGCGGCGCGGAGCGACGTCGCCCCACCCAAGGCCAGCGCCAGAACGCAGGGCCACCGGCGCAGATCTACGAAGAAAAACGATCACGGCGGTCAAAACCGCTGCACGTTAACTGGCCGTCTCCGCTTGGCAACCGCAATCATCCGGAGAATGTGCGCCAGGACGGCGCCTGCTTCACCTACTGAAGGACAACCGTGGAGCGCGCACCGAAACGGAACGGGTCAGGACTCAGCACCAAGAGGATGCGCTCGGCCGCGTTGCGTAGATCGAACGGAGTCGCGAATCGCCCGCCGCTGCCGCGAATCGTCCCGAAGGCTACCCTGCCCGTTGTTGCCGCCCGCCATATCGAATTCATAGATGACGCGGTGTTTTTCCACGTCGGTCACCTTAACGTGCATGGCGAGGGACGGAGAGACGCTGCTATTGACGTTGTCAAAACGGCCTTCCACCAGCCAACCCACTTTGGGCGCTTCGTCATCCTTGAGGATGCGCGTCGGCGCCATCTTGCTCAGTTCTTCCTTCAAATCCTGAGCGAAAGCGACCGGAGTCAGCGCCCTGCGAATCGGCATCTCTGCGTCGGACGCCGCTTCGTCGTTCCGGAATACGGCTGTGTCGATGCAAAACGGCCGGATGTAGATCGCGGAAGGATGTGCTTCGCCCACTCCGCAGTTGGTTGAATAGCGCACAGATTCGCGGGAGCCAAAATCCTTGGCATCCACGGGACCGGCGCCCGCCCCGGAGTTCGGAACGTAGGTCTTGGTAACGACCATATCGGCACAGGAGCAGAGCAGCAGACTGGAGGCGATGACGATGAAGAGATTTCATAAGTTTTAGTATGCCACCGGCCTCCGTCGTTAGGACGTCAGCCAGCGACACCGTCTCGATGATGCAACTCTCGTGCCGTCGTCGCGAAAATTTCGGCCCGCTATCGCTCTCCGTCCGCGAGGCCCGGTGACTCGTGACCAGGCCGCGGCAGACAAAATAAACGATCGCTGCCGATGGTAATCCAATGATGAGCGAGCCGATGAGCAGCGGGCGGCCGACGGAAAAGAGTGTCTCCCAATGCGCATAATCCCGGAAGCCCAGAGCCGGAAAATGGAGCCGCTGCGGCAGGCGACCGTGCATCGTCCAATAGCCAAACTTGTATTCCCAAAGGTAGATCGCCGGCATAAACGGCAGAATCAGGTCGTGCAATTGGACGCTGATCGCAGCCGCGATCTTGTTGCTCTTGAAGAGCCACGCCACCGCAATCGAGAGCAACGTCTTCAGGCTCCAAAGAGGGGTGAAACCAAAGAAGATCCCAATTGCCACGCCCAGCGCGATCGAATGCGGCGTGTCCTCGATCGTGACAAGGCGGAAATGCAGCCCGCCTAACCAGTGTCGAAAACGCGTCCATGCGCCTGGTTTCTTCGAAGGTTCCGGATTCATCGGCTCTGCCATGCCTCACGAAGAAAATCCGCCTGCCGCGGCGGCGCTTTGACGACCTGCCCGAGCGCCGCGCGCAGACGAAGCGCGGCGTGCGGCGCAAAGTCGAGGGCGTTGTTATTGAAAATGACGTGCACAGTGTCGGCCTCACGCGCGAGCTTCCTGGCTCGTTCCGCGACCTCGCTGATCTCTGCATCGCTGTAATCGTAATAGAATCGCTCGGCCACTGTCTTGCCGCGGAGATAGGCCTTCGGATCGCGCCCATGCAAACGTAAATAGGTGAGTCGCCGATCGGTCACCTCGTCGAGATCGCTCGGCATGATCGTGAAATGTGTTGCCGCCGGTGCATCGACCAACGCGAGAGTTGTGTGGTGGCGCCGGAAAAATTCCAGCGTCTCTTTCAATTGTTCACCTTCTGTCCAATTTCGGTTCCGCAATTCCACCACCACGCCTAACGGGACGAGCCGGCCCAGGAGCTCTTCCAGTTCCGACAAATTGTGCTTTCGCGGAGAGAAGGCGGGCGAAAGTTGCAGCAGGAAGGCGCCGAATTTTCCGGAAGTGCGCAGCGGCTCGACCGACCTGATCACCTGGTCGAGCAACGCCCGCTCCAGCTTCGCCGTCAGGCGTCACCTTGCCTTTCCCATCGCTTTCCGCCGTTCGTTGCAGCGCGGGCGGGAGTGACTTCACCGTCGCCGCATGACGTGAGAGCAAGCGGTGCAATTTGACGTCGAAGACGAATTCGTCCGGTGTGGCGCGCGACCAACGTTCGACCAGTCGCGACATCGGGCACAGCGTAGAAAGTCGAATTCACCTCGACCATTTCGAAATGCTCGCGCATACCAGGGAAGGCGCTCGCCCGCCGGCAACTTCGGCGGATACCAACGCGCGATAAAACCCGGATCCGACCAGCTTGCGGTGCCGACAAGAATGCGGCCGGATACATTTGATGGTCGCGGCGCCATCAAAGAGGGAACGCGCGCTCCCCCGATTATGCAACCGTGGCGAGGAATCGAGACCGTTCGGAAGTCAGCCGTCTCGCCTGACTCAGCCGACGACCCACTGGCTCGTCGACTATTTTTTACGGCCTGGAAGACGTGGGACAGGGCAACACGAAATTGGTTGCGGGGGTGGGATTTGAACCCACGGCCTTCAGGTTATGAGCCTGACGAGCTACCAGACTGCTCCACCCCGCGATCTTGAGACGGCAAGTATCACTGCGTTGGCGACGAACGCAAATCCAAGTACTGCGATCCAATGACAGACCGGACAGGACGGGTCGGAAGTCTAATAAACAGACGATGGGGGAATTGATGCGCACACAGATTTTCCAATCGAAGATAGCGCCATTTTTGCATCGCTTTTCCACAGGCGCGATGCACAGTTTCCAATCAGCAAAAGCGAAACACATCCTATGAAAACGAAACTTTCTCCTTCTCGAAAAAATCGTCTTAGCGGTAACGGCGCGCCTCGCGTCAGCCAGCCCGTCTCAAACAAAGCGCGGCGAATGTTAATCAACGGCCAGTGGGTCGATGCGGCCTCGGGCGAAACCTTTGCCACCTACGACCCGGCGACGGGCGACGTGATTTGCGAGGTGGCGGCCGGCGACAAGAAAGACATCGACCGCGCGGTGAAGGCGGCGCGCGCCGCTTTCGAATCCGGGCCGTGGCGTAAGATGACGCCGTCGGACCGCGGCCGGGCGATTTGGAGGCTCGCGGATTTGCTGGAAAAGAATCTCGAAGAATTCGCCCGGCTCGAATCACTCGACAACGGTAAACCGCTCACCGTGGCGCGCGTGGCGGATGTTCCGCTCGCCGTCGATTTGTTCCGCTATATGGCGGGCTGGGCGACCAAGATTCACGGCAACACATTTCCGATTTCCGTTCCCTACGCACCCGGCGCCAGGTTTTTCAGTTATACCCTGCGCGAACCGATCGGCGTCGTCGGACAAATCATTCCGTGGAATTTCCCGTTGCTCATGGCCGCCTGGAAACTTGGCCCGGCGCTGGCGACCGGCTGCACGGTGGTGCTCAAACCTGCCGAGCAGACGCCGCTCTCAGCCTTGCGGCTCGGTGAATTGTTTCAAGAAGCCGGCATTCCCGACGGCGTCGTGAACATCGTCACCGGTCTCGGCGAAACCGCCGGTGCCGCGCTCGCCGCTCATCCCGGCGTCGACAAAATTGCGTTCACCGGTTCGACCGAAGTCGGCAAGCTCATCGTGAATGCTGCCGCCAATGATCTGAAAAAAGTCTCGCTCGAATTGGGTGGCAAGTCGCCCAACATCGTCTTCGAGGATGCGGATTTGGAGACGGCGATTCCCGGCGCGGCCAGCGCGATCTTCTTCAATCACGGCCAGTGCTGCTGCGCCGGCTCGCGCCTCTACGTTCACAAGAAGCACTTCGACAAAGTCGTGAGCGGCATCTCCGACGTGGCGAAGAAAATTAAGATTGGTCCAGGTCACCGCGCGGATACCGAAATGGGTCCGCTCGTTTCCGAAGAGCAGCTCAATCGCGTGATGGGCTTCCTGCAATCCGGACGGAACGAAGGCGCCCGACCTGTCGTCGGCGGCGGACGCGCCGGCGAAGCGCGGTTATTTCGTCCAGCCCACCGTGCTGGTGAACACGAAACCCGGGATGAAAGTGATGGACGAGGAGATCTTTGGTCCTGTCGTCTGCGCCGTGCCTTTCACCGACCCGAATGAAGTGGTGAAGTCCGCGAACAATAACGTTTACGGCTTGGCCGCAGCGGTCTGGACACGCGACGTGTCAAGAGCGCACCGCCTGGCTTCCGAGCTGCGCGCCGGAACTGTCTGGGTGAACTGCTATAACGTCTTTGATGCCGCGCTGCCCTTTGGGGGATACAAACAATCCGGCTGGGGCCGTGAGATGGGTGCTGAAGCACTGGAGCTTTATACCGAGACGAAAGCGGTCTGCGTGCAGTTGTGAGTCTTGGAGGACGAAACGACCGATCGATTTAGGGAGCGGGGGCGGGTGAGTTGTCGATCACAAGCTCGCGGCCAGAAGGTGAAAATGAAGTCGGTCCGACGGTGAATTTGGTCAAACCGCCAGATCGTTGCTACAACCCCTCAGTGTAAGCTACTTCGCCGTGGATTGCCTCGTCGAGACCGAGTTCTTCGTGCGCATCTTCTACACGCACGGGCGTGATCCGGTTGATGAGCCACAACATTCCCAGGGTAAAGGCAAACGCCCAAACGGACGAGAACAGCCCGGCGGCGATCTGCTTCATGAAAAAGCTCGGATCGCCTGCGAGCAATCCGTTCACGCCACCACTGGCCGCCGGATTCCACGCCGTCGACGCAAAGACGCCGAGCAACACGATTCCGAGGAAACCGCCAACACCGTGCACGCCCCAGACATCGAGCGCGTCGTCCCACTGGAGCTTGTTCTTTAGCGCGCACGCATAATAACAGACGACCCCAGCTGCGATGCCGATGATGACCGCCGTCGCCGGCGACACATAACCCGCCGCGGGTGTGATCGTGGCGAGACCCGCCACCGCGCCGGTGAGCAGGCCGAGGAACTTTGGCTTCTTCGAAACTCGCCAGTCGACCAGCATCCACGCGATGGCCGCGAACGACGCGGCGATGTCGGTATTGATGAATGCGACCGCCGTGATCGAATCCACACGAAATTCAGATCCAGCATTGAAGCCATACCAACCAAACCAGAGCAAACCCGTGCCGAGCGCGACGAGAGGAATACTATGCGGCCCACGATCCACGACCTTGCGCTTGCCAACGTAGAGAATGGAAGCGAGCGCAGCGATGCCCGCAATGTTGTGCACCACGATCCCGCCGGCAAAATCCTTTACTCCCCACTCTGCCAGAAGGCCGCCGCCCCACACCATGTGGACGAATGGAAAATAAACCAGCACCAGCCAGGCGGTCAGAAACGCCATATAAGCCTTGAAAGTGATGCGATTGGTAAATGCGCCGGTGATCAACGCCGGTGTGATAATGGCGAACATCATTTGGTAGGCACAAAAGACGAGCATCGGGATCGTGTCGTTAGGTGAAGGTGTGGCGAGCGTGATCCCGCGCAGTCCCGCCCAGTTCAGGTTGCCGACGATGCCAAAGAAATCCGTGCCGCTTTTCTGATCGCCCGAAAAACAAAGCGAAAACCCGAAGGCCCACCACAACACCGTGGTCCAGCCCATCGAGACAAAGCTTTGCATCATGATGGCGAGCACGTTCTTTCGCCCAACCAACCCGCCATAGAAGAAAGCGAGCCCCGGCGTCATCAGCATTACCAGGCTTGCGCACAGGAGCGTGAAAGCGGTGTTTCCAGTATCGAGATGTAACATACGTTCTCCTTCGTTAGGCGCCGAGTATTGGCGGATTGGAATAAATGCGTCAAGAATGTAAACTTGCCCGCGCAAGGCGGACCGGAACCCTCAGCGGTGGACCGGCGTCGGGGAGCGGCCGCAGCGGCGCCGAAGGCGCCATTGGCCTAAGCTGACTCGCCCTGCACCACCACGATGTCGCTCGGGTGGAGATAGCAAAAAACCTTGTCGCCAAGGTGGAAGGATTCCTCCGTCGCACACTCGTTCGCAACGACTGCGGTCAGCTCAAGGCCGGAATCGGTGGTCAGCACCAACTGGTCAACCGCCCCCTTGAAAAGCTCCTCGCTCACCCGCGCCTCGAAAATATTCTCGCCGCCCGGATTGGTCTTCTGCAGGTGAATCTTTTCGGGCCGGATCGAGATCAGCGTGTTCTTTGAAGCGGGCGGAATGCTGGACGTATTTACCACCAGCTCGATCGCGTCATTCAATCTCACGCGCGCCTGATCGCTAATCACCGACACGGGCGTTGATTCGAGAATGTTCGCCTGGCCGATGAAATTCGCGACGAACGTCGTGCGTGGCGAATGATAAATCTCGGAAACCTCCCCGAGCTGCTCGATGCGCCCGAGGTTGATCACCGCGATGCGGTCGGACATCGTCAGCGCCTCTTCCTGGTCGTGCGTGACGAAGACAAACGTGATGCCGACTTTCCTCTGCAAATGTTTCAACTCGATCTGCATCGCATGGCGCAGCTTCGCGTCGAGCGCCGCCAGCGGCTCGTCGAGCAACAGCACGCGCGGCTGACAGACGATCGCGCGCGCAAGGGCAACGCGCTGACGCTGGCCTCCCGACAACTGGCTTGGCTTGCGCTGTTCGAAGCCGGTGAGCGAGACAAGCTGTGTCACCTGTTTGACCCGCTCCTCGATCTCGGGCTTGGGCACCTTTTTCATCCTCAGGCCAAACGCGATGTTGTCCGCCACCGTGAGATGCGGGAACAGCGCGTAGCTCTGGAACACCTGGTTCACATCGCGCTTGTAAGGCGGCACATGGGTCACGTCCTGCCCGGAGAGATAGACAATGCCCTCGGTCGGCGTCTCGAAACCGGAGATCATGCGCAACAACGTCGTCTTGCCGCAGCCCGACGGGCCAAGCAGCGTAAGGAATTCGCCCTCCTGAATGTCGAGGTTCACGTCCTGCACGGCGACGAAATTGCCGAAGCGTTTCGTCACCCCCTTGAGTTGGACCATGTAATCCATCGCCTTACTTCAAGCCAGAAAACCAGTGAAGCCGCTGCGGCGCAAGGTTGATGTTGATCTGTTTCACCTCCATGTAGGCGTCGAGACCGAACGTGCCCAGCTCGCGCCCGATCCCCGACTGCTTGTAGCCGCCCCACGGCGCCTCGTTGAATGTCGGGTGATACGTGTTCAGCCACGTGATGCCGGCGCGCAGTTTCTTCAAGCACGCGCAAGCCCTTCCCGCCGTCGCTCGGTAAAAACGGCGCCCGCCAGTCCGTAGATCGTGTCATTCGCCAGTCGCACGGCTTCCTCCTCGGTCTCGAAAAGTTGGACCACCAGCACCGGCCCGAAGATTTCCTCGCGCACGATCTTCATCGACGGCTTGGTTTTGACGAAGACCGTCGGGGCGACGAAATTGCCCTTCGCGAGTTCGCCTTTCGTCAGGCGATTTCCGCCGCAGATCAGCTCCGCGCCCTCGCGTTTTCCCGTCTCGATGTAGCCCAGCACCTTCTCCATGTGCGCAGGCGTGATGAGTGGACCCATCTCCGTCTTCGGCTTCATGCCGTCGCCGACGACGATCTTGTTGCTCGCCTCTGCGAGTCGCGTCAGGAATTTGTCGGCGATCTTTTTTTCCAACAGCAGCCGCGAGCCCGCGCTGCAGACCTCGCCCTGGCCCGCGTAAATGCCAAACATGGCAAACTCGAGCGCGACATCCAAATCCGCGTCGGCGAAAACGATGTTCGGGCTTTTTCCACCGAGTTCGAGCGTGACCTTCTTGATGTTCGAGGTGGCGGCCTGCATGATCTTGCGCCCGGTGGCGGTGCCGCCGGTGAATGCGATTTTGTCCACGAGCATGCTCTCGGCGAGCGTCTGGCCGACGGTGGGACCGGGGCCGAGAACAAGTTGCGCGCTGCCGGGAGGAAACCCGGCCTTTTCAATCAACTCGAACAACCTGATTGCGGACAGCGGCGTGGTCTCGGCGGGCTTCAAGATGCAGCAATTGCCCGCGGCGAGGCCGGGCGCGAGTTTCCATGCCGCCATCAGCAGCGGATAATTCCACGGGATAATCTGCCCGCACACTCCGATCGGCTCGCGCACGACCATCGGCTCGATGGTCGCGTCCGACACCTCGTAATTCTGCCCGAGCGGCTTGGTGATCAATCCCGCGTAATATCGGAAACACCCCGCCGCATCCGCCGCGTCAAAGCGCGCCTCGCGCAGCGGCTTGCCGTTGTTGAGCGTGTCGAGTTTTGCAAATTCCTCCGCTTCCGCCTCGATGAGATCGGCCAGCTTGAACAGCCGCGCCGCGCGCTCCGTTGCGCGCATCTGCGGCCACGGCCCCTCGTCGAACGCCTTGCGCGCCGCCTGGATCGCCAGTTCCGCATCCTTCTGCGTTCCCTCGGCGACGATGCCGATGACCTTGTTGTTGGCGGGGTTGAGAACCTCCCGCGTCGCGCCTTCCGCGGCGAGTTTCCATTTCCCGTTGATAAACATGCGACCGACTTTCATGAATTGTTCCTCCTAGCTGATGTTTAGAATCAATGATTTGAGCTCCGTCATTTCCTCCATCGCAAAACGAACGCCTTCGCGACCGAACCCGCTATCCTTCAATCCGCCATACGGCATGTTGTCGGCGCGAAAAGTCGGCACGTTGTTGATGAGAACGCCACCGACGTCCAACTGCTCGAACGCGCGCATCGCTCTGCCGATGTCGCGGGTGAACACGCCGGCTTGAAGACCGAAATCCGAGTCGTTCACAAATTTCAGCGCATCGTCAAAAGTCTTGTAGGAATGCAGCGTGACGATCGGCGCAAAGGCTTCCTTGGCGCAGACGTCGAGGTCTTCGAGTCGGGCTTTTCGATGACGGTGGCGTCGAGGCAGCGGCCCTTCACGTTGCCGCCGCAGAGAATCTTCGCGCCGGACTTGCGCGCGCTCTCGACCCAGCCGGCGATGCGCTCGAGCGCGCCGGTGTCGATCATCGGGCCGACGACCGTTTTCTTGTCGCGCGGGTCGCCGGTCTGGATGTGCTCGCGCACGTAATCGACAAACTGCCGTCTTGAATTCCTCGTAGATCGACTCCTGCACGACGATGCGCTGCACGCTGATGCACGACTGGCCCGCATAGGAAAATGCACCGACGGCGATCTTCGGCACCGCTGATTTCACGTCGGCGTCGTCGTGAACGATCACCCCGGCATTGCCGCCCAGCTCGAGCGTGATTTTTTTCTTGCCGCATTGCGCCTTGAGCTGCCAGCCGACGTCGGGGCTGCCGGTGAACGACACCATCTTTACGCGCGGATCGGTGATCAATGCCGTCCCCTCCTCGTGATTGCAGGTGATGAAATTCACCTGACCCGGCGGCATGCCGCACTCGACGAGCACCTCGGCGAGCAGGAGCGAGGTGAGCGGCGTTTTCATGGCCGGCTTCACGACCAGCGTGTTGCCCGCAGCCATGCCGGGCGCAACCTTGTGCGCGACGAGATTGAGCGGAAAATTGAACGGCGTGATCGCGCTGATGACGCCGAGCGGAAACCGGCGCACCAGCCCGAAATGCCCGCTGCCCGGCGCATACGCGTCAATGTCGAGCAGTTCGCCCTGCTGCCGCCGCGCCTCCTCGCTGGCCACGGTGAAAGTGATGATCGCTCGCGTGACTTCGCCATCCGCAAACGTGTAAGGCTTCCCCGCCTCGGCGATCATCGTCTCCACAAAATCCGCGCGCCTTTCCTCGATGCGGTGCGCGACTCGTGCCAGCAAGTCGCCGCGAGCGTGGGGCGCTTGCGCACGCGTGACTTCAAACGCCTCGTGCGCGACCTTGATCGCCTCGTCCACCGTCTTCGCGTCTCCCAGCGGAACCTGCGCGAATTCCTCTCCGGTGTACGGGTTGATCACCGGTTTGGTGCGTCCCGTCTCGCGCCATTCGGAGCCGATGAGCAGCCGCGGAGTTTTTGCGCCGGATGTCATGTTTTACATTTGCTCGACTTCGCGTTTCTCGACAAAGATTTTCAACCCCTCCTTCGAGAAATTTTCCATGAGCACGTCCGGATGCAGCGCTTCGGGCATCATCACGCCGCGCTCCTTGATTTCTCCGGTGACGAGCAGCCTGGCCGCAAGCGCGGGCGGGATGCCCGTCTGCACCACGGTGAGCGAATAGCCGTATTTCTCGAAAGTCTCACGGTGGCTGTCCATGGTGTAGACAAAATATTCCACTCGTTTGCCGTCCTTGGTGCCGCGCACCTCGGTGCCCACGCACGAGTAGCCGTCGACCGTCGCCCCGAGCTGCGCGGGCTTGGGCAGGTTCGCGCTGACGACCCGCACGGGCGCGACCTCCGCGCCATCGACCTTCACTTTTTTCCACGTGTCCATGTCGAGCAGCGCGAGTGATTTTGCGATGTGATAGACCTTGTCGGAGAGCGTGTATTTGAACACCGAGTAGCGCACGCCTTTCTCGACGAAGGGCGGATAGATGCCGAGACTCACGCCTTCCTCGTGTGCGACGGCGTAGGTTTTCATCAGGCCGATGGGCTCGGGAAAACGCACCCACTCGATCTCGGTCTCGAGCGGTCTGCCGGAGGTGACCTTGCCATCCTTGACGAAATACGGCGTCGCGCCGAGCTCCTCGAACAAAGTTTCCGGCGAAAACAAAACCGCGAAGCGGTAGCCCTTGACCTCAGCGTTGTCGGAGTCGAGCACGCGGATGCTCGTCGCGGTGTCGAGCCGGTCCATCGCCCAGCGCGCGAAGACATTCACCGCCCCGGGATCCATGCCCATGCAGAGAATGCCGGCGATGCCTTTTTCCAGGAACGGCTGGTTGAATTTCTCGATCTCGGCCTCGAAGGAGTTTTTGGTGGGCCGTTTCAATCCCGGCGGCGAATAAATGTCCGCCGCCATGTCGAGGTAATGCGCCCCAGCCTGGTGGCACGCCTCGAGCACCGAGTGGTTCGCCTGCCATGGGCACGCGTTGAGCGCCACGGCGATCTTGTGCTCGCGCATGAGCGTGATGAGCTTGGCCGTGTCCATCGCGTTGACCGTGCAGACTTGGAACCGGCTGTTATTCGTCTTGCCGTGCAGATGCTCGGCGAAAGTCGGATCCACGTCCGCGAGCAGGATGCGCTCGAAGCAGTCGTATTCGTGGAGTTTCTGCCCAATCACTGAGCCAACTCCGCCCATGCCGATGACCATTGCGTTTGCCATAAGGTAATTTCTAGTCTGCCATTTCCACCGCCTGCCGTCGCGCGTGGGGACTCTACCCCATCGGCACGTCGGTCTGTTTGCGAGTCGTCAGCCAGAACGCGACGGCGAACATGGCGAGCAGCGTGATTCCAAGCGCCGATCCGAACGGCCAGTCGCGCGCCTGGCCGGTGAACTGGTCCTGGATCACGTTGCCGATCATTTTCACCCGCGCGCCGCCCATCAGGTCGGTGATCGCGAACATGCCGATGGATGGAATAAAAACGAGCAGCGTGCCCGCAATGACGCCCGGATTCGTGAGCGGGATGATGACCTTGGAAAACGCGCGGATCGGGCCCGCGCCGAGATCGAACGCAGCCTCGATCAAGGCGTTGTCGAGTTTTTCCACGCTGCCGTAGATCGGCAGAATCATGAACGGCACATAGGCGTAGACGAGGCCGATGACGACGGCCAGCGGCGTGTAGAGAATTTCCAGCGGCGCGCTGATCACTCCCACAAGCTGCAGCATGCCGTTGAGCAACCCCTCGCTCTTGAGGATGGTGATCCAGGCATAGGTGCGGATGAGGAAGCTCGTCCAGAAAGGCACCATGACCAGCATGAGGAGCCTGTTCCGGTTATCCTCGCGCGCCCGGCCGATGAAATAGGCAACCGGGTAGCCGATCACGATGCAGAGCACGGTGGTCAACGCGGCGTACCAAATCGAACGGCCAAAGATGTAGAGGTAGGTCGGATCGAAGACACGCGCGTAGTTTTCGAGGCTGAACCTGAAGACGAGTTCGCCCATCTCGTCGCGCTGGCAAAAGCTGTAGACGAAAAGAATCACCGTCGGCGCGATGACGAAGATCGCCAGCCAGGCGAACATCGGCGCTGCCAGCATCCAGCCCGCAGCGCCGGGCCGTCTGCCTGCGCCGGCCTCGGCGTGTCGGAATCGTGCGAACGTCCATTGTCGTGTGTCGCGATGAAGCGGGCGCCTCTATTTCGTTAGTGGCTCTTGAGGTCGGTCATCAACTTGTCAACGCTGGTCGCGTTCTTGCCGATGTCCCGGAAGATTTCGAGCTTCGGATTGCCTGTCGGATAACTCGCAGGGTTGGCCAACTCCGCGGCGGACAGCAGTTCGCGCGCTGCGACGTTCGGGTTGGTGTACGGGAACGCCTCAGAGATCAATTTGCTGACCTCGGGACGCAGGATGTAGTTGATGAACGCCATCGCGGCATCCGGGTGCGGAGCGCCCGCCGGGATAGCGATGTTGTCAATGAATCGGTGCGCGCCCTCCACGGGCAGGATGTATTTGAATTTCTTGTCCTGGTTATACAGGATCGCCGCTTCTCCGCCCCACACGACGCCAAGATCCACGTCGCCGTTCAGCAGCGCGGTTTTCGGGCTGTCCGAGTCGTAGACTTTCACCAGCGGCAGCCATTCCTTGAGGATCGGCTTGATCTTCTCGATCGTCGCAGGGGTCACATCGTTGATGTCGATGCCGTGCGTGGAGAGCGCCCACGAGACAATTTCCCGGTTGTCATTCAGCACCACGATCCGATTCTTAAATTTCGGCTGGAAGACGTCCTTGTAGCCCTTGATGTCGTCCTTGACCTTGTCGGTGTTGACCACGATTCCCACGGAACCGGTCATGTAGGGAACGCTGTATTTGTTCTCCGGGTCAAATGGGAAGCCCTTAAACTCCGCCCCGATGTTCTTGAAGTTGGGAATCTTCGACATGTCGAGGGCCTCGAGTTTGTTCCGCTTGACGAGCGCCTCGACGACGTATTCGGAGGGAATAATGAGGTCGTACTTGCCCTTGCTCGGAAGCAGCTTGGCGAGCATTTCCTCGTTGGAACCATAAGTCTCGTAATTGACCTTGATGCCGGTCTCCTTCGTGAAGCCATCAAGCACCGCCTGCGGGATGTATTCCGACCAGCCGAAGAGGTTCAATGTCTTGCTCGGGGCGGCGAACGAATTCCCTCCCAGCGTGATGAACACGGCGCAGACGAGCGCCGTGATGATGTGCATTTTCTTCATTTTCTGTTTCTCCTTTTTGTTTGGGTTGGTGATCCTGAAAAAGTCTAACGGCTGGCTCTTCTGATCCACTCGGCGAGCAACACGAACGCGACCGTGGCAAGAATGAAAATCGTCGAAATGGCGTTGAGCATCGGGTTGAGGCCAACCTTCGCCATCCCGAACACCTTGATCGGCAGCGTCGCTGTCTCGGGGCTCATCGTGAAATAAGTCACGATCAATTCGTCGAGCGAGAGCGTGAAACTCATCAGCGTCCCAGAAACGATCGCCGGCAGCATGTAGGGAACCATCACCTTCCAGAACGCCTGCAGCGGCGTTGCGCCCAGGTCCATCGCCGCCTCCTCGAGGAACGGATCGACGCCGGAGAGCCGCGCCTGCACCGCCACGAGCACGAAGGGAAAACAAAAAGTCACGTGCGAGATGATGATCGTCGTGTAGCCAAACTCGAAGGCGATCGCCGCGAAGAAAATCATCAGGCTGATGCCCATGATGATCTCGGGAATCACCATCGGGATGAAAATCAGCGTCTGAATCGCGCGCTTCGCCGGGAACCGGTAGCGATACAGCAACCACGCGCCCAGCGTGCCGAGCGCGACAGAAAATACGCAGGTGAACACCGCCACGATGATGCTGTTCTTGAGCGCCTGGATCAGCGGCTGGTTCTGCCAGAGCTGCGCATACCACTTCAGCGTGAACCCTTCCCAGAGAATGTTCAGCCGCGAGCTATTGAACGAGTATCCGACCAGGAGCACGATCGGCACGTAGAGAAAAATGAAAACCAGAACGCTCCATCCGCCGAAGAACATCTCCATCAACCGGATTCCCGAGGGGAAATGAAAGGAGCGTGCGGTGCGTTGCATGGGATTAGTTAAACACTCGCTCGATTACAACGAGGGCGTCGTGACTTGGCAAACTAATTAATGAAAATCACGCCGCATCACGGTGATGTCGTGGCCGTGAAACTGCGTCCGCTCCAACACGCGCCAGCCCAGTTGCAGATACATCGGCTCGAGATTTTCCGTCCAGAGGTGAAGCGAGGATAATTTCAACCTCAAGGCCTCATCCATGGCGTGATGAATCAGCTGCCGGCCAAGACCCCGGCCGCGGTGGGCTTTTTCCACATAGAGACAGACCAACCACGGCGAGACATCCTCGTATCCGCGCAGGTCAAGGTCCTCCACATCCAGCGTCACAGTGCCGCATAGCCGCCCCTCCTCAACCGCGACGTAAGTGATGGGAATGCGATCACGGCTCGTGTTCGCAGCGAAGTAGGCGCACACATCTTCCACCGTTTTCCCGCCGTAGAAGTCCTTCCACTCCTCGTGGCACCACGCCGCCAGTTGCGGGATGAAGCCGGTGTGCTCTTCCAGAAAATGAATCTCCATCGCCGGTCGAATCTATCTTCGGAAATGCGGACTAGCCAGACATCGCACTCGCCAGCTAAATTACCAACCTGATGCCCTCCGTCGCCTTCGAAATCACAGTCCCGCCCGACGCGTCGAAACAGCACGTCGTCATCGTCGGCACCGACCGCGCGCTGGGCGACTGGCAGCCCGAGAACGGCCTCGTGTTGGAAAAGCGCAACGGCAAATTTGTCGGTTCCACGGACATCCCGCACGGCATCATCGAATTCAAAATCACG
Source organism: uncultured Verrucomicrobiae bacterium (assembly GCA_963821615.1). Classification (GTDB taxonomy): domain Bacteria; phylum Verrucomicrobiota; class Verrucomicrobiia; order Chthoniobacterales; family UBA10450; genus Palsa-1392. Next base: position 246,508 of record CAWGEN010000002.1, on the reverse strand, counting down.
CGCGGCTCATGGCTCACGGAGGCGACATCCAGGGATGGGTCGTTGTATCCCAATTCTCTTTACCTCGTGCAGCACGACATGACCATTTCACTCGAGGTCGAAAATTGGAACGACTCCCCGCCCGCGGAAACCGATCTCCTCAACGGCAAGACCGTCGAGTGCCAGCTCCACGCAGACCTCCTCAACGAACAGCGCCAGGTCTACGTCTGGCTGCCGCCCGGCTACATCCGCAGCGGCGACACGCAATTTCCGGTCCTCTACCTCCTCAACGGGCAGCATGCCCTGCAAAGCCGGCCCTCCTCCGGCGTTGAATCCCTCGCCACCGATGTATGGGCGACAAATCTCGCGCGCGCCGGCTTGATGCGCGAGGTGATTCTGGTCGCAGTCTGCCACCACGAGGCGCTCACCCGGCGCAGCATGGAGCTTTCCCCTCAGTCCGACGGGCAGAAACTCGCGGACTTCCTCGTCCACGATCTCAAGCCATTCATCGATTACACGTTCTGCCGCGACCGCACGCTCGCAGATCCCGCGAATACCGGGCTGCTCGGGTTTGCACTCGGCGGGTTGCTCGCACTGCACATGGCGCAGCACCACCACCATGTCTTCGGCAAGTTCGCCTGCCTCTCCACCTCGTTTCAGGATTTGAGCGAGGACACGCCGGACGAGTGCCTCATCATCGAGCAGATCCGCAAGGATCGGAAGTTCAAGCCCGACCGGAAAATCTATTTCGACTACGGCACACTCGGCCCCGACGAGCGGATCGAGGCGTATCAGCAGAAACTCAACAAAGTCCTGCTCGCAAAGAACTTCATCGAGGATTCCAACTTCAAAGTCTTCCGCGCCGAGGGCGCCGAGCACTCGCTCGCCGCTTGGCGCGCGCGCCTAAGCCTGCCGCTGCAGTTTCTCTTCAACCCCGGTCGCTGAAGCTCCCGGGCCAACGCGCCGCGGCCCTTTCATCTCAACTCGAAAACCCAATGCCCAACACTTCGAGAACTCGCAGTAACGAGGCTGGGTTTCTCACCGGCATCCATCCGGCGCAGCGCGGCTGTCACCGCCTCGACGGCCCAGGAGCGTATCGGCTCGGGCGGGTAGGGAAACGGATGGCGCTGCACCATCGAGAGATTCAGCAACTCGCTGGGTTTCGCCAGCGCCATGTGCGCGAGAATTTTGCCGGCGACGCGAGTGCTGCCGATGCCGTGGCCGGTATAGCCCAGCGCATACAAGATGTCGCCGGTCATGCCGAAGAACGGCGTGAGCCGCGTGGTTGAGGCGATCGGTCCGCCCCACGCGTAATCCCATTTCAATCCGGCCAGTTGCGGGAAGTGACGGCCGAAACTTTCTCGCAACGACCGGTAATGCCACTCGGAATGATCGCAGGACTCGTCCACGCGGTTGCGCGGATAATACCTCGCCTCGCTCGTGCCCCACAAGACCCGGTTGTCGGCGGTGAGCCGGTAGTAATTGAAGAACGTGCGCCCGTCGGTCACGCCTTGCCGGTTGCGCCAACCGATGGCGAGCGTGTTGCTCGGCCGTGAGCGGTTCGCTGACGAGAACGTAGTCGTAGAGCGGAATGAAATACCGGAGCAGTTTTGGGAAGAAGTGATGCGAGTAGGCGTTGGTCGCCAGCACGATCTTGCGGGCGCGCACCTCGCCGGCCGGCGTCCGCACGATGTTGCCGGCAAGCGTATGTGACCGGTGAACGCTCGAACAGCCGGATATCGCGGCGCAGCTTGTCCACCAGCTTGACCGGGTTGATAATTCCACCGCCGGACACGAACGCGGCGCCGAGATAGAGTGGCGAGTTCAATTCGGCGCGCGTTTCTTCTGCGTTCAGGAACCGGCCATGCGTCATCGCCCGGCACGCCTCGACCTGCGACGGTGTGAGCGCAACGTGGAGCTGGCCGGTCCGCTCAAAGTCACATTCATTACCGGCGAACGCGGCGAGTTCCTCGATGTTTTGCAGGCCAAGTTTGGCGAGCCGGTCGGCTTCCTTCCTGGCCAAAGTGCGCGGCGGCGAGCTCGTGCGAGTGATCGAGGCAAACGCTGATGATGCCGGCGTTTCGGCCGCTGCCACCGTAGCCGGCGACGCCTTGTTCGAGGACGACGACGTTTAGTTTGGGTTCGAGTTGCCGGAGGAAGTGCGCCGTCCACAGCCCGGTAAATCCCGCGCCGATAATGGCGACATCCGCTTCGATCTTGCCGGTGAGCGGTTCGCCTGGTTGCGGAGGCCGGGTGGCCAGCCAGTACGACGCTTGCTCGATGGGGCGCGTGATCGAAATGGAATCACGCACCTGATCACAGCTTGTGAGTTTTGTAAGCGGCTTGGAGCGATTCTTCCAGCGCCTGGTGGAAGCGATCGATGAGTTCGTAGCTGATGACCAGCGGCGGTTCGATGCGGAGGACTTGGGCGTTGATGTAGGTGCCAGAGATGAGGATTTGCCGGGCGAAGAGTTCCTTGGCGACTTCGTAGCCGAGGTCATGGTCGGCGAATTCCATGCCAAGCATGAGACCTTTGCCGCGGCAGAGTTTCAGAACTTTCGGATACTTACCGGCGAGGGCGTTGATGTGCTTGAGCATGTAATCCCCCTTTTCGGCGGCTTGCTGCGGGAGATTTTCCTCGAGGAGAACATTGATCGTCGCAATCGCGGCGGCGCAACAGACTGGGTTGCCGCCGAAGGTCGTGGTGTGGAGGAACGGGTTCTCGATGTATTTCTCCCACGTCTTCGGCGGTCCCGACGGTGGCGCCGATGGGCATGACGCCGCCGCCGAAACCTTTGCCGAGCGCCATCAGATCCGGCACGACGCCGTCGTATTCGCAGTAGAACATTTTGCCGGTGCGGCCCATGCCGCATTGGATTTCGTCGAAGACGAGCATCGCGCCGTATTTGTCGCAGAGTTCGCGCGCGGCGGCGAGGTAGCCGGGAGGGGCGACGTTGATGCCGCCTTCGCCTTGGATCGGTTCGATGACGACGGCGGCCACGCGGTCGCCGCTGAAATCGCAACTGGCCATGATCATCTTGAGAGAATCAACGTCGCCAAACGGGATGTGGGTCCAGTTGAGCAACGGGAGGAACGGTTCGCGGAAGATGGCTTTGGAGGTGCCGCCGAGCGAGCCCATGCTCTTGCCGTGGAAGCCGCCGATGCAGCCGATGAATTTGTGGCGACCGGTGGTGGCGACGGCCATTTTGAGACAGCCTTCGACGGCCTCGGTGCCGCTATTGGTAAGGAAGGCAAATTGGAGATCGCCGGGCGTGATGAGCGCGACGAGATGCGCGAGGTAAGGGCGCAACGGGTCGATCAGTTCCTGTGAGTGGATGCCTTGCCGGTTGAGTTGGTCGAAAACAGCTTTCAGAACTTTCGGGTGCCGGTGGCCGGTGACGTAGATGCCGAAGCCGCCGAGCATGTCGATGAATTCCTTGCCGTTGATGTCTTTGAAGCATGCGCCTTCGTCGGACCATTCGACGGCGGTGTAATCGGTCGAGACGGATTTCCGGTATTGGAGGAAACCGGCGTTGACGTGGTCGGCCCAATATTGGACGGACTCTTTGATGACGCGCTGGCGTTCAGCGAGAGACAATTCCTTCTTGCTGATTAGATCGAGGACGTAGGCTGATTCGCGCTTCGCAGCGGCAAGGTCTTGGCTCATGCCGCATCATGCGGTATCGGTCGGCGGATGGCAAGGAGCCGCACCAGCGCCTGTGCTGCACACGAACCGCACCGCTCCGCGTAAGCTCTGTTTGGCAAGACCGGTGCGGCATGATTGACTGGAGTCATGGAAGCACTCTCCTCGAAGGCCCTGCAAGAACTCGACACCAAGTATCACCTTCATCCCTTTACCAACCACGACGAGATGCACGCGCAGGGGACGCATTTGGTGCGTTCCAGCAGCGGCGTCTATGTCGAGGATGAGAATGGCCGCAAACTGCTGGACGGGCTGGCCGGTCTTTGGTGCACCAACGTCGGCTATAATCGCCGCGAGATCATCGACGCCGTCCACGAGCAAATGTCGAAGGTGGCGTTCTATCCATCGTTCTTTAACACGACGACGGAGCCGCCGGTGCGCCTTGCCGCGAAGCTCGCCTCACTCGCTCCCGCCCGGTTGAAGCACACGATTTTCAGCAACTCCGGCTCCGAGGCGAACGAGACGGCGCTCAAGATCATCCGCGGCTACAACAAACTCCGCGGCAGATCGCGCAAGACCAAGATACTGACGCGCACATTCTCGTATCACGGCGTTACCCTTGCAGCGACGAGCATGACGGGGCTTCCTGGTTGCTACCAACCGTTCGATCTCCCGCTGCCCGGCTTCATTCACGTGCCCGGGCCGAATCGCTACGCCGCCAACACCGAACTTGATGCCGTCGCCTACGGCAAATGGTGCGTGGAGGAGACGGCGCGGATCATTGAAAAGGAAGGCGCGGACACCATCGCGGCGCTTTTTGCCGAACCCGTCCAAGGCGCGGGCGGAGTGATCGTGCCGCCCGAAGGCTATCTCAAGGCGCTACGCGAACTTTGCCGCAACAACGATATTTTGTTTGTCGCGGACGAAGTCATCACGGGCTTTGGCCGGCTCGGCGATTGGTTCGCGAGCAATCTTTGGGAACTCGACCCCGACCTGATGACATTGGCCAAGGGAATCACAAGCGGGTATCTGCCGCTGGGTGCAACGATGGTTTGCAACGAGATTGCGGAGTTGATCGAACACGGCGGTTACTTTGCGCACGGGTTCACTTACAGTGGACAACCGACCACCGCGGCCGCGGCACTCGCGAACATCGATGTGATCGAAAAGGAAAACCTGATCGCACGCGTCCGCGACGACGCGGGACCTTACTTCCAGGAAAAACTCAGATCATTCGCCGATCACCGCGCAGTGGGCGAAGTGCGCGGCTATGGCTTGATCGGAGCGCTCGAACTCGTCCCGCCCGAAGGCAAAGCAGCGTTGACGCCGACCAGCATGCTCGGCAACAAAGCGGTAAACCTCATTCGCGCAGAGGGCGTCATCGTCCGCGGGATCCGCGATCTCATCGCGCTCTCACCGCCTCTGATCATCACCCACCCCGAAATGGACCAGCTCTTTGATGCGGTAGGCAAAGGGCTTGACAAGCTTTGGGATTGACGGTGGATTCTACCCACCTCAGCGGGGCACAACTTTTTTCTGGTCAGCCTGAGGGAGGGCCTGCTAAACATCGACCCAAGCAAGTAAATCCGAGCGAGTGCCGGGAAACAAACAACCTAAGAAAACCAAAATGAAAACAATCAAATTAATGACACTTGCGGCGCTGTTCGCGGCAGCTGCACTCTCCAGTTCTCGGGTGTGCAAAGCCGGCCCGGCAGCCGCCTCGCCTTCACCCACACCCGAGGCCGAAGAAGAGAAGAAGGGCCCCTTCTCCGGAGAAGTGGGAATGGCCCTGACCAACGCATACATCTTTAATGGTCTGGTCCAAGACAAGGACACCTTTATCGCCCAGCCCTATCTGACCCTGAACTTCACGTTCTATGAAGGCGAAGGCTTCCTCAACGACGCGAGCTTTACCCTGCCTCTGTGGGCGTCGATTCACGACATCAACATACCCCGCCCCAAAACGGTAACTCGAGTCTCAAGGCTTGGTATGAATTCGACATCAGTCCGGGTTTTAGCTTCACCTTCGCCAAGAACTGGAGCTTCACGATCAGCGACTACATTTACACCTCACCGGGAGATTACTTCGACACCTCGCACAATCTCAGTCTGGCGTTGGAATATGACGATTCAGATCTGCTGAAAGCCTTTGCCCTGCATCCGCATTTCTACTTCCAACAGGAACTCACTAACCACGCGGGACTGGCGTTTAAGAATGGGGTGCCCTTCTCATCAGACGCACCCGAGGGCCAGTATTATGAGTTTGGGATTGGACCGGGCTACACATTTGGGGAGAAATCGACCTATCCGGTCAGCGTGACCCTCCCGACCGCCGTGGGCTTTGGCAGCAATGGCTTCTACGGCCAGGGGTTCGGCTACTTCTCGACCGGCGCTGAGGTGAGTGTGCCGCTGGCGTTTATCCCGAGCAGCTACGGATCCTGGACGACCTCCGTCAGTGGTAAATACTACCGCTTGGGCAGCACTTCCTCGTTTTATACCAACTTCAGCGACCGTGATCAGGGCGTGGTTGCCTGGACCATCGGGGCTGAGTTCTAAAGCAAACCCAAGCTGCAGTTTTTTGCCCGGAAAGGCGGCCGGCTTAAAGGCAGGCTCTTGCGCGCGACGTTGTACCGGCGTGGAAGTCGATTTTCGCTTTGGATCGATCAGCCTCCGCTCCGCGGATTTTCGGTAGGTGGTACCTAGCGAATCTCGAAACAACTTTGCCGTTACTGCGGACATCGGCAAAATAGACCTCCGAGGCCGTGGAGCGGTAGAGGAAAACCTATTCAACCCCCCGCGCGTCACCAAGATCACGCAGGCCGATCTGGAGCGATCCCGAACATGGCAGAAGCAACGGGCGGAGAAGGCGCGTGCCTCGACGAAGGACTTTCTCGGGCAGAATCCGCAAGTCGCCGCAGCGTTCGAGCAAGTGTCGAAGCGAGCGTCAGAGCGGCCGAGTGCGACTACCACATTGGAAATGGGTTCCAAACCCCAAACACGGATTATTCTTTGTCGTAAACGGCCGTGTTCGTAAACTTTTTCCCCTTCGCCGTGGTTCCGTTTAGAGTCACGACTCGGCTTTTTCCATCGGCAGACACGACGATCCGGCCCGTGGCCACGACCTTGCCGCCCTTTTTGACGGTCATATCGAGGGTTTGATCATTTACCTTCGTGTATGCTCGCATATCCGAAGTGGGATCGCCGGTCACCTCGGAATCTTTGCCGTTAAATTTTCCTTTCCACTCGGTATGGAAAGGCTTTCCGTCTGCATCGACGCCGTCAACCGTCACCGCCACCTTGTTTCGGATTCGATGACCGTCATAGACGACCGTAGTATTCTTGGCGGTGCCGGGTGTCAGCTTTGACTTCGATTCGTTTAGCTTCCACGTGCCCATCATAGGATCAGGTCCCGCGTATAACGCCCCAGCGGCGAAGATTATTCCCAAGCTCAGTGCAGTAGTTTTGGTTTTCATTTCTCTATCGAGCAAGGATTTCAAGAAAAGGTCAATGCTTTTTTGTCCTACATTTTGCACTGCAGTCGTGTTGCCGCAGTGCCCGACCAAACTGGTAGCGAAAAAGGAGGAAATAAATTTTCTTTTTTCATTTCGATGCCTCCTCATGGAAGGCAATCCAGCGAACCGGCGCCTCGCTCTGATGCGTAGTTTTCCTGTAGTAGGGCTTCTCCCCATTGCAGCTCAAGGCTGGTGCGCGTAAGCCTCAAGTTCGGCACGATCGAGCTTGCCGTCTCGGTTCTTGTCGGCTCGACGCATTAGCGCCACCGCGCCCCCGCCGCGACGCCCGAACACGATCGCTTCTTCCAATGTCACCGCGCCATCCTCGTTGGCATCCCGCAGCTTGAACGCCGCGATTTGGTTCCGATCGCCGGCCGCCCATTCCTCTTGAGTCAGGCGGCCATCCTGGTTCTTGTCACGAAGAACGAAGACCACGTAAACAAGATAGTCACCTGCTTCCTCGCGGGAAAGCTTCCCATCGTGGTTGGCGTCGGCGAGATCGAAACTGTCCTTCGTGGCGCTCTCAGCCGAGGCCGACTGTTGGCCGCCTTTGTTTGCGACGCATCCGTTCGCAACGCATAAGAAAAGCGCCGCCAATCCGATGCTGACGCAGGCTGAAAGAATGCGATGCAGGATGGGAGTCTTGTTCTTCATGTTTCCGGTTGTATCGAAAAGACCTTGCGAACCTACGCCGCTGCCGCGCCTCCGTTCTCCAACCATCACGTTAGGATCAGCCGAATGTCTCTTTCCCATCGATTTTGAGAACCACGATCGTGGGACCAAGGGTGGCAGAATTGGCCAATTCGCTCCAGTCAAAAACTATGCTTGGCAAAGCAGTGGGAATGATCATGCTTGAAATCAACGATTAGCGCGTGAATCGCGCTTACTAACGACCATGGTCTTTTTCACACGGACACGGCGGCACGATCGAAAGCCTCGTTGCGGCGTGGCGGGACGTCACGCCCTCCTTATTTTGGCCTTTGCGGTGACCGCGTGCAGACCGGCGACGGAGTCGCCGAAACCTCCCGGAACGCCCGGCGAATGGCTGGAATTTGAAGGCTCTTGGAATGCCGCGGGCAGTCGCCGGACCATTTCCCTCGGCGCGGAGCGGCGTGGCTCGATCCTGGACCTGAGGGGGACGATGCTGCTCGCGGGCCCGAAGCGCCCCGGCGTAGGATTCCGATCTGAGGTCATCGCGCTCGTCGATAGCAACACGGGGCTTCAAGGCCGCAGCGTCTGGACGGACGAGCATGGCGACCAGGTGTTCAGCGAGCTCCAAGGCGAAGGCACCGCGGCGCACAACCACATCACAGGAAAATTCCTGGGCGGCACGGGGCGGTACGCCGGCGCGACGGGCTCCTACGAGTTCTCCTGGCAGTGGGTGATGGAGGCAGAGGACGGCACAATTCAGGGGCGCGCCATCGAATTGAAGGGCCGCGTTCTGCCCGGCCCCGCAGGCTTGCCCAAATGACCAAACTAGGATTGAATCTCAAGCAGGCGGTGCCCTTCGCGATCGCGATTGGGATCTGGTTCGTCCCGGTTCCGGCCGGGCTCACGGCTCCGGCGTGGCATCTCTTCGCGGTCTTCGCCGCGGCCATCGCGTCGGTGCTTATCGGCGCGTTCCCGCTGCTCACGGCCTCGATGCTCGCCGTGGGCGCCGTCGTTCTCACCGGGACGATTACGCCAGCCCAGGCGTACTCGGGTTTCGCCAATTCGAGCGTGCTGCTTGTGGTGGTCGCATTCATCGTCGCGCAGGCCGTGGTGAAGTCGGGTCTCGGCCGGCGCATCAGCCTCTTCATGGTGGGCCGCTTCGGCGGATCCTCGCTCGGTCTTGCCTACAGCATCGTGCTGACCGACGCGGCCATCGCGCCGGCCTTTCCCAGCAACACGGCGCGCGGCGGCGTTCTCTTCCCGATCGTGCTGTCCGTGGTCAGGGGGGCGGGTTCCAAGCCCGAGGATCCCGAAGGACGCCGGCTCGGCGGCTACCTCATGTTCTGCGGGATGGCGAGCCTCGCGATCTCCTCGGCGCTGTGGATGACGGCAACCTCCTGCAACCCGATCGGCGTGCAGATCGTGCAGAAAGCCGGGCTCGAGATCAACTTCGGGAATTGGTTTCTCGCCTCCTCGGTGCCATCGCTCATCGCGCTCGGGCTCCTGCCCCTCATCGTGGCGAAGATCTTCCCGCCACGCGTGGGCAAAACACCCGAGGCCCCCGCAGCGGCGCGCAAGGAGCTCGCCGACATGGGGAGTATGTCGCGTGACGAGTGGATCACGGCCGGGACCTTCGTGCTGATGGTCGCCGGCTGGGTGTTCGGTCACAAACTGGACCTCAACAGCACCAGCGTCGCGTTCATGGGCTTCGGTGTCCTGCTGCTCGCGGGCGTGATCACGCCCGACGACATCACCAAGCAAGGCGACACGCTGGCGACTTTCCTCTGGCTCTCGGTCCTCTTCGCGATGAGCGCGCAGTTGAACGAACTCGGCTTCATGGGCTATGTCGGCGAGCGCCTCGCCTCGGGTTTGGGCGGCCTCTCGTGGCCGACCCTGTACGTGACCCTCATCGTCCTCTACGTCGGCATGCACTACATGTTCGTGAGCCAGACCTCGCAGGTGCTGGCGTTGTTCGGCGTCTTCCTCGATGTCGGCATGCGCGGCGGGGTGCCGCTGCCGCTGATGTCCTTCGGCCTGCTTTTCGCGAGCAGCTATTTCTCGGTGATCACTCCGCAGGGCGGAAGCCAGAACATCATCTTCGCGGCGAGCGGCTACCTCACGCAACGTGAGCTCTACAAAATGGGGCTCATCATCACTCTCGCATTCCTGGCGGTGTACCTGCTGATCGGGTCGCCATGGGTCTACTTCGTCATGCGTTGACGACTGCCGCGCGGACAGACACCGACGGCCGCGCACTAGACCGAAGGCCGGAAGGCTAAGGACAATACCATCCCGGTTCTTTCTCGAACATCGGTAACAGCGCGGACGATCATCGCTGTTTGGCTTTGCGTAAAGTTTCGCTTTTGGCTTCCACTCCTTGGCTGCGGCCGGTATGTTACTTTCATGACCCCTGACCAAGTGCCAGCCGAATAGCGTGCAAATCTCTTCCTCAGGTGTTCAGCCTTTAGAAATATATGAAAGAGACGGTCGCAGATCCCGGACAGTCGGTAAGTCTGCAAAAAGAAAGTAACCGGTGAGCGCCTTAACCCCAGCCCGCTGCCAGACGTATTTCTCTCGCGTGAAATTTCGCCAAGCCCTGCTCGTTTCAGCGAAAGTGCACCGCATTCTCGAACACGGCGTCCGGCAACTGATGGCCGGGAAGGTGGACTCCGCCACCGCTCGCTGCGAAGCGGGCCTTGCAGTTCGCGAGCTTGGCTTCCCGGATTTGTTCGACTGGATAGATGACGTTCTCAGCCTGAACATAGCGCTCCTCTCGGGATGGCGCGACTACATGAGCGGCCTGCACCGGGCCATCTTGGATTACTGGCCTGCACAGGAACTGTATCGCGTCTTCCCTCGCCCAATCCATCGGCAATGGAACGGGCTCGATCGCGAAAACATTATCGACGGTGAACCACCTCAAGGTCGATGGGTCGAAGCTGGTGGCCAGCTCTACGATGGCCGGATGATCGCGCTAAAAGACTCGTCCGTCTGGACCAGGATTAGCCGATTCGGAAAGCCCTATTCGCCCTTTGATTTCAACTCCGGCATGTCGACGAAAGGGGTCACGCGCGCCGAGGCGAAGAAGTTCGGGCTCATCGATCGTGACAGGCAGATTTGCCTGCCGAAGCTCCCGCCACCGAATGACGTTATCCTGTGGGAACCGGAAGAGGAACCGCTGGCCACTGTGATGTCCGCAGTTGATTTATCAAACAGGGCTCAATGTTTAGGATACGCGCCGCCGAGAGCGGTAGCGAAGCGTTACGCGCTGTAGCTGAGAACTGATCCTTTGCTTCGCCCGACGATGAAGTATCTTCGATTTGCCGTTTCTCGATCCGCCGTCTCCAGCGACTCTCGAAACAACTTGCCGTTACCGCGGACATCGGCAAAATAGACCTCCGATGTCGTGGAGCGGTAGAGGTGGGAGCGACATGGTTTGGCCCGACTCGTGACCTCCTAACAAGAATTATTCCAGCGTAGCTCAGTGGTAGAGCGGTCGGCTGTTAACCGATTGGTCGTAGGTTCAAATCCTACCGCTGGAGCCATCGCCATGGTCTGAGGCTCCTCGCCCGTGGATGGTTTTCTTACGCAGCGGCGCTCCGATTCGCTCAAGCGTCATCCTGAGCGGAGTCGAGCGATCTGGTTGAGTCGTCCGAAAGGTTTCGCCTCGGGGCCTCCGCCTTCTCGCTTGCCGAGCAATCGGTAGTGCATCACGGTTTTCCACCGAAGGTCACGTAATCGTCGAGATCAAGCACATCGGCCCAGGTCTTGATGTCTTCGCGCGTTTCGCTCGATTGTCTGACCATGTCCGTGAAATATTGGAGCGATTCCGCATCGCTATCCGGACCGCGACGCTGCATGTATTCGCTCCAGTGCTCGATCTCCCAGGGAGTGCGCTTGAATTGCGCGGTCTCGTTGATCCAGGTGAGAATCTCACCGTCGCCCTTGCCGGCCGCGAGTTCTTTGCGCAACGCCGCCGGATCGATTCCGACGAAGTTGACGAAGTGCTGATCGAGCGGGCAGTTGTAATGATACTCGCCGCTTTGGCCCGCGATCTCCGCGCGCCCTTTGTCGAGCATGCGCGGCAGGAGGACGTAACCGCCCAGTCGGATGCGCGGACTGCGCGGCGGGCGTTTCGTTAGGTCGGGGGCCGAGATGTTGTTGCTGTTTGTGGTCATTTGATTCCTTTGGTTAATAATTGGGTTTGGTCTCCGAGGAATTCGTTAGGCGGAGGCGGGATTGGCCGCCAGATTGGTGAGTTTTTCCACGATCGTTTTCTTCGGTGCGCCACCGACGAGCTGGTCGCGCAATTCGCCGCCGTTGAAAAAGAGCAGCGTGGGAACGGCGCGGACATTGAAGCGCTGCATGAGCGCCGGGGTCGTCGTCGATGTTCACCTTTGCGATCCGAAAACGTCCTTCGCTTTCCTTCGCAATTTCGTCCAGCAGCGGTCCGATCATCTTGCACGGTCCGCACCAGGCGGCCCAGAAATCGACCAGAACGGGGACGGGCGACTGGAGGACGGCTTTTTCAAAACTGGCTTCGTTGATGTTGATGGGTTCGTTCATTTTTTCCTTTCGTAAGTTGAGATTATTGGCGCGCTCGCTCGCGGTTCCGCACCGCCAGCGGCGGTAATTCGCGAGGCACCACCATGCAGAAAAGTTTCTCCGTCCCGCGGAGAAACATGAGCGGCGAAGCAACCCCGATTTCCGCGGCCACGAGCTGCTTGTGGAGATCATCGACCGTCGCGATCGGATGCCCTTTGAAGCCGACGATGGTGTCGTTAGGCCGAAGTCCGGCGACGGAGGCCGGACTCCCCGGTTCCGTTTCCATCACCAGGACGCCGCTGTTCACCGGCTAATTTATGAAAGCGGACGACGCGCGGATGCAAGGGCACGTTTTGCCCGGCGACGCCGATCGAGCTGCGTCGGATGCGGCCGTCCTTGATCAACCACCCGGCGACAAACTTCGCCGTGTTGCTCGCGATCGCGAAGCAAATCCCCTGGGCCGGCAGGATGACCGCGGTGTTCACGCCGATCACCTCGCCCGCGCTATTCAAGAGTGGCCCGCCGGAGTTGCCCGGGTTGAGCGCGGCGTCGGTCTGGATGATTTCGTCCATCAAGCGACCGGACTCGGAGCGCATCGAGCGCCCAAGCGCGCTGACGATTCCCGCCGTCACCGTTTGCTGAAATCCGTAGGGCGAACCGACCGCGACCGCGATCTGGCCAACCCGAATTTGCGAAGAATCCGCGAGCCGAACGCTGTTGCACGCCCGGGGCGTCAATTCGGATCACGGCCAGGTCGGTCTCCGGATCGGTGCCGACAAGTTGCGCCGGATAGACGCGCGCATCGCGGAGCGTGACCTCGATCTCGCGGGCGCCATGAACGACGTGACTGTTCGTTAGGATGAAACCGTCTCGCGCGAGGATGAACCCGGAGCCGCCACCGGTTCCGCGCTCGCCGCTCAAGACGCGGATGTTAACCACGCTCGGGGCGACGCGACGCACGACCGCCGCGATCGTCTGCGAATAGCCATCGAGCAGGTGTGCGTCGTCTGACGAGCGGTCGGCGAACGGCCCGAAGGACTCCGCGCCTTCCTGAACACCGGGACGAGCTGCGGCGTCGGCGATCGTGCTTTTGTTGAAGCGTTTTCATGTTTGCTCGCGTTGCTTTTTACCACGGCAGCGGCTTCGCCCATGTGCACGAAGGTGCCGTTAGGCCCATCCGCGCCGAGCGTGGCCAGCGCGACGCTCGTCTTGGCGCCGTCCTCGATTTCCATCATTGCGCCCTCCCCACCCATCTCGGTCTTCACCCAACCGGGATGCGCGGCGTTGACCTTCAACGTTTGCGTATCTTTCAACTCATAAGCGAGCTGCACCGTGTAGGCGTTGACCGCCGACTTTCGAGACGTTGTAGGACGGCGTGTCTTTGCTTTCGTAAATCGGCGAGCCGGGCGTGGCGTGGAACGTCGATCGATCCGAGAATGCTCGAGAGATTAACGATACGGCCCGCCTCACTCTTGCGCAGCAAAGGCAGAAACGCCTTCGTCGTCGCGATCAGTCCGAAGACGATTGGTGTCGAAAGTCTTGCGCCACGTGTCGAGCGATTGTTCGCTCACTTTCTTATCCTTGTCGTCCGTCATCACGCCCGCGTTGTTGACCAGGATATCAAGGCGTCCGAAGTCGCGCTCGACCTGACTCGCGGCCTTCCTGATGCTCTCCGGCTCGCTCACATCGATCACAATCGGATGAGCGTCGATCCCATCTTTGCGCAATCCTTCTGCGGCCGTTTTCCCTTTGCTTGAATCACGCGCTCCAAGCAGGACCGTGATGCCTTGTTTGCCGAGCTGGCGAGCGGTTTCGAGTCCGATGCCTTTGTTGGCGCCGGTGATCAGTGCAATTTTTTTCTGGTTCATCGATTTTATCGATTTCGGTTGATTGTTAGACTGAGGGTATCCTTTCGCTCACCCGCAGATGCGCGAGCGCCGGAAAGAAAAGTGACGGAAAGGGTGTGGTCCAGGCCGCCTTTTCCGCCTGGCGCACCGCGGCTGCGATCCATTCGCGTTCGGCGGGGAACGCTTCCTCGTAGTGCGATTGAATTGCGGCTTGAAGGCGGGCGATTCCGCTTTTCAACTTCTTGCAATATTCCGCTGGAGCGTTTTCGGGCGCACGGCAGTCTTCTAATTCAGAGATCTCTTTGAGAGAATTTTGGGAGTTTATTTGACTGGTCATCTATCTTGTCTTTCTTGGTTTGGTTTTATGAAAAATGATCTTCTGCTTCGTCCTCAGCTCCGGCCGCACACCGAGTAGTTCCAACGCACCCGCGGCCAGACCACGAAGCGGTTGCATGTCGTTTTCGATCCGCGCCTGAGCCAGGCATCCCTGGAAAAACGCGACGAGCATCTGCGCTTTCGCTTTCGCGTCCGGCGCGGAGATCAGACCCTGGGCATGCGCATCGCGAATCGCCGACTCGAAATATCTGGCGTTGCGATCGAGAATTTTGTGCACCTGATCACCGATAGCTCGATCCTGCGTTCCGATCTCACACCCGAGGGTACAGTAGGGACAACCCAGCACCGAGCCGCACTCGCCGTGCCTTTTTGTCTGCCCCTCGTAAACGTGCATAAAATAGTCGCTCAGACGATCCAGGGGCGGAACTGAGGCCGAAAAAATCTCATCCATCCGCGCCTTCTTGCGCTGCCAGTCCGCCTCCAAGGCCGCGACTGCGAGGTCGGATTTGGACTCGAAGAAGTAATAAAAGCTGCCCTTCTTCGCGCCGGCCTTCTCGCAGATAGCGTCGACCGACGTGGATCCGTAGCTATGTTCCCAGATCAAATCCATCGCCGCATTCATCAGGCGCTCTTTGGCGTCGCTTTTCCTCGGCATGAAGAGAAAATGCATATAGTTGACCAAATAGTCAATTAGCTTTTTTGAGCCAAACTGGAAGCACGGAAGCGCGCCCCTTTGCAGGGACATGCTTCCGCATGTCCACGCTCGTGCTCTAGTTAGGCGTGTCCGTTTCCGTGCGATTGCCATGCGACGAGCCGCTCCTCCGCGCCCCACCGGCTGCCGCCCCCTGTTCAAAGACGGCCGGGCGCTGGGTGCTCGTTGCGACGATTTTGGGATCGAGCGCGGCTTTCATCGACGGCACGGTTGTCAACGTTGCCTTGCCTGCGTTGCAGCGGGAATTGAACGCCAATGTCGTTGACGTGCAGTGGGTAATCGAGGCGTATTCGCTCCTGCTCTCCGCACTTCTCCTAACGGGTGGCTCGTTAGGCGATCAGTTCGGGCGCCGACGCATTTATTTGCTCGGCATCATCATTTTCGCCGCCGCCTCGGCCTGGTGCGGATTCACTTCGTCGATTGGTCAGCTGATCGGCGCCCGTGCGGTGCAAGGTCTGGGCGCCGCGTTGCTCGTGCCCGGCAGTCTCGCCATTATCAGCAGCGCGTTCCCGGTCGAGGAGCGGGGTCGCGCGATTGGGACGTGGTCGGGATTCAGCGCGATTACTGCGGCCGTCGGTCCGGTCCTTGGCGGCTGGCTAATTGAACACGTTTCGTGGCGGGCCGTATTTTTCATAAATGTTCCGCTCGCGCTCGTCGTGATTGCCATCTCGCTCTGGCGCGTGCCGGAGAGTTCAAGCGACAATCAAACCACTCTGGACTGGTGGGGCGCGATTCTCGGCGCCCTTGGCTTGGGGGCTTTGATCTACGGGCTGGTCGAATCATCGCGACGCGGCTTCGCGCACCCGTCGGTCGTGATTGCGCTTGTCGCCGCCGTTGTTCTCCTTGTGCTCTTCTTGATTATCGAGACAAAAATTTCGCATCCCATGTTGCCGCTCGCGCTCTTCCGTTCCCGCACCTTTGCTGGTGCGAACCTGCTGACCTTCTTGCTCTACGGTGCCCTGGGCGGGACCCTTTTCTTTCTCCCGTTGAATTTAATTCAGGTCCAGCATTACACCCCGACCGCGGCTGGCGCAGCTCTCCTCCCACTTATCCTGATCATCTTCCTCCTCTCACGCTGGTCTGGCGGCCTCGTGGAAAGGTGTGGCGCGAAAGTTCCGCTGGTAGTGGGTCCACTGATCGCCGCCACGGGCTTTGCGCTCTTCCTGCGGCCCGATGTTGGCGGCACCTACTGGACCACTTTTTTCCCAGCCATTGCGGTTCTCGGGCTGGGGATGGCCGTGAGCGTCGCGCCCCTAACGACTACGGTGATGAACTCCGTCCCAGAAAATCGGGTCGGAGTCGCGTCAGGAATAAACAACGCGATTTCACGCACCGCGGGATTACTGGCGATCGCGGTCTTCGGAATCGTGATGCTGCAGATCTTTCATCGCCGGCTCGACCAGCGCTTGTCGGAAGTAGAGCTGACATCTCCAGTCCGCGATGCGCTCGCGGGCCAATGGAATAGACTCGCCGGCACGGAGCTTCCGGAAGGATTGCATCCGGACCAGCGGGCAATCGTCACGCGCGCGATCGAAGAGTCTTTCGTCAGCGGTTTTCGCGTCGTCATGGGACTGGGCGCCCTCCTGGCCGTCGGGAGCGCGGTCAGTGCCGCCGTCTTGATTCACGCGGAATCCCGAAAGGCCTGAGCGCCTAACGAGCAGTGCTTGCGCAATTCGCAGCAAAAAACTTCACCCGCGCGTGACGGCGCGCGCACCTGAGTTAGATTACAGCACGCATGAATACAATCCGCGGAATCAAACTGCGCTGGCTTCACGAGGCGCTGGGCGACGCCAGCTTTCAACTCGCCCGGTTGCGGTTCACCCAGCTCGCACCCTATCGCTGGCGTCCGGCAATCAACGCTTTCCAATGCGACCAGGGACTGCGCATCTGCGTTGATCTCGCCGGCGTCGATCGCTCGCAGGTTGAACTCACGGTCGATCCGCAAAGCCTCGCCATTCGCGGCACACGCGAGGCGCCCGAACCGACCGACGCCGAGGGACGCGCCGTGCAAATGATCGCCTTCGAAATTGATTACGGACCATTTGAGCGGGTCGTCGAATTGCCGCTGCCGATCGACGTCGCGCGAGTGAAAGCCGAACAGCGCAACGGATTTCTTTGGATCGAACTGCCATTCAAGAAATGAGCGCGCAACCCTTCAGCGCCCTGCAAGGGGCAGATGAATTTTCCGTTGCGGTCAGCGATGCCCCGCAGATTGGCGGACCCGACACCATGCCTTCGATTCCGGGCACGCTCGCCATTCTTCCCGTTCGCGGCTTTGTCGTTTTCCCGCGGACCATGTCGCCGATCACCGTCCGACGCGCGGCATCGATCCAATTGCTCAACGAAACGTTGGCGCAGAACAAAATCATCGGCCTGCTCGCACAACGCGACGAAAGCAAGGATGAGCCGACGGCGGAGGATCTTTACCAGGTCGGAACGGCGGCCCTGGTGCTAAAGTTATTGCGGCAGGCGGATGACCGTGTCGTCATTATCGTGCAAGCGTTGCGGCGTTTCGCGGTCCGCAAGATTACGCAAACGGCCCCGTTCCTGCGCGCGGAAATCGAGTTGCTCAACACGCTGCCTGTTCCAGCAACGAAAGAATTTGAAGCCGCATTCCGCAACTTGCGCGAGTCGTCCGCGAAGCTGCTCGAGTTGACGCCAGACGTGCCGGAACAGGCGCGCGCGATCGTGCTCGGGATGGAGAGTGCGGAGGAGTTGACGGATTTTCTGGCTCCGAATCTGAACCTCGACGTCGCCCAGAAGCAGGCACTGCTCGAGGAGAATGACATCGAGAAGCGTCTTCATGCGGTGCAGGTGAGCATCTCGTCGCAGCTCGAGATCGCGCAGATCCAGCAGAAGTTGCAACAGGATGTGCAGTCGCAATTTAGCGACGCGCAGCGCCGCGCTTACTTGCGCGAGCAGGTCAAAGCGATCCAGAAGGAATTGGGCGAAGGCGATTCCGGCGCGGAAGAACAGATGGCGCAGCTACGTCAGAAACTTGAGGCTGCGCAGCTGCCGGAAGAAGTCATGAAACAGGCGGAGCGCGAATTGAAGCGGCTCGACTTCATCCCGCAAGCGAGTCCGGATTATTCCGTGATCGTCACCTATATCGAGACGATCGCGGAACTACCGTGGTCAAAAGTGAGTAACGACAATCTCGATCTCGACGAGGCACAGCAGATCCTCGATCGCGATCATTACGATCTCGAAAAAGTGAAGCGGCGACTGATCGAGTATCTCGCCGTCCGCAAACTCAATCCGCAAGGGCACGGGGCAATCCTTTGCTTCCTCGGTCCGCCCGGCGTGGGCAAAACCAGCCTTGGCCAGTCGATCGCCGACGCGCTCGGGCGCAAGTTCGTTCGGATGAGTCTTGGCGGGATTCGCGACGAAGCGGAGATCCGTGGCCATCGCCGCACTTACATCGGCTCGATGCCTGGCCGGATTATTCAAGAGCTGCGCCGCGCCGGGACGCGCAACCCAGTCATGATGCTGGACGAGATCGACAAGATCGGGGCCGATTTCCGTGGCGATCCGGCGAGCGCCTTGCTCGAAGTCCTCGATCCGCGGCAGAACCATGCCTTCGTCGACCGTTACCTCGATGTTCCGTTTGATCTCTCACAAATCATTTTCATCGCCACAGCCAACTACATCGAAGGCGTCCCGGAACCGATGCGCGACCGGATGGAAATCATTTCTCTCGCCGGCTATACCGGCCGCGAGAAACTCGAGATCGCACGTCGTTATCTCGTTAGGCGGCAGCTGGAGGAGAACGGGCTCAAACCGGAGCAATGCGAGTGGCAGGAAAACGCCCTCGTGCGCGTGATCGACGATTACACGCACGAAGCCGGGGTGCGCGAGCTCGAGCGCCAGATCGGCGCCGTCTGCCGCAGCGTGGCGGCGCAGGTGGCCCGAGGAAAAACGGAGCACGCGATCATCACACCGGACGTGATTGCCGAAATGCTCGGGCCGGCGCGCTACATTCACGACACAAAATTGGCGATGAACAAACCGGGCGTCGTTACCGGTCTCGCCTACACCCCGGTGGGGGGCGAGGTGATGCACATCGAAGCAACTCGTTACCCGGGCAAGGGCAACATCACGCTGACCGGCCAGATCGGAAACGTGATGAAGGAATCGATGCAAGCGGCGCTCAGCCTGGTGCGTAGTCGAGACGGCCAGGCCGGTGTGAAGTCGGAAGAGTTTCGCGACATGGACATCCACGTCCACGTCCCGGCCGGCGCAGTGCCAAAGGACGGACCGTCGGCCGGGGTCGCCATGTTTACCGCGCTCGCCTCCCTTTTCAGCAACACACCCGTGCGCTCCGACGTGGCGATGACCGGTGAGATCACTTTGCGCGGGCTCGTCCTGCCGATCGGCGGCTTGAAGGAAAAGAGCCTGGCCGCGATGCGCGCGGGCATCACGACCGTGATCATCCCCAAGCAGAACGAAAAAGATCTGGTCGACATTCCGGAGGAGGCAAAACAGAAGATGCAATTCGTCCCGGTCGAAACAGTTGATGAGGTCTTGAAGACGGCCCTCGAACAGCCGCCTTCGCCTTACGAGGGCTGATCTTTCTGCTTGTGCGCGCAGGCCGGCGGACAAACACTCGCCGCGGTGCGCCGACTAAAACTGACGTTAGGTATCCTGATGATTGCCGCGCTCTTTGTTCCCTTGCGTGAATGCTCGCGCGGCGGCAAGACGCCGGCCACTCCGGCGCCGTCACGGACAGTATTGCAAAAGGTCTTTCCCCGGAGTGATGCGCAGACCGACTACGACTATGGCGCCACCCGGCTCGACCTGTCGACGAACGGCGTCGCAACCCTGCTCGCGTTCGGATGGCCGCTCGCGCTGGCGCTTCTTAACCGGCGGGTTGCCGGAAAGCGTCGCGCCTGGATCCTCTACCTGCTCGAACTCTTGCTTTGCGCGGGAACGATTTATTGGCTTTACGCGGCGACATTGGGGGGGACGCGACTTTGGGGTGCCTATCTCGTTTTCAGCCTAACGATCGCTTACGCCATTGCGGCATCGCTCGATCTTTGGAGGAACTGGCGGCGGGGCCGACTTCGTTCGGCACCGGCCTGATTTGCTTCCAATTCAACCCGATTGGCCGTCCAATGAAGCCCTGAGAATACTCTGGCCGGGAGACGTGTTTGGCCTACGGCACGCTCCTTCCCCGGTGCCATGATTAAATTCTTGTCGCCCGTGACAAGCGCGTTACAATTGCTGCCCCGAATGGAAATTTTCGGCGTGCGCTCTGGATTGCCAGTTGAGCTGGAATGAGAGCAGCGACCGCGAAACCCAAAGGATGCACAACTTCATTAACCATATCGTTCGAACCCACCGGCATGGTGGGTCCTCTTCCCACCTCCAACCGCGCTCTATTTCGTCAGGCGCGGCATTTTTTTGGCCTCCGATTTCCCCGGAGGCGCGAAACGCACGAGGCAAGCAAACCGAAGGTGAGTGGTCCCCATCATGAGCGATAACCCGGCCGAACTGAGTCTGAGTAATTTTTTGGCAGGCGAAGGCGGAGATCCGTTGCAAGCGCCCGCCAGTTTCACGAGATGGATGCAGGCTGGGGCGTGGGCGGTCGAACTCTACGAGCCCGAGCTGCTCGCCACGGCGGATGCGCGTACCACCATCACCTACGACGGCCAGCCGCGTTCCGTGATCAACCTCTGTTCCTACAACTATCTCGGTCTGGCCAATCACCCGGAGGTGATCGCGGCGGCGCGCGCGGCCCTAACGACTCACGGCCTCGGTGCCTGCGGCTCTCCCATGCTTTCCGGGATGACCGATCTCCATCGCGAACTGGAGCGAAAACTCGCGGCCTTCCTCGGCCGCGAAGATGCGATGCTCTTCAACAGCGGCTTCGGCGGCGCGCTCGGGACCATTTCCGGCCTGCTCCGGAAAACCGATGTCGCGGTGCTCGATAATCGATCGCATCTTAGTTTGCGCGACGGCGCGACTCTCTCGCGCTGCCGGGCCGAGAAATTCGAGCATAACGATCCGGCTTCCCTCGACGCGTCGTTAGGCCGGCACAAAGGCAAACGCCGGCTGGTCGTGATCGAAGGCATTTACTCGATGGACGGCGATTTCGGGAGGCTGGAAGAACTCATCACCGTCGCGGAATCGCATGGTGCGGCCGTTTTCATCGACGAGGCGCATTCCACTCTGGCCTGCGGCGAGCACGGTCGCGGCGCCGCGGAAATGTTCGGCGTCGAAGACCGCGTTCCCCTCACCTACGGGACGTTTTCAAAAGCCTTTGGCGCGCTCGGCGGCTTCGTCGCCGGTTCGCGGGAGACGCTGCAATATCTGCGCTTTTATGCCCACCCCTATGTTTATTCCTGTGCCCTGCCCGCTGTGGTGGTGGCCGCCATTTTGAAAGCACTCGAAATCGGATCGAGCCAACCGCAACTGCGCCGGCAACTGTGGGAGAATGCCGATTATTTCCATCAACAGCTCCGTCGGCTCGGCATCGATACCGGGAGCTCGACCACCTACGTGATGCCGCTCGTGATCGGCGACCGCGAGCGGATGTACCGCCTCGGTCATGAACTGCGGAGCCGCGGGCTCTGGGTCGCTCCGGTGGATTACCCGGCGGTCCCACAGGATCGGATTTGCTTCCGCGCCTGTGTCACGGCACTGCACACCCGGGCCGACCTCGACGAAGCGCTCAACATTCTCGAAGACACGCTCGTGCCGGCGCAGATCGCGCAGCACGCCTAAGGTCGTCGGGCAGTAATTTTTCGTGCAACAATCTTTTTATCACTCCGAGCTGGGTCATCCGCACACCGGCCGTGCCCGCGCCATCATCAAAGCGCATCCGGAAGTCCGCCAACTCATGGGTCGTAATCCCTGGACGGTTCTGATCGCTCTCGCAGTCGTTGGTCTGCAAACCGCCCTCGCCTTTGTTTTTGGGAAATTGGGTTTCGGTTATTGGTGGCTCAGTCTGCTGGTCGCTTACGGGGTCGGCGCTTTCGCCAATCATTCCATGTATGTGCTGATCCACGACGCCGTCCATAATCTCATCCTGCCGAGTAAGAGCTGGAACAAGATGATCGCGATTTTCGCCGATCTGCCGAACCTCCTGCCGGGCGCGATGGGGTTTCACGTCTACCACTTAAAGCACCACTCTCATCAGGGCGATTACGAGTATGATGCCGACCTGGCCAATCAATGGGAGGCTGAACTGGTTGGGAACCGTTGGTACGCCAAGGCGCTTTGGCTCCTGCTCTTTCCGATCGTGCAGTTGACTCGACCGCCGCGGATCAAAGCCTTTCGGATGTGGAACCGCTGGATTTTCATTAACCTCGTCTGCTCCCTCGCCTATGACGCGGCCATCGTGTACTTCTGCGGCTGGGCTGGCTTATTTTATCTGCTCTGTTCTTTTTCGTTTTCCATCGGCCTGCACCCAGTCGGTGCGCGCTGGATTCAGGAGCATTATACGAACGATCCCGACCAGGAGACCTACAGTTATTACGGGCCGATCAATCGAATCTGCCTGAACATGGGTTACCACAACGAGCATCACGATTTCCCGACCATCCCCTGGAATAATCTGCCCAGGCTGCGCGCGCTCGCACCGGAGTACTACGACACCTTGAAATGTCACCGCTCTTGGAGCGGCCTCCTCTTCCAGTTCATTTTCGATCCGGAATATACTTTGTTCTGCCGGGTCGAGCGGACGCGAGATCGCGAGGTGAATCCGAGCACAGAGAAGCCTTGCGAAGTTTTGTTGCCGGAGTTGGCCCCGCGCGGTTAGTCCCCTAACCCTCGGCCTCGCCCATGCCAGCAGCCATCGAGGGCACCTACAAAAATCGCGACGTCGAGGGGCTGCTCGACATCTATTTTTATCGACGGGTCGGCTTCGCTCTGGCCCGCCTTTTCGCCTGGCTGGGCATGACTCCGACCGGCGTGACGCTTCTGAGCGGAATCTCCGGACTCGCGGCCGGGCATCTCTACTACTATCGCGACCTGCGCCTGAATCTGCTCGGGATGGGCCTGCACATCGTCTCCAATGCCTTTGATAACGCGGACGGACAGCTCGCTCGCCTAACGAACAGGAGGAAGTCGGGCTGGCCGCATCCTCGACAGCGTTTCGGATCACATCGTCTTTCTTGGAATTTACCTGCACCTTGTCCTGCGCTGTCTTGCCGCGGGCGCTTCTCCAGCGATTTGGCTGCTGGCCCTGGCCGCCGGCCTGAGTCATGCCGTGCAGGGCGGTTTCGCCGATTACTTCCGCAACGCTTATCTATTTTTTGTTGCCGGTCGCTCACGCGCCGAGGTTGATTCCTCGGCCAGGCTGCGGGCCGAATACGGGCAGCTCCTCTGGCGGCGCGAGCCCTGGCAAAAACTTCTTCTCCGCACCTATCTGAATTTCACCCTTGGCCAGGAAATGTTTTCGCCGAACCTGATGCGTCTGCGAGCGGCGGCCTGGCGGGCTTTTCCTTTCACGATCCCGGAGGCACTTCAAGCCCGCTATCGCGCCGTGGCCCGGCCGCTCTTTAAATGGATCGGGCTGCTGATGACGAATGCGCGCATGCTGATCCTGTTTCTGGTTTTGATCCTGGATCACCCGGTCTGGTATTTCCTCACGGAGGTGACGCTCTTAAATCTGGTCCTGGCTTATGCTCTCATTCGCCAAAACCAGCTTTGCCGCCTCTTCCTGCCGGAGATCGAGAGCCTCGCCTAACGACCCGCTGGTGACTCCCCTCGCCGCAAAGCCAAATCTTTTCGAGCGACCCGCCGTTGATTGAGACCCGGAAATCGAGCATGATATCGCGAATGCCGCAGCGCTACGTTTCCAACAAGAACGAATCGGTCCGCATGTTCGAAAGCGATTTCATGGAGTTCTTTTCGCATGTGCATCCGGCCACGCCGATCGTCATCTACCTGCCGCTCATGAGTTACATGCTCTACCTCGCGGCCGTGCCGCGCGCGGTGCCGCTCGGCATCGTGGCAGGTCTTTTCGCCGCCGGCATCGTGATCTGGAGCCTCGTCGAATACACGATGCACCGCTGGATTTTCCATTACCAACCGAAGAGCAAATGGGGTCAATTCCTCCACTTCATGCTCCATGGCGTGCACCACGATTACCCGAACGACGCCAGCCGGCTGGTCATGCCGCCGGTTGTGAGCGGCCGCTCGCGGTCATTTTCTATGTGCTCTTCGCTTTCCTTTTTGGCCGCTTCTCCCCGGCGGCGTTTGCCGGTCTGCTCGCAGGCTATCTCTTCTACGACACGCTGCACTACGCGACGCACCATTTTGCCATGAAACGCGGCCTATGGCTCTGGTTGAAAAAATATCACATGCGGCACCACTACCAGGATGATGAGGTCGGCTACGGCGTTACCTCCCCGCTCTGGGATCTTGTTTTCGGGACAAGAGAAAAAAACGAAGCGCCGGAAACAGCCGGGGATCGCATCAAGCTCTGAGTGGACGGAGCAGCGAAGGTTTGATCAAAGTCACCCAGGTCGCTTCCCGCGCGGAGCGCGACGCCTTCATCAAATTCCCGTGGGAAATCTATCGGGACGATCCGGCGTGGGTGCCGCCGCTTCTCCTCGAACGCAAAGAATTTCTCGATCGAAGGAAGCATCCCTTTTTTGAGCACGGGGACGCCGCGCTTTTCCTGGCGCGCCATCGGACGGAAAGATCGTCGGGCGGATCATGGCGAGCGATGATCCAAACTATAACGCCTATCATCGAAGCAATGTCGGCTGCTTCGGACTCTTTCGACTCGCGTGAACGATCCAGTGGTCGCGGCGGCGCTGTTCGAGGCCGCGGCCAACTGGCTGCGCGCCAGAGGCCGCGACGAGATCATGGGCCCGATCGACTACTCGACCAATTACGTCTGCGGCCTGCTCGTCGAAGGCTTTGAGTTTCCACCGACTCTCCTGACCGCGCATAACCCGCCCTACTACGCGGCGCTGATCGAAGGACTCGGTTTTGACCAAGGTGATGGATTTCTACGCCTGGTGGTTTTCCGAACCGGCCCGCGCCGCGACCCGTCTGCGCCGACTCGCTGCCTCGCTCAAGAAACGTGACTCAGTCACGCATTCGTCACGGCAACCTGAAAAATTTCCGCGCGGAAGCCGGACGTCTGCGCGAAATCTACAACGAAGCCTGGAAGGAAAACTGGGGCTTCGTCCCGTTCACCGAAAAGGAATTCGAATTCATGGCGAAAGAGCTGAAGCAACTCGTCGTGCCGGAATTCACCCTTATTGCGGAAGTCGGCGACGAGCCGGTCGGCTTCATTCTTTGCGTCCCGGATATCAATGTCGCGTTCCGCAGGATCAATGGTCGCCTAACGAGTTACGGTATCCCGATCGGCCTCGCCAAACTTCTCTACCACAAGAGCCGGCTCCGCACCGCGCGCCTGATCGCGCTCGGAGTGAAACCGAAGTATCGCCGTGGCGGCATCGCCGAAATGCTTGTCCTCCGGATCATCGAAGACGCCATGATCAAGCGTGGGTTCACCGGCGAGCTGAGCATGACGCTGGAGAACAATCACCTGATCAATCGCTTCCTGGCCGCGATCGGCGCGAAGAAATACAAGACCTACCGGATTTACCGGCGACTGCTGTAGACGCCTCGCTGTGAGAGGCGCGGACATCCGCTCCGCTCGAAGGAAAGTGATTCATTGCCGGCCGCCCCTACCCTCGCGCTTCGCACAGCGAAGCCCTGCAACAACGCCGCACCAACTAGGCAGTCGTCAAATCACGAATCCGCCCGGCTCCCCCGCCCTGCATCCTCGAGACGCGACTTGCCAGCATGCCCGCTACTTCCCGAGCGGCGTAACGCAGCGGATGATTCACGGCCAGCGAAGTCTCCGCGGTGCAATAAACCCCGCACCCAGCCTGGCAGCTCTTCTTCCTGTTATAGCTCAACAGATCTTCGCGCGTGATATCGAGGAGGTCCCTCTCGGTTCGCACCTGGCTGCAAAGCCAGAATTTCCCCCTCGATGAGACAAAGAAATATTTGTAGCCCGCCACGCAGGTCCATTCGATCGGTTCCTGACGCAGCATCTTTTTTTCGTAGGCAAAAAGATTCCAACTCGTGTGAATCTTCTCCCCGTTGCGCTTCAGTTGTTCCTGCTTTTCGATGAAACGCAGAAGCGGCTCGTTCGCATTGGGATCGCGCAAGGCACGGTCGTGCACGAGATCGTCGTGGATGACGCGCGCATGAACCGGGATGCCGCGGTCGAGACAGGTATCGATCACCTGTCCCATCTCATCCATCGTCTCGTTGAAAAGAACGCCGCTGACCTGCAGTTTGATTTTCGAATCCTTGAACCAGTCGAGCTTGTGCAGGATCGACTGCATCGATTTGCGCGTGCTCGCGATCGGCGTCATCCGGTCGACCGAAATTTGCAACTTGTCGAGCCCCGCTCCTTCCAACTCGGCCAGGAGTTGCTGGTTCAAGAGAAATCCGTTGGTCGACATGCTGACCTGGCAAAAGTCGATGGACTTTGCGTAACGAACCAGCTCGCCGATCTCGGGATGCTTGAGCGGTTCGCCCCCTTGAAACCCGATCCGGGCGACGCCGAGCGCGCGGATGTGGTCCATCCACTTCTTTAAATCGGATACTGACGGATGCGGGATCGAGTTGTCGTACTCGTTACAGTAATGGCAATCCAGGTTGCATTGCTCGGTCACGTAGAGGTGCGCGGCCCATGGCTTGGTATCGAAAACCCGAAGAGCCTGCTCGAAATCGATCATTGCTTCCTTATCGCCGCTCGCAGCGACGGCGTCAAGCAATCGACCTACGGCCTGAGGTTTCAGCCGGCCCTTTTTCTTCCGATGACCCGCACCACAAAGATCGCGCGCGGCACTTGGACCGCAGCCGTCACGGCCGCCCACCAGGCCACGATCTTGAAGGCATGGACCGGAGCCTGAAACAAAACGCCAAGTGCGAACAGCCAGACGTAAATATTTCGTCGGCCCGCAAACAGCCTGACGATCCGATCGAAATCTCCCATTTCGTCAATCAACCGACCGAAACGGCGAATCACACTCAATTTGGCCAATCCAGCGGCCGCCTCGGCGCAGAGCAAGAGCGCGAGATAACTCCACGCAGCGGGAAGGCGACCGGAGCTTTGGAAGTAATAGGCCAACGCAATCCACCAGGAAATTTCGAAGAGCGCGTCGAACCAATGCTCCAATTTTCCTGCCTTTGAGGTCTCGATTTTCACCCGGGCCTGCTTGCCATCGAGGCCATCGACGATGCCGACCGCGAGAGCGAGAGCGGTGCCCACTGCCAGATGTCCCGTGGCGAAAAGGAGGGTCGCTCCCCAGGCTACGATGTTGGAAAAAACGGTGAGCTGATTGGGGGTGATAGCCGTCTTGCAGAGATGCGAAATAAGCAAGTTTTCGATCGGAGCATGAACTCGCGCCGGAAAATCCTGCGCTCCCTTTTGTGCGGCCTCGATCAGCACGCGTTCCGCCGCCCTGCGCTTGTCCGGTGCCGGCGACGGAAACCAGTAGGCTCGTAATTCCCGCCGCATCTCGCCCGAGTACCAGGCGTGCGAAGCAATATCCAGCGTGTCCATCCCGCCCGCCTCGATATCCTCGCGCAGCGCTTCGTCCGTTGAGCGACCTGAGCGGACGTCCAGTCTTTCGCCAAAAGGGCCGCACCGCAGAGGAGACCGCGGCTTGTCGTCGGCGCCGAAGCAACCAATGCCTGCAAGTCTTCCGGCGGCGCCGAGTCAACCAGTACGGCGGCCGAGTTCTGGGCGTCGAGAAGTTGGAGCAGCCGGGGATCGAAGACGGCATCGCCGCGCATAACGAGGAGAGATCGGGCGTCGTTAGGCCAGGCTTCGAGAATCTGCTTCGCCGTCGAGCGAACCTGGGGCGCGGGGGCGCAGGTCGATCGCAACCTTGGCGCGATGCGGCGACGGCTTTGCGAGGTATGGCGCGAGAAGATTCGGCGTGGCGGAGAGAACGATCACCTTTGTCAGGCCAAGACGCTGCAGTGTGCGCAGGAGACGCTCGAGCAGAGAAATCCCACAGAGCTCAACCAATGCGTCCGGAGAATCGGCCAGGATGATGCATGCGTGACGCACGGCAGTTTCCTGAACAATCGGGAGCGCCTTGGCAAGCCTCGCCCTCGCCCGAAGCGAGAAGTTGCCTTGCCCGGTCTTGGAGTCGGTGCTAGACGGGGGCACTTCATTCGCCTCGTTTTTCCGCGGCAGGTTGTCCATGTCACCAAACTTGTTTTCCCGTCTTCGCTACAGCCCCTTTCTGGTGCAGATGGTCGTGATTCGGCGCTGCAATCTCGCCTGCGGCTACTGTTCGGAATTCGACAAGACGAGCGAGCCGATTCCGGTCGAACTCCTCGAGCAGCGCCTCGAAAAGCTGCGCGAGCTGGGCACCTTTGGTATTTCTCTCACCGGTGGCGAACCGACCTTGCATCCCGATCTTCCCCGGCTGATTCGGAAATGCCGCGCGCTTGGCTTTCTTCGCACCGGCATGATCTCCAACGGTTTTTTTCTGCGACCCGAAATGATTCGAGACGCTAAACGACGCGGGACTTCAGGAGATGCAAATCTCGATCGACGGTGTGCACCGCAACGTGACGACCGAGAAGGTGCTCGACAACCTCAAACCGCGCCTGCTCGCACTCCGCGAACACGCGCGTTTTAGGGTCACGGTGAGCGGCGTGATCGGCGCGGCCCCGCCCAACGAAGCTGAGGAAGTGGTGGCCTTCGCGCGGGAACTTGGATTCACGCCGAGGGTGCTGCTGGTGCACGACGAACAGGGCCAGCTCAAACTGCAGCCGGAAGAAGTGAAAGCGTTCCAGCGCATCGTCGATACGCTGCCGAAAAGCTGGATGGATTTTTCGAGCTATCGCAAACGGCTGGTTCGTCATGGCAAGGCGCCGTTCAAATGCCGGGCCGGCAGCCGCTATCTTTACATTGATGAATTCGGCAACGTGAACTGGTGTTCCCAAACCCGTACCGTCTGGTCGAAACGCCTCGCGGACTACACGCGTGAAGACTTGCGCGAGCAGTTTCATGCCTACAAGTCCTGCAACGAAACCTGCACCCTGGGCTGTGCGCGCTCCGCCAGCCAACTCGACAACTGGCGTGCCTGGCACGAAGGGACGCAGGCAAACGGTGGTGGCACTTAGCACTCGGCAATTTTGGTGGGCAGTGCTCGGGATCGTTCTCCTCACGGTCGTGACCCGGCTTCCGTCGCTGCAGCACCCGCAGGCGATCGACGATGAGGAAACCTATTCCGTGGTCGCAAACGTGATCGCCGACGGAGGCCGACCCTACGTCGATGCAGTAGAGCGCAAGCCGCCTTTGCTCTTCTGGACCTATGCCGCAGTGGTCGAAGCGGCTGGAAAGTATAATTGGAAGGCGCTCCACGCCGTCGCCCTTGCGTGGACGTTGGGCACGATGGCTGGTCTCTATGTGATTGGCCGAGGGTTGTTCGATCGCTCCTCCGGGCTGATCGCGGCCCTCCTTTACAGCGTGTTCCAACCTTGGGGCGAGCTTAGGGATCTGGCCTTCAACGGGGAGCTGATGATGAATCTTCCTGTGGTTTGGGCATGGGCAATCGGCTTGCGCCGCAGCCCTTCACGCCTCCGGCCCGAACTCTTTCTCTCCGGCCTTCTCTTGGGCGCAGGATTTCTGCTCAAACAGCCGGCAGCGATCGCCGCGGTTCCGCTCGGAGTTTATTTGCTGCTGCCGGCTTACCGTCGTAGTCGGGCTTTGACCCCTTGGCAAAGCCTCACCCAGGCGGCGCTGCTGACCGCCGGATTCGCCGCCGCGCTGGGCGTGGTCGCACTCGTGCTCCGCGAGCAAGGCATCCTGCGCGAGGCATACTTCTGGACGATCACCGACCAGTCGATTCCACATGTCTTCTGGACCAAGGGAGTCCTGCACACCCTGGCGTTTATTGGACTCTGCCTGCCCCTATTAATTGGAGCGGTGCTGGCGGCTCTTGCGGGCGATGCCCTCTGGAGCGGCCGGCACGCCGAGCGGACGGCGCTGGTTGGATTGGTTGCGGCGTCGATCATCGGCGTGGCGGCGGGCGCGCGCTTCTATTTTCACTACTACATTCAGTTGATTCCGCCGCTCGCGCTTCTTGCCGCGCCCTTTTACGCACGCCTTTGGTCCGGCAGGACGCCGGCAGCTCATTGGCTCCTGCGTCCAACAGTGACCTACGCCTGGCTCGCGCTCACTGTGGTCGGGTTTTCCGTCTCGCATTGGCTCGGGCTGGCCTCGCAACGCGCAACCTCGGAGACGGGACGGTATCTCTTCGAGCGTTCCGCGATTAACGACAGAATTTTCGTTTGGGGCCAGGCGCCGAGAATTTATCTCGAGGCGCGGCGTCGCCCGGCCTCTCGTTATGTCGTGACGTTTCCGCTTACGGGTTATGTCTTCGGGTGGAGCACACAAAGCATCTCCGGCATCGATACCCGCAAGTGGATCGTGCCGGGTGCCTGGAGCGCTCTCCAGGAAGATTTTGCGAAGCATCCGCCAGCCTACATCGTCGATGTCCAGGTTCCGGAGAAGAACGCGCACTATCCGGTGCGGGATTTCCCGATTCTCGCTGGCCTGCTCGCGAAGCGTTATCACCCGGTTGCGCGGACCGCCGAGGGTGTGATCTATCGAATGAACGGCACCCCGAACGCGTTGGAGAAAAGCGCAGGAGCGGAAAGCAGTCGCAGCGAGTAGCCTCTCTCTTAGGAATGGATCTCCCTGTCGGCATCGCAACTTTGCAGCACACCGATCGATGGATCGGAGTTCCGCTCTGTTTCCTTCTGACTCTTTTTAGAAAAATCGTCGAACGCCGTCCGCCCACCGCGCGCCAGCCAGGCAAAATTCTGTTCATTAAATTCGCGGAGCAAGGCTCGACCGTTCTGGCTTATCCCGCCATCCACCGCGCGACCGAACTGGTCGGACGCGAAAACGTTTACTTCGTCGTCTTCGAGGACAACCGCTTCATCCTCGACGCCATGGAAGTCGTTCCCGAAGAAAATGTGATCACGATCCCAACTCAGAGTCCGTTCGCTCTTGGCCGCGGGGCACTGCGGGCGATTCTGTGCGCTCGCAGAATCGGAATCGATTCCACAGTGGACATGGAATTTTTTACTCGCTTTTCCGCCTTGTTGACGTTCCTGACGGGCGCGCGATCGCGCGTCGGTTTTCACACTTTTTTTGGTGATGGACCGTATCGCGGCGATCTCATGACGCATCGTCTTTTGTACAATTCTCATCTGCACACCAGCCAGACATTCGAGACGATGGTGGAGGCCCTGACATGTGATCCGAATCTGCTCCCGACGTTCGACCTTACGCCTTCGGCAGAGCAAGATTATCCGGCTTTCCGGATTCGACCTAACGAGCTCGCGAAAGTCGAGGAACTTCTACGTCGGGAAAATCCACGGCTCGGTTCGGCCCCCCTCATTCTGCTGAATCCGAACGCCAGCGATTTGCTGCCGCTGCGGCTCTGGCCGGCGCTCCGTTATGTCGAGCTCGCGCAACGGTTGCTCGAACGTTTCCCAGCTCTCTTCATTGCCTTTACCGGCGCCCCCGCGGAAAGCGCGACGATCAATGGGCTGGCCCACGCGGTCGGTTCCAATCGCGTGCTCGCCTTGGCCGGAAAAACCACGCTCCGGCAATTGCTCATGCTCTACGCGCGCAGCGAGATTCTGGTGACTAACGACAGCGGGCCCGCGCATTTCGCATCGATGACGCCGGTCCACGTCGTGACCTTGTTCGGACCGGAAACGCCCGCACTCTTCGCCGCCCGCTCGCCCAACACCAGCGTACTCTGGGCTGGGATCGCGTGCAGCCCCTGCGTGAATGCCTACAACAACCGGCAGTCGGTTTGTCGCGACAATCTCTGTATGCAGGCCATCACCGTCGCGCAGGTTTTTGAAAAAGTGGCGGCGGTTTATGAGGCGCGTCTGATCGCCAGATCCAAGACGTCCACCCTGCACGCGGCCGACGGGCCGCAGGGGTAACCGGTTCCCCTGCCCAACCAGAACAAATACACGGGACGGTTTTGGAAAACCACTCCCGCTTGCGCGCGAATCGCCGGCGATGACCAGACAATCCATTGGTCTAGACCTGAGGTTGAGCGGCTTCGCGGAAATGTGTTTCGGCGTGCGCATACATTTCCGACGTATCCACGTCCTGCCACCAGGCGTCGCCAATATCCATGGCGCGGACATTTCCATCGCTCGCCATCAGGCGTACACCGTCCGCCAGACTGCAATCGCCCGCGCGTTGCGCGCGCCGCAGATAATCGAACAGTTCGTTAGGGCAAAGAAAAATCCCTGTGTCGATGGCGTCGTAGATGGCAAGATTTTTGCCAATTGCGATCACGCGATTGCCCTTGATCCGCACTTTCATCGCATCATCGAGATCGAAGATGGAGTCGATCTTGCGATCGATCGCCAGATTCAAACGCGCTGGTTCAGCTTCCCGCAAAAGCTGTTCAACGATTGCAGCATCGAAAAGATGATCACCCATCGTGAGGAGGAACGGCTCCCTCACCTTCCCTGCGGCGCAGAGCACGGAGATGCCATTCTGTTTTTGCCAATCGGGATTTGAAATCACGTGCAAGCGCATCGGCGACGAGACCAGGAGGCGTAACCGAGCAACGAGCGCGTCGCCGTTCGCACCGACCACGGCGTAGAGGTTTCGCACGCCGACTTTCCGCAGCGCTTCGATGATATGGGAGATGAGCGGACTTCCGAAAATCGGCACGAGCGGCTTCGGCATCATTTCGCCGGAAGCGCGCAGGCGGGAGCCCGTCCCAGCCATCAGAACGACCGCGTCTGTTATTGCGTTCATCGATTAAATTCCATAGTATCTTTTTAATCCCCAAAGTCTTACGCTTTGCGGTAGAAAGCGAAAAATGAGCGGCGCGACGATGGATTGAAACGAATCGCCTACTGTGACGCGGGCCGGTGGATTCCGCTGATTAATCAGCTTCATGACCCGGCGTGCAACCAACTCCGGGGACGGCGCCGCCCTCATATTGCGATCGACGGTCTGCCACGCCTGCATTGCGCGCGCATCATCTGACGCAGGTCTCGCAATCGCATCATTGAAGCCGGTATTGATATCGGCGGGCTGTAGATCCACCAGTCGGACGCTCTCCTTTCCCAGCTCGAGCTGCATCGACATCGTGTAGGTGGCGAGTGCGGCTTTGGCCGCGTTGTAAGCCGCCATGTATGGCACCGGCAGGCGCGACGCGAGCGAACTGACGTTGATGACCAGCCCGTGCTCCTCATGGCGCATCGATTCCAGCGCAAGATGCAGCAATTCAATCTGACCGAAGACAAGAACCTGAAAATGCCGAGCCAGCTCCGCCGATGAGAGGGATTCCGCCCGGCCGAAGTAGCCGCTCCCGGCGTTGTTGATCACGACATCAAAGTGCCCGGCCTCGCGCCAGGCAGAGCGGAAAATTTCCCCTAACGAATCCCGGTCCAGCAAATCGAGTGCAACGCGGTGCAGGCCGGGCAGCGTGGGGATGCGCTCGAGCTTGCGTGCGGTACCCCAGATCTCATCTCCATTCGCGCTCAGAGCCCTGGCAATTGCCAGGCCAATCCCGGAACTCGCGCCTGTCAGAAAAATTCGCTTCATCAATTTAGCTTCTTCCGCGCCGAAAGTGGAACCGCCATGCGAGACCGAAGACGGCGAGGAAAAGAATCGTCGATGTGATCTGTCCCGCCACGCCGTGGAGCAGCAAGCGGCAAATAACTGCGGGCAGCGCGGCGATGCAGGCCGCGATGACTGGTGGAGCGATGTTGCTCCATGGTCGCTCCCATCCAAACACCAGTCGCAGAGTGCGGTGGCGCAGAATCCCGAGGAGAACGTAGGGCAGAAGAATGCCAAAGGCAGCACCGAGTACGCCTAACGAAGTGATCAGCCAGATGTTCGCAGCCACCGCAATCACGGCGGTCATCGCGGAATTGAGGAGATTGAGCCGCGGCCGTTGCACCATGATGACGGTCTCGGCGAGACCGACAAAGCAGTTCGTGCCGCAGGCGAGCGCGACAATGGTGAGCCACTGCGCACCCTGCCGGAACTCCGCGCCATAGATGCTGAGGATGATGGGACCAGCCAGCGCCATCACGGCGAAGAGGGGAAGGAGAACCCAAAGCATCCATTGCGCGACACGAGAGAAGGTGGCGGCCGCATGCTCCTGGTTTCCGTCAGCCGTCATGCCGGCAATCAGCGGAGCGAAGATGGGATTGAAAGCATGGTTGACCTTGCGCAAACCGTTCGCCACTTCCACAACCGCCCCGTAAACGCCAACCGTCGACAAGCGTCACCCCGGGCGCGCGCCCGACGAAACATCCGAGCATGATCACATCCAACCTAAGGATCAAAGCGTTGATCAAATCGTAACCGCTGATCGAAGCGGAGTAACCCAGAAGCCGTCGCGCTTCGCCTCGATAGGAGATGACGCCGGGAGTGGACGGCGCTAAGCGAAAAAGCGAGGAGGCGAAGGCGAACGCCACGCACCCGGAAGCGCCGGTCCCGATAATGGCGGCGATTGCCGCCCCGTAGGTTTGCCAGCCGAGCGCGACGGCGGCGAGAAAGGCGAGCGTCGTGATGCTCGGTTCCGTTAGGCCGCGCGACCAGATATCGTGTTTCATCACCTTCATCGCACGCGAGACAGCGGTGCAGATGCGATACAGGTTCACCCCCGGCATCGCGCAGAGGAGGACGGAAAGAACCCCCGCCATCTGCGGGATCGAGTCCGAAGCGGTTCCCCGCGAACTGAACGAGCACTATGGCAAGGCCCGCAACCAGCGCGCTCTGCGTCACCGCGAGGAAAACCGCGAGATGAAACAGCGCCCGGCTCCGTGCGCGTTCGCCGGCCACTTCCGCGCGCGCAATGAAGGGGATGATCGCGTTGTCGAGGCCGAACATCCCGATCTTGCTCAGGATGTCGGTCGTCGCCCACGCGACCAGAAATATCCCTAACGACGCCGCCCCGAGAAGTCGCGCGACGAGAAAAGTAAAAACGCCACGGAAGTTTGACGCCAGGAGCGC
The DNA here is from genome assembly GCA_963821615.1 of uncultured Verrucomicrobiae bacterium. Classification (GTDB taxonomy): domain Bacteria; phylum Verrucomicrobiota; class Verrucomicrobiia; order Chthoniobacterales; family UBA10450; genus Palsa-1392. Next base: position 211,260 of record CAWGEN010000002.1, on the reverse strand, counting down.
GATCGTGTTGAAGAACATTCCGCGCTTCAACTCCGCACCGTGATCGACGGCGCCGCCTGTCTCCTTGGCGACGGGCACCAACACGGCAGGCGGCAGGACGGGAATCGCGGGAGTCATTTTGCCTAACGAGTGGCGCGAGCGCTGCTCCCGCGAGAATGGCTACCGACGATCACGCCGTCCCGCATTTCGTGGATCCAATCGCACGCCTCCGCGATCAGCGGGTTGTGCGTGACCAGGAGCAATGCCTTGCGCTCTTCCCGCACAATCCGCTGCAACAAGCGAAAAGCGCGCTCGGAATTGGCGGTGTCGAGATTACCCGTGGGCTCATCCGCAAGGATGACGCGTGGATTGTTCGCGAGCGCGCGGGCCACCGCGACGCGCTGTTGTTCGCCGCCGGAGAGATGCCGGCTCGGGCGTGAGAGCTTGCTCCCAAGATCAACTTCCTCGAGCAGAAGCGCGGCCCGCTCTCTCATCGCTTCTTCCGTCAGACGACCGAGCCGCCGCATCGGGATCATGACGTTCTCCTGCGCGGTAAAATCTTCGAGGAGAAAATGGAACTGGAAGATGAAACCGAGCAGTTCATTGCGCTTTCGCGTCAGTTCGTTATCGGGCAGATCGGCGATCAGGCTTCCATCTATTGTCAGGCTGCCGGCATCGGGTGAGTCGAGCAAACCAAGGATGTAGAGAAGGGTGCTCTTGCCGCAACCCGACGGACCGACAACCGCATGGACGGTGGCCGGCTCGAGATCGAGCGACACGCCGCGTAAGGCGTGGACGCGCGAATCCTCTTCGCCGAGATAGCGCTCGATACCGCGGCAGCTTAACCAGATCTCGTCGCTCATCGTTAGGCAGGGAAAGGATTGGAATTACGAGGATCTATGAAGCCATGGAATCGCGACCGACCCGGGGTCTGAAGATCCAGTAAACCCGTAAGCCCCGTTCCACCGCGTCAACCGCTCGAGCCGGCGCCGCCTTATGAATCGCGTTCGCCGCGGATGAACTCCTCGACGTGTTGATAAGCCTCGTCGTCGGTCAACTGGATGGCCGGGTGTTTCGAAAAAAAGGCCGACGCGGAATGGAGCACGCCCCCTTTCCCGCGATCGAGCGCGAGCTTGCAGCAACGGATCGCGTCGATCGCCACCCCGGCGGAATTCGGCGAATCTTCGACCGAAAGTTTGAGGTCGATCTCCATCGGCACATCGCCAAAGAGCTTGCCCTCCACCCGGATGAAACAAATCTTATTATCGTTCTGCCAGGGCACGTAGTCGCTCGGCCCGATGTGGATATTGTCGTCGGCCAGCCGCGCGCCGATCACCGATTGCACCGCTTCGGTCTTCGACGTCTTCTTCGACACCAGCCGGTCGCGGTTCAGCATGTTGAGGAAATCGGTGTTGCCGCCGGTATTCAACTGATAGGTGCGTTCGATTTTCACGCCGCGTTTGCGGAAGAGATCGACGAGAGTGCGGTGCAGCACCGTCGCGCCCATCTGCGCCTTGATGTCGTCGCCGACGAGCGGGAGATTTTTTTCCTCGAACCGCTTCGCCCAAACCGGGTCGCTCGCGATAAAGACTGGGATGTTGTTGACCAGGGCCAGACCGGCTTCGAGCGCGCAGCCCACATAGAAGCGCGTCGCTTCCTCCGAACCCACCGGCAGATAATTGACCATGATCTGAGCGCCGGATTCGAGCAGTTCCGCGATGATCCGCTCGCGCGTCGATTCCTTTTCGAGCGGTTGAAAAGTCCGCCGTGGATCATACTCGCTCATGTGTGTGCCCACTCCATCGAGCACGCAGCCCATTCTTACGATCGTGCCGGTCTTCCCGATTTTTTCGCAAAAAACCTTGGTGCAATTCGGCGGAGCAAAAATCGCCTCACTGACATCGATTCCCACTTTGCGGCGATCGATATCGAATGCCGCGACGACTTCAATATCGTCCGGCCAGTAGGGCCCGACCTGCTGGTGCATCAGGCCGACACTTGCCCCGTTGCGGGGAGTGCCGCCATAAAAACTGATTCCCTGGACCAGCGAGCTCGCGCAGTTGCCGACCCCGATGATCGCGATTGGGATTTTACTCATGAGAAGCGGGTAGATTGGCGCACTCGCTGCCTGCGAGCAAGCTCACAAATGCTCAAGCCGCAAATTGATAGCGGACTCCCAGCAGGCCGTCCACCATCTCGCGCGAGACCGCGGGGTTCTTGTGGCGCCTGTCTCGAGGTAGTAATCGAAGGAATTCGCAGTATCGCACCGTTCGGATCCGGTGCGGGAAACGCGCGTTCTTGCCTTCCAGCCTTTAGAGCAGGATCCTTCGATCCCCGCTACGCTCCGCGCCGGTCGAGGCTGGGAATTTAGTTGCGAAAAAAGGCGACGCCGTAGAGAAAAAATTCATGGGACCGCTTTTTCGCCTCGCGCTCTTCGCGCTCATTGCGCTGTCCTCGATCGCGATCGTTGCTGGCGCGCCCCGTTACACGATCGCAGATGTCGTTAGGCTGGCGCAGGCGCAAAACCCGGAAATCGCCATCGCCCGGAAAAAGATCCAAGCCGCGCGGGGCGGTCAACTCGAAGCGCGCTCCGGTTATCTTCCCTCCGTTGTTTCCGGGGGATACTATCGCCGAGGCGCAACCGCGCAATCGTCGCAGTTGCGTCCGGAGGATTACAACGCATCGCTCCGGGTGGTGGAGAATCTTTACACCGGCGGCGCGACCAGCAACCAGGTTGCGATCGCTCGCCTAGCCCTGGCTAAACAACTGGACGAACTCCAGGCGGTGACGGACCGCGTCACGATGGATGTGCGACTCGCCTTTTACGAGTTGCTCTTGAACCGGGAAAAAATTCACGTCCGCGAACAATCGGTCGCCGTCCTGCAGGAGGAACTAAAAAGCCAGCGCGAACGCTTGAGCGCGGGCATGGTCGGACCGCTCGATGCCAGCCGCGCGGAAGTCGCGCTCGCCAATGAAGAGCCCGAGCTGGTCCAGGCTCAGACGGATCTGCGCAACTCGTATCTGCACCTGAACGACCTTTGCGGCATCGACGGCCGCTCTTCCGGCGACCGGCAATTCGAGGCCGTCGGTTCTTTGCAATACGAACCGCGCCACCCGGACCTCAATGCCACGCTGGCCCGCGCGCTGACGGAGCGACCCGAAGTCAAGTCGGCCCAAAAAGATGTCGCGATCGAGGAAAAGCAGTTGGAGGTCGATCGCAGCGCAACCCGTCCGCAGGTGGAATTTTTCTCCGGCTACCAGGTCTACAGCGAACGCGATCCAAATGTTGGCCCGGCGTTCAATCATGGTTACGTCGTCGGACTGAATGCCTCCTGGCCGATGTTTGATGGCTTCGCCACGCGCGGCCGCATGCAGGCAACGCGCGCCCGGCGGGACGGCGCACTCCTTGCCCTTAAAGCGGTCAAGCTCGGGATCGAATCCGAAGTGCGCAGCGCCTTCCTCGACCTGGAGCAAGCCGACAGCGTGCTCCAGGCGCAAACGAAAAACGTGCAGACAGCGGATGAATCGCTCGCCTTCGCCAGGAGCAATTTCACCGCGGGACTCGGAACGCAGCTCGATATTCTGCAGGCGGCCGCCGACGTGACGCGCACCCAAACCACGCGCTTGAGCGCGATCTATCTGCACAACGCCGCGCTAGCCCGGCTCGATCGGGCTTCGGGTGGCCAATCGGAAACCCTCGCCTGGGAGGAGCGTGCGTCTGGAGCGGTCGAGCCTAACGACGCCCAATCCGGTGAGCGGATTTTTCGTTCTGCCCAGCCCCCGGCAACTCCCGACAAGAAAAAATGAAGCGACGCCTCCTGCCCTTCCTTGCACTCGCCTTCGTCGGTTCCCCCCCGCTGTGCGGCCTGACACTTGATGAAGCGCTCGCGCGGGCGCTGGAAAAAAATCCACGCATTCAGCAGGCCAAGACCGCGGTGGAACAAGCCGCCGGTCAGCGTCTTGTTTTCCGTTCCATCTCGCTGCCCGTCGCCTCTATCAGGGTGCCCTTGGGCGTGCAAGGGGGCAAGCGCGCCGGACAACCGCCGAACCGGCCCTTTGCGCTTGCGCGAGGTTTCTTTCTTCAGCCACTTTTTCAAGCGGGAATTCCGGCCTCGTTGCGGCGTGGCGACATCGAAGTGCTGATCGCCGCGCAAGAGTTGAATGTCGCGGTCGTCGAACAACTGCACGCGGTCCGCACGGCGTTTTACAGTGCTCTGTACGAGCGCGCGCTCGAGGAGCTGGGACGATCACAACGCCGGCGGTTGGACGAAAACCTGACGAGCGAAAAGGCGCGCTACGAAGCCGGCACGGTGGACCGCGGCGCGCTCGCCGCCGCGACTTTGCAGGCCCGGGAACTCGATCCGCAAATTGAAAATGCGCATCGGGCCTACGGCACAGCAATTTTGCAACTGGCGACGGCGATGGGCGACGATCTCGCTCCCGGTGCGGTCTTGCCTTCCCCGCAGGGGACCCTCGAGTTCCAGCCCGTGAGTTTCCCGCTAGAAGGCGAAACAGCCGCCGCCCTCGACCGGCGCGCCGATCTCCGGCTGGCGCGCCTTCTGGTGCGCGCCAGCCGCGAAGATCAACTCATCGTCAATGCCGCTTTTTATCCGCGCCTCGACCTCACGCTCTTCGGCCAATACGTCCCGAGAACCAACCTTCGCCAGCCCGGCGCACCGAGCACCACTAACCTCGTTTCCTCGGAAATCCTTGCCGGCCCCGCCTACACCTGGCGCGTGATCGACAACGGCAAAGTGAGCGGCGCATCCTTGCGGCAGCAATCCGTTCGCGAAATCAATGAACTGCAACTGCAGAAATTGGAAACAAGCGTCGGGCGGGAACTGGCGGGCCTGCAAAACAATTTCCGGTCGATCGCTGCCCGTCATGATTCACTTACCAAGGGTCGTCGAGGTTGCGGAAAAAAATGTGGCCGCCGTCGAGCAGAGCTGGCAGCAGGGACTCGTTTCGCAGTTGGAATTCCGCACAGCAGAAACAGACTTGCTCGCGACCCGCAGCGGCATCCTGGAGGCAGCCTACCAGCAGGAAATGACGCGCGCGGAATGGGATCGCGCCACCGGCTGCTACTTTCAATTCTCGGACGACGCGGCAGCAAAGGTGCATAGTCCCAAGCAGTGAACCCGCCCCTTTCCAAACGAACGCTCTGGACCGCCATTTCGCTGGCGGCGCTCGCCTTCGCCCTGGCTTTCTATTGGTCGCGGCCCGTCGCCGAAGTAGAGCTGGTGAAACGCGGGACCGCCATTTCCGCCATTTACGGAACGGTGCGAATCGAGCCATCGTTTGTCAATCGTCTCCGGGCGCAGAACGCCGGGTTCATCCGGCTCGGCGAACCACTGGCCGCCGGACGTGGCGCGATCGGCCGGGAAGTAAAGAAGGGTGATCTGCTTGCCACGATCATCGATGAAACGACCGCGCGTCAGCTCAATCAGGCGCGGGCCGATTTGCAGGCCGCGGTTGAGAGCGCCCAATTGGAATTGCCCTCCGCCGAGCCTCTCAAGATCGCGGAAAGCACTGTGGAGCGGCAGAAAAAATTGGCCGGCTTGAGCAACGTTCCCGCAGTCGAATACGAGAAAGCAAAAAGTGAAGCGAACCGCCTCCGGGCGGCACTCAAGACCGAACAGATTGAGCGCGATCGAAACCTCGAGGCGCTGCGAACCGCCGCCCAAAAAGTCGAAGCGCAAATGCAGAACACTGAAATCCGCGCCCCGATGGATGGCATCCTTTCCGACATCAAAGCCATCGACGGCGAGTTCGTGAGCGACGGGAGCGATCTGCTCACTGTCTCTTCGAGAAGGAATTACGTCCGCGGCGAAGTGAACGAAGAAGACGTCGGCGAAGTGAAGGTCGGCATGAAAGCCATCCTGCAAATGTACGCCTACCGCAACCGACAGTTCAACGCCACTGTCACTTCCATCGTACCCTCTGCCGATCCGGAAACGCAGCGTTACACCGTGCTGCTCGACCTCGAAAGTCCGCCCGAGAATTTACTCGCAGGAATGACTGGCGAAATGAACATCATCACCGGCCAGCACGCTGGCGCGATCCTCGCTCCGACGCGCGCCCTGCTGGCGGATCAGGTCTGGGAGGTCAGACACAGCGTGGTGGACAAGCGCACGGTCAAGGTCGGCTATCGCACCCTGGAGTTTTCCGAGATCCTCGAGGGCCTGCGGGAAGGCGATCGCGTCGTGGTCGCGGACCAGGATAAACTGCGGTCCGGTCAATTCGTTAGGGAACGGACGGTGAGGAGCCTGCGGCAGGAAAAGCCCGAGTGACGCCGACGCTTCATATCGCGCTGCGATTTCTTTTCCACCGCAAACGCGCCTTCGTGCTCAGCCTCTGCGGGGTCGTTTTCGGAGTCGCGATTTTTATTTGTACTCAGGCGCAGACCCAGGGATTCACCAAGCGTTTCATCGACGGCACCCTCGGGAGCAACGGGGCCATCATTCTGCGGGCGCAATTTAGTCCGCGTTATGGCAATCTGTTCGTCGCGCCAAAAAACGCCAGCGTGGAAGCGGCCCGCCGCCGCTATTTCGAGGGGATTACCAATGCCTCGGAAATCATGCGCATCAGCCGGCAATTTCCCAATGTCGTTGCTTGCGCGCCGGTCCTGCGCGGGACGCTCACGGCGCGGGCTGAGTTTGAAACCGCGACCGTCGATCTCTTTGGGATCGATCCCGCGCTTCATCTGCGGACAACCGATATTGGCCAGCAGATCATCGCCGGGAAGTTTGAGGATTTTCGAAACAACCCGAGCTCCGTGATCGTCGGTTCACGGCTGGCGGAAACGCTTGGTATCACCGCCGGCGACCCCGTGCAATTGCTTTCGCCTAACGGTGAATATTGGCGCTTTACCGTCGCGGCGGTGGCGCGTAGCGGCGTTGGGACGATCGATTCCACCCGCGTCTATTGCCAGGCGAAAATCGCCCAGCGCCTTTTGCGCAAGCCGTATCCGGCGACGATGATTCTCTACAAATTACGCGACCCTGAGAGTGCGCCGGAATTAGCGCGCCGTTTCGAGCAGCTCTTTCAGCACGAGGCGCACAGCTGGCAGGAACGTGAACAATCCACTCTCCAGCTCCTGCTGACCTTGCGGCTCTCCACTGCGATCACGGTTTCTTTAGTTATTCTGCTCGCCGGCTTCGGCATTTTTAATGTGCTCACCATGACTGTGCTTTCGAAAATGAAGGAGATCGCGATCCTGCGCTCCATCGGTTACAGGCGGCGGGACATCAGCGGGATTTTTCTCTGGCAAGGGGCGCTCATCGCGGCGCTCGGTTCGTTCATCGGCTGCGTCTGTGGTGGGCTCATGGTAATCGGCGTTTCCCACATCCCGCTCCGCGTGCGCGGTTTGCTTTACGCGGATTATTTTCCCGTCGCCTCCAACTGGCACCATTATTTGTGGGCGACGCTGCTCGCCATCGTCGCAGTCGCGATCGCAAGCTATGTCCCCGCGCATCGCGCCGGTCTGCTCTCGCCTGTTTCGACACTGCGCGGCACCAGCGGCTAGGATTCGCAATCGAACGAATGGGTCTGCGATCTTATCTGAGGGAATTCCTCACGCCTAACGAAATCATGCTTTTCGAGAAAGGGCTCGATGAATGTCGCTCCGAGCTTTGAACGTGCTTCCATGACGCCACTTTCGCCTTCGCTGCTCGCGCGTGTCCGCCAATCTCTGGGTTCCGTGGAGTATGAGTCGACGGAGCGCAAAATGTGGCCGTGGTTTGCATTTGCCATGCTCTACGCGTCGGGTTGCGCTTTCCTGGCGTTGCGTCTGGCATTCGCGTCGGAATACATGCTCGCCGACGACGTGCGAGAGCACGTCTTTTGGATGTTCCGCTATGTGGATCCGCGACTTTTCCCACAGGACCCGATCGCTGATTACTTCCAGTCTCTTGCGCCCCGCGGCTACACGTCACTCTACTGGTTGCTAGCTCAGGTGGGGATCGATCCTTTGCTCGCGAGCAAATTGCTCCCTTCTGTGCTCAGTCTCATCGCGGCCGGATACTTCTTCGGTTTCGCATGGCGCTTCTTCCGATCCCCGGCAGTGGCCACGTTGACTACGATCCTCTTTTCGCAGGCTGTTTGGCTGAATAGCGATCTCTCGTCCGCCACGCCCCGCGCCTTCTTCTACCCGCTTTTCGTTGCTTTCCTTTATTACCAGGTGCGCGGCTTGACCTTGGGAGTGCTCGTCGCGATCGCTCTCCAAGCGATTTGTTTTCCGCCAGCCGCTTTACTCAGTCTTGGAGTGCTCGCTCTGGCCTGCTTGCGTTGGGAAAATGGTCTTGCTTTGGCCAAAGACTTCCGCGCGTATCTGCTCTTTGCCGCGGCCTTTGGCCTCATCCTGCTTTTCTTATGGCCCTGGCTCGACAGTGTTGGCGCCTTTGGTCCGCTCGTGACCTACGCCGAGGCACGGCGGATGCCGGAGTTTGGTCCCGACGGACGGGTGCCTTTTTTCTTCCCATCCTGGTGGGGCTACTGGGTAGGCGGAAACGCGGGAATCCACAACCTGCCGACACGCCCGCCGTGGCTTCTGGCCGCGCTTCTCTGGCCCGTGCTGCGATGTTTCCCAGAGCGATTTCCACTGCTCAAAGCTGTGCCCCGCGGGGCGCGGCCGGTGCCGCAGATCATAGGGGCCGCGTTATTGCTTTTTACCATCGCGCACCTCCTGCTCTTTCACCTCTATCTCCCGAATCGCTATACCCAATCGGCCATGCGGATTCTCATGATTCTCCTCGCCGGAGGAGTGCTGCTTGCACTGGCCGATGCGGCGCTCCTCTGGGCGGAGGAGCGCCCTAACAAACATGGGCCGTCTCGCGGGGTAGTCACGCTGGCAGCCCTTGCCGTTCTGCTCGTAGCCGTGGCGGGCTATCCCCTGCTCCTCCCGCTGTTTCCGACCAACAGTTACATCAAAGGCGCCGACCCCGGTCTCTATCGTTTCATGGCCCGGCAGCCGGCGACGATCCGCATCGCATCGCTCTCCGACGAAGCTAACAACCTGCCCACCTTTAGCCACCGCTCCATCATCATCGGGGCGGAGTGTGCGGTGCCTTTTCATCCCGGTTATTATCTTCCGCTCCGCGATCGTGGGCTACAAATCGCGCGCGCCCAATACAGCGCCGACCCTGCCGTCCTGCAAAAATGCGTGCGCGACCAGCAGATCGACTTCTGGCTTCTCGATCGTGAGGCGTTTTCTCGCAAATACTGGCACAAGAGCCAACTCCTCCGACAGCTCCGCTTGAGCGCACCGGACGAAGACCTCGGCGTTGCGAAAGGAGCGATGCCTGTTCTAGAGCGGCCGCCTCCAGAAGCTGTCGCGTATGAAGACGCGCGCTTCCTCGTGCTCGACACGCGCCGCCTCTTCGCTCAGCCATAGAAGACACCGGAAGACGACATCAAGAGCGATCACGGTCTGACTTTTTCCGGCGTTCGACGCTGGTTCCTTCGCCATCGCCATCCAAATTTCGGTGTGACAACTTTCGTTAATATACAATTGGCCAAAGGGACACGAGAAAGATAACGACTTCTGACATCTGCCCCTGGTCTCCGTCTTCTTCGCTCTTGCCTGCGCCGCGGGAACTGACTAGAAACGTCAGCTATGAAAGCGCTTCTTCTCTTGCTTGCGACCATCAATGTGGCCGCCGCCCAGTGGCCCGGCCCGAAATCGCCGGTTGTGCCCGCGGCCGATGGCTACGTTGCGATCCCAGACGTCGCCCTGCCGCCGGCCAGCGAAAATACCTATCGCGCGATCTTTGATGCCACTCACGCAGCGGATAAACCGGCCCAGTTGGTTCCCGCGCTGAACATGGCGGGGTCAGAGCTGAACGCACTCGCTGTCGCCCATGTGCCGATGGAAAAGGCAAAGTTCGTCGTCGTCTTTCACGGCTCGGCGGTCGACGGAATCCTTGATGACGCCCACTACAAAGCGAAGTTCGGTATCGACAATCCGAACCTGACAACGATCGCCGAGATGAAGAAACAAGGGGTCGAATTTTATGTCTGCGGACAATACCTGGCTGGCGAAAAGATCGATCCAAAAACTCTGGTCCCCGATGTGACCGTCGCCGCCGACGCCCTGCTCGTGCTTATGCAGTATCAGAACAAAGGCTACGCCCTGCTAAGCTTCTGAGCTCCATTTTCAGTGTCTCAGTGCCAGCTTTTTCGACGCGCGATCTCTTATCCCGGACGCGCACAATCAATGTGTACGGTACTGAGCCCAACGGCAAAAAGTTCCATAGCATGGGGATGTACGACCGGGAGTAACCGGCAGGATAACCTGAAACTAAGCTAGCGTCGCGCGCCCCCTTTCGGATTCGAGCGGGAGGGCTACGCGCAAAAACAGGCGTTGTTCCTTCTAACTCACGAGTGACTCGCCAAACCATCAATCGTTTTCCACTCTTCCGGCGTTAGCCTGAGTTTTGCGGCGGCGACGTTCTCTTCCAGATGCGCCACCGACGACGTGCCCGGAATTGGCAGCATCACAGGAGACCGCTGCAGGAGCCAGGCCAGCGCCACCTGAAAAACGGTCGCGTGGTGGGCTTTGGCAACCGCTTCCAGCGCCGCGCCAGGCTTCAATCCCCTGCCTCCGCCAATCGGTGACCATGGCATAAAGCCGAGACTCTCTTTTTCGCAATAGACCAGAGTATTTTCCCAGTCGCGATCCGCGATATTGTATTGGTTCTGCACGCTCACGATCGGAAGAATCTTGCGCGCCCGCTCGATCTCCTCCGGCCCCACCTCGGATAATCCGACGTGGCGAATCTTCCCGGCGTCCTGCATCTCCTTGATCGCGCCGAGCGATTCCTCCATCGGCACTTTCCGATCGATCCGGTGCAATTGATACAAATCGATGCGCTCGAGCTGAAGTCGCTTCAGGCTGTTGTCGACACATTTCTTGAGGTATTCAGGGCGACCGTTTGGTTGCCACCGGCCAGGTCCCGGCCGGGTCAGACCGCCTTTCGTCGCGATCACGAGCCCGGACGGATAAGGATGCAGCGCCTCCGCGATGAGCAGCTCACTCGTTTCCGGCCCGTAAGCATCGGCCGTGTCGATTAAATTCACCCCAAGTTCAACTGTGCGCCGCAGGACCTTGAGCGCGTTGTCTCGGTCAGCCGGCCATCCCCAAATGCCCTCCCCGGTGATGCGCATCGCGCCAAAGCCAAGCCGATTGACCGGGAGATCACCGCCTAATTTCCAAACGGCATTTGTGGCCTGGCCCGGCACAGCCGATGAGCCGGCTGCGAAAATTGTGGCCGATCCTCCCGTCAACAATGTGGCTCCGCCCGCCAGACTCATTCCAAGAAATGTTCGGCGGGTAAGGCCATTGTCCACCCGTTTTTGCTTCGCGTCTGGAGATTTATCAGCCATGACACACAATTACGGTTGGCGGCGACCGTCGTCAATGGCGCGAATGGGATGAGCGACATGGCCAGGGAAGAGCGCGAGGATAACGATGCGGAGCTCAAGTTAAGACTTTCCGACACCATACGTAATCTGGAATCCAAAAAGGAATGCGATATCGAGACGACTCACGTAACGCAGCCGCGGGGCGGGGGCCAGGCTTTTACTTACAAGTCATCTCACAAATAGCGTTGTCATCCTGAGCCGCGCAGACGGCGAAGGACCTCGCAAGTTACGCTCGACGTCGTTTCGCCCCGTGCGACCTCGCACGACGTTTGTGAGGTCCCTCGCTCCGCTCGGGATGACATACTTCGCATTGGCATCTATGAGATGGCTTGTAGTAGGGGGAGGCCCCCACAGGTATAGGTTCAGGACAAGATGACGTAATAGGTCAAGGCATAGGAAGATGAAACTCCTAGTGCCGTGAAAAGAACAAACCTACGGAAGGGAAAAACCGAATCTGCCTTGAAAGCAATAAGGACGCTCAATTTCTGGGCGCAGGCACCTCCTACCACTTCCATCCCGCGTTCGAACTTTCCGGCGCAGGGGTTGCCGCTCCTGCGACTGGCGCGTCGGAATCAGTCGTCGCGGCCGGATGGACAGGGAATGGATCCTCATTCGTTGCGCAACCGGTCAGCACCAACAGGCTGGCAATAAAGAGGGAGGCAGCGCTAACCAAACGATTCATAAGAAAATATGAGTCCGCATCAGCGCGGATCGCAACGTTCAAATAATTTGGCTCTCGCCGCTGCCGATATTGGCGGACCTGCGGCCGTGACCGCAGGTACAATCGTCGCCGCGGCTCATGCCTTTCGAACCGGAACTGACGAGGAACTTCTTGCACGGAAGAGGTTCGAAAGATCGTCCGTTTCTGGACGTCCTCGTCCCTCGGAAACAAATGGAAAATTGAGGGTGAGGACAGGCGCGAATGGCAAGACTGACGATCGACCAACACTGTTCTCTCGCACCGCGCGAGCACGATTTTGCTTGATCTATCGGGGCGAACTCTCTACATCATGGCAATTCCATGGAAAAACACAGTCACTTCAAAGTCGGGCCGTTGCGGCGTATCATTGGTTTTCTTTTCCTCGCCGCTGCGGTGGCAGCTGTAGTTGGCGCGATTGCTTCGTCGCGTGCCGTCAGCCAATCGAGCAGTCCTGCGCAGGCTGCCGCCCTGCGCAAAATCGCTCCCTGGGTCACCGAGCATACCGCGGGCGGCAAACAAGCCGAGTTCATGGTCGTCCTCGCTGACCAGGCCGATCTTAGCGGAGCCGCCGTGCTCAAGACGAAAAAGGAAAAGGGCCGTTTCGTGCGTGATGCTCTCTTGAATAAAAGCCAGACGACGCAAGGCCCAATCCTGCAATGGCTGCGGGAACGCGGAATCGAGCATCGTTCCTTCTATATCGTCAACGCAGTTTTGGTGAAGGGCAGCCGAGAGATCGCGGAAACGCTGGCTGCTCGCCCGGACGTGGCGCGCGTAGAGGGCAACCCGCAAATTAAGAATTCGTTTCCTCAACCTGGACCGGCTGTGGAAGCGCCGTCGCAACCTAGTGCGCCCGGCGACGATCGAGCCGGGAATCGCTTACACTAATGCGCCTTCCGTTTGGGCGGAAGGCTTCACCGGACAGAATATCGTCATTGGCAGCGCCGATACCGGTGTTCGGTGGACGCATAACGCACTCAAGCCGCACTATCGCGGCTGGGATGGACGTCACCGCCGATCATGATTACAACTGGCACGACTAGCATCCACGACAGCGTAGGCAACCTCTGCGGTACCAGACTCACCAGTCGCCTTGCGATGATTTCTTCCACGGCAGCCACACCACGGGCACAGCGATCGGCGACGATGGCGGTGGCAACCAGATCGGGATGGCGCCTGGCGCAAAGTGGATTGCCTGCCGTAACATGGACGAGGGCACAGGCACGCCAGCCAGATACATCGAGTGCATGGAATTTTTCCTGGCGCCTTACCCGGTCGGGCGGCGGGCAAGGGCGACCCGACCAAAGCACCCGACATTACAATTAACTCCTGGGGTTGCCCGACTTCGGAAGGTTGTTCGGTCACAACTCTCCAAGCCGCCGTCGAAGCTCAAGCCGCTGCTGGCATCATGATGGTGGTCGCGGCAGGTAATGCGGGTCCGAGCTGTTCCACGTCGGTCGATCCTCCGTCGTTTTATGCGGCATCTTACACAGTCGGAGCCCTGAATACCGGCACCGACACCATCGCTATCTTTAGCAGCCGCGGTCCGGTCACTATCGATGGCAGCAACCGGATAAAACCGGATATCACTGCTCCGGGCACAAACACTCGCTCGGCCAGCAACTCTTCCGATACCGCCTATACCTTTGCCAGCGGCACGTCGATGGCGACTCCGCATATCGCCGGGGCGATGGCCCTGCTCTGGTCGGCCCATCCCGAGCTGCAGAACCAAATCGATGCGAGTCGCGACAGTCTTGGATAACACGTCTCATTTTATCTCGTCCACCCTGTGCGGTGACGCGGGACCGCCAAACAACGTCTTTGGATGGGGCCGGGTCGATATCCTTGCCGCGGTTGATACAGGTGGTGGGGTGATCACGCTTACGGCGCAACCGCGTGTGAAACAAGGTAAGACACAAGTCCAGCTAACCTGGGATCCGGCCGACGGCGGCGACGTCAACGTCATGCGGAATGGCGCCATCATTCGGACGGTACCAGACAATGGGAAAACCAATGACAACCTTGGAACACATGACTGGGACATTCACCTACCAGGTGTGTGAGACGGACTCTGGCGACTGTTCGAACGAAGTCGACGTCACAGCCACAGCTCCTTGATGGCTGACTTGCCCACAAAGGTCAAATCCATCCGGTAAGGCAGATTAATAGTTTGGCTGCGGGAGTCGTCCTAACCGACTTCCGGAAGCTTGTAAGAGCGTAAGCTCGCCACCACATCTGTCCTGAATGAAGTTATTCCTGTCGCAGCTCTCTTGTTTCTCAAAGTGGCGCGCGGCGAAGACCGATACGGCGCGATCAGGCAGGATATCGAGCGGAAGCTTGCGGCAACGCGGGCTGAGCGGTTGAGTTAGCTTTCCCGGTCTAGCTCAGCCGGCTCACCGCACGGCTGCTTTGCCGCCCGTGCGCTTCCCGGACTCGGCCCCTTTAGCCCTTCCGCCTTTTGGCCTTTACGAAATCTCCCGGCGGGCGTTGCTCGTCGTCAGGAGCGGATCCTGCGGAGTTGGCCAGGCCGGCTTCGCCGGTCGGCAGGAATTTCTTGAAGAGGTTCTTGTCGATCGCTTTCATGAAGGCTTCGTGCGGCGAGACCACCCCTTGCTGCAACAGCGCCCAAATGGCGTCGTCCATGAATTGCATCCCCTGCCCTTTCCCGCTCACGATGACATCCTGCAATTTCTGGGTGGCGCCTTCCCGGATGATGGAGGAAACGGCGTTGCTCGAGATCAGGATCTCGTTGACGGCGGTGCGGCCGCTGCCGTCGGCGCGCTTGAGGAGGAGCTGGGCGAGGACGCCGCGGAGGGAGTTGGCCAGCATGGTGCGCGCCTGCGGCTGTTTGTCGGATGGGAAGACGTCGATCATGCGGTCGATGGTTTTGCGGGCGTTGTTGGTGTGCAGGGTGCCGAAAACGAGGAGACCGGTCTCGGCCGCGGTGAGCGCAAGCGAGACGGTCTCGAGGTCGCGCATTTCGCCAACGAGGACAATGTCGCAATCCTCGCGCATGGCGGCTTTCAGGCCCGCCGGAAAGGTGGAGGAATGTTCCGGCACTTCGCGCTGGGTGATGATGCTGAGCTTGTTGTTGTGCACGAACTCGATCGGTTCCTCGATCGTGACGATGTGCCGCGCGTAGTTGGTGTTGATGTAATCGATGAGAGCAGCCAGCGTAGTCGACTTGCCGGAGCCGGTCGGACCCGTGACGAGGACGAGTCCGCCGCGCAGGTCGCCAAATTGCCTAACGATGCGGCGGGATGCCGAGCTCTTCGAGCGAAGCAATGCGGGTGGGAATTAAGCGGAAGACCGCGCCGTAGCCGTTGGTTTGTTTGAGAAAGTTGCAGCGAAAGCGCGATTTCTCATCCATCTCATAGGCGAAATCGAAGTCGCCGCGCTCTTCGAAGAGAGCCCAACCTTTCGGGCCGCAGATTTCGCTCAACATGGTCATCACTTCGTCCCGTTTCAGCGGCTCTTCGCGAATCGCCATGATGTCGCCATGCTTGCGGATCTTCGGCGGTTGACCCTCGCTGATGTGCAAATCGGATGCGCCTTCGCTAACGAGGACTTCGAAGAACTTGATCGATGTAGGGCATTTTTTAACCACGGATTACACGGATTTCACGGATGGGGAGAGTTAGGCATGCAGGTCGGGTGGAGTGCCGTCGTGCCGCGTTGGGTCCGACGACGCGCTTCCAGCTGAGGCTCGCGTTTTTGAAGTTTAGGAGCAATGCGAGCTTTAGGCCGGTGATGTTTAGGTAGCCGATCATCTGCGCCGCGTGACGTATCGGTGAACGCCGATACGACCTTGCCATCCACGATGACCAGATCATCGACGATCATGTCGGGAACCAGGTTGCCGATCATCTCGCCGCGATAGAAAACAGGAAAGGAGCTTTGCAATGCGACGTCGTGGCCGCAGCGTCGCAACTCGATAGCCATCGCGCGTTCGTATAGCTTCTCATCCAGGCCGGGCTTTAGCTCATTGAGCACCTCCATTGCAATACCGATGATAGATCGGCTCAGTGCCTCATGAATCATCTTCCCCATCCGTGCAATCCGTGTAATCCGTGGTTCAAAAATCATCCCCCGTTCATAGCCGCCACATGTTGTTGCATGGCCTGTTTTTGTTCGGCGCGGCTACAGGCTTCCGCGGCACTGATCAAGCCTTGGTCGAAAAGGTGTGAGAGCGAGTCGTCCATCAAGCGCATGCCTTGTTTACGCCCGGTCTGGATGATGCCGGGTAACATGAAGGTCTTCGCTTCGCGGATGACGTTCGCGACCGCGGGAGTATTCGTCAGGATTTCGAGCGCGAGGACGCGGCCCTTGCCGTCAATTCGCGGCACGAGCTGCTGGCTGATGACGCCGCGCAGCGATTCGCTTACCATAACGCGGATCTGGTCCTGTTGATCGACCGGAAAAACGTCGAGCAAGCGGTCGAGGGTGCGGGAGGCGTTGCCGGTGTGGAGCGTGCCGAGAACAAGGTGACCGGTTTCCGAGGCGGTGATGGCGAGCGAGACGGTCTCGAGGTCGCGCATTTCCCCCACCATGATGACGTCGGGATCTTCCCGCAGCGAACCGCGCAAAGCGGCACCGAAGGATTTTGTGTGGGTGTGAACTTCGCGCTGGGTGATATGGCAACCCTTCGGCTGGAAGACGTATTCGATCGGGTCCTCGAGGGTAATGATGTGCTCGCGCCGCTCGATATTTACCTGCTCGACGAGCGAGGCCAGGGTGGTCGATTTACCGCTGCCAACCGAGCCGGTAACAAGGATGAGCCCGTTATGGAAGCGCGTGAGTAGCTTGAGGCTCTCGGGCAAGCCGAGTTCATCCATGGTGCGCACCTTGGTGCTGATGATGCGAAAGACGATGTCGATCCCGAGCCGTTGCCTAACGACACTGGTGCGAAAGCGTCCGTCCTTCGTGGCATAGGCAAAATCGACGTCCCCGCGTCTGGCGAGCTGTGCCCGTTGCGCTTCGTTGAGGAAACCCGCTGCGAGCGCGGCGGTGTCTTTCGCGGTCAGCTTCAGCACGTCGGGCCAGATCGGCTGGAGAATGCCATGGAGCCGCCAGATGGGCTGCGCGTTGACGCCAAGATGAATGTCGGAGGCGCCGCTTTGTTGTCCGACCGCGAGATATTGATCGACGTGCGGAGTGGAGGGCCGCGGAGCAAGGTTCGGCAAACATGGGGGGAGCGAGCCTCGGAGAATAAGGCAACCGCACCCGAGCGTAAATTGAAATCCGTCTACCAGTCCCGCGATGGCAGAAAATTGTTGAAACTTTTGCATTGACGGTCGTCTGCGAACCTGAAATTCTGCCGATGCGCCAAGTCCGTTAGGCGACTCCAACCCAGCCACCTAACCCTCTTCCCGCAGGGTAAACCGCGAGCGAAGGCTTTCGTTCGCACAACTGAGGTGCTGGTTATAAGAATCGGACGGAATCTGTCAAATTCGCTTTTGCGCAGCGAACTAATTAGTCGCGCTAGGAAATCACTTGGAATTTCAATCGGCGTGGCCATCTCCTGCCGCTTTCGTTGGGTGGCTTAAATCTGAACGGACTCATTGGGAATCCTGTTTTGAAAACTGGACTGGTTCGCCACGAGACGACGGCGCAAACAGCTGGTACGTGGACAGCCACCGGCAGCATGAGCATCGGGCACCAAGCGTATTTTACGGCAACGTTACTAACAAACGGAAGGTCCTGATTGCGGGCGGCGCCGGTACCGGCACCAGCGCGGAATTGTACGATTCAAGCACTGGCACGTGGACGCCCACCGGCTCCATGAGCGCCTCGCGCGCGTTGCATACCGCGACTCTGCCAACAGACGGAAAGGTTATTGTTGCTGGTGGCCAGGACATCATCGTCAATTCTAGCGCAGAGCTCTACGACCCAGATACGGGCCTGTGGACACCCACGGGAAGGATGAACGTTCCGCGTTCAGCACACATGGCGACACTCATTGCTGGCGGCCCGCTGTCCGGGATGGTCATTGTAGCCGCCGGCAATAGCGACTCCGCACCCTCGTCCAACGCCGCCGAGCTGAGTTCGTCACTGCTTCGTTGTGCCCTAGATTGAGTCACCAACCCAGGAGAACGAGTTTTGAAAGAGCTTGAAATGCAAGAGGAGACACCAGCCGCCGGGAAGCCAGCCGGCCATACCGGCTTTTTCACAGACGCACATTGGTGGTTGTTTTGCCTTCTAATCCTGGTGTTGAACTTTCTTCTTCTTGCATTCGATCCTTTACCAAAATTATTCATGGGAGACTCACAAAGTTACCTGTGGACAGCATGGTCCGGGTGGATGCCTCCCGACCGCTCATTTTTATACGGGTATGTGATTCGCTGGTCGTCGTTCTGGACGGAAAGTCTGACTTCATTGCTGATTCTTCAGGCTTTTCTCGGCGCCGTTACGGCGATTTTAGTTACGATTATCTGCCGATCGATTTTTGGACTTGCCTCTCGCCTGTCCTATCTTTTCGGCCTTCTCTATTCGCTGGATCCGTTGCAATTAGTGTGGCAGCGCTACGTTATGACGGAGACGATTAGCCTCTTCTTCTATGCCCTAATGTTGCTTTTTTCTTTTTTATACCTGAAGCGGCGACGCCTTTGGCAGCTGACAATTGTCCAGATACTGTCGGTGCTCGTGATAAGCTTCAGGATGAGTTATCTACTCGTCGTTCAGATCAGTGCATTTTTGTTACCGCTCATGGCTTTTCTTCCAGAAATTCGCGCAGCGTTTTCGAAGCAGTCCTCCACATTATTGAAGGAGTCTGGACTGAAGTCGGCGGGATTGCACCTGGTATTCAGCATTCTGCTTATGTTTGTCCTGCAGCAAGGCTATCGACAACTCAACGGGAGGCTCGCGGGTCGAGAACCTGCCCTTCTGCATGATAGTGGCTTTAGCATCCTCACAACATGGGCGCCGGTGCTTAAGCCGACTGATTCTCCCGATCTCCGGTTAGCCGAGTTAATTGCGGGGGGCGACCAGTTTCGACTGAACGACATGTGGTCAAGGGACCGTCAGCTCTATTGGCCTGAAGGTCTCGTGGGCCGATGGAAGCAGATCCAGCCGAATGCCGCTATCGCGAACCAAGTAGCAAAGCAGACAGCGTTGAACGCGTTGTTGCGTCGTCCAATAGGCGTTGTGACGCTGGGCGCCAAGACATTCTTAGGCTACTGGGATTTCAAACGCATCGATAGACAGGCAAAGCTCGAGTTAGGAAAGGCGCTTAACAATTGGCCGGAAAAGAGGATATGGAATGTGACTACTCACTTTCATCTGTCGCCGCCGCCCCCAGGAGACGCCAAAAGGTACACGCTGTTGCAACGATACTTTTTACGTTCGCAGCCATACTATTATGTTGTCCTATTATCACCTTTCGCTTGTGTCGGCCTGATATTTCTGCTGTCCGAAGGATATGTTTCTCTGCTTCTTCTCCATAGCTGGATCCTCTTTGCAACCGTCACACTCCTCTCGAAGGTAGCCAGTGTGCGATACCTCCAACCAATGTCGCTGCTAACAATATTGATCTTTGCGGCGTTCGTGGAAGCCGTGATTGATCGGCGATCTCAGCCGACATCGACGCGGCGCCATGAACATCTTCATTTCGGGAGGCGCCGGTCTTATCGGCCAGCCACTTGCTTGGTTTACTACACGAGGATGAGAAGGTCAGCCGGGTGATGATATTCGATAATTTAGCTCCGGTCACAGTCCTAATTCGATGGGAACATAGCAGACTCTCGATTACGTAGTGCAGAGGCAGATCTAAAGAACCTCGGCGCCGTGAAAACCGCAATGGAAGAATGTGAGACCGTCGATCATTTGGCGGCCGATCCGACATCGGCTTGGCCAATCACGAAGAGTTCAGCTATGTACGTGTTAATTTAAATGCAGAGAATCGAGTATTAGACGTAGCTAGCGGGTCGGGAAATGAAGTATTTTATTACCGGCGCTGCCGGCTTTATTGGAAGTCACCTTGCCGACCAGCTTCTCGACGAAGGTCATGAGGTCGTAGGCTGGGACGACTTTTCGACAGGCCAGGAGCGATTCGTGGAAAATGCGCGCCGTCGCAGGAACTACCAACTCAGGAAAGGCGATAATCTTGATCTAGAGGGACTTAAGTCAGCGATGAAAGGCTGCGAGCAAGTCCTTCACTTCGCCGCGAACGCTGATGTGCGTTTCGGGCTCGAGCACCCGTCCAAAGATATTCAGCAGAATACCATAGCCACATTCCATGTGCTTGAGGCCATGCGGTTCAACGATATCCGGACGGTCGCTTTCGCGTCAACGGGATCGGTTTATGGTGAAACATCGGTAATACCGACACCAGAGGATGCGCCCTTTCCAATACAAACCTCACTCTACGGCGCCAGCAAGGTAGCGGCCGAAGCGTTAATAGAAGCGTACTGCGAAGGTTACGGTTTTCGAGGTTTGATTTTTCGTCTCGTCTCGATCTTGGGCGAACGCTATACACACGGGCATATCTTTGATTTTTATCGCCAGCTGTTGGATCATCCGCAGCGTCTTCAAGTACTTGGTGACGGAAACCAGCGCAAGAGCTATTTGTACATAGGTGACTGTATTGCTGGCATGCTGCATGTAATGCGATTGCGATCTGATGCCCGCGATGACAACCGGATCGAGATTTACAACCTTGGCACAAGTGAGTACTGTCGAGTCTTGGATTCGATCGGCTGGATCTGTAGCGAACTCGCCGTCACGCCACAGATTTGCTTCACTGGGGGTCGGCACGGTTGGGTCGGTGATAATCCGTTCATTTTTTTAGATACCACACAAATTCAGAAAACGGGCTGGCACACGAAAGTCAGTATTCATGAGGGCGTCGTCCGCACACTTCAATGGTTGCAAAAAAATCGCTGGGTATTTGCCAAGCGTCATAATTGAGTGCTAAATTAGCAAATTACAGCAACTCTTGAATCGAGAACCACAGTCATGAGTCTTACATCGGTTGCTTCCGTAGCTACGGGCCCATCTGGCGACAACGCGTCCAATGCACGAGGTCTTTTTCGCTTCGCGCAGTGTCCCATTTGCGACAGCGATCGCGTACATTATTCATTCTCTCTTCGAACAACTCGGATAGTTCAGTGTGCCGATTGTAGCTTCAGCTTTTGCCCCAAATCGAGCGGTGTGACTTCGATGAATGCGGTCATGGCAGTTGAGTCGCTGACGCAGCGATATGGCTCGATCTCTGGCATAGTTGACAAAGCGATCGGAGATCTGGCGGTCAGCATTTCATCAATTGAATTGGCGGATTGGTATAGGGACGGAACTGTCCGCCTGGCTCGATGGTCGAGCGATTCAATTAGACCTTTAACTAATGAGTCGCAAGGCAGTCAACAACGACGAGTCATTATTTCGGTAGGTCAACTCGAAGGCTTTTCCAACCCGATCAAATCATTGAGGGCTCTCTGCAGCCAGGTTAAGGAAGACGATATCATCATTTTCATTTTTTCAGATGTGCAGCGCGTCTGCGCGAGTGCTGATACTCGAGAATGGGAGCGACTTATCCGCGAACGTGCTGCGTATCTGAATGCGCAGACGGCGCTGAAGGTTCTTTTTCGAGCGGGGTTTTGTAGCAAAGGCGCGATTCGGCTACAACGCAAGGTCTCACTTCTTTCATGGCTGGAAGGCAAACCCAATGAACCAGTGCCACAGACTTGCGGGCGCCGGCTGCTGCGGCTATTACCACGATCTTTCCTACGCCATATCCACAGGACGGTCGCTTTGAGCGATGTGGCTATCATCGCAACCCGGCGAAAAGTGAAGGAGCCGTTAGTTTCCGTTATTATTCCAGTTTTCGATGAAGCTGCCACTGTTGGAACTGTGATCGATTCAGTGCTACGTATCCATTTTGAAGGCGCGCAAGTGGAACTTATTGTCGTGGAGAGCAATTCTACGGATGGTTCGCGGCAAATTGTTCAAGATTACGCTAGTCACCCCCGAATAACATGCATTTTCGAGGATTCTCCGCGAGGAAAGGGCCATGCGACTCGATTGGGCCTCAATCATGCACGAGGAGACGTGTTAATGATTCAAGATGCCGACCTAGAATATGATTTCGAGGACTATCATGCGTTGATTGATCCGATTCTCCGCGGGCGCGAAGCTTTTACCTTGGGTTCACGCCACGGTGGCCGCAATCATTTGAAACTGCGCCGATTCAGTAAGCCGCTGCTCGGCATGGCGTATAATGCCGCACACGTCTTTGTCACAGCCTATATCAATGTACTCTTTGGTCTGCGCCTGCGAGATCCACAAACGATGTTCAAGGTGTTTCGACGCGACTGCATAGAAGGGGTCGACTTCCATAGTAATTATTTCAACTTTGATTACGAACTGCTACTTAAGATCGTCCGAAAAGGGTACGAGCCAATGGAAATACCGGTAAACTATCGATCAAGGTCGCACGCTGAAGGAAAGAAGATTCGGATGTGGCGCGACGCACCGCTAGGTCTTTGGATGATAACCAAATTACGTTTCACGCCACTGTCCAGCTTTCTTGGATTTGGTGGGCGCGTCTAGTGGTTGCCTACCTTCTTAATAACGTATGATTATATCGCGGGCGCCGTTGAGAATCTCGCTCGGCGGCGGCGGTACTGATCTGCCTTCTTATTATCGCGAGCACGGCGGCTTTCTCATCGCTGCCGCCATCGACAAGTACATCTATATCAATGTTCATCGCCGATTTGTGGATGGTTTTCTCCTGAAGTATTCCCAACTTGAGGAAGCAGCCACGATTGAGGAAATCAAGCACCCCATCATCAGGGAAGCGCTCAAGCTGGCAGGCGTGCAGGAGCGAAATTTGGAGATCGCGAGCATGGCCGATATCCCAGCCGGAACCGGGCTTGGCTCGTCGGGGAGTTTTACCACAGCATTGCTCAAGGCTTTGCACGCGTTGCGCAGGAATCTTATTCATCCGGCTGAGCTTGCGGAGCAGGCCTGTCATATCGAAATGGAAAAACTGGGCGAGCCGATTGGGAAACAAGATCAATACATTGCCGCCTACGGCGGCATCACTTGTTTTCACTTTCCGCGGGATGGCCATGTCCAGGCGTCACCGCTCAAGATCTCCGAAGAGACTTTACTTGATCTGGAAGACAACCTGTTGCTGTTTTTTACAGGTTACTCGCGTTCGGCCTCAAGGATTTTGCAAGAACAGGATACGAAGAGCAAGCAGTCCGACAAAGCGATGGTGGAGAACCTGCACTTCGTGAAAGAACTGGGGCAACGGAGTCAGCGCGCGTTGGAAAGCGATGATTTTCACGAGTTCGCGCGGCTGATGGATCTCCACTGGCAGCGAAAAAAGGAACGCTCGCCCGCGATGAGCAATGAGCACATCAACGACTGTTATGACTTTGCGATGGCTCACGGCGCGCTCGGCGGAAAAATAATCGGCGCCGGCGGCGGCGGCTTTCTGATGTTCTACGCTAAAGATAAAGCTCGCCTGCGTCATGCCATGCGCGGGAGAGGATTGATGGAAGTCCGTTTCCGGTTTGAACCTGAAGGTACGAAGATTCTCAATCAATGAGGGCGCAGGGAAAAGAGATTGACCTGGCCGATTGGCCGGTGGCCATCCTAGCCGGCGGACTCTCAACGCGACTGCGGCCCGCGACCGACAAGACCCCCAAGGCGCTGTTAAGCGTCGCAGACGAACCGTTCGTAATCCATCAATTGCGGCTCCTGTATTCTCAAGGCTTTCGCAGAATAGTGCTTTGCGTCGGCTATCTCGGGGAGATGATCGAAGCAGAGTTGGGCGACGGAAAAAGCCTCGGTATGCAAATCGCCTATTCGTTTGATGGCCCAACTCTTCTTGGAACTGGCGGCGCAGTGAAACGCGCGCTTCTAAAGCTCGGCGGACAATTTCTGGTAATCTACGGAGACTCATACATGCCGGTCGATTACTTCGCGATCGTGGAAGCTTTTGTTCTGAGCAGGAAACCCGCTCTCATGACGGTTTTCGAAAACGAAGGTCGCTGGGACGCGAGTAATGTCTCGTTTGAGGCTGGTGAAATTCATCGCTATGACAAGAAATCGCGCACAACAGAAATGCGGCACATTGATTACGGCATCGCTGTTCTGAGCGCGGAAGTCTTCGCGTTATTTCCTAATGACCGAGCCTTTGACTTGGCAGACGTTTATTCCGGTCTGGTGTCCGAGAAACAAATGGCCGCGTATGAAGTGAAACAACGCTTCTATGAAATCGGTTCGCGCGAAGGCCTTGCGGAAATTGATTCCCTGCTCCGCGACAAACGAGCTACATTTTTCCCATGAGCTATTCGGAAGAACACCTGCTGGAGGCGGCCGAAATAGTCTCCAAACTCGACGCGGCACTTTGCGAAAAAGCTGTAGAATTATTGGCAACAGTGCGTGCGCGTGGCGGGCGGCTTTTTATCCTCGGAGTTGGAGGTAGCGCGGCGAATGCTTCGCATGCGGTCAACGATTTCCGAAAGATCGCGGGCATAGAATGCTACGCCCCAACCGACAATGTCTCAGAACTAACTGCCCGCACGAACGATGAGGGATGGGGTTCCGTTTTCACCGAGTGGCTCAAGGGAAGCCGCCTCAGCGAAAAAGACGCGCTTCTTATTCTGTCGGTGGGTGGAGGCAGCCTGGAAAAAAATGTGAGCCCAAACTTGGTAGCCGCGTTGCAATTGGCGAAGAAACGTGGCGCCGCACTTCTCGGGATTGTCGGTCGAGATGGAGGCTACACCGCGCGGGTCGCAGACGTCGCGATTGTGATTCCGACCGTCAATCCCGCAAATGTCACTCCGCACTCCGAAGCGTTTCAAGCTGTCGTGTGGCATTTGTGGGTCTCGCATCCTGCTCTAAAGGTGGCAGAGACAAAATGGGAAAGCACGAAGTAGCGCGACGCGCCGTCTTCCTGGATCGCGATGGGGTGCTCAATCGACCTGTCGTCCGCAACGGTCGGCCCCACCCTCCGTCCCGCGTCGAGGATTTCGAACTCTACGACGACGTTGCGGAGGGCTGCAGGCGACTTAAGACAGCGGAATTTCTCCTGGTCGTGATCAGCAACCAGCCCGACGTGGGCCGCGGCATGCAAAGTCGCGAAGCGGTCGAGGCGATGCATACAAAAATGCAATTGGCGCTTCCATCGCTTGATTGCATCGAGATTTGTTATCACGCGGGCGAGCGTTACGGCGAGTCGTGCGATTGCCGCAAGCCGCGGCCCGGCATGATCCTGCGAGCAGCAGCCGACCTGAAAATCGATCTTGGCACCAGTTATGTCATCGGCGATCGCTGGCGCGATATCGATTGTGCGCGCGCTGCAGGTTGTCGAGCAATTTTTATTGAACGCGGCTATGAGGAGTGCTTGCGCGAGACGCCCGATTTCACGGTGGGAAGCTTCGGCGATGCCGTGAACGTTCTTCTCCGCGACGCGCGTGCCTGATACTGTTGCTTACGTCCCCGAGTCTCGATTAGTTTCCGAAGAATGAGTCACCGCATCTTAGATTTGCCTGTGAAAATTTTCGCAGACGGCGCAGATCTCCAGGGCATCACCGAGCTTAATCGCAAGCCCTACATCCAGGGTCTGACCACTAATCCCACTCTGATGCGAAAGGCCGGTCTGACCGAATACGAAACGTTCGCCCAAGCGGTCCTGAAAGAGGTCAAATCGAAACCGATCTCGTTTGAAGTTTTCTCGGATGATTTTCCAGAGATGCGCCGGCAAGCGCTAAAGATCCACAATTGGCAAGACAACGTTTACGTCAAAATCCCAATCACAAACTCCAGGGGTGAGTCCTCTGTTCCCTTAATCCGGCAGCTAACTGGTGAGGGCGTAAAGTTAAATATTACCGCACTGTTAACCCCAGGTCAGGTAAAGGCGGTCGCTGCGGCACTAGATCCTAGCGTTCCGGCCGTCGTTTCGGTCTTCGCCGGGCGGATCGCCGATACCGGGGTTGATCCATTGCCCATTATGAAGGAGTCCCTGGAGATATTGCGCGGTTTGCCGAAGGGCGAACTTCTCTGGGCGAGTGTTCGCGAAGTGCTTAACGTCTTTCAAGCCGCCGCCTGCCGTTGCCATATCGTTACCGTTCCCCACGATATTCTAAAAAAACTAGTCGCACTCGGAGGCAAAGACCTCGACGAAGTCTCGCTCGACACAGTTCGCATGTTTCACCAGGACGCGGTCGCGGCCGGTTTCAAGCTTTAAGAGATCCGTTATCCGTCTACCAGTCCCGCGGACGAGGGCGTTCCCCGCTCTTCTTCGCCCCCTTCTTTGCGAAGTAACTGATCACCATCGGCTGCAGAAGGGTCATCCCGAATTTCAGCGCTCCGAGCAACACACCCGATTGGAGCAGCGTTTTATCGTGCGAACGCACTTTCTTGCCGCCGACATAGACCCTTTGCGTGCGCGCCTTCAGGAGCGCGATGAGCAACCCAACCGCCAAGGCGCTGCCGATCCAAACGACCGTGTTGCGTTGAAAGGCCCTCTTGAACTTGAGCGGAAAATTGAGCTCGTAACGCAGCCCGCTGGCGTCGCGCACGACCAGCTCGCGCGTTCGGGCGACCTCCTGCCGCAACTCTACGGGCGTTTCGTCTGATCCAGATTTTTCAGCCATTCAGTATCCTCTTTCAAAACGGTCGCGGTATCGCGGAACATCGGATGCTTCGCCTGCCACCGGGCAATGACCAAACAGACGAGCGCGCCGGCGAAATGCAGCAGCGCCAGGATGAGCGCCATCCAGGTCCAGGAAATCCCGACGAGATGCGCGATCCCGACGACCGCGAAAACGAGCAGGAAAACATAGCCAAAGAGCACCAACACGGCCGCGGCGATGCCGCACGCGACCATGATCACGAGGTGCCAGACCGCGGCCTTCGATTCCCGGGCCGCCAGTTGCAACCGGGTCTGGAAGAACTGCGTGAGCGACGCAATGAACGAAATGAGGTTCTGACGCAATCCCGCGTGCCCAGCGGGATTGCGGAACGGCATCGGCCGGCCCGCCATCCGATGCTCCCTAACGACGGAAGATCAGACCCAGCACGAACCCGATTCCGAGCGCGGTAAAGACCGCCTTGGTCGGGTTCTCGCGGACGTATTGCTCGGTGTCCTCCTGGAAACTGCGGACGCGATCGCTGGCATCGTTCCAGACCTCCTCGGCCCGGCCACGATACTGATCGGCCACGGCCCCCGCCGCGGAGCGAAGATCCTCCGCTGCCTGGCGAGCGTGGGATGCGCCGCTTTGCATTTTGCTTTCTGCCTGAGGCGGGATTCCCGCGCCTTCTGTCATATTTTTTTCGTCAGCCATATTTTTCTCCTGATTGGACCGCCGTTTTTTCGCCCCTGCGCGGGCTGCTTTCGACGATGAAGTTTTCTTCAATGGGGATACGGAACTCGCCGCCGGCTCGCGCTTACGATTTTCGTCCTTGGACTTCCCGGATGCCATGGAATTATTTTGCGCGGAAAATGATGCGTGCTTTGGTCAAGTCGTAGGGAGACAATTCGACCTCCACCTTGTCTCCCGGCACGATGCGAATGAAATGTTTTCTCATCTTGCCGGAGATATGGGCGAGGACGTTGCGCTGCCCCGCGAGATCGACGCGGAACATCGTGCCCGGCAACACCTGGGTCACCGTGCCCTCCGTCACGATCTGCTCTTCCTTCGGCATCCGGAATCATACCGCCTAACGGCGATTACTCAAGTCGCGCTCCCGTGACACCGGGTGCGGCGACCGGTTTGGCGCACTGCCGCCTCGCGCTCGAATGACTGATTCCCAACCGTGAACCAATCAGAAACCGCGTCCGCACTCACTCATGGCGCAACGAGACCGTGGGTAAATAGGTCCGTGCGTCGTCGCGCTGCCACCAGGCACCGGTTTGTCGGTGCTCAGCCATCGTAGTGAAACGGTAGCGATAGATCTCGGCCCGGAGATAGCGCGGCGCTTTGTCGGGAAAGGGATTCTTGCCTAACAACTGCACGACTTCCGGCGAATTCTCGAGCAGGCGAAAGGCGAGCGCGAAGAACCACGGATTTTGCCGCACATCGCTCAGGGCGGCGAACCACATCTGCCAATCAAGCCGCGGTTGATGCGGCTCGACGAAGCCCGGCATCCGATCGAGCGCGCCCGGTTTCCATTTGAATTCGTAGGCTTTCCAATCTATCGCGTCGTCGCTTCCTTCGAAGATGATTTCCGGCCGCTCCTTTGTCATGACGCGGAAAAGGCCGTAGCCATTTACGATGCGAAAGGAGGCAATGGCCTCATACATTTGCTCCAGCGGGCCGCGGCCATTTCGTTTCCGGCTTAAAAGCGTCGAAGATAAGCACGGCATTCATCGGCATCGTCAGGAGGATGACGCCGATTGGAACCCAGACTGGCGAGCGGCGGCCAATCGACGCGGGATTCGTTAGGCGAGACGCGCCTGGCCAAACGGCATCGTCGATCAGGAGCAGACAAAGGGCGATGGTCAGGAGATTGAAGAAGGCGTAATTGCCGGTGAGGCCAATCACGATCTGGAGCAAGACAATTGCGCCGCAACCGAGCAAGCGCAGCCGGCGCGGCAGCCAGATGAGGAAGGCGGCCGCGATTTCCACCACGAGAACGAAAGCGGTCGAGAAATGCTTGAACCACTCGGGCGACTTGTCGGCCCACCACCCGATTACGGTCGGCAACGGCTGCGTCCAATAATGATAGTCGAGCGCAGTGAGGTTGGCCCATGACGCGTCTCCGCTGGTGAGCTTCACCACGCCGGACATCAGCATCAGTTTAAAGAGAAGAAAATGGAGGAGAAAGAGCGCGGCACGCGATGGCGGCGCAAGCTGGCCGCGCTTCGGCCACCAGCGCCAGGGCGCGAGGAAGATGGCGAGGAATCCTGTCTCGAGCAGGAGAACGTCCCATTGAAAACTGAAGAACGTCTGCCCCACGATGCTGAGTGAGAGGTAGGATGCGAAAAGCAGAACGAGAGAAAGAATGGGCGCGATGCCGGCAACAAGCAGCAGGGAGAGAATCGCCCCGGCGCCGCAGAGAAAATGCAGAAACGCGTTGCTCGAATTGAACCAGCAGAGCGTCGGAAGGGCGAGATAAGCCTGGCCGCCGAGTTGCGCGTGCGCGTCCGTCAGCAATTGCGGCACCGGCATCAGGCCCCGGGCGCCGATCAGCCCGTCCACCTGTACCCAGAGCGAGAGAAAAGCGATCAGGTAAATCACACCGAGGAAACGCAGAAACCAGCGGCGCGCGTGGAAATAGGTCGGGCGCCGGACATCTTCGCCCCAGAAGAGCGAGGTCACCGTGTGCGCCAACTCGCGATGACGGGCAATGAAGGCGTAGGCAAAGTTTGAAACAGGCGCGAAACCCGGAACATGCTCGAAAGACCAGCGCCCAAAGCCGCTGCCGCCGCCTCGGCCTAACGAACGGTAAACCGCCTCCGCTCCACTGAAGACGCGCCCGTCGGTCTCGATCAGTTTGATCGCTTGTTCGAACGCGGCGCGCGGCACTTCCGGGAATCGCACGGCGGCGTCTTGCAGTTCCTCGTAATCGACCGCCCCGGCCGTGATTTCGCGCCAGCGCGCGATCCAGAGTTTGCAGAATCTGCAATCGCCATCGTAAACCAGCAGCGTTTTCGACGGCGGATTGGCGACCTGGTGCGTTGGTCCGGGCATCCGCTGTAAGGTCGAGTGCTTCGCCCCTAACGTCCAATCGGAAGATGCGACCCCGGCATGTGACTAACAACCGGTCGATGCGTCCATGAAAGACCTGTCATCCCGAGCGGAGCGAGGGACCTCACGAGCAACGTTCGACTCCGCCGGTGGGTCCCTCGCCATCTTCGCGGCTCGGGGTGCCAACGCTGTTATGCGAATTCCGCCCAGACCGGCGCGTGATCAGAGGGGTCTTTCCCTTTGCGCATTTCGCGATCGACTCCGGCATCGCTGCATTTCGCCGCCAGCTCTCTCCCGGCAAGAATCGCATCGATCCGCAGCCCGCGGTTCTTCGGGAACGACAGCATCCGATAATCCCACCAGCTGAAGATTCCCGGCTCCGAATGATGCAAACGCAGGGTGTCGGCCAGCCCCAGTTCTCCGAGTGCGCGAAAGGCCGCCCGCTCGTCCTCCGAACACATGATCGCGCCGCGCCAGAGCGCCGGGTCGTGCACATCCTCGTCGTTAGGCGCAACATTGAAATCGCCGCAGACCAGCACCCGCTCGAGCGCACCTTCCTTCTCCCGCAGACAATTCGTCAGGCGGCGATACCACTCCATCTTGTAGTGGTAAGCCGCCGCGCCGACCGCCTGTCCGTTCGGTGCATAAATCGAGATGACGCGCACGTCGCCGACATTGGCTGCAATAATCCGCGCCTGATCGTCTTCGACTTCGTCGCAAAATCCCATCCGCACTTCGCGCGGCTCTTCCTTCGCCAGGATGGCGACGCCGTTATACGACTTCTGTCCGTGGAAAACCGCGGCATAACCGGCATCACGCAGCGTCGCCGCCGGAAATTGGTCGTCCGTGCATTTGGTCTCCTGCAGGCAGACGATCATCGGGATTCGTCTCGCGCAACCAGAGGAGCAGGCGCTCCTCCCGTTTACGCAACGAGTTGATGTTCCAGGACGCGATCTTCATGGTAGCCGCACGTGGCGCTACAATTCGATCTCCACCCCGGGCGCGTGGCACAATCACTTCACTCGTCGGCAGCGCCGCCGCGGCCGAGGCCCGCATCCATTCCACCGCCGGCAGATCGCCGTGCACCAGCACCACTTTGCGCGGCGCGACCTTCTTGATGTAGTCGAGAATCGACTCGCGCGAAGCGTGCGCGCTGAACTGGAATTGCTCGACCTGGCAGCGGAACGGCTGGGCCGGTTCGTCTTCGTCGAGCGAGACCAGTTCGTTAGGCTGAGCGCGGCGCAGAATGCCCGCGGGCGACTCGGGATCGGAGTAGCCGACAAAAAAGATCGAATGTTCCGGGCGATCGATGACCCGGCGCGCGAAGATGTTGGAGAGCGTTTTCGGCGTCATCATTCCGCTGGAGAGCGCATAGATGCGGCCGGGCCGCGCCGGTGAATCGGCGATCGTTTTCCCGTTGAGCACGAAAGGCGCGACCTCGGGAAACAACTGCAAACGCGGCAGGACTCGCGGCGAGTTGTTCGCGCGCCGATCGTAGATTTCCGTCATCTTCGAGCTCAGCCCGCCGATGTAAATCGGAACGTCCTCGAGCAATTTCGCGCGCTTGAATTTGTAAAGCATGGCCAGCACTTCCTGCGTCTTCCCGAGCGCGAAGACCGGCACCAAGCACACAGCCGCCCCGCGTAAACGCCCGCCCGATCGCCTCGGCAAAACGCTGTTCCTCCGCGGCGCGCGCGAACCCCTCCGGCAGTGGAGAATCGCCGCGCGTCGTCTCGATGATCAGGACATCGATCTCCGACTCCGGGAAGACCGCGCCTTTCGTCAGCGTCTGGTCGTCGAAGTTCACATCACCGGTATAGAAGACCGTGCGCCCTTCCGCGCGGAGCAAAATGCCGGCCGCGCCAAGAACGTGACCGGCGCCGCAAAATTCGAAACTCAGCTCGTCGTTAGGCCGGGCCGGAGCTGCGCTCGCCATCCACCGTGAACGGCTGGCCCAGCGGGCAATGCTGCCATCGATCGGTCGCGCGATCCGTCTCGCGATGGGTGAAGAGCGGATAAATCACGCCCACCTCCTCGCGTTCGCGAGTCATCACGTTGACCGAGTTGTGGAGCAGCGCGTCGCCGATCGCCGCCGTCGCTTCCGTCATGAAAATGCGCGCCTGCGGCTGCTGCCGCATCAGCACCGGGAGCGACCCGATGTGATCGAGATGCGCGTGCGAAAGGAGAATGGCATCGACCGGGCGGCCGGCCAGCGCCGAGGAGATTGGGCAGTGCCATTTCGCCCTCCTCCTTCGGATGCATGCCGCAATCCAGCACGACCCCCTGGTCGCCCGAGCCGAGATAATAACAGTTGGCGCCGATCTCCGTCCGGCGCGTCAGATTGATGAACTTCAAAATCGAGCGCCAACTTGCCAGTCCCGCGCCCGCGAGCAATCAGCAATTTTCTCTCGTTGCGGTAAAGTGTGAGAGGCACCTTTGAGCGGCGACCTCTTACGAGATCCAAGGTACGAGCGGCAATTCTGCCGTCGCAACCTTTTCAACGCTAATCCCGCAGGCCGTCATCGACATGACCCGCTCACAGAGATATGGGGACCGTCACGCTTGAGACAGTGTGCGGGATAAAACGCCACTGCCGAAACGCCTTTAAGGCCGCATCGTCGAGTCGAACATCGCTGGTAGATTCGAGAATCTTCACTTCTCTCACACGGCCGGTTCCTGGATCAATCCACAATTGAAAGCGCCCGTGACCACGAACGCCGTGCATCCTTGTACTGAATGGGACCACTGGTGCCGGAGCAAAAGTCGTGTGAGCGCGAGCGGCACTTAGTTCGTCCGCTACATATCCCCCCACGCTGAAACCGATCGGCACATCGAATGCCTTAACCGCGTGAGGTTTCAAACGCCACTTCCGCAGCGCGATCACCGCCGCGTCGTCCAGCACCCGATACCCGGTCGTCTTCTTGACTATGACATCTGTTACCAAGCCGGTCTCGAGGTTAACGAGCACCCTGTAGACGCCATTTCCCTCGACGTGAAGAGCTCTCGCTTCATACGGGTAAACCGGCTTTGGGGAATAAATAAAGGCGCGGGCTGTCTCCTCGTTAGGCTTCTTGTCGGCAGACGCGGGATTCAACGCTACGCAAAGAACAAGGGAAAGGGAGATTTTGAGAGGAAATCGCACCGCGCGGTTGTGGATCCAATCCCACCAATAAACAAGACTCAATTCGAGGGATCGCGGGCCGAGGAGTTTCTTGCAAGGAAGCACGCAACCGATTGATTCCATTATCTGTCAATGACATTTCAAGATTCAAGAACGAGCGGAGCTTCTTTTGCTCAGCGCTATCAGTGATGAACCAACCAGCACTGTGGCACTGCAAGAAGGGCGGTCGCGATTTTGCCAATCGCAATCAATCACACGCCTGCGGTCGATATGATTTGGAACATCATTTCAAGGGCAAGCGGCCGGAAATCAAAGCGCTCTTCGACGAGGTAGCGGCGGCGCTGGGAGCGCTCGGCCCGGTCCGTGTTCTTCCGGAGAAGACGCGGATCGCTTTCCAAGTGCGCATGTCGTTTGCCCAGGTGACACCGCGCACAAATTGGCTGGATGATCACCTCGTGCTGGCACGCCGACTCGAGCATCCGGGTTTTCGCCGGGTTCAGACAATCTCGCCCCGGAATCATGTGCCTGTTTTCAGGCTGACCGCACCCGATGAAATCGATGCCGAGTTTCGCGGCTGGCTCGCCGAGGCCTATCATGTGGGCGAACAGCGGCATCTCCAGCGTCGCCCGACCCGAACCTGATCCCCATGCACCTTTACGAAACGCATCTGCCGGTCGCGAGCACGGAGAAGTCGGCGAAATTCTATCTCGAAATCGTTGGGCTGGAGTTTGCTTATCGCGATCCGGGCCGGGACATCGTCTTTCTCTGGATCGGCCCGGATAGAAGATCGATGCTCGGGCTCTGGGGTCCGACGACTCTCTACGGCAAGGAACCGCACCGGTGTCACCTCGCGGTCGCCTTGTCCTTGCCGGAACTTCTCGAGTCCAGCAAACGACTTAATCGCCTCGGTATCGCCGACGAGTAACTTCGCGGGCAAGGAAACGATTGAGCCTTCCGTGATCGGCTGGATGCCTTCGGCTCAGCTTTATTTCCGCGACCCCGATGGCCATGCGCTCGAGTTCATCGCGCTCCTCGATGATCCGCCTGATCCCCCTTTTGTCGGGTCGCTCTCGGAGTGGCGGAAGAGGAACTGAGCCGCGCGTCACCTCCCCGGGGACTAGCTCATCGTGGCCACGATCAACACGCGCCGGGACAATCCGCCGGCGGCAGGCAAATTTGCATCGAACCCGCTGCCGGTGGATAACTTCCGCTCATGAAACCGGCCATCCTAATTTGTCTCGCGCTCGCCACGCTCGCCTCGCGCGCCGACGCAGGATGGTTTTCGCGCCGCACTCCAACGCCGACCCCAACCCCGATTCCGATAAGGAAAGCTCTCCCGCCGCCTACCCCGACGCCTGTTCCGACGCCGCCTCCGCCGCCGCGAGAATTGGTCGCGCTGCCGATCTACGACGAGGAGACGAGCGTCCGGCTCCAGATTTTTCTCGATAACCACGAGTTCGGTCCCGGAAAGATCGACGGTAGAATGGGCGAGTTTTTCGGCAAAGCGCTGGTCGCCTACAAGAAGGCGAACGGTTTGCCTCCGACCGGTGCGGTCGACGCGCAATTGCTCGCGCAGGTGCCAAACCCATATACGACCTACACGATCCGACCGGATGATTTGAACTATGTCGGCGACGTCGCATCGACCCCATCGCAGCAGGCGAAATTGAAGCGATGCCCTACAGCTCGCTGCTCGAGTTTGTCGCCGAGCGCTATCACGCGGAAGAGGATTTTCTGCGCAAGCTCAATCCGGGCATGGACCTCGAGAAGTTGCAGCCCGGCGACACGGTGAGAGTGCCTAACGTTCAACCGTTCGAGATCGAAAAGCTGTCGGAGCGATTCATCCCGGCGAATCCCGCCTTCGCGACGCGGCAGATTTACATCGACACCCGCGAAAATTTTCTCGAGGTGCGCGAGGGCGATCGCCTGGTAGCGGAGTTTCCCATCACGCCGGGATCGAAAACGCTGCCCGCGCCGAAGGGCGTCTGGAAAATCCTCGGGGTGGCGACGCTGCCCTGGTTCCGGCACGATGAAGGCGTGCTCAACCATGGGGTGCGGACGAACGATTTCTACAATATTCCGCCCGGGCCTAACAATCCCGTCGGCGTCCTCTGGATGGGCTTGAACAAGCCCGGTATCGGCATTCACGGCACGAACAATCCGGAAACGATCGGGCGTGCCGGGAGCCACGGCTGCATCCGCACGGCCAACTGGGATGCGGCGCGCTTGAAGGACATTGTCGGCGCCGGCAATGTCGTCACGATCTTCTAGCGGCGCCGCCCGCCGTCATCCCGAGCGAAGCGCAGGGGAGTTGAGCGATCCTTCGCTGCAACCGATGAGGCTGTTATCTTACCGAGTCGGCGAGTCGCGTTCCCCCGGCTGCCCGGTCTCCCGGCCTAACGATGTTCCTTCTGCTGCGTCGTCTCGGCCCTCGGACGGAAGTTCAGCATGAGCGGCAGACCTACAAATGGCTCCGCCTCGCGAATCTGTGCTTCCAGGTAACGCGCATAGGTCTCGCCTAACAACTGCGGATCGTTGACAAAGAGCACAAACTCCGGCGTCGCGAGCGTCTGCTCCGCGCTGCGCGGCTGGGTCGCGTAGAAAAGCTTGAGCCGCTGATTGCTCACCATCGGCGGCGGGTTGGCGGCGAACGCTTCGCGCAGAAGACGATTTAGCACGCCCGTGCCTATCCGCTCACCGGCGCCGCGCCGGATTTTGCGAATGGTGCTGAAAAGACGATCGACGTTTTCCCCGGTCAGCGCCGAGGCGACCACGATGGGAGCATAGGGGAGAAAAAAAAGGCGCTCGCGTGTTTCCTTGATCAACTCGGCCAGCGTCGCCTTGGCGCGGCGCTCCGGTTTCACAAGATCCCATTTGTTGACGACGAGAATCGACGGCTTGTGCGCCTTCTGCATCAGCGCCGCAATCTTCTTGTCCTGCGCGGTCACGCCCATGGTAGCGTCGATCACGAGGACGCAAAGATCGGCCCGGCGAATCGTGCGTTCGGAACGCATGACGCTGAAAACCTCGACCGAGCTGGCATGTTTGCCGCGCGGACGGATGCCGGCCGTGTCGATAAGCACGAATTGGTCGCTGCCGCGCCGGTAGGCGATGTCAACCGCG
Source organism: uncultured Verrucomicrobiae bacterium (assembly GCA_963821615.1). Lineage (GTDB taxonomy): Bacteria > Verrucomicrobiota > Verrucomicrobiia > Chthoniobacterales > UBA10450 > Palsa-1392. The sequence continues at coordinate 175,280 of CAWGEN010000002.1, read as the reverse complement.
TCGCGCGTCGTGCCGGGGAGGTTGCTCACGATCGCGCGCCGATCGCTCAGGATGGCGTTGATGAGCGAAGATTTGCCGACGTTAGGCCGGCCGACGATCGCCAGTGAAAGAGGGCGAGGAGAAGTTGAGAGTTGAGCAGTTGAGAGTTGAGCGAGGAAGACGTTCCTCGATCGTTTCGACTAACGAACCGATGCCGAGGCCGTGCGCCGCGCTGATCGAGACGCTCTCGAAAGCCGAGACGCGGAAACTCGCAGATCGAGATCTTCGTGCTTTGGATGATCGATCTTGTTCACCACCAATACGACCGGGCGCTTGGATCGTCGCAAGAGGCGCGCCAGTTCCTGGTCGATCGGGGTGAGGCCCTGTTGCGCATCGACGATGAAGAGAATGACGTCGGCTTCGCGCATCGCCGCCTCCGCCGCGCTCCGCACTTCCTGGAGCAAGTTCCGTTTCCCCGTGACCACCGATTCCGCCCGTATCCCAGATTGTGAACGGCTCCGCACCGCGCCGGCTGAGGGCGGAAATCCGATCGCGCGTAATGCCCGGCTGATCGTGCACGATGGCGATGTTGCGTCCCGCGAGCCGATTAAAGAGGGCGGACTTGCCAACGTTAGGCCGGCCGACGATCGCGACCTGGCGGCTGCCTGGTTCTTCCATCGCCTAAGGTTTCGGCTGCTCTTCGCTCGCGTTCGCATGCCCGTGCGCGCCGAGCTGACGAAAGCCATCCATCACGTAAATGATTCCGGAGACGAAAGTGAAAAATCCCGCGGCCGCGACCACGTAAAGCAGCGGGATGAACATGAGTTGCAACATGACCCAGGCGATCGCCGTCATCTGCAGGAAGGTCGCGACTTTCCCGGTCCAGGTCGGTCGCACCGCGCACCTTGCCGTTGAGGAGATGAAGCACCGCGCTGCCGATCACGATGACGGCGTCGCGGCTGATCACGAGCACCGGGAACCAGGCGGGAAATCGTCCGTACTGCGGATCGACGTCGCTCCAGTTGCTGATGCTCAGCGTGATGATTCCGCTGAGGAGCAGGCCCTTGTCCGCGATCGGATCGAGGATGACGCCGAGCGCGCTCTTTTGGTTGTAACGACGCGCGATATAGCCATCGAGACCGTCGCTCGCGGCGGCGACGAGAAAGATCACGATCGCGGTGTAGCGCTGCCATTCGAGCGGCTCACCGCGCCTTGATGCTCTCCCCGTAATAGATCGCCATCAGGACGAACGCGGGGATCATCAGGATGCGGATGAGCGTGATCTTGTTGGCGGTGGTCATCGGCAGGGCAATATGCGCACTGCTTCGCTAAAAAAGAAAGGCAACAGTGGCGCGAGCGCGGCGTGCCTTTCAATCTCAGCCCGCTAAGCAATGGCTTCCGAAATAGCGCCGTCATGCCTAACGACCTACGTTTCGAGTGTGATCGTTGGGGAGCGCGTGCGCCTCCCGCGCTGGTTTTGGCGCCTCGCCAAAACGAACTTTTCTGCCGCGAGCCTTGCGGGTGATGGATGAAGAAAAAGTTCGCGATGGTGAGGCGCACGCGCTCCCCAGAACGTCCGCACGCTTTGGCCGCTATGCCACGAAGTGATCCAACGGATGTGGATTCATTTTCCTTTCGCTGTCCTCCTGGTTCCTGCGTAAAGTCGGCGCAAGAAGCCGCCGATGTGGCGAAATGGCAGACGCAACGGACTTAAAATCCGTTTTCGCGAAAGCGAAGTGTGGGTTCGAGTCCCGCCATCGGCACCCTCTGGAACGCGGTTTTCAGAGGGAGAATCACCGGACTACTCGGTTTTGGTGGTTGCGAATGGTCGCGCGCGAAGACGCACCAAATCGAAGTCTATTCGTCAACTATTCGTCAACTCATTGGGACACCTGATCGGGGCAAGGACGCGGCTCATCGCGGAAATCACCGCTGCTTGGCTCGCCAGGATCGCGATGTTGAATCCGCCCGCCTCTTTTTAGAGCGAGACAGGAGCGTCGCCAGACCCATCTCCGGCGGTTAAAAGAAGCTCGGCATCAATCGGTGCCAGCGAAGGAACTGGCCGCAGAGCCTCGACAATCTTCGCCTGGATCGCGCGCAGCTCGGAATAGATGTCCTGTGGCTGGGTCCTGACGTTTAATTCGATCCTTTGAAAAGGTTCGCCGGCTAATAGGAGCGACTTTTCTGTGGCCACGCCAAAGGCGATTGTCGCTTGGGTGATGGTGGCTCCGTCGATGGTGTCCTCGATTCGGTCTGCTGCTTTGTCTGCGATCCGCAGGGCCTTGGCCAGAAGCCGTTCTTTTCGCTCCGCTATTGGGGTAGCCTGCGATTTCTCAATCGCTTTGATGGTATGCTCGCTGACATGGAGCAGACGGCAAATGTGATCGTAGGGCACGTGCTCGCGTGGTTCCGCCAATAGATCGACGACTTGCCGGTAAACTTCGGGACGTAGCACTTTCAATCGTTCACCTGTAAAACGGGGCTTTGGTTTAGAGGATGGCGGGTGAGATAATGATTGCCTGTCAGCGGGGGGAGACATGTTCGGAAAATAAGGGCTTTAGAACGAAATGCAAAGGAAGCACAGTCGGTCAATACCCATCCCGCGAACAAAGGTCCTCCGGCGTGAACTTGAGGCTCGACTGGGAGGTCAGAGGTCCTTACGCTCCTCTTCATGGCTTGCTGGTTTCACATGCCGAGTAACGAGGCGATCACGGCGTGGTCAACCCTGGCCGTCGTCTTTGTTGCACTAGGATGGGAACCGCTCCGCAGGTGGTGGAATGCACCGGCGATAAAAGTGACCTGGCGCATGAGGGACGCGGAGACTCTGGCAACTGATGATTTTGGCGCAACTGCATTGAACGTTCGGTTGTTTGTCGAGAATACCGGGCGAACCGCCGCGCAACGGGTCGAATTGACATTGGCTGATGTTTTCCAACAACGCTCTGACACAAGCCTGGAACTCGTGCCCGGCTTCTTGCCCACAGCCTTGATATGGAGAAAGACTTCGACGAACCTGCCTGCACAAGGCTGGACGTCATGACTAATTTATGACCATTCGGCGTTGACGATTGCTACCCTAGAAGTCGTGAAAACGGGAGTGAGGCCCGATTGGATGGCCGACCATTTCGTAGGTTACCCGGCCGAAGAGCAGGGCATCGGCCTGCGCGAGCTTCTCGGCCCAGTAATGATGCAACTCTTCGTCCGTCGAGCCTGCCCGATGATCGCAGCACCCGTCCAATGTGACGTTGATGGAATACCGAAGGGGTCGCATTCCAGTGCGTTGATCCAAGTGGCGAGATCGTCCGCGCGGGCGAGTAACCGGGCGATTACCGAAATCGACGGAGGAGCTTAATGTCGAACTAAACGCGCCTCCACATCGTTGGCGTACGGCTCGAACAACATCGGCGTCGGCTTGCCGTCGCTAAGGCGTGGCGCTCGGCGATGGAAAAGCCGTCAGTGGTGATACCACGTAGATCTGGTCCCATATTTTTAGCACCAGGGTCATAGACGTCCACTTGCCTTCGACCGATATGGGCAGGTTGGTCCACGTCACAAACGTCACCCGGCTGTTGGGGTCGTAACCCATGTGCGAATTGTAACCGGGAGTCTCGCCGCCGTGAAAATATACCGCGTTCGGCCCCCAGCGCAGTCTCTCGATGCCGTACCGGTACTGCTGGCCGTTGGGCATGCTCGGGTCCTTGGTCTGCAGGCTATCGAGCCAGCGGCGCTGATATGCGGCGTCGAAGACGCGCCCGGTAACCAGTGCCTCGATCCAGATGGCGAGATCGTTAGCGGTGGAGATGACGCCCCCAGGAAAATAAGCAACAGAGGGGTTCAAGTTCGTGTAGTCGGTGGGCAGGAGCGTCCCGGCCCGTGCCGCGGCTTGGATGTCGGGCGGGTACGGCGTGTCAGTCAGGACAAATAAGGAACTGCCGTACAAGTAGCCGTGGGAGTAGGGATCGGGGATGGTGTTCGAAGTGCGAGGAGGGAGGAGCGTGTCGTGCATCCCCAGCGGCCCGAACAGCCGGTCCTGCATCGCCCGAGCCATTGGTTTACCATCGACCTTCTCGGCGATGAGGCCGAGAAGCGTGTAGTTGGTGTTGTTGTATTCGTAGGCGGTACCAGGCGGAAAGTTGGGCGGGCGCGCGAACGCGATGGCTAGCAATTCCTCTGTGTTCCAGACCTTGGTCGGGTCACGGTCTACGGTGGCCGCGAGCTCGGGAGCATTAGTGTAGTTGTAGAGCCCGCTGCGCATCTTCAGCAGTTCGTCGATCGTGATGTTGTCGCCATTGGGCACGCCCGGGACGTACTTCGAGACCGGATCATCGAGACTGAGCTTGCCTTCCTGGGCCAGTTGCACGATCACCGCGGCCGTCATCGACTTCGTGTTCGAAGCGATCCGGAAGTGGGTGTCGGCGTGGGGCGGACTCGTCTTGCCCAGTTGCGTGGTGCCATAGGTGACCTTGAACTCGCCCTGGGGTGTGCGCAGGAGCAGCACGGCGCCGGGCACCAGGAGTTCCTTGGCGGTCGTGTCCACCATGTTCTGCAACGCAGCCTGGTCGATCGGCTTGAGCGCCGACGAATCAGCTGGGGAGCTAGGCCGTGAGCACGCTGCGATCAGGAGAGCCACACCGACCAGCAAGCTCGCGCCGGCGCGTATGGGAAATTCAAACGTCATTTTGCCAATGATCACTGTTACTGGGTACCTCAAAATATCAAAGATACATTCATAAGATCTAACGACTCAAGCTGAGCCACGCCGGACTAGTGATGTCAACCGCGAAAGCGGAACTGAAAGCGCTAACCGGCGTTGGCTCCAGCGCATTGTTCCACGAACCGGCGGCGACCATCATCGCTGACAATCTCAGCAAAGCCGGATGGACTTTGGGCTGTGTCTCACTGATTGACTCCAACGGGAGAACGATCTGGATTGCGGACGCACATCGCGACGACGGAAAGCGTTTCGTCGTGCGAGCGGATGAAAAGTTGATCACTGATCGCTTCCGACCATCGCGCGCGAGGCAAGCGCATGACATGGCTGGGATCGTTTGGAAACGATTTTCTTGATTGACGACAATGGGCCCAAAGCGGTCAAATGCACTCAAACGGATTCGAATCAGGCGGAGGACATTTGTCCCGCTAAGTTCTTCGCCCCTTCCGGACCCGCGAATCAGAGAATCAACGCAGCGGGGAAAAAGAGAGGAAGAACCATGAATCCGCTGACTCAATCCAAAAACAGAACAATTCTGCCAGTTCTCATCGCACTAATGCTCGGCTGCTTTGGGCTTTCGCCGCAAGCGCGAGCAGAATGTCGAGACGGCTGCGACGGTTACAACACGTTCCTAGGTGAGGATGCGCTCTTAAACAATACAGGTATCCTCAACACGGCAATCGGTTCTAATGCGCTCTTGAGCAACACTGTGGCCAGCGAAAACACGGCTACCGGTGCTTTTGCGCTCTATAACAATACAAGCGGCGCCTTCAACACGGCCATGGGCAATTCTGCGCTCTATGGCAACACAACCGGCGGGGTGAACACGGCTATCGGTAATAATGCGCTTTCTACCAATACAAGCGGCAGCTACAACACGGCTGCCGGCGGCGATGCGCTCTTTAGCAACCGCACCGGCTTCTACAACACGGCCAACGGTTGGCTTGCGCTCCGTGGGAACACAAGGGGTTACAGCAATACGGCCACCGGTCAACAGGCGCTCTCTAACAACACGGCCGGGAGTAACAATACGGCCAGCGGTGCCTATTCACTCTATAGCAACACTACCGGTTCTTTCAACGTCGCACTAGGCTATAACGCAGGAAAGTTACTCACCACAGGCAACGCCAACATCGTCATCAGTAACCCGGGTGTGGCAGGCGAATCAAATACTATTCGAATCGGTAAGGTGGGAAATCAAACTGCCACCTACCTCGCCGGCATCAGTGGAGCAACCGTCGCTGAAGGCGTAGGGGTCATAGTCGATACCAACGGTCACCTTGGCACAGTCGTCTCCTCGGCGCGATTCAAGGAAGCGATCAAGCCGATGGACAAGGCGAGCGAAGCGATTCTAGCACTGCAACCGGTGACCTTCCGCTACAAGCCCGAGCTTGACCCTGACGGCATCCCGCAGTTTGGCCTCGTGGCCGAGCAAGTGGAAAAGGTGAATCCCGATCTGGTGGCGCGGGACGAGCAAGGCAAGCCCTATACCGTGCGCTACGAAGCGGTGAACGCGATGCTGCTCAACGAGTTCCTCAAGGAGCATCGCAAGGTGGAAGCACTTGAAGCAACCGTCGCGGCGCAGCAGAAAGGCTTCGAATCACAGATTGCGGCCCTTACCGCGGCCCTCAAAGCGCAGGCCGTGCAAATCCAGAAGGTGAGCGACCAGCTTGGGGCACAGGCTCCTGCTCCTCGTGTCGTTGCTGACAATTGATCTTGCGGATCAACAGATCTACTTCGACAAACGGCCCCTTTTCACCGCTTGGACGTTGCGCCCATCAGGCGTTCCCATTCGCCGAGCGTCCCGCAAAAACCCAGCTCGCAGGCGGATTGCCAGCTGAGGCGCGCGGCGGTATCGCTTCGTTTGCCGCTTTTGGTGTCGTGCATGTTCCGGTAGTTCCGGCGTGACACGAAAATGTGAACCGCAAGCGGATCGTGTTCCCTCTGCATTTCCTCGATCGCTGCATTCACTTCGCGCATGGCGTTGCCGAGCGCCGCGAGGACATTTTGCAGGCGATTTCGGTGCACCTGTTCATATGAACATGCTCTGGCGCCGAAGGTCAAGCATCCTTCCCGCTTCAAATCCGTTGCGACTCGGTGTCTCGCTCGCGGCGACAATCCGTAAAACGGAGCCCATCTCGGGCCCGCCACTTCGAGAAATCAGCTTTCACGCTCCAACGCGTGGCGGCCCGTGTTCCGGTTTTCCCGAATAAAATCTACTCGACAAACCCGAGACGAATCGGTCAATCTCACGATCGAATAGATCTGGATCTGGCGCGGACGCTTATCCTGGGGGCCACCGCGCCCCTTTCAGACCTGAAATCGCAGGCAAACCACCAGGTAAGTTAAACATATATGAAAACAAAACATTGCATTGTCTGTTGTTTGACAGCCCTCCTCGCACTTCCAGTGCTGGAGGTATTCGCGGAAACGCCGACAGGCTTCAGTGTCGAGTTAGTCCAAACATTTGATTACCCGGGCGATGTCGTCTCGACGCAACCACAAAAACTCAGTGATACCAGTAGAAATGGCCCTCCCTCTGGTATACACCAAGGTCCCATCGTCGGTGTCTACATTGATCCAAATCTGGTGCAGCGAGGTTTTGTCCTCGGCCTGTGCTGTACGCAGGATTCCTTCATAAATATTGTTCATCCTAATGATACCGGTAATGTTACTCAGTGCCGGGGCGTCAATAATTCAAAAGTCGTCTGCGGCGATTATCTGGATGGCAGTACCGGTGAATTTCACGGCTTCTTCATGGGTGGCGCCAGTTTCCGTGACTACGACGTTCCTGGGGCGACCTCGACGTTCATTCTTGGCATAAACAATGCAGGCGACTTTTGTGGGTCTGATATTCCGGCCAGTGGGATCCAGTCGGGATTCGTCAGCATTGGAGGAGTTATCACTGAGTTCACTGTGCCAGATGCGACCGCCACGCTTGCCTACCAGATCAATGACGCAAACCAGGCCGCCGGTTATTATCTCGACGCCGCATCCGTCGCCCACGGCTTCTATCGGGACAGCGATGGCTCGATCGTTTCTCCGATTGATCCCGCGGGATCTACCGGGACGATCGTCTTTGGGAATAACAACAAGAACCGTATCGTGGGTAGATACAGCGACATTTCAGGATTAACTCATGGTTTTATTTTTATTCCACCGGACGCCTACAAGATCTACGATTATCCGGGTTCAACCTTCACATCCCTCAATGGTATCAACAGCGGGGGGTCGATTGTTGGCCGCTATCTGGATGTCAACGGCATTGAGCACGGGATCCTGGTTCGCCTCGTCCCTGGCACGGCGGACCAGCCAACTACTGGAACGATACCGCGGAGACAGCCATCCCAAGTTAGTGCGGTCAAGCCATTGCCCGCAAGGTCGCAGGTAGTAGAGCCGGCTTTGTAATTCGGTTCGTTTGCTCCGCTTCCGGCTAATAAACCGGAGGCGGAACCGCGATTCGGCAGCTGATACTATCGCTCCCACGGCATCGACGGAACAGATTTGTAAAACTTTTCCGTCCGTCCGCGTGCGGTCCGCTGCCGTCACTCTGTCTGACTGCCCGGAGTGGCGGCTCCGCACGGTGGCGAGGACCTTTGGAAACGACCTTTCTTGGTTGACAACCATGGGCGCGAAGCCGTCAAATGGGCGCCACACGGATTCTGAATCAGGCGGAGGACATTTGCCCCGCTAGGTTTCTTCGCCCCTTCCGGACCCGCGAATCACAGAATCGACGTAACGGGGAGAAAGAAAAGAACCATGAATCCGCTGACTCAATCCAAAAACACAACAATTCTGCCAGTTCTCATCGCACTAACGCTCGGTTGCTTTGCGCTTGCGCCGCAAGCACGAGCCGATTGTCATGAAGGCTGCGACCTCAACAACAACAACACGTTTCTGGGTGATGATGCGCTCAGTTCTAACACAGCCGGCTCCGATAGCACGGCCACCGGTGCTTTTGCGCTCAAGTTTAACACCGACGGCTACTTCAACACGGCTACCGGTTCTAATGCGCTCCTTAGCAATACAACCGGCAACACCAACACGGCCATCGGTGCTCTTGCGCTCCAAAGCAACACCATCGGGAGCACTAACGTGGCCACTGGTGTCAGTGCGCTTTTGAACAATACCGCCGGCAACAACAACACGGCAATAGGTTATTTCGCCCTTTCAAGGTGCGTGCTGGGGAACAACAATATTGCTATTGGCTCATATGCCGGGGCCTTTCTTGGCGGCAGCAATAACATATGCCTCAGCGCTTTCGGAGCGACCGGCGAGAACAACACCATGCGGCTGGGCAAGTATGGCGTGCAGAAGACTACGTTTATCGCAGGGGTCAGTGGAGGAACAGTGCCCGCCGGTGTACCGGTGATTATCGATACCCTCGGTCATATGGGGACGATAAACTCTTCGGTCCGCTATAAAGAGAACATCCAGCCGATGGCTAAATCGAGCGAAGCGATCCTTGCTTTGCAACCGGTGACATTCCACTACAAACACGAGTTGGACCCTCAGGGCATTCCACAGTTCGGTCTCGTAGCCGAGCAAGTGGAAAAGGTGAACCCCGATCTGGTGGCGCGGGACGAAGCGGGCAAGCCTTATACTGTTCGCTACGAAGCGGTGAACGCGATGTTGCTCAATGAGTTTCTCAAGGAACATCGCAAGGTGGAGGAACAAGCCGCGATTAATCAGCGACAAGAAGCGACCATCGCCCAGCAGCAGAAGAACATTGAGGCCCTCACTGCCGCCCTCAAAGCACAGGCAGCGCAGATCCAGAAGGTGAGCGACCAGCTTAGGACCCAGGCTCCTTCTCCGCGTGTAGTGGCTGACAATTGATCTTGCGGACCAACAGATCTACTTCGACAGACGGCTCGTTCACCGCCTAGTCGTCGCGCCTAGCAGCCGTTCCCACTCTCGAAGGTCTCCGCGAAAGCCCAGGTCGCAGGCGGATTGCCAGCTGAGACGCGCAGCGGTTTCGCTGCGTTTGCCGCTCTTCGTGTCGTGGACGTTTCGATAGTTCCGACGTGAAACGAAGATGTGGACCGCGAGCGGATCGTGTTCCCGTCGCATTTCCTCGATCGCCGCGTTCACTTCCCGCATAGCGTCGCCGAGCGCCACGAGGGCATTTTGCAGGCGACTTGGGCGCATCGTGTTCAGATGAACATGACTTCGCGCCGAAGGTCAGGCACCGTCCGCTGGGCACCCAAACACCCCGACTGCCACGATCCCCGCGTGCGCGCGCGGGAGGCCTAATGGAGAACGATCCCAATGTGCTGCCAAGTCGCGGTAAAGGTATATGTTTTACCCGCTTCCACGATCAGCCGCCTCTCTTTTGTGCTAACAGTCGAACGCCCGATGACTGGGAACACCGTCAGGACATGCGGCCCGGCAGCCAGCAAAGCGTCATAACGTCGGTTGTATGAGATCAGTGCCGTTTGCACGCCATCAATCTCAAGACCGACGATTTGCGGACCAATGTTGGGCGCTCGCAAGATGATGAGGCGACCGGGTGCCTGCGTCGTTTTCGCCGACGCAAAAGAAGGCTTACCAGCAGCCGAGATATTTCCGCACGCAAACGCGACCCAGGCGACGGCAATGGCAGCGACGGCCAGCAGCAGATTGCGGCCGTCCAAATGGAGACGAAGTTCAGACATGCCGCATTTTCACTCGGACGGCCCAGCAGTCAATCACCCACGTCGCCTGTTTGGAGATTTCGCGCGCATAGCATAAATTTACCAACGACAGCGGTTTACATACGTCGGGTCAGCAATTTGATTATTGCACCAAACGGTTCAGGAATTAAAGTCTGCGGCTGTGAAGCAAGAGGCGATGGTTGCGCGTCAGCAAAAGCAAATTGAAGCACTTACCGCGGGTCTCCAAAAAGTGAGCGCACAGTTTGAAGTGAGCAAATCTGCACCACAAGTGGTCCTGAACGATCAGTAAAGCTGCACCAAAAAAAGGGAACTCATCGCGTCCCCTTTTGAACCCCCTTCTACGAGGGAACAGCTACCGCTCCGCATTTCTGACCCTGATCCGACAGTTCTATGCCGCTACGGGAGCCGACGGTGCGCGCAGTATCTCCCGCCTGTATTGACGGGATCTCCTATCGGTTCCCCGCCCCACACGATCATTTCGCTGCCAGTCCACACGGCGGTCGGGATCGTCCGCGCTTCGGGCGCGTGCTGGGTGTTGGTCGCTGTCCAACTGTCGGTCCCCGGATTGTATATGCCGCCAGTGTTAAAATACCGGTAGCCGTGGGGGTAGCTAAGTGAGTTCCCGCCCCAGACGATCATTTCGCTGCCGGTCCACACTGCCGTGTGACCGTCTCGGCCATCGGGCGCGTGCTGGGTGTTGGTCGCTGTCCAGCTGTCGGTGCCCGGATTGTATATGCCGCCGCTGCGTAAAACCAGGTCAAAAGCATCAGGAGTTCCGCCCCAGACGATCATCTCGCTGCCGGTCCACACTGCCGTATGAGCCAGCCGGCGCTCGGGTGCGTGGTAGGCGTTGGTCGCTGTCCAACTGTCGGTGCGGGGATTGTATCTACCGCCGTTCCTAAGTATGCCGCTGTTGCTTCCGCCGCCCCAGACGATCATTTCGCTGCCGGTCCACACTGCCGTGTGACGGCTTCGGGCCTCGGGCGCGTTGGTGGTGCTCGTGGATATCCAACTGTCCGTGTCGGGATCATATCTTCCGCCGCTATTAAAAGTGTCGTTGATTTGCCCGCCGCCCCAGACGATCATTTCGCTGTCGGTCCACACTGCCGTGTGACTGCCCCGGCCCTCGGGCGCGTTGATGGTGCTGGTGGCCGTCCAACTGTTGGTGCTGGGATTGTATCTGCCGCCAGTGTTCAAATAGTCGTAGTTGATCCCGTCATAATAAGCCCCACCCCAGACGATCATTTCACTGCCAGTCCACACTGCCGTGTGAACGTATCGGCCGGCGGGTGCGTTGGTGGTGCTGGTGGCTGTCCAACTGTCGGTGCTGGGATTATATGTGCCGCCGGTATTCAAGACTGTCCGAAACGCCTGCAAACCGCCCCAGACGATCATTTCACTGCCAGTCCACACTGCCGTGTGAAAGGTTCGTGCTTGAGGCGCGTTGATGGTGCTGGTATCTGCCCAGGTATCAGGAGTGCATCCAGTCGCCGCATAGGATATTGCGGGAAGCGTATAGGTAGTATTCGCTAAGATGACCTTGCGCGTTTGGCTGGTCGCTCCGACTTCCGATAAAGCTAAACGGACCCTCCGCGGTTCCTGAGCGAATCTTGTTACCAGCCGCTCCGATAGCACGGGTCTCGCCAAACACTCAGCTATAAGAAAGGGATCATTACCGAGCGCCGCAAAGAGCCCGCGCAGCACCTCGGGCTGTTTGCTGTCCTGCGCCATGCGATCCATCTCAGCCTGCAATTGCTCGGGCGTGATCGGCTTTTGCCACTCCCGTTCGAGCAACTCCGAATCGCGCAGGTAATCCTGGACCTTCTGATCGATCTGCACCTGCGACATCACCGCATCGAGCGAGGGCTTGGGATCAGGACGTTCCTTCGGCCAGATGCGATGGCGCCAGTACACCTCTTCAATCGCTCGCTCGTAAGCGACGCGATCTGTATAGGTGAGCGTTCTTGGAGAAAGCTTCGCCGGCCCCTCGGGGCGAAAGAACGCAAGCAATGTCCCAGTCAACATCGAACAGGCGACTGCGCAAAGGATGAGAGCGCTTAAGACGCGCGGAGGAGAGAACGCTGACACCGATCGCGCTGGTGCGGGACGCATGTGCGCGATTTGTTGTCGGAGTTGAGGGGTGGTTTTGTTCATTTGGATGGCGATTGATGCGGCCAGAAATGTTTTCATCTTGAGATCTCCGATTTTACCGGAGCCTCTCTCGACAAGGCCGGCTCGATCCACCCTCTGAAGCGGGTCGGGATTATTGAGTGGGGCTAGGGCTACTGTGATTTGCGCAGGGTCCGCGAGCGCTGTCAACAATAAGTTGCAATCTTCAGACTTTCCCTTTGGACCCAGTTAGCAGCAGGCCCTCCAATCGACCTCGTTCGAACAACCGCCGATCCCGGTCAGCGGGTCAATCTTTCGAGGATGACGCGGGTTACAGTCAGCCTAGCGTAACACTCCGAACAATTCTAAAGTTTACCATTGACGTTCACAATCTGTTCCGTGCAGGCTCCGAGCCAGCCGGGGCCCGCATCGAAGTCAACGACGACTACATAGGAGAGGCGCCTTGCGCCGTACAAGTAGGGTCGGCTGCGACAAAGCAGGATGCTATCATTACGGGCTTAAAGTCCACCGTAGCGCAGCAGCAGAAGGACATTGCGGCGCTCACTGCAGCCCTCGAAGCGCAGGCCGCGCAAATCGCGAAGGTGAGCGACCAGCTCGGGAAACAAGCCACTGCTCCTCGTGTGGTGGCAACAATTGATTTTTTTGTCCGCCTGAAGAGGTTGGTTCAGTTGTTTTTCCGGCGAACAAGCTGATCGGCTGCTAAGCCTGCTTTCTCACCCGCTGGCCGCCGGCGAACGGTCTAAAGCACGGGAATTCGCAACCTCCACTATCTAACAACGTAGTGACCGTGGACCCAGACCCTTTGACCATTGCGCCGTGCCCAATGTCCAGGGCGCCAGACGTAATAGGAACGGCCCGCGTAATAGCCAGGGCCTCGAGTATAGTATGGCCGATCTCCAATCTCGACCGTAACAGAGCCTGGATAGGCGCCGTAACCGGGGCCGTAGGGACCATAGCCTGCGTACCTGGGGCCGTACGGACCATAACTCGCGTAACCGGGGCCGTATGCAGGATTACCGTAATAATCAGTGCATCCGCTCGCGCCGAAGGCGACAGAAAGCAGAAGGAGCAGGAGAGTCGACCATCTCTGTTTCGTTCCAGTCGTGGCGGAGACAGTCTTCACCTCCGCGTGATTAACAATCTTTGTTCCCATAAAAGGAATAGTAAGGGCAAAGCGGCCCGGTGCGAAGAAAATTCAGATCTGGTGTGCTATCGCCCACCGCCTGGCCCCTCTTCCCCGTGCTGCTTCTTCTTCTTTTTGCCAGGCTGCTCGGCGGCGCCCGCCGGCGCACCATGGCCGGCCACAGGCGGTGCCTTCACCGTTCTCGCTGTCTGCGGGTGATGCGATACTGGTTGCGCATGGGGCGCAGCGTGTGAAGTGGCGACCTTTTTGCTCGTCTGGCTGTTGTGTTTCACCTGCGATGATTGACCGGAAGACGGTGCCGTCGTTTTCGGATTCCGAGCGGCTTGCGTCGTCGGATGCGAACGGTCCGCTGCCTGGGCGGCTCCGCCCTCTGTTTTCTCAGCACTGGCGTGTTTTGCAACACTGGTTTGTTTCTGAGCGTCGGCGTGCTCCCCAACCCCAGCCTGCTTCTCAGCAACGGCTGGACTTCCCGCCGCCGCCTGCCCTCCGTTGTTGCGGTCAAGTGCCTTGACCGCTTCGGCGTCGGGCTTGCCTTTATTGTTCTCGGCGTGCAGCGCAGGATCCTGTTTCGCCGCGTCGACGCGCGCTCGCTGTTCGGAAGTGGCTGGGACATGTTTTGCCTTCGCAGCGGCTTGTTCTTGCTTGGTGGGTTGGGCTTTCGCCCCGCCCGGGCCATTAAAGCCGGCGCTGCTGCCGACGTTGTTGTTCACGACTTCCTTATTCACGTAGGTGTTGTGAATCACCGTGGTATCTACCCGGGTCACGGCCGTGTTGTAGCGAAACGTGTTGCCCGCCCATTCGCCGCCGTAGTAACCATGCCCGACGTAGCCGTAGCCATAATTTATCCCGCCGTAAAAGCCGACGGTCGGACCCCAGTAGCCCTCGTTAAAGAGGTAGCTGCCACCGCGATAACCCCAGTAGCCGGGCGTCCAAAGCAGACCAACCGCCGGCGGCAGGACCCAGACGCCCGGAACCCAGTAATAACCAAAATCGGCGTAGCCCCAATAGCCCGGGGTCCAGATATAGCCGGGCCCTGGAGCGTATGGCTGTTCGTAGATCGGAATCGCGGGCGGAGCGATCCCCACCGAGACGCCGACATAAGCAGAAGTGGAAGCCAGCGGCAGCCCGGCAAAGAGGAGCGCCGCGAGCGCAACGGCAGAAAGTCTTGTTTTCATTTTCAGGTATAGCATTGAGTTGAAACGAGAGACGCGACTGCGCCGCGGGGTATTCAAATTAAATCCTTCCGGCGTTCAATAGAGCACGCATCTCAACACTAGGTAATCGGTTCAACGGCGAAAAACGCGCGTATTTTTGCCTGCCGCCAGCGCCACTATCGCTCTACGGCGACCGTAGCCCTTTCCCGGAGATTGACAGAGTGTTGCTCCAGGCAAAGGCTGAGCAAATCGTGAAGGGTCTTCTTGAAAGTGAACTGGAGGAAACATTCGCTCGTTCATCCGGCCCGGGCGGGCAGAACGTAAATAAGGTGGCGACCGCGGTCACCCTGCGCCATCGCCCTACCGGTATGAGCGTAACCGTGCAGGATTCGCGCTCGCAAATGCGCAACCGGCAATTGGCGCGCGAGCGGTTGCTCGAGGCGATCGAGCGCCGCGCCACCGAGGTTCTGGAAGCAAAGCGCGCCGCGCTGTCGAAAGTCCGTCGCCGAAATTCCCCGCGTCCGCCGCGCTTGAAGCGAAGAATTCTCGAGACGAAACGAAAACGCTCGCAGCTCAAAAAACTGCGCGCAAAAGCGATCGATTGAGTTATTCGTCCGCTCGTGACGACGAAGCTGCGAGTCGGAATCATCGGCGCCGGCTGGCCGGGCCAACAACATGCGCGTGCCATCCGCGCAGGCAAAGCGGCAGTGGTCGAGGCACTGGCCGAGCCTAACGACGAGCGGGCAGCGGAATTCAGGCGGATTTATTCGCCGAAGAAGGTTTACCCGGATTACGGCGACTTGTTAGGAAACCCACGGGTGGATGCTGTCGTCATCTGTCTCCCGAATTATTTGCATTTCCCCGCGACGCTCGCCGCGCTCCGCGCCGGCAAGCATGTGCTCTGTGAAAAGCCGCCGACTTTGAACGGCGCCGAAATGCGCGTCTTGCAGGAAGAAGCGGAAAAGCGCGAGCTGGTTTATTTTTTCGGCCGGCAATTTCGCTTCACGCCCGCGATGCGGCTGGCCCATGATCTGATCTCGCGGGAAGAGCTCGGCACCATTTACTTCGCGGAGGCCGTCTGGGTGCGATCGCGGGGAATTCCATCGGGCCTGGGTGGTTGGTTCACGGAAAAGAAACGCTCCGGTGGCGGCGCGCTGATCGACATCGGCATCCACGCGCTGGATTCCGCATGGTACCTGATGGGAACGCCGCGGCCCATCTCGGTCGCGGCCTCGGTATTTCAAAACTTTAAGCACCTCGTGCAAACGCCGATCTTCGACGTCGAGGACACAGCCTTCGCTTTTATCCGCTTCGAGAATGGTGCGGTCGTGCAACTAAAGACCTCCTGGGCCGGCAACCTGACAGATGAGATTCCAGAGGGCTCGATTTTCGGCCGCGAACTGAGCAATTGTCACGATCTACGGAAGCAAAGCAACCGTTAGGCTAAATCCGCTCACGTTATTCCGGGATGAGGCTGGAACGCTGGTCGACCAGCCGCTCGAACCGCGCGACAACACGGACTCTTTTGAATTGCAGATGCAAGACTTCCTGAAGGCGGTCGCGGGTGGAGCAGCTCCGACCAACGGCGCCCGGCAGGCCGTCTACCTGATGGAAATGCTCGACGCGATTTATCTTTCGAGCAGCACAGGGCGTGAAGTCCCGATCGCGCGCGCCTGAAAAAACTCGCTCCTAATCCCATCCGAGGACATAATGTGCGGCGAATCCTTTGTAAGCATCAAACCTACTATGAAAAAACTTATTCTCTTAATCCCTGTGATTCCAGTCTGCGTCATGGCTTTGTCGTCCTGCACGACGACGAAATGAGCCTGCTACCACGACTACGACGACGCATACGAGTCAGCCGCCACCCGCGCTCCGACCAGCACAAGCACTACCGTGACGCACCAGAGCATGGGCCACGGCTACTAAAACTCGGAAATCAGAATTGTACGGAAAGGGAGGCGCATCGCGTCTCCTTTTCCTTTTCGCGCGGGCCGGTAAGCGCCGGCGCTAGGCCGGCGCTTCAGCTTCCTCTTCAATTGCCTGACTAACGACCGGCGCGATCGCCTGTAGCTTTTCGGTTCCGCGCAGGTCCATCAGTTTTACACCCATCGTGTTTCGACCGACAGCGCGAATCTCCGAGATACGCGTCCGCACCATTTGTCCCTTGGTCGTGATGAGCATGAGTTCGTCCTTCTCGGTCACGGTCAGCGCACCGACGACGCGGCCGGTTTTGTCGCCGGTCTTCATTGTGATGATGCCTTTGCCGCCGCGCTTCTGCGTGCGGTAATTGTCGAACGCCGTCCGTTTGCCGACACCGTTTTCGCCCGCGACGAGGAGCATTGCCTCGTTGTTCACCAGGGCGATCGCCACCACGTGATCGCCCTTGACCGGTCGAATGCCCCAGACGCCGACGGTGTTGCGGCCCTGGTCGCGCAACTGATCCTCATGAAAGCGCAGGCTCATGCCCTTCGGTCGTGATGAGGACAATCTCGTTGTCGCCACTCGTTAGGACGGCGTCGATCAGACAATCATCCTCCTCGATCTGGATCGCGATGATGCCGCCTTTGCGGACGTTGCTGTAATCGGAAAGGTTCGATTTCTTGACGATCCCGGTGCGGGTCGCGAAGACGATGTGGAGGTTTTCGTCCCACGTTTCGTCAACGGCGTTCGGCGCCGGTGCCGCTGCGCTTCGACTGAATGCGAATGGTCGCGGCGATTTTTTCGCCGGCGCGGAGCTCGAGCAGGTTGGCGATCGAGCGGCCTTTGGAAGCCCGGCCCATCTCGGGAATCTCGTAAACCTTCTCGACGTAACAGCGTCCTGATTCCGTGAAGAACATCAGGTAATCGTGCGTCGTCGCGGTGAAGAGATGCTCGATGAAATCGCCTTCGTCCTCCTGCGTCGCGCCCTCGCGCGTCGTCATGCCGATGACGCCCTTGCCGCCGCGCCGCTGCGCGCGAAAAGCGCTCACCGCGGTGCGCTTGATGAAGCCGCCGTGCGTGATGCTGATGATGCGACCTTCGTTGGCGATGAGATCCTCCATGTTGATCTCGCCTTCGTCCGGCACGAGCTGGGTCAGACGCGGGCCGGCGTATTTCTGCTGGATCTCGCGCAGCTCTTTCTTGATGATCTGGAAAACGCGCGATTCTTTCGCGAGAATGTCGCGCAAATCCTTGATCGTCTCGATCAACTCCTTGTATTCGTTGATGATTTTCTCGCGCTCGAGCCCGGTCAGTTGATAGAGGCGCAGATCGAGAATCTGATTCGCCTGATGTTCGCTGAAAGCGTAGCGGCCTTCCGTGAGGCGCGCTTCGTTGCGAATCAAAACGCCGATCTGTTCGACCTGCCGGCGAGTGAATTCGAAGGCGAGCAATTTGACGCGCGCTTCATCGCGATTCGCCGAGCCGCGAATGATGCGGATGAATTCATCGAGGTTCGCGAGCGCGATGAGATAACCTTCGAGCGTCTCGGCGCGCTCTTCGGCTTTGCGCAATTCGTAGCGGGTCCGGCGCAGGACGACTTCGCGCCGATGCTCGATGAAGGCCTGGTTCGCTTCCTTGAGCGAAAGCAGTTTCGGCTTGCCGTGATCGATCGCGAGCATGTTGACCGCGAAGGACGACTCCATCGCGGTGTGCTTGTAGAGATTGTTGATGACGACTTTCGGCAGCGCGTCGCGCTTCAATTCGATGACGACGCGCGTGTTCTCATCCGACTCGTCGCGAATCGCGGTGATGTCGGTCAGCACCTTGTCGTTCACGAGAGCGGCGATCCGCTCGACGAGCGTGGCGCGGTTTACGTTGTAGGGAATTTCCGTGATGACGATTTGCTCGCGATTGCCCTTGAGTTCCTCGACGCCCGCCTTGCCGCGCACCTTCATGCTGCCGCGCCCGGTCTCGATGTATTGCCGGACGCCGGCGACGCCGCAGATCGCGCAACCGGTCGGGAAATCCGGCCCTTTCACGTGCTTCATCAATCCTTCGATCGTGATCTCGGGATCGTCGATCTGCGCGCAGATGCCGTCGATCACTTCACCGAGATTGTGCGGCGGAATGTTCGTCGCCATGCCGACGGCGATGCCGGTGCCGCCGTTGACGAGCAGGTTCGGAAAAGCGGCCGGGAAAACCGTCGGCTCCGTCCGCGTCTCGTCATAGTTAGGCACGAAATCGACCGTCTCCTTCTCCATGTCGGTCATGAGCGCGGCGCCGAGATGCGTCATGCGCGCCTCGGTGTAACGCATCGCGGCGGGCGGATCGCCTTCGACCGAGCCAAAGTTGCCCTGGCCGTCGACCAGCGTCTCGCGCATCGCCCACGGCTGCGCCATGTGGACGAGCGTCGGATAAATCACCGCCTCGCCGTGCGGGTGATAGTTACCGCTCGTGTCGCCGCAAATCTTGGCGCACTTGCGATGCTGCCGGTTGGGGAAGAGCGACAGGTCGTGCATCGCGTAGAGGATGCGGCGCTGCGACGGCTTCAATCCATCGCGCGCATCGGGCAGCGCGCGCGAGATGATGACCGACATCGAGTAATCGAGGAACGATCTCGAGACTTCTTCGGCGACGTTGATGGGTTCTACTTTTTCGTTGGCGTTATACATGAATCAGAAATGAGACAGGTTCGTTAGGCGCAGGAAGGGTGAGAAAGCGCTCCTCCCATTCCCGCGAAAGGACGTCTGTTTGCCGGACCGTGACCGGCCGGAGATGCGAACGCCGCGGTGCCCGAATTTCCAGGAACTTGAGCACCGCCGCGATCGTGCCGGCGTAATCCGCGGACAGATCTTCATATTCAACCAGAAACGGCTGGACGCCGATCCGGCTAAAAAAGCGGGTCCAAATGAGTTCCTCGCGACGCGTGTCCTCGAGGCAGTTCGCAATCAAATCGGGGTCGAACCGCGCTTCGCCGGAGGCGGAATTGCCTTCCTGGATTTTCCAAAGACCGGTTTGTGCGGCGCGGGCTTTCGAGATGGCCTGCCGCACCTTGTTGTGCCTAACGATCTGAATGAATTGCAGCTCGGGAAAAGCATTGCGCAGCATGGCAAGATCCTCCTCCGGACGGTCGCCGCCGAAGGCCTGCGTCCCACGCAGCCGCTCGAGAAATTCCTGCAAATACCAACCCATCAGCTTGAAACCGAATACTTCGTTCGAGGTCGCTGTCGCCGGGACGATGCCGCGGACATAGCCGGCGAAATCATTGGCATCGAGACCGCTCTTGCGCGCATATTCGCGCTCGTATTTCGGCAGAAAAAACTGCTTGGGCCGGCCGGCCCGCCGCGTCGCGTGCAAACCATCAGTGAGCAGATTGCTCCCGGAACGCGCGATCGCGCAGACGACGTAGCAACGCCGCGGGTGTCGCAGCTTGTGAAAGAGACCACCCATGAATCATGTCTAAACATCCAGATTGCGCACGTTGAGCGCATTGTCCTCGATGTATTGGCGGCGCGGTTCGACGACGTCGCCCATCAACTTGGAAAACATCTGGTCGGCTTCGACCGCGTTGTCATCGTTCAGATCGACCTTCAGCAGTTTGCGCTTCTCCGGATCCATCGTGGTGTTGAACAATTCCTTCGCATTCATTTCGCCGAGGCCCTTGAAACGCTTGATCTGCACGCCGCGTCGACCGATTTCCATGATCTTTTCCAGGATCTCCGGGATCGAGAAGAGCGGATGCGAAATCGCGCGCTCCCCTTCGCCTTCGATCAACTCAAAGATCGGTTTGTCCGCCGCGGCATAGTGATCGACCTTCAGTCCTTTGCGCGCCAGCTCGCTGATCAGTTTGTGAATCGTGGTCGCTTCATGCAACTCGACCAGCTTCCCGCGGCGCCGATTCCCGTTTGTCTTCGCCGGGCGCATTCGTCAGGGGAAGCAATTCCTGCCCCATCTCCACGTCGAAGAGATTAAGGTCGAGATTGTCCTCGTGAAATTTCCGCACCGCGCGCTCGTCATGGAAATAATGGACCGACTCGTCGTTGCCGTCGCGCACCTTCACCAGGTAGGTCGGCAGTTTGTCCGTTTTGGTGTCGCGATGATTGAGGAAATCCTCGAAATCGCCGCCATGTCGCCGCACCGATTCACTCAGCTTGGCCAGTTTCTCCAGTTGCTCGAGGATGTCCTTCAGCTGCGCGGTCGTCAGTTCCTTGTTGTCCGCCAGGTTTTTCAACCGCACATCCTCCGCGCCTAACGAGATCAAAATCCTGTTCAGCTGCACGTCGTCATCGACGTATTCCTCGCGCTTCTTGCGCTTGATCTGATAGAGCGGCGGCTGCGCGATGTAGATTTTGCCGGCCCGCACCAGCTCGGTCATTTGCCGGTAGAAAAAGGTCAGCAGAAGGACGCGAATGTGCGAGCCGTCCACATCCGCATCGGTCATGATGATGATCCGGCCGTAACGCAGTTTGCTGATGTCGAAGGTCCCCTCCTCTTTCGTGGTCGCTTCCT
Organism: uncultured Verrucomicrobiae bacterium; assembly: GCA_963821615.1. Classification (GTDB taxonomy): domain Bacteria; phylum Verrucomicrobiota; class Verrucomicrobiia; order Chthoniobacterales; family UBA10450; genus Palsa-1392. Next base: position 154,076 of record CAWGEN010000002.1, on the reverse strand, counting down.
CTTTCGGCTTGCCGATGCCGGTGCCGATCGCGGTGATCATCGACTGGATTTCGGTGTTCTTGAGCGCCTGATCGAGGCGCGCTTTCTCGACGTTGATCAACTTGCCGCGGATCGGCAGGATCGCCTGGTAACGTCGATCGCGTCCCTGCTTGGCGGAGCCGCCGGCCGAATCGCCCTCGACAATATAAAGCTCGGTCAACTCCGGATCGCGCTCGGAACAATCGGCCAGTTTCCCGGGCAAACCGCCGCCGGTGAGCGCGCCTTTGCGAATCGTCTCGCGCGCTTTGCGGGCCGCTTCGCGGGCGCGGGCCGCGGTCAGCACCTTGTCGAAAATCCTTTTCGCCACCGGCGGATTCTGATCGAAATAGGTCATCAACCCGTCGTAGACGACCGAGTTGACGATGCCGTCGATCTCGGTGTTGACGAGCTTCACCTTGGTCTGCGATTCGAAGCGCGGGTTCGGCAGCTTGATGCTGAGCACGCAGACGAGCCCTTCGCGCACATCGTCGCCGGAGATCGCCGGATCCTTCTCTTTCACGAGACTGTTCGTCTTCGCGTATTGGTTGACCGCCTTCGTCAGGGCGGTGCGGAATCCGGTCAGGTGCGTGCCGCCATCCGGATTCGGAATCGAATTGGCAAAGGGCAGAATCTGGTCGTTGTAGCTGTCGTTGTATTGCAGCACGACATCGACAAAAACTTCGTCGCGCTGCCGCGAGATCGCGACCGGCTTGGGATGAATGACGTTCTTGTTTTCGCCCAGCTGCTTCACGAACTCCTCGATCCCGTGCTTGTAAAAGAAACGTCTCCTTCTTCGTCGGGTCGATCCGCTCGTCCGTGAGGATGATTTCCAACCCGGGATTGAGAAACGCCAGTTCGCGCAACCGGCTCGCCAGACGCTCAAACTTGAACTCGGTCGTGATCGTGAAGATCGTCGGATCAGGCAGAAACGTGATCAGCGTGCCGGTCGTTTTCTTGTTCTTCAGCTCGCCGATGACGCTCAGCTTTTCGGTCGTCTTCCCGCGCTCGAAGGCCATGTGATAAACCTTCGCGTCGCGCGACACTTCCACCTTGAACCAATCCGAGAGCGCGTTAACGCACTTCGCGCCGACGCCGTGCAGACCGCCGGAATATTTGTAGGCGCCCTGCCCGAACTTGCCGCCCGCGTGCAGATTCGTCAGGACCAACTCGACCGCCGGCATCTTGAACTTCGGATGCATGTCGACCGGAATGCCGCGGCCGTTGTCGCGCACCGAAACCGAGCCATCGACATGGACCGAGACATCGATCCGGCTGCAATAACCGGCGAGATGTTCGTCGATCGAATTATCGAGCACTTCGAAAACGCAGTGATGCAACCCGCGTTCGTCCGGGTCGCCGATATACATTCCGGGGCGCTTCCGGACCGCCTCGAGACCCTCGAGTTTATCGATCTGGGCGGCGTTGTATTTTTGATTTTCGCTGATGCCGGCGGGGCGTTCGGATGGTGGACTGGAAACGGCGGTTTCGTCTTTGGTTTGGAGCATAGAAATGCGGTCGAAATGTCGACGCTGAAAAGATAGTCAGAAACCGCTGCGGAACAAGTAATATCTCGGGATGTTTTGAGAAACGCAGCCCCAAGATTTGGTGATCGTTCAACGCCAGTAGCCCACCATATTGTGGTCCGCGCAGCGAAGAGGCCCAAATGAAAGTTCCTGCTCACGAAGTGTCTCCCGCCCGAGACTTTCGTTCTTCGTGGCCGGCCCGTGAAAGTCGCTGTCTATCCCCTCTCCTCCCTCATCAGCACAGGCGACGCCGCCAGCTTATCGAGGATAATGTTCGCTCTCGCTGTCGTAGCGCCCAAACGACAACACGCCGGTGGGGCATTGCTGGACGCAGGCGGAACAGCGGACGCATTCCGGGTCTTCCATCGGCAGACCTTTGTTGGCAAAGTTCATCACGTCGATTCCCTGATGACAGACCGAGGTGCAGACGTTGCAGGAGATACATTTGTGTTTGTCCGGGAAAATCCGGTAACGCGAAAAGCGCGCGTAAATGTGCATGAGCGCGGCGAGCGGACAGGCAAAGCGACACCAAACCCGGCCGCTAAACCAAAAGTAGAGGCCGACGCCAAGGATCCCGGCCATGAAGATGTCGACGCTCCAGGCGTAATTCAGGAACGGGATGCCTTCGAAAAGCTTGTGATACCAATGGGTGGGCCATGACTCTTCCCCGAGGGTCCAACCGGCGATGCGCAAACCGAGGATACCTAACGCGAAAAGGAGCACGGCCTGCCCGACCATGTTGACTCGATTCCAGAACGGACCATGCGGCATTTTCGTGCGCTGCGTATCGCCCATCGTCTCGGCGAGGGCCCCGCAGGAACAGATCCAGCCGCAGTAGGCCCCTTTACCCCAGCGAAAGATGATAAGTGGAATGATGACAAAGGTCTGCAGGAAAGAGATGCCGAGCCAGAGCCACAGTGGATGGTCCGTGAAAACGTTGTAGACGTTAAGGGGAAAGGCGAGAATGAAACCGTAAGCGCGCCAGTAAGCCCGCTCGTGGCCTAACGAGCCGTCATAGCTCTCAAACAGCTGATCGGCCAGCCAGCGCAAAGGATGACCGGGCTCGAAATAGCCGTTGTGACCCATCCAGGGGAGGATGAGCTCGGGCAGAATGAAGAGCGGAATCCACTGCGAGCAGATGAGCACGATCGTCTGCCATTTCACATAAGGCGTGCGTCGCCGGCGAACGCGCCGGATGCCGAAGATCAGGACGCAGACGCAATAAGCGAGGGTGTAATAAAAGGAGGGATTCCCGAGGCCGCGCTTTACAGTGTAGAGGAGGTTCGTCTCGCGGTTTGACCACTCCGCGATTGTGCCGCCGGCCGTATTGATCGCTTTCGGAACGTTGTAGGGGAAAGGCATGCGTCTGACTCGCCCAACGCTGCACCGGGAATTCCTGCGGATGGTTGCTCTTCCAGTGATAGAGCACGACGCAGAAGAGAACGAAGGCAATACAACTGAGCCACGTGATTGGGCGCCAATCGCCGCGCACATGCAATCCGCTGCGCCGGAAAAAATCGAGCGGCGCTTCGCGGCCGATCATGGAAAAGACGTCGTCGTTAGGCAAGACCTCTCGCTCCCGTCCCCCTGCTTCAGCGTTACCTTGTCCGGCTCGATCCGGGTGACCGTCGTCGCCAGCGCCAGCGTGACCGAGCCGGGCGGCGCGTTCTTCATCATCTCGCTCGTGAAAGCAGTCGTCACCCGCTCCGAGCTCGGCCGCTCCACCTGCACGTCCGCCTTCGGATCGTGCTCCAGCATTTTCAGTTTCTCTACATTCTCCGGTTTGGGACGCGCGAACTCCGGCTTGCGATAGCTCACCGTGACCTTCGCGCCGGAGCCGGCCAGCGCGATCGCGCATTCCAGCGCGCTGTCGCCACCACCGACGACGAGCACATTCTGGCCGCTGAAATCCTTCGGATCGTAGAGCCGGTTGTAAACTTTATCACGATCTTCGCCCGGACATCCGAGCCGGCGATGATTGCCGCTCCGCCCGATGGCCACGATGACTCGCCGCGCGCGCGTGATCGTCTTCGCCTTGTCGCCGTGATGCAGCAGAATTTCTTTCCCGCGCGATTCGAGCCGCTCGATCCGCGCGTCGATGAATTCGATTCCCGCCGCCTTGCGCTGCTCCTCCATTTCCTCGAGCAGCGCCTCCTTCACATCCTTGGTGAATTGGAGTCCGCCCTCGAGCTTCAAATCGGTCGGGTAAGTGTAGATCGGTTTCGCCTTTGGAAAGTTCGCGACCGTCGAAAACGGCTGCGTCGCCTCGAAGATCTTGAAATTCAGCCCCGCCTTCTTTGCTTCGATCGCCGCCGATACCCCTGAAACGCCACCGCCGATAATCGCGAGATCGAGCACATCATCGCTGTCGTCCTTACCCCGCCTTTCCCGATCTCCGGCTTGACCGTCCGGCGAGCGCCTTCCCGGCTGAAATCCGGCTCCTGCAAAATTGCTCGCACCGCTTCTGCGCCAGTCTTGGACGAGAACTTCAGGAGCGGGATTCCGGTCAGGTCGCCGACGATGCGCACACCCGGGATGTTGGTGACACCGAACTCGCCTGATTCCGGCAATCTCTCAACCACGCCGGCGGGCCAGCGGGTATGGAGCCAGTGGGTGTAGCGCTTGATCGGGTTCAGACATGACGCACGTGCGGACCGGAGGTGAGTCTTACCGAGAAAAGAGGGACCACGAAGCTCAAATATTCCCACGCCCTTCTCCGTCGAGGCGCTCCTCCTCCATCCTTCGTGCCTAATGAGCGCACTCGCGTCGCGCGCTTCTGCACGGTCACGGCCCGGTTGACTTGCTCCCCGCTCACGATAGCCTTTTAAAGGATGATTCATGTCACCGACAACGCGGCTAATCGCCTCCGCCTGCTCCTCGCCGAGCAGCCCTGCGCCGGCCGGCAAAGGCTTGCGCGTGCAAGTGGCGAAGGGCGGTTGCTCGGGCCTGCAATACGAGATGTCGCTCGACGAGCGCCACGACGGCGACGCCGTGGTGGAGCGCGATGAAGTGCAATTTTTGATCGACGCCGAGAGCGCGGATTTCCTGCGCGATGCCACCCTCGATTTCGAGGACGGGCTGACCGGCGCCGGCTTTCGCATTGTCAATCCCAACGCTGCGCGGACCTGCGGCTGCGGGACGTCGTTCGAACCGGTCCGCCCGGCCTAGGAGCGATCGCGGACGACGGTTGGCGTCCCTGGCATGGAACCGGACCTTTTTCGCTTCGATGATCACCGCGGCTTTGAGCGAAAGAAGACCAACTTCTTCGCCTGGACGATCGGGATTCTCCTCCTGTGCGGCGTCGCAATCGCCGCCTGGCTCGGGAGCTTTTACGTCATCGGGCAACCGGAACGGCCGGAGAGTTATCGCATCCTGCAGAAGCTGCACAAGATCGAGCCGCCAAAACGATTTGCTTTGACCGCGGCCCCGGCCGGCGAGTTTCTCAATCCCAAGCAACTTTACCAGCGCTATCAATCGATGGGTCCGGCGGAGCTGGCCCGTAAAGACGCGGAACTGGCGCGGAATTTCATTCGCAACTTCCAACAGGTGCACGGGCTCGTCACCTACGTGGTTGGACGTTTCAACATCATGGGGGCGCGCCAGTTGACGCAGGATGATGTTTTTACCTCGGGCGTGGTGGCACTGGCGCGCGCGGTCGAGCAGCCCGAATTGATCATGGAGCACGTCTTCACGACGGCCGATGAGCACGACGCGAAGCTTCTCCAGGAGCGACTGGTGATGGGAATGGACGTGAACCTCGAGCGGAGCCACGATCTCTCGGCAGTCCTTCACGCGGAACGGCTGCCGGATGGCCGCGTGCAGATCACGGTGATGCCGCTGCTTTACGGGAGTTATGCGGTCACGCGCGGGACCGGGACGTTCAGTCTGGAGCCGCCGGCCGATCTCAACCTCGCGGCGGGCTGGCCGATCTTCAAATCCGACATGCGCCAGACGGTCGAGAGCCGCTACAGTAGTTATAGGTCGCGCCTCGCACCAGCCACGAGCACGCTGCCGATCCTCGGACTTCCTCCAGCCAAGACGGCCGCGCCGCCGGAAGATGCGCTTGTCCGGGTGGAACCCGCGGTACCGCTGGACGAAGAACCCCCGCCGCCACCACTCCGCGCGCGGCGCAACAGGGACTCTGGTGAAGTCAGGCGAGAAGGTTGCGATAGCGCGTGCTGCTTCCACGCCGCTCAAAGCGCCCCGTGCTCAGCCGGTGACCGACGCCGACGCTTCGCCTAACGAGGCAAAGTCGCTCGCTGCGACCTCCTCTTCCCCGACGCCCATGGTCCTGCGCGCATTGCCGGTGACATCGTCGTCGCCGGCAGTCGCGCTTACCTCCACCACGGGCGCCACCTGGAAAACCTTCGCCCCCGGCGCGGCGCCCGCTGGCCGGGTGCTTGATACCGCCGGTCTCCAAGAGGTGGCAAACAGCGGCACGCGTGGCGAGCGTGTCTATCTGAAAGGGCAGTTCGTGGTTAACTTTGCCGATGCAAATCGCGCTGTTCTTCGTCCCACGAGCGGTCAATCCGGCGGGCCTGCGCGCAATCTGCGCGTCATCGTCGACTATCCGGCCGGCGCCTCGCTTCCCACTCCCGGTTCTACCTTGAGCCGCGACGACACCCGGCCCTACGAAATCACTGAGGTTCGCCGGCAATCCGACGGTCAGCTGAACGTCTTCGTGCGCGAAATCATCAAGCCTTGAGCGCCATCCCGAGCGGAGCCGAGGGATCCAGTGGCGTCACCGAAAGCCGCGACCGCAATCGATCGCTCTCACTTTGACGAATCGAGCAAGTCCCAGCCTGCGGCCACCTCGTTAGGTTGAGGCCACGGGATCCCTCGACTGCGCCCGGATGACTAATGCAAAATGACAGCGCCGTCGCGGATCTCCGCGGTGCTGACATTGTAAGGCGCGGCCGCCTCCATGGCGTAACTGAAAATGGAGCGGCCCCGGTAGCTCATCGAGAGGACGCCGGAGGGCACCGGGAGTCCGTTCGCCTGAATCTTCGAAACCTGCAAAGCGCTGATGGGAGTCGGCCCGTTCGTCGTGATCGTGAAACTCCCATTCAAATAACCGCGCGGAAAACCCGGGACTTTATCGGAAGGAATGCTGATCTGCACATGAGCAGTGTTTCCGCTGAGCGAGACATAGGCATGTCCGCGTGATTTCTTGTTGGCGGCAGATCAAGCCGTTGATCTCGTCCGCGGTCAGGACGAGTTGACGCTCCGGCGGCGGGTGTCACGGGTACGGGCGTGGGTGTTTCATCCGGGGCGGCCGGAGCCACCGGGCGTGGGCGAAGGCGCCGGCGCAGGAGGCATCGCCTCGAACTGATTGACGCGTTCCTGGACGCTCGCGACTTCTGCCGGCGGGAGCTCCGCAACCGGCAACGTCGTCGGTTTCGATCCCGCGGGAATAGAGGAGATAGCTTGCCACCCCGACAAACAGGAACGTCAACACGCCCAAAACGACGAGCACCAAACAGCCCTTTGTGAAACAGCCCATTCCTCCGCGTTTCGGTGGCGGTGGTTCGATCCAGGTCGGCTTGGTGGAATTAGTCGGCATAAATTCAGTTCGCGAGACGACTCTGCGCGTCCATTAACTTCTCGTAAAGCGTTTGCAATCCCTCGGAGAGCAACCGGGTCCGGCCCAGGACCGGCATGAAATTGGTGTCGCCCGTCCAGCGCGGAACAATGTGCAAGTGCAGGTGATCATCCACCCCGGCGCCCGCCGGTGTGCCGAGATTGAGACCGAGATTGAAGCCCTGTGCCTTCATCGTCGCCTGCAGCAACCGCTGGGCGTGCACCGCCAGCGCCCAAAGCTCCAGCACCTCGTTCTCGCCTAACGAAGAAAGCTCCGCCGTCTTTCGGTAAGGCACAACCATGAGGTGACCGACGGAGTAAGGATAGCGATTCATCATCAGGAAAGCGTTCTTCCGCCGCGTGATAACGAGATGGGCGGCATCGTCGCTCGCCTGCGCCGCCGCGGAGAGGAAATTCGGGTTGCGATTTTCGAGCTCGAAATACTCCACCCGCCAGGGGCACCAGAGGGCTTCGATCTCAGCTTTGGGAAACTCCATTGGCTCGTTAGGCAAAAACGTTTCGGGGAGCGTATCGGCTGAGCCGAAGATGTCGAGCGCGGTTTTTCACCGACCCGGTGATGGAGAAGCTTGTGGCGAACGAACAAAGAGCGAATACTGCGGGACTTCGCGCGCTTTTCGGAAACGAGCCGGAGCTGCGCGCCGGGCAGAAGCGTGCCCCATGGGCGCACCGGCTGATTGCGAACGACCAGCGCATCGAGCTGGCCGGAACCCCACTGTGCGAGGGCGTCTTCCGGCGAGAGAAAATGATCGCGCCGCAGGTAAAGCAACATCCCCTCCTCCCGGCCGCCGACCACTGCATAGCGCCAGTCGTTGCGCCTCGCCTCCTCTCGGACCTGACGGGAAAACCGGACCAGCGCATCGCTCCGCGCGTGATATTCGCTTCCAATTTTCCAGGCTGCGTAGCCGCCCGTGAAAATGCCGGCGAAGATCAACACCGCAGCCAGCCAGGCCCGCAGTTTTCCCGGCCATTCCTCAATCTGCCGCTTCGCGACCTGCGCGCCCAACAACAGGCAGAGCGGCGGAATCAGCGGAAAGATTCGATCGACGCGTTTCGAGGGAATGATCGACATCAGGATCAACCCGCCCACACTCCAGCAAACCAGCCAGAGCGTGTCCGGTCGCATCCGCAGAGAGAGACGCTCCCGGCGGCGCCAGAACACGATCCCGAGCGCGATGATCAGAACGCTCCACGGCGCGAACTTGTGCAGCAGGTGCGGGAGATAAAAATAGAGCGGCTGTGGTTTGTGGATCGTCTCGGTAAAGCGCCCGGCGAATTCCCTAACGACCACGCTCTCGTAAAAGCCCGGCTGCGTCACGATTCCGCCGATGACCCAGGCGAGAAAAATTCCGAGCGAAAAAATCCAGGGCCACCATCCGCTCCACGCGCTCGGAGCGCCGCGCTTGCGCCGCAGAATCTGGTAGACGATCAACCCCGGCAAAATGAAGGCATAAATAATCGGGCCCTTGATCAACATTGCGCTCGCCAGAAGAACGAAGGCGATGGCGCGATCGCGTGGCTGTCCAGGTTTCCGCCCGGCGGATTTTTGACCAGATCTGTCGTCCGATGAGAAACGTCACGAGCGCGAGCGGCATGTCGGTCCGCACCAGAGTGGCGATCCGCGGCGAGAGGAGATTGAGACCGAACGCGCTCAGTGCAATCAGGCCCGCGCCAGCGCCGTAAGCCGTGGTCGCGTCCCTGCGCGATCAACCAAAGGAGCGCGAGCGCCGCGGCCAACGACGGAATTCGCCACGCGCCTTCCCACCAGCGCGTCACTTCGAAAAGCGCCGCCGAGATCCAGCCGACCAGCGGCGGTTTCGTGGCCACGCTTTCGTTAGGCGTATGCTGGTAGAGCCAGTGCCCCTGCCGCACCATCTCGAACGAGGTGTAGGCCTGCTTCGCCTGGTCGTAGTCGTCCAGCGTCCACGGGAGATTCGTAATGGCGAAAAATCCGACAATGATGCAGAGCACGATCCATCGCGTGCGCGGCTGCTCGAGCGACCCGGTCACGCTCACTCTTCCCGCCAAAGGATCGCGCGCACCGGCGCACCATCGCCCCCGACAATTTTCAATGGCAGCGCCGCCAGCGAATAGGCGCCCGCCTCCACCTCGCTGAGGTCAAGCCCCTCCACGATCGCAATGTCGGCCGCGGCCAGGGCATGATGATTTCTCAAGTCTTTCGAATCGATCGCATCGACCGACGGCAGATCGAGCCCGAGCAACTTCACTCCCCTGTTTTGCATCCATTCCGCGACGCCAGGCGCCAGCACCGGGATCGCGGCCGGAAATTTCGTCGAATCGGGCCACGCGCCGGTCTTGATCAGGAGTCGCGGAGAGAACGGTGGCCGTTTCGAGATCGCTGATTGTAATTTCCCCTGACGACCCCGCGGAGAATTTCGCGCTCAGATCCACGACCGCGGCCGGACCGAGGTAGCGTTCCGCGGCAAAACGATCAATCGTTAGGCCAGTGTCATCGAAAGTGAAAATACGCGTCTGCGTGCGTCCCGGAATGCACGCTTGTCACGATGCGTCCCACGTTGACCGACGAACCTTCGACCATCCGGGCAACCAACCGGTAATCAAAGTTCGTGTCTCCCGGCCACGGCGCGAGATCGGCCGCGAGCGCACGCGTAATATCGAGGATTTTCATTCAGCTCACGCGGATCATCGCCAGCGGAATCAACATCACGAGGATAAGCGCACCGACGCCGAAAAGTTTGATCACGGTGCTGTTGCGCCGCATGAACGGCTGCGATTTCGGCAACGACGGCGGCGCTTGCATTTCGGGCATGGCGGGAGATTGAACGCCGATGGTCGTTAAGGCAATCAAAGTCGGCCTCCGGCTGCGTTTGTTTTGCCGATTGGAAAGCGGACATTTTTCCGCGATGATCTCCCCGTGAACGAACAAGAAAACCCGTGGATCGAAATCGCGCCCGGCATCAAGCGGCGCACCATTGCGACCGGCGCATCGATGTATCAGATGCGCGCCGAACTCGCGGCCGGCAGTCGCATGCCCGAGCACGCGCATCCCCAGGAGCAGATCGCGCATGTCATCAGAGGCCGAATGAAGCTGATCGTCGCGGGGGTGCCGCATGAGCTTGCCGCCGGCGATGCATTTTACCTCGGGAGCAACGTGCCGCACGGCGTGGAAACGATCGACGACACCACCGTGATCGACACGTTCAGCCCGCCGCGGGACGATTATCTCGCGCTCGACGAAAAGGCGCGACGCGGTGCCTGAATGAAAATCATTTCCGGCGGACAAACGGGAGTCGATCGCGCTGCCCTCGATGCAGCGCTCTCGTTAGGCGTGCCGGCCGGCGGGTGGTGCCCCGAAGGTCGTCTTGACGAAGGCGGCATCATCCCGCCGCATTATCCGCTGCAGGAATTGCCCGGCGGCGGCTACATGGAACGGACAGCGCAAAACGTCAGCGAAGCGGACGGAACGGCGATCTTTCACCCCGGCTCGCTCCAGGGCGGAACAAGAGCAACGGCCGATTTCTGCACCGAAAAGCGAAAGCCATGCTTGTTGATCGACGCGAGCCGCTGTTTCTCCAACGGACGCGGCAGAACAACTCAGAGAGTTTGTTCAGACCAATCGAATCGAGATCCTCAATGTCGCTGGCCCGCGCGCCAGTCAATGGCCGCAAGGCTATGCCTTCACGTTGAGACGCTGAGAGAGATTCCTCCACCCGAACGCGAAGCGGCGTCGAAGCACCGAAACTGTCGTTCGTCGTCCCCGCACATAACGAAGAGCACGAACTGCCGGAAACCCTGCGCGCCATCCGCCGCGCCGCCGATGCTGCCAGGGAAACGCTATGAGCTGATTGTGGTAGACGACGTTTCGACCGATGCGACCGCCGCAATCGCGCAACAATTTGGCGCCCGGGTCGTCCCGGTGAATCGCCGGCAGATCGCAGCCGTGCGCAATGCCGGCGCGCGCGTCGCCCGCGGCGAAATCCTCTTCTTTGTCGATGCGGATACGCGCATCAACCCGGGCCACGTTAGCTCGGGCCTGGAGGCGCTCGCCGCCGGCTGGACTCGGAGGAAGCGCACGCATCGCAATGGACACGACCTTGCCGTTCTGGGCCCGCGCCTTCCTCAGTTCTTTCTGCACGATCTACTTTGCGGCCGGGCTCGGCGTGGGCGCGTTTATTTTTACGCGACGCGATTCGTTCGAAGCGGTCGGCGGTTTCGATGAACAGTATTTTGCCGGCGAGGAAGTCTACCTCAGCCGCGCGCTGAAAAAGCTGGGGCGTTTCAAAATCCTGCGCGAGCCGATTGTCACGTCGGCCCGGAAGGTGCGGATGCACTCGCCGCGTCTTGTTCTCACGCAAATGTTCTTCATCATCATCGGAGGACAACGCGCCTTGCAGAAACGAGAGAAACTCGACCTGTGGTATGACGGCAAGCGCGAGCGGCGCGCGACAATTGAAGGTTGAGCACCCTTTCGCCGCAGGCTAGAACAAAAGCGGAGTCCCGATTTATGGAAACAAAAGTGCAGCCCGCGATTGACCTGACGAATTGGATCGAAGAACACCGCGACAAATTCAAGCCGCCGGTGAGCAATCAATACCTCTACGACGGACGCGATTTCTTCGTCATGGTGATCAAGGGCCCGAACGCGCGCAACGATTTTCACCTCGTCGATTCGGAGGAGTATTTCTATCAACTGAAGGGCGACATCAAAGTGCGGACTCGTGAAGGCGAAAAAATCGTCGATCACCTCGTGCGCGAAGGGGAAACCTTTTTCATCCCGCCTAACGTCCCGCACGCTCCGGTGCGCCCGCCGGACACAGTGGGCGTGGTGGTCGAACGGCGACGACCGCCGGGCGAGCACGAGCACGTTATTTTTTATTGCGAAAATTGCGGCGCGCTCGTCGAAGATATCGATTTCGATTGCGGCGACATCGTCGAGCACTTCAGCCAGGCGATGCTCGATTTCTGGAACGACGACGCCCGACGGACCTGCAAGAAGTGCGGCACCAAGGTGGCGAAACCAGAACCGGTCAAGCCATTCTGATGGAGTAATCGGTGATCAGAGTGAGCGAGTGGCGTGATCAGGGCATCGCCGACCTTGGTTCACGCCGTCACTTGTCCCTCATCACTATCACTCTCCGATGAAAATCGATCTCCACACCCACATCCTCCCGCACGACTGGCCCGACCTCGACGCCAAGTACGGCTACGGCGGATTCGTTAGGCTGGACCATTACCGGCCGTGCTGCGCGCGGATGATGATCGGCGATCGTTTCTTCCGCGAGATCGGCGACAACGTCTGGGACCCGCAGCGCCGGCTCGAGGAATGCGATCGCGCCGGCGTCTCGGTGCAGGTGCTTTCGACCGTGCCGGTGATGTTCAGCTATTGGGCGAAGCCGGCTGATGGACTCGATCTTTCGCGCCGGCTAAACGATCACATCGCCGAGGTCGTTCGGGCGCATCCCGCACGCTTTGCCGGGCTGGGCACGATTCCCGCTGCAGGATCCGGACCTGGCGGCGGTCGAGCTGGAGCGCTGCGTGCGCGAACTCGGTCTGCGCGGCGTGGAAATCGGCACGCACGTGGATGCGAATCCGCATGTGCCTAACGAACTACGCAACCTCGACGACCGATCGCTCGACCCGGTCTGGCGCGCCGCGGAAGAATTGGGGGCCGCGATTTTCGTTCATCCGTGGGACATGGTGGGCAAGGAGCGCATGCCGAAATACTGGCTCCCCTGGCTCGTCGGCATGCCGGCCGAGACGTCGCTCGCCATTTGTTCGATGATTTTCGGCGGCGTCTTCGAGCGTTTTCCCAGATTGCGGGTCGCCTTCGCCCACGGCGGCGGCGCCTTCCCGTTCACGATCGGCCGCATCGAACACGGCTTTAACGTCCGGCCCGACCTGGTCGCAATCGACAACCAGATCAATCCGCGCAGCTACCTCGCGCGGACGGATGAGCAGCGGCACGGCCGTCCCGGCGCGCTTTTATGTCGATTCGTTAGTCCACGATCCGGACGCGCTCCGTCTCCTCCTCAAACTTTTCGGCACGGAGCGGATCGCGCTCGGCTCGGATTATCCCTTCCCGTTAGGCGAGGCGCATCCGGGCGAGCTGATCGAATCGATGCCGGATTTTTCCGCGGAACAAAAAGCGCGGCTCCTGAGCGGAACGCGCGCGCGAATTCCTCGCGCTGCACTGACGAGCAATTGAGTTGCGCCCGGGCCGGCAGCGGCGTTAATAAAAAACATGAGCGCAGTACGACTTTTGGTTGGCACACGCAAAGGCGCCTTTGTCCTCACCTCGGACGGCAAGCGCGCGCACTGGAAAGTCAGCGGCCCGCACTTTGCGGGCTGGGAACTTTATCATCTCAAAGGTTCGCCGGTTGATCCGAACCGGATCTACGCGTCGCAGTCCTCCGGCTGGTTTGGGCAGAGGATTCAACGCTCCGACGACGGTGGCGAAACGTGGGAGCCGATGGGGAAGGATTTCGTCTACGACGGGACGCCTGGCACGCATCAATTCTATGATGGCACTCAGCACCCGTGGGAATTCAAACGCGTCTGGCATCTCGAACCTTCGCTGACCGATCCCGACACGGTTTACGCCGGGGTGGAAGACGCGGCCCTTTTCCGCACCACCGACGGCGCGCAAAACCTGGCAGGAACTTCCCGGTCTGCGCGCAGCGAAAGGCAATCTTTGGCAACCCGGTGCCGGCGGGATGTGTCTGCATACCATCCTGCTCGATCCGAGCAATCCCGACCGCATCTTCGTCGCCATCTCCGCCGCGGGCGCCTTCCGCAGCGACGATGGCGGCGGGACCTGGCGTCCGATAAACAAGGGGCTTGAAATCCCCCTACGAACTCCCCGATCCAACGGCTGAGGTCGGTCACTGCGTCCATCGGATCGCGATGCATCCATCGCGCCCCGGCGTTCTCTTCATGCAGAAGCACTGGGACGTCATGCGGAGCGATGATGCCGGCGACTTATGGCATGAAGTGAGTGACAACCTGCCCTCGGATTTCGGCTTTCCGATCGACGTCCACGCTCATGAGCCAGAAACGATTTACGTCGTGCCGATCAAGAGCGATTCCGAACATTTCCCGCCTGATGGCAAGCTGCGCGTCTATCGCAGCAGAGACGGGCGGCAACCAATGGGAAGCGCTGACCAAAGGACTGCCTCAGAGCGATTGCTACGTCAACGTGCTGCGCGACGCGATGGCCGTTGATTCGCTTGATAAGTGCGGCATCTATTTCGGGACCACGGGCGGACAGGTCTACGCCTCCGCCGACGCAGGCGACAGTTGGAACGCAGTCGTGCGCGATCTTCCCGCTGTTCTTTCCGTCGAAGCCCAGACGTTGCCATGATCCGGGTGGTGCTCCCGGTCCATCTGCGCACGCTGGCACGCGTCGAGGACGAGGTGCAACTCGAGGTTGCTGGTCCCGTAACACAGCGCGCCATCCTCGACGCGCTTGAAACCTCTTACCCAGTGCTGCGTGGGACCATTCGCGATCAGACGACGCAGCGGCGGCGGGCCCTCGTCCGCTTCTTCTGCTTGCGGTGAAGATTTCTCCCACGAAGCACCCGACGCTCCCCTCCCCGACCCCATCGCGAACGGAACCGAACCCTTCTTCATCATCGGAGCGATGGCCGGCGGTTAGGCACACCGGGGAACGTGCTTCCGCACGTCCGGCGTCGTTAGGCGCCCGCGTTGATGCGGAATCGAGCATCGATCACGAGCAGGAGCACGAGAAGTTAGCGATTCCCCGATGTAACGACTTAACGAATCACGAATCACGGCCTTCGCTTTTCATGACGCGAAGGTATTCCCGATCCCAGGCGGCCGGAATGCTCTCCCGCGGCGAGTAAGGCCCCGGTTGATAGACACGCGACGCGATCCCTTGCTGGCTCAGCTCGCACACGTGCCAATCCTGCTTGTTCGTCATATCCCAAAACTCGACCGCATCCTCCGGACGAAAGTCCGCACGCTCGAACGCTTCCGGATGAAAAAACCAATCGCATTGAATCAGTGTCCGTTCCGGTGACTGCGGCCAGAGTTGGTGCACCATCACATACTCCGGGTGCATGCTGAGGAGCATGTTAGGAAAAATGGAGTAATAGAAAACGCGGGCATGATCCTCGCCCCTGATGTCGCCTACGGGCAGCGCGCAGGCGTTGCCGCTCATCGTCAGGCTTTTGCCCTTGGGCGATCGACATGAACCCGCCGAGGAACGGTCCTTCAGAGAGGTCGTTCTCCGACGAATCGGAGGGCGAGATCTTCGAGAGCAACGGATGCACGCCTGGACAGTGATAGCACTCCGAGTAATTCTCGAAGATCAACTTCCAGTTGGCGTGCACGTCATAATCAATCCTTCGGGCCGAGCGCAGTCGCGGCAGATTCCAGTGGGTAAACTTTCCGGCCAACGGCGCAAAGACCTGCTCCAGCGGCGTTGGATTATCCGCCAGACTAACGAAGATGAACCCTTCCCACAGCGCCAGGTTCACCGCGTGCAAAGAATAGTCGGCCTTATCGAATCCGGGCGCCTCGTCCATGTGCGGCGCACCAGTCAGGCGGCCGTCCAGCCCATACGTCCAGGCGTGATAAGGACATTGAATGGCGGCGGAGTGTCCGCTCGCCTCCTCGCACAATCGCGTCCCGCGGTGGCGGCAAACATTGTAAAATCCGCGAATCTCGTCGCTCTTATCGCGCACGATGATGAGACTCTCTCCCGCCACTTGCTGAACGAAGTAATCCCCCGGCCTGGCGAGCTGACTTTGGTGTCCCACACAAATCCATTGCCGGGCAAAGATCTTCGCCTGTTCTTCTGCGAATACCTCCGGCGAAACAAAGTAACGCTGCGGCAAGGTTTTCGCCCCAGCAACAAAGGTCTCGACCGTTTTGCGAAACGCAGTCATGGAATTCGTCGGCGCCTCGGACAGCATGTCGCCACGCTCCAACGCAGACATGCACGCGTCAACGGTTGCCGCAAAAATCATTTGCCGCTTCTCCTTGCGGGGCGGGCCACCGCGCGAGACGTCGATCATTGTAGGGCGGGCGCATCGCCTGCCAAAGGACAATTGCAGCGCTGGCGCCCGATCGCGGAGGCTTTCGAGAGCTCCCCCGCCTGCCGAGAATGTAGCCTGCGCCTCTGGCAAGCGACGCGCTTGCCCTACAATTGGCTAACGAACCAACAATCATTGTAGGGCGGGCGCCCCGCCTGCCCCAGGGACAATTGCAGCGCCGGCACCTACCCGCGGAAGCTTTCGGGAGCTCCCGCATGTCGATGATGTAGCCTGCGCCTCTGGCAAGCGAGGCGCTTGCCCTACAATTTTTGATTGCATAACATCGCCCCCATGGCTCATCCCCCGCGCATCCCGGTATGGCTGAAATGGGATCAATCGGTCATCTATTTTCTTACCTTTTGCGTGGCCAACCGGCATAAGGTGCTCGCAAATGACCGTGCCTTTGTCGCCTTCAAATCCGCGATCGCGCGCCTGACGCGATGGAATGTGATCGCCGCCATCTTGATGCCCGATCACGTCCACCTCTTGATTGCACCGCTCGAGCGCGAGGCGGCGGTGGGAAACGCCTCGGCCGCGCTCAAGCGCTTCATCCGTCAGGATCTCAAGGCCACATGGCAATGGCAGCCGGGTAGCTTCGATCGATTGCTCCGCTCTGATGAATCGGCGGAACAAAAATGGCAATACATCCGTGAGAATCCGGTGCGGGCCGGTTTGGTGAAAGAATGGAGCGACTGGCCTTATCGCATCGGTTTCGAAAAGGCCTAACGAACCGATAATTGTAGGGCAGGCGCACCGCCTGCCAGGGATGTGGCCAACGTCTAGCGCCCGGCGAGATCGCCACGGCGACCGCTTGCCCTACAAAATAATCGCTGCGCGGCAAGCGATGCGCTTGCCCTACAATCGCTATCTCAACACCGCCTGGTGAAACTCATACCAGTCGTCGAGATTATTCAGGTTTACCGCATCCTTCGCAGCCGCCGCGTCGTCGGCAATGCCATTCGCTCCAAGGATACTCTGGCGCGTCTCGTCATCGTGGATATAACCGCGCACCGCAGCGTTATGCTTCTCGACCGCCTCCTTGTTTAGTGACTTGGCGTTCTTTTTCACCCACGATTCGAATTGCGGATAGGTCGGCTTGCTCTGCCTGATGTAATCCTGCACCGCTTTTTCCTCGAGCCCGAGCGCGGCACAAGTCATCGCGTCGTAGCCGCGACCGATGCCGGGATAGCCCGCGGCCAGTTTGCCCTGCGACTCGAGGGAGACCTTTTGCCAGAGACGCGGGAGATGAAGCACGCCGAGTGGGCCAGCCGTGCCGGAACTGATCATTGGGACATAAGTATCGCTCATAGGGATGTTTTCCTCCTGTTGATTTAGTTTACACCCGCCGAAGCGGACGATGGTTGAAGACAACGATTTCGCTGAAGGTTAACGCGTGGCAACGACGAAGACAATGCAATTTGACAGCGTTTCGCACGACGAATCGCGGCGCTCTCCTTTTCCTGCCTTCCTCCGTTCCTGATTCCCTTCCTTCCTGGTTTTCTGGTTTCCAAATTGATCCCATCGGTTTCGCCTTTTCCCCGGCGTCACGGCCTGCTTCACTCCACTGAATGCTGCAGACAGAAGATGACTTCGAAGACCAGGACCCGATGTCCATCGAAGACGAAAAATTCGACCAAATCTATCCGGCCCGGATTCGAAAGCTCTCCCCCCTCCAGTGGACCCCCGTCCGCGTCGCCAGCGAGGCGGCAAAACTCCTTGTCACCGCGCCCGGCACCCGCGTCCTCGATATCGGCTGCGGCCCCGGCAAGTTCTGCCTCGTCGGAGCCGCGCTTACCCACGGTCACTTCACCGGGATCGAGCAGCGCGCTGACCTGGTGACGGCCGCGCGCAAGGCGGCGTCAACGCTCCAGACGGCCAATGTCGAGATCATTCACGGCAACGTCATGGAAATCGCCTTTGCCCACTTCGACGCCTTCTACCTTTACAATCCTTTCGAGGAAAACATGGCCCGCGGCCACAAAATTGACTCCGCCGTTCCCCTCTCCCCGCTCCTGTTCAAGAGATACAATAACTATGTTGCCGCGAACCTGGGCTTGATGCCGATCGGAACCCGGGTCGTCACTTATGCGGGCTATGCCGACGAAATTCCAACATGCTACCAGTGCGAGTCAGCGCTCTTCCGAGATGAGCTAAAGTTATGGATCAAGCACCGCGAGTATGATCCAGCGATTGAACGACTCAACCTGACTACCTCGAGAAGTTACCGCGGCCCCAATGGGTGGGCGTCCCCTCGAAAGTGTCCCTAGGAAACCGCGGCACCCGGCAGGAAGCCGGTCGTTTCCGGAAAGACCAGCTTCTTCCGCAGTTCCCGCCGGAGCAGGAACAGATTCAGGCACGCCTGGAAAATTTGCGACGTAACCGAGAGATACCACACTTCGCGAATCTCAAACCCCGCCCGGCGCGAGAGGATCACCAACGGCAAAGCAAACAAGACCAGCCGCGTCATCGAGCTGAGCAGTGGTGGTATCGTATTGCCAATCCCTTGAAAGACGCTCGAGCTGGAGAAGACAATTCCCGCCGCCACGAAATTCAGCGCGACGATGCGAAAATACTCGCTCCCGAAAGCAATCACGTGCGGATCTTTCGAGAAACCGCGGATCAGCACCGACGGCAAATAGTGCGCCACCAGCGCGAGCACGACCATGATCGCCGAAGCCAGCCCGATCGCGGCATAAACGGCGTGCCGCACCCGGTCGCCATGGCGCCCGCCAAAGTTTTGTCCCACCACCGGGCTTACGGCAAAGCTCAGTGCCACGACCGGAAGAAACAGCGCCTGCATCACGCGCGCGCCAATTCCAAAGCCGGCTTGCGCCGCCGGCCCAAAGCCCCGGATGATTCCGTAAACGATGACGATGTAAAGAAAGAGCAAGGCAAATTCAGCACCCGCCGGTAAGCCGATTCGCAACATCGCCCACCAGGTCTTGATTTGTGGCCGCCATTGCGCCACTCGAAACCGCAGATAGTGATACTTCTTCTCGAAATAAATCACCATCAATACATTGGCGATCAGGATGGAGATAAACGTCGCCAGGGCCGCGCCCGTTACTCCGAGCCTTGGCAAACCGACGAGACCGAAGATAAGCAACGGTGCGAGCACCATGTTGAGCACCACACTCAAGACCTGCAACCCGACCGTCGGTTTCACGATGCCCGTCGCACGCAAAGCCGACCCAAGTGCGACGAGCGGGAACTGCAACAACATCCCGGGGATAAACCAAAGCAAATAACTCCTGGCCAGCGCGGCCGTCGTCGCGTCTGCGCTTAAGGCGTTACTATACGGCGCGCGCAAAAGAAACCCGATCACGCCCAGCCCGGCCGCGATCAGGATCGACATGACAAACGACTGATTGAAGACCAGCTCCGCGCGCGGCTGATCCTTCTGGCCCGCAGCATGGGAGATGAGTGCGGTCGTGCCCACCCCGAGCATCTGCGTCAGAGCCAGGACGATAATCGTCAGGTTCCCCGCCAGGCCGACAGCGGCGATCGCCTCCTTGCCCAGCCGGCCCACCCAATAAAGATCGGCCAGGAGGTAAAGTGTCTGCACCACCATGCTGACGGCGAGAAAAGCCGCCATCTGGATGAGATGCTTTACCACCGAACCCTGAGTCAGATCTTTCATCGTACGCGTGCCGCCATTGGACTGTGAATGGCAAACGCCCAAAACTCAATCCCATCCTGGCCGACTGGCGTTCGCAGGCACTCCCTCTTGCTTTGCGCGCTCCGCTATCTCGCGGTGACTCACCCGTGCTATCAAGGCCACCGTCCTAAACCGCAGGACATGGAACCGCCTCCGGCTAGCGATACCGTAACCGCAAGGGATTGTCAGTTATCGAGCTGATACACTTCCACGAGCGCGATGCCCGTGGTGTTATTCGCGCCGCGGACGATCGCTGTGTAGGAACCGGGAGCCAGAGTCGTAAGGATCGCTGACTCTGCATCGTTGGTCGGCGGAAGCCCGGTAGCGAGAATCTCCGACTCCTGATCGCTTCTCCAGTCATCGTTCGAGGTAAGAATCGTTCCATTGCTATCGTGCAATTCCAGTGTGGGATCGGCCAGTGACCCCGTGAGAGGCAACGACGGTCCGATGGCGCGCAGGAGGGCGCTGGCCGCGTTGTCGCCGAGGACGATGAAGCCACCGATGAGGACGTCGTCCCCCGTTTCAACGAGGCCTCGCGTTGAAATGTTCGCCAGCTTTGAATCGACAAGCTGATCGAGGTCATAGACCTCCACGAGAGCAATACCACTTCCGCCAATCGCCCCGCGGACGATCGCCGTATAGGATCCCGGATCCAAGGTCATAACAATTGCTGACTCGTTGTCATTACTGGGTGCGAGACCGGTCGCGATGATCTCCTGCTCCTGGTCAGTGCGCCAGTTATCATTCGAGACAATGAGTGCGCCGGAGGAATCGTGGAGCTCGAGGAAAGGATTCGGCAGCACGCCAGTAAGAGGGAGCGACGGTCCGATGGCCCGCACGATCACTTTCTTCGGCTGGGTCCCCGTGACGATAAAGCCGCCAATGAGAACCTTGTCGCCGGTTTCCACGAGGGTACGCGTGGAGATATTGCCCAGGATAGTCGGACCCGGAGGCGGTATCGCGGGAGTAAGATCGTACCCGATCACATCCAGGTTAATCCCTTCAGGCGAGGTCGCCGTGACATCCGAGGCCTGTCCCTTACAGCTAAAGGCGTTCTGGACGTAGGGAGTGGTTTGCGGACAGGCCCCGCTCAGCCAGTCCCCGAAATCGCCCATCGAGTCTTGATTGAACCCGACAATGTTGGTGTTTCCATTATCGATCGAAAAGTAGCGTACGCCGTGGGCGGTATGGTTCCTGATGCCGGGGCTCGCCCAACTGAACAGATCCTGCGGTCGAAAGTCGGTATCGGGGGAGGGCCGCCAAGATATGATCCCAAACCGAGGATCTCGTTGATTTCGTGCTCCGTAATGCGGCGAGCGTCGAAATTGCCACTGCTGGGCGGCCGGGTAAATTGAATTGGTTCGCTAGAGTTGATGGTCACGATGCCATCGTACGGACCTTGCGTCTCCCACGGTACCGTCTGCGAACATCGCCGGCGGAGTATCCAGCCCAATGGCTCGGCCATTCGCGCCTGCCGGGACGAGATTGGGCGTCATGGGTAGTGGTCGGAAGGCCGGCGTTGGCGGTGGTGTCATTCGTTGTCTTAGCGTCCGCCTTGAGGTTGAAGATGTATGCTCCCCACGGAACGCCATAGACAACATAAGCGCTTTCGGCGATTGCTCCGCTAGTAATAGGGGTGCCATCGGGTTCGGTATCTGAATACCGGAACAGTATCTCGGCGGTGACGGAATCCCCAAATAGCGCCGGGTAGAGCGCGATCGCCTGGTTGATCATCGCTTCGATCGCAGCCGACTGCGAGTTGCCCGTGATGGAACTGTCGAACGTTGGGTTGATAACGAGCCCGGAAGCAGTGGTCGTCGCGACCGCCGTGATCTCGGAATTGGGTCCGGCGCCGGCGGAATTGTAAGGCTGAACCCGGTAGTAGTATTTTGTGCCCGGGTTCAACCTGCTTACAATTTGACTGGTCAGGTTGCCCACGTCGCGATGCTCATAACCGCTCACATAACTGTTAAACGAGGGGTCGGTTGAGACATCAATGCGATAGCCAGTCGCACCGCTTACCGATCTCCAGCGCGCCAGAAAGCTGCTGCGAGTGGGAGCAATCGGCGCCTCTGGCAGGATAGCCGGAGCCACCTCACCGACGGCTGTTTGCAAGGCATTCATGCCGGCGGGCTCCTCCGGCTCCTTCGGGGAAACATGCTTGCGCGCTTCCGGATGGAAGATGGCAGGTTTGTTTTCCTTCGGTCGGACAGATTGAGCGAAGGCGGCGGCGGTCGACCCGAATGCGAAGACCAACAGGACCGCAATCACTGCGTGCGAAAGGCAACGCCGGAGATGCAAGCCGCGCCGGGCAAAGAATTTAAAGAGACTATTCATGGCTTGATTCAGACGCCGAAAGCCGGGACAGCGATCACAACCTGGGTCAGAAGGGAACGGTGCCGGAATTTTCGCACGGGAGAGCAGATGCCGGCTACATTGCCCGATTCAATTCATTTGGCAACCACTGTTACGGGAACTCTCTGATCGACACTGATCTTGCCTCGCCGAAGCCGGCGCTTGTTGAAGTCAGATCTTCAACGATGAAATAAAACCCGCGTGTGCGGAGGTCGCCTAATGTCCGCCCTAGGCCCCGGATCGCGCCGGGAGCGGATTAAGGCCGATAGGCGAAGCCGTCGTTGAACCAGTTATTGCAACACTCTCCCGAACCGCCCCAGACGATCATGCGCGAGCCATCCCAGATCGCGGTGTGATTCGAGCGAGGCGCGGGGGCGCCGGTCAGTGTTATCGCCGTCCACCGGTTCGTTGCTGGGTCGAATTTCGCTCCCGTGCCGATCGGGTTTCCGGCCGCGTCGGAGCCGCCCCAAACGATGAAGACTTTCCCCGACCAAACGGCTGTGGAGCCAGAGCGGGCGGCGGGTGCATCGGTTCTCGCGATCCTCCTCCAGGTGCCGCTAACTGTGTTGTAGAGCGCGCCATCGGACAGAGGCTGGAAATGCGAGTTCACGCCGCCCCAGATAAAAAGGTTGGTGCTGTCCCAGGAGGCCGCGAAGAAGAGCCGGGGCGAAGGCGCATTTACGCTCGAGATCGGTGCCCAGGTATCGGTGCGCGGATCGTAGAGCGCGCCGTCGTTGACGTAGGTGCCGTCGGCGATTCCGCCCCAGACAAGCATTTGCGACCCGGTCCATATGGAGGCCTGGCCGGTGCGCGCTGAAGGCGCGCCGACGGTAGTCGTCGGCACCCACGTATCCGTGACGGGATCGTAAAGGGCTCCGGTATTCGTGACGCCGACGAATCCGGTCGCGCCGCCCCAGACAATCGCCCGGTCGCCTGTCCAGACTAACGAGTGTCCGAAGCGTCCCGTCGGCGCGTTAGTAAGAGTGGTGGGCCGCCATACGTCCTGCACGGGATCGTAGCGTCCGCCGGTGTTGAGGAAAGTATCGGTCCCGGCATCGCCGCCCCAGACAATCATCTCGTGTCCCGTCCAGACGGCGGGCTGGCCCTCGCGCCCGGAGGGGGCGCCAGTCGTGGTGGTCGCGGTCCAACTGTTGGTCGAGCGCTTCCAGCGGCCGCCGGTGTTAGCAAATGGGAGAGTGCCAGAGTCCTGGCCACCCCAAACGATCATCTGGTCAGTGACATCGATGCGTGTGAATACAGCGGAATGCGCTGCGCGCGCGGTGGGAGCATTGACGACTGCGATCGGCGACCAGCTATCGGCGAGAGCCGCCGAGGCGATGAAGACGGGCGCAAGGAAGAGGACAGGACGAGTCATTATAGGTTATTTCCCGTTTGGTCTAGGGGAACGGGAGCCGGGTGGTCAAGGCAAAAAGGGAGGTGAAACGTCGAAAGTTTCTTGCGAGGTCCTTCGCTCTGCTCAGGATGACAGGTCAGAGAGCTGCCACATGGAGATAGTTTTCTTTCCCACCCCGCCTGATCTGCAGAAATGGTTTCGCCGCAACCACGCAACGGAGCGGGAGCTTTGGGTCGGATTTTACAAAAAGAACTCGGGCAAGCCGAGCATCACCTGGCCTGAGTCAGTCGATGAAGCGCTTTGCGTCGGATGGATCGATGGGATTCGCAAGAGCATCGATGAAGAGAGCTACATGATTCGGTTCACTCCGCGACGGCGCGGGAGTATCTGGAGTGCGGTCAATATCAGGCGGGCTGAAGTGCTGACTAACGAGAAACGGATGCAGCCTCCAGGGATGGCGGCCTTTGCCGCGCGGCGCGAAAACAGGTCGGGCATTTATTCCTACGAACAACGCAGCGAACAGTTGCCCGAGCCATACGCGGACCTGTTGCGAAGGAACGAGAAAGCGTGGGAATTCTTCCAGGCGCAGCCCCCATCTTACCGCAAAATGATCGGCTGGTGGGTGGTGAGCGCGAAGCAGGAAGAGACGCGCCTGAAGCGGCTGGAAAAACTGATTGCGCAATCGGCCCGCGGGCGTCGCCTGTAGCCGGGCTTGCCCCGGCTGGCCTGGCACGCAGCCACGTTTTGCGTCGCTATACAGGTGCGGAGAGGGCGTTTCTGCCGAGGCAGACATTCCAGTTGAAGGAAAGCGGAACAGTTCCACACTGTGCGATGCCAAAAAAATTCAGGGTCGCCCAACGCGCACTCTTAATCGTCGCCATGGCTTGCGGACTAGCCTTTGGCCTAACGAACACAATCGGAGCCAATCCGAGAAAAACGAAGCTGACCAAATCAGGCACGCCGGACGCAACGCCTGCCGTGGGAGAATCGAGCACGACCGGCTCGAAGCCCGCTGAATCCAAGGCCGGAGCAGAAGGGTCAATTCGACGAAAAGCTCTGGAGCGGCATGAAGTGGCGCGAGATCGGACCGTTCCGCGGCGGACGCGCGGTCGCGATCGAAGGCGTCCCGGGTGAGCCGAACACTTATTATTTCGGCGCGGTCGCAGGCGGCGTGTGGAAAACGACCGACGGCGGCGCCAACTGGAAGCCGATGTTCGACAAGCAGCATTCCACGTCGTCGATCGGCGCGATCGCGGTCGCGCCGAGCGATCACAACACGATCTACGCCGGCTCCGGCGAGTCCGCGCTCCGCGGCAATATCACCTATGGCGACGGCGTTTATAAGTCCGTCGATGGCGGCCGCAATTGGCGGAATGTCGGCTTGAAAGACAGCCGCCACATCGGCGCGATCATCGTGCATCCGGAGAATCCGGACATCGTTTTTGTCGCGGCGCTCGGGCATGCCTATGGGCCTAACGACGCAGCGCGGAATTTTTCGCACGACCGATGGCGGCAAGACCTGGGCGAAAGTTCTGAGCAAAGACGAGAACACCGGCGCGATCGATGTTGTTTTCGATCCGCATAATCCGAACACCCTTTTCGCCGCGCTCTGGCAGGTGCGCCGGCAGCCGTGGTTTTTCTCCAGCGGCGGTGAAGGGAGCGGGCTTTATCGCTCCACCGATGGCGGCGACACCTGGCAGCATTTGCAGGGGCACGGTCTGCCGGAGGGCATTCTCGGGCGCATCGGCGTGACCGTTTCGGGCGCCGATTCTGATCGCGTTTACGCGATCATCGAGGCGAAGGAAGGCGGCATCTTTAAGTCCGATGACGGCGGCGATAACTGGACGAAGATCAACGACGACCTCCGTTTTCGTCAGCGTGCCTGGTATTTCAGCAAGATCTACGCGGACCCGCGCGCGGTCGACACTCTTTATGTTTTGAACACCGGACTCTTCCGCTCGGTCGATGGCGGCAAGAATTTCAATCTCCTGCCCGCGCGCCATGGCGATCATCACGGGCTCTGGATCGATCCGAAGGATCCCCAGCGGATCGCGAACGTGAGCGACGGCGGCGCGAGCGTCTCGATCGATGGCGGCGAGACCTGGTCGACGGTGAACAACCAGCCGACCGCGCAGTTCTATCACGTCGCGGTGGACAATGCGTTTCCCTATCACATCTACGGCGCGCAACAGGACAACTCGAACGTCGGCATCGCGAGCCGCGGCGAGAGCGGCGTGATCGCGCGCGAAGACTGGTTCCAGGCCGGGGGCGGCGAGTGCGGCTTTGTCGTTCCCGATCCGCGCGACTGGCACATCATTTACTCCAACAACGAGGGCTACATCACGCGCTACGACAAAGCGAAGGAGCAATACCAGGACGTGAGCGTCTGGCCGCTCGATAACTCCGGACATGGCGCAAGCGATTTGAAACATCGCTTCCAGTGGATCACGCCGCTCATTCTTTCGCCGCACGATCCGGACACGATCTACACCGCCGGTGAAGCTGTTTTCAAATCCACCGACCAGGGTCACACCTGGACGGCGATCAGCGAAGACCTCACGCGTAACGACAAGAGCAAACAAAAGCCGAGCGGCGGTCCGATTCAGAACGACATCACCAGCGTCGAGTATTACGACACGGTTTTTGCGCTCGCCGAGTCGCCCCTGAAAAAAGGAATGCTCTGGGCGGGCACCGACGATGGCCTGCTCCACGTCACGACCGATGACGGCGCGACCTGGACTCGAGTCACACCGAACATGCCGGAGTGGAGCCACGTGAGTCTGATCGATCCGTCGCGCTTCGATGCCGGCGGCGCTTATGTCGCGGTCGATCGCCATCGGCTCGATGATTTCAAGCCTTACATTTTCAAGACGAGCGACACGGGACGTAACTGGACCGCAATTACGAACGGCATCCCGGACGGCGCCTACGTGCACGCGGTGCGCGAAGATCCAAAGCGACGGGGACTGCTTTATGCCGGAACGGAACTCGGCGTTTACGTGTCGTTCGACGACGGCGGCCATTGGCAATCGTTGCAATTGAATCTGCCGATGTCGCCGATTCACGACCTGGTGGTGAAGGATGACGACCTTGTGGTGGCGACCCACGGCCGCTCCTTCTGGGTGCTCGACGACTTGACGCCGCTGCGCCAGGTCAACGATCAAATCGCACACGCCGACATGAATTTGTACCAACCGCAGACTGCGGTCCGTCTCCATTATCCCGAGGAGATCGACACGCACCAGGCGGCCGGAACCAATCCGCCGCCGGGCGCGATCATTGACTATTATTTCAAGGACGCGCCGAAAGGCGAGGTCACACTCGAAATTTTCGATGCGCAGGGCAAGCCAGTCCGCCACCTCTCAAGCAAGGAAAAGAGGCGGGAATGAGCAACCGCCCGAATGGCCCGACCAGGTGGAAGTGCCGAAAACGATCCCCGCGAAAGAGGGCATGAACCGCTTCGCCTGGGACCTGCGCTACGACGAGCCGGTGCAAACGACGGGCGCCTTCTATTATGGAAGCGGACCGCGCGGGCCGCTCGCCTTGCCGGGTGACTATCAATTGAGACTAACGGCCAACGGCAAGAGCCAGATGGCGCCGCTTCGTCTCGTGATCGATCCGCGCCTCAAGGACGCCGAGGAAGGCATGAAAAAATCGTTCGCGCTTTCCGTTAGGGTAAATGAGCGCTTCTCGCAGCTGCATCAGGCGATCAACGAAATCCGCGAGACAAGATCGCAACTCGAATCGCTCGCCAAGCGCTTCGCCGACAACGAACGGCTCAAGCCCGCGCTCGCGGCGGCCGACGAGATGAAGGGGAAAATGTCGGCGATCGAAGAAAAGCTCATCCAGGTGAAGATGAAAAGTTCGGAGGGAAATCTCGTTTATCCGAATCAGCTGAACGAAGAATTCTATACCTTTAGCCGCGCCATCGAAGCCGACGCCGCGCCGACTCAACCGCAGGAGGAAGTTTTCAAGATGCTGGACGGCCGCCTCGAAGAGCAGTTGAAAGCGTGGGCTCAGGTCAAGGCTGTTGAAGTGCCGAAAATCAATGAGCTGATCAAGCAGGCGGATATTCCGGCGCTGACCGTCGTCCGAGGCGGCCAAGCCGTCACCGGCGGCCGCGGCCTCACCGGCCGCTTCGCCATCGCCCGTCAGCCCGCCCCGACAAAAGTAGCCTAACGAGACGTGGGCCGACAGTTCGCCAGTGCCAGGTTTGTCATCCCGATCCGGCGTAGCACGGAGAGCCGTAACGCAGGCCGCGGAGCGGATGAGGCCGGGCTTTCAAACCTCGCAATTGCAATCCACACGATCATGTCCACCAGCACCCGTGCATTGCCACTGCGGGGTCCTTGGCCCCGAAAGCTTTCGGGGCTCAGGATGACAAGGCAAAAATTCGCGCTCCACCCGGCGATGAGCGATATCGTTGGCTGAGAGCGTAAGTGATAACACGATGAGTCATTCGCATCACCACGAAGTCGATTTTGGACGCGCCTTTGCCATCGGCGTGCTCCTCAACACCGGTTTCATCGCGGCGGAAGTCGTCTTCGGGTTGCTCAGCGATTCCCTCACTCTTCTCGCCGATGCGGGCCACAACTTGAGTGACGTGATGGGCCTGCTCATCGCCTGGGGCGCGCTCAGTCTCGAACGCCGCCACCCGACCAAACGCTTCACCTACGGACTGCGCCGCACCTCCGTTCTCGCCGCGCTGTCCAACGCCATCCTTCTCCTCGTAAGCGTCGGGGCGATCGCATGGGAAGCGATTCGCCGCCTGCGCGAGCCCGCGCCCGGTCGCTGGCCTAACGATCATTTGGGTCGCATCCCTCGGGGTTGTCATCAATGGTCTCACCGCCTGGCTCTTCATCGGCGGTCGCAAAGGCGATCTCAACATCCGCGGCGCTTTCCTCCACATGGCGGCCGACGCGGCCGTCTCGGCCGGTGTCGTCGTAGCCGGCTTCATTATTCTTAAGACCGGCTGGTCTCTGCTCGATCCGATCAGCAGCCTCATTATCGTCGCGATCATTCTCGTCGGGACCTGGGGACTGCTGCGGGATTCGATCAATCTCGTGCTCGACGCCGTCCCGCGCGGGATCGATCCGGGCGCGGTGAAGGATTTCCTCGAACAACTTCCCGGCGTGGCCGAGATCCATCACCTCCATGTCTGGGGCTTGAGCACGACCGAGACCGCCTGCACCGCGCATGTCGTCAAGCGCGAACCGCAGCTCGACGATCGAGTTGCTCAAGACGATCGCGCATGAATTGCACGAGCGCTTCGGAATCGAGCACACCACGATTCAGTTTGAGCGCTGCGACGGGCGCCGATTGCCCGACCGAACACGAGACGCACGCGCCCGCGCCATGAACAGCGCGATCACAAAAGCGGTCCTCCTCGCCGCCGGCCGCGGCACCCGCATGCGCGAGCTGACTAACGAATTGCCCAAGCCGATGATCGAGGTGCGCGGCAAACCGATCCTCCAGCACATCATCGAGGGCTTGCGCGCCGCCGGCGTGAAGCAGTTCCTTCTCATTGTCGGCTATCGCGCCGAAGTCGTTAGGCAAACTTTCCGCGATGGCGCGCCGCTTCGGCGTCAGCATCGACTACGCGACCCAGGTGGTGCAGGATGGCACCGGGAAGGTGGTCGAACTGGCGCGTGATTTTGCCGGCGACGATCCTTTTGTCCTGAGCTACGGCGACATCATCGTCGATCCGTCAAACTATCCGCGCCTCGCGACGCTGCAGGAGGAGACCGCGAAGCCATCGTCAGCGTGAAACGCGACGAGGACGTGAGCAAAGGCGGCGCAGTCTTCGTCAACGAACGCTTCGAGCTGGTTGATCTGCGCGAAAAACCGCAAGCCCGGCGAGCCGACCAGTCCCGTGGTACAACGCCGGCATCTACGCTTTTCGTCCCGGCATTTTCGATTTCACTGCTCGCCTGCAACGTTCGCCCCGCGGCGAATACGAACTGACGGACGCGATTCGCGACCTCGCCCGCTCCGGCAAGAAAGTGCAGGCGTCTCGAGTTGACGCGGTGACTGGGCGGACGTGCGCGATCCCGAGATCCTCGCGCAACTCAATCGTTAGGTAACTTCCTCGACCGTCTCGGTCTCCGGCGGTTCCTCCCCGATTTCCTCCTCGATCACGCGGCGCCGCTTCGGCGAGAGGAAGGGCCGCAGGAATCCGTAGAGCAGGTAGGTGAGGAAAAGCACCGCCGCCATCCAGTGATAGAACTTCACCGTCAAGGCGAGGAGCGCGATCAGGAAAAAGAAGCGCGGGATCGATTGCGTTGTCCGCCAGTTGATCGCCTTGAAGCTCGGGTAGCGGAACTTGCTGAACATCATGAACGAGAGAAAAAGCATGAGCGCCGGGAGCGCGTACTTCCAGCGCCCGATCGTGCGCTGGCCTTCGTCGAGCCAGAGCATGAACAACGTAAGCGAAGCGATCACACCGGCCGCCGCCGGAATCGGAAACCCGGTAAAACTCTTGTCCGGACTATTCGGACGGACCGGCTGCGGCGACGCAGTTAAAGCGCGCCAATCGCAGCGCGCCGCAGGCCAGGTAAACGAACGCGATCATCCAGCCGAGATTCTGGAACTCGCCCAGCACGATCTGGTAAACGAGCAGCGCCGGCGCCATCCCGAAGGAAACGATGTCGGCCAGCGAATCGAACTCTCTGCCCGAAATCGACTCTCATGACCGCCGAGCCGCGCCAGCCGGCCATCGAGCAGATCGAAGATGCAGGCCGCGAGAATGAACCAGATGGCGTCGTGGAAATCGGAGGCCGCCTTGAGAAAATCAGTCTCCTGCGCGCCATCATAGATTCGCAGCACCGCGGCAAATCCACAGAAGAGGTTGCCCGCCGTCATCAAGTTCGGCAGCAGATAGATTTTCGGACTTCGCGCGTCGCTCATGATCAGGAAAGCCGGGCAATCGGACTCGCGCCCCCTTCGACGCGGTCGCCCACCTTGACGAGCACGGTGGCGCTCAGCGGCAGGTAAACTTCGGTCCGCGATCCGAATCGGATCATGCCGAAACGCTCGCCCTTTTTCAACGTATCACCAACCAGCGACCAGCCGACAATCCGCCGCGCGATCGCACCCGTGATTTGCCTAACGACGAGAGTGGCGCGCGGATTCTCGAACGCCCAGGTCATCGCCTCATTCTTGACCGAACACTCCGGGTTGCGCGCGTCGAGGCAGAGCCCCTCGCGGCGTTCGCGGTAAATGATCCGGCCATCGATCGGCGCGCGGTTCGTGTGCACATCGAAGACGGAAAGAAAAATCGCCACCCGCCGCATCGTTTCCCGGACGACTTCGGGCTCCTCGAGCTCGACGATTTCCACCACCACGCCGTCGGCCGCCGCAACCACGACGTCCGGCTCCGCCGGGACCGCGCGTTCCGGGTCGCGAAAGAAAAAGAAGGTGTAGCCGATGAGAAAAAGGAAGAGCAGCCACAGCCAGGACGCGAGCAGCAGGCTCAGCGCGCCGAGAATGAGCAGCACGAGCAAAGATCCATCGTGCTTCAAAGAGCGTTTGCAAGCGCATGCGAGCAGGAAGTGTCGGGTTCGTCGCCAGATGGGTCAAGGTCATCCTCCTAATCCTGCTTGCTGCTCATGCTCGAGGCGGCGGAGACTCGTTGGCACAGAGCATGAGACGATTGGTCGCCGAAGGCGCGATTTCGCGCACACTTGGCCACAGTCGTGAAGCCTTCCTCGGTCATCCCGAGCCGCACAGACGGAAAAGAGGGCCTGCACTGAGGCGCAGCCGAATGTGGACCTCACAGTTGCAATAGACACGTCCTCACCACAAGAAACCCTGGCCAGTTTCGACTCGAGGTCGCTCCTCCGTGCTTCGCCGGATCGGTTGACAATTCTGCTCGTCTCCTTTCGAATTTCAACTGTTCCGAGGACGACGACGAGAACAATTTACAAGTGACGATGCTTGAACACCTCTCCGTATCACTTTGGGCTGCATCCATGCTTGCCTCCGCTCTTTGAAACTGGTTGGAATACCGCATGGACCCAAGCGAACCGCGCATCGAAGTCTTCGCCCCTTTCGGCGAAGCGTTTGAAACCACCAAGAAAATTCTCTTCCAACCCTTCGACCTGACGAAGTGGTTCGTCATCGGCTTCGCGGCCTGGCTCGCGACCATGTTCAGCGGCGGCGGCTACAACTACCGGCGCGGCTTCGGGAACGGCGATTGGGACTGGAAAGCGCATACCCACGGCCCGTGGTCTTCGATGCACCATGTCCCGCCCTGGGTCATCCCGCTCGCCATCGGCGGCGGTCTCCTTGTCCTCGCCATCGTCGTGCTTCTCCTCTGGCTCAACTCGCGCGGCCGTTTCATGTTCACTGACTGCATCGTGCGCAATCGCGGCGCGATCACCGAGCCCTGGCACGAATTCCGGACTGAGGGCAACCACTACTTCGTTATCCAGATCGTTGTCGCCTTCTGCAGCATGTTCGTCTTTGGCGGGCTTGCCCTGATCTTTGTTTTTGGCTGGTATTGGAATAATCCGATCTTTCCCCTGCCCCTCCTTATCCTCCTTGGAGTGGTTCTCTGTCTCGCCGCGGTTGTCATCGGGCTTATCATGAAATTCATGGTGCCGGTGATGTATCGCCAGCGCTGTGATGCGATGGACGCGTTTCGCGCCATCTGGCAGCTGATCGCCGCCAACCCGGGAACCTTTCTCCTCTTCGGTCTCTTCTATGTCCTGCTCTGCATTGCGGGAGCGATGATCGGCTGCCTCGCCGCCTGCGTCACCTGCTGCATCGCGGCTTTGCCTTACATCGGCACTGTCATCCTCCTGCCGGTCGTAATGTTTCTCTTCGTCTACCCGCTCTGTTTCATCCGGCAATTTGGCGATCCCTACGATGTCTGGGCGGTCGTTAGGCCAACCGAACCGCCGCCGCCACCGACGATCCCGCCGATCCAGGATACCCTCCCGCCCGCCTGATGAATCCTCGCTCCGCGCCCCGGCTCGCCCCGCTCGAAAAGCGCTGGCGCGCGCTCTATCTCGCGCTCCTGCCGGCCGTGCTCCTTTTCCTTGCGCTCGCCCGGCCCGGCTCGCTCCCGCGTTGGTTTCCCTTCCCGACTTCGTGCGGGGCGATCACTGGCCTGCCCTGCATCTTTTGCGGCACAACCCGCGCGGTTTACCATCTCCTGCACGGCGAATTTGGGAGCGCGCTCTATTACAATTGGCTCGCCTACCCGCTCGTCGCCGGCGCGCTGGCTTCTCGCCCTAACCAACGCATTCGAGCTCCTCTTCTCCCGCAACCTTCTCGCCCGTATCCCGCGTCTCCGATTGACGCGCGCCCGCTGCTGCGCCCTCGCCGCCGGCTTCGTCCTGCTCTGGTGCCTGCAAGTTTACCTCGCCGTCTCGCAGCACAAAACCGAGCTGCTTAATCCCAACGGACCCCTTTATTCGTTAGTCGTACGCTGACGCGCCACGTTGCCCTGTAATCCCAATCAGCTCCGGAATAGACGCTGCAACCCATGAGCCGAATGGCACGACGTTCTGTGCGAGCGTTCGGGCATTATCAGCCTCTAGAATCGTTCTCGTCGTCGTCCTCGTTCTCGTCCCTCGAAATCAGACGAGAAAATCCATGACGAGAATGAATGACCTGACAATCAACCGAGGATGATTGTCGCCGCCTAGATCGCAACTTCCAGCTTGACCAGCGGCTCTCAAAACGCTAATCCCCCTCTTACAGGAAGCCGCCGTTTACTCCCAAGGTTAATGAGACACCCACCAGGAGCGCAGTTGCCGCAAGACCGTCGTCTTGCTGCCGACCGGCACCTTTCGGGCCCACTTCCCGTTGACCCGCAGGCGGAAACTGCGCTGAGAAGCAAAAGGCAGATCGATCAATTCGACGCGCAATCGCTCTTTGGTTTCGAGGTTGCTAACGATCACGCGGTAGTGGGGTTTGGGGCGCGGCATGCTCCCTTCTACAAACCCAAAGGCCACAAAACCAGCGACAAATCAAGAATTATCGTGTACCAGAAAAAATACACAATCGTGTACACAATTTCGTCTACTACCTGTTAGGCCTGAAAAACCCCATACACCTCAGGAGAACTTATGTTTGACCACGTCAAATTCGGAGTCAGCGACTATGCGACAAGCAAAGCGTTTTTCCTCAAGGCACTTGCACCGCTTGGCGTTGCAATTGTTGCGGAGGGGCCGCCGACCTACGGCGTCGAGCTTGATGCACCGGAGAGTTCGGCTTCATTGATCCTCTATCAAACCGAGGAGAAGCCAGCGCCTCTTCACTTGGCGTTCACGGCGGAGAATCGCCAGCAGGTCGATGCTTTCTATCGCGCGGCTCTGGAGGCGGGTGGCAAAGACAATGGTGCGCCAGGCCTGTGCCCGGAATACAACGCGACCTATTATGCAGCTTTCGTCATTGGCCCGGACGGACACAACGTCGAAGTGGTTTGCCACGAACCCGAGGCCTAACCAATCAATGGAGCTGACCGCGAGCCGGCGTACGACCTTGTTTTCCATGACTTCGACCCGTTCACCCGCTGCCGCGCGCGCCCTCACTCGCGGCGGCTCATCTTGTTCTCGTTAGGCGACAATGATTTTCATCCTCAAGACATCACAATGAATCCCGACGTTCCAACACCCTCTGTTTGGCTCTCAATTGTTCCGCTACTCGTATATTCCCTGATTTTTGCTGCAATGGTGCTCTGGCTTGCTCCACGCAAAGGCAAATCACAATTGATGGCTTTGATCGTCCTTGTTCCATGTATTGGACCACTCGTCATGATTTACCTGCTAGCGCTCACAGATAAGAAGATCGTGGACGAAATAGCCGAATTGAAGCGTCGTCTTGATGGGCAATAGAAATGTCACCACAGTGGCACAGCAATCAAGCCAGCCAAGGCCTAACCAGACGATGGAGCCAACGCCGCCCGACTTGTTTATGAGCGTATTCGTAGTTCAATTTTCTTTCTGCGGTCCGCCTCGCCCTCGGCGGCGTACCTTATCTTGGTCTCGTTAGGCTGTGAACGCTCATCGTATCATTATGATTCTCGCGTTAGCGTTTGCGCATCCTTCTGCGTTCTCGGACACGTTGGACCCACTCATGCGTGACGACCTTCGCGTTGCAACACGTTTGCGCGACATAGATCCGGGCGCACTCGCAACCCTGGGACGTCAGTTTGGTGATGACCATCGTATGGCAGATCGTGGCGCCCCGTTTCGCTCTGGAGATGTGGTCGGCCAAGGCGATCCGCCTCCACGACGCCTTGTTTTGGCCGCAGCGTCAGCAGATACTTGGTTCATTCATTATGAGCACGGTGGGATCGGCCTTCACTCGCATCTTGTCGCGCTCTCACGCTCAGGCAGTTCTTGGCACGTCGTCTATTCCGCTTCTGCATTCTACCCATATGATACGCTCCCGAAGCTCAGAGAGGCCATTCGCACGCAGCAGTTCCGCATGGAAGCTTATGAGCTTTGACACGCAACGGCCTAACCAGGCGATCGAGCGAACGGCGGACCGCTGTACGCTCCACTCTTGAGATGATTTCCACACACCCACTCCACTCGACGCGCGGCTTCGTCCGCCGTCGTTCATCTTGTTTTCGTTAGACGTGTTCCACCTTTATGGCGAAGGAGACGGTTTCGCTGTCTTGCCTCCACCGAGTCCAATCGAGGTTGTGGTCCATCCCTGCCGTCGTATAAATGAGTTACTCTATTGGACTTGGATGTCGCCACTGGTGAGCGTTCCACCCGCCGAATAACCGTTACTCAAGCTAATGGTAAAGGTATCGGAGCTTCCGTCGCTGCTGTTATCGCTAACATTTACGCTGTAAGTAACCCGGCTACCGTCACCCAGGCGCCCGTTGCCGCCGAAGGTAGCACTGGTCCCCGTAAAAGTGAGGGTGCGAACCTTGGCCCTGCTGAAGGAGACCACTGCTGCCGGATCGCTGTAGGTGAGCGAGCCGCTAGCTTGATCGCCTGATAAACTGGCGTGAAAGTTGAACGTCGCCTGATCGCCCACGCCATTGACGGAGCCTCGACCGCTCGCGCTGGTCGTGGTCACGGTCGTGCCGGGATCGTATAGTTCCGCGCTGCTCAAGTAACCAGCATTCCATCCCCCCGCCGCCAACACCTTGCCTGAGTCCAGCAGCGTCGCCGTGTGAAAGTAGCGTCCGGTGCCGAGGCTGCCGGTGCTGCTCCAGGTTCCAGTCGCCGGATCATACAGTTCCGCGCTGCTCAAGTGGCTAGTGCCTGAATCCCCCCGCCACCAGCACCTTGCCTGAGGGCAGCAGCGTCGCCGTGTGAGTGTCGCGTGCGGTAGCGAGGCTACCGGTGCTGCTCCAGGTTCCA
Source organism: uncultured Verrucomicrobiae bacterium (assembly GCA_963821615.1). GTDB lineage: Bacteria > Verrucomicrobiota > Verrucomicrobiia > Chthoniobacterales > UBA10450 > Palsa-1392. The sequence continues at coordinate 118,200 of CAWGEN010000002.1, read as the reverse complement.
CTCGCCGGATCATACAGTTCCGCGCTGCTCAAGAGCCCACTGCTACCCTGTCCCCCCGCCACCAGCACCTTGCCTGAGGGCAGCAGCGTCGCCGTGGTGAACGCACGTGCAGTGCCGAGGCTGCCGGTGCTGCTCCAGCTTCCCGTCGCCGGGTCATACAGTTCCGCGCTGCTCAAGTAACCACCGTTGAAACCGGGTCCCGCCGCCACCAGCACCTTGCCTGAGGGCAGCAGCGTCGCCGTGTGGGACGTCGCGTGCGGTGGCGAGGCTGCCGGTGCTGCTCCAGGTTCCACTCGCCGGATCATACAGTTCCGCGCTGCTCAAGTTAAACTGCCAGTCCTGTCCCCCCGCCACCAGCACCTTGCCATTGAGGGCAGCAGCGTCGCCGTGTGATGCTCGCGTGCGGTGCCGAGGCTACCGGTCAACTCCCATTCACCGGGAGCGGCGGCACACGGTCGTGCGAGGCAAAGCGCGACGGCGAAAAGTGGAAGCAACAGAGAATTGCTTAGAAGTGCATTTATGATGGCTTGGATCTTCCTGGGTAGTTCGAGCATGCCGCGATTACAAGGGTTCTGGGGCGGACAATGTCAAGCTTTTAAGACACACCTGATCGTCATGGCTACCGGAGTCCGCTGGGTTATCGCTGCCGGTGAAATGGTTCCAGTCATGTTATCCTGGGGCCGAACCGAGCGCACTTGCGGGCTGGTGGCGGCCCCCGAGCATTGGCGACCTGGCGGAGTCGATTATCAAACGCAGCACGGGAGTGAAGGCTTTCCGATCAGGCTGCCGGTGAGGTAGGCGCCCATGTCGCTGAACTTGCCAGTTTCCATCTAACCCCTATGAAGAGTGTCAACGGGTGAATTGGAAGAGGTGATTTTGCTTACATTGGTTGGGGTTGTGGCAAGAGGTTGAAGATGATCTTCTGGAACGTTTCCGCTTCTTCTCCGCTGAGGTTGTTCAGCGGCTGATACTCCTATCCGCGCGTGCCCTTGGTTGTTTGGTGGCAGCGCAATGTGACTTATGCCGTCCGGTGAAGCGGAACGGGGCCCGGTCCAATCTAAGTCGACGAAGCTCGTCGCTTTTACGGTTCATGTTAGATCCCGGACACAGGCCACGTTCCAAAGGGTGAAGAGGTTTGGTTAGTTCTGTGGCATGGTGTTTTAACAGGTGAGGCCGAGTTGTTGTGCGCTGCAGCGACCGGTGTGGAGGCGCCAGAGATCGACCGCCAGCCGGCGAGCCACTGCCACGATGGCTTTTTTGCGCACCGCCCCCGTGGCCCGAGAACCTTTGGCCAGGATCGCCAGTCGTTTGTGGACTGGCGGATAGTTCGGCTGGAAGCGGACCATGCGCCAGGCGGTTTCGACCAGGGCGGCGCGCAGGCGCGGATTGCCGCGTTTGGTTACACTGCCTGGGATTCGTTTGCTCCCACTGGTGCGTTCGCCAGGACACAGTCCGGTGTAAGAACTGATGGCCCGCCGGTTGTTGAACCGGTGCCAGTCGCAGATCTCACGCGTCACGACCACCGTGGTGAGCTTACCCATCCCGACCGGGATCGCGCAGGGTGCCGCCTCTTCCAGTTCCCTGGTCAGAATCGTGATCTGTTGCTCCAGTTGCAGGAGAATCGGTCGATAGATCTGCAGGTGTGTGACAACCCACGGAGGCAGGAGTTTGCTCAGCCGGCTCCAGGTCTGCTTCTTCCACCAGTGGGCCGGTGCCGGCAGACTATGACTGAGCAAGAGGCCACGGCCCTGAGCCTCGAGCTTCTGGCGATGACGCACCAGCTGCTCGCGCTGACGCGACACGTGGCGGGCCTCTTCTTCCTCTTCGCTCGGAACCCGGATCACCGCCAATTCCCGCGTGTTACCCTCCACATAGCGCGAGAGGCGCTGACACAAGGTCGCGGCATCGCGGGGATCGGTTTTCACTCCCGTGCTTTGTTCGTCGAACTTGCGCGGCGCGATCACGTAGCAGTATGCTCCGGCGGCCAACAGTTGCCGGTAGAGCATGAAACCGAACCCGCACGCCTCGTAGACCACGTGCACCGTATGACCACTGCGCAGCAAACTTTCCACCCAGGGCACAAATTCCACGGGCGAGAAGCGCCGTGGCGCCTTGGGCAGCAGATGATCATACTGCGCCACCGCAACGTAGACCCGCGCATGGACGTCCAAACCAATCTTGATCGTCGCGCGCGAGCGTTTTATCTTTCTTCCGGCATCCTCGAGTGAGGCTGCCCCTTCGTTATGAACGATTGTATTTTGCATAGAGCGGGTGAGTCTCACAGCTCACCCGCTCCTTTTCATGCCATCTAATCGCTGCAGCCCACCACTGGCCGGCGTACGGCCTCGCTTCAATTTATGAGGACACGTCCGTTACAATTCACGCTCGTCCCCGCCAGCGGTGGCTGAGCTCGGTCTCCAGCCGCCATTGTTCCAGCAGATCGCGCATCGACCCTTCGCAGCGCGCGATCCGTTCCCCCGCCGCCCCGATCGCTTGCAGATACTCTTCCAGGATCACTTTCATGGCCGGATGCGGCAGCATCAATTCCCGCAGGTAGCGCTCATGGGCCGCGCTCCAGCTGCTCTTTCCCTGGTAACGATAGCCATGACGCAGGAGGAAGCCTTTGAGCCGGTGGCGCGCCCGGCGCCGGTCATCCACCGCATCGGTCCGGGCCCGGCACAAATCGCGCATCGCCTCATCGCTCGCTTCAGGAATGTAAACCGCGGTCAGCTCGCCGGCGCGCAGGAGCCGGGCCAGCTTGCGCGTGTCGCGCCGGTCGGTTTTCACTCGATCGCCCGAACGCGTCGGCGTCATCGAAGGGGCCACTACTTCGCACTTCACCCCGAGTTGCCGCAGCCGCCGCGCCAGCCCAAAACCACACGGCCCCGCTTCGTAGCAGGCCTGCGGGACGACTTCTTTGCCATGCGCTTTGCGCAGCCGTGCCACCCACTTTTCTACCGCCTGCAGGTCGTTGCTGATTGCGCCCGTGTCGCGCACTTCACCCTGCCGCCCCGCCTCCGCCACCGCCGTGGCGATACAGTCCTTGTGGACATCCAGTCCAAGATAGAGTTCCTTTTTCATTGGTGTGTTTGCTTGTTCGACTTGTTTAAACTGCAACGCTCCGGAATCCTCGGGTCCCGGCCGTTGGTGCGGCTCTGCTCCACCTCAAAAGGCGAGTAGCCCGCGAAAATATGAACGGCAAACACACCCTCCTTTTCAACCCCGTGCTCGCCCGTTCACATCCCGCCCGCAGCCATAAGGTCTAGACGCTTATGAAGACTCACCCTAACCTCATTTATTGTGCCGCATTTTTGTGGTTCGCCGTCGGTCCGCTCTGCGGGCAATCCAGCTCGCACAAGAGCAAGCAGGAGGAGCTGCGAGGTGCGGACGCGAAAAAGTTGATCGCAGAGATACCTGCTCTGCCGTATCCAGTCGGTGCTCGCACACCGGAGATCGCTTCATCGCGATATGCGAGGCCTGATCTGAGTCCTCAGCCTCTGGAAAGCGACGCCTTTCAGGTCTTGGCGGTCTTTCTTACCCCCTTCCAAGACGGCCCGAAGGCATTGGCACCAGAGGACTCCGGCAAATACCTTGGGGTCACTATCTCAGGCGGCTTTGTCGAAGGCGGGCCAAGCGAAGACGGAACGATTTTCGAGGCAAGCTCGTTCGGTGAGGGGACGCTTTATTCTTTTTCAAGTAGCGAGGTCCTAAATAACCCGACAACATTAATCCGAAGCTCGGATGGTTTCTATTATGGAATCGCGGAAGGCCGTGAGCAGCCGCACGTCTTCCAGTATGATCCCGGTGGCATTCCGCAGAGCATCCTGCAGTTCGATGCTGGCGATGCGCCACTTTCTCTGGTGGCCGGCAACGACGGATTCCTCTACGGGACCATGTCCACCGCCCAGAACACCGGAGGTGCCATCTTCAAACTGTCTCCGGCCGGCGACTTCACCGTCCTTCATGAATTCGGTGGCTCCACCGGAACCAGTCCGGTCCCGTCCCTTCTGAGTTTTGATGGCAGCTTTTATGGCCTCGAAGGTTTGCCTGAGCCGAGCATCTTCCGCATTAGTCCGGCGGGGGATTTCAGTTACGTGCTCTTGCCGGCGTCCGACCGGAGCGAGTTTTCTGATATGATTGAAGATGGGAATGGCGATCTGATCGTAACGAGCCCCTCCTCTAACACTGTTTTGCGCGTCACTAAGCCCGGCGTCACTACGGTTTTGCATACGTTTTCCCCGGCTACCGAGGGCAGTTTTCCTACGAAGCTCGTTTTCGGCCCTGATGGCCATGTTTGCGGCGTCACTAATTCCGATGGTGCATATAGCGCGGGCACAATTTATGGCCTCGCCTCGGATGGTGGTTTTCTTGTGCTTCACCAACTTGACCAAGATACGGATGGATATAATGCAAGTGCCTTGGTCTCCGACGTAGGACGCATTCTGGGTCTGATGTCCTCCGGTCCGGGAGGCGCGAATGGTGCTCTTTTCGAGCAAAACGTGCCAGTGCTTTTTCCGTCGCCCACGTTGCTGAATATCTCGACCCGAGCGCAAGTCTTGAACGGCGACGCCGTTTTAATTGGCGGTTTTGTCGTGCCCGGTTCAGTGCCCCAGAAGACGGTGCTTATTCGGGCCCTTGGACCATCCCTCGCTTTAACAGGAATCGAAAGCGTCCTAAATGATCCAGTGTTAGAGCTACATGACCCAAATGGATTTGTTACAGTCAACGATAACTGGAAGGACAAGCAAGAAAGTGAGATCGAAGCCACTGGAATAGCACCACTCGATGATGCGGAACCGGCGATTGTTGCCACTCTTGCGCCAGGGCCATACACCGCAGTAGTCCGAGGCAAGAATGGAGGAACGGGCATCGGTATGATTGAGGTCTACGATCTCGACCAGGTACATCTTTTAGCCCAAGTCTGATCAATATGTCTAGTCGCGGCTCAACTGGAACAGGCGATAACGTGATGATCGCAGGAGTAATTGTGGGCGAAGGTAATGCCGGGATCCTGATTCGCGCACTGGGACCGGAACTCGCCGCTCAGGGCGTGGCCGGAGTCTTGCAAAATCCTACATTGGACCTCTACGACCAGGACGGGGCTCTGCTCGTTTCGAACGACGATTGGAAGGACACACAGCAGACAGAAATAGAAGCTACGACTCTCCCGCCGACGGACGACCGAGAGGCTGCAATCCTCGCCAATCTTCCAAGCGGTAGTTACACCGCGATCGTTCGGGGAAAGGATGGAACGAGCGGTATCGGATTGGTCGAAGTTTATGATGTGGTTCTCTGAACAGGTAATCAGTCGTTCCAGCGCTGAAGTGCAAATCGGTCTAACCAAGCGCTGCAGCTGACGGCGAGCCGTCTTGTGACCGCCCAGATTTCACATGATTAACACCGTTCAACCCGCAGCCACTTGCGCTCCCGTTCGTGGCAGCTCATCTTGTTCTCGTTAGGCCTGACACTGTCCTCATGAACTGGGAAATGCTTTCCGCGATCGGGCAAATGGTCGCGGCCATTGGTGTCATTCCCTCGTTAATTTACCTTGCTTTTCAGATTCGCGAGCAGAACAAGGAGCGCCGCCGCGCCGGAATCAACATTCTGACCGCGCAATGGAGCGACCTCGTTAAATCCGCGCAGGAAAGCCGCGAGTTTGCAGTGCTTTTTCTACAGGGTGTGCGCTCCTTCCACGATCTTGACGCACCAGACAAGCTCAGGTTCACGGCATTCTTCACCCGATATACCAGAAACTGTGAAGGCATGTTCATTTACTATCGTGACGGCGCGCTGGAGAAAGCGCTGTGGGACGAAGTCGAACGCACCATGTGCGACTATTTCGCCTACCCCGGAGTAAGAGAATGGTGGGCGACACGGAAACATTGGCTGACGGATGAGTTTCGGGTGGTGGTGGAAGCAATCATCGCAAAGAATCCCGAACCAAAATTGTATGCCTCTTATAATTTGAATGAGCCACCAAAGGCCTAACTGTTGTACCTCGACACGTTGTCCGCAGTTTGTGGGAGTCTGGAGCTAGGAGGCAGGGAGTTCAAGGCGGAGTGAGGGCGATGGAAGTTATAGTCGTGAAGGTAGGAGGAAGGAAGGTAGCGCGGTGGTTACTGGAGTCATAGGAACGGGCGTAGGCCCACTCGCGGGTGATGGTCTGGATGAAGCGTTCGGCCTTGCCGTTGGTCTGAGGGCGATAGGGTTTGGTGAAGCGATGTTTGAGGCCGAGTTGGTGGCAGGCGTGCGGCGAAGAGTTTGGAGCGGTAGGTGGAGCCGCGGTCGGTGAGGACGCGTTGGATGGGGATGCCGTGGTCTTTGTAGAAGGCGACGGCCTGGTGGAGGGCGGCGAGGACGCTGGGGGTTCTTTTCGTCGGGAAGAGAGAGGCGAAGGCGAGGCGGGAGTGGTCGTCGATGGCGACGTGGAGGACTCTCGACGCCGGCGCCTGGGTTGCGGTGGGTGCGATCGCCGGTGGCGCGGACGCCTGGGCGGATGAAGCGGCCGAGCTTCTTGATGTCGAGGTGGAGGAGTTCGCCGGGGTGGCGCGTTCGTAGCGCAGAGGCGGAGGTTTGGGAGGTTCGAGAGAAGAGAGGCGGTGGAGGCCGTGACGGCGGAGGACGCGGGAGAGGGTGGCCTTGGAGACGGGGAGGACCATGAGGATCTGAGCGTAGGAGCGGCGCTGGCGGCGCAGGGCGAGGATCTGGGCTTCGAGCTGGGGACTGGTCTTGCGGGGCTGACGATGAGGGACCGAAGAACGGTCGTCCAGGCGCGTGGGGAAGCCGCTTTGGCGCGAGCGAGCCAGCGGCGGACGGTCTTTTCGCAGACGCCGAAAGCAGGGCGGTGGTGCGCCGGGAGAAGCGGAGTTGAGAGTGTCGGAGAGTCATTTGGGCTCGCATCAGAGGAGTGAGCGTGGCATTAGCGTGCATGTTGTCCGTGCGGGAGGGCGCTGGGTTGAGTGTTCATCCACCACCATCCTGCCTGACCCTTCCCGTGCGGACAACGTCTTGAAACATGACACCTAACCATACATCTGAGGTAGTCCGTCAAGCATTTGAGTGAAGTTATTGAGCGTGGGTATCAGGCGGCGGTGGCGAGGTTGAGTTGGAGTTTGGCAGCCAGGGGTGAGCCTCGGCGTTTAAGACTGTCGAGATAGGTGGACTCATCGTAGGCGACACGGTCGCGCCAGCAGACGAACATGATGCGCTGCCATTTGAAGGCCAGAGCGCGCACGGCTGTGGGATAGGTTTTGCCTTTGGCGATTTGCTCTTGGAGGAAGAGTTTGGCCCAGGGGCAATGCAAGACCGACTGGTCGGCGTATTCGAAGAAGCTCTGATGAAGGAAGTGCGGCCGGCCCCAGCGCCGGTGCACCCAGTGCTGGTTTTTGCCACTGCGCTCGGTGACCGGGGCAATGCCGCTGTATTGCTGGAACATTCGACATTCTCGCTGTCCTCACAGCTTCAACTGACAGATATGGGCTGGGCTCTTGCGAGCGCGTCCTGGACCCTAACCACTTCAGGAATAAACGTTTTCTGAAGCCAGGAAAATAGAGGAATTCTTCGCTTCCGCTTGGTGCGCTGGCTCGCTCGTTCCCCGCCCGCCCTCGCACCTAACGATTGCGCCGCGCGGTCGCACTCGATATGCTCGTGCCGATGTCCGCTCCGCAGCCAGCCAAATCCGCAACGCCCAGGAGAAATGGCTTTGTCGCCTTCATCCGTTCGGAGTATCCCCTCTTCATCGGCCTGGCCACGGCGGCCATCTTCTTCACCACCGGCAGCGCGCTCGTGGACCTCTCCAATCCTTTCGCGCTCGGAATTGTCTTTCTTTGGTTATTCGGCACCGTCCTTTGGTCCACCATTTCCGTCGTGCGGCATGCCGACTGCCTGGCGATCAAATGCGGCGAGCCTTACGGAACACTCATCCTCACCCTCGCCGCGATCAGCATCGAGGTGATGATGATCTCCGCCGCGATGCTGCATGGCGCCAATAATCCCACTCTTGCCCGGGATATGATGTTCGCGGTCCTCATGATCGCCCTTAACGGTCTCGTCGGGCTATCTCTGCTCCTGGGCGGGCTGCGGCATCGCGAACAGACCTATAACCTCCGAGGCGCCAACGCCTATCTAAACGCCATCATGGCGCTCTCGGTCCTGAGCCTCGTCTTTCCGGACTTCACCACCTCCACGTCCGGGCCGAATCTTTCCACAACGCAGGAAGTTTTTCTCGCCACCTGCTCCCTCGGCCTCTACGGCATTTTCCTGCTTATCCAGACCATGCGGCACAGCCAATACTTCATGGAAACCGGCGAGACAGCGGCCGTGATCCAGCCCAGTCATGAGCCGATCGAAATGCGCTCCGGCCCATACCATACGGTGCTCTTATTCCTATTATCTGGTCGTGGTCATCCTGCTGGCGGAGAAATTCGCCATCCCACTCGATAACAGCATCGAGCGTTTCGGAATGCCACAAGCTTTTGGAGGAGCGATCGTGGCCGCTCTCGTCCTCGCCCCGGAAGCGTTGAGCGCCATCCAGGCGGCGCTCAAGAATCAACTGCAACGTTCCGTTAACATCCTGCATGGGTCAGTCCTCGCCTCCATAGGGCTGACCGTCCCGGCCGTCCTTGCCATCGGACTCGTCACCCATCGCCAGGTTTCGCTGGGCCTGCAGGGTGGAAATCTTCCCCTTCTCCTCCTCACCCTGGCCGTCAGCGTCGTTACCTTTGCCAGCGGCAAGACGAGCATTCTGCAGGGCTGCATTCACCTCCTGCTCTTCATGGTCTTCCTTCTCCTGATCTTCTGCCCGTGAGGGAGCGATGCGGCATTTAGGCGCATCCATACTTATGCACTCCTTTCTGGATGGCTGAGAACGCGACGGGGATATGGCGCGGATCAGGCGGGGCAAGAAGCAGGCCCGATCGACCGGGTCATGCAGGTGATGCTGCGGATGTAGACGCTCGAGATGGGAGCGCAGCAGCGGGCCTACGACAGGAAGCAACTGCGACCCGCACCGGCAATGCGGTATCCTGGTGTCGTCACGAACTCTCTGGCGCCGATCTCGAAGCCGATCAGGCTGCGGCCGGAGCGGCGCGCCGGGCAGCCAGCGAAACCATGAACCGGGAAATGCCGCTGAAGATCAGGCTGATGCCGACCAGGGTTCCCAGGACCCATACAGAACTCGACGGCCATCGCCGCCAGATGAGAATCCCCAGAATAAGCGTGATGATTCCGTCCAGCAGCACCCACCCGGAGTGCGCGAAGCCTCGCGACCCAAAGTAGAGTGCGATCTCGATGATCCCCTCCAGGACAAGAAAAATCGCCAGCACCAGGGTGAGAGAGACCACGCCGAGGAGCGGGTTCAAGCGGAGATAAAATCCGGCGACGATATAGAGCACGGCCATCAGGATCTCCCAAAGCACGCCGCCAACGCCGCGGGCGTGAAAGGCAAAGATAAGGTGCGATATGCCGGCGAAGATGATGACCCAGGACAGCACAATGACGATGCCAATGGAGGAGATAAACGGCAGCGCGATGGCGAACAGGCCGCAGACAACCATGAGAATGCCCCAAATCATCGACCATCCGGAGGATTTTCCCATGCTGGCAACAGGTGTGTTTGTGTTCATGTTTCTTTCCTCTTATTTGGACGTTCTCATCTAAGTTCTCCAGAGCGATGAGGCAACTGCAATTTGCAGTCAAGGAAATAACCCAGGCGCGGCGGTCGCAACCTCGCCGAGAGCTGATGCCCGAGGCCAGCCTGCGAAGAACTGAAATTGGAGGGCACCGCGCTGTCGGTGCCTCTGGGAGCGTCTCCGCAAAAGACGCCCCTAGCCGTTCGAGGAAACGACAAGCCGCTTTCCTCCAGGGTCTGCTTCTGCTCTAACAGAGGCGTGCCATTTCGGCAGCGAAAACACCCGGTGCATCAGCCGATCGCGGAACGCTTCAACGAAGCACCGATCATCTTTCTAACTGTCTGCACCCGGAACCGGAAGCGCATTCTTGCCAATTCGGAGGTGGTCGTGCTGCTGCGCGATTCATGGCATCAGGCGACCAGTTGGACGGTGGGACGCTTCATCGTCATGCCTGATCATTTGCATCTGTTTTGCGCGCCGGCGGAAAATCTCACGCGCCCGCTGGGTCAATGGGTGCGCTACTGGAAGACGGTCGCTTCCCGCCGCTGGCCGCGCCTGCAGGAACAGCCGGTTTGGCAATTGGATTTCTGGGAGACGCAACTCCGGCATGGAATGCATTACGATGAGAAATGGGAATATGTCCGGCAGAATCCGGTTCGAGCCGGGCTCGTGGCAGAGCCTGATGACTGGCCGCATCGGGGTGAGCTACACACGCTGCGTCTGTAGACCACAATGCAAGCCAAGAGCCGTTCGAGGAAGCGACGGCGCGCTTCCCTCCAAGATGGACGCGCTAGTGCGCACGCTGGCGAAGGACAAATTCGGCCAGCGACAGATCTGCCGGATAGGTAATCTTGAAATTCGGCTCGTCGTTAGGCACGAGAACCACTTTACCCCCGACCCGCTCGACGGCGGAAATCTCGTCCGTCACTTCGAGGCCGGCGCTGAAGATCGCGCCGTAGGCTTTGTCCAGGAGGTCGCGCCGGAAAATCTGTGGCGTTTGCACGGCGAAAAGATTCGCCCGTTCGACGCCACCGGTGACGACGTGATTGCGATCGACGCGCTTGAGGGTGTCGATAACCGGCGCGGCGCTTGCCGCCCCGCCGTGGGCGCGCGCCAGCTGAAAAATGCGCTCGACCAAGTCCGGCCTAACGAGCGGTCGGGCGGCGTCATGCACCGCGACAAATTCGGTTGCGGCGCTGAGTTGCTCCATCCCGCGACTAACCGAATCCTGTCGCCGCGCGCCACCCGGGATCACGGCGGCAACTTTCTGAAAGCCGTGAGTTTCCACGATTCTTTCGTACTCAGAGAGCCGCTCCGCTGGGCCGACGAGAATGATATCGGTGACGGATTCGGTTTGCTCGAAAGCAGCGATCGAATGCGCGACGACCGGTTGACCATCCAGCGGTGCGAGGAGCTTGTCGAAACCCATCCGCTGGCTGCGGCCGCCGGCGACGATGATCGCGGTGAGCATGGGAATCGAGGTTGAACGGGATTGAGAGCGTTGAAGACCGGTTCCGAAAGCGACGGGCCGTCGAAGCTGCCTAACGATCTCAACCGCTTCTCGCCCAACATCCTCAGCTGCCGCTGCACTTCCTGGCTGAGCGTTTTGCCGTCGGCCCGACCGGCGACTCGCGCACCGAGCGCTTTCATCACCACACTCATCTGGGCCCGCGAGGTGGCACCGACTTCGGCAATGGTTTCTCTGACGATGCGCGCAAGTTCCTCTGCGCTCATTGCCGCCGGCAAATAGGAGTTCAGGATCGCGAGTTCGCTTTTCTCCTTTTCGGCCAGCTCGGCGCGGCCACCTTTTTCGAAGCTTTCGATCGAGTCCTGACGCTGCTTCACCTGTTTGCGAATGACCTGTGTTCGCCTCGGCCTCATCGAGCTCGCCGGCCGCGCCGGACTTCTCGATCGCGGCGTACTTGAGCGCGGATTTTAGCATGCGCAGGACGCCGAGTCTGGTTACATCCCTGGTGCGCATCGCGTCCTTCAGATCGGAGTCGATTCGTTGGGCGAGCGTCATGGTCAATTGGAGAATTCCAACTCGTTAGGCGACGGCCAGCTCGCGGGTCGCGATTTCCTGCCGGCGGCGCCCTTCGACTTGCGGGATGGGTGACGCGATCTCGATCCAACCGGCTTCGTCAAAGAACCAGACGCGCCGGTCCAGTTTCACAAAAACCGCGCGGCCGGCGGCAAAGCCGTGCATCGGGAGCAGGATCTCAGCACTGAACGCGTCACCCTGATAGCGGCCAACGCAGGCAATCGTGCCCGTCGCGCAATCGATCAGGTCGATCTTGCTACTGCGGCCTGGGAAGTGTCGTGCGCAGGCGGCGGAGGCCGCCAGAGGTATCGTGACCGAGGACGTAAAGGGATGTTCCTTCCGCGCGCAGCGGTCTAAGGGTAAATGCGACGTGCAGGCGCAGTTCGCCCGGGTCGCGCAGGAACGAGCGGACGGGGCCGTCGCAGGCGCGCGCCGTTTTTCCGGTGCCGACAACGAAGCGCTCCGGCCGTTTCGCGTAGGCGAGGAAGCGGCGACGAGAGAGAGCGACTTGCGTGACGTGGCAAACGATGGCGCGACGTTTTATCTTCTTTTCCATCGGACTGGAGGGAAGATCGTGCGCCTCGCGGGCAAAGGATTCGCTCGCTCCGTGCACGAGGTAATGGAGCCGCGTCACTCGGCACTGCGGCAGGTAGTCGTCGAGCACGACTCCGAGAAACACGGCCAGTCCGCTGTGATCGGGATGGGTGTCAGCCGGCGACGGCATGAGTAAATGCGTTGGTTGCCAGGCGCCGATTGTGATTGCGAGACGTTGCAAGGTTTCGCTGCAGCCCTCGAGCAACAGATCGGTCACGCCCTGGTCGGGCAGCGAGAGAAAGTTCACATCCGCCGGTCCAACGCCCAGCGCGCGCAACGCCGCCAGCGCCTCTGCCCGACGGCGCGCGCCCCAGCGGCGGCGATCGTCTTCGCGGATGCGCACCTTGCCTTCCAGCACGCGTTGCGGCCAGCAATTGCGCTCGCCGTCGGTCGCGTAAACCACGCGGACCGCCGCGCCTGCGGCAAGCGCGCGCTGAAGGTAAACCCCCGTGGCCAGGGACTCGTCGTCGGGATGTGGAGCGAAGAGCATCACGCGAGAGCGTGAGCTTAGAAGCGGCAAATTCATTTCAGGAATCCCGGTCTTAGCAGAACTAAACGTTAGTGCAAGCCGCGAAGGAGTTGAGTATTGGCAGAGATCAGGCCTGCCGGCAGATTTCGATCTCCCGCAATTTTTCAACGCAGCCTTGGAGCGATGCGGTGTCGCTAATGCCGAGGACTTCGGTGCCTTTGCGCGTGCGCTGCATGAGCCCCGCGAGCACGCCGCCGGGACCGAGTTCGAGAAAAAGATCGCAGCCCATCGCGAGCATCCGCTCCATGCAATCGGTCCAACGCACCGTCCCGGTAACCTGATCCTGCAGCGTGCGCCGGATTTCATCCGCCGATTCCACCTGTGCTCCGGTGACATTGCTGATGACAGGAAAGTCCGGTTTTTGCAAAACAACATCACGAAGCGCTTCACCCACTTGTAGGTATGCGCTTTCCATTAAACGCGAATGATAGGCACCAGCGACATTCAAAAGCGTGGCGCGCCGGATGCCGTGTTCCTTCGCCAAACCAACCGCGACTTCGACTTTGGCCCGCTCTCCGGAGACGACAATCTGCCCCGGAGAATTCAGATTCGCGACATCGACATCGGCGTCCGCCGCCAGCGCGCCGCACCGCCGATTCATCACCGCCGATCATCGCCGCCATCGCGCCCAAGGTCGCTTCGCAGGCCGTTTCCATGAACCGCCCGCGCTGCTCGACCAGGCGCAGTCCATCTTCGAACGAAAAGGTTCCCGCCGCGGCGTGGGCGGTCCATTCGCCTAACGACAAGCCGGCCGCAGCCGCGATCGGCAACTCGCCCGCGATCTCACGCAGGACCGCAGAGACAGGCGAGGCCGTGCACATAAAGCGCCGGCTGACAGTTCGAGGTGCGGGTCAATTCCTCGATTGGTCCGCACCACGCGATCTCGCTCAGGTTGCGGCCGAGCACTTCATCCGCCCGGCGGAAGAGATCCGCTGCTTCCACAAATTCCGCGGCGAGATCCTGCCCCATCCCGACGACCTGCGCGCCTTGCCCGGCGAAAAGAAGTGCAATTTTTCGGCTCATTTTGCGATCATGCGCCGCACGCTGTCGTATTCAATCCCGAAGAAGATTTCTTCCGAGAGCGACGCACCGAGGTCAAGGTGACCGAAGCCTTGCTTCCAATTCCTGCGCGTGGTCATTCCTTTGTGCACGGCTTTGCGACATTACCGCTTGCGCGGCGATGCTGCGTTGCGAGCATAAACAGCATTCCATGCCTTCCTCAAGCCGCGAAATCGAAGCGCCCGACGCCCTCGCCCGCACCGCGCAGGCGGAAGAGGCACGCCGCGCCTAACGACGACGAGATCGGCGAAAAAATGGTCCTCAACATGGGCCCGTCGCACCCCGCGACGCACGGTGTCTTGCGGCTCGTGCTCGAGCTCGACGGCGAGCTCGTGACGAAGGCCACGCCCGATGTCGGCTATCTGCATCGCGGCGACGAGAAGATCGCGGAGAACATGCAGTACAACCAGTTCGTGCCCTACACGGACCGGTTGGATTATCTCGCGCCGCTCTCGAACAACGTCGCCTACGCGCTCGCCGTCGAGAAGCTGATGGGCTGGGAACTGCCGCCCCGCGGCAAAGCGATCCGGGTGATCTGCTGCGAAACGGCGCGACTCTCCGCGCACTTGTTAGGCCTGGGCGCGATGGCGCTCGATCTCGGCGCGATGACGGTCTTTCTCTACACCTTCACCGAGCGCGAGAAACTCTATAATCTTTTCGAGCTTCTGACCGGTGCGCGCTTCACCACCTCTTACACGCGGGTCGGCGGTCAGATTCGCGATCTGCCGGAATCTTTCATCCCGCAGCTCGAGCGGTTCATGGACGATTTCATCCCGCAGCTCGATGAGATCGACAAGCTGCTGACGCGCAATCGCATCTTTGTCGATCGCACACGCGACGTTGGCGTGATCACGAAAGACCGCGCGATTGCCTACGCACTCTCCGGCCCGAATCTCCGCGGCAGCGGCGTCGAGCACGATCTGCGGCGCGCCCATCCCTATCTCGACTACGAGCAATATGATTTCGAGGTCGCGGTCGGCAGCGCCGGCGATTGCTACGATCGCTACCTCGTGCGGATCGAGGAAATGCGCCAGAGCGTGCGCATTCTGCGTCAGGTGATCGACAAACTGCCGGACGGTCCGATCAACGTCGTGGACTGGAAAAACATGCTCCCGCCAAAGGAGCGCGTGATGACGAAAATGGAGGAGCTGATCCATCATTTCATCGTTGTCACGGAAGGACTCGACGCGCCGCCGGGCGAAGTCTATTTCGCGGCCGAAAACCCCAAGGGCGAGCTGGGTTTTTACATCAACAGCAAGGGCGGCGGCGTGCCGCATCGGCTGAAAATCCGCGCTCCGTCGTTCGTTAACCTGAGCATTCTGCCCTGAACTTCTGCCCGGCGCGATGATGAGCGACGTGGTCGCGATCCTTGGCAGTCTGGACTTCGTGATGGGAGAATGCGACAGATGAAAAATCCCGTGAAGAGTAAAAAGCGACTCCTCGGATTCGTGTTCGCCGCCCTTGCCCTGGCCTCGTTAGGCGCGTGCAGTCGCAACCCGCTTTCCGGGTCGAAATTGACGAGCGCGAACTACGACCAGATCACACTCGGCATGTCGAAAGCACAGGTTGAAACCATCCTCGGCCCGCCGACCAGATGCCGCGACGAAGGATATGCTGATTTTCAAGAAGACGACCTATCGCTATGAGAACGGGAAGAAGTTCGCGATGGTCACCTTCAAGAACGACGAAGTCGACAGCAAGGACACAAATCTGGGGCGCGAGCCCTAGGCCGGAGGCGATCTCATTTTGATGAAGAAACACCTGAAATCGTTGCGCTGGATGACTCTGCTGGCGGTCGCCGCTCTTTGCCCTCAGCGCCTGCAACGGAAAGCGCCTGACGAAGGCAAATGTCGACGAAGTCTCGAACGGGATGAGCCAGAAACAGGTCGAGTCGATTCTTGGTCCGCCGACCTCGGTCGACAGCACCAATCTCCTGGTCACGAAAAAGGTGACCTATACCTATCGGCAGGGAAACGAATCGGTCACGATCGTCTTTTTCAACAACGACGTGGCGTCGAAGGAAAGCAACCTGCGCGATTAGCCGTCATCCGTGGAGACGATGATGACGACGAACGTTCCGGCTGAACTGGAACGGAAAATGGACGAAGCGATCGGCCACTATCCGGCCGAACACAAACGGAGCGCCTGCGCTGCCGCTGATGCATCTTTGGCAGGAGCATTTCGGCTTCATTAGCGACGAGGGAGTAAACTGGATTGCGGCCAAGCTCGGTCTCGAGCCGATCAATATTCTCGAGCTGGTCACGTTCTATCCGATGTTCCGACAGGCGCCGGCCGGGCGGAAGCACATCCGCGTCTGCCGGACCCTGAGCTGTGCCATGGCGGGCGCCTATCCGCTGATGGAGAAGCTGGCTGCCCTAACGAACATCGATCGCGCCCACTCCGGCGACGGCGAGATGCACAATCCCGTCGCGGTCAGTCCCGATGGCGAATACAGCATCGAATTCGTCGAATGCCTCGCGAGCTGCGGCACCGCGCCGGTTTGCATGGTGGACGACGAACTGCTCGAACGTGGCGACCCGGCCAGAGCCGACGCTCCCGAGCACATTCCAACACATCACGCATCGCCGCGAGTCAACCGTTCGCACGCTCCCCCGCCCCATCCCCTCGAGCGTCGCCTTGATTTTCCAAAACATCGGACGCGAAGGCTACACAACCGACATCGATTGCTACCTGCAAAACGGCGGCTACGAGCAGCTCAAGGTCGCGGTCAAAATGAGCCGCGCCGAAATCGTCAACGAGGTCAAAAGCTCCGGACTTCGCGGCCGCGGCGGCGCCGGTTTTCCCTGCGGCGTGAAATGGAGCTTCATCAAGCCCGATGAGAAAAAACCGGTCTATCTGATCTGCAACGCCGACGAATCCGAGCCCGGCACGTTCAAGGATCGCTACATCATTCACCAGGATCCACACCAGCTGATCGAGGGGATGTTGATCAGCTGTTTCGCCCTCAATGCTCATACCGCCTACATCTACATCCGCGGCGAATTCCCCGAAGGCGCGAAGATCCTCGAACGCGCGATCGAAGAAGCGCGCGCTCACAATTTCCTCGGCCAAGAACATGCTCGGCGTCGGCTTCGACGTTGAGATTTACATTCATCGCGGCGCCGGCGCCTACATCTGTGGTGAGGAGACCGGCCTGATCGAATCGCTCGAAGGCAAGCGCGCCTATCCGCGCATCAAGCCGCCCTATTTTCCGGCCGTCCTCGGTCTCTACATGTGCCCGACGATCGTGAACAACGTCGAAACGCTCTGCCACGTGAAGCACATCATCGCGCTGGGCGGCGCGGAGTACGCGCGCATCGGCCGGCCCAACAACACCGGCACCCGCATCGTCTGCGTGAGCGGGGACGTCGTGAGGCCGGGCTATTTCGAGATCGAAGTCGGCGGCGCTGACGATGGGGCAACTGATCAACGAGATGGCGGGTGGGCCGAAGGCGGGTCGCAAGATCAAGGCCGTTATTCCCGGCGGCAGCTCCGCCAAAGTCTTGCGCGCGGGCGACCGCTTCAAGCTGAAGGACCGCGAAGTATCGACTGGAAGAAATCCCGACTGGATTTCGACTCCCTGGCCGCGGCCGGCTCGATGGCCGGTTCCGGCGGCGTGATCGTGATGGATGATTCGCGCGACATGGTCTGGGCGCTGAACAATATCAACGAATTCTACGCGCACGAGAGCTGCGGCCAGTGCACGCCCTGCCGCGAAGGCTCGCTCTGGATGAAGAAGATTACCGACCGAATGTTGTCAGGCGGCGGCGTCACGCAGGATCCCGCCACGCTCAAGAACGTGGCCGACAATATCGCGGGTCGAACCATCTGCGCTTTCGGCGAAGCGTGCGCCTGGCCGACCCAAAGCTTTCTTGAAAAATTCCCCGACGAATTCGCCGACCGCGCGCAAAAGCCAGTGCCGCCTCCCCTTCCGCCAGAATACACGCCGGAAGAACTAATCGCCGAAAAGGAAATTCCGACCGTCCCCTCACCGCGATCCCGGCTGGGAAAAAGCGGGTACTGAATCAGGAAAGCAGGAAAGCAGGAAAAGAATCTGCGAAGCCGCGCGTGATCATCGAGCGAATCATTGGTGCTGCGATTACGTGTTCATCGCGCGACTTGGACCCGGATTTCTTGAGTCGATTTATGAAGAGGCGCTCGCGGTCGAATTTGCGCTCGCTCGGAATTGCATTTCGTTCGACAAAAGCCGATTGCCATTTTTTATCAAGCGATCATCCGATTGGTCAGAACATCGGCTCGATTTTCTCGTCGAAGCATCTGATCGTCGTTGAGCTGAAAGCCATTCAATCGCCTTGGATGACAGTTCACTTCGCCATTCGGTCGCAGTTACCTGAAAGCGACTCGGAGTTCCGAGACGGCCTCTTGCTGAACTTCGCCGCCACGCGTCCCCTAACCATAAAACGATTCGGCCGCGAATGTCATCTCGCCCAAGACTTGGACGAAGACCTTATCCTTCTAAGTATTTCCTGGCTTTCCTGCTTTCCATGATTCATCCATGCCTGACTCGCCATCAGCAGTTCCGCAAATGGTCAATGTCCAGATTGACGGCGTCTGGCACGAATTCCCCAAGGGCACTCGCCTGATCGAAGCCTGCGAGCAGGCGGGCAGCTATGTGCCGCGCTATTGCTACCACAAGAAGCTCTCCTCCCCCGGCAACTGCCGCATGTGCCTGATCGAAATGGGCATGCCGAAGATGGGGCCGGATCGCAAACCGGCTCTCGGCGACGACGGCAAACCCGAGATCAACTGGATGCCGCGCCCGCAGATTTCCTGCGCGACCGACGTTTCCGAAGGCCTCGGCGTGCGCACCAACTCACCCCTGGTCGAGGAATGCCGCCGCGGGGTCATGGAATTTCTCCTCATCAATCACCCGCTCGATTGCCCGATCTGCGACCAGGCGGGCGAATGCCGGCTCCAGGAATTCAGCGTCGAATACGGCCGGCAGGATTCGCGTTTCCTCGAGAACAAGGTGAAGAAACCGAAGAACGTGGAACTCGGCCCGCGCGTCACGCTCGACGACGAGCGCTGCATCCTCTGCTCGCGCTGCATTCGTTTTTCCAAGGAAATCGCGCATGACGACGTCCTCGGCTTCGTCGATCGCGGCAGCTACACCACCCTCACTGCTCATCCGGGCAGGCGACTGGAGAATAATTACTCGCTCAACACGGTCGACATCTGCCCGGTCGGCGCGCTGACTTCGGCGGATTTTCGCTTCAAAATGCGGGTCTGGTTTCTCAAGGAAACGAAAAGTTTCTGCACGAGTTGCGCGACCGGCTGCAACACGATCATCGGCTCGCGCGAGGACGTCATTTATCGCCAGACGCCGCGCGAGAACGACGCGGTCAATTCCTGCTGGATGTGCGACTACGGGCGGCTCAATTTCGATTACCTGCAAAGCGAGCGGCGCCTGCTCGAACCCGCGCTGCGCAAGCAAGACAAGCTCGAGCCCGCGACCTGGAAGGCACGCGATCGAAACTGTCGCGGCACAATTGAAACCCTACGTCGGCCGGCAGATTGCCATTCTCGCCTCCGGCCGAATGACGAACGAAGAACTCTGGCTCACCGCGCGCCTCGCGAAATCGTTAGGCACAACCCTGATCGACATCGTCCCGCGCACCGGCCCCGGCGACGACATCCTGCTGAGCGCAGACCGCAATCCCAACAGCAACGGCGCCCGCCTCCTCCAGGTCGCTTCCGATTCGGGAACCGTCCTGCAACAAATCAAGGACGCCGTCTCGTCCGGCCATATCAAGGCGCTTATTTCGTTAGGCGAAAACCCCGTCCGGTGCGGAATCTCAATGGATTATCTGGCAGAGTTGCCGGTCTTCATCGTCATGGATTTGCTCTCGAACGAGAGCACCGGCTTTGCCAGCGCCGTCCTGCCGTCGTTAGGCTTCGCCGAGAAGCGCGGATCGATGATCAATGGCAAGGGCCGTTTGCAACGGCTCAATCGCGCCGTGCGCGGCCCGGGCCAGGCGCGCGATGACTGGGAAATCCTGCGCGACCTTGAATCAGGCTCTTTCCGGCGGAGACTCCGAAACGAGTTCGCGAGCCGGAGGAATCCATACGATCGAAGATGTCTTTCGCGAGATGAGTGAGGCGGTTCCGGAGCTCGCCGGCCTGACGTTAGGCCGGATCAGCGATCTCGGCGTGCAAGTGCTGGACATCAACGAGGCGCCCGAACCTTCCGGTGAACCGGCCCGGGAAATAGGCTGCGCGCGGACCTATGAATCCGCACCACCTTCCTCGTCGTCACCTCTCTCTATTAAGATCCTCGCGATTGTCTTTCTGATCATCCTCCCGATGGTTTCCTACAGCGTTTACGCGGAGCGCCGCATCAGCGCGCTCATCCAGGATCGGCTCGGGCCGAATCGGGTCGGGCCGGCCGGACTCTTCCAGCCGATCGCCGACGCCATGAAGTTCATCCTGAAAGAGGATTTCACGCCGGCCAACGTAAACAAATTCTACTACTGGCTCGCGCCCTGCCTGGCGATGGTGCCGGCGATCATGACGATCGCCGTGGTGCCGTTCGGCAGCACACTCTTCGGCGTGCCGATGGTGATCGCGGATATCAATGTCGGCGTCCTCTACGTCTTCGCCATCGCGTCGTTAGGCGTTTACGGCATCGTCATCGCCGGCTGGTCGTCCAACTCGAAGTATCCCTTCCTTGGCGGGGTCCGTTCCAGCTCGCAGATGATCTCCTACGAGCTCTCGTTAGGCCTGGCCGTCATCCCGATTTTTCTCCTCGTCGGGCAGCTTCGCCTGACAACCATCGTTCGTTACCAAATCGAAAATGGCTGGATGATCGCGCCCTTCATCGGGCACTGGACCGACGGTTGGAAATGGCTCCTCGCCCTCCCGATGTTCATTTCGTTTGTCGTCTTCACGATTGCGATTTTCGCGGAAACGAATCGCCTCCCGTTCGACCTTCCCGAGGCCGAGACGGAGCTGGTTGGTGGTTATCACACCGAATACGGCTCGATGAAGTTCGCCCTCTTTTTCCTCGGCGAATACGCCGCCATGATCACCGGCTCAGCGATCATCGTGACCCTCTTTCTCGGCGGCTGGCATTTGCCCGTGCCATGGTGGAATCAGACCCACGGCCTCCACTGGCTTCTCATCGATGGCTCGTTAGGCGGTTGGCGCGGAGTTCTCGGCGGTCTCTTCAACATCGTCGTCTTCTTCACCAAGGTCGCGCTGCTCCTCCTCTTTTTCATTTGGGTTCGCTGGACGTTGCCGCGCTTCCGCTACGATCAATTGATGCGGCTCGGCTGGGTTTTCTTTTTCGAGATCGCGCTCGCCAACATTTTTATCGCCGCGATCATCATCGCCTTCATGCCGAAATAGGAGAGTGAATTTAGAAGCCAGAAAACCGGAAAGAAAAACCAGAGTATGAAACGGCAACTGCGAGCCTTTTGGATCTTTTTCTGGCTTCCTGGTTTCTAAATTCCTATCCTAAGCATGGCCATCACCGTCCAACGTCCAAACTTGAAATGGTCGGAGCGGGTTTACCTGCCCGCGATCATCGGCGGCATGGCGATCACATTCCGCCATCTCAAAAACATGCTCCTCGGTCGCACCAAGGTGACGATGCAATATCCGGAACAAAAGTGGGACAGCCACCTGCCGGAGCATTATCGCGGCGCGCCGGCGCTGGTGAAGGATGAAAAGGATCGTGTCCGCTGCGTTGCCTGTCAGCTCTGCGAGTTCATCTGCCCGCCGCGCGCAATCAGGATCGTCCCGGGCGAGATTCCGTCAGGCGATCGGTTCGCCAAAGTAGAAAAATATCCCGAGGAATTCGACATCGACATGATCCGCTGCATCTACTGCGGCATGTGCGAAGAGGTTTGCCCGGAACAGGCGATTTTCCTGCGCAAAGATTATGCCATTACCGGTTATACCCGGGAGGAGATGGTGCATAACAAAGAGAAGCTGATCGAGATCGGCGGCGTCATGCACGGACTGGTGTTGAAATGGAACGAGAGAAAATGAAACGCGAGGACAGGTTTCTGGGTTCAGGGTTCAGACAATCCTGGCCGCACGTTGCTTTGAAGCCTGAACCCTGAACGCCTGAACCCTGAAGCCCGAATCCTAACTTTCCCATGTCGCCCTTCTTTTTCTGGACCGCTTCGGCGTTGATGCTCGTCTTCGGAGCCGCCGTTATTATTAATCGCAACCCGGTGGCGAGCGCGCTCAGCCTGGTCGTTTCCTTCCTCGGACTGGCCGCGCTCTTCATGTCGCTCGACGCGTTTTTCATCGGCATCATTCAGGTGCTCGTCTATGCCGGCGCGGTCATGGTGCTTTTCCTTTTCATCATCATGCTGCTCGATCTGCGCGCGGAGGAGCGACGCCGGATCAACTTCGTTGCCTTCGCCGGCGGCGCGGCTGTCGCGGTCATCTTCTTCGGGCAGCTTTATCTCGTCATCGGACATTTGCGGCAGGCGAAGCTTCCTTTCGCTGCTTTGTCCGTCGCAAAGAGTGATGATGTGCACAGCGTGGGCCTGCTCCTCTTCGGAAACTACAACCTGCCGTTCCAAATCATCGGCGTGCTCATTCTTGTTGCGACCATCGGCGTGGTCGTGCTGAGCAAACGCGAACTGCGCTGAGGATGGTCACGCTGGGCGATTATCTTTTCGTGAGCGGGCTGCTCTTTACGATCGGCTTTGCCGGCGTCCTCCTGCGCCGCAACATCATCATCATTTTCATGTCGCTCGAGCTGATGCTGAATGCGGCCAACCTTTCGCTCGTTTCCTTTTCTCGCTTCCGTGTTGATTCGTCAGGCCTGCCCAATTATCACGGTCAGGTCTTCGTTTTCTTCATCATCACGGTGGCGGCGGCCGAGGTGGCGGTTGGACTTGCGGTCATCGTCGCGCTCTACCGGGCCCGGCGGACGACCCACGTCGAGGACATCAACAGCCTGAAGTTTTGAAATGATGACGACGCGTGGCATCAAGGTTCCGGGGAGCGCGTGCGCCTCGCACGCTGGCGATGGCGCCCCCGCCATGGCGAACTTTTCAGTCGGCGCCGAAGGCGGGTTCACGACATCGGATCTTTTCGGAGATCCCGGGGAAAAGTTCGTGGCGGCGTGGCGCCGCCACCAGCGTGCGAGGCGCACGCGCTCCCCGGATTTCCGCGGCGCCGGCGGAATCAAACTCAAGAGTCGGAGACGGTCACAATGACTTCAGTTGCTGCCTTGGATCGCGCTTCTGCTGCCGCTCGCCTCCGCGTTTGTCATCATGGTCGCAACGCGACCGTTGCGAACGGCGAGCGCGTTTATTTCCGTCGGAGCTGTTCTCGGCAGTTTCGTCTGCGCCTGCCTCATCTTCTTCCAACAAACCGCGGCCGCTCCCTCCCTTTCCTGGATCAATCTTGCCCCGGTCTTCTCCGTGCCGCTCGGCCTGACGCTCGATCCGTTGAGTCGCTCGATGCTTTTCATGGTCACCGGCGTCGGCGCTCTCATCCATATCTATTCGTTAGGCTACATGGGCACGGACGAGGGCAAGTCGCGCTATTTCGCCGGACTTTCGCTCTTCATGTTCTCGATGCTCGGCATCGTGCTCGCGAACAATTTCGTGATGATGTTCATCTTCTGGGAACTGGTCGGGGTCAGTTCCTATTTGCTCATTGGTCATTGGTTCGAACGACCCGCGGCCGCCGACGCCGCGAAAAAGGCCTTCATCACCAATCGCATCGGCGACTTCGGTTTCATGCTTGGCATCCTGATGGTTTGGACCGCGACTGGTTCGTTAGTCTTCGCCGACATCGCGGCCGGGATGGCGAAGTTTACTGCTCATCCGGGATATCTGACGGTCGCCGCGCTCCTCGTTTTTTGCGGCGCGGTCGGCAAGTCGGCGCAATTTCCGCTCCACGTCTGGTTGCCGGACGCGATGGAAGGTCCGACTCCGGTCTCGGCCTTGATCCATGCGGCGACGATGGTCGCGGCGGGCGTTTACATGCTGGTCCGGGTGGGCTTTCTGATCGACGCGTCGTCAGGCGCGTTGCACGTCATTGCCTGGATCGGCACCATCACCGCCCTGCTGGCGGCGTTGATGGCGACCCAGCAGAACGACATCAAACGCATCCTTGCCTACTCCACCCTCTCGCAGCTCGGTTACATGGTGATGGCGGTCGGGCTCGCCTCGGGCCAGGCCGCGATGTTCCACCTCTTCACCCACGCGGCTTTCAAAGCGCTGCTCTTCCTCGGCGCCGGCTCGGTCATCTACGTGTTGCATCACGAGCAGGACATCTGGCAAATGGGCGGCCTGGCCAGGCGATTGCCCATTACTTTCCTTACCTTTCTCGTCGGCATGCTGGCGCTGATCGGCTTTCCTGGATTCAGCGGCTTCTTCAGCAAGGACGCGATTCTCCTGCTCGCTTATGAACGCAACCCGCCGATTTTCGCACTCGCCGCTTTCACCGCGCTGCTCACCGCGTTCTACATGACGCGGCTCATGGTGGTCGCCTTCTTCGGGCGTCCGCGCAGCGACCGAGGCCGCTCATGGCAGCGAATCCCCCGCCGTCATGACGATTCCGCTCGATCATCCTCGCGATTCCCGCGGCGCTTGGGGGGTTCACATTTTTCGCCGCGCGCTTCCTGACTTTGCCTGCTGAAAAAGAACGCGTTCTTGCCGTGCCGGTCGTGGCCTTCGCCGCCTTGGTTGTCGGCGTCGTCAGTGCCGCGCTGCTCTATCGCAACCGGACGTACGAGCCGCTCGACATCTCGCTTTTCCGAGAGCGATTTTACCTCGATGAACTTTATGCCTCGCTCATCCGAGCAACGCAGGGCCTGCTCGCGTCGATTTGCGCGTTCGTCGACCGCTGGATCCTGGATGGCGCAATCGTCCGCGGCTTGAGCGGCGGCATCTGGGGCAGCGGGTTTGTGCTCCGGCTCCTCCAGGTCGGAAACTTGCAGGCTTACGGTTTTCTCTTCGGACTCGGCATCATTGGACTCATCTACTTCATGATTTTCCACTGATGCTGCTCTTTATCGTCTTCGCGCCCCTGATCACGGCGCTGCTTATCCTGATCGGCGCACCGGCACGGCTGACCGCCTTGCTCGGCTCGGGAGCGACAGTCATCGCGGCGCTGGCTGCATTTTTCCTCTACGATCCGACACGAGCCGGATTCCAATTCGTCAGTTCGTTTCCGATCAGTGAAACGTGGCGGCTTCAGTTCTTGTTAGGCGCCGATGGGCTCAGTCTGATCATGCTTTTTCTCGCCGCCCTCGTCCTGCTTTGCGCCGTCTGGGTCACACCGCCGATCGAGAAATCGGAGCGGCTCTTTTACGCCTGTCTGCTCTTCCTCGCGAGCGGCGCAATCGGCGCCTTTGCTTCGCTCGATCTCTTTTTCTTCTACGCCTTTCACGAGCTCGCGCTGATTCCGACTTTTCTTCTCATCGGTATTTGGGGCTCGGGCAGCCGGTTCGCGGCCGCTTGGAAAGTGACGATCTATCTCGGGCTCGGCAGCTTCGTTTTGCTCCTCGGGTTGATCTTGCTTTATCGCAGCGTGCCACCGGCACTGCGCAGTTTTGATCTTCGCGCACTGCAAACCGCCGCTGCCAATGGTGGCATCCCAGCCGACGCGCAGAACCAGATTTTCTTCCTCCTCCTGATCGGCTTTGGCGTTTTGATTTCGCTTTTTCCGTTTCACACCTGGGCGCCGGAAGCCTACGCATCGGCTCCGCCGCCCGCGGCGATGCTGCACGCGGGGGTTCTGAAAAAATTCGGCCTCTACGGACTCCTGCGCCTCGCCCTGCCGCTCGTGCCGGAGGGCGCGCAGCACTGGAATACGCTCCTCATCGTTTTGTTGTCAGGCAACATCATTTACGTCGGCCTCGTCACGATCGCGCAGAAGCGGCTCGATTGGATGCTCGGCTATTCGAGCGTGATGCACATGGGCTACATCTTTCTCGGGATCGCGAGCGCCAACGTCATCGGCCTGAACGGTGCCGCCTTGCTCATGTTCGCCCATGGCATTTCGATCGCGCTCCTCTTTGCTCTGGCCGGAGAAATTCGACGCCGGACCGGGACCCTGGTCTTCAGCGATCTCGGCGGTCTCGGCAAGATCATGCCTTTCGCCGGTTTCGCTTTCGGCGTCGCGACTTTCGCCGCGATCGGACTCCCGGGCTTCGCGAATTTCGCCGCGGAAGTGATGATTTTCTTCGGCGCATTTCGCGTCGGGGCGAACTGGCAGGGCTTTCACATATTTCAGATCGCCACCGTCCTCGCTCTTTGGGGCGTGGTCATCTCGGCGGTTTACATGTTGCGCGCCTACCGGGCGGTTTTCATGGGTGTCAGCCTAATCCCGAACGCTTTCGGGACCGGGTGCGCTGCCTGATCTTTCCCGCGCCTTGCGCCTGCCGATTATCCTGCTCATCGCCACGACCCTCATCGTCGGCTTCTTTCCCAATACCGTTCTACGCCTGCTGCGGCCGACCTTTGCGCCGCCCATTGCCGCGACCGACCGATGATCCCCGCACCTTCGCTTGAAATTGCCGTCCTTCTTTGGGGACTGATTCTCCTGCTCGCCGAGTCCTTCGCCGGCAAGACAGATCGGCGCGGATTTGCGATCGCTGGAATCGCCGGGCTTCTCGTCGTGCTCGTTGCGAGTTTCTTTCTCGCACCGCCACCGGCCGCGGCTCTCACCGGTTTCTGGAGTTTCTATACGGCTGATCCGCTCGCCATCTTCTTTAAGCGCTTCGCGCTGGTGACGACAATTCTCGTTCTCGTTATGGCGATCGATTACGCGCCGGCCATCCGCATGGGCGTGCCGGGAGCAAATCCGCACGCCGGCCTGGGAGAATTTTTCACGCTGCCGATTTTCACCTGCGCCGGTCTGATGTGGATGGCGTCGGCGGTCGACTTCGTCATGATCTTCGTCTCGCTCGAACTCGTCACGATGTCGTTCTACGTGCTCGTGAGTTTTACGCGGCGCAATCCCGCGACGCTCGAAGCCGGGGTGAAATATCTCATCCTGAGCGCGCTTTCGACCGGGTTTTTGGTTTACGGCATCACCTGGATTTTCGGCGTGACGGGCGAGACGAATCTCGCCCGCATCGGGACGGTGCTCGCGACGCAGGATATCGATCGCATCCCGCTCCTCTTCGGCATCGCGCTCGTCCTCGTCGCCCTTGGTTTCAAGATCGCGGCGGTGCCGTTCCAGATCTGGGTACCGGATGTTTATCAAGGCGCGCCGACACCGGTGACGGCTTTTCTTTCCGTCGGCTCGAAGGCGGCGGGATTCGTCGTGCTCCTGCGTGTTCTCGCGCCGGTTTCGATGCTTCCCACAGGTCGGACGTCTACTCGTTGGAGTCGCCGCCCTGACCCTGATCTACGGTAATTTCGCCGCGCTTCCGCAATCGAACCTGAAACGGTTGCTCGCCTACTCCAGCATCGCGCATGCGGGTTATCTGCTGATCGGCGTCGTCAGTTTTTCCGGAGCGGCGGTCGCCTATTATCTCGTCGCATATTTGCTCATGACGCTGCTTTGTTTTGCCGTTCTTATCGTCGTCGGGAACAGCGGCGCCGAGCAGATCGACGATTACGCGGGTCTCGCGAAACGCTCGCCGTTCCTCGCCTTTGCCATGTTGATCGGGATGATTTCGCTCGCCGGGATACCCTTCACCGCCGGTTTTCTTGGGAAGTTTTTCATCTTCGACGCGGCCCTTCGGCAACACCAGACACTGCTTGTAGTGATCGGTGTGATCACGGTCGGGTGCGGCTTTTATTATTATTTGAAGGTGGTGCGCGCGATGTATTGGCTCGAACCCGCGAGTGCCGAGCCGCTGCCAATCAGCGCCCTCACTCGCCTGACGATGACGCTCTTGATCGCGGCGATCTTTGTCCTTGGGGTCTACCCGCAGCCGATCCTAAGAGCGCTGGATCGGCCAGTGGTAAGAGTCGCCTCTCCATAGCCCGCGAGCGAGCCGCGAAAGGCAGCGCAGTTGAGAAAGCAGCTCGACTTCTTGTTAGGTCGTTGCTATTGCCGTGCGTTTGGCAATGTTCGGCCTTCTCCATCATCTCCTTAACCCAACCCAGTGCTATGCCCTTTGCGCTGTCGCGCGCTCTGGAGCCCACCTCCTCGCCGGCGGCCTCCGCGCTACCCACCTGGCAGGTCGGCCGCTGCAATATTTCAACCAACACCTGGCCCAAAAATACGCAGCCAGGTATGGTCTTGATGCGGTGCGCAATTTTAGCCACTACGTCCGTGGCATTGTTCCGGCCGCCTCAACCTCGAACGCCGTTTTTGGCTTTCGCATGGAGTCCTGGGACCTCGCCGGATTCGTCGGTCGTCTCCGGGAATCGGGAGAATTTGACCGGGCCGATGCGCGCGAGATCGAGCTGTTGCACGCCGCCTTTCCCCGGCTGCGCTGCATCCAACTCACTCGGCGAGGACAAACTGCGACAGGCGATCTCCAAAGCTCGCGCGATGCAAACCAATCACTGGGTGATTGCCACGGGAAAAAAACCTGTGGCCGAGCCGAGATTCGATCTCGAATTGATCGAGCAGTGCCTCACATCCGCCCGGCGAGCGGAGGAAATCTGGTCCGATTTCTTTCAACGCAACGAGATCGTGCCGCTTTCCATAACCTACGAGGATCTTTGTCATGAATTATCCCGAGACAGTTGCGCGGGTTCTGGATTTCCTGCGTATTCGAGTTCCGCATCGGTTCGTCATCGGCCCGCCGTCTACGGTCTGTCAGGCGGATGCGATCACTGAAGAATGGGTGCAACATTACTGCCAGCTGCACCCCCCAAGACCGGACTCAGGATCACCCTCCGGAAGGCCGAACGCACCGGGCCGCGCAGAGCTAATGCCTTGGGTCAGTCGTATCGCGCGATAACGGGGCTCCCCGAAAACGCGGCTCGCGTTGCTCGCGCTTCAGGCGATAGAGAGCGCTAGTCGCTCAGCTCGACGTTCCAGTAGGCGAGATCGACGAAGTGCCGCCAGCTTTCATGCTGCTGGCTGTTGAAGGTGACGTGGACAAACGGTCGCCACTTCGGACGCTTCGGTTTGCGAATGAGTGTCATGTGCGCCTGGTGCGGGAGGCGGTTGCCCTTGCGCGTATTACACGGGATGCACGAACAGACGACGTTCTCCCAAGTCGTGAGGCCGCCTTTGTCGCGCGGCAGGACGTGATCGAGATTCAGCTCCTGGCGCTCGAAAACTTTTCCGCAGTACTGACAGGTATTGTTGTCGCGTTCAAAGACGTTGTGCCGCGTGAACTTCACTTCCTTTTTCGGCAGCCGATCAAAAAGCAGGAGCACGATGACGCGCGGCACCCGGATCTTCCACGATATGGTGGTGACCATCTCATGCTCGGCCTCCGGCGCGGAGATGGAAAAGTCGAGCCAACTCGCGAAATCGTGGGTCGCAAAGTTGTTCTGCTGATCGGACGAAACGACCTGCGCGTGCCCCTGGTAGAGGAGCGTAAAGGCACGACGCGCCGAGCAAATATTCACCGCCTGCCAGAGGCGGTTGAGCACCAGGACCTGACTGTTAAGTGCGGTGTGCAGAGGTTCCTTCGAGCGGCCTAACAATTCTCCTTGCTCGAATTGGCGCGAAATTATCACCCGTCATTTTCGTTGTCAACGTAACGAAATGATGACGGCCCGAGGCCGAACTGTCGCGCGTCTGTCGCGACGAGGAGCACCGTCGCTCGCGATAGAATCGCTTCGCTCAGGCGCGTTTCCGACGCCGTGTGGTGAAATGCGGTTGCATCTGAGCGATTCAAACGCAGTTTTCTCGCCTTCTCATGAATCCAATACGTATTTCGTCACGTCTCGTCGGTTCGCTCTTTTTCATCGCCAGCACGCTCCTGCCGCTCCGCTTCGCCGCGGCCCAGCAACTGCCGAACACCACCCGGCTGCTGCGTTTCCCGACGACCAATGGCGAGCAGATCGTTTTTTGTTATTCGGGCCAGCTCTACACCGTCCCGAAGGACGGCGGAGTGGCCCGTCGCCTAACGAGCGGCCCGGGCTACACCTCCTTTCCCCATTTTTCGCCGGATGGCAAACAGCTCGCCTTCACCTCGCAATATGACGGCAACACCGAAGTCTACGTCATGCCGGGGGACGGTGGCGAACCGAAGCGCCTGACCACCACCGCGACTCTTTCCCGCGACGATGTTTCCGATCGGATGGGGCCGAACAATATCGTGATGGGCTGGAAGAACACCAAACCACTGGTCGTCTTTCGCACCCGGCGCACTTCCTTCAACTCCTTCATCGGCGATCTCGAAACCGTGGGACTCGAACGCGGAGTTGCCGCAGCAATTGCCGGTCCCGCGCGGCGGCTTCGTCTCCTTCTCGCCGGACGATTCGAAGATGGCGTTCAACCGTGTCTTTCGCGAATTCCGCACCTGGAAACACTACCGCGGCGGGATGGCGGACGATGTCTGGATTTTCGACTTGAAGACTCAATCGACCGAGAATCTGACGAACGATCCCGCCCAGGACATCTGCCCGATGTGGGGACCCGATAACCACGTCTATTTTCTCTCCGATCGCGACGGACGGATGAATCTCTTCTCGATCGACCTCGCGACCAAGGAAACGAAACAGCTGACGCGCTTCCAGGATTTTGACATCAAGTTCCCTACGATTGGGAAAGACTCGATCGTCTTCGAACAGGCCGGCTACATCTGGCGTTACGATCTGGCCAGCGGGCAATCGGTCCCGGTCCCGATTGAGATCAAGGAGGACTTCGCCTCCGGCCGCGCCGCCTTTCTCGATGCCTCGAAACATACCGAGTCAGTCAACCTGGCACCGGATGGCCAGCGCGCGGTGGTCGTCGCCCGCGGCGACATTTTTTCCGTCCCGGCCAAGGATGGCACGGCGCGCGCCCTGACGAAAACCTCCAACGCGCACGAGCGCGACGCGGTCTGGTCACCCGATGGGAAATGGATTGCCTATAACTCCGACGAGAGCGGCGAGAATGAACTCTATGTCCGCGCCCAGGACGGCAAAGGCCAGCCGCAACAGTTGACCAAAGGGGCCGACACCTATTACTACCAGGCGATTTGGTCGCCCGACAGCAAGAAGCTGCTCTGGAGCGATCGCTTGCAACGCCTGCGCTATCTCGATGTCGCGAGCAAAGCAGTCACCGAAGTGGCCCAGAACAAAGTCGGCGAAATCGAGTCCTACGACTGGTCACCGGACAGCCAGTGGATCGCCTGGGGACAACCGGAACTGAATGATCAACCCAGAGTTTATCTCTATTCCGTAGCCAGCAAGAAGTCAGTCCCGGTGACGGATGAGTGGTATCGGCTCGGGGCGGGTCGCCTTCAGCGACGACGGCAAGTACCTCATGCTTTCTTCAGGCCGCGACTTCAAACCGACGTTCGGCGAAGAGGAGTTTGGGAACATCTATGTCGACATGCAGCGGGTCTATTTGGTCACTCTCTCCAAGGATACAGAATCGCCGGTCGGCCCGCGCAGCGACGAGGTTGGCAAGGCGGAAAAGAAAGACAAGGACAAGGACAAGGACGGGGAAAAGAAGGATGGCAAGGAAGAGGAAAAATCGAAGAAACCGGTGACGGTCAAAGTCGATACGGATGGGATTCAGAACCGCATCGTTGGCCTCGAAATCACCCCGGCCAACTATCGGGATCTCAGACTGGTGGACGGCCGCGTCTTCTACCTCCGCCGGACGGTCGGCGACAACAGCGGCGAGGACGAAGAAGCGGGCCCCGGCGAGGAGAAGTGGCATCTTGCCTCCTACAGCCTGGAGGATCGCAAGGAGACGGTCCTGGGCGACGTGACCAGTTACCAGATCAGTTTCGATGGCAAGAAGATGCTGGTAAAGATCGACAAAGACTATTCGATCATCGACCTGCCGAAGGACAAGCTTGAGACCAAAGATCATAAGCTCGAGCTGCAGTGGCCTCGACGTCATGGCTGATCGGCGAGCCGAGTGGAAACAGATCTACTTCGAAGCATGGCGGCAAATGCGCGACTTCTTCTTCTCGCCGACCATGAACGGCATCGACTGGAACAGCGATGCGCGACAAGTATGCCGCGCTCCTGCCTTATGTGAATCACCGCAACGACCTGACTTACATCATCGGCGAGCTCATCGGCGAATTGAACAACGGTCACGCCTACGTCGCCGGCGGTGAAAGGCCGGAGACGCCGCGGATCAAGTTGGGCCTTCTCGGCGCCGAACTCTCCCGTGATCCGGCGAGCAAGGCCTACCGGATCGATCGCATCCTGCCCGGTGAAAACTGGGAGAAAGACAATCGGTCGCCGCTCACCGCGATCGGCCTGAATGTGAAGGCCGGCGACTACATTCTGGCAGTCAACGGCACACCGACCTCGTCCCTGTCGAATATTTACGACGCTCTCATCGGCACGGCCGACAAGCAGGTCATCCTGCGGGTCAACTCCACCCCGAGTGAAGCCGGTGCGCGCGACATCACGGTTGTTCCAACGGCCGATGAGTCACCGCTCTACTACCTGGATTGGGTGCAGCACAATATCGACTATGTGAACAAGAAAACCGGCGGCCAGGTCGGTTATGTTCATATCCCGGACATGGGCCAGCCCGGCTTGAACGAATTCACCAAGCGTTACTTCCCGCAGATCGGCAAAAGGGGACTCATCGTGGATGTACGCGGCAACGGCGGCGGCTTTGTTTCACCCCTCGTGATCGAGCGACTGCGGCGCGCGCTCGTCATGGTGGAGATGTCGCGCAACGGTGTCCCACGAACAGATCCATCACAGACCTTCCTCGGCCCCATGGTCACATTGATTAACGAGTTCTCCGCCTCCGACGGGGATATCTTCCCTTTTCGCTTCAAGACGCTCGGCCTGGGCAAATTGATCGGCAAACGCACCTGGGGCGGAGTCATTGGCATTCGCAACCCGCTGCCATTGATTGATGGCGGACAGCTCTTCAGGCCGGAGTTCGCGCCTTATTCGAAAGACGGAAAAGACTGGATCATCGAAGGTCACGGAGTTGACCCCGACATCGTGGTCGATAACGACCCGGGAAGGGAATTCAAAGGAGAAGATCAGCAACTCGACCGGGGGATCGAGGAAGTTCAAGCCGAGATGAAGACCAAGGGCTACGAGCTGCCACCCATCCCGCCATTTCCGAATCGCAACCCGGCGAAGAGCCGCTGAGGTGGTGGCTCTAAGATACAGATGTTTTTGCCGAATCAGAGAGTCGTCTGTGTAAACGGCCACTTTCCGCTTGGCATCGAGCAGCTCTACGACGAGCTGCCGAAGGAAGGCTCGACTTACACGATTCGCGACATCGTCCCGGGGATCGGCCTGACAGGTGACGAAGGCGAGATTGCAGTTTACCTCTGCGAAATCAAAGGGCCGCTTAACGCTCACGGAATCGAGCGCGGTTTTCGCGCCGATCGTTTCGCGCCGCTGCATACGATCGAAGAAGAAGCCGAGGAGGAAACCTTTATTGGCCTGCCCGATTTCCTTCCCGCCTGATCGTTCCGGGCGCAGATGCTTCCGCGTGAAACGGGCTCCGGCTCGTCGGATCTCGTCGCACGCGCACATTCGCGTAACGCCGCGTTCCAGTATTCACAGCCCAACTCGGCTCGTTTCACCGTGGTTCGCGCGTCCTTCTTCGTGATCTGTCACCAGCAATGCGAGAGCCGCCGATCAAACGCCCGCCGACACCGACGCGGCGGAGAAACGCGTCGTAGCGCTCGAAATGCGCCTGGGCGGACGACTTGGTGTCGCCGCCCTCGAGACCGGCAGCGGCCGACGCCTTGAGCACCGCGCCAGCGAGCGCTTTCCAATGTGCAGTACATTCAAGCTTCTCGCCGCGGCTGCCGTGCTTCATCGGGTTGATGGGAATGAGGAACAACTCACCCGCGTCATTCCCTACACCACGGCAGATCTTCTCGAGTATGCGCCGATCACCAAGGAACATGTCAAAGAGGGCGGGATGACACTCGCCGCCCTTTGCGCCGCCGCGGTTGAGTACAGTGACAACACCGCCGCCAACCTTTTGCTCCAGACAATCGGCGGCCCCGAGGGTTTCACTCGTTATGCGCGCTCACTCGGTGACCAAAAGACCCGGCTCGATCGCCTCGAGCCCGACCTGAACAGCGCCGTGCCCGGCGACGAACGCGACACCACCACCCCGGCTGCGATGCTAGCCAACCTGCGCACGCTCCTGCTCGGCGACGCCTTGTCGCAACAATCGCGCCAGTTGCTTGATGGCTGGCTCGCCGAGAACAAAACCGGCGACGAACTGATCCGGGCCGGCCTGCCTAACGACTGGAAGATTGGCGACAAGACGGGGCGAGGAAACGACGGTGCGACCAACGATATCGCCATCATTCGCCCGCCCGGCAAAGTCTCCCATTCTTCTCGCCATTTACTTCGTCGGATCGACCGCCTCCTCCAAGGCCCGCCAGGCCGCGATCG
This sequence comes from uncultured Verrucomicrobiae bacterium, assembly GCA_963821615.1. Taxonomy (GTDB): domain Bacteria; phylum Verrucomicrobiota; class Verrucomicrobiia; order Chthoniobacterales; family UBA10450; genus Palsa-1392. Next base: position 83,931 of record CAWGEN010000002.1, on the reverse strand, counting down.
CCGATGTTGCCCGAATTGTTGCAGAGACATTCTAACAGCGTCCGGGCGCTTCACCTGGCATTCTCGAACACGGCGCGCTCCTCCGCGGTTTAAATCGCAGCTTAGCGAACGGCTGCTCAAAGGTAACAACCGAGTAACCTTTGCGCGTTCGCCAATCCATCCCCAGCGTGGGTATTTGATCTCAACACCGCAACTCAAACCCGGATAAAATTATGAAAATGACCGACCACACCCTAACCAGCCGTATGAATCGATCGAGCTGCACCAGGCATTGGCAAGGCGCTACGTATTTCGCCGTGCTGGGAATGGCGCTCCTATTGGTTGCCGGCCCGGCTGCTACGACGATGCACGCGCAACAGAATTCCACTCCCATGGCGACGCGGAGCCCGTCACCGAGCCCCAGTCCTTCGCCTTCGCCAAGCCCGTCACCGAGCCCATCTCCCAGTCCGAGTCCATCACCGAGCGCAAGCCCTTCACCGAGCGCAAGCCCCTCACCGAGCGCAAGCCCTTCACCAAGCGCAGCCCTTCACCAAGCGCGAGCCCCTCGCCAAGCCCGAGTGGAACTCCGACCTCGCAACCAGTGAACATCTCCACCCGCCTGCGAGTGGAAAATGGCGAAGGTGTGATGATCGGCGGCTTTATCATCACGGGGAATGCACCCAAGCGAGTTATCATTCGCGGCCTCGGCCCTTCTTTGGCGTCCTCTGGTCTCACGGATTTGATCAATGATCCGACGCTCCAGCTTTTCGGAGCGGGTGGTCAGATTGCGTTTAACGATAACTGGAGAGATCTGCAGGAAGCCGAAATCGCAGCGACCACCATCCCGCCCAGCGATGACCGCGAACCGGCTATCATAGCTACGCTGAGTCCCGATTCCTATACCGCGATCGTGAGTGGGAAGGATGGAGTCACCGGTGTCGGGTTGCTCGAGATCTATGACTTGAACGCTTCAGCTAACTCCCGGCTGGCGAATATCAGTACCCGCGGCTCGGTGCAGACGCAGGATAATGTGATGATCGGCGGTTTCATCCTCGGTGGCACGAATATGGAGCCGGCGCGAGTGGTGGTGCGCGCGCTCGGACCGTCCCTGGCCCAGGCCGGGATCGCGAATCCGCTGGGTAACCCCACCCTGCAGTTAGTCGACAGCAACGGCCAGAGCGTTGGGTTCAATGATGACTGGCAGGATGACGCGACCCAGGCGGCCCAACTACAAGCCCTGAGCATCGCCCCGACCGCAGTCAATGAGTCGGCTATTGTGACGACGCTGCCGCCGGGTTCCTATACGGCCATCGTTGCCGGACAATCGGGCGCAACAGGTGTCGGGTTGATCGAAGTTCTACGACGTGCAATAACCTGCGCGGTCGCGGCGGGAACGATCCCGCCGCGGCCGTTTGGCAGGTGGTTTCTCGGTTGCGACACTTCGCTCGAACCGGTAAACCCAGGAGTGATGCCAAAAGGAAATCGCTCAACTGCCTTCCGCACGATTCGGATTGTCGTTTGGTCCAGCGTCTGCCTCCTCTTTGTGGCAGGTTGGTTTGTTATGATCCGCATGCCGGGCAGGAGTTTCCGCGGACCCGCGCCGCAGCTCACTCCAGACGAAATGACATTACGCGAAGAATTGGTCGCCCATGTGCAAAAACTGGGCGCCGAGATAGGTGAACGGAATCTTTCTCACTACCCGCGGCTAATCGAGGCGGCGCAGTATGTCGAAGCCGACCTGACCCATGCCGGGTATCGGGTGCGTCGGGATAACTATGAGGTCGACGGCGAGACCTGCTCGAATCTCGAGGCGGAACTTGGCGGCGCGTCACGGGAGATCGTGTTGATCGGTGCCCACTATGACTCGGTCTTTGGCTCGCCCGGCGCGAACGATAATGGCAGCGGCGTGGCCGCGCTGCTCGCTCTCGCGCGCCAGTTTGCTGGCTCGCACAATTCCAAGACGGTACGCTTCGTCGCCTTCGTCAATGAAGAGCCGTTCTACTTTCAGAGTGCCGAGATGGGTAGCTTCGTCTACGCCGGACGCTGCCGGGAGCGGGGCGATCAGATCAGCGCGATGATCAGCCTGGAAACGATCGGCTATTTTTCGAGTCGGCCGGGCTCACAGCGATATCCGGCGCCCGGGCTTGGTCTGCTCTATCCACGCACGGGCAACTTTATTGGGTTCGTCGGGAACGTTCCTTCCCGCTCTCTCCTGCGCGCTGCGCTCGGCGAATTTCGACGGCAGGCCAAAATCCCGTCCGAAGGCGCGGCCTTGCCCGCGATGGTCCCGGGAGTCGGCTGGTCCGACCAATGGTCATTCTGGCAGCACGGTTACCCTGGCATCATGGTCACCGATACAGCGCCCTTCCGCTATCCGCATTATCACGCCGGTAGCGACACGCCCGACAAGTTAGATTACGACTCAATGACTCGCGTCGTCGCGGGAATGGAAAAAGTCATCCAATATTTGGCCAACGCTTCTCCGTGACCGTTTACACCCATCACACACCGCGTCTGGTCGGAACGCTTTTTTCCTTGCGGGTGGCCGGGGCGGGTTCTAGAAAGGGATCCATGGATTCGGCTTTTGGCGTTCCCATCTCCTCGAAGCAAGCCCGGATTAGGCCGAATTATCCCGCAATAAAAGGCGGGATTTTCCGGCCGAATTCTCGTTAGGCCCGAAAACCCCATACACCTCAGGAGAACTTATGTTTGACCACGTCAAATTCGGAGTCAGCGACTATGCGACAAGCAAAGCGTTTTTCCTCAAGGCACTTGCACCGCTTGGCGTTGCAATTGTTGCGGAGGGGCCGCCGACCTACGGCGTCGAGCTTGATGCACCGGAGAGTTCGGCTTCATTGATCCTCTATCAAACCGAGGAGAAGCCAGCGCCTCTTCACTTGGCGTTCACGGCGGAGAATCGCCAGCAGGTCGATGCTTTCTATCGCGCGGCTCTGGAGGCGGGTGGCAAAGACAATGGTGCGCCAGGCCTGTGCCCGGAATACAACGCGACCTATTATGCAGCTTTCGTCATTGGCCCGGACGGACACAACGTCGAAGTGGTTTGCCACGAACCCGAGGCCTAACCATACATCTGAGGTCGTCCGTCAAGCATTTGAGTGAAGTTATTGAGCGTGGGTATCAGGCGGCGGTGGCGAGGTTGAGTTGGAGTTTGGCAGCCAGGGGTGAGCCTCGGCGTTTAAGACTGTCGAGATAGGTCGACTCATCGTAGGCGACACGGTCGCGCCAGCAGACGAACATGATGCGCTGCCATTTGAAGGCCAGAGCGCGCACGGCGGTGGGATGTTTTTTGCCTTTGGCGATCTGCTCTTGGACGAAGAGTTTGGCCCAGGCGCAATGTAAGACGGACTGGTTGGCGTATTCGAAGAAGCTCTGATGGACGAAGTGGGGCCGGCCCCAGCGGCGATGGACCCAGTGCTGGTTTTTGCCGCTGCGCTCGGTGACCGGGGCAATGCCGCTGTATTGCTGGATGGCGGCGGCGCTCTGGTAGCGGGAGCGTTGCGCTGCCGAAGGCAGCAGCAGAGTCGTGGGGCGAGCGTGGGGCCGGCCCCGGGGAAGCTTTCCCAGATGGCGGCATCGGCATGGGAAGCGAAGAGTTGGGCGATGCGCGCATCGTATTCTTTGAGCGCGGCCGCGAGCTGGAGTAACTGGCGAGCCAGCATCCTGACCTGGACTTTGGCGGGCTCGATCACTGCCTGGTCGCTGGTGAGCGGGATCATCGACCCGATCGCCTCGAGGCGTTGGTTGATCAGATCGATGCGCCGGCAGTTGTGCGCGTAGTAGAACTTGCGCACCGTTTCTTTTCTCGCCTTTTGCAGTTCCTGGAGCGAAGGCCACTTGAGGAGGAACTGACAGGCCAGTGGAGCAAAGAGATCCTGACCGGCCAGGGTCGAGGGCCTGGGGATAGTAGCTCTTGAGGGCGTCGCGCAGCATGTTGCAGAGGAGAGTGCGCAGATCGACCGTGCCGCGGCGATGCTCCAAGAGCCGGGCGAGCTGGCGTGTCTGGGGATCGTCGGGGCGCCAGGGAGTGAGTTTGGCGCGGTGCTGGAGGAGCAACTCGAGGCAGACCTGCGCGTCGGAGGGATCGCTCTTGGCCCGGCTGGTCTTAAAAGCCTGGCGGTAGCGGGCCGCGGTGGCCGGGTTGACCGGGTAAAGGACGAGGAAGGGATAAGCCATGAGGGCGGAGATGAGGGGGCCTTTGGCTTGCTCCAGACAGAGGGCGATCTTCCCATTGGGGAAGCGCTTGGCCAGCGTGGCCGCCCAGTGAGCGATCGCTTCAGGGGTGTGCTCGAGGGTGGAGCTTTCGTGCGCGCCGGTGGCGCAATCGTAGAGACAGAGGGCATGCGCTTCGACTTCCCCAATCCAGCCCGATGAGGGCCGCAAAATCCTCGGCCTCCGGTGATGTTTTCTTCATTCTGTGGTTGTTATTGTTGGTTGATTTCATTTGGTTGTTTTGGTTTTTGGTTGGCTCCGCGGGCGCGAACAACACGCTGGCTTCCATTCGGCGAAGGCATTATTGTCTGGACCTCGAACGGGTCCTCATCTGAGGATTCGTTACGAATGAAAGCACGCCCGGACTCCACTCGAAGCTATGGTTAAAATCGTCGAGCGATCGGCGATGGAGATTCGTAGTGGGCCGGTGCGTGCGATCTTCCCGCAAGCAAGCAATGAAAAGAGGAGACGAAAGCTGAGCAAGCATGATTCTCTGGAGCGCGGCAGAGTTATTCACAGCCTCGCTCCGCCAGCCCGCGAAGGCCGTTCCGCTCGCCCATGAATAACTACTGGATGACCAATAATGCGATGGAGCGAACGGCGGACCGCTGTACGCTCCACTTTTGAGATGACTTCCACACTTCCACTCCGAGCGACGCGCGCTCTCGTCCGCCGTCGCTCATCTTGTTCTCGTTAGACCTCATGCGCCTGGCTTCATTCGCATTCTTCCTGCTCGCACTGCACGCGACTGCGGCAGACCGGCCCTTCGATTACGCTGTCACTAGCCCGGACGCTCGGTTCGATGCCGTCTTCACGAAAACGGCAAACGAACAGACCAAGTCAGAAGGCACACGGCTCACGATCAAGGATCGCGGGCACCCCACGATATTCGAGCACGAGATCAGCAGTGACGCCGCCTGCAATGCGGAGTGGACGCACGATGGCAAGTTTCTGGTTATCACAGCGCTCAACGGGGCAGGACATCAGCCTTGGCACTACCACGTCTTTGTCTTTTCTATCGACGCGCGTGAGATCCGGTACCTCGACGAACCTGAGAAGACACCATTCGTCAGCGCCGAGATTTTCATGCAGGCGCCCCACACTGTTATTCTCATTGGTCACACATTCGAGCATGACATGGCTGCACCAGACGACCCGGTGCTATTGCGCTTTGATCTCGCGACTGTTTGGCCGAAGCTGCGGAAGGTCTAACCAGACGCTGCAGCCGACGGCGAGCCGTCGTACTATCCAGTTTTCACATGACCAAATCAGTCCAACCCGCCGCCACGCGCGCTCCCGCTCGCCGCAGCTGAGCTTCGTCTCGTTAGATGTCGACGAAGTTCAGTATCATGAACACGTAAACGCCAAAGAAGGTTGCTAATGGAAGAGCAAAACATTCGGATGGCCATTGATCGGCATTGGGCAGCGTCTTCTGCGGGTGATCAAGTTGCCGAACATGAAATCTACCACGACGACATCGTGTGCGAGTATCCACAATCAGGCGAGGTAATTCGCGGTCGGAGTAACCTGCAGGCGCTTCGTAGTCATCATCCTGGCAGGCCATCGGGGTTTTCGGTCCGCCGGATCGTGGGAAAAGGCAATCTATGGATCACCGAGTATGTGATTATCTACGAAGGCAAGCGCGTCTACACCGTGAGTATTATGGAGTTTCGGGATGGAAAAGTGTCGCATGAGACCCAATACTTTGCCGACCCATTCAACGCCCCTGCCTGGCGCGCACGGTGGGTCGAAACGGTGACGGTCGACAACATCTAACCAGCCGACGCAGCCAACCGCGAACTGTCCGTATGCCTACCTTTGAGAGCATGCGGATATCAAATCTAACTCGCGCGGTCGCTGATCAAGATGTGCGACGCCAGCGGATCGTGTTCCCTCCGCATTTCGTCGATCGCTGCATTCCCTACGCGCATAGCGTCGTCGAGTGCCGCGAAAGGCTGCGGGCTTGACATTTTTCTATCAGATATGGCAAAAGGCAGAGCGGGAGCGAACCCGACCCCAAACCGAACAGATTCCACCATCCGATGAAAAAGAACTTCATCTCCTGGACGATCCCTCTCCTTGCCACCGTTGGCATCAGCTTTGCGCAAACCCACGCCTATATCTGGGACGCGACCAACGGCCTTCGCGACCTTGGCAGCCTGGGCGCCGAAAGCTATGCCTACGCCATCAACGATAGCGGTACTGTCATTGGCGATTACATCCCGACAGGGGGCAACTTTTATCAGCATGGCTTCATCTGGACCGAAGCCACAGGCATGGTGGACCTCGGAATTCCCGGTGGCGGCGACAGCACCACCGCGAAATGCCAGCCGACCGCGATTAATTCCGTCGGTCACGTCGTCGGCTACGGGCGGCAGGTGGATGGCCGGCAGGTGGCATTTTATTGGACGCCTGAGGATGGTTTCACGGTCCTGGGTGATCTCTCCAATAACTCGGACAACGGCAATACCGCGTATTCGATCAACGATCTCGATCAGGTTACGGGCAATCTTCTCAAGCGTGGCACCATCATCTATGAAGCATACCTTTGGAGCCCGGATTTAGCTCATCCACGTGATCTCGGCGTGCTCAATGGCGAGCAGGCCAGCCTTGGCAATGGAATCAATAACCTCGGACAGATGGTGGGCGGCTCCCTTTCGACACTCTGGCAACCAATCTCTTGGTCGAAAAAAACCGGAATGCGTTTCCTTGGGACGGTGGCTGGTTCGATCTATGCGGTAGCTACCGCAATTAACGACGCGGGGCAGATTATCGGGCTTGACCAGACTGGGATGCGGACCTGGCCTTTTACACCGCGCCTGGCATCGGTCTGAAGTTTCTTAAGGGGCTCGGCGGCAATGGCACCTACGCCGTCGCTATCAACCAACAGGGCGTGATCGTCGGCGCTTCACGCGACACGGCGGGTATCCAGCATGCAGTGATGTGGGCCACGCCCTCGAGCGTGCCGGAGGTGCTCCCGCTCAGCGCCGCACGGGGTATTAACAATCTGGGCCAGGTGGCAGGAGAGGCGCCGGCTGCCGCTGCGCCCTAGCGGATAAAGCATCGCATCTTCCACTGGACACCCAAACACACCGACTGCCACCGACTCGCGCGCGCGGGGAATGGCTACATCGGCCATTCGTCGTTCGCCGCAACGTCAGGCCACTCAGGCGCTTTTTTGATCGAGTAATTTGAGATTGCGAGCGTGGGGCAGATTCGTGTACGTTGATCAACATGTTCGGCATTTTTCCTCCCGTTCCCCGGAAAGACGAGTTTGATACACCGAATAATTCCGCCTTTATATGCCGAATAATTCGGCCTACTTCTCGTTAGGCCCAAACAAACACACCATTATGCTAAAACAACTTCTTGCAGCCTTTGCTGGCTTCGTCCTGTGGTCCGTCGGCTGGCTGTCATTCAACCTCGCGCTCCAAAAACTGGCCCTACTCCCATCAGATCAAACGCAGCGGATCCAGGATACTGGAGCGCTGTTGGCGTTGCTACTGGGCAGCATTACGCTTTCGCTGGCAGCGGGGCATGTTACGGCGGTGATCGCTCAGACGGCGTCAAATCTCCCGGGTACTCCTTCTCGGACTCTTGCTGCTGGCCGTTGGCATCTTTTTCCAAACGCAATTTTGGCGCCTGATGCCGCTTTGGTATCATCTCTCTTTTCTTTCCCTGCTGATTCCATTTTGCTTTCTGGGCGCGTGGCTGCACACGGTAACTCGTGTATGAAGAGGCCTAACCGGGCGATGCCGCCAACCGCTGGCCGGCGTACTGCCCCGTTTTCCTTTATGAAAATACGTCCATTGCGAGCCACGCGCGCTCTTGCCAGCGGTGGCTGATCTTGTTTTCGTTAGGCCTATGAAACATCCGGCGTGGTTCATCTTGGTGTCGTTAGCTACCACTTGCTGAAAGTGGAGACCTATGTCTTTCGAACAATTATCTTATCTCGCGCAAATTGTTGCCTCGATCGGCGTGATTGTGTCTTTGATCTTTCTCGCTTTACAGATCAAACACAACACGGCCGCGCTTCAGCGTAACGAGCACAATTCCACGATGGAGCAATGGACGGTGCTTCGTCAGGCAATCGCCCAGAACCGTGACATTGCCGAGCTCATGACCAGCGGCCTTAGCGGAGAGCGCGCGTTGGATGCTGCCGATCAGCTGAGGCTGGAGCAGATGCTGCAGGAATACGCCTGGGCGTCTTTCCACGTTTGGGACAGAACGCAGCGCGGTGTCTTTCCAAAGGGGACTTTCGAAGCGACGGCTGGTGCATTCCTGGGCACCTTGCTCAAAACGCCGGGTGGCGAGAGCCTGGTGGCGCAAAGCCAAACATATTGGCTTCCCTCCTGGGTTCGTCTTGGACGTCGACGCCGTGCTCGCCAAGACCTAACCATTTATCTGAGGTAGTCCGTCACGCATTTGAGTGAAGTTATTCAGCGTGGGTATCAGGCGACTGTGGCGAGGTTGAGTTCGAGTTTGGCAGCCAAAGGTGAGCAGTGCAATGCGAAGAGTTTAGACGCGATCTGAAATGGTCACCGAAGCAAGGCTAAAGCTTCTCAAAGATCGCTTCATCGATCTCTGGATTGACCGTGATTGCGCGAATCGTGGTCGTTTCCAGCAATTTCCCTGTCTTCAGATCGGTTTCCGTGTTGGCAAAGGGAAACCAGACACCGTCAACCTGCCGGAAATCGGTCATGCGCTGCTCAATGGTCGTCGGCGTCGGATCGATATCCACGTGCAAAGGCCGCACATCGCGGCGATGCGTAATGAGCCACGATTTCGGATCGACGTAGAGCATTGTCGTATAGCCATCGCTTAGCGTGAGTCGCAGCGCGTAGTAATCGACGCCTTCGATCTTCTCCCGGCCGATCAGATCGATGCGATGGCCGCGCTGCCGCAGCTCGTGCAGGCCATACAGGTGTCCCGGCAGTTCGACGCCATGGCGCAGGGCCGCGGTCGCCTTCGCCGACTCATCGACCGTCGTCGTGCCCTCCCCTTTCCATTGCCAGCCTCGACGACCGTCGAATGCTTCCGTGAAAACGTGTTTTCCCTCGGCATTCACATCGATCCGCATCTTGCCCGGCCGAGTGGCGCGATAACTCCCGTCGGCGGCAAAATCAGGATCGACGATGTGCAGGTCAATCGCGACGGAGTGCACGGCCTCGATGGCTTGCCGGCCACCCATCGCCTTCGTATTGCGCTCAATCACCTCCTCGACCGTATTCGGAGCGCGATCGCAGCTCGCCAGGACCAGGGCAACCGGAAAGACAGCCAGAGAACTCAACCACGTCTTCACTTTCATTCTTCAATTAACGTCACCGAGTCGGATTTTTGTCTAACCAGCGCGGTTTTCTGTCGGCATGACTACTCTCCAGCATCGTCCCGCTCGACGCTGATTTACAAGCAAGGATAGATGATTAAATCGTCCCGCCTAAATGAACGCGAGAATGATGCCGGTGACAATGAGAGCGAGCGCCCAGGCAAAATCGATGTTGAACCAGGCGGTTTTCAAGATCGTTAGGCCAAGCTTTTCGTAGACGAGAAGCGCCACCAACCCGGCAACCACCAGGTGGCCCAGGGTGTGAACCAGCACCGCAGCCGCCAGCCATCCGGGTCCGGCGATGAGCGGGAGATGTGATGCATGACCGCCGGCCTCGCTGTGATGACTCATCGCGGCGTGGGAATCCGGCGAGTTGTTGTGGCCAGAAAAACGGGGATCAACATCAGACCCGCGCCATGCGCCGACGCCATGAGGAATGACCAGAGAGTCAGGTCGCGAAATCCAACCCGCATTCCGACCCAGCGCGGATGGCGAGCGCGCACGGCGCGATAAATGCCATATCCAATGAGAAGTGCCGCGCAGGCGTATTGCAGGACGCTGGCATCCAGATGGGCGCGCAGCACGGCAATGAGCGACGACCACCAGCCCGACCGAGAGCGCGTGGCCCAGCGCGATCGGCGGCAAGGCCGCGAGCACGGCCTTGCGCCGGCGCTCCTGCAGGCCGAGGCAGACGGCGAAAAGCCAGCCCATCCCGGGATTGATCCCATGGAGCGCTCCCAGTCCCAGGAGCACGAACCAAGGCCAGAGATTCGTCATCTAATGTGCCTGGAACGCTCCGCGTTCGCTGTCGACTGGCGCTTATTCTCGTTAGGGAAAACAATAGGAATCCGACGAGGCATCGCCACCTTCCAACCGAATCTGATGCAGCCGATGTTCCTTCGTCTCGAAGAAGAAGTTCGGAATCGAACTGAATCCCACCTTTCGGATCGGCGTCGAGTTTCACCATCCAGTTGCCCACCCCTTCCGGGTAGAATTGTTCATCCCAGGCCGCATAAAGCGAGTTCGTAAAATAGACGCGGCGGCCATCGCGGCTAACCTCCACCATCTGGGGCCCGCCCCGTAACCGGCGCTCCGGATCTTTCGGATGCGCGGCCCGCCTGACAATGCCGCCGATGTGGATCGAGCCGACGAGCTTCGGTTGCATTGGATCCGAGACGTCGTACTGCCGCATCTCCCCGGTGCCCCAGCAGGAGACATAGAGGAAACGGTCATCGACCGAGAGCGCAATATCGGTCACGAGCGGCGGTACCGCTTTGAAGTCCTTCAAGGCCGGCGGCAACAAATCCGGGTCGGCCGGTTCCGCGGGAATCTCGATGACCTTCTTGATCGCCCAGGCGCCATTGGGCCGATGCCACAGCCAGATCGAGGCCGAGAGATCGTTCAACGACACGACCACGCTGACAAATCCATAGGTCTTTGTCGGGTCGTGGGCCGGCCGCATTTCCAGCACCATCTGGTTTTCCTTACCGAGGTCGAGAGTCTCGACGATCTTGCGCCGGCGCAGGTCCCAGACATGCATCCGATGGCCATACTCGGATTTCATGAGCAGATCTGGTTGCAGACCGTTCTCGACCATCTTCGGGGGTGCCCCATTCCGAGCTGATGAGAGTGTCATGGAGCAAGTGCCACCAGAAGTCGTAGTGCAGGTATTGGTCGCCTCGGTCGATTTCCCATTGCCCGAGCACGTCAAAGGTGAAGTGATCGAGCAGAAAAATGCCGCCCGGTCCATCGCCCGAGGGCGACCCGAGCGCGCTGACGTAGATTCCTTCCGGCCCGCAATGCACGGTGTGGGGTCGCGAATATCCGGACCGGGCGATCACTTCTTCCGGCTCGATCGTGCGCACGATTTTTGGCTCGCGCGGATTGGGCTTGGTATCGATGACGTAAAGCCGCGAAGAACGAATCCCGGGCACGATAAGGTAGCGCCGTTCGATATGGGGATGGGGCGCGTAGGGGCAGAGCGCCGAACTGCAGGCGTTCCAACCGAAATGGTGCAGCTCGTCGCCGAAATTAGGCAGCGTGCAGCGACCGATTTCCTGACAGTAGGTGGATGAGGCGGGATCGAAGTCAACAACGATCATCGCGTCGTTGTGCCGGCTGCCGGGCGGATTCAAAGCCGCGACGTAGGCGAGTTTTTCCGGCGGTCCCTGGGCGGCAAGGCGGGGGGAAGGATAGAACGTGGAATCAGGCTTCAATAACGGCATGATTATTCCTCCGGTTGAGATTTCGATTGGGTCGTCGCGGAAGTATAGAGTTTATCGCGACGAAGGGTCAACTCAGAACGGCCCGTGAATATCGGCGGCGGCCCCGTCCATTCCGGCGCCGCTACACGCGCGTGTCGATTTCACGAAAACAACACGTGACAAATTCCGCGTCTCGGCTTCGTTTTTGCAATCACAGTTGCCTGATTCACGCGGGCGGCGGCTCATAAAAAGCAACAAGGAGAATCACCATGTCATACGTCACCGTCGGTAAAGAAAACGGAGCGAACATCGAACTCTATTACAATGATTGGGGAACGGGACAGCCCGTCGTCTTCAGTCATGGCTGGCCGCTGAGCGCGGATGCTTTTGAAGATCAGATGTTTTTTCTGGCGCAACGCGGCTACCGCTGCATTGCGCACGATCGGCGCGGGCACGGCCGGTCGAGTCAGCCCTGGAGCAGGGAACGACATGGACACGTACGCGGACGATCTGGCGAAGCTGGTCGAGGCGCTCGATTTGAAAGATGCGATCCACGTCGGTCATTCCACCGGCGGCGGCGAAGTCGCGCGTTACATCGGGCGTCACGGCACAAAGCGCGTGGCCAAAGCGGTCCTGATCAGCGCGGTGCCGCCGTTGATGTTGAAGACGGACGCCAATCCCGGCGGCTTGCCGATGAAGGCATTCGACGACATTCGCGCCGGCGTGCAAGCCGATCGCTCACAGTTCTGGAAGGATCTGAGCATGCCGTTCTACGGATACAATCGGCCGAACGCGAAGATTTCCGAAGGCGTGCGCGAATCATTCTGGCTGCAAGGGATGATGTGCGGCTTTCCGGGTTCCTACTTCTGCGTCAAAGCGTTTTCCGAAACGGACCTGACCGAAGACCTGAAGAAGTTCGACGTGCCGACATTGATCCTGCACGGCGACGATGACCAAATCGTGCCGATTGGCGCGGCGGCCATGCTTCTCATCAAAGCTGGTGAAGGATGCAAGCTCGAAGTTTATAAGGGCGCGCCCCATGGCATGTGCACGACGCTCAAAGACAGAGTGAACGCGGACTTGCTCGCCTTTTTCAAAACCTAAGAGTACCGTCGCCAGCCGCCTGGGTGGGGCCGATGTTGCGTGCCTCGAGGCGACTATCAGGAACACGCACCATGTCGACTGAAGAATCGAAGCCGGTTCCGAGCGCTCAGCCCGCGCCTCCGACTTCGCCGCCGAAACCCGCTCCGCTCCTGCTCCCGCGTCCAATAGTCATCGCGTGCGCAATATCCTGATCGCGATCGGAGCGCTTGTCCTTCTCTTCATCATCATTCCACGCATTGTTCACTCGTGGCACACCGTCTCGACCGACGATGCCTATGTGAACAGCTACGTCACATTCGTCGCACCGCGCGTGGTCGGTCAGGTGGCTCGCGTGCTGGTCGAGGACAACAACCGGGTGAAAAAGGGCGACGTGCTCGTCGAACTGGATCCGGAGCCGTATCGCGTGCAGGTCGCGATCAAGCAGGCCGCGGTCGATGCCGCGCAGGCGAACCTCGTCGTGGCCGAGGCCACCGTGCGCGGTCAGGTGGCCGCGACGCGGGGCCTGCGTTTCAAACTCACTCACGCGATTGAGGACGTGGACAATCAGGTGGCGCTGATCCGCGCCCGCGCGGCCACGTGGGAGCAAGCCAAGGCGACGCAGGTCTTCGCGCAATCGGAGTTCGATCGGGCGAAACGCCTGCTCGCGACCAAGGTGACGACTCCTCAGGATCTCGATCAAAAGCGCGAAGCCCTCGACGTGGCGAACGCGCAGGTGACAGAGGCGCTGGAGAGCGTTTATCAAGCGCGCGCGGCTCTCGGCCTGCCCGGCAAACCTCCCGAGGGCACGAGCGTCACCGATGTTCCCGCGAATCTCGATCAAACTTTTTCCTCCGTGCGCCAGGCGCTCGGCGAATTGATGCAAGGCGCCGCGCAGCTCGGCGTCGTCCCATCGTCCTACGATCTCACGCCGAGGCAGGTGGTGGAGGAATTCTACCGACGCGATCCCGGCGGCGATATCAACCGCATCTATGCCGACGTCATCAAGAACGCGCCCGCTCTGAAACAAGCCCAGGCCGGCTTGGAGCAAGCGCAGCGCGATCTCGACCAGGCGAAGCTCGAGCTTCGTTACTGCACGATCACGGCGGAAATCGACGGCGTGATCACGCGCCGCAACGTAAATCCCGGGAACAATGTGCAGGTCGGCCAGAGTCTTATGGCCATTCGCTCTCTGCGCGACATCTGGGTGGACGCGAATTTCAAAGAAACGCAACTGCGCGATCTGCGAATCGGCCAGCGCGTGAACCTGGAAGTCGATATGTATGGCGGCAAACAGTCGTTCGAAGGACGTATCTCTGGTTTCACCATGGGCACGGGTTCGACTCTGGCCTTGTTGCCGGCGCAGAACGCGACCGGTAACTTTGTCAAAGTGGTGCAACGGCTGCCGGTGCGGATCGACCTGGTCAACTACGATCCCAACAAGCTGCCCCTTTTCGTCGGCCTTTCGGTTAGCCCATCGGTCGATATGAAGAGCAAGCCGACGGGCATCAACGCCGGAAGATTTCTCCAGGAATTAACTCACACCTGCTCCATCCGCCAGCCCCGTGGCGGCCGGGCGATGAACGCGACCTCGTCCGTCGCGATCCCGGCGCCTGTCAGCCTGACAGTCCCGCGTTCGTTCAATCCGTGGATTGTGGCGCTCGCGGTCGTCATTCCCACGTTCATGGAAGTGCTGGACACGACGATCGCGAACGTGGCGCTGCGACACATCGCCGGCGGATTGTCGGCGCCGGTGACCGATGGCGAGTGGGTCATCACGAGTTATCTCGCGGCCAATGCCATCGTCCTCCCGATCTCCGGCTGGCTCTCCGTCCGGCTCGGACGTCGCAATTACTTTCTGTTGTCGATCGCTGTCTTCACCCTCGCCTCCGCCTTATGCGGAATGGCCACGAGCCTGAACGCGCTGATCGCTTCGCGCGTCCTGCAAGGTCTGGCCGGCGGCGGATTGCAACCGTCCAGCCAGGGCGTGTTGCTGGATGCGTTCCCGAGGGAAAAACAGGGCACTGCCATGACTGCGTTCGGCATCGCGGCATTGCTCGCGCCGGTGGTCGGGCCGACGCTCGGTGGCTACATCACCGACAACTACGGCTGGCGTTGGATCTTCTATCTCAACGTCCCGGTCGGGCTGTTCGCGCTTGCTCATGTGTCACGCGGTCGTGACCGACCCGACTTATCTAAGAGTTGAGCACGAAAAGATGAAGACCCAGAATTCACGCTTCGATACGCTCGGCCTCTGTCTCTTGAGTATCACGATGATTTGCTGGGAAATCATGCTGAGCAAAGGACAGGAATGGGATTGGTTAGGCGATCCATTCTTTCGCGTGCAGACATTGCTCGATCCTGTTCGTATCTTGTCTCGGCGCCCTCATCTATCGCGAACTGCGGATCGCCAATCCCCTGATCAATTTTCGCACGCTGCTCGACCGCAATTTTCGCTCCTGTTGCATCGTCATTTTCTGCGCCTTTGGCGTGCTCTACGCCAACACCACCGCTCTCCCCGGTCTGCTGCAATCGCTCTTTGGCTACGATGCAACGACTTCAGGCCTCGTCCTCTCGCCCGCGGGAGTTTTCGCGATCATCGTGCTCTTGATCGTCGGCGTGCTCCTCTCACGCGGAGTCGATGCGCGCTATCTCATGGCCACCGGGTTGCTCACCCTGGCCTTTGGAAGCTTCTGGATGTCGCGCCTGAATCTCGAAATCAGTCCATGGCAAATCGTCTGGCCGCGCGTCGTGTTCATCGCCGGCCTCTCCATGATTTTTGCGCCGCTCAACGTGGCGGCCTTTCTCTACCTTCCGAAGGAGCTGCGCGGCGCCGCGGTCGGTTTGCTCGCCCTCTTGCGCAACGAAGGCGGCAGCGTCGGCACTTCGGTCGCCCAAACGATCCAGGAACGGCGCGACCAATTCCACAGCCTGCGGCTCGGCGAGAATCTCGATCCGTTCAATCCGGCCGTGAATTCCTACCTCTCGCAAGTCCAACCTGGTTTCCTCCAGCAAACCGGCGATCCCGTCGCCGCGCACCAAATGGCGTTGCAATCCCTGGACAATCTGCGGCAGCAACAATCATCCGCGCTCGCCTATTTCGACAGCTTCCTCGTCTTCGGAGTGCTCGCCGCCGCGCTTATCTTCCTCGTCCTCCTCATGAAACGCTCCGTCGCAGAAAAAGGCGCGCACGTCGCCGCCGAGTAGCGAAACAATTCGAAAAACCTGCGTAAAGAAAGGACTCGATGACGTCTGAACAAAGTTGCTCCCACATCGACGCGATCACCTCGATCAAACGACCGAAACGACTCGAATGCGAGGAATGCGTGAAGATCGGCGCCGCCTGGGTCCATTTGCGGACTTGTCAGGAATGCGGCGTGACCCTGTGTTGCGATAGCTCGCCAAATCAGCATGCCAGCAAACACGCGCACTCGATCGGACATCCCGTCATCGCCTCGGCGCAGCCCGGAGAACGCTGGTTGTATTGCTACGTGGACGAAGCCTTTGTCGAATACTAATCGTGACAGTGCAATGCGTGAACTACACGACGTCACCTGCTGAGGAGGCGCGGCATGATCCCTTCTACGAACCCAAGCGCCACAAAGCCAGCGACAAATCAAAAATCATCGTGTACAGAAAAAATATTCGGTCGTGGACGCAATTTCATCTACTTCTCGTTAGGCCCATCGCATGAAGCGTCTTCTCGTCACCATCCTTATTGTTGTTGCAGTTCTTGTGGCGGCCCTTGGACTCGTGATCGCACTTGGCGGACCAGGCAAGGCGCCGCCGCCAATGTCGAGCATTAACGACCCTTTCAAGAACGTGAATTTCTCCGATCTACCGGAAGCGAGGTACGTTACGGCTCGCGATGGCACTAAGCTCGCCTTTCGGGCCTACCCGGCTGCAGGTGGCGGGGTCAAAGGCAGCGTGGTGCTCGTGCACGGCTCGTCTGCCAGTAGCAGCAGCATGCACCTGATGGCCAAGGGATTTGCCGCCGCTGGCTATGCAGCTTACACGCTGGACATCCGCGGACACGGCAAATCAGGCACCAAAGGCCACATCGCCTATATCGGACAGTTGGAGGACGACCTCGAAGACTTTGTCCATTCGACCAAAGTGGCTCAGCCTTCCACGCTTGCTGGATTCTCTTCCGGCGGCGGATTTGTGCTTCGCTTCGCGGGCAGTCCACGTCAGGAACTATTCTCCAACTATCTTCTTCTTTCTCCTTGGATCAGTCAGGACGCAGCAACGTTGCGTCCGGGCAGCGGCGGTTGGGCTACCGTGGGGGTTCCGCGCATCATCGCGATCGCCGTGCTCAACGGGTTTGGAATGCACGCGTTTGACGACCTGCCGGTGGTCAGATTCGCGGTCGACGAGAGGGACAAAGGCTTGCTCACCCCGCAATATTCCTTCGCCCTCGCACAGAACTTCAGGCCTGAGCGCGATTACCAGGCAAATATTCGAGCGATTAGGCAAACTCTTCGGGTGCTTGTCGGTCAAAACGATGACGTATCGTACGCGGATCGGTTTGCAGCCGTTTTCAAGTCAGCTGGCAAAGATGTTCCTGTTACAGTTCTCCCGGGGATCGACCACATCTCACTCACACTTGATCCAGTCGCCGTCCAAGCGGCAATCGCGGCCGTTGAAAGCATGGATCACGAAAAACCTAACCAAACGATGAGCGATCACTACTCACCTCATGATCGCCTTCGATGGGAAACTGAGACAGCGTGCCTCGCGCGTCAGCGGGCGGTGAATCCGCCGTCAACAATCAAACTGTGTCCCGTGACGAAGGACGCCCGCTTGGAACAGAGCCAGAGAACGGTGTCGGCCACTTCCTCGACCCGACCGATACGCCCGATGGGATGCAAGGCCGCAAGGTCGTCCTTTTGCATGTCTTCGCGCCCGTGGCGAGCCGGTCGGCCATCTCCGTGTCGATCAGCCCGGGGTTGACCGCGTTGACGCGAATTCCTTGCGCCGAATACTCCAAGGCGGCAGTTTTCGTTAGGCCGATGACAGCGTGTTTCGAGGCGACGTAGATTCCTATTCCCGGGAATCCGATCACGCCCGCGACCGATGAGGCGTTCACGATGGCGCCACCGCCATGCTCCAGCATCCGGGGGATCTCGTATTTCATCGAGAGCCAGACGCCTTTGACATTGATGTCCATGACCGCGTCGTAATTGGCTTCGGTCTGTTCGGCCAACGGCCGCACCTCGCCCTCGATGCCGGCGTTGTTAAAAGCCAGATCGAGCCGGCCATACGTCGTCATCGCGTGGTCCACCAATGCCTCAACATCGGGCGCGACCGAAACGTCCGTCCGTCGGAAACTGGCCGTCCCGCCGGCGTCACGGATCATCCGGACCGTCTCATCGCCTCGCTGAACGTTGCGATCGCCGATCACGACCCGCGCGCCTTCGCGAGCAAACGCCAGCGCCGTCGCGCGACCGATTCCTGAACCTCCGCCGGTCACGAGTGCAACCTTGCCGTCAAATTCTTTCAAGAGGGTGCTTCCAAGATGCAGGTTGGCGAGTTGTGTCAGCGGGCGGTGAATCCGCCGTCGACAATCAGACTGTGCCCCGTCACAAAAGACGCCCTGCCGGAACACAGCCACAAAACGGCGTCGGCCACTTCCTCGACCCGGCCGATACGCCCGATGGGATGCAGGCGGGACCAGATCGTCCTTGTTCATATTCAATGCCTGCGGCGAACCGATCGACCATCTCCGTGTCGATCACCGCGGGGTTGACCGCGTTGACGCGAATCCCTTGTGCGGAGTACTCCAGAGCGGCGGTTTTCGTTAGGCCGATCACGGCGTGTTTCGAGGCAACGTAGATCCCAAATTCCGGGAACCCGACCAATCCCGCGACCGACGCGCAGTTCACGATGGCGCCACCGCCGCGCTCCAGCATCCGCGGAATCTCGTACTTCATCGAGAGCCAGACGCCTTTGACATTGATGTCCATCACCGCGTCGTAGTTGGCTTCGGTCTGCTCAACGAGCGATCGCACCTCGCCCTCGATGCCGGCGTTGTTAAAGGCCAGATCGAGCCCGCCATATTCCCTGATCGCATGATTCGACCAACGCCTCGATATCGGCTGCGACCAGGACGTCCGTCCGCTGGAAGCTGGCCGTCCCGCCGGCGTCACGGATCATCGAGACCGTTTCCTCGCCGCGCTGAACGTTGCGATTGCCGATGACGACCTGCGCGCCTTCGCGAGCAAACGCCAGCGCCGTCGCGCGACCGATTCCTGAACCTCCGCCGGTCATCGAGGGCGACCTTGCCTTCAAATTCTTTCATGGGTGATCTCCTTGTTCCAAGTTCTTATATTCCCGGATCGTTCGATGTCCGCCAGTGATTGCGCACTCTAAGCGATTCACACACTTCGCGTCCATGCTCCGTAGAAAGATGGAATTTTTCGCGAATGTTAAATCAAGATCGGGCGGCGAAAAGTCGCCATTCGCCGGGAACCCCTTTCAGGGCGTGGGTCCCGCATTCCTGAAAATCAATTCCGGAGCCTGACACCAGATCCTTCACCGTTCTCGAAACCATCACGCCGCCCGGCTCGGCCTTCGCCATGATCCGCGCACCTGTGTGGATCGCAATGCCGCCAACATTGTCGCCCATCAGCTCGCATTCGCCGGTATGCACTCCCGCGCGCACTTCAATCCCGAGTTGCCTGACGGCGAGCGCGATGGCCAGCGCGCAGCGGACCGCTCGCGCGGGTCCGTCGAACGTCGCGAGAAATGCGTCACCGGTGGTGTTGGTTTCCTTGCCGCGAAAGCGTGCCAATTCCTTGCGCACAATCGCGTAATAGGAGTTCAAGAGATTGCCCCATGCCGTGTCGCCCAATGCCGCCGCGCGCTCGGTGGAGGATGCGATGTCGAGAAAGAGGACGGTCGCCAGGACGCGATCGAAGGAGTCGATCGGTCGCTCACCGGTGATGAACTCCTGGATGTCCGAGAGCACGCTCTCCATGTCGTCAAGCATCATGGAGTGACTGTTGCCCGGATATTCCATGAACTTCGCGCCCGGAATCCGCGACGCCATATCACGGGCAGCATCTACATTGGCGCACGATCACCAGTGCGGTTCATGACCAACGTAGGCGCCTGGATGGATGGGAGGATGGGGCGGGTATCGATTTGTCCGTTCATTAATTCGTAGGCAAGGACGGCTGAGGGACTGGCGGCCGCGCGCATGTAGCGAGCGAGCGACTCAATCGCAGCCGGCGCCGCGTCCCGGCCCAGGCCTGCGCCGGCCCCGGTGATGTATTCGACGGAAGGCCAATCGTCCTGAATCATCGCGATCATTTCATCGTGCTGTTCCTGGGTCTGTCCCCACGGATGGTCGTCGGAAGCGATCCAGCGGGCCTGCGCGCCCCAGACCAGGAGTGAATTCACTCGTTGCGGATAGGTGGCGGCAAAAAGGCACGCCATGGAGCCGCCCTCGGAAACGCCGAAAATGTTGGCGCTCTCGATGCCGACATCATCCATCACGGCGCGAATGTCGTCGGTGCGTTCCTCGAGGGTCGCCATTTTCACCGGCCGATCGGAGAGACCGGTACCGCGTTTGTCGAAGCGAATGAGCCGGCAAAATCTGCTGAACCGCTCAAAGAAAAGTGCGCGCTGCGGCATTTCCCAGTCGAGATCCAGATGCGACATGGTGCCGGGCGCCCAGACCACATCGAATGGTCCGTCGCCCGTAATCTGATAGGCGATGCGAACGTCGCCGCTCCGCGCGTATTTCGTTTTCGGCAACATCAGGCCAGCAAAGGGCTCAGGTCGGTTTTTGGCAAATCTGAAGTGCAATATTTGAGTGCTCCGTCAGAGAGCCGATTCCGCACGTTCTACTGGTCAGCCCGCGCGACCATTCTGGTTGATTTTCCGCAGCCGAAGAGGATACAACTACGATGGGCGTTATTGGGACGGTTGAAAGTCTTTGGCGGTATCCGGTGAAAAGCATGCGCGGTGAAGAGTTGGCCGAAATCTTCGCAGGCTTCGCCGGCGTTTACGGCGATCGTCTTTTCGCTTTTCGCAGTTCGGCTAGCCCGGCTGGGTTTCCCCATTTTACCGCGCGCGACCAACGCCAGATGCTGCGCTATCGCCCGCGCTTTCGCCAGCCGGGAAAAGCGGCCGCGCCCCCCAACCTCACCGAAGCGGAGAATACCTGGAGCGACGCCAATTTATGCCGATCCGGCGGATCTGATGGTCGATGTCGAAACGCCGGCGGGTAAGACCGTGGCGATCGACGAGCCCGCTCTAATCGAATTGCTGCGCGACGGGATTGACGAGAAACATCACCTCACGTTGCTGCGATCAGACCGCGCGCTGACGGATTGCCGTCCCTTGTCGCTCATTTCCGTCCAATCAGTACGACAGCTAGCCGAAGAGACTGGCATCGCGGTCGATAAGCGGCGCTTTCGAGCAAACATTTACCTCGACCTAACGTCCGCAGAAGGCTTCGCGGAGGATGACTTTGTCGGCCATTCTCTGCGCATCGGATCTAAAGTGACTCTCTCCATTCTCCAACGTGACGGGCGCTGCATGGTCATCACTCTCGATCCCGAGACCGGCGAAAAAGCTCCGGCTGTGCTAAAAACAGTGGCACAGGTTCATGACGGCATGGCAGGCATCTATGCCGCCGTTCTGGTCGAAGGGATGGTGCGCAAAGGCGATCCCGTAACGCTGCTGGCCTAACGATCGTAACTCCCGTCACTTGGTTCGCGGTCGAATTTGGTGCGCAGTTTATTGGTCGCGCGCGCGACAGCCTCGCGGGGTCCGCTTGTTTCGATCTGGATTTGCTCGATCGTCCGATCCATCGCCGCCTTGACGCTGGCGGCCGTTCCACCCTTCTCGACCTCGCGCACCAGCACACCCTCCAGGCGTGCGATCACTGCGTCCACCGTATGGTTCGGATTAAGACCCGGCTTCTCGTGCTCCTCGATCGCGCTATAGACGTCGATCACCCTCTCGCTGTGCGCGCCCCATTTGAGCACCTGGTAGAAAAGCGCGCCTTGTCGCTCCCCTTTGAAGATCAAATCGACTAGCGCTGCGACCAGCGATACCGGCATGAGCGCGAAATCGCGCACGTTATCGAGCAACATCTTGAGTTGAAAAACCAGCACGTCGCGCAGGAACTTCCAGTGGTCGTCATCGCCCTGCGCCGGTGGCAGGGAGGCAGGTGAAGTCATGTCCCGATTCTAGCCTGCCAACGCTGACCGAGAAAGCCTCGATTCATGACGATTTGCCGCGCCCGGTCACGGTCTGCCACCAGCCTTGCACGCCACATACACTGTGCTCGCCGAGGTCGCGTCCAGAAGCGGATTGGGAAAGCTGACAATATGCGCGCGCGCCGTCGCGAAAGCACTGTCGAGCGCGCCGAGGAAATCTTCATCCGGCGGATCATCAGACCAAAGGGCGAAGACCCCGCCGGGATGCAAATGCGTGGAGAGCGCGCGCAGCCCTTCCGCCTGATAGAAGATGGCATTGCTCGGGTGCAGCAGACTGCGCGGCGAATGATCGATATCCAGCAGCACCGCGTGAAACAACCGGCCCGACTGGTTGGGATCGAATCCGACTGGCGGAGCGCGCGCAGGCGAAAAAGTCGGCGTGCAGCATCGCGCAGCGCGGATCGCTCGTCAGCTTTTTGCCAAGTGGGACAAGGCCTTTTTGGTGCCATTCGATCACCGGCAACAGAGCATCCACGATGAGGAGCGATGCCACCTCGCGATGCTCGAGCGCGGCCACCGCCGTATATCCGAGCCCAAGCCCGCCGACGACTACATCCCACCACGCGCCTTCCAGTTCCGACAATCCGAGATGAGCGAGCGCCATTTCCACTTCATGGAACAGGCTCGACATGAGGAACGCGTCACCCAGTTTGACTTCGTAGATTTCCATTCCGCCTAACGACAACAGCCGCCGCCGCCGCAGGATCAACTCGCCGAGCGGCGTTTCGCGGTAATCCAACTCCTCAAAATCCCGGCTCATCAAATTTTTTCCCGCCCTTCATACCGACCCAAATCGCGAGATCTGGTCCGGCGAATCTGGAGTATATTGAGAACGCAAGTCACGAACAAACGTCTGTCGCGGACACCTGACAAAGAGGAGGTATCAATTAATGAATATCGGAATTCTCGGAACCGGGATGGTTGGCAATGCTCTTGGGACGAAACTCGTTCAAGGCGGACATCTGGTCACAATGGGCTCGCGCACTGCGCACAACGAAACCGCACAAAAATGGGCTGCGCCTTTGGGTGATCGAGCGCGCACCGCCACCTTTGCCGAGGCGGCGGCTTTTGGCGAAATTGTTATCAATTGCACTGGTGGCGCGCATTCGATGGAGGCACTGGGCACCGTCGCGGCCGAATCGTTGCGCGGCAAAATCCTGATCGATGTTGCGAATCCCCTGCAACAGGCCGAGGACGGCTCGATCATCATGAGCTTTTGCAATACCGATTCGCTAGGAGAACGCATTCAAAAGGCGTTCCCGAATACACGCGTGGTCAAAGCGCTCAATACCGTCAACTGCGAAGTGATGGTCAATCCATCACTCGTGCCCGGCGATCACAACCTATTCATTTGTGGCAACGACGCCGCGGCCAAAAAAGAAGTTACTAAGCTTCTGGCCAACTGGTTCAGCTGGAAGCCCGAGAACATCGTGGATCTCGGCGACATCGCGGGGGCGCGCGGGATGGAAATGCTGATGCCGTTCTGGCTGCGGCTTTTTCAGGGCGTGATCGGTCATCCGCATTTCAACTACCAGATCGTTCGAGGCCGGTAGGAGGAACGGCAAAGCCAACGGCGCATCGAGCAGCCGCTCGACACGAGTTTCATGATTCCACTTTTCATCGGCATAATGGCGGGCGCTTGCCCCCGCAACGTTACGCGTCAACAGTCAGGCAGCGATCATGACTGAACAAGCCTACTCAAAACCAGCGGACGTCGTTGTCCGCGGCAACGCCACTGGGTATTTGCAGGAAGTTGTCAGTGGCAACCATCATTTGCGCGCGGACGAACCGGTAAATGTCGGCGGCACCGATGCGGCGCCAGGCCCGTACGACTACCTCCTTATCGCTTTGGGCGTTTGCACATCGATGACTGTTGGTTTGTACGCGCGCCGAAAGCAATTCCCGTTGGAAAACATTACTGTCTCGCTTTCGCATTCGCGCATTCACGCGCAGGATTGCGAAGAGTGCGAGACGAAGGAAGGGATGCTCGACAGGATAGACACGCATATCGAATTGACCGGCGCTTTGACGGCCGAGCAGCGCGCCAAGTTGATCGAGATCGCCGGCAAATGCCCGGTCCATCGCACACTCAAATCGGAGATCAACATCCGCCTCCGCACAACGTAGCCGACGGAAAGAAAGCTGTGAAAATCGACGTTAATCGGCGGACACTAGCGGCATGAACGAATCCCTGACTCACGCGCCGAACCTCAACCAGCGTCCGCCTCGCAGCCCGCGGGTGCGTTTGGGTGGCTATCGTCGTTCTCCCGCGCATTCTCGACAAAGGCCGCGCCGAGCTCGCCGGCACCGCAGGTGAATTCAAATACAACAACCCGGCCGACTATCACTGGTTCCGTTTTACCGGGATAACTCCTGAAGCCTTGAAAGCCGAACTTGCCACTGGGAAAGGCGACGGGGAAATGCTGGCGTGGATTGAGCAGAACGCGCCCCACAAGCACACCCCTTGGGAAATCGAGCAATGGAGCGCCTACTTCAGTGAACGCGGCCCGGACGGCGATGTTGAAACACTGGAGTCTTTCGCCAGGCGCGTCGGCGCGTTCAATAAGAATCGCGAGGATGTAAAAACCTGGTTCGACCTGCTCGACCTCGACGACCACGTCACCTTTGGCGGCAGAGCGTAGTCGTATAGCCGCACCCGGTCCGCACTCAATTCTTCGAGCCGGCGTACTTTGGCTCGCGCACCGCCTTGCGGATGGCGGCGAACATTTTTCGCATCGCCGTCCGACTCCCGCTGTTGGCAATAACGGCCGGAATCGCTCCCCCGCTATCGGTGTAGATGAGTGTAAGTGGCACGCGTCGTTCCAGCGCCATCCGGTTCGATAAGCCAGCCGCCCTCGCAGACGTTGACTCGCTGCTACGCCCGGTTTCTCCGGCGGACCGAGGTCGTTGGCCGGTTCCCATTGGATGCGATAAGATCGGGCCGTTTGGTCCCGGCGTTTTTGAATGCTCGGAACGCAGAGTGTAGTCGCGATCACTCACCATCGGGAGCGCAAGGCGCTGGTAGGCAATCGTGCAATCTCCCATTCTCTTCAGGACACTGCACTCCGATGTGTAAGGCATGAAGCCTGGGTATGCCTCCACATCATTGAGCACGGCGAAGACCGCGCTCGAAAGCGCGTCGATCGTCCCGACTGTCTTGAATTCCTTCAGGGTCGAGCCTTCGCGCGTCCGGCTGTAAATGATGAGCCCGTCTCGATTCGCCTCTTCTTTCCATTCCGTCGCCGTCGCGTGAGCAAGGTCCGGCAGGATCCGCAGCGCGGAGCTGACCGGAAAACAGAAGCAAAAGGGAAACTAGAGCGAGTCGCTGCATGAATGAACGGTGAGTTGGCGCCGGCTACTATACACGATTCGGATTCGTTTGCGCGTCCGCGAAGGCGTGGCCGCCGTGCCCCGGCTATTCGTTAGGCGTATCGCCCCGGGGGAGCTGCCCACACGAAATGGAAGATGCTCATAGTGCGCGACGGCTGATTAACCCAGTTTCAGCAACACGAGTGTCGTATAAGTGATCACGTGCAGGGGAAAGAAGATCGACCAGAAGCGATGATAGCGTTCGTTCGCGGTAATTCCGGCGATGACTGAACCGATTGTCCAAATCGCCATGGTCGGCAGATAGAGCAAACCCTGCTCGATGAAATGCTGCCTGCCTTTGAGTAACGTGTCGATGATATCGAGCGGCCAGATCGGCGCGAGAATGAAAAAGAAGCCGCGGCGGTTCGCATAATAATATTCGCGCCAGGTCGCGGCGCTGGTCGATTCCAGCTCACCGGGGCAGAGCACGCCGGAGGCGAGATAAAGCTGCGTCGGCGCGATGGTCACCCAGATGAAGAGAAAGAAATTCCACTGCGGCGCGCCTTTCCATCGATAGAAGACCCACCATGCAAGCATGAGGTAAATGAAAAGGTTCACCATCCAGAGCGTGTGCACCCAATAATTCCGTTTTCGATCTTGCGCTTGAATCGCCTCGCTTAGCTGGCTGAGCACTTTTGTCATGCCCAAACCGATGACGATCGACACCAGGACGGCGACGTAGTTAAAGGAATCCTCCATGCGGGCAGCTTATGTGACCGGATTGTGCCGGGGCGAGTCGACAAGTGGCGCCGGTTGGAGCGCCCGACTGAGGCGACGACCGAAGAGCACGACAAGAAGGCCTCCGCCGGCGGCGATTGCCGCGTGCATCGCCCAAAACTCAGCGGGGCGCATCTTCTCGTAGAAGCCGCCGATCCAGCCGATCAGGTTGTTCGAAATGAACAGGCTCATAAAGGCCAGTCCCATCAGGGTGGCGTTCACTTTGGCCGGCGCAGCGCGCGAAACCAGGGCGAGAAGCGTGGGCCAGTAGTAGAGGAAGGAGATTCCCAATCCTGCGCTATAAAGGAACGGCCAGATCGGGTGAACAGGCGCGCCGCCGGAAGCGAAAATGGCGACCACCAGAATCAGGTTACTCGCAACGGCGATCCAGGCTCCGGTGCCGATCTTTGCCAGTTCGTTAGGCTCGCGACCCCGCGATGCCTGGCGACGCCAGATCCAGAACAGCAGCGGCACGCCCAGGATGCTGAAAACCGAATTGATCGATTGGTACCACGGCACCGGGATCCGGAAGCCGCCAACGTCGAGCGCGACATGCTGTTGAATCCAGATCGGACTCACGTTGAAGACCTGATAGTAAGCAATTGACTGGAAGATCGTGATGATCATCACGGCGATGAGCGCGTAGACGATGCGCCGCTCGGCGGCGGTGAGTCGAGTGCCCTCGAACTTGCGCCGCTCCACTCGCGCCGGCAGGTAGCGGTATCCGTAGAGATAGGTGGCAAGGCCGAGGAGCATGAAGATCGCGGCGATGCCGAAGCCATAGTGCCAGCCATAGACCTGCGCGAGCAGACCGCAAACCAAGGGTCCAACGACCGCTCCGACATTGATTGCGGTGCTGAAGATGATGAAACCGCGGGTCCGCCGCGCCTCGTCCTCTCGCGGATAAAGGGCACCCACCTGCGCCGAAATATTGCCCTTCAGGAAACCCGAGCCGATGACGAGCAGCAGCAGGGCGAGGAGGAATGACTGGTCAAAAGTCATGGCGATATGACCGGCACTCATCGACAGGGCGCCGATCACGACACCATTGCGCTGTCCGATCCAGCGATCGGCGATCATGCCGCCGAGCAGCGGCGTGAAGTAGACGAAACCGGAGTAGAGACCGAAAATCTGCGACGCGAGCGCCTGCGTGGAGAGCGGGCCGACGATCGATTCCACCGCAGCACGGAACCCAGAAAATCCAGCGATGTGCTCGACATGTCCCGGCAGCAGCAACTGATTCACCATGTAAAGGACGAGCAGCGCCGTCATTCCATAATAGGAAAATCGTTCCCACGCTTCGGTGAAGGCGAGGTAGAAAAGGCCCTTGGGGTGACCAAGGAAGGTCGCGTCGCCGGTGCGCGTCAGCGTGGCGTCGCCTGTGATCATCGAATCGTGCTTGCCTCCCATTTGAGCGGCACCCTAACAGACGAACGCGCACTGTCGCCAGCTACGTTGGCGTGATCCTGACCGAAGGAGCAAAAGGCAACATGGATCAACCGGCGGCGCGCACGCGAACCTCCAAAGGTTGGCCGACAGGCCGAGAGCTACGACCGACGCTGCGGTCGCGACAGAAAATCCCTCGCGCACCAGGACGAAAGACAGCGTGATGCTAACGAACCCGTTACTGATTCCGTAAGGCAGGACGAGAAAGAAATAAGCAAACGGATTTGAGCGCGGCTGATCCTGCATCGCCGCGCAGGATGTCGAACCGCCTGCGCGACGTCACTTGAAATCTGCTCTGCGCCGTCGCGTCCCTGTTTCCTTCTGGCCTAACGAACAAATTTTGGACCGCTCACTGCGCCTGCGTGTCGTAGGTCGCCTCGCAGTCATCATCCGCCATGGTAGAATCCTCAATCGGTCGTGAACTCCTTGAGCAGGGCCGCGTCAAACTCGACCTGAATCTTGGCGCCGTCGGCGGCAGTGTCGTCGATCGTCAGGGTCCCGGCGAGTTTCGCCGGCTCGTCGATTCGGGTTTTCAAAGTGGATGGTTCGGCTGTGCCGGAATACTGCACGCGGCCACCCTTGAGCACGACCCAGTAGTTAAGTCGCGGTCCACCGGTCAGATCCACCGTCATGCCTTCCGTCACCGAGCCGTCGGTGCAACTCATCTTGGTGCAGGCTTTGAGCTTCGGGCCGAGATCAATCGGCGCAAAAACCAGGCGCCGGATCTTGTGGCTGGGATCGACCGCGTCCGGACCTTGGACGAGATAGGCAAACTTCAGGGTGAGAGTCGTGCCCTTAAACGTTAACGTGCCCTTCGCTTCACCGCCGAGGGCGCGGCTCGACCCGACAAAGCACAAGATAGTGGCGGCGATCAACGCCAGGGAGCGAATTAAGGGGCGTCCGGTAACTATCATTTTAGGTGTCGTGCTGGCTGTCATGCCTTGTGTCCTTTCATTTGCTCGCCGAACCGTGCGCCTGGATCGAGCTGGCGGCTAATCGGAGCGGAGAGCGTTTCTCTCAGTTATGATCGGTAATGCGAAAACGGCAAGATCAAACGTGCGCACGATTGACAGACTGCAGGGCGGCAACCCGAGAACTGGGGGGCGGTTCGAGCCAATCGTGAATGGTGAATCGTGAATCGTTTCGAATCTCGATTTCGCGGCCTGGTCGATCTCGAGACCATTAACGAGATGGCGGGCGGCGCGGTCCTCGGCTTTGGTCGCGCGCCGGGGGATGGTCAAAGGCGAGAAAAGAGCCTGCCGGCCAATAATGTTGTTGGTCTTTCGCACCGTCTTGATTAGCCTGCGCCACGCCGAAAAAACGAAAACGCATCATGGAAACATTCGCCAGAAAATTCATCTTCCGCCTGCTCTTGCCGCTCTTGGTTTCGTTAGGCGTGACACATTCCATCGCACAGACTCCTTCGCCCTCCCCTTCCCCGACGCCACCGCGAGTCGCGCTCAAGGCCGGTCACTTGCTCGATGTGAAGACGGGCCGGATTGCCACTAATGTTTTCATCTTTGTTGAAAATCATCGAATCACGAGTGTCGGGCCCGAAGCGCCGGCGGGCGTGCCGGTGATCGATCTCTCGGGTGCATTCGTTATGCCGGGCATGGTGGATTGCCACGCGCACGTCCTGGGAAATCTGCGGGACCTTTCTCCCGGTTCAACGCTTCGGATGTCTTCGCCCAAGGGAGCGATCTGGGGCGCGCGTAACCTGCGCGTCTGGTTGAACAAAGGCTTTACGACCTTGCGCGATGCCGGCGAAGAGGACATGGCCTACGGACAGCTCGCACTTCGCGACGCGATCAACGAAGGCCTGATTGAAGGTCCGCGCATGCAATCGGCGGGCTCCTTCGTTTCCGTTACAGGCGGCCATGGCGACGCCGATTTCCTTGCGCCCGGTCAAGCCCTGCCGCGCCGGCCGAATCTCGCCGACACCGTGGACGAGGTGGCGTCGGCGGTGCGGCTCGACATCAAATACGGCGCCGATTGGATCAAGCTCATGGGAACGGGCGGCGTGGCCGACCTAACGAGCGATTTTCATGTCCAGGAGCTGAGCGAAGAGCAAATGGCGAAGGCGGTGGAGATCGCGCATCGGGCGGGCAAACGTGTGATGGTGCATGCCGAAGGAACGGAAGGAATCAAGGCGGCCGCCCGTGCCGGCGTTGACACCATTGAGCACGGAACAATGCTCGATGACGAAGGCGCAGGCGTTGATCGCGAAGAAAGGCATATGGCTGGTGCCAACACTCGAAACCTTTCAACGCGGCGTGGCGATGGGACTAACCGAAGGCCAGGACCCAGTTAACCTCGCGAAAGGCCAGGAGATTCTGCGCTATCAACAGCCGGCTTTTGCGCGGGCCTTGAAAGCCCATCTCAAGATCGCGGTGGGAATCGATGACGATCCGGAATTTCTACCCAAGGAAGTCGAGGCGCTGGTGCATGGCGGGATGACACCGTTGCAGGCGCTCCAGGCCGCCACTATCTCGGGAGCGCAGCTCTTGAATTGGTCCGATCGGATTGGAACCATCGAAGCGGGCAAGTTCGCCGACATCATCGCGCTGGAAGGCGACCCGACACGCGACATCAACGCGATCGAGAAGGTAACCTTCGTAATGAAGGATGGCGTAACGATCAAGAATGACTCCTCGCCCAAGAACAAATTGGCGCCGTGAAATGAACTAACCGCCCTGCCATCGGCGTTGTCATCGCAACCCAAAACGGCTGATGCACCTCGATTTCGCCGGCATACTTAACCTGGTTTCAACGTTCACGCTGATTGGCGCGCTCGTCTTCACCGCCATGCAGGTGCGGCAGGCAAATCGCGCTCGGCGTGATCAGGCCGCCATCACCATGCTGCAGACTGCGCTCAGTCAGAATTCAGCGTTGATGCTGGAAATGTTTGCCGAGATTCCGGAAAACGCGCCCGCTGCGGCAATCAATGATTATGACCAGGAACGCCGGCAGGCCATTCTCGAATTCGGTCTGCGCCTCGAGGTGATGGGTTTCATGGCCGCCCGCGATCTGGTCGATCTCGACACGGTGAACGAGATGGCCGGCGGAGTGGTTCTGGCCTTCTGGTCGCGTGCCGGGGCGTGGGCGAAAGCGAGAAGGGAGAGCACCGGCCACCAGGAATTTCTCGAATGGTGTGAGTGGCTGGCCCAAAGGGTCGCCGCACATCGTACGACGCACGCCTACGAGCCGGCGCATCTTCGTCGTTAGGGAAGGTTGAGCGGAATTCCCGCCTGCTCGAGTTCCGTCGTAGGAATGCTCCGGTCCAGTGTCACGTTCCTGACTTGCGTCCGGCCGTCGCGCAGGTCGAGCGCGGCGATGCATTCCTGCGGGTACCAGAATACAAGCGGGGAACCGTGAAGAGACTCCATCTCAAATCCGTGAGGCAGAATAGGAGTCACCCCCAAAAAAAGCCACAACAAACCGTTGACTTCCCGTCGTCCAAGTGATGACACTGCCCCAGCACGCCGGGATTTTCTCCGGCACCACGCAATCCGAAACCACTGAACCTAGCAAAGTTAATATCATGAAAAAAATCATACCATTGGCCATTCTGGCCACCGCCGCGCTCGCGTTGGCTGCATGCAACAAGAACGCTGACACAATCAAAGAAAAAGCCGACGACGCCAAGGAGGCTGTAGCAACCAAGGCCGAAGAGGCCAAAGATGCTGCCGACAAGAAGATCGATGAGGCGAAAGATGCGGCGAAGGCAGCAGCGCCCGCCGCCGCCGCGGCCGTAGACTCGATGGCGGAGAAGGCCAAGGACGCGTCGCAGAATGCCGCCGACGCAACCAAGGACGCTGCTACCAACGCAGTGGACAAAGTCCAGGACGCTGCGAGCAATGCCATGGATACCGCAAAAGATGCAGTGGCACCGTCCGTCGCCCCAACACCGTAACGCGACGGTTCGCAATCAAATAACAGCCTCGGCTTCGGGAGAAGCCGGGGCTTTTTTGCCTTGAGCGTTGCGGCTCTGCTCAATCGATGACTACTGTTCGTAGTTAACAGCTTCGAATAGACAACGATGTCCGGGCAGAGAACGCGGACAATCTCCGATTCGATTTTCTTCTGGCTCTCGGACGACATCTCCAATCCCTAGGGTGGCGATCATCGCGACCGCTTTCGCCGAGATTCAATTCTCGATCGCTGTGGAAACTGTGTCCGGCACGGGGTGGCTACGCGTTTCACGCACCTCGCGGTCAATCGGCTTGACGGCAACCCCGCCTGAGCGCTAAAACCGGGCTCAAAAAGGAGTCCACCAATGCGCGTTCTTGCTCTTATCCTTCTCGCTCTGCTCGCTAATGCCGGAAATTCAGAGGCGCAGACCAAGGCGTCTGACCCGCTTGAGTTCTACAAGGGATATCTCGCGGTGCTGGCCAAGGCGAAGAGCCTTGACCAATTGGTGCCGTATTACACTCGTGAACTCGGCGACGGCCTCCGCAAGATGCCCGCTGAGATGCAGGCGAACTACATCAAAATGAACGCCCGCGCGTTGACCGACCTGAAAGTGACCAAACAGCAGGTCGACTCATCCAAGGCCGTCTTCGAGATGAGCGCAAAGACAGCCGACGGACGCGAGACGACAGGGTCAGCGACCCTCGTCAAGGAGGGCGGTGCCTGGAAGGTGGAAGACGAGGCTTGGGCTGAGCCCCAGCCGAAGACTGAGGTCGGCAGCTGACACTGCCTCAGCGCGGAGCCCCCGGACGCGCGTGGCTGCTTCGCGTTGAACAATCCTGGACTAGCAGTAGACGGGATTCCCTCCCGGTACTGACCTATTCAGCTGTGATTTGCACCAGTTCGTCTCTCTCTCCTGAGACCAGATCTACGGTAAGAACGTTACCTATCCCGGGAGCAAAAAATTTATCCTCAAGAGCATCGGGTTCCAATGGCGTGGTCTCTTCAGACTTGAGGCAGTGATCGAACGTGCCAAAGGGAACTTTAACCGTTGCATCGAGGCCAATCGTCTGCGCGTAATCCTCAGCGTTTCCTAAAGAAAACTCCTGGCGATAGAAATCGCCAATCGCCGAATGGGCTTTCATGACGATTCCCGGCTCATCGTGATTCACCCCGGCCATAAAGCTGCCGTCGATTGTCGCGAGCAACCCATCCTCTAACTCCGCCGTATTTTCACCAAAATACCAAACATTACCGTCCTTGTCCTGTGCAAACCAGTCGCGGGTGTCTTCAGTCAGTGCGCCGTTGGTATAGACAGAGTCTCGGACTTCCACGCAGGTCACACCGTCGATCACACGCGTGTTATGAGTTATGGCAAAGCGGTCGACAATGAGGTCACCGGCATTGCGGCCCCTGTAGATCATCGTCTCTCCCGGGACCAGCGGAAAGTATGGGTTATCGATCTTGCTGACGAAGTTCGCCGGATTAATCGGTGGATCGTACGGAGCCGGGCCGAACTTTTGACAGGCGATTTGCCGCACCTCGAATCCCCCCTGGCACGTGTCGAGCGCATCCTTCAGCTCGGTCCCAGCCTGCTTCTCGCAGGTCTGCCGGCCGGTTGGATCAGTAATATTGATACATTTGCCCAAAGCGAGTTTGTAATCACTTTGTGCCGCGGTCTTACAAGAAGTAAGCGCAGCGACTGCTGTTTGCTGGCAGGCGTTACCGGCTAAGGCGGCGATCGGCCCCGCCGCAAGATTAGGAATGAGGAAGGTGGTGGGCGCGAGGAGCCCCACAACCAACCATTGCCATAATGTTTTCCAGTTCCCTTTCGCCGTTATCCATTCTGTTTGCATTTCCTTTCCTCCATCCAGGCGTGGTTTTTTCGTCGCGAAATCAATGCGCCCGGCACGATCAACCCGGGCAGGTTAAATATAACCGGAGGATCGTGATCCGACAATTCATTTGTGGGTCCTCGCCGGCTGAGAATGGAACGATCCCAGTCGCGGACGACAAAGCGTGTCTGGGTCTTATGGCGGCAGTCTTACCTTTCAGTGCAACGCGACGGTGGACTGCTGATAGGCCGCGCGGGAAGCGAAAGGGCCCGCGAAAACGCTGGCCGCTTCGACAAACCGCCGTTCGCAGCGGAGTGTCGCAGGATGGAGATTCATCAGCTCCGCTATTTTGTTGCGGTCGCCGAGGAGGGCAGCTTCTCGCATGCGGCGGAACGCGAGCATGTCTCCCAGCCGTCGCTGAGTCAGCAAATCCAGAAGCTGGAAGCGGAGCTCAATCAGCAGTTGTTCGATCGCCTGCCGCGCGCGGTCGTTTTGACCGAGGCCGGCCGCGTCTCTGCTCGGCTACGCGCGGCAAATTCTCACCGGAATCGCCGATGCCCGCCGCTCTGTCGCAGCGCTCGAGCAGGAGGTGGCCGGAAGGCTCTCGGTCGGCGCGGTTCCATCGATCGCGCTCTACGTGCTGCCGCGGCTCATCCGGCGGTTTCAGCAGCGCTATCCGAAGGTCACGTTCGAGTTGTTCGAGGATACGACCGATAAGCTGGCGCAGCGACTCGAGGACGGGACGCTGGACGTGGTGCTGGCGTCGTCGGGCGACGAACCGCCCACGCTGGAGCGTCATTCACTGGGCGAGGAGCCGTTACTCTTGCTCGTCCCGGAGAAGCATCGGCTGGCGCGCAAGAAAAGGATCAAGTGGAGCGATCTCGCCGCGGAGAAGTTTCTCCTCCTGCACGAGGTGCATTCGCTCTCGATGAAGGTTCGGCAGTTGCTCACGGCCAATAAGTTGAACCCGGAGGTGGTGCTGCAGGGCGCTCAGCTCGTCACGATCGCGAGCATGGTGGCGGCTGGACTGGGGGTGACGGTGATCCCGCAGATGATGGTGGAGAGCGAGTTTACCCGGCGGATGCGTGGCCGTGCCTTTTGCCCGCCCGGTGCCGACGCGCGAGCTGACTTTGCTGCGCAATCCTCTGCGGTTCGAGAGCAAGGCTGCCGCAGCGTTCCGCGAGGAAGCCGCGGCAGCCTTCTTGACCTGACGAGTGGTCGCTCTGCCCCGACAAGCACCGCGTCAGGCGAAAACTACTGCTGTTACCGCCTCAGGCCGAGGGCGTGAGCCAGGGTGAACATCGGCCAGGCGGCCGTCAGGACGATCAGTGCGAAAAGAAAAAATTCGGCGGCAACACTGGGCCGCTCGCGCTGCGCGTAGCGCTCGCTCAGGAAGCGAAACGCCCGCAGGCGCATCGAAGTTTTCGAATCAGGCAGCTGACCGTCTCTCCCATTGCTGCTTAAGGTGAGTGTTTGCATGCCTCACTAACGAGCCGGCGGCGCTCGCTTTGAAATACTTAGTACCTCTGGCTGGCATAGGCGGCGCCTATGAGTGGCTGCTCAGATCTGCAGCTCGCGCAGGGACGACCATTTCAATCTCCAACTCGACCCTTTTCAAATCACTGCGGACATCTCAGCGGTTACCTCACATTGGGAATCTTCACGACGCTGCCTTTGGCCTGCGGGTCCTTCGGATCCTTCACCACCGTCACAAACAATTCTTTCTCGCCTTCGCTGAACGCGACGTTTGTTGTGCCATCACCCGCGGCAATCTCAAATACGTGCAGCAGCTTGCCCTCGGGAGATATCTTCAAAATCTTGCCGCCGAACCATTGGGCAACATACATGTTCCCTTTGCTATCGATCTTCATGCTGTCGGGTCCGAGCCACCAGGACTTGTTCTTGTCTTTTACGAGAAGGTTGAGCAGCGCAAAGTTTGACCGGTGGCTCAAGGTGCCATCGTCATTGATGGTGAATTTCAAGATGCAGTTTCCGACGGTTTCGCTGACGTAAAGGGTCTTTTGGTCCGGAGAGACGCCGATTCCGTTGGCGTAATTAAGATCGTTCGCGACCTCGACCCATTGCTGACTTTCCGGCGCAAGATACAGGATTTTCCCCGCCACTGAGGTGGGCAGGTCGACATAAGGGCCGAAGACCGTGGCATAAGCAGCGCCGTTGGGCGCGACCACAATATCATTGATGCCGCCCGCAAAGGGCTGGCCGTTCTTGTCGGCATCCCACCGGCGCAACTGCTTGCCGCTCATGTCGAGTTCCATGATGGCGCCGTGCTCGTCGGTGCAGGCGAGCAGGAATGTCTTCTCTTTCGTGAGCGCCAGGCCGTTATGGCCGCAGCCTTCGGTGTGATTCAAGACGGTCGTCGTTTTGCCGTCCCACTTCGAGAGCGTGTTTGAGACCCAGCCGACGTAGTAAAGGTTGCCGTCCACGTACAACGGACCCTCAGGTCCAAGGACATTACTCACGACGGTGGTTTCCCCGGCCCATGCCGGAGCAACCAGCATCGCGCCAAACACGAAGCAGATAATCTTGTTTGTCCTCATTCTTGATTCGATTCTCCTCTTAATCTCAGGCGCCCATCGGCGACCCAATTTGTATGCGCACCGGCTTCCTTGCCTGAAGTTCGCAATCGCAGCCCCTTCCGTCGAGCGCAATTGATTGCCGCGTTGTTTGTCTAGTCACAGCGGTATGATCCCAGCGCGAAACGCGAACGAATCGTTTTCTGGCGCGTTCGGGTTTCTGCCTCGGTTGATAATCCGCTGAAATGCATTGACTTGCCGTTGCCGGCGCTCTAGCACGGTCTCACGCACAAAAGCGAGAACCCGGTTTCGTAACCGGTTTGGCGGCAATAGCGAGACCATTGTCCGTTGCGGTACAAACATTGAGTTTGGTCAGCTCAAATATGATGAAGGTATAAACTAAAATGAAAAAAATGATGATGGTATTAATCGCGTCGGCCTGTTGCTCGGCTTTAGCGAATCATGCGTTCGCGCAGGATGCGGACAAGGCGATCGCCGATGCGGTGATTGGAATGGTGAAAGCGCAATGGGCGGCGGATATCAAAAATCCGACGAACATAGCTGCACAGTCGAAGGACACGGCGGATGACTACACGGAGTTCAACGCCGATTATGCCACCCGCATCGACGGGAAGGCGATGAGCATGCGACTGGGTGAGGCGGGAGCAAAAGGCTCCGACAGGTCGATTGCGGCCGAAATGGGCAATCCAAAAGTTCAGGTATACAACGGGGATGTTGCCATCCTGACTTACAACTATATCGGCCTGAGCATGGGCAAGGACGGAAAGACTGAACCGAGCCGGGCAAAATCCACGCGCGTCTTTGTGAAAAAGGATAACAATTGGGTGTTGGTCCACGCAAACTTTGCGTCGGATCCGGTGCCAAAATAAGACACTGAAAATCTGAGAAAGGGGCCGCCAGTGCGCTTCGCGTTTTTGGCGGCCCTTATCTTGCGGGCGGCAGTAGCCGCACCGAGGTGATGGGCGGAGGTCCACAGCTGTGCCAGGTCTCCCGACGCGATGAACGAGCGAAGCGCTCGAGGAACCGGGCTCGCGCCTTGCCCGGCTCCTCCATCCGAGCGATCACCGCACTCGCTTCCGTCGCGGACAGTATCTAGGCTGGTATTGAAGGAGAACGTTTGCAACCGCGCGCGCCAAGGAGCGATGCCCTGCGCAAGAGGGCGATCGACGAATACCACGACCTGCTCGCGGCTGATGAAACGCTGTCAGCCGAATTGCTCGAGAAGCTGCGCGGCGAGATGCGCACCAACCGGCTCCTCTACGGCGACCGGCCGATCGGGGTCTCGCTCCGGCCGCACCTGCTCGACTCAGCGCAATTTCAGACGCTGACGCAAAGCGCGCAATCAATCGCCAGCGCCTTGGAGAAAATTGCGATAGCAGCTCTGCAATCTCCGGAACTGATGCGCCATCTCGGCCTGACTGACATGGAAGCGAAACTGGCGCTGGTCGATCCGGGATTTTCCTTCGCCGCCGTGACCACGCGCATCGACGGTTTCGTGTATCAGGATGAAATCCGGTTTGTCGAATACAACGCCGAAAATCCATCCAGTCTCTCAGACCAGGAAGGCCTGAACCGGATTTTGTTTGAACTTCCGGCAATGGCGACTTTCACGGAGAGATACCGGCTGCGCCAGTTTTCGGCGGTCGCACAATTACTCGAGACCCTGCTCGTTAGCTACCGGGAATGGAGCGGCGGTCGCGACGCGCCAAACGTGGCGATTCTCGATTGGGAAAATCTGCCCACCTCAAGTGAATTTGTCCTTCTCCGAAATTACTTCGCCGCGCGTGGTATTCGCACCGTAATCTGTGCGCCGGACGATCTCGAGTACCGCGACGGGACACTTCGAGCCGGGGATTTCCAGATCGATCTCGTCTACAAGCGCATTCTCATCCACGAGTTCCTCAGCCGCTTCGACGAGACGCATCCGCTTGTCCGCGCCTATGTGAACCATGATATCTGCATGGTGAATCCATTCCGCTGCAAAATCATGCACAAGAAAGCCAGCTTTGAGCTGCTGACTGACCAGGCGCACGAGAGCCGGTTCACGTCTGCCGAACAGGAAGCGATCCGGCGTTGCGTACCGTGGACAAGGCGCGTGATCGACCGACGCACAACGCGCGATGGACGTTCGATCGAGTTGCTCAACTTTATTCGACGGAATCGCGCGCTGCTCGTGCTCAAGCCCAACGATGACTACGGAGGGCACGGAGTTTTTCTCGGCCCGCGACTCGATGACCGCGCCTGGGATGATGCGATCGCGACTGCGCTCTCCGGCGATTACGTGGCGCAGGACGCGATCGCATTTGCAGCCGGAGGATTTTCCGATTTTCGGCGAGAGCGAATGGCAACTCCAACCCATGTTCGTTGACACGAATCCGTTTCTTTTCCGTGGAACGGTCTGCGGCGCGATGGTGCGGTTGTCCGATTCGCCGATCGTTAATGTCAGTAGGGGCGGAGGCGAAACCGGATTCTTTGTCATTGCGAACGAGCCATGACCGTCATGACAGGCAAGTCGCGACTCTGGGCTGCTTCTCCTCGCGGAAGTCTTTCAGCGCTGCAGCGGCACGGCGACGATCGCGGTTCCCTTGAGATCGGCGGCATCCTGGATCGTCCCGTCGGGCTGATAGTGGCCGACATAGAGTTGCCAATCACGTTTAACGCTCCGTGCGCGATCGCGCCGGTAGTCGGCTCGACGAAGTCGGGATGATGATGCGACTGCAAGACCGTCACCCGAGTAATGCGCGTGCCTTTGTCAGCCAGCGCGATCCGAATGACGCGCCCGGGGTTGGTGCTGTTCTGGATGCCTAACAAATCGCCGTCATGCCAGTAAAGGCCATCGATGCCTCCGGTCACCAAATCGTCCGGCTGCTGCAACCGCATCGGCTCGCCGCTCGACGTGTCGACGCGTGCGATCCCGGTCGAGAGCGTGACGTATAGGTTGCCCTCGGGTGCGAGTGCGATTCCATTCGCGCCCCGCAAAGCCCCTTTCTCGCCGAAACGGGTGAGCATCTTTTTCGCGGGTTTTTTGCGAAAGAGAGTGCCGCCGGCAGAATCGGTCGCGTAAAGCGTGCCGTCGGGCGCGATCGCGAGGTCGTTGAGCTGCAACGCCTCGGGCGCGCTGAAGCGATTCAGGAGCTGACCGCTTTTCAGATCGTAGCATACAACGTTATTGCGCCGTTCCGTCCTCGCACTCTCCTCAAAGCCGTTGGTGCTGACAGCATATAAGTATCCGTGCTGGGGATCGACCGTGAGGCCAAGGATGTCGTCAAGCTTGTCCTTAGGCACGGAGAAATCGCGGAACTCCCCTTTCCCATCGGTGACCACGATCTTGCGCTGCGCAATGCTGCCGATGTAGAAGCGTTCGCCCTTTGCATCATAGGCGACGCCTTCCGGAATGAGCTTCGGGTCGTTGAGCCGGAAGGCCAGCCGAGAGTCGGGCGTGCGCGATTCCTCTTCGGCGAGCGCCTTGCGGATGGCCGCAAACTCCGGCTCATCCCAGACCTCATCGAATCCGACTCCGCGCGCCGGAACGAGCCCGAGCCTGCGGCCCTTCAAGCTGCGCAGGAGCTCGAACGCCGTCTCTCGTTCGCCAAGACCGAGACGAACTATCGCCTCGTAGAAAATTAGAACGCCATCAGTCGGCCGCTCTTTCCGCAAGACCTGAAATCGCGCGAGACTTGTCCGGCCGGCGGCCGACGCATCATCCGCGGCCGGCGCCGGAACGTAGGCCCATCCGACTAACGAACAGACAATCGCGAGGCGCACAAGACGCTTTCGTCGGGAGGTCGCGAAAAGAGAGAATGTCGGTTTCATCGCCGATACACCTCTTCCTTTCATCAGAGAACGCAAGCGTCTGGACCTCTCCACAGATCGGCCTACGGGTTCGGGTATCTTAGGAACCGGGACTCGCTGAAGAGCACGAGGTGATGGACGGAGGTCCACACCTGCGCCAAGGTCTCCCGACGCGATGGACGACCGAAGCGCCCGCGAGATTCGGGCTCGCGAATGCGCCTTCAGCACGGCCGCAAGTTCTAACGCGCATTCTGCGGGTTGCGCCGGACTTTTGTAAAAGATCCGTCCGCCGTTGCGCAGGTGTTGGCGGAGCCCGTGCTATCAGAGGCTCGTGCCGCCGTTTCCTATTGAAGGGAACATTTCCGCTTCACCGCCGATTGACAGCGGAAGGAGTGGGGCCGAACGAAAGTGATGACTCGGCCGGCACGGCAGCGGCTCCCCGGGGTCGCGCCCATCGTCGGCCTAACGACGCTGGCTCTCGCCGCCTCCACTTTTAGCGCGCCCTCGCCGCCGGAGAAGCATTTCGTCTGGCGCGTCACGAGCGCCCCAGCGCCGTTCTATCTCGTCGGCTCGTTCCATAGCCTGACGAAAAATGATTATCCACTGCCAGACGCCTACCAAGTCGCCTTTGCCCAGGCGCAGCGTCTCCTTTTCGAGTACGACCCGAGACGGCGCGACACGCTGATGCGACGATTTCAGGAAGCCGCTTGTTATCCCTCCGGCCAGGATGCTGAGAGCGAACTCCGTCCGGCCACGTTCGCGCTGTTGCAGAAAAACCTTTGGCGATTCGGCCTGAAGTTCGATCAGGTAAGGCATTACCGGCCGTGGGCGATCGCGCTCCGGCTTTTGGCTCAGCAGGGCCCGCTCGGCCCGAGCAGTTCGCTCAGCATGGAGATGCGCATTATTTCGCAAGCCCGACGCTCCGGCAAAGAGGTCGCCGGCCTGGAAACGATTGACGAGCACATTGCGTTCTGGCGCGAAATGCTCGAGGGCGATAGCGAGAATCTGCTCGTCTATACTCTCGCCCGCGACAAAACAGTCGCGGATCTTTTTGCCAAGACGCGCGCCGCCTGGATGCGCGGCGATGTCGGGGCGCTCACCACCACCAACGCGCGCCTGCGACAGGCGAACCCTGGAATTGCACAGCGGCTGCTCGATCGTCGCAATCGAAGGTGGGTCGATCGCATCGAGGCGGAAATGAAAACGGGCAAACCCACGGCCATCGTGGCGGGAGCCGGTCACTTTTCCGGCCCCGGCAGCGTGATCGCAATCCTGGAGAAGCGCGGCTACAAAATCGAGCAGCTGTAGCCGGGGGCGTTGACCCCGGCTGGTCGGGCGCATAACCACGTTTCATCGCCGGGGCCGGGTTCAACGCCCCCGGCTACAACCAAACCAGCGATCGTTAGGCCAAGCATGCTGTCGCGGAATTGCGCGGCTCAAATTTGCTTTTCAGCAGAGCCTGTATTCGCTCATGTTCGGGGAAATGCCGCGCTGTCCCTGGGCTACGACTGAACCTGCGATCGCCTATCACGATGAAGAATGGGGCGTCCCCGTGCACGATGATCACAGGCTTTTCGAATTCCTCATCCTCGAAGGCGCCCAGGCGGGGCTGAGCTGGATCACCATTCTGAAAAAGCGGGAGAACTATCGGAACGCCTTCGATGGTTTCCGCGCGGACAAGATCGCTCGCTACAGAGCGCGCGATGTAAAGCGGTTGCTCGCTGACTCCGGCATCGTGCGCAACCGGCTTAAGATCGCCGCCACCATTGAGAACGCCAAAGCTCTCCTCAGGCTCCAACAAGAAACGACGCTCGACGCTTATCTTTGGAGCTTCGTCGGCGGCCAACCGAAACAGAATCGCTGGCGGAGCCTGTCGCAGGTACCCGCTCGGACGGCAGTATCCGACGCCATGAGCCGCGATCTGCTGGGGCGCGGATTCAAGTTCGTTGGCTCAACGATCTGCTATGCTCTGATGCAGGCGACCGGCATGGTTAACGATCACCTTGTGACGTGTCCGCGCCACGCGGAACTCGACAGTAGGGTTCGTCAGAAATGACAACTCACTACTTGTCCAGCGACCTATCATTTTCCCTTTTTCACCGACTGTCTGCGCAACATTGCTCTTGATGCCGTGTTGGATGCAGACGCGGCGCTCTGTCGACGCACTATGCGCTCGATCACGGCGACGCGGGTGTCTTCATCGTCGTCAAAGCCGCCGTGACTGGTAGAACTGCTGCGCATCGTGAGATCACTGGACGTCGTGGGCGCGGCGATCGTATCCCAAACCGCCGCACGTTCGGGACGTTGATTGGTGAGTTCAGGAAGCTTTGCGAAGAATGCTTCCATCCCAAGAATCGGTGTACCTCGTTTGTGCTCGAAAGCATTGGAAACCAGATAGAGCAGCGAGCGGCGATAGATGTTGATGCACGTATCCTGGCGCTCAACGTTATCCGTTAGGTGGAATTGCGTGTAGGCCTTGATCTTCCCGCTGCGATAAAGCGGCAGCAGTTTCGACTCGAATAGATCAACACGACAAGCCGGCGCGAGGAGGTAGGCGCCATCCACGTCGAAGCCGACCCTGGCAAGGGCTGCGCCTAGATGAGCGTGCAAGATCGCGCCCGCGCTGTGGCCAATGAGATGAAAGCGCAGTCTTTTTCGAAGGGCGGCGTGTTCGGGCTTGAGGAGTTCCTGGTAGAGGATTTGCAGACCGCCCTTTGGATTTTTGGAGGCGGCTTGAGCATTCTCCTTCATCTCATCCCATTCCAGAGTCCCGAGCGCCGAGACGAGATTCTCTATCCGCTCATCCCACCAATCCGTGGCCTTGTCCCAAAATGCCGCGCCCGCCACGCCCTGGACCCGTGCCAGGGCATCTTTGGCGATATCTTTCAGAATATCGGCCCAACCCGTTTCCCACATGAGGAAAACCGGAAAAATCTTGCGCGCGAATAGCGCCGGCACCCAGGTCCTGGCCGTTTGGGCGGCCGATTGCTCGGGCACGAGGCCTCCATGAGCATAGATAGCTATATCGATGGGCTGGTTATCCGCCAGTCGCCACTGCCCGACCGCCTTTGGCAGATAGAACGAGAGCAGGTCATGCAAATCCTCTGGTTCCGTCGCGAACTGACCGTCATCCGAAAGCGTGCCGTCGTTTTCCAGATCAATGATGTAGGGGTTGATCTGCTGCGCGCTGAGATTGGCGTTGGAAGAAAGCAAGAGACTCTGGTCCCCCGCCGTCGTCTCGGCTTTGCCACTAACACGCCTAAAATTCAGACCTGACTTAAGGTCTACCGCATAGTGGCTGATGTGCACGCCCACCTGTCCGACCCAGGCATCCATCCCGTTCGTCCGCCAGTCGCCATACGTCATGCGCGCGAACCCGCGGTTCCCCCAATCGCTACTCCACGAGTTCTGAATCCAAAAGCCGTTCTCATCGTAACCGACGAGCAGAAACGCGTGCCCGCCCTCGGGCTTGGAATTTTCGTCGAAGCGGATGAAGCCGTCCTTAGTTACAGCGTCCCAGCCGGAGTGGACCTGGGCGGTGACATAGACAACGCCGGTTTCATTGAGCGCGGCGTGCAGGTCGGGGATCGAAGTATGATCGACCCGGTAGTAGGCGCCGAGCGGGGTTTTGAACGCGTCTGCGATCCAGGCGGTGCCGTCGCGTGTGATCGTGGTATCGATGCGACGCCAGAGTCGGAGCTTGCAGGCGCCATGCTTGTGCCAGGCCTTCATTCCGCCGCGAGCCGTGGACCCCTCATCGACCGCCTCGCCCGGAATCTCGTCGTACTTGCGTGCAAAGAAATAAAGCATGAACGGCGAGATGGGATCGAGTTTTCCATCGCGCTTTTCGCCGGCGCTCGAGGCTTTGGAAACCAGCGCTTCGACCAGGCTCGAAAGGGCGAAGCCGGTGCAGGCCGAGGTCTGGCCCTGATCCTTGATCCGCGATACCCATGCCTCGTCAGCGAAGGGCTGTGCATTGTAGATTTTCCCCAACGACCGCAGGGTGGGATTGTAAATCCGATCCCGGAGGTCAGGAGAATCGGCGTGGACGTTGAGGGTCTTCGTCTTGATGCTCATAAGTGTGCCCCTTTCTCGGTGCCTGCTATTCAACTCGCAGACTGCGCCCACGGGCGCTCAAGAGCGAGTCTAAATTTTGATATTTTCGTCTGACTCCGACGCCGCCCCCTAACTCGTCGCCCTTTCGCGACGAACCGCACGGATTTATTGCACGAAATAGACCTCCACCAGCGCCACGCCGGTTGTGTCTCCCGCCCCACGCACAATCGCGGTGTAGGCACCGGAAAGGACGAGTTGTAGGATAGCCGATTCGCGGTCATCGCTCGGCGCGAGCTGCGCGGCTTCGATCTCTGCCTGCTGCGAATCCTTCCAGTCATCGTTGAAGGCAATCATCGTCCCATCCTCATCGTGTAGTTCCAGGGTCGGATCTTGCAGGGGATCCGCCACACCGAAGTCACCTAACGACGGACCAATCG
The DNA here is from genome assembly GCA_963821615.1 of uncultured Verrucomicrobiae bacterium. Lineage (GTDB taxonomy): Bacteria > Verrucomicrobiota > Verrucomicrobiia > Chthoniobacterales > UBA10450 > Palsa-1392. The sequence continues at coordinate 39,763 of CAWGEN010000002.1, read as the reverse complement.
CCCGCACGACTACGGTGCTGACGATCGTGCCGGTTCCCAAGCTGACTCGGGCCAACGATAAAGCCTCCGATCATCACGTTATCACCAGCGTCGACAAAACCGCGGGTGCTGATATTGGCCAGTTGCGAATCAGCCGGCTGATCCAGGTCGTAGGCTTCCACCAAACCAACGCCAGTAGTGCCGTCCTTTCCCTGCAGAACTGCGGTGTAGGCGCCGGGATCCAGCGACTCCACGATGGCGGATTCGAAGTCATTTGTTGGCATAAGTCCCGTCGCTTCGATCTCCGGCTCTTGCGTGTCTTTCCAGTTGTCGTTGCTGTTCACCACGGAGCCGTCGGCCGCGTGCAGTTCCAGAGTGGGATCGGCGAGGGCGCCTGCCACTCCAAAAGCGGCGAGCGACGGACCAATGGCGCGCACGATGACCTTCTTGGGGCTAAGCCCCGTGACGATAAATCCGCCGATCGGCACGCTGTCACCCGTCAGGACCTGCATGCGCGTGGAAATATTGAGCAGCTTGGTCCTGAACGCCGCCGAGAACTCGGAGGTGTTACCCGCCGGATCTGTCGCGGTAGCTGTGAATGCGATTGTTGCGGGCGTGCCTGGGGCGTCAAGTGTGACTTCGTAGGAAGCATCGCCGCTCGCATCGGTCGTCACATCGGTTGAGCCGAGGAAAAATTCGCCCTCGCCAAAGCCGCTTGAATTCGCGCCAGTGTTACCAAAGAACTCGAGCCGGAAAACCGTGTTCGGCGTGCTGTTGAGTGAACCCGTCAGCGTGACGGAAGGAAAATTGACCTGAACCGTGCTGATGACAGGAAAATTCTGCAACTTATTAAACCCATCGTCGCTATCGCCGGGATCATTCAAAGTAGGTCCCTCTGGGATCCAATCGATCCCCAGTGCTCCGTTGCCGAAAATTGAGTTACCCAGGATGGCGTTACCAGTCCCGGCGGCGACTTCACCCACCACGCCGCGAACGTCATTGAAGGCGATGATATTCCCGGCGCCCGGCACGGTGCCGCCGACAAGGTTGTTATTTGCATTGCCGACAGCTACAAAGCCAACTCCCTGAAGGTTGCCCAGGGGACTGTGCCCATCGCGTTGCGGGCCGATGAAGTTGCCTTGGATCATGTTGCCACTTGTCGCGACAAACAAAGCGACGTTGCCATTGGCAGAGATCACGTTGCGCGCGCCCGGGTCAGTTCCGCCGATAACGTTGTTGTCTGAGCCGGACTCGATATTGACGGCATCGTCCTCATTGCCGAGGCCGCTCGTGCCGGAGGCGTCTGTGCCTAGGAAATTACCCTCGATCACATTGCCGCCACCGCCGGTCAACGCAATCCCGTTCCCCGCGCTGGAAGTGAGGCCTGTGAACCGGTTGATCACGAGGCCGCGCAGGGTGCTACTACCGGCCGTGATCGTAAAGCCATTCGCGTCGCCGGCATTGGCTCCATTGAGCTCGATCAACAGCACCGCGTCGTCGCCGTCAGTCTGCGTATTCGCCGCGCTTCCCGGTTGCGTATAGCCATCGATAATGACCGGATCGGTGATAGTCGGCAGAGCGGCCAAGGGTGCAATCGTGCGAACTCCCGTGCCCGCTATGTTGAACTTGATCGTATCAGTCCCGTATACGCCCACCGCCACCACGTCGGCATTGACGTCCGCGTTGTTATTGGCCGATGTGATCGCTTCCCGCAAAGTGACCGAACCATCTACCGCGATCGTGTCTCCCGTGCCCGTAACCGTGATCGTCGCCGCTTCAGCAACCGGGCCCATTGCGGCAAGCGCCAGGAAGCAGCTAAAGAGCGCTGCCACCGTCTGCAGATAAGGAACTGACCTGGTGCCTGCCGTTTTTTTCATTGGAATCTCCATTATCTGGGGCCTGCGTGCGATCACACTTTTTGGAAATGGAAACGACCGCCCCAGGACAGCTTCCACGCCAGATTGCACACCTATTCGACGCGGAGATTAGGGGGCACCGCTTTCATCTCGTCAAGACATTTCATCAGGGTTGAATTTGCATCATTACGAATTCGTCAAGAGACCTCGAAAATTTCCACAGAGAGACCCATCAACAAGGTTCCCTAAAATCTGTGTTCGTCTGTGCAATCTGTGGACTATTTCAACAGTCTCGCAGCCGAATCGGCTTCTTTCTTGCAGTTTCTCCATAATCCGGAAGTCTGGCTTCAGTTATCGGGAAAATCCGGCTATGAGTTCCTCGCGCGGCGTGCATTTCACCTCGCGCGATAAAATGCTGTGAAACCAACACGACTTTTCATCCTCACGCTCTGCGCGATGATTGCGTTCGCGGGTAACTCATTGCTTTGCCGGCTGGCGTTGAAGCATACCAGCATCGACGCCGCCAGCTTTACCTTCATTCGCATCTTCTCTGGTGCCACTGCGCTTTGGTTCATCATGAAAGTGCGCAACGCGACATGGAAGGTCGCTGGAGACTGGCCATCGGCGTTGGCGCTCTTCGTCTACGCCGCCGCCTTTTCCTTTGCCTACAACAGTCTCTCCACTGGAACCGGCGCATTGCTCCTGTTTGGCGCTGTCCAGGCCACGATGATTCTCTGGGGCTTGCGCAAAGGTGAACGCCTGCACGCGCGACAACTTGTTGGTCTTGCCCTGGCCTTGACCGGACTTGTCGTGCTGTTGATCCCCGGTCTTTCGGCTCCGCCGTTGAGTGGTTCGATTCTAATGTTGGGAGCGGGTCTGGCCTGGGGCATTTATTCGCTGCGCGGGAAAGCCACGGGCGATCCGGCCGGCGCAACCACGGGCAACTTCCTGCGCGCCGTCCCATTGGCTTCCATGGTCAGCATCATCCTGTTTCGATCAATACATCTCGACCGCGCCGGCATCGGTTACGCCGTGCTCTCCGGAGCGATCGCTTCCGGTGTCGGCTATGTAATTTGGTACACCGCGTTAGCGGGCCTAAAAGCCACCAGCGCCGCAACCGTTCAACTAAGTGTGCCGGTTCTTGCGGCTACCGGCGGGATTCTCTTATTAGGCGAGCCCCTCACCCTTCGCTTCCTATGTGCTTCCCTCGCTGTCCTGGGTGGAATCGCGCTCGTCGTGACGAATCCGTTGCGAGGAATCCAGAGATCGGCCCCCTAGCAATTTGTTGAAAAGCTCCGAAGCGGCGATTCGTCCACAGATTGCACAGATGGACACAGATTTCAGGGAGACTTACGGATGGGCCTCTCCGTGGAAATCTGCGCCGCAACGGACGCGAAGCGACGGCCAGGCTTTCCAATCTGTGGACTATTTCAACAGCCTCCTAACCTTTCGCTTCCTCATTCCTCCTGGCTTTCTGGTTTCCAAATTCTCACCTTCCTGCTTTCCTCATTCCTCCAGCTTCCTGGCTCCCGGATTCTCGCCGTGGACATTGCCGGTCGATAAATTCGACCGTTGGGGGGTGCAAGGATTTTCAAATCTCTTCGAAACTTCGAGGCTCCGATATTGTGTTGCGCGATTTTGAGCGTACGGAACCTCGTTAGGCATCTGATACTGATCGGCCGATTCATTATTGCCAGGGTGCGCGGTTGAAAGCAGGCCGGGCTCTACCTGGGAGGTTGACCCCAACACGCCGCCTCGATTCGTGCTGTAAGTTGGATCAAAGAAATATACCCGAGAACTTCACCCTTCATTCTCCGTAGAAGATAGGTGAGGATAAAGATGTTTTCCCCCAGTAGAGAAAGATTCCCCCTTGGAACTGACGCCCGCCAAGTGCTTCTGGATTCTCCCCTTTGTTGCAACCGCGCCGCAGCCGTCGCCTCCTTACGGCCGATTTCAATTTCCGCCTCCGTCTCGTTCTCACTCAGATTGAGCCCTATTAGTTGGGCAACCAAGGACAGGCGACGCGAAGTTACTTTCCGCGGAGCCCTTCCTCCCGCGACTGAGAATAAGAACCCTTTCTTACCGTCCTATTTTCTCGATTTCTCCCGCCTCTTTCTTTGGGAAGTAGGTAACACACATCCGGACAATCCGGACAAACAAAACAAAAGTGGCTGCGTCAATAGCCGCCACTCAACAACGCAAAAACAAAACGAAAGGACCAACAAAATGAAAACAAAAACCCCCCTCAAATCCGCGCGCCGCCGACATTTCCCGTCGCTCGCGCTTCTGCTCGCGGCAGTTACCCTGTTCGCGTTCGCCCCTCAGCCAGTTCACGCTGGCCCCTCATATCCGTTCCAGGCGCGATTCATCACTGAATTCAAAAGCGTCGTGGAGTTCTCGTTTCTGCACTTCACGGTCAACGGCGAGGGTCGAGCAAGCTACATGGGCCCGACCACCGCGGTTTCGACTGACCAGATGCTCAATCTGATCGACCGCAGTGCGACCGCAACCTACACGCTGACTTCAGACTCGGATGGAGTCCGCCTAGACACGCTCATCCTGGCGATGACCTTTCAGGCAACCGACGTGCCTGGCGGGATCACGTTCACGGGCAACTACACGATCGCAGGAGGGACCGGTCGCTTCGCTGGGGTAACGGGAAACGGCGTTGTGGCGGGATCGGCGCTCTTCAACGGGCCAAGCAATGGCATCGGCTCGTTCTCCCTCTCAGGCGGAGTCTCCTTCGGGCCGGGGGAATGATACAGACAGGAATTGATCCCGGGACCAATTCCGTCCCGGGGCCGTAATCAGGGCAGGACACACTTACTCGCACAAGAACATGAGCCACAAAATTCACGAACTCTGCTTGTGCCTGGCAGTTACTATCTTGCTCCTGATTGGCGGCCAGCAGATCACGGCGCTCCCATCGCAAATTCAGAAGGTCAGCAATCGCCTTTGAGCTGAGCGAAGGAGCGCCGCGGATCGTCGCGAGTGACGCGCAATGCCTCTCGCAAAGGCTGATCAACAACATTTGCGATCTGCTTGCGGCTACATCGAGCCAGGCACGTTTGACGAAGCCAAAGCTGAACTCGAAGAAATAGATCCGTTCTGCCGGTATTTAACGGAGGTCTTGTCGGCCGCATCCCATTTTGTCCCGGACGAAAGGAAACAGACCTTCACCTTCCTGCGTTCCTGCTTTCCTCATTCCTCTCAGCTTCCTGGCTTTTAGATTCTCACCGTGGGCATTGCCGGTCGATGAAATTCGCGGACTAGAGCAGGTTCGATCGCGTGCCGGGCAAAGAATGTCCAAATTCTTCGAAACTTCGTTTCGCTTTCCCCGTAGAACAATCTTGAACAGATAGATCTGGATCTGGCGCGGACGCTTTATCCTGGGGGCCTCCTCCCCTCTTTCAGACCTCCAGTCGCAGAAAACCACCAGGCGAAAGGAAACGTCCATGAAAAATCCCGTCAAACTAACAAGCACAACTCCAATTGTCAGAACGTCAATTACCCGCTCGCCTTGGCGATCTGGTTTTCTTCTTCTCGCCCTCGCACTGGTGGGGACACTCGCCATGTCCGCGTTCGCGAACCCGCGCACAGCGTCCCAAGTGTACGGCGCGGGCAACATACAGCACTCCAAAATTCCGTTTCACGTCCTGGCGCCTGATTCGACCTACATGATCGATGACGGAACAGCGGAAAATAATTTAGGTGTGGGGTTCAAAGGCGGCGACTTAATCGTATTGAACGAGTTCGCTGTCATCCCCGGCAGTGAGACCATCAACTCTGTCTCAATTGCCTGGGGATCACCTGTCTTCCCCGATCCCAGTCTTAATGGCCTGCCCTACACGGTGGCGCTCTGGAGCGATCCCAATGGAGACGGCGACCCAACAGACGCCGTTCTGTTGACGACCTCCTCGGGGGTGGTTGCCATGCAAGGCACCAACACGTTTCTACCCAAGTTGATTACGCCGACAACTATCACCACGCCGAACTTCTTTGTCGGCTTTCTCATCCAAAACACAAATGGCGATCAGTTCCCGGCCGCCTTCGACCAAACAAATCCCATCAGTGACCGTAGCTATGCCGCGGATGGTCCGGCCGGTACAGGCAACATCGAAAACTTGAATGATAACAAGGAATCAGTGGCGACGGTCGAGAGTTTTGGATTTCCTGGCAACTTTCTGATTCGCGCCGATGTAAACGGCGACCTCGGTCTGGTAAGCGCAGCGTCACGAAAAACCCACGGCACGAAGGGCGACTTCGACATTGATCTGCCGCTGACCGGCGACCTCGGCATCGAATGCCGCAGCGGTCTGACCAGATATACGACCGTGTTCACGTTCAATAGCGACATGGCCGGCGCGGATAGCGCCACCAGCACCTGTGGAACCGTGAGCAGCATCGCACTCGATCCCGCCAATTCGCAGAACCTGCTCGTGAGCTTCAACGGGGCCACGTGCAACGGTCAGGTCGTCACCGTCACTGTGACGAACGCGCACGACATCCTGGGCAACACCCTCGCCTCGACCTCGGCGAGCATGGGCTTATTGGTCGGTGACGTTACCGGCGACGGGAGGGTCGTGAACGGTGACATTGCAGCCGTTCAAGCGGTCCAGGGTCAGCAGACTAACAGCTCGAACTTCCGCAACGATGTGACCCTTGACGGAAGAATTAACAATCAGGACGTGCAGACGGTGCGGTCCCACAGAGGCGAAGTTCTGTCACAATAGAGTACATCACAATCGGATTGATGCAATAACCCAAATTTCGCAAGTCCAATAGATCTGGAGCGGACGTTTAACCTGGGGACCTCCACCCTCTTTCAGACCTCCGGTCACACATGGCCTAACGATAACAACCGTCACAAGCGGAACCCGATCCGCGCTCTGATCGCCAATCTTGGAACCAGGCTTTCCAAAAGAATCGAGAATCAGCTTCCTGCGTTTCTGCTTTCATCATTCCTCCCGGCTTTCTGGCTTTCCAGATTCTCGCCGTGGGCATAGCAGGTCGATGAAATTCGCGGACCAGAGCAAGTTCGACCGCGTGCCGGACAAAGAATTTTCAAATTTCTTCGAAACTTCGCTTCGCGCTTCCCGTAGAACAATGTTGAACACGAGATCTGGATCTGGCGCGGACGTTTAGCCTGGGGGCTTCTTCTCCTCTTTCAGACCTGCAGTCGCAGGCAAATCCCCAGGTGAAAGGAAATCCTTATGCATCGTTCGATTCAGCTCACAAAGACAACTTCATCCCGCAGAACTTCGCAGGTCACTCGGCCTAACGATAACAAAGCCATTGGAACCCGCTTCCCGCTCTGATCGCTGGTCTTCGACCGGCTTGCTCGATTCTTGCGCGGCGGATCGCGTTCCCGCTGCTTTTTCTCACTGCCGGGCTATTACTCGTGCAACCGTGCGCGGGTCAGAGTGGGACTTGGACGGCCACCGGCAGCCTCACCACCGCACGCGAGCTGGTCACACGGCGACGTTGCTGCCCAACGGCAAGGTGCTCGTCGCAGGCGGTATTGCTGTCTGCTGCGACTCCATCGCGAGCGCGGAACTCTACGATCCGGCGAGCGGAACCTGGACGGCCACCGGCAGCCTCACCACCGCACGCGATTGATCACACGGCGACGTTGCTGCCCAACGGCAAGGTGCTCGTCGCAGGCGGTAGACTGGCAGCGGCCTTCTCGCGAGCGCGGAACTCTACGATCCGGCGAGCGGGACCTGGACGGCCACCGGCAGCCTCGCCACCGCACGCTATCGTCACACGGCGACGTTGCTGCCCAACGGCAAGGTGCTCGTCGCAGGCGGTACCGACTATTTCTACGGCGCTCATCGCGAGCGCGGAACTCTACGATCCGGCGAGCGGGACCTGGACGGCCACCGGCAGCCTCGTCACCGCACGCTACTGGTCACACGGCGACGTTGCTGCCCAACGGCAAGGTGCTCGTCGCAGGTGGTTTCAACGGCAACGCTCATCGCGAGCGCGGAACTCTACGATCCGGCGAGCGGGACCTGGAGCGCCACCGGCAGCCTCGCCACCGCACGCGATTCTCACACGGCGACGTTGCTGCCCAACGGCAAGGTGCTCGTCGCAGGCGGATACGACAGTTTCTACGACGCCTTCGCGAGCGCGGAACTCTACGATCCGGCGAGCGGGACTTGGACGGCCACCGGCAGCCTCGCCTACCGCACGCGTAGCTTCACACGGCGACGTTGCTGCCCAACGGCAAGGTGCTCGTCGCAGGCGGATACGTCTGACTTCAGCTCTCGCGAGCGCGGAACTCTACGATCCGGCGAGCGGGACCTGGACGGCCACCGGCAGCCTCGCCACCGCACGCTATTTTCACACGGCGACGTTGCTGCCCAACGGCAAGGTGCTCGTCGCAGGCGGAGTGGGTCACTGCTCGCGAGCGCGGAACTCTACACAAGCGACGGGGGCGGCGAACTCACGCTGGTGAGCGCAGCTTCGCGAAAAACCCACGGTGCCAAGGGCGACTTCGACATTGATCTGCCGCTGACCGGCGACCTCGGGATCGAATGCCGCACCGGTCTGACCCGGTATGCGGTCGTTTTCACCTTCAACAATAACGTGACCGGTGCGGACAGTGCCACCTCCGGTTGTGGAACCATTGGTAGCATTAGCGTTGATCCGATTGACGCGCACAACCTGATCGTGACCTACAACGGCGCCACCTGTGATGGCGAGACCGTGACCGTGACGGCGAACAACGTGCATGACGATCAGGGCAACACCCTCGCCTCCGCCTCAGCGAGCATGGGTCTATTGGTCGGTGACGTCACCGGCGACGGCAGAGTCGTCAACGGCGACATCGCAGCCGTCCGAGCGGTCCAGGGTCAGCAGGCCAACAGTGCGAACTTCCGCGCTGACGTGACCCTTGACGGAAGGATCAACAATCAGGACGTGCAGACGGTGCGGTCCCACAGAGGCGACGTCCTGCCGTAATAGAGAACTCACAATCGCACCTACCCACATCTTCTTCGCTCAACTATTTCTGGTGCCATTAGTCAGCACTCTTAACCGTCGCACCTTAACCATCGGATACATGTGAAACAACTACTTACGCTTCTTCTAATCGGAGCAATGGCAATGCTAATGTCATGCAGCGAACTGGCCAGACTTTGTCCCTCCCCGAGTCCAACGCCAACTCCTCAGCCAACTCCAACCCCTCACCCCTCAGCTACGCCTCTGCCTACGCCTACTCCTAGCCCATATGCGACAGCCACCGACGGAACTCCATTAACGTGGGATCTAAAGATGCCCCCGGGCAAAAGCAAAGCACCGTGGGTTCTTAGCATCTCTTCAGGTCACTGGGTAGTCGAGAATGGTGTCCCACCTGATGTTGTTCAATCACTATTGAACGCCGGCTTCGCCTCTGTTCATGTGTTCCATCACCTTGCGCCGCCAAACAAGATCGCCAACCAAGTAGGCAATGGAAGATATCCACAGCAAACGGATGACATCCAAATGGCAATAAACGCAGCAAGAAGCAACCCTCAATGCGATGGCAGGATAGCTGTCATGGGTGGAAGCGGAGGAGCGAACCTTTCAGCGATACTCCAGGCCCAGGGCCAGGTATTTGCAGCTATTTTGTTTTCTCCAGCGACTTACTTGCCAGACCTAATCGTATCTAAAGGTGCCCCCGCGCAGAAGTGTCTTAACTACGCTCCAACTAATGCTAAACAGATCAAAGCCAGTCCTACCACTTACATGAAGAACGGCGTGTCATCCCCGGTTATGAGCGTGTTCTATCAAAACGATCAAATGCCTGATAATCAGAGGATTGATTACGACAACAGTCTTAATAGCAACGGAATTGAACATACTTCTATTATCATACCGGGAAGCGGACATTCTTGGTCTGCTCACACCCAAGTAAATTGGCTTGAATTCCTTCAGGCGCATCTTCCTCCGCCGTGAAACCCAACCCCGACACCCGATTCTGCTCCAACGGCAGCTTTAGATCCAACTCGCACTCCTACTCCATCACCGATTATGTAGAAGACGAAGAGGTGGCTTCTCTGGAGGAAATATTAGAGAACGCGTGCCTAGACTATATAAAGATCGCGACCGGGATGCCCGCTATGGGCTCACCGCCATTAGCGGAAAGGTCATCAACAATCAGGACGTGCAGGCGGTGCGCCTCCACAGAGGCGACGTCCTGTCGTAATGGAAAACTCGCATTCGGATTAATGCAGTCGTGAAAAGGCCAGCAACGAAAGAAACCACCATATGTATTCAACAAATAGAATCATCAGAACTATCAGTCTCCTCGGCGCAATCGTCCTCGTTACCTTAACGTTCTCGTCCACAGCGCGAGCGGTTGCACCGCCGCCGGACGGTGGCTATGCAAGCGGTAACACGGCTGAGGGACAGGACGCGCTTCTCAACCTTTCGGCGTCCGGCATTCAGAATACGGCTCTCGGTTTTGAAGCGCTCCTGAGTGAAACCAGCGGCGACAACAATACCGCCACCGGCTATCAGTCGCTCCGCAGCAACACGACTGGGAGTGCCAATGCCGCGACGGGAGTCTGGGCCCTGACAGCCAACACGACTGGAAGTGCCAACACCGCGACTGGGATGTGGGCACTCACGGCCAACACCACCGGAATTAACAATACTGCGACTGGCTTACAAGCCCTCTACTCCAACACCTCCGGGACCTATAATACCGCGACGGGATCGGCGGCGCTCTTTGAAAATGACACTGGTAGCAACAACACCGCCGTGGGAGTCAACGCCCTGGTCGACAACACCTCCGGCAGTAACAATACGGCGCAGGGTTACATCGCACTTGCGACCAACAGAACCGGCGCCTACAACACGGCCAACGGTGCGTCAGCACTTGCCTACAACACCACTGGCAACCGCAACACGGCTCTTGGAAATGAAGCGCTTTCCAACCTGACGACCGGCAGCAACAATCTGGCTTTGGGCGCTTCGGCGGGCACAAGTCTCACCGGCGGAAGCAACAACGTCTGTATTGCGGCGATCGGGGCGGCAGGTGAATCCAACACCGTGCGCATCGGCAAATATGGAGTGCAAAAGAACACCTATATTGCTGGCATTCGAGGGACGACTGTGGCCGGAGGCGTGACTGTGATGGCGGACAGCGTCGGTCACCTCGGGACGATTACTTCATCGGCGCGGTTTAAGGATGCGATCAAACCGATGGATAAGGCAAGTGAAGCGATCCTCGCGCTGAAGCCGGTCACGTTCCGCTATAAAAAGGAGTTGGACCCCGATGGCATCCCGCAATTTGGCCTAGTGGCTGAGCAAGTAGAAAAGGTAGACCCCGACTTAGTGGCGAGAGACGAAGCGGGTAAACCCTACACCGTCCGCTACGAGGCGGTCAACTCGATGCTACTCAATGAGTTTCTCAAAGAGCACCGCAAGGTGGAGGAACAATGGGCAACGATCGCCGAGGTAAAATCAGCCGCTGCGAAGCAGGCAATGACCATCGCCCAGCAGGAGAGGGACATTGAGGCCCTTATCGCAGCCGTCAAAGCGCAAGCCGCGCAAATCCAAAAAGTGAGAGACCAGCTTGTAGCGAACAAGACTTCACCGCGAACGGTCGCGGACAATCAGTAGACAAGCGGCGTCTGGGACATCCGCAATCCGCCGTCGCGTTTTCACCGCGCGGCGGCTTGTCGCGTACTCCGAGTTCGGCCTTTTCGCGTTCAAAAGAATTTGTCTTGACCCCAATGGACTCAGAGGTGTGCAATCTCCGAATCGAATAGATCTGAATCTGGCGCGGTCGTTTAGCCTGGGGACCTCCACCTCTCTTTCAGACCTGCAATCCCAGCAATCGGCCCCGGGTGAAAGGAAACATCCTATGAAAACTCCCAGGCGACTCATTAATGCAACTGCTCCGGTCGAGAACCCCTTCGCCCGCCTACCTTGGCGGCGCGGCTTTGTCTTGCTGGCCCTCGGCCTCACCTTCGCGCTCGCGCCTGTCGCGCTCGCCGTAGATCCGCCACCAGATGGAGGCTATCCGAACTTTAACACTGCGGAGGGCGAAGATGCCCTTTTCAGTCTCACCACCGGCTCCGATAACACGGCAATCGGTTTTCACGCACTCTTTAACAACAAGGCCGGCTTCGACAACACTGCAATCGGCTCTCAGGCACTCTTTAACAACACGTACGGCGAGGGGAACACGGCCGTCGGTGGTGGAACGCTCTATTACAACACGAGCGGCTACGGGAACACGGCCGTCGGTGATGGTACACTCCAACTAAACACAACCGGCAGCAGGAACACGGCTACGGGTTCCGGTGCGCTCCTGTTCAACACCACCGGCGGCAGCAACACCGCGAACGGGGTAAGTGCTCTTACTTCCAACGAAACCGGCGGCAGCAACACGGCCGTCGGCCAGAGTGCGCTCCAAAAAAACACCAGCGGCGGAGACAACACGGCCGTGGGCACCCTTGCCCTCTTTAATAACACCATCGGCAGCGACAACATTGCATTAGGTTTTCACGCCGGTTTCTACCTCACGACCGGGAGCAATAACATCGACATTGGCGCGCTCGGAGCAACGGGCGAAAGCAACACCATGCGCGTGGGCAAATTCGGAGTACAAACCAAGACCTTTATTGCCGGGATCAGCGGGTCCGTGGTGCCTGGGGGTGTGAGTGTGATCGTGGACAGCTTGGGTCACATGGGAACCACCTCCTCCTCGGCGCGCTATAAAGAGGCGATCAAACCGATGGACGACGCGAGCGAAGCAATCCTCTCGCTCAAGCCAGTCACGTTCCGCTACAAGCACGCGCTCGATCCCGACGGCATCCCGCAGTTTGGCCTTGTCGCCGAGCAGGTGGCAAAGGTCGATCCCGACTTGGTCGCTCGCGACGAACAAGGAAAGCCTTACACCGTTCGCTACGAAGCGGTGAACGCGATGTTGCTCAACGAGTTTCTAAAAGAACATCGAAAGGTAGAGGAGCAAGCCGCGACCATCGCCGAGGTGAAGAACGAAGTGCAGTCGCTCAAGGCGGCCCTGAAGGACCAGGCTTCCCAACTGCAAGAGCTGAGTGCACTTGTGCGTGCGGATCAATCGGGACGGTTGTTGGCAGCGAGCGACCATTAAGACCGGGTCGCCAACTGGCGGGGCAGGTTCCTCGAGACGCGTCATTTCTCGCGGCGTGGCAGCCTTATGTCTTGATGCGCCTGTTTATGTCCCGATATTTGCTTGACTCGCCTCATTGGGAGGCGTGAAATTCTGCCGGGATCTGGATCTGGCGGGAATGCTGAATCTTAGGGGCTTTCGCCCTCTTTCAGACCTCCTAACCGTAGGTCAAAACCACCTAAGAAAGAAGAAAGCTGCCATGAGAGATCCCATTCAGCACTCAGGAACAATTACTCGTCTCGAAGACACATTCGCTCGACCGCGTGGCCTGGCCCCGCGGTTTTTCTGTTGTCGCGCTCGCTCTCGGTCTGTTGGGCCTTGCGCTTTCGCACACGGCGCTGGCGCTTGACCCACCACCGGACGGAGGCTATCCCAACTTCAACACCGCCGAGGGTACCAATGCGCTTTTCAGTGTCACAGCCGGCTTTGACAACACGGCCACCGGTTTCCAAGCGCTCCTTAGCAACACAATCGGCAGCTTCAACACGGCCATCGGTTATGAGGCGCTCTTAAGCAACACGACCGCCAGCGACAACACGGCCATCGGTGCGAGCACGCTCGCGAGCAACACAACCGGCAGCGCGAACACGGCCTTGGGTTTGAACGCCGGGGCAAATCTCACCACCGGCAGTAACAATATTGATATTGGCAATGCGGGCATAGCTGGCGAATCCAACAAGATCCGTATCGGCACCAAACCGGCTCAGAAGGCTACATTCATCGCCGGGATTAGCGGCGTAACGGTTGCGAACGGTGTCGGAGTCATTATCAATCCGCAAGGTCAACTGGGTACGGTCGTTTCCTCGGAGCGATTCAAGGATGCAATCAAGCCGATGGATAAGGCGAGCGAAGCGATCCTCGCGCTGCAACCGGTGACCTTCCTTTACAAGAAGGACTTGGACCCACAAGGCATCCCGCAGTTCGGTCTGGTGGCCGAGCAAGTGGAAAAGGTCAACCCCGATCTGGTGGCGCGAGACGAAGAAGGCAAGCCCTACACCGTGCGCTACGAAGCTGTGAATGCGATGCTGCTCAACGAATTCCTCAAGGAGCATCGTGGCGTGCAGGACCTGAAAAATACCGTTGCGAAACAGGAAGCGACTGATCGCGCAGCAGCAGAAGGAAATTGCCACGTTCACCGCAACCCTCAAAGCACAGGCAGCGCAAATCCAGAAGGTGAGCGACCAGCTTAGGACACAAGCTCCTGATCTTCGTGCGGTCGCCAACAACTGAGCCTTCGTCCGGCTTCTCCGAACACTAGAATCCATCTCATAAATAGGGAAGGAGTGCGTGACCGGGGACTTGGCTCTATTCTGTCTCGCATCGACCACAGCGGAAATCTCGGAAATCGCCTTGCTGGTCAAGCTTGCGGCTTTTGCTCCTGACCCAGCAAATAACGCTCCTCTTGGCGCGTTTCGATCGTAGGCGCCAGCTTTCGGAAGAAACGAAGCACATAGCAAAGATAGATCGCCAAAGCGCCGAACTGGCCCGCGATCAGGCCGATGTGACCGTGTCGAGCGACGAAAAAGCCTGGCCAGAAGCGAATGGCACAAACGGCAAGAAAGCTAAACACCGCAAGCCCGGGCATGAGAAGGCGAATATTAAGACGTTGATCGTACTCTATTAGGCGAGAAAGCTCACTACTGGCTCTACTCGGGCGATCGGCATCACGCAGCCTCGTCATGCGGGTATCGTAGACGAAGAGATACCAGACCGCGATCGCGTAGAGCGTACTTATCTCGAACCAGGCTTTGGGATCGGCGAGGCAGGTAAAGAGCAGGCACTCGACCAGCGTGCAGGCAATGTAGAGGAAGTTGTGTCCGAACTCCAATGGCCAGCGGATGAGCGTGATTGTGTGCATGATCGAGCGAGACCAAAAGATGAAGATGATACACAACCCGACTAATACATAGAGCCAGGTGTCCGCGTTGTGAATTGAGAGGACAGAGCGCGTGTTCTCAACCAGGAAAGTAAGCGCCACTCCCTGGACGATGCTGGACAGAGTTAACTCAATGTTAACGACTATCGAGTCGAGTTCGCGCAGAGCCGGTGTCAATTGCATTTTTGAACAAGAGCAAGAAGGCAGCGGAACGTCGAGCCAAAATTGTCTCGTCTTTGCTCGCTAGGTAGTGTTGCCAGATGTCCGAACACTGCCTGCTTGCTAAAGGCGCTCCCAAAACGTCGTGGGCGCGCAAAGCGCGAGATCTGGGGAGCGCGTGCGCCTCGCACGCTGGTTTTGGCGCCTCGCCGAAACGAACTTTTCTGTGCCCCTTTTCGAGTAACCAAAGAAGAAAGTCCGCGATGGCGGGGTGCCATCGCCCGTGCGCGAGGCGCACGCGTTCCCCAGAAATGCCGGGAACTAATAACTGAAAGACTGGATCGCCGTCGTTAGGTCGGGGCCATTCACGAAACCCATCCGGCGGCTCGGATTGAGCGTGATGTGAATCGGAAAGACGTTGAAGCCACCCTGAAAATTCAAGCCGTCGATCGACTCGACCAGATTACCAGCGAGATCGTAAACCTGGATGCTGCTGCCATTGTCGAGTTTTCCATCCGAAAATGGCTGCGCGACGAGGAACAACTTGTTGATCGGATCAAACTCAATGTCGCCTCCGCTCGCGGTCGAGGTCTGAGGATCGGCTCCCGGCAAGAGCACGCTGATGCCACTGCCAGTGAAGTCACTCAAGTCATAGAACTGTACGGCGGAGTCGAAAGAAGTATCCGTGCAAAGAATGCCATCTTCCGAGTCCATCGCCACGCCATTGATGACACCCAGACCCAGACCGGTTTCGACTTCGAAGGCGCCCGTAGCCAGATCGAGAAAGCCGACAAGAGGCGGCTCGATAAAGGGCGAAGGCTTATCGTGCCCGAGGATGACTTGATTTCTGGGAGGGTCGAAGGCAATGACGGGCGGCGCTTCCGTCGTGAAGTTGAGGTCAGTAATCTCGAAGGCCTGTCCAAAAGTGTTGTCGCTGAGATTCGAAGTAAAAACGACCGGATTGACGTTCGTGCTCACGGACAGTGCGTAGACCGCGACGTTCGGGCTGCCGTCCAGGGCTGGCTTCACCTGGTTAACGATCTGTCTTGGAGCTGATCGGCGGCGTCCAGCTGCCGTTAACCTTATTACCGGCGAGCGGATCGATCGACCCGAAAGGAGCGATTGATATTGAAAAGCCTTTGACCTGTTCGCGCTCGCACCAGCCCGATTGAGCCGGCGACGCCGAGGCGATGAAATCATCCTGCGACTCCGAGCTGGCCAGGACCCTGAGGATTCTGCCGGTGGATTGGCTAAAAGTCTCGACTCTGGCCGAGACCGTGCCGTCGGGATTTCCGACCGCTTCGCAGAGAAGGCCTTCCGAACCGTTGGGGTCGATCTCGAAACCAAAGATCAGCCCCCGAGCTTGCCACGAACAATGACGTCCCCCGCTCCGGCATTTGGATTAGGCTGGAACGCGCCCGCCAATGAAACGCCGGTCGCGCAAACGAAGGAGCCGAACAGGCAGGAGAACACGACCGGCCTCGCGAGTCTCGCTTAGAATGCGGGACAGAGGATGGGAGAGTTGGATTGATTTCATCACCCGATCCTTTGCGAGCCGATAGCCGATCCCTCAAGAACGCTGGCGTAACAGAATTGTTACGCGCACGCCGTTTTCCAAATGATGGGATCGGAACGGTCGCTCAATTTCGCAGGGTTTGGTTACCACGGATTACGCGGATGCAACGGATTCACCAAAAAGCGGGAGCGACCCCAAGGGCGGCACTGGATGAAACGGCGGTGAATTATCTTGACACCCATAGACACGGAGGCGTGGACTCGGCACGTCACATAGATCTGGATCTGGCACGGACGCTTTATCCTGGGGGCCTCCACCCTCTTTCAGACCTGCAGTCACGAGCAAACCACCCCAGGGTGAAAGAGGAGTCCCTATGTTTCAATCGATTCGGCTAACCACCACAACTTCATTCGCCCAAGATTCGCTCGCCCGGTCAATGGCCCGGCGTATTGTTTGGAGTCCGCTGCTCGCCGCAGCCACGATTCTGTTTTTACTTGCAGCGGCCAGCAACGCACTTGCCGGCAGTGCGACGTGGAACCTGAACCCGACCAACGGCGACTGGGATACCGCGGCCAATTGGACGCCTGCAACCGTGCCTAACGGACCGGCCGACACCGCGACCTTCGGCGTTTCCAACACGTCCGCCGTTTCCCTTTCGGCCGCAACGGAAGTTAGAACGATCGTGTTCAACTCAGGTGCGAGCCCGTTCACGATCACCGCCGGTCCCGCGTTTGCCTTAAATATAAGCAACACTATCAACGGCATCGGAATCATTAACCATTCAGGGCTCACGCAGACCTTTGTGAGCGCGGCAGGCGGGGGATCGGTACATTTCATGAATGGCGCCAACGCGGGAGACCAGAATACCTTCATTGGCACCGGCGGCACGGTCAGCCACGGGTTTGGAGGCTCAGTGCTATTCTCCGACTACTCAGACGCGGGCAATAGTACCTTTATCAATAACGGCGGTTCGGCCAACGGCGCGTCCGGTGGCGAAGTGCAATTCGACAATGTCTCTGGGGCCGAGAACGGCACGTTCATCAATAACGGCGGCACGGCCAACGGCGCGCTCGGCGGCGTGACCAGTTTTATTGCGACGGCGTTTGCCAACGAGAGCACGCTGATCGCAAACGGCGGGTCCGGCGGAGGAAAGGGCGGTTCCATCATGGTTAGTAGCTTCGTTAATGGCGGCACAGCGCGTGTCGAAGTCTTTGCTGATGGTAACCTCGACATCAGCTTCTACTCAGGGAGTCTGGGGGTCACTTTCGGCTCCATTGAAGGCGACGGGTTTGTGTTTTTGGGAGCTAAGAAGCTGACCGTTGGCAGCAACAACTTGAGCACCACTTTTTCCGGAACAATGCAGGATGGCGGTCTTGGCGGCGGCATAGGGGGGTCGGTCACCAAGATTGGGACCGGGACGCTGACGCTAACCCATGCGAACACCTACACGGGAAACACGACCGTTAAGAGCGGCAACCTTGTGGTCAATAACATGAGTGGCTCAGGCACAGGCAGTGGCGCCGTGCAGGTCAACGCTGGCATACTCGGCGGCCGAGGCACCATAGCCGGGGCTGTCACTGTCGGAACAGGGAGCGGTAACAGCGCAATTCTGGCGCCCGGGAGACGTGGAGGCAGACCGGGCAACCCTTTGACCATCCAGAGCACGTTGACCTTCAAATCCGATGCGACCTACAAGGCTGACTTGAACAGTCTCTACGTCATTGCGGATGAAGTAATCGTCAACGGCGTAACGATCGAAAACGGCGCGCTCTTCTCCTTACTCGACGCTGGACAAGGTGTACTTACGCTCTTCACAGTTTTCACCGTGATTGATAATACCTCAGCGACCCCCATTGCAGGCACTTTCACTAACCTCGCTGACGGCTCGATCTTCACCTTAGGCAACAACACGTTCCTGGCGAACTACGAAGGCGGCGACGGCAACGACCTGACCCTGACGGTTGTGCCTCCTCCTCCCTGATTTCACCTGGATGATCTGGATCGGGCGCGGACGTTTATCCTGGGGACCTCCATCCAGGAGGTGCCGATCCCCTTTCGTCTCAAGAAGCGTTCGGCGGTCATAGACCGCCGCTACAATAAACTGGAGCCCGCGGCTATTTGGCCGGCTTCATCCCGAGCTGCGCGAAAAGGAAGCTAAAGATGTCGGCCTGCTGTTTGATCCGTTCGCTCAACGCCGTGCCGATGCCGTGGCCGGCGCTGGTCGACGTGCGCAGCAGGATCGGATGCTCCGACTTGTTCGCTGCCTGAAGGCGAGCCGTCATCTTGCGCGAGTGGTAGGGCGCGACGCGGCCGTCATTCGCGCCGGTCATCATCAGAATCGCGGGATACTTCGTGCCATCGGTGACGTGATGATAGGGCGAATAGGCGAAGAGCGCCTTGAACTGGTCCGTCATTCTTGACCGTGCCGAACTCCGTCACGTTAAAGGCACCATTGGGCGCCAGCTCCACCCGCAGCATGTCGTAGATGCCGACCGCGGACACGACCGCGCGCATCAAGTCCGGATGCTGCGTGATGCAGAGCCCCCATGAGCAAACCGCCGTTGCTTCCGCCCATCAGAGCCAGCTTGTTCGGGTTCGTGTATTTCTTCTCGATGAGATACTGGGCCGCGGCCGCGAAATCATCGAAGACGTTTTGTTTGTTCGTCAGGTTGCCGGCCTTGTGCCATTCTT
Source organism: uncultured Verrucomicrobiae bacterium (assembly GCA_963821615.1). Taxonomy (GTDB): domain Bacteria; phylum Verrucomicrobiota; class Verrucomicrobiia; order Chthoniobacterales; family UBA10450; genus Palsa-1392. The sequence continues at coordinate 20,537 of CAWGEN010000002.1, read as the reverse complement.
CGCCAAACTCGCCCCCGCCGCGAATGTTGGCCACGACATAGACACCGCCGCGGTCGAACCAGAGCCGCCGGGTAAAATCGAACGTGGGCGACATGCTGATGCCATAACCGCCGTAGCCATAGAGCAGCGTCGGATTGTTCCCATCTAACTTCATTCCCTTGCGGTGCATGATGTTGAGCGGGACCTTGGTTCCATCCTTCGAGGTGGCGAACGCGCGCGTCACTTCGATGTCGGAGAACGAGACCGGCGAAGTACTGACGAGCGCGGTCTTCTTCGGTTTGGTCTGCCCGGCTCCGACTTCAAACCAGGCCGGCGGCTCGGTATAACTCAGGTCTCTGAAAAGGAGTGAGCCATCGTCCTGCGCAACCAATTCCTGCACATTGGAAATCGGCGGGATGGGAATCGTGGCGGGGTTCTTTCCGTCAAGGTCGAACCGGCGCACCTGGGATGGCCCGCCTAACAAGTCAACGACATAGAGCGCATCCGCCGCCGGCTCGATTTGCTGCACGACCGCTTCACTCGCCGGCACGATTTCGACCGCCTTGCTCAACTCCGGCGTCTCGAGAGGCAACCGCAAGATCTTGCCGCGCGGCGCGCCCGCGCGCGAGAGCAGGTAAAGCGCGTTATCGCGCCCGAGCCGGGCCAGCTTCACCTGGTCGCTGAATTGCGTGATCTGCTTCCACGCGCCGTCCGGACCTAACAAATAATGAGCGAAATCGCCCCCGTCCCCGTTTGCGACCGTGGCGAGGATAAATTTGCCGTCGTGCGACGACTCCAGTTTGATCTCGGCGATGCGCGGAAAGTCCTTGCCGATCGAGTAAGTATCTTCGCTGTCGGGCGTGCCGAGTTTGTGGAAATAGACCTGCTGATAAAAATTCAGGTCTTCCTCCGGCCGCTCACCCTTGCGCGGGAAGCGCGTGTAATAGACGCCGCTCCCATCCGCGTTCCAGGCCGCGCTCCCGCCGGCCGTCGGATATTGCACGTGCGCAATCGTGTCGCCGAGTTCTTTGCCGCTCGCGCCATCGTAAAAATGCAACGTCCCATCTTCGCTCCCGCCCTTGGAGAGGGAGACGGCCACTTTCGTGCCATCGAGCGACGGCTCGAACCAATCGATCGCAGTCGTGCCCTTGGCTGTCGATCTGGTTGGGATCGACCAGCACCTTTTCCGATTTCAAATCGTTCGCGGAACTCAGAGTCACGAGCATCGGTTGTTGCTTCGGCGGTTGAAACTTCATCGCGAACAACTTCCCCGGCCGGGCCACGATCGAAGAATAACTCGGCGACGTTTTCGCGTACCATGCTGTGAGCTGCTTCTCGATCGCGCTCCGACCCGACAATCCGTCGAGATAGGCGCGTGTTTGCTTGTTCTCCGCGTCCGACCACGCCTTCACCGCCGCGTCGTCGTCGTTTTCGAGCCACTGATAATCGTCCTCGACTTTGGTGCCGTGATATTCGTTGAAGACCGGTTTCTTCTCCGCGGCCGGCGCCGGTTTCGATTCCGCAGCGCGCAAATTCATCATCATAGCAAGCCCAACATTCCGGACACAACGAACAACCGTATTTTCATGGTGACGAAGAATAACGTGCGTATCGACTGGAGCGCGCAACCGAAGGCGCCGCAATGCACTGTCGAAGCCTAACGAAACGTCGCCTTCTTGATCACGGTACGGATGCCTACCGCCCAGCGGTCGGCATCAGCCGGCATTGTGACGACGACATACCAGTCTCCGCGCCAAGACCAAGCCAAGCGTTCGCACCCCACGAGCGCATCCGCCTCGTTCTCGAGCAGTTATTCTTTTCCCAGCCAGAGGGCATCTTTCCCAGTGCCACATTGAGGGCAAAGGGAACAAACTCCTGCTACGCCCTCGCGCTGAACCTGCACAAACAACCGGTAAAATCCTGGGCGCGCGGCGTAAAAGCGAAAATACAAATCCGGTCCGCCCCGATCGCTCGCCGTCAGCGGACGTGCCGTTTCCGGGTGAATGTGGAGCGCGCTCGTGCGGTCCTCGCGAAAACCAACAATGTGGGCGAAAGCTCCCATGACCGGCTCGAGCTGCGTAAAACCGCTCCCATCGGCACGGGCGATGTGCAAGGTGCCGCGCACCGGTTCGCCCGACTTAACTGGCTTTTCGAATTGAATCGAGTAGGTCAGGCCATTGACCGTGTTCGTTAGGCGATCCGGCTCGATCTGCAACGGTTCGGCCGGGGTATCGGCCGGGATTACAGTCATGGCAAATTCCTGGATGTCGGTCTCGACCGGCTGCACATCGGCCCAAACCCGATAGGCGCCCGGCTTCTGCGGAGTGAAGCTGAAGTCATAACGGCCTGGAACATTGGAGGGCACCGGATGCTCGTGATGATAGTCCGTAAGACTGCCATCGATGATCAGCAGGTGGATCCTGCGCGTGTGCACCTCGCGTAACTGGTCGAACGTAATCGCTCCACCTCTTCTATTCGTTAGGATAAGATGCGCATTGACCTTAACGCCCACCCGGAGCGGCGCGTCGGTTTGCACCCGGGCGTTGACGATCCGGGTCGCGATCATGGGATTAAACAAGCTGGCGGAAAGGCGCACCTGACTGCTGAGCGGCATCCCGCAGCGTGGACAGATGGCACCCTTTTGCCCGATCACATCGGGATGCATCGGGCAGCGATACCGCTGCGCCAGGGCGTGGGCCTGCTCGACTAGTTGCGGATCGTAGAGTTTTTCCAGCTCTGCCATGTTGCTCTCCAGGATTTCTCGATCACCACCGGCTTGCGTGAGAGCGATCTGCTGCAGCACGGCCCGTAAGGCGGCCGTAATCTGATCCCGATTCGGCACCGAACTTTTCAAATTCTCGACCAGCAAAACGCGCAGGGCGGAATCCGACAGAGCCAAATCCTCGCGCATCGCCTCCTCTTTTTCTTCGCCACTCTCCTACAACCGCTGCCGGACCTGGGAAAGAATTCCCAGGCCGTTAACGACGGCCGGCGGCACCGCTGTCACCGCCCCTGCAGGAGACGACCGGCGCTGTAGTCTGCGACGGCTTTGCAGAGAAGCAGGTTTACCGCGGCGGCAAAGCCGAGGAAAAACAGGACCCTTCCGACAAAACCGGAGGCTGATGGCGACAAAACTCGCAACGGCACTTTGGCAATCCTGCGCTCTGATTCCATTCGGCGTTCGAGTTCGGCAAAGAACATGGTTTTTCGCTTATGACGCTGCCGGCAAACCGAGTCTTGCGAGCAGGTTCTTGTAGCGGGGGTCGGCACGCAGTTCGCGCAATAACGGATCAATCAAAAGACTCAGCGTACCGGTGTCGTGAGTTTCGAAGGCGATCTGTAACCACTCGAAAGCCTTCTCTTTCTCGCCGCGCGCGGCGTAGACCTGAGCGATTTGATAAGCGAGTTGGTCTCGCCCGGTGGCGATGAGATCAGCTAAAGCCGCGTCGGCCGCCGCTCGATCTCCGCGCACAACTTGCGCGAGAGCGAGCTCGAACCGCCGATAGCCAGGGTCGGGCTCCAGTTGAGCTTCCCGCAGCGCTGTCTCGCCATCACCGCGCTGAACCGCGATTAGCACCTGCCAGCGATGACTGGAAGCAGCGGCGGGCTGTAACTCGGCCGCTTTACGCGCCGTCGCGTCCGCTTCATCCAATTTTCCTGCGATGAAAAGAACGCGCGCAAGGTTGTCTTGCGGTGGAACAGAAAGCGGGTCGAGTTCCACCGCCTCTCTGGCCTGCCGCTCGGCCTCATCAATTCGCCCTAGGTAAACAATCACTCGCGCCAACAGATCGTTCGCCGTCGGATTTGTGGGCGAGAGTTCTTTGGCCCGCCTTAGTTCGCTCAAGCCTTCGACAAATTTCCACTCTGTGAAAAAGCGGACCCAACCAAGGGCGGCATGCGCCTCGGCCAGGGCCGGCGCGATTGCCACCGCTTTCTCCGCATCCGCCCGCGCTTTCGGCCAGGCGGTTTTGCCCTGACCGCTGAGATCCCCGATCTGCGTCCACGCTTCGGAACGCTCTGCATAGGCCAGGGCATAATCAGGATCCAGCCGGATCGCCTCGTCGAAGTAACCCACAGCCTTGCGATAGTCTTCGAGATTGTGTCGCTGGTAATAATAATGCCCCAGGAGATAAGCGTTATGCGCTTCTGCGTTGCTCGTCGCTGGCTTGGTGGATAATCGTTCATCCGATCCAAGCAGGGTTACTTTTAATGACGACGCCACGGCGGCGGCGATTTCTTGCTGCACGGCGAAAACGTCCTTAAGCGCACGATCAAAAGTCCGCGACCACAACTCGCGGCCATCGGCTGCATCGATCAGTTCGGCCACGATCCGCACATGGTCGGCTTGCTTACGCACCGTCCCTTCGAGCAGCGTGCTCACGCCCAGCTTCTCGCCGATGGTCCTGGTCTCCTCATTCTTGCCCTTGAAACGGAACGAAGAACTGCGGCCGATAACCTTAAGGTCACCGATCTGGGCAAGAGCAGCGATCAATTCCTCCGAGAGTCCATCCGAAAAATACTCGTCGCCCGGATCGCCGCTTTCGTTCAGAAAGGGCAACACAGCGATCGATTTTTCCAGGACGGTCGACGCGGCCAGTCGCGCCGGGGCCATCGATTTGCTCCGCAACATCTGGAACAGGAACAGACCGCCGGCGAATAATGCGATGGACACAATGAGGGCGGCGAATTTCCGGGCACTCCATTGCGGGATAACCTCGTTAGGCGAAACGTTCTCGGTCCGCTTCATCCCCGTCGGCGTCATTTCAAAGGCCCAGGCGATGACGAGAGCGATCGGAAATCCCAGCATGACGATCGCGACAAATACCTTCATCACCCAGGCGGGCGCTTCAAAGGTCGGAAAGAGAATGGAACCTGCCTGGACCAGGAGCCACGCCACAACCAGATACGCAACTGCGACCTTGTAAACGTTGCGCCGCTTCAACTCGGCGAAGAAATTGCCCGTATTCAATGCGGTTTCTCCTCGTAGAGTTTTCGAAACGCGGGATCCGCGCGCAACGGATCCCAGATCGGATCGAGCCTTAAAAGTGCGGGTGTAACAGGCGTGCCGTAGAGCGAACTTACATAAGGCACTTCCAAGAGCCGCACGAGAGTTGAAATTGCGCCACTGTTCTCGCCGATAATCATCCGAATCAGCGCCAAATTCTCTTCATAGTGAGGTCCCCAGGCCGCAGATTGGGCGCTCGGCCTAAGGGCGCTTATACGCTCCGCTTCCTTCAGGGCCGAGTTCCGGTCGCCGAGCACGGCATAGGCTTGGGACAGCCGTTCCCCCGCGAAGCCGTTGGCTGGCTGATTTTTGCAGATCGGCTCCAGAATGTTGCCCGCTTGTTCCGCCGTAATTTTTGCGCCCGCGCTGTCCCCGGCCAGTCGTTGGGTGAAAGCCAAAGCCCCGATAAAAGCACCTTTTTCCAAGTCAGAGCCAAAGTGGTATTCCTTGACTCGCGCTTGCAGCAACCGAAGGGCCTCGCTCAGATTTCGTTCAAGTGTTAGTTGAGTGATCTTGGTTGCAAAGACCCCAAGCGAGGGAGTCTCGGCGTTCACGTCGCGCAACAATTTTGCCGCTTCTTCCAGGTTACCCTCAGCCTGATAAATGCCGGCCTTAAATGCCATCACATCCGGATCGCTGGGCAGGATGTCGAGCGCTCGATCAAACAACTTCAGCGCGTCCTCGAATTTCCGAAGATTGGCGAAATTGGAGGCCGCTTCGACGAGCAAATCCGTGTTCCGCGGATCCAGGAGGAGGGCCTGCTCGAAGTAAGCCGTGGCTTCATCCCAATGGCCCTGCCGCTGAGCAATCCCGGCAAGGGCAAAGGGAACCTCACTGTTGCCTGGCAACATCTTGCCAACCTGCCGATAGGTGGCCTTGGCAAGCTCATTATCACGCGGCACCACCGCCTGGTAATACGCCAGCGCCAGCAGCGTTTCGGGGGAGTTTGGCTGGAGCTTCTGCGCCATCTCCAAAGCTCGCTTCGCCGCATCGCGCCGGCTGTCGGTGGGATCGCTGGGCGACGAATACAGGGCGAGGTCCGCACGAGAAAGCCTGCTCCACGCAAGCGCAAAAGCTGGGTCGAGCTGGACCGCTCGTTCGTAAAAACCACTCGCCTCTTGCATGGCGTAGACCGAGTGCAGTTGTTGTGCTTCCGCCGCCAGGCCGCGCAGATACGCTTCGTAAGCCTCGGGGTTAGTTGTCGGCCTAACTGCTAACGCTTGCTCCTCGCCACCAGTCAGCTTCGCTTGCAACGACTCCGCAATGGATTTTGCAATCTCGCTTTCGACGCCAAAGATGTCCGTCAACTTGCGATCATAGGTGTCCGCCCAGAGATGTGCGTCGGTTTGTGCGTTGATCAATTGGACATTGACGCGCACCTGATCGCCTGCTTTTTGGACACTGCCTTCGACAATGTGCGCCACTCCAAGCTGCTTCGCGATCGCGGAGAGATTGCCCGGTTTGCTCTGATACTGCTGCGTCGAGGTGCGCGAAATCACTTTCAGGTCCGCAATCTTCGCCAGTCGCGTCAGGACTTCCTCCTGAATTCCGTCCGCGAAATATGCGTTGGCCTTTTCCTCGCTCAAGTTCTCGAAAGGCAACACGGCGATCGATTTCCCCACAATCGCCGACGGCGTGGCAGCGGCAGCAGGAGCAGTGGCTGTCGAAAGCAGAGCCTTGTTCGAGGATTTCGGACGCAGGAATTGGAACGCGAAGAGGCCCGATGCAATCACCGCCAACACCACCGTGATTCCAACGAGCTTGCGTCCTGTTCGTGGAGTAATCGATTCGTAAGGCGCGACATCTTCCGCGCGCTTGATCCCCTCCGGTGTAATTTCAAATGCCCATGCCAGGACGACCGCAATCGGAAATCCAATGGCCAACGCGATGAGGAGGACCTTCATCGTCCAAGCCGGCGCTTCGAAAGTCGGGAGAATAATTGACGCTGCCTGGACCAGAAGCCATGCCACCACGGCATAAGCGACCGCTACCTTGTAAACGTTGCGTCGCTTCAGTTCGGCAAAGAAATTCCCCAGATTCATCTCGGCTTTGGGGAAGTCTTAAAGAACTCGCGCGCGGGCATAATCTTCTCGGCCAGCGCTTCGAAACGCGGATCGCCGTGCAGTGGATTGAGGAATTGGTCTACCCGAATGGTGCCCATATTAAAACCGTCGCGATCGCGATAACCTTCTTCCAGCCATCGAAGTGCGTTGTTTTTATCGTTTAATCCCAGATAGACCACCCCGAGCCCGTAAGCCTCGAAGTAGCGTTCTTTCCTCACCTTAAGAAGTTCTTCGAGGATTTGTCTGGCCTCGTCCTTTCGTCCCATGTCGCCAGCGAGGTGACCGAGCAGTGCTTTTGGGAAAGGATCGTCGTTCAATTCGATCGCTCTCCGAAACTCAGTCATGGCTTCTGGAAGCTCTCCGTTCAACACCAATGCCTGTCCCAGAAGGTAGTGGGCAAAATAAAAACCACCGTCCATTTCGATCGTCTTGCGCAACTGTGCAATCGCGTCATTAAAACGACCCGCATATATGTAAGCCTGACCGAGGTTAGAGTTAATAATGAGAGAAAGGGGATCGAGTTCCAAAGCTCGTTTCATCTCCGTCACTTCCCGTTCCGTCTGACCCGTCGCGGAGAGGGAGTGATTGGCGAACCAGTGGTGAGCCGTGGCATCATTCGAGTCCAACTCAATCGCTCGCTCGAATTCCGCGATCGCCCCTGGGGAATCGAAGTTGAAAAGCTGCTTGACCATCCCGAGGGCCGCGTGGGCGTCGGCAGAGTTATCATCCAACGAGAGAGCTTTCTTCGCCGCAGTCTCGGCCTGGGGAAAACAATCAATCGGGGTGCCGCCGCTATAGCCTGGCAATAATAGCCACGATTGCGCCAAAGCGGCGTAGGCTTGGGCATAGTTCGGATCTTTTTCGATCGCTTGATTGAAGTAATCAATCGACCGTCGCAGATCGTCCGCCGTGCGCTTGTTCCAGAAGAAGCGGCCCTTGAGATACAATTCGTAGGCTTCCTGATTTTCCGTTGGCTTTTTCGCGAGCTGGATTTTCTCCTCACCGGTCAATTTCGCCTGAAGAGTGTCTGCGATCGTTTTCGCGATGTCACTCTCCACCGCGAAAAGATCCGTCAGCTTGCGGTCATAAATGTCCGCCCAGAGATGAGTATCGCTCGCCGCATTGATCAGCTGAACATTGACGCGCACTTGGTCGCCCGCTTTCTGCACACTACCCTCGAGGATGTTTCTAACTCCGAGCTGTTGGGCAATCTCGGGCAGATTCTCCGGCGAGCTCTTGAAATGCTGGGTCGAGGTGCGGGAGATCACTTTCAAGTCGGCGACCTTGGCCAGGCGAGTGAGGATCTCGTCCTGCACTCCTTCCGCAAAGAAGGCGTTATCCGGATCCCGGCTCAGGTTGTCGAAGGGCAGAACGGCGATGGATTTTTCTGGGATCGACTTTGGAATCGCTCTTCCCGCCGGGGCGACCGCTGTCCTCGGTCGGACGAATTGGTAGGCCAGCAAAGCCGCTGCGAGCACCGCGACGCCGGCGACAAAGGCCGCAAATTTACGCCGGCTCCATTGCGGAATGACTTCGTTAGGAGAAACGTCTTCTGTTCGCTTCATCCCTTCCGGCGTCATCTCGAAGGCCCATGCGATGACGAGCGCAACCGGGAAACCGAGTAACGTAATGACCACGACCGCGCTTGTAATGACATCGGGAAGATGAAGCGCCGGGACGATTGTCGCAGCGACTTGCATGACGAGCCAACCGATCACTGCATAAGCGACCGCAACCTTGTAAACATTGCGCCGTTTCAGTTCGGCGAAAAAGCTCTTCAAGTTCATTTCTGCGGTTCTCTCGCGCCTGCCTTCGGCGCGGTGGAGGCGACGATCTTCTCGAAGCGCGGATCGCCGCGGAGTGAGTCCCAGAAAGGCTGGAGCTTGAGCTCGCCGTAGCTAATGCCACCTGGATTTTGGACAGAAATGGCCAGTTGTTCGAGGGCGAGATCCTTTTCGCCTAACCAGGAATAGATGATAGCGAGATTGACGACATAACTGGGGCCTTCCCATGCATCCTTCGAAAGGGGCAGCAGTTCACACGCGCGTTTGCCCTCCGCCATGGCGTCGGCTTTGCGACCGAGCCCCGCATCGATCAGACCGAGCATGCTCCAGGCCGGCGCGTAATCCGGTTGTTCCTGGGTAATTTTTGCCTCGATCGCGCGGGCGGCCATGAAGGCGCTTTGCGCGCGGTTGTTATCGCCGAAGCTCAGCGCCACCAGACCAACAAACCAGTCCCGCGGGATGAGGAAGTTCTCGACCTCATTGATCACCCCCTCCCCTGGAACGTAGGTAAGAGCCTGCTCGGCCGCGGCGCGATCGCGCTCGGCCAAAGCGCAGGCGACATATGTCTCCGCCGCATTCGATCTGGCTTCCGCTCCTTCCTCGCGGAAGGCATCTAACTGTTCCCGCAAGGGTTTGAGGTCGGCGTGTTCAAAATATGGGAACTGAGCGAGCGTGATGCGAACGAAATAATCCTTGGGCGAAATCGCGAGTGCCTGCCGGAGTAACTTCGTTGCCTCGACATATCGGCCTAATCCCCCATTGGTGAAGGCAGCTTCCTCCACCACCACAAAATTCCGCGGATCCAGCTCGACCGCGCGATCGAAATTCCTAAGGGTATCATCCCAGCGTCCCTGGCGACGATCGACCGCGCCGAGGTGGAGATAGAGGCGCGATGCATTCGGCAGGGTGCGACGAGCGAGCTCAAATTCTGCCCGCGCCGTCGCGTAATCGCGAAAGCCGTTGTAGGCGTAGAGACCCTTGTGCATGTGCACTTCACCGGCGTCCGGCTGGATGCGCTCGGCTTCTTGCAAAGCAGCCCGCGCCTGGTCGCGCCGCGCGGTCGTGTGATCGAACCCGTACCAATAAAGGTCGAGATGGGTTTCGCACATCAAACAATACGCGAGCAGGAAATTCGGATCGCGCCGCACCGCTTCCTCGAGCAGACTGACGCCCTGGAGCAGATATTCCTTCGCCCCGGGATCGTTCGCCAAATCGTCCAGCGCACGGGCCCGGACGTAGAGGTCGTTGGCCACGACATCTTTTGTCGGCGCTTCCGCGATGGCCGCCTTTTCACTCGGCGACAATTGTGCCTGTAACTGTCCCGCGATCGTCTCGGCGATTTCGCTTTGAATGGCAAAGACATCAGCCAGGTCGCGATCATAGGTATGCGCCCATAGGTGAGCGTCGTTGCGTGCATCAATCAACTGAGCGTTGACGCGAATCTTATTCGCCGCCCGTTGCACACTCCCTTCCAGGACATGGGAGACACCCAGTTGTTGCCCGATCTGCCGCAGGTTGCGCGCGGCGGCGTTGCGGTACTGCATTACGCTCGTTCGGCTGATAACTTTCAGATCAGCGACTTTGGCCAGGTCAGTCAGAATCTCGTCCTGCACGCCATCGGCGAAATAAGCGTTGTCCTTATTATCGCTCAAATTCTCGAACGGCAGGACCGCGATGCTCTTTTCGGGAATTGCCATGGGCGCCGCCACCGGTAACTGGGCGGGCGCCGCCGTCGAGTCTCTCATCAGTCTGGGCCGGAAAAGTTGATAGGCGAACACGCCGGCTGCGACGACCGCCAGCGCCGCCGTTATGCCAATGAGCTTCCGTCCGGTTCGGGGTGTGATTGATTCGTTAGGGTTAACATTCTCGGTACGCTTGATCCCTTCGGGCGTCAGCTCAAAGGCCCACGCGATCACGAGAGCGATTGGGAATCCAATGACCAGCAGCAAGACCACCAATCGAATTGCCCAATTCGGAATCTCGAAGAACGGAAAGATCTGCGTCGCGACTTGCATGAGCAGCCACGCCACGACCGCGTAAGCGACTGCCACTTTGTAAACATTGCGCCGCTTCAGCTCGGCGAAGAAGCTGGCGATTTTCACGGCTTCTCGTTCAACAATCTTTGAAAACGCGGATCGTTGCGCACCCCATCCCAGACCGGATGAAGGCGCAAGCGGGCGGTAGTGGTACCGCCCGGCTTGGAGAGCGAGTCGTGCAGGAGCGGAAGCGCTTTATCCAAATCGCCCAGCAGAGCATAGCCTGCCGCGGCGTAGGATTCGGAACTCGGCAATACCCACTGGTTGTCTCGCGTTTGCGCAAAGAGAAACTCGATTTCGCGTTCCATCTCGTCGCGATTTCCAAAGCGTGCCGCGCATTCGATGTAGGCGCCGGAAATCTCAGGCTCAAAGAACCTCTGCGCGCGCAAATCCTGCATCTCGCGTTGCGCTTTCTCCGCGTGCGGCAGGGCCAGGTCCCGCTGCTGGTTGAGGAAATATAGGTTTGCCAGCATCACGTCCAGACCGGCGCTTATCATCGGCGGCAAATTGGCATGAGAGAGGTCCATGGCGTTAAAGGTCTCGATTAGCGCGCCATAGTCGCGCCACAAAAGGTATTGCTCAGAATAGGCCAGCCCTGCCCAGGAATTAAACGGCGGGAAAGAATGGGAGCTGAGGATTTTCCAGGAAGCATCGAGATTACCCTGATCCTGATAGGTCGACGCTTTTGCGGCGAGGAGATCGATGTCGTCGGGCGCAATCGCCAGGGCGCGATCCAGCATCGACCGGGCCTGGTCGAATTTCCTCAAACCGATGTAGGTCTCCGCCAGCCCGATCCAGGCTTGAACGTTCAGCGGATCCAGATCAGCCGCCTTTCTCAGCGTTTGCAGACCTTCCTCCACTTTGCCCTGAGCGCGTTGCAAGGCGCCGAGATTGCTCAGGATGCTGGCGTCATTCGGCGCACCGGCAAGCGCAATCTGCAGTTCGGTTAGAGCGGCGCGATTATCCTTTCGACAATAGCGATAGTAGAGACCCATCGCCTGATGCGCCCTCGGCGAGTCGGGAGCCAGCCGAACCGCGTTCTCGGCCGCAACGCGCGTGCTTTTCTCCAGCTCCTCGCTCTGCCAGGGAGTACGAGACAGGTTGGCCTGCGCGATCGCAAGCGAAGCCCAGGCGTCACTATAGTCAGGGTCCAACTCGACGGCGCGGCGGCTAAACTCGATCTGCTTCTCCGCAACGGCGATGGCCGCAATGGTCTGACTGTTTTGCAGCGCCAGCGCGTGCAGCAATGCATCGTAAGCTTGCGGGTTCGTTGTGCCCCCGAAAGCAATCTCCTTCTTCTCCCGTCCCGTGAGTTTCGCTTCGAGCGAACCGGCGATTTTCTGGGCGACATCACTTTCCACGCCGAAGATGTCAGTCATCTTGCGGTCGTAGGTGTCAGCCCAACGGTGCTCGTCCTTTAGGGCGTTGATCAATTGCACCGTGATCCGCACCTGATCGCCCGCTTTTTGCACGCTGCCTTCGAGAATGTTGGCAACTCCCAGCTGCTGTGCGATCTCGCGCAGATTGTCCGGTGCGCTCTTATATTTTTGCGTCGAGGTGCGCGAGATGACTTTGAGATCCGCGATCTTCGATAATCGCGCCAGGATTTCATCCTGAATGCCATCCGCAAAATAGGCATTGTTCTTGTCGTCACTTAGATTTTCGAAGGGCAGGACCGCAACCGATTTCGAGGCAACGCTACCGGCCCCGGTCTCCCTGCCCGGCGCAGTAAAGCGCCCGAGAAAGAACAAACCGACTGAGAGCGCCGCCGCGATGATCGCAACATAAAGCCAGGCGCGACCTTTTGACTTCGTGAGCTCGATCTCGTCCGTCCGCCTGATTCCATCCGGGGTCAACTCGAAGGCCCAGGCCAGGATCAACGCCACGGGAAGCCCGAGAATCAGCAGCAGGACGACCAGGCGCACGGCCCAATTCGGAACTTCGAAAAACGGAAAGACCTGCGTCGCGACCTGAATGAGCAGCCACCCGATGACTGCGTAGGCGATCGCAACCTTGTAAACGTTGCGCCGCTTCAGTTCGGCGAAGAAATTGCGCGGGTTCATTTCTACGGAGGGGTCAAGACCACATGCCTAAATAGCGGCGAGCGCTTCGGCCAGGGATTGAGTTAGCGCGGGCACGGCGGCGCGCAGCCGGGCGTTTTCGGTTACCAGACGGCTCCCAAGTTGATCGGCCAGAGCGAGGAAGCGCGCATCATAGGCGCTCACCCGGTGACGGGCGGCAATCGCCAGCACCGCGGCGTGCGGAACGCTTCCCAGTTTCCCCTCGAAGAGGTCGACGGTTTTCGCGAGAAAATCCTCGGCCAATGAAAGCGTCATCCTCTTCCTCATGATGGATGAGGCGAGCACATTGGTGAATTCAACGAGAAGGAAAGCCTCGCTGCGCCAATCTGGATCGAGAGCGCGCAGTCGCTGCGCGGCTTGAGTGTGGTCGCCGTCAATCAGGAGATAAGCGACGACGTTGGTATCGACGAGGAGCATCTCCTAGTCGCGACCCCACGCGATGGCCGCTTCGATTTCCTCCGTTGTGATCGGGCCGCCACGCAGTCTGACTGGCTTGGGAATTCTCGGCCGCGGGGTCTTGCCCGCAGCGATGCCCTTCTGGAGCAACTCGGCGATCGTATCTTTGAGCTTCTTGTGCTCGTGGACCGCACGAATCTTTATTTCCCGCATGAGATCATCTGGCAGATCGAGAGTCGTTTTCATGCGGCCAGATTTCCAGAAAGCTGGTTTTCTGTCAACCGGACTCACCGCGGCGCGCCGGTGGTCTTCCCGTAGACATGCGGAAGCATGTCGCTCCGGAGGGACGTGCTTCTGCACGTCCGGATTTCCACAGAGTTCACTGCTTTTCTCCTTCGTTTGGCCCGAGCGCTTCGCTCAGATTGTAGGTTGCGTAGGCGGTGGGCTCATGGCCCCTGGCGATGATCTCGTCCACCACGCGGGCAAACTCCTCGGTGTGCCAATGCTTGCGCGTTTCCCACCACTGGCGCACGCCGGGGTAGGCAAGAAAGTCGCTCATCGTTCGCTCGATCTCGCCCCATAACGACCGCGAGAGGATACCGTCGCAGTAGGAGAAATACATTCCCTCGAAGTTCTTAAAGAAGCGATTCTGGAACGCGCTGAATCTCAGCTTGGACACCGCATCCAAATCGTTGAATGACTGCACGGCGCGAAGATAAAGCGCGGAGAATTCCGCGCTGTCGTGCAAGGCTTTTGTCAGATCGCCCCACTGGACCGTGAGAGCGTTGACCGCCGACTGGCGTCGTTCCTTCGTTTGTTCTCTGATTTGAACTGCCAGATAAATCAGGGAAGGGATCCCGACAAATACGGCCGCCAGTTGCCCGATCGCTGCCAGCATTTCCCAGTTCATATGGTCTTAGGTTAACTCACCTGAAACAAGAATGACCGCTTTAGCTCGGCGAATAAATTGTTTGAGCCCAACCGCGATCTCCGGTCCGGCGCGAGGGATGAGAAAACACAGCTGGCACTGAGGTCGAGCATATTCGGTCTCTTGTTCGCACGAAAGTAGTGGAAACGCATTTCGGATCCTATATTCCAGAACTGGGCGTCAAAGCCGCGCTAAATCTCGCGGCCAAGCAGGGCGTAAATTTCCGTCGGCTTTTGCTTCCCTTTGACCGCAACTTCGCCGAGTCGCCGGGTGCGGTAACGCCCTTTTGCTCTCTCCAGCGTGGATTGTGAAACAATGATGCGCGCTGCGTACTCAGGTGTTTTGGTCAGTGCTTCCAAACGCGAGGCGAGATTCACGCCATCGCCGATCACGGTGTAGTTGAGCCGCGTCTGCGATCCCATGTTGCCCGCGACGACGACATCGGTGTTGATCCCGATCCCGAAGCCGAGGGCGTGACGTCCCTGCGGCCTGCCATTCCCGGTTCAATTCATCCAGCGCTTCGGACATTTCCAGTGCCGATTCCATTGCGCAATCGGCATCGTCAGGACCAGCCAGCGGCGCGCCGAACAACGCCATCATGGCGTCGCCCACGTATTTGTCGACCACGCCCCGGTGCGCTTCGACGATCGCGCTCATCCGGGTGAAATAGTGATTGAGAACTCCCAGCATTTCCTGCGCAGAACGCGCCTCACACATGCTGGTGAAGCTTCGCAGATCGGAAAACAGAATGGTGACCTCGCGTTCTTCGCCACCGAGGGTCACGTCTTTGCGCAACAGTTCCGCGGCCACCGCAGGCGAAACGACTTTGCCGAGCAAATCGCGAACCTGATCGCGCTCGGCCAAACCTTCGCTCATGTGGTTGAAAGCGCCGGCGAGCAGACCGATTTCATCATCCGTTCGCACCTTGATGCGGTGCGAATAATCGCCCGCACCGATCTTGCGCGTGCCTTCGGCAAGTTGCAAAACCGGCCGGGAAACACTGCGTGCGATCCAGATTCCGAGAGCGACGGAGATGAGCAACCCGATGAGCGCGAGGAAAAGATAAGTGCGCTCGAGACGCAGGTATGGCGCCAGTTCCTTGTCGAGCGATCTTTCCAGAAGTGCGACGGCCGTCCCGTTTTCTGTCGGGAGCGGGAGCGAGTAACTGACAAAATGTTCTCCGCCGAATTGAAGATCGACAATCTGTTTGATTGGAAGCCGCTGCTCTCGCAAACGCGAAAGCAGCGAATCGCGCTTCTCTTGCTCGAAGGTGGAGGCGAACAGCCTCTCCGGGTCGGCCGGATCAAGAAATGTGATCTCCAAATCGGAGAAAGCCTGGATTTCGCGGGCGAACCGGTCGTCGATACGAAAAGCAGGGCAGAGCCACGCGATCGGATCAGGTGCGAGCAGCGGCGTCACCGCCATGGCGTAAAGTTCCTTATCCAGGATAACAAACGCGTAGGCCGCGCCGTCCGCTTCCGCCTTGTCGACCAACTTCGGAAAAGGAAACGGAACCGACCGCCGCTCGGGCTGGCGAGTATCGAAAAGAAGTTGCTTCTCGAGCGACGCAATCAGAATGCGCTCGGCGTTGATCCGACCGCGCAGACTTTCCAAGGCCGACAAAGTGGTGGCGCGATCCTGGTCCGCACCGGCAAAGGCCTCCAGAAAGGCGTGGTCACGCGAGAGAATTGCCGCCGTAGTCGTGATCTGCTGGTTACGTTCCTCGATCAATTTCTTGAAAACCTGTGCGCCCGCGCGCAAGCGCGAGTCAATTTGCGCGAGGGCGTGCTCGCGATTCGCGTGCCGGACAACGAGATAAGTAACGCTTTGCAGCAGCGTCAAAAGCGCGACGAGAGCGAAGAGGAGCCGGCTCCTGAAACTGCGGAATTGAAACCTCAGGGATAACCTCCGTTCGATAGCCCGGGCGCTCTCCTGGCGCGAAAGTCCGGCTTCAAATCCAAACTGAAGAGCAGTTGTTTTGCGTCGCCTTGCCTAAGGTCGACACGTTGCGCCGATGCGTCCGGCCGTCCTTTAAGCAACGGGTGCCAGACGGCGACCGTGTATTGCCCCGGCGCCAAATCCTTCAACACGACGCGGCCATCCCGGTCCGTGACTTGAAAATAAGGCGTCGCAAGGACTGCGACGTAGGCAATCATCCAATCGTGAATGTTGCAGCCGAGAGTTACGAATCCCTCCTTGTCGAAAACGACCGGCTCCGCGGGAACGCCGGCATAAAGCGGCAACTCGAATCTTTTCGCGGGCGAAAGCGAATAGACGTGATGACGAATGTTGTCCTTGTTCGGAAACATCACCGAGGTGCCGACCTGCAACGCCGTGACGTAGGGAATGAACTGCTTGTTTTGCTGATCGATCACAGCCCTTTTCCCGGCGCGCGCCGCCGTGGCGCTCGACTTCGCATAGACCACCGCATCGGAAACGGGAGCGCCCTTTCCATCCTTCACCGTCACGCTCAGCGAACCGGCCTCCAGTCCGCTGCACGCGAGGCAGCTCGCGAGAAGAATGATCGTTCGCGCGTTCACGCTTCAATAGGCAAAAGCGACTTTCGCTTCGACCAAATGATTTACGTATTCGAGCGGACCGTCGGTGGTCTTACGAAACTCGTAGTTCACCTGCAGGGAAATGTATTTGCTTATCGTGTAGCCCGCCGATGCGGAAAGCGCGTTTGTCGAACCGCGCAACCGGTAGGCCGTGTAAGGCGGACTGCCGAAACTGTTCACTGACTCGCGGGCCGAACTGAGAGCGAAAATGTCGGGTCGTGGCGGGAGCGCATAGGAAATGACGTCGCCATTGCGGTAAAGGTATCCCACCGCCACCTGCAGCGACGAAGTTGCATCGAACGTTAGACGAATCGCGCCGCTGTTTCCGCTCAGGTCCCAGAAAGGGTCTTTTGCCGCGTAGTTGTCAAACGTGTAAGCAGCCTCCACCGCAAGCCGTTCCGTAATTCCAAATCCACCTCGGACCCTGAATCTGTTGTCGACCCCGCTTCGATCGTCCTCCTTGAAGAACGCGTAGGCGAGGCGATCCTCGACCAACACCCACGGCGCCAGGCGCCCAAGTCCGAATCGATAACGCAGACTGGCGGTCCCTCCTGGAGCCACATTGTTGAACGCGTCGAATCGAGCCCAGACCTGTGCGCGCAAGTCGCCCGCGAGACTCAAGCGAAGATCACGAGCGAGTTGAAAGCCATTTCCGACCCGGAGATTGCTCTGCCAGGCCCAGTCGTCCTTCACGTCCGACGCGCGATCCGAGTTGGAAAGGTTGCTGTCGTACAAAGCGCCCGTTTCGGCATCGACGCGCCAGTCGGCGCGCGCGGCGCTTAGCCACCATCGCGAGCAACACGGCCAGTCCAATTATCTTCGCCGGGCCCGACATGTTTTCCCGTTCGCAATCTACCAGTTCCTCCGAACCATTGCGAGACACCAGCGCCATTCCATCGCCGGTTGCAAGCAGCCGCGGCTTTCAGCCTTATTTTTCCATGACAAATAAGAACCGCAAAAGCCGACGCTCTGATGTTAGTGAATGCACGCAGGTCAGGAACCGTTGAAGGCCGACAAATTTGGCTTCAGTTTCTATCGCCACGAGCGCCGACTTCCTCTTGTTCCGGGCATCGTGCCAACGCTTCGAAAGCGTCGCGGCGCTTTCAGTCGTATCCCTGGCTCTAACGAGATAATCCGGCTCGCTCGATCAAACGCTCATTCTCACCGGGAGGGCTAAAAAAATACATCCCGATAGAGCTCCTTGTCGTAATCTCCTCCTGCGAAACAAGGCCTCCAATCACAAGCGCGTCGCTAAATAAGAATCGCCCACCCAGCTTGAGGACACGAAAGAGATCGGCGAGTACCTCCGCCCTGTGCTGGATGTGGCACAGGACATCGTTCGAGTATACCGCGTCAAACGTGTCATCTCTCTCAGAGAGAGGCTGTGATACGTCAAACTGTTGAAATCCGGCTCTTGCCCCGACCTCTGCTTGCTCAGCAAGGTCATTGGCATTTCGGACACCTTCTGCATTGATATCAAGCCCGACTATTTGGCATCCAACACTTTTTGCCAGATGAACTGCGTAGCCGCCAGAACCGCAACCTATTTCCAAGCGGGGCGGCTTCAGGCGCTGCGCCGGCTGCGAGCGTGCGCAGGGCTCCCCATGCGAGCGGGCGTCCGGTGACGGGCAGGCGCCCGTCGATGAGGCCGGTGAGGGTGGCGATCACCGACTGCGGGTAGGCGGAGATCAGTTTGGCGCGCAGGAGCACCGAGCTGACGTATTCCTCGGAGTGGTTGTAGGCGAGGATCGCGCGTGTGGAGGTTGGTGGAGGCGCCGGCCGCGCGCAGGTAGCGGGCGGCGGCGAAGATCGCGTCGACCGGGTTGTAGGGGTCGGCGTAGCCCGCGTTCAGCGCGTCGACGCCGTACTGCAGTCCAGGTGGTGGGCATGAACTGCATCCAGCCCACCGCGCCGGCTGTGGAGACGGACTGGTCGGTGCCGTAGTTGGTCTCGATTTCGTTGATCGCGGCGAGGATCTGCCACGGCACCCCGTACTGGACGGCGGCGGCCTTGTAGATCGGCAGCAGGAACAGCGGGATGCGGTAGAAGGAGAGGGCCTGGGCCGAGGCCGCGGAGGAGGCCAGCTCGGCCGCCAGCGCTCCGGCCGCGCGGCGATGCGAGCTGCGGCGGGAGGGCGACGTTGTTGGGACCCGCGGCGCCTGTCGCCCTGCGCACCTGTCGCGCCGGTGGCACCCGTCGCCCCCTGCCCGGCCTTGGGCGCCGTGTTGGTGTCGCCGAGCTGGACGACCTTCCGCCCGGGGTGGCTTTCCGTTTGTGTTGGAGCGCGACGGCGGGTGCTCCGGAACGCCACTCGGGGGGCTCCGCTGGACGGCTGGCTGCCGGTGTTGGTACCGGTCGTCCCTGAGGGTGAAGTTGAAGTAGAAGGTGACGGTTTGGGCGAGGGCCTGGTCGCGTGTTTGGTCGGGGTGGTCTCGTCGGCTGGCCCTTGACCGCTTCCTGAGTGGCGGTGCCCGCGACGACGGGCGTCGTGGGGACGGTCGGGGATCCGACGGTTCGTCGGACGCGGCCGCGAGCGCCGCGGACGTGAGGGGTCCGCCCAGGGCGGCGGCGGTCAGTCCGCCCCCGGCGAGGGCGGACAGCACCGCGCGCCACACTCGGCGGCGCCGGCTCCTCATCGGCATTCGCCAAAGTGGATCATCTTGCGGTCGTCCCATGATCGTGGTTGGTGCAGCATGCCCACGCACGCAGGAATACGCCCACCGACATTCCTATCAGTAGACAATCACAAGCCCGTAAAGGACTCGGTAATCGCGTCGAAACGGCCGACACCCACCGCCCTGCCCGGGTCTGCGAATCCTCCTGCCCGCTACGGCTGTGGCAAACCCGCTAGTCCTCCGTGCCGGGTGTCTACAGATCACCTTCATGGTACGGGCGCCATGCACCCGGAGCGCCATGTCGCGAGAATTTCGCGCCACCGCCTTCGGGGTCCGATCTCGAGGCGATACCCTGTGCGGCCGTGGAAACCATCCTCTCCGTCATCCAGGTCATCATCTCGGTGATCGTCATCTTCCTTGTGCTCATGCACTCCGGCAAGGACTCCGGTCTCTCGGGCGCGTTCGGCGTCGGCACCGGCACGGGCCCGCTCGGCGGCGGCTCGATGGTCGAGCGCAACCTGAACCGGTGGACGATCGTCTTCGCGATCCTGTTCCTCCTGAACGCGATCGTGCTGCTCAAGCGGCCCTGGGCCTAGCCCTCGAGGCGGTCGAGGATCTCCAGCGCCTCCGCGCGCAGCGTGCCGTCGATCGCCTCGTAGTCCTCGCGGAGAGCTTGCCCGTGCGGTAGTCGAGCTCTGCGTCGCGGATCTCGCGGTACTTTGCCTCGCGCGCCAGCTCGAGCTCATGCCGCTCCGCCGACTCGGAGTCCGGCGGACGAGCCGCGGCGCGCAGAGGGGCGCTGACGACCAGCACGACCGCCGCGAGCAGCAGCAGCGTCAGCACCAGGACCAGAGCGCTCATCCGCGCCCTCGCGTCCGGGTGCGCAGGGCCGATCTTGCCATTACGCGTGATCAGGCGCGTGCCAGGCCATGCGCGGCCCGGGCCCGCGAGCGCATGCTGACGCGCCGGCGGACGGTGCTCGGTGAGGGCCAGATCGCGATCAGGCCGCCGCCGAAGACGATCAGGCCGCCGATCCAGATCCACATCACCAGCGGCGAGACGATGAAGTGGAACTGCGCGGGCGGTGGATGC
>CAWGEN010000001.1:0-221548 GCA_963821615.1 uncultured Verrucomicrobiae bacterium | reverse complement strand
ACGGCAACCGCGATGACCGACGCGACGATGAGCTGGTGGATTTTCATATATGATGTGACCAGGAGTCATGGGTTCTCGAAGACAAGGCCTTCTCCGAACTCACAGCGCCGTTCGAACAATATCGTTCAGCTCCTTCCGACACGCCAAACTGAACGCCCTGAGTGGATCGCCCTTGCCGGAAACCACATCCCGCGCAACCAGTTCGACAGAAAAGTTCGGGGCGTTGAAATCCTCGGTAATCCTCTTCACGACATCTTCGGCAGCATGCATGACGGGATCGGTGGCGCACAGTCGAATGCGGCTCACAAGTGCGTAGAGCGAGACCAGGTCGCCGAGATTTTCAAGCTGGTGCGTCACCGCAGTGACAAAGAGGCCGGAGGCTTCTTTGATGAAGTCGGAATAAAGCGCTTCACGCGAAGCGACCGTCCGGTTCGCGAGATCGCGTCGCGCCGCGCTCCGCTGCACGAGAACATTGGTCAGGACTGGGGCCAGTGCGCCAATGGCCGATCCTCCAAGAGCGGCCAGGGCACTAATCGCTGCAGTATTCATGGAAGCATTTTAACGACTTTTTGCGTCTTTGTCTCATCGTACCAGTTCGATCTGCCGTCTTCGTGTGCGCCGCCGATCCGGCCTTCATGGAATCTGACCGCACCATCTTCATGGGCTTGGGATTCGGGAAGGGACTCACCGCGGATTACGCGATTAACGCGGATGGGGAGAAGATTGAGGAGAATGACCAATAATGAATGACGAAAGTATCAGCGGTGCTTCTAGCGTTGAGTCTTAAGTCAGAATTGAATTCCGTTATCCGTGTATCCGCGTAATCCGTGATTAAAATCTGTTTTTGCGGCGGGCGATGACCAGGGTCTTCACGGGCTCGGCCATCCCGAAGAAGGTGGCTTGTAAGAGCAAAACTCTCGGCCGCTGTAAGTCGCCCGGCCGAAAGTCGGAAGAAGAACGCGCCGGGAGGTGAATCCCGGCGCGCTTCGTTAAGCTCGAACTATTGCAGCGTTATCTCACGCATCAATTTGCTGCCCATGATTTCGCGTAGCTCTGCTCGCTGCACGGCCAACTGACGCTGTTGGTCTTCGCCGCCGATAATTTTCTGCGCAATCGGATCGGTCTTGGCCCGCAGACCATCGAGTGCGGCCATGTTCTTGAATTCCACCATATTTAGGATATCGAAGTCACCCGGGGTAGCGGCTTGACCCATCAGCACTTTGTAACTGACGATCAATCCTTCCTTCTTCTCTGCCTCGAAGGTGGCTTTAAGGATTTTGGCCAGCCCTTTGAGGTATTGATCACTCATACCCGGCTTCGTATGGACCATGGTGATCTGCCAGACGGGCCCTTCGGTATAAGGGGCGTCGCTTTGCGCCAAGCAAAGTCCGGCCGAGGCTGTCATGAGGGCTGCAACGGCAGCCGCGATAAGGTATTTTTTCACTTTGGATTTTACTTTCTATTGGTTAGATCGGCTCGTTATGATGCCGCTCGCGCGCCGACAATAGAAACCCGCAAAGCGGAGTCGAGACATTTCGGAGGGAATCCAAATAATCGGCCTTCCGCACTCTGCTCCTGTTCCCTCATTCCCAAGTTGCACTTGGGAACGCCCTTGTTCCCGCAGTTGCACTGCCTTCGTCACGGCCACGGATCGCAGCGCAACAGCGGTATTGCTCCCGGCAACCACTGGTGCGCCGATGAGTATCGCCAATGTTCGGGCGATGCGACCAAGCCGCGCTTCACCGGATTGTCGTGCAGATAATCAAGCTTTTGTTCCATCATCTCGTCGTTGACGATGGCCTGCGGGTGCCGGTGACGAAGCGCGCAGCGTGCGCTTCGTGAATGCGGTAGCGGCTGCGCGTGGGATCAGACTGGCGAAGCGCAGCTTCGAAGACAAGTGCGTTCCCAAGTGCAACTTGGGAACGAGGGCGAGGGGAAACAAACCTAAGAAGTCATCGCGCGCCAGCCAGGGGCGCACGCTTTCCCATCTTTTGTCATGGTAATCTCGCCCCTCAACTTGCTTCCTTATGTGCATTGCGCCACGCCCGGCCGAGCAGGAACGTCAGGACAGCGTGTAACACGCCGGCCGGCCACAACAGCGGCCCGACCCATTCGCCACGGACGCCAAGATAGAGAAAATAAAGCGTGACGAGGGCGCTGTAGGTCAACATTCCGCAGAGCGCACTGCTGCCGGGCAGGCACCCAACACCCAACGCGATCAGGGCGATGCCGGTCACGCACGCGACCGTGACGGAAACTCCTGTAAGTTCCGCGCCGAGCAACAGCCGCCCGACGAGCGACGGAGAAACAATTAGGGCCACACCTGTGGCCGCTTCGGCCAAGGCGGCGACAGTCAGCAGTTTCTTCATCCAGCTAGTCTCTTGTGCGAGGAACTCGGTCAGCAATGGCCGGGAGTTGCGTGCGATTTTCCTCGGTGTCTGTGACGGACCCAGGCTAGCGCTCATCGTGTGCCTGGGCAAGGCCCGCCTGGACCTTCGCGTGTTCCTCTGCCGTCAACTGTTCCTCTCCGAGGTTAAAGGTAAGCTTGTTGATCGTGCCGGTGAACTTGAACGGAGAATCGTAGCGATACTCGATCATCGCGACGCCAGTGCGGGTGTCGCTCCCAACGTCGAAGGTTTCGTCCTCCGGGAAGGTGATCGGGGTGCTATGTTCCAAGGAATTTTTGGCGACCTCCTTGCCGTCCACGGAGAGCACACCCGTCCCTCCCTTGCCCAAGCCTGGTTCAGAGGGCTTGTAGTCGAAAACGATGGTGTGCTTGCCGGCGCCCAACTCTGGCCCTGACCAAGTCGTGCGCTTGAGGTCGAGCAGGTTGTAGAGGAACACCGGCTTGCCCCGACGAACGCCCGCCACACCTTTGCTCAGGAAGAGTCCATAACCACCGAAGCGCCCGCCGTCGGTGACGATCATGCCTTCCGCGCCACCTTTGGGAATCGTGACCTCGGCGGTAATGGTGTAGGGCTTGTTCAAAATGCTCGGGGCGCCGCTGTTGGGCACGCTGGTCAGTGGTCCCATATAGGTGAAGACCTTTCGTCCCCCCGTGAGGTTCGGTCTCGGCGCGTTCCAGCGCGCCAGCGACGAGTTATCTAGCGGCAGCACGTGGTATTTTGCGGCCTCGGTGTAGAACAGGTCCTGCATCTCTTTGAGCTTGTCCGGCATTTTGGCAGCCACGTCGTCGAACTCGGTCGGATCCCCCTTTTGCAGATCGCCCACATGGTATAGCTCCCAGTTGTAACCGGTAATTACGTCTGGTGGCGGCTTGGTGCTGAGTTCCCACGGGAAGCGTCGCCGGGATCGTGCAAGCTATCCACCCGTCGTGATAGATGGCGCGATTGCCGAGCATCTCGAAGTATTGCGTGGAATGCCGGGATGGGGCGTCCGCGTTCGCCTTGTCCCACGTGTAAGCCATGCTCGTGCCTTCGATGGGGCTCTGCTTGATGCCATTGATCGTATCGGGAGCCGGGATGCCGGTCGCTTCGAGGATGGTCGGAACGATGTCGATAAGGTGGCTGAAACTGCCGGCGGATGCCGCCCACATCCTTGATGTGGCCGGGCCAGGACATGGCCACGCCCTGGGCCGTCCCGCCGTAATGCGACGCCACCTGCTTCATCCACTGGAACGGCGTGTCCATCGCCCAAGCCCAGGCCGCCGCAAAGTGCGGGAAGGTCCGTTCCGATCCCCAGAACGGATACCAGAGGAACTGGTCCTTTACCGGCACGGCAACGCCATTGAAGGTGGTGAACTCGTTAGGCGTGCCGTTGAGCATGCCTTCCGGCGCTCGCGCCGTTGTCGCCCGCGATGTAGATGATCAGGTGTTGTCAAGCTGGCCCATGTCGTCGACCGCCTGAATGACGCGGCCGATCTCGTAATCGGTGTAGGCAAGGTAGGCCCCGAAGACGTCGGCCTGCTTGATGAACAGTTTCTTCTCGTCAAAACCGAGCGAGTCCCATTCCGGCAGATTCTTCGGCCACGGCGTCAGCTTCGCGTTCGCGGGCATGATGCCCAGCCGCTTTTGATTGGCGAAGATGGTCTCGCGCACCTTGTTCCAGCCGCCGTCGAAAAGGTGCATGTCGCTGATTTTCTCGATCCACTCCTTCGTCGGATGATGCGGCGCGTGCGTGCCGCCCGGCACGTAATAGACAAAGACACGGTTTTCCGGGCGCGATCTCCTTGAGCTGCTTCATGTACTGGATCGCCTCGTCGGCCATGGCCGTGGTCAGGTTCCATGTGCCCGCCGGCTGGCCCTCGAAGGGGTAGATGGGCGTCGTGTTGCGGAACAGGTTCGGCTGCCACTGGCTGGCGTCGCCGCCGACGAAGCCGTAGAAATACTCGAAGCCCATGCCGATCGGCCACTGATTGAACGGCCCGGCCTGGGTCGCCTCATAGAAGGGCGTGTTGTGATTCTTGCCGAACCACGAGGTCGCGTACCCGTTGTTCTTCAGGATTTCACCGATGGTGCCGTTCTCCTTCGGAATGATCGAGTCGTAGCCCGGGAACCCCGTCGCGATCTCGCCCACGACCCCGAAACCGTTCGAGTGATGGTTGCGGCCCGGTGATGATCGCCGAGCGCGAGGGCGAGCAGAGCGACGTGGAATGGAAATTGGTGTAACGCAGCCCGTTCTTCGCGATGCGATCCATCGCCGGGGTCGGGACGACGCCGCCGAACGTGCCCGGCGCGCCGAAGCCGCTGTCGTCGGTCATGATGAGCAGCACGTTGGGCGCGCCCTTCGGCGGCACGACGCGTGGCGGCCACCACGGTGTGGACTCCGAGGCCTTCTCCTTGATCACGCCGCCGAACTTGCGGATCGGGCGGCGGAAGTTGTTTGCCGCTAGATCGTGGTGGTGGCGTGGGTGAACCCGGCTCGCCGGTGGTCTGTATTTGCGCTTGCGCGGAAGGCATGACCGCCACGACAGCGGCGAGGAGTATTCCGCCAAAAAGAACGCCCTTGATTGTCTTCATGGTTGATTGCTTTCGCTTTGTTAGGTTTGAATTTCCTTGGGTTCGCACGCTGAGCGGATGCCATCACAATCGAGTTCACACTCCTTCTGTCAAGATTCGCTTCGTGAAATTATTTCGAAATGCGACGCTTGGCCGCAGCAGAAGCTCGCTGCTTGGCGAAGCGGCCCGCGCCGGTTCACGCATCTAAGATGTTACGCTGGCTTACTCGCGCCCAGCGGCGGCTTTCTTCATGCCCTCCTCGAGTGTCTTGATGTCCTCGGGCGACAACTGCGGACGATCCACCTTGATCGTCAGCTTGTTGAGCTTGGCGGTGAGCGGGAACGGCGGCTGGTAGTCCGCGTCGTTCACACCGGTCAGCGTGTCGGAGCCGATGTCGAAGCTCTCGTCCCATTGCAGAATCATGGGCATGGTGTGCTCCATCTTCTGCGTGGCGACTTCCTTGCCGTCCACCTTGAGCGTGCCGGTGCCGGGCCGGCCGAGGCCGCTCATGTTGTTGAACGCGAGCGTGCCCGACGCCGAGGCCGTCATACTTGAAGTCGAACACCAGCGTGTGCTTGCCGGGCGTGAGCGCGTCGGGGCCTTCCCACTTGAGGCGTTTGAGGTCAATCAGGTTCCAGAGGAACACCGGCTTGCCCTTGAGCAGATAGAATCCGTAGCCGCCAAACCGTCCACCGGAGGTCAGGATCATGCCCTCGGCGCCACCTTCGGCACATCGATGTCCGCCGTGATCGTGTACGAGCGTGTCGAGCAACATCGGCGAATCGCCCTGCGGCAGACCGATCATCGGGAGCGTGTAAACGAACTCGGTGCGACCGGCGGTGATGTTCGGACGCGGCGCCACGATGCGCGCTGCCACCGAGGCGTCCATCGGGAAGACCTGATACTTCTTCGCTTCCGCGATGAACATCTGCTTCATCGCTTTCACTTTGTCCGGATGCTTGTCGGCAAGGTTCTGGGACTGGCTGAAGTCCTTGTCCAGGTCGTAGAGTTCGAGCACCTGGTTGTTGAGCGGGTCGGGATTGGCGGGGCCGAAGGCCTCCCACGGCGCGCGGTTCACCTGCGTGCTCAACATCCAGCCTTCGTGATACAAGGCCCATTGGCCCATCATCTCGAAATACTGGGTCGTGTGTTTCGAAGGCGCCTTGGCGTTCTTCTCGTCAAACGTGTAGGCGAAGCTCGTGCCCTTCAATCGGCGCCTGTTTGATGCCGTCCACCGTGTTCGGGCGCGGGAATGCCGGTGACCTCGAGAATGGTCGGCACGACATCGTATGACGTGCATGAACTGCTCGCGGAGGGCGCCCTGGTCCTTGATGTGGCCGGGCCAGGAGACGGCCATGCACTGACGGATGCCGCCGAGCCTCGAGGCGTTCTGCTTGAACCAGGTGAAGGGCGTATCAAAGGCCCAGGACCAGCCCGCCGACATGTGGTTGTAGGTCTGCTCCGTGCCCCAGACGTCGTACCACTTCATCTGGTCGGCGACGGGCATCATGTTGATCGCCATTGAAGAATGCGACTTCGTTAGGCGTGCCGAGCGGACCGCCCTCGGCGCTGGTGCCGTTGTCGCCGTTGATGTAGATGATGAGCGTGTCGTCGAGCTTGCCCATGTCCTCGACGGCCTGGATGACCCGGCCGATTTCGTAGTCGTTGTAAGCCTCGTAGGCGGCGAAGACTTCCACCTGCTTGATGAAGAGCTTCTTCTCCTCGGGCGTGCAATCATCCCAGTTCTTGAGGACTTTCGTCGGCCAGGGTTCGATTTGGGTGTCCGCCGGGATCACCCCCAGGCGCTTCTGGTTCTCAAAAATCCGCTCACGCAGCTTGTTCCAGCCGTCGTCGAAGAGGTGCATGTTGTGGATCTTGTCCACCCATTCCTTGGTCGGATGATGCGGCGCGTGCGTGGCGCCGGGAACGTAGTAGCAGAAGAACGGTTTATCCGGCTGGATTTGGTTGATGCGATTGAGGTACTCGATGGCGTCGTCAGCCATGCCGGTGACCAGGTTCCAGCCGGGCTTGCCTTGGAAGGGATAGATCTGCGTGGTATTGCGGAACAGATTCGGCTGCCACTGATTCGCGTCGCCGCCGACGAATCCGTAGAAGTACTCAAAGCCCTGGCCGATGGGCCAGTTATCAAACGGTCCGACCTGGCTGGCGCAGAACGCCGGCACGTTGTGATCCTTGCCGAACCACGACGTGGCGTAGCCGTTGTCCAACAGGATGCGGCCGATGGTCGCCTTGTCCT
Source organism: uncultured Verrucomicrobiae bacterium (assembly GCA_963821615.1). Lineage (GTDB taxonomy): Bacteria > Verrucomicrobiota > Verrucomicrobiia > Chthoniobacterales > UBA10450 > Palsa-1392. Next base: position 214,333 of record CAWGEN010000001.1, on the reverse strand, counting down.
TGGCAATGATGCTGTTGTAACCCGGGAAGCCGGTGGACTGCTCCGAGATCACGCCGAACCCGGCCGAGTGATGATTGCGCCCGGTAATCAACGCGGCGCGCGTCGGCGAGCAGAGCGCGGTGGAGTGAATGTTATTGTAGCGCAGCCCGGCCTTGGCGAGCCGATCCATCGTCGGAGTCGGGATGACGCCGCCGAACGTGCTCGGCACGCCGAAGCCCGAGTCGTCGGTCATGATGAGCAGGATGTTGGGCGCCTTCTTGGGCGGCACGATGCGCGGCGCCCACCACGCTTTGGATTGCAGGGCGTCGTCCTTGATCACGCCGCCGAATTTCGGATCGGGCGGCGGGAGTTGTTTGCCGCTGATGGTGGTCGTGGCGCTGGGCGAACCGGGCTCGCCGGTCGTTTCGATTTGCCCTCGGGCGAGAGGCACAGCCGTCATGACGGCGGCCGCGAGCATTCCGCTAAGAAGAAGACGTCTTTCATTGTCTTCATGGTCGATTGCATTGATTTGCTCTTTTTTGGGTCTTTAACTTTCCGGAATTCCTCGCTCGAGCCGATGCGATAGATTTGGCGTCTGGCATATCTCTGTCAAGATTGTTTTCGGAACGCCATTTTGAAGGCGCAACCTTAAGCTGCGCCGAAAGCTCGCGCTGCTCGTCGCTTGGCATTTCCTCTCCATTTCTTGCGCATCCGTTCGCATCCGGACCTTGCCGTCGGGCTGCGGAGGCCCGCCTTGCCAATTACTGGGCCAGTGAGTCAGAAGAAAATGGAACCACGTTGCAGCGAGCCAATCGGAGCGCACGTTCCTGAACGAGCGGAAGCTCGCTGCTTGCGAAGCGGTCCGCGCGGTTCGCAACCAATATGGTTAGCTGGTCCCTCGTTCCCAAGCTGCGCTTGGGAACGCGCTTGCTCCCGCAGCTGCACGGCCTTCGTCACCGCCACGGATCGCAGCGCAACACGGGTATTTCGCACCGGTCACGGCAGGCAGGAATGCCAGCCCTACAACATCTGCTAGTGGTGCTTTGCGGCGAAAATGAAGCCTCCCGGCAACCACTCGTGCGCCGATGAGTATCGCCAAGGTTCGGGCGATGCGACCAGGCCGCGCTTCACCGGATTGTGGTGCAGATAATCAAGCTTTGCTCCCATCATCTCGTCGCTGACGATGGCCTGCGGGTGCCGGCGACGAAGTGCGCGGCGTGCGCTTCGTGAATGCGGTAGCGGCTGCGCATGGGTTCAGACTGGCGAAGCGCAGCTTCGAAGACAAGTGCGTTCCCAAGTGCAACTTGGGGACGAGGGGACGAGGGGACGAAGTGCAACTTGGGAACGAGGGGACGAAAACCCACCTTGTTGTCCGTGGAGATCGACAGCGTCTTTCTCCCTGTTGCCCCGTACGGACATCGGATCCCCTTCCGTGCCCTTTTGCATTCGGTGGCGGGAAGCGAACCGGCTGTTCCGATTCGATCACGTCCGATGTTCGTTAGGGCGCTGCTTTATTCGTAAGTCCGGACTGCTCCAAGATCTCTTACCAGAACCACGTTACTGTCCTGCCATTGAGCGATGAACGAATACGTCTTGCCGGCTTCCGCCGTAAACGTGACCGAAGCCGGGATCTGACCCGAAATGTTCGGTGTATGGTACCGCGGTCAGGACGCGCTGGCCAGGTGACACGTAAGCGTCGTAGGTTCGATTGAGACCGACATTGGCTACCTGGGTACCATCGAGGGTCAGGGTCAGAAAACCCCCGCCGAAGGTTGGGGATCGATGCACGATCAGGCGGGCACTGCTCGAGTTGCTCGCGGCACCTGTTCCACTCGCTGACGCGCTTGACGTTCCCGACTGATTTGTTGCGCACGCGGCCAGGGCAAGACAGGCGCAGGCCACACTGAACAGTTTTTTGATGGATTTGGTTCGATTCATAGTTTGGTTTCTCCTAACAGTTTGCTTGTTTACGTCTTCGTCCTTTTCCCGAAGCGATGCAAGAACAGAACGAATAAGATGCGAGACCAGTGAGGCTTGCTATGGGACTTTAGTCCTACGCCTCGACGGCTCACCTCGACGTCCACTCGACTCTGCCAGTATCGAGGTCGTAGTAGCCCTCTACGATCCGGACTTGCGGGGCGAGATCGCCCAGCTCGGCCTGCTTGCGGATTTTCGCCGCGACTTTTGCATCATTTTCACGGACAGCGTTCGTCAGTGGATCGCCTTTCATCTCTTTGCTGGCTGCGACGGCGGGTTGAATGGCCCGCACCAAGGCTTCGATGTGGCCGGGCGCGGAGCCTCCGGCGAGCGCTGCTGTCACTGCACCACAACGTTCGTGCCCGAGCACCACGATCAGTCGGGAGCCAAGATGTTCTACGGCGTATTCGATGCTGCCGAGCGCAAAGTCATCGACCAGATTGCCGGCCGTGCGGACGACGAAGAGGTCCCCGATGCCTTGATCGAAGATGATTTCGGGCGAGGTCCGCGAATCAGCGCATCCCACGATGATGGCAAACGGATGTTGCGTTTGCGCGGTGGCGGCGCGGCGCGCGGCGACCGGCTGGCCCGCGCTCACTTTACTGTGGGCGAATCGTTCGTTGCCGGCCTTCAGACCGGCTGAGCGCCTCATCGGCGGGGACTGATGGAGTGGCGGGATCAGCGGCCATCGCCCAACCGCTCAGGGCGACGGTCGCCAGCAAAATGAGATTACAGAGATTTGGTTTCATCATTGAGAAGAAGATTGCGAAAAGCATTTCAAAAGCAAGCAATAGTTATTCGAGCTTGACCTAACGTTGACGAGCTGTAGAGCGAATGCGATGTCTCACGTCAAAAAGTCAGGAGACCGGCCCCAATCCGGTCGGCGCCAGCGAAGGGACGGCTTCTTTGAGACGCTTGCGTTCCGCCCAGCTCTGCAGGACCACATAAAACGACGGGACAAAGAGGACCGCGAGGCAGGTCGAGGCGAGCATGCCAGTGGCGACGGTGAGGCCGAGAGATTTTCGGGCGCTTGCGCCCGCGCCGCTGGCGAGGAGCAGTGGAAGCACGCCGAGGATGAAGGTGAACGAGGTCATCAGGATCGGGCGAAAGCGGACCCGCGCGGCCTCGACCGTCGCGTCGACGATGCTCTTGCCGGCTGCGCGCCCTTCGCGGGCCATCTCGACAATCAGGATCGCGTTCTTGGCCGAGAGCGCGATGAGCAGCACCAGGCCAATCTGCACATAGAGGTTGTTCGCCACGCCGAGAGCGAGTAGCGCGCCGACCGTTCCGAGCAAGCGCCAGCGGCACGGCGAGAATCACCGCGCCCGGCGTAATCCAACTTTCGTATTGCCCGGCCAGGACGAAGTAAACGAGCAGGATCGACAGCGCGAAAATGAAGTAGATCGAGTTGCCGACGAGCTTTTCCTGATACGACATGGCGGTCCATTCGTAGCTCATCCCGGCAGGAAGAACTTTGTTCGCGATGTTTTCCAAAGTTTGCAACGCCTGGCCGGAGCTGAATCCCGTCGTTAGCCGCTCCGTTGATCGTGGCGGAGGGAAACAGGTTGTAGAGTGTGATGATCGCCGGCCCTTGTGCCGACTCGATGCTGGCGACGGCGCTAAGCGGGACCATTTGTCCGCTCTGACCGCGCACGTAGTAGTTCTTTAGTTTATCTGAATCGAGGCGGTAAGGCGCGTCGGCCTGCGCATAGACGAGATAGTTATGCCCGAATCGCGTGAAGAGATTAACGAAGCTCGATCCGAGGTAGGTCTGCACAGTGTTGTTCACGTCGCCGACGGTTACGTCCCAGTGTCTGGGCTCGTGTTCGGTTTACGTTGATAGAAAGCTGCGGCACGGATCCGCGGAACGACGTCAGTGCCATCTTAATCACAGGGCTGGCTTTGGCCTGCGAGGCGATTTCTTCCGCGGCAGTTTGCAGACGCGGTGAAGTCGTAGCTACCGTTCGTCAATTCCACCTGCATCTGGAATCCGCCAGACAAACCCAGGCCCTGAATCGGCGGCGGGACGAGCACCATTGTTTTCGCGTCCTGTAACTTTGCCAGTCGTGCGGAAAGGTCGTTGTAAATTGATAGCAGATTCTCGCCCTTGCCGCGCTTGCTCCAGTCCTTGAGCATCAGGTAAATGATCCCCGCGTTGGCGAGCGACGCGTTGTTGTCCAGCGGTGACATGCCGCCAATGGCGATCGTGCGTTCGACGCCGGATTCTCCTGGCGAATCCTGGCGAGCGATCCATCACCTGTTCCGTCCGTTCGAGCGAAGCGCCGTCGGGCAGTTGTACCGTCACCATCGCGTAGCCCTGATCCTCGGTCGGAATGAAGCCGGTCGGAATCCGTGTCAATCCCCAGGCGGCCAGGCGATGAGCACCAGAACGATCAACGGCCATCAAGCCGCTATGGTCGAACCATGCGCCGCAATCAGGCGCACGTAGATGCTTCCACCCGGCCGTAGGCGGAGTTGAAGCCGCGGTAGAAAAAATTCTTCCGCCGATTCGGGTCGGGCTGGCGGAGCCAGATGGCGCATTGCGTGGGTTTGAAGCGTGACTGCATTCGACGGCGCTGATGAGCGCGGTGCCGGCGATGACGAGCGCAAACTGGCGATACATCTGGCCGGTGATGCCGGGCATGAAAGCCGACGGCAAGAAGACCGACATGAGCACCAGGGTGATGCCGATGATGGGACCCGAACAGTTCGCCCATGGCATCGATGCGCGCCTGCTTGGGCGGCTGCCCTCGCTCAATGTATTGCGTTACGCCTTCGACCACGACGATGGCGTCATCCACGACGATGCCGATGGCGAGCACGATGGCAAAGAGGGTGAGCAGATTGATGCTGAAACCCATCAGCGGCCATGGCCGGCAAACGCGCCGATGATCGTCACGGGCACGGTCGTCGCGGGCACCAGCGTGGCCCGCCAGTTCTGGAGAAAGATCATGATGACGAGCAGCACGAGCATGCCCGCTTCAAACAGCGTGTGATAAACTTCGTTCGACCGACTCGCGACGAAGATCGTGGTATCGAAACGGGATCGAGTAATCGAGGCCGTGCGGAAAATCTCTGCGCAGATTCCGCCATCTCGGCAGCGCACTCGTCTGGCCGTGTCCAGCGCGTTGCTCCGGGCAGTTGAAAGATGGCGCGATCCCGCCGGCGGCTTGCCATTCATTTGAAGAACTGGCTGTAGGTTTGGGCGCCCAGTTCCACCCGGCCGATGTCGCGGATGCGGGTAACCTGGCCGCCGTTAGCCGGTTGAAGTTCACGCGTGATGTCCTCGAACTGGTCGACAGTCGGTCAGACGCCCGTCACGTTGATCGTCAACTGAAAATCCTGACCCGGTTGGCGTGGGCGGCATGCTGACCTGCCCGCCGGGCGCCTGTGCAGTTTTGCTCGCTGGATGGCGTTGATGCACCTCGCTCGGGATCCAGGCGAACGTTGCAGCATCATTCGGGGTCGAGCCAGATGCGCATGCTGTATTGCGCCGACCCCGAAGACAGTCACGTCGCCGACCCCGGGACACGCGGGCCAGCTTATCCTGGAACTCGATGCGTCGCATAGTTTGCTCAGAAAGAGCGCGCAACTCGTCCGTCGGCGACGATGAGCGTGATGATCTGCAGGATGGCCGTCGATTTTTCTTGGTCACGACGCCCTGTTGGCTGCACCGATTGCTGGGCAGTTGGGCGCGCGGCGGAAACGCGGTTTTGCACCAGCACCTGGGCCATAGTCAGGTCCGTGCCGACCTTGAACGTGACGGTGAGCGTCTAGTCGTCCGATCGTGCGTGCAGGTCGACGCATGTAGAGCATGTTCTCGACGCCGTTGACCTGCTGTTCGATGGGTAGCGCGACGGTCTCAACCACCGTCTTCGCGTTGGCGCCGGGATAAGTCGCGGTGACCTGGACGGTCGGCGGCGTGATCGGCGGGTACTGCGCGACCGGCAGTGTCTTACCATGGCCACGCCGCCGAGCAACATCGAGACCATCGCGATCACATTCGCGAGCACCGGCCGCTCGATGAAAAATTTGGCAAACATATTCAGCCGTCGCTACGCGACGAACGTTGATTTGCTACCGAAGCCCGGCGATGAATCGCCGGGCTGCATGCGTAATCCGCTAACGCGGCGAATGGATCGTCCCAGGTGCAATCCACATAGATCGGTGGGATGGGTGGGTAGTGCGCGACCGGCAGGTTCACCATGGCGACGCCTCAGAGCAATATCGTGACTATCGCGATCACATTCGCGAGCACCGGCCGTTCGATGAAGAATTTGGCTAACATGATCAGCCGTCGCTACGCGACGAGAGGTTTATTTTCCACCGAACCTCGGCGATGAATCGCCGGGCTACGTTCGAAGTCCGCTAACGCGGACAGTTGGTCGGTACAGGTACAATCCACACACGCGTAACATACACAGTTGAAACACACACAGGTAGAATGCACAACAGGCGAACCCGTCTTTCGATCGAATGGGTTAGATTTCATCCGTTGGCACAGAGACCAAACATCCGCCCAGCGGACCGCTATACGGTCGACGAAACCCACCCTGGTCTGTACTGAAAGAACGAGGGCAGGCGACGCGCCCGCCCTACAACTGGTCTGCTGGCAATCGCTGAGGTGCGAGGCGCCGCTGGCACCTTGCCGCGATAGCGGCAATTGGACGTAGCCCAGTGCTTCAGCGCGGGTTTGACAACGTCAAAAGGAAACCGCGTCGCGTAGCGGCGTCCGAGCTCAGCCGAACAAATACCGTTCATCGAATTCGATGCGATGCCTTGCAAGGAACGTCTTGTATTCCTCCGTGAATGTCTTTGTGCGGTGGTGTTCCGGCTGCCCTCGGATGTAATCACGGACAGTGTCGAGTTGCGATTCACTCACGGTAAAAGCTCCGTATCCGTCTTGCCATGCGAAGCCGACCATATTCGGGAAGCTCTCTCTTTGATCCAATGCGACGAACCGCCTTTGATCAGTTGCACCGCTTTGGATAAAGCCATCGTGGCGGGAACCGAAAGAAGAATGTGAACGTGATCCGCCACGCCAGCGATTTCGAGCGCCTTCATTCCGTTTTCGCGGGCGATGCCGCCGAGATAAGGCCAAAGCCGTTCACGCACATTTTCTATCAACCACGGTTCCCGGTTTTTAGTGCTGAATACAATGTGATAATTCAGGGAGGTATAGGTGTTATAGGTGTTGGCCATCGGTTCGACCGTCACTACGCGACGAAACATTCATTTTCCACCGAAACCCGGCGATGAATCGCCGGGCTACGTTCACCGCCCGCTAGCGCGAGCAATTTTTTAGCCGCGATAGCGGCAAGCGGCGTAGCCCCGCGCTTTAGCGCGGGTTTGACAACCGCAAGAGCAAAAGCGCGTCGCGTAGCGACGCCCGAATTCAGCGGAGCAAATGCCATTCATCGAATTCGATGCGATGCCTTTCGGTTCAACCGTCGCGACGCGACGACGGATGCATTTTCCACTGAAACCCCGACGATGAATCGCCGGGCTACGTTCACAGTCCGCTAACGCGGACGATTGGTCACCGCAGGCGCAACGAACGTAGGGGCAATTCATATATACAAGCGCAATCCGTGCGGGCACGATGCGCGAGAAAATGATGCGTTCATATGCCGGAGAACCGCGCGATTTGGCGCGTCGCTGAACGCGACTTTCTGGAACATCGCGCACTCATTCTTTCCGCCCCGCTCTCCGCTCCGCGAATTTTTGGAAAACGACGAAGAATGCAGGCACGAAGAGCACGGCGAGGCAGGTGGAAGCAAGCATCCCGCTCGCGACCGCAATACCGAGCGACCGGCGCGCGCTGGCGCCTGCGCCGCTCGCCAGAACCAGCGGCATGACGCCAAGAATGAAAGTGAACGACGTCATCATGATGGGACGGAAGCGCACCCTGGAAGCCGCCACGGTTGCGTCGAGGATGCTCCTGCCGGCGGCCCGGCCTTCGCGCGCCATCTCCACGATTAGGATCGCGTTCTTCGCGGACAAAGCGATGAGCAGCACGAGGCCGATCTGCACATAAATGTTGTTGGACAGACCTACGGCACGCAGCGCCACGATAGTGCCGAGCAAAGCCAGTGGCACGGCGAGAATCACCGCCGCCGGCGTAATCCAGCTCTCGTATTGTCCGGCGAGCGCGAAATAGACGAGCAGGATGGCCAGGGCAAAAATGAAATAGGCTGAGCTGCCCACGAGTGTTTCCTGATAGGCCAGCCCCGTCCATTCAAAATTCATTCCGGCAGGAAGCGTCTTGCGCGCGATCGTTTCCATGGCGCTCAGCGCCTGCCCGGAACTGAAGCCGTTGGCGGGAGCGCCATTGATCGTGGCGGAGGGAAACAGATTGTAGAGCGAGATGACCGACGGCCCTTGGGAAGGTTTGATCTCCGCGAGCGCGCCGATTGGAACCATGTCGCCGCTCTGACTGCGCACAAAGAGGCGCTTGATGTCGTCCGTGTTCAGCCGCTGCCGTGGATCGGCCTGCACATAGACCATGTAATTGTGTCCGAACCTGGTGAACAGGTTCACGTAGGTCGAGCCCATGTAACTTTGCAGGGCGCTGTAAATATCGCCTGCATTCACATTCAGAGTCGCGGCCTGGGTGGTGCTCACCTTGACCGATACCTGCGGCACGGAGGCGCGAAACGCAGTGAAGACGTTTTGTACGGCCGGTGTGGCGCTGGCTTCGCTCACGATTTCATCCGTGACACTTTGCAGCCGGGCGAAATCGTAATTGCCATCAGTTAATTCCACCTGCATTTGAAAACCGTTGGACGCGCCGAGTCCTTGAATGGGCGGCGGGACAAGTAATCGCGTACCGGCTTCCTGCACCGTGGCCAACTGTTTCGTCAGGCTTTGGTAAATGCGCGCGAGATTCTCGCTTCGGCCACGCTCGTTCCAATCCTTGAGCATTAGATAAACGATGCCGGCGTTCGCCAGCGAGACATCACCATCGAACGGCGACGGTCCGCCCGTGCCGATCGCGACCGCTCGTTCGACGCCCGGCGTCTTCAATCCGATACGCGCGATTTCGTCCATCACCTTTTCGGTCCGTTCGAGCGAGGCGCCGTTAGGCATTTGCACCGCAACCAGGAGATAACCCTCGTCCTCGGTCGGGACGAAGCCGGTCGGGATCTTCGTCAATCCCCATCCAGCCAGCGCGACGAGGACGAGCGCGATGATTACCATTCGCTCGCTGCGTTGCACGATGAACTGAACCAGGCGCACGTAGAACGCTTCCGCTGGTTCATAGATGGAGTTGAACCAGCGGAAGAAGAAATTCCTTTTCCGATCACGATTGGTCGGACGCAGCCAGAGTGCGCATTGCGTGGGTTTGAGTGTTACGGCGTTGATCGCACTGATCAAAGCCGTCGCGGCGATGACGAGCGCAAACTGGCGATACATTTGTCCCGTGATGCCGGGCATAAACGCCGGCGGCAGGAAGACCGACATCAAGACAAGCGTGATGCCGATAATCGGGCCGAACAATTCCTTCATCGCGTCGATGCTGCCCTGCTTCGGCGTTTGACCGCGCTCGACGTGTTGCGACACGCCTTCCACCACAACGATGGCGTCGTCCACCACGATGCCGATTGCGAGCACCACGGCGAAAAGCGTAAGGAGATTGACACTGAAACCCATCGCCGCCATTGCCGCGAATGCGCCAATGATTGTCACCGGAACCGTCGTCGCGGGAACCAGCGTCGCTCGCCAGTTTTGCAGGAATACGATGATTACGATCAGGACGAGTACGCCAGCCTCGAAAAGTGTGTGATAAACCTCGTTGATCGATTGCCTAACGAATGCAGTAGTATCGAACGGAACGTCGTAGACGAGGCCGGCGGGAAATCCGGGGGCGAGACCGTCCAAGAGTTTTTTCACGCTTTTCGCAGTCTCGAGCGCATTCGCGCCCGGCAACTGGTAGATAGCGATGCCGCCGGCCGGATTGCCGTCCACTCTGAAGAGCTGACTGTAACTGCGCGCGCCGAGCTCCACGCGACCTACGTCGCGGATGCGGGTGACTTGCCCGCCGGGTCCAGTATCGGTTTTAAGGATGATCTGGCCGAACTGGGCAGCGTCGGACAATTCGGCAGGGACATTCGCGGTGATTTGGAAATCCTGACCAGCGGGAGTGGGAGGCATGCCGATCTGGCCGGCGGCGACGTTGGCGTTCTGTTGCTGGATGGCGTTGATCACATCCTGCGGGACCAACCCGCGCTGATTGAGCTGCTCGGGATTGAGCCAGACCCGCATGCTGTATTCGCCGATGCCAAAGACGACCACATCGCCAACCCCGGGCAGCCGCGCAAGTTTGTCGCGCAATTGCAGGGTCGCAAAATTGCTCAGGAAAAGCGCGTCGTAGCGATTGTTCTTGGAGGAAAGGGTGATGATCTGGAGCGGCGATGTTTCCTTTTTCTTGGTCACAACGCCTTGCTGCTGAACCGGCGTCGGCAATTGCGCCATCGCTGCCGAAACTCGATTCTGAACAAGCACCTGTGCGAAATCCAAGTCGGTGCCGACATCAAAAGTCACGGTCAACGTGTAGCGGCCGTCGCCCGTGCAGTTGGACTGCATATAGAGCATCTTTTCCACGCCGTTGACCTGCTGTTCGATGGGCAGCGCGACCGTCTCGAGCAGGATTTTTGCGCTCGCTCCGGGATAGGTCGTCGTCACCTGAACCGTGGGCGGCGTGATAGGTGGATACTCGGAAATCGGCAGGACAAAAACCGCAACCGTGCCTAACAAAATCATGACGCACGCGATCACGTTCGCCAGGACCGGGCGTTCGATGAAGAACTTGGCGAACATGACGGCGCGGAAGGAGATGGTCAGGGCGTCGCAGCGGGAGTTGTCGCGCTGCTTTCCGTTGGCGCGACCTTTTGACCGGGTCGCGCATTCAGGATGCCGTTAACGACGACGCGATCCATCGCCGCGAGTCCGGATCGGATGGCACAATCACCACTCGGGGTGAGCGGGCCTTTTACAATCGTCCGTCGAACGACCACATCATTAGCATCGACCAGGAACACGTAGTCGCCCTGCTGATCGCTGCCGATGGCGCTGTTGGGGATGACCAGCATAGGTCGTGCATCGCCCAGGGGAATGCGGACCCGCGCGAACACTCCCGGAAACAGAGTTTTGTCTTCGTTTTTGAAGATCGCGCGCATTGCAATCGTTCCGGTCGAGCCGCTGATTTCGTTATCGACGAAATCGAGAACCCCTTCGTGCGGATAACCTTTCTCGTTGCTCAGTCCGACCTCGACAGGGGCTTTCCCCACGGCTGACTTCACTTCCATGCCGAGCTTGCGCATGGCCTCGCGCATCTCAAGCGCGTCGCGCTCATTCAGGTTGAAGTTGACGTAGATCGGTAGGAGTTGATCGAGGGTTGCGAGCTTAGTCGGGCTGCCCGTGCCGACAAGATTGCCCGGGTCGACCAAGCGCTGGCCGATGCGTCCGGCGAACGGGGCAGTGACGTGAGTGTAACCGAGATTGATCTTGGCCAGCTCGACCTGGGCCTGGGCCTGGTCCCGTGAGCTCCGCCATTTCTCGACGTTGGAGGTTGAGGTCGCGTTTTGTTTGATTAACTCCTGCTGACGGTCGTACTCGGCTTGGGCCTGGACCAGGACAGCTTCATTTAGCGCGACCTGTTGCTCGTAGGGGGGCGGTTCGATGACGAAAAGCAATTGCCCTTTCTCCACAAATGCGCCGTCCTGAAAGTTTACAGACTCGAGGTAACCGCTGACCCGCGCCACGAGGTCCACGGTTCTGGACGCAGCGGTTGTGCCGGTTAGGTCCAGATATTCGGTTACGGGTTGCGAAGTCGGATGGCTAATTGTGACGGGTGGAGGAGCGCTGGTTGAGTCGGTATCTCTTCGGCAACCGCCGGCCAGGATCAGCAGGACGAGCAGGCTCCCAAGAGTGCGAGCCTTTGTCTCTCCGCCGAGTTGTGTCACCCACCTTTGGATTGAATCGAGTGTTGGACTCATATTTTTTCGTTCCACCTCTTTTGCAGATTAAGGCTCCACAGGTGATACCTTAGGAAGGTGCTGTTCCGGTTTTAGCATCTGGCCCCAGTTGGTGCGCTGGCGCATCTGGGCTTTGACGTCGTTGGATATCACGTCACCTCCGTTGCGAATTTCCCAGCCGCCCCCGAGTGAGCGATAGATTGAGATCAATCCCAGGGCTACATTGCCTTGCGAACTGGCCAATGAATCTTCCGCGCTCAACTGCGCCTGCTCGCTGCTGAGCACAGTGGTGTAATCCGTCTCGCCGGCTTTGTATTGGATGAGCGATAGCTGACTCGCATGACGGGCCGCGTTGGCGGCCGTCGTCAGGTTGGCGAGCGCATTTTTCTCCGTGTAAAACGCGGAGAGGCCGTTCTCGACGTCCTGTTGGGCACTCAGGACTGTGTTCTGGTAGTTCAACACTGCCTGCTGAAATGCCGCATCCTGCACCCGCACCTGGTTGATCAACCGGCCGTAATTGAAGACCGGCCAGAGTAGGGAAGCCCCGCCCTGCGCCGCCTTGCTTTGCCACATGAAGATGTCGCTCAATGAATTCTTTAGCTCATTGTTTGATGAGAAACCAAAGACCCCGGAAAGCGAGAGCGCCGGAAGCATGTTCGCCCGCGAAACACCGATGAGCGCGCTCTGCGATGCCGCATTTAATCCAGCCACGCGCACGTCGGGCCGACGCCGCAAGAGATCGCGCGGGATGCCTGTTACCACGGCGGTCGTCGCGACCGGAATGCCGTTGGAGCCGGTCAGATAGCGATCCACCTTGTCGGGGGTCTCGCCCAGCAGTACGGCCAGGCCGCTCTTCGCCTGGTTTAGTGTGTTTTGCAGCCGCGGAACCTGTGCTTGGGTTTGCGCCAGAAGTGTCGCAGCCTGCTCCTCGTCGAGCTGGCTGGTTTCGCCACTGGTGAACTGGGCCACAGCGACGCGGTGGCTTTCCTTCTGGGATTCGGCATTCTGTTGCGCCACCCGGATCCGCTCCTGGGCGGTACGAATGTTGACATAAGTGCTGGCCACGTCCGCAATCAGCGTCACGAGCGCGTCATCGTAGGAAGCGACCGTGCCGAGGAACGTGGCCCGCTCCGATTGGATGTTGCGGCGAAATTTCCCCCAGAAATCAATCTCCCAGGAAGACGAGAACAACACCTGGTCCATCGCGAAGTTGTTCGTTTGGCTGGTGAAAGAAGCCAGCCGGTCAGGCGTGCTCACCTTGGTATAATTCAGGGCACCGGACAAGCCCTGCTGCTGAGGGAAAAGATTACCAATCGACGCGTTGAGCTGGGCGCGCGCCTGTAAGACGCGGACACCGGCAATCTGTTGCGTGAGGTTGTTGCGATAGGCGACTTCGATCAGATTATTGAGCGCTGGATCCTTAAAGGTCTTCCACCAGGAGGCGTCGTCGTGCCCGGTCTGCTTCGCGGAAGCCCTGGAGTCGTAAGTCCATTGCTGCTCGACCTTGGCATCCGGTGTCCGGTAATTCGGTCCTACCATGCAGGACGTAGTGAGTGCCAGCGGCAGAATGAGCAATAGCCCTTTGGTCAGCTTCATGGTGACGGCTGTCTTAACGTAGGCCGTCTCGGCGTAAGAAAGGCGTGTGCTGAATTTCCTTCGCAAAATTAAACCCAATGGCGCGGCACATGAGTCACGCTGTTCCACTGCCAGGACTCGTTAGCCGCCGGTTGCCGTCTTGTTGGCCAGGAGCTCCCGCAATTCCTTTCCTGGCGCGGCAAAACGGATATCGGTAATAATGCCCTGTTCACTAAGAAAGAGAACCGTGAACTTCCCGTTCTCCACCGGAAATCGCTCCGGCGATGCCTTTGTTATCCACCACCAGCAGCGGATAACTCTTCGCGGCCATCCGCGTCTGCGCGACCTTGCGTTTGAGAAAGGAGAGATCGCTGATGTTGACCACCGGCAAGACATGGTTTTTCGCGAACCTGTCCGGTTCCGGTGACGGCTGCGACGTGCCGTTGGCTGCCGGCGTATCGAAAAGAATCACGCGGGCGTCGCCGGCCCTGAAGGTGACATCCGCGCCGTGCTGATCGGGCGCGGAGAAACCGATCAAACTGTCGCCGGCCTTGTAAACGTCGGCTTGGGCGGCAAGGGAGATCGATGACGAGGGAGACAACGATCGTGCAAATCCAAGGTGAACGCTGCATCCTCGATGCTTTTCAGAGCCGGCTTTCTTGTCAAGCGCGGTCGTTTGGAAAGCCGGTAGCGCCGATCGACCGTCAGTTTGCCGTCGTGTTTGTTCTCGTGATCGTCCTCGTCCTCGGTTTTCCGTTTGTTTTCGACGGACGAGTACGAGGACGACGAGCAGGACGCGACGGGTTTCCTGACTCTACTTGTCGTGGCGATTCTTTTTGTGGTGCTTGACCGCTTTCTCGTCCACGTCGAGCGCGAGTTTTTCCGAGCTGCCTTCGGCGCGGTCTTCGAGGTCGGCGAAAAGGCCTTCATCGGAGAGGTCGAGAGGATGGGAGTTTTCCCAATCGTGTTTCGCCACTTTGTGCAGACGCTCGACGATATCTTCATCGTAGACTTCGATCGCCAGTTCACGCCGGTCATCGAAGCTGCCCGGCGCGAGATTGATTGAGCCGATGATGGCGCGGACGCCGTCGGCGAGAAGCATTTTGCCGTGGAGTTTCAGGCCTTTGAGTTTGTGAATCTTGATCCCAACATCATCCATAATGCGAAGGCCGCCAACTCCTTCGACGAGTTTTTCCTTCTTTAGTGAATGCGGCGGGCGCGCCATGATGTGGACCTTCACTCCGCGCACCGCGGCGCGGACGAGGCGCTCGATGATGACGGAATCCTGGTAGCGTTCGTTTTGCACAAAGAGGGTGTGCTTGGCGTCGTCGATCAGGCGGGCGATGCGCTCCCGGCCATTGCCGCGGCACCAGATAAGGTGCGCGTGCTCGCCGGGATTGAACTTCTGGCGGTTCCAGTCGGCCTCAAAGCCGGCGATGACTTCATCGACCTCGTGTTTGTGCGACGTGACGATGGCGTAGTCGCGCGTTACGGTGAGATTTTTTGTCTCCCAGTTGAGCGATTTCACGAAGGCGGTTTCGTCGTCGAGAACGAGCGACTTTTCGTGCGTGATGCCGAACTCAGGATTGCTGTCCTTGACCTCAATGCCGGCTTTCTCGAGCGCCTTGCGCGTTTCGGCATTCTCCTCTTCGCCGCTCCGGCGCGCGGGATTGAGCATGACCTGGATTTTGAGCCCGCGGTCTTTGGCGTCGATCACGGCCTTGATCAAATCCGGGTCGGAGAAGATGAACATTTTGACCCGGACAGATTTCTTGGCGGCGTTAATCGCGTCGATGATCGGCTTTCCCGTGTCGTCGGGGAGAACAATGATGGAGCGGTGAGACATGATGTTGGTGAGATTGAGATGATGACTAACGGTGCCGCACCCTAGGCCAGGCGAGGATTGGGAAATCCGAAATCCGAATATCGAAATTCGAAACAATCTGAGCAATCCAGAATTTTCGGAAAGGGGAGAAAGCGTCTTGGTTTCGATATTCTCCGAGTTTCGGTATTTCCACAGCTTGTTTCGGATTTCGGATTTTCGATATTCGGATTTTCTGGGCGGCAGAAACCTTGACCTTTTTGCATCAAATTTTCAGAATTCAATGACTCTAGGCGGCGGGCGTGGAGCCGGCCTGGATGCGATAAAGCTCGGCGTAAATCTCATTGCGGGCAATGAGTTCGTCGTGGGTTCCTTCTTCGGCGACGAAGCCGCCTTTGAGGACGACGATCTTGTGCGCATCGCGAATGGTGCTGAGACGATGGGCGATGGTGATAACAGTCCGGCCTTCCATCAATCGCTCGAGCGCTTCCATCACGACCTTTTCCGATTCGGTGTCGAGCGCGGCGGTCGGTTCGTCGAGGATGAGGATGGGCGAGTTGCGAACGACGGCGCGCGCGATCCCAATGCGCTGCCGCTGGCCGCCGGAAAGGGTGAGGCCGCGTTCCCCGACCATCGAGTCGTAACCATGCGGCATTTGGGAGATAAACTCGTGCGCGTTCGCCATCTTTGCAGCTTCGATGATTTCCTCCGGCGTCGCATCGGGCCGGCCATAGGCAATGTTCTCGCGAATCGTCCCGGCAAAAAGGACAGTGTCCTGCAGGACGAAGCCAATCTGCTTGCGCAGCCCCTCGAGTGTGTAGTCAGCGACATCGGCGCCATCGACCGAAACACGGCCCTGCGTCGGATCGTAGAAGCGCGGGATGAGTGAAAGGATGGTCGATTTACCCCCGCCGGTCGGGCCGCAAACGCCGACGCGCATACCGGGTTTGATCGTTAGGTTGATGTCACGCAACACGGGCGCGGCTGGGTCGTAGGAAAAGGCGACGTGTTCGAAAGCGATTTCGCCTTTGATCTCGCCGGGATCGCGCGCCTCGGGCTTTTCCGGGATGATCGTATCGGCGTCGAGGATCATCTGAACGCGATCGAGGCCAACCGCAGCCTGCGCGATGACATTGGTCATCTTCGCGAGATCCTGCACCGGCTTGAAGAACTTGTTCAGGTAGGAAAGGAAGACGGTGAGGGCGCCGATCGTCATGGCGTCGCTCAGGATCAATCCCGCCCCGCGCCATAACACGAAGGCGACGCAACATGCGACCGTCACGGAAACGATGGGGGAGAGGAGCGACTTCACGCGCCGCGCCTTGAGCGACGCCTGCACGGACGCCAGACCCACCTCCTTGAGGCGGGCTTCTTCCGTATCCTGCCGTCCGTAGGCCTTGACCGAGCGCACCGACTGCAGGCCCTGTTCGACCACGCCGACAATCTCGCTCTGGCGTTTACGCACTTCGTGGGTCGCCTTCTTCACCGCTTTCTTGAAGTGCGAGATAAAGAACAGGAGAGCCGGCGTTACGACCACGACGATGAGCGCGAAGTCGAAGTTGAGATACAGCATCACGCCGAGCATGCCGATGATGGTCAGGGAATCGACGAGGATGCTGAGGAGCGCGGTCGAGGCGAAACTCTGGATCGTACTCACGTCGGACGTGATCGTGCTCACAATGTTGCCGATCTGGTGGTTGTCGTAATAAGTCAGCGAGAGCCGCTGGAGATGGTGATAGAGCCTTCCGCGAAGGTCACGCGCGACATACTGCGCGACGCTTTCGGTGTAGTAATTGTCAATATAGCTCGCGACTGCACCGATTGCCGCGATCACGATCGCAGCGAGCGCGGCTACGCCTGCCAGAGCAAGGGTGTGCTCACCGGAGGAGAAGTCGCGCAGCCCGGTCAGGAAATCCGGCAGCTTGTGCTTCCCGACGACGTTATCGAGGATGATCTTGAGCGGCCAGGGCGCGGCGATACTCATGGCCGTCTCGAAAAGCATGGCGATGAAGACCACGACCAGCCATTTGCGGTAAGGCTGGACGAGTTCGAGAACGAAACGAAACATGCTTTTCGAGGATGTTCCTTTCAGCGGTGGTGGCGCGATTTTTTGGCCGGTGGCTGATGCTTCACTCATGAGTTGAAATTTGGCGAAGAGGCTCTTATTGCTTTAATGGGTCTGATCTATCCCTTCCTTTATCATGCTGTGAGCTGGACGCGCAGACGGCGAGTGCTCGAATGGGTTTTCTAGCGCAGTCTAACATTTGATTCAGACGCAGCGCAGTCAATTTTTCCAGGAGAGCGCTGCGCTCCCCGGACTGACCTCTCGTTCCAACAGGATGTGTCCGATTTGCTTGTTACACTGCACTATTGCGCCGCGCGCTTTTTCGCGATCGCTTCCTCGATTTCCTGCTGGCGGATCGTCTGCAGCTTCTCGTATTGCGCTGGGCTAAGAATTTTTTGTAATTGCGGCGCGCTTTCGTTGTGGATGGCTCGCAGCTCCCGCATCTTCTGCATCCCGGTGAGTGAAGTATTCTTCTTGATCGCCTCGAGTTTGGGTCCCTCTGCTTTGAGGATCGGCAACATCTCGCCCTTTTGTTGGGGTGTGAGTTGAAGCTGTTTGGACAGGGCTTCCAGCTTCGTCATCGCGTCAGGAGGCCTGGCCTGGAGCAGCGGGGACGAAGCTCATGAACGCAGAAAGACAAACGGCGGCGGTCAGCAACGTAAACGGTTTTCTCATGCCTGCGACATACTTGGTCGCGCGCAACTCATCTATTGGACTTAAGTCGTACGGAAGGACGGGTACAGCCGTCGTCACGTTGCGGGATTTCGCCGCAGGCCCGCGAGGCACCAGATGCCCATCGCGACGTGCAGGATGACCGCTGGCCACAACGCGATGCCGACCGGCCGTGACTGGAGGCCGGCGGCTCCGAGGATGAGAACCACGCCGAGGTTATACAACACCATTGCGCCGACTAACCCCCGAGCGGCACGGTCTTGCACTTGGCAACGCGCGAACCAACAAGCAACGCCCAGCGCGAGTAGCGCCACCCCGGTTACGCGACCGAGGGGGATGCTCGCGCCGGAAATTTCGGCACCGAGCAGCAACCGAACGACAAGAGCGGGGACGGCGATCAACCCCAATCCCGTGGCCGCTTCGACAATGCCGGTGAGTGTGAGCAGACGTTTCATGCGCTTCGAAGCTCTTGAGAAGCTGCAGATATTAGCCACAGATTACACAAACGGACACAGATTTCTAAATTCTGGAACAAGTAGCGCACGAGCCTACTTCTGATTTGTGTTCATCTGCGTAATTTGCGGATTCCTCAACGGGTGCTTAGAACGAGAGGCAGGCGATCTTTTCGGACCGCCTGCCTCACCGATCGATTGCAGGTATGCGGTTAGTCTGTGGCTTTGGCGACTGCATTTGCCGCGGCCTTCTGCTCCTCCGCCGACAACTGCGATGGGCCGAGCTTGAAGGTTAGCTTGTCGATGGTCCCGGTGAAGCGAAACGGCAACGTGTAGCTGTCGTCCACTCCCGTGCGGGTATCCACACCGATGTCGAAGGTCTCGTCGATGGTCATCATAAGCGGAATCGTATGTTCGAGTTTCTTGCTGGCCAATTGCTTGCCATCCACCGTAAACACGCCGGTGCCGCCCTTGGCCGGGCCGGGGCCGTCGTATTTGAAGTCAAACACAAGCGTGTGCTTGCCCGGCTGGAGCGCACGGCCAAAGAAGTCCTCGCCGACTCTTCCCCCGATGCCACCCTCCCAGCGGAATCGCTCCATATCGAGGAAGTTGTAGCAGAAGACCGGCTTGCCCTTCAGCAGGTAGAGACCGTAGCCGCCGAACCGGCCACCCAGCGTCACAATCATTCCCTCCGCGCCACCCTTGGGAACGGTAATCTCCGCGGTTATCGTATAGTCCTTGTCCAGGATGTCAGGAGCATTTCCGAGCGGAATCCCGGAATTCTCACCCGTGTAAGTGAAAACAGTTCTCCCGGCCACCGCGCTCGGTCGCGGCGTCTGGAGGCGCGAAAAAGCAGTGTTATCCAAAGGCAGGACCTGGTATTTCGCGGCCTCCGTCAGGAACAACGCCTGCATTTCCTTCAGCTTGTCCGGCATCTTATCCGCGAGGTTGTTGTATTGAGAGAAATCTTCGTTGAGGTTGTAGAGTTCCCATTTGTATCCGTCGACGACACTGGGCAGTTTGCCCGTGGCCAGATCCCAAGGCGGAGCGAACGGCGTCGTATTGGCCATCCATCCGTCGTGGTAAATCCCGCGGTTGCCCGCCATCTCGAAATATTGGGTGTCGCGCTTCGACGGCGCCTTGGCATTCGCCTGGTCGAAGGTGTAGGCCATGCTCACGCCTTCGATCGGCTTCTGCTTGATGCCGTTGACCATGTCCGGCGCCTTGACGCCGGTAACTTCGAGAATGGTCGGCACGATATCAATCACATGATGGAACTGGGTGCGAATTCCCCCGACATCCTTGATGTGGCCGGGCCACGAAATGGCCAGGCCCTGCCGGGTCCCGCCG
Source organism: uncultured Verrucomicrobiae bacterium (assembly GCA_963821615.1). GTDB lineage: Bacteria > Verrucomicrobiota > Verrucomicrobiia > Chthoniobacterales > UBA10450 > Palsa-1392. The sequence continues at coordinate 194,464 of CAWGEN010000001.1, read as the reverse complement.
AAATGCGACGCGACCTGTTTGGTCCACTGAAAGGGCGTATCAAACGCCAGCGACCAGCCGACCGACATGTGCGGGTAGGTCTTGTCCGTGCCCCAGTTCTCCAGATGCAAGAGTTGCAATGCTTCCGGGGCCTTCAGAATACCGTTGTAGGCGGTGAGTTGATTGAAAGCTCCGGTCAAGGTGCCCTCCGGGCTGGTGCCGTTGTCACCACAGATATATATGATCAGCGTGTTGTCGAGTTTGCCCATATCCTCGACCGCCTGGATGACGCGACCAATCTCCGAGTCGGTATAAGCCGCGTAGCCGGCAAAGACCTCCGCCTGGCGCGCGAGGAGTTTCTTGTAGGGCAAGGAAAGCGAGTCCCACTTCGGCAGCTCCGGCGGCAACGGCGTGAGCTGGGTGCTTTCCGGGATCACGCCGAGCCGTTTCTGATTGGCGAAGATCACGTCGCGCAATTTTTCATAGCCCATGTCGAACTTGCCTTTGAACTTCGCGACCCACTCCGGCTTCGGCTGATGCGGTGAGTGAGTGCCGCCGGGCACGTAATAAACGAAGAAGGGCTGGTCGGGCGCGGCTGCGTTGAGATCGCGCATGTGTTTGATGGCCTCGTCGGCCAGGTCGGTGGTGAGGTTATAATCCTTTCTGACCAATCCACGGAAAGATCTGGGTGTGATCGCGGAACAGGAAAGGCGTCCACTGATCGGTCTCGCCGCCCATGAACCCGTAGAAATACTCGAAGCCCATCCCCGACGGCCATTGGTCGTAGGGCCCGGCGGTGCTTAGTTGAAACGCCGGTGTGTTGTGGTTCTTGCCGAACCATGACGTGGCATAACCGTTTTCCTTAAGAATCTCACCGATGCTGGCCTTCTCCGGGCTCATGACGGAATCGTAGCCCGGGAAACCCGTGGACAATTCCGAGATCACGCCGAAACCCATCGAGTGATGGTTGCGGCCGGTAATCAGTGCCGCCCGCGTCGGGGAGCAGAGCGCGGTGGAATGAAACTGGATGTAGCGCAATCCCGCTTTGGCCACGCGATCCAACGCGGGCGTCGGGATGACGCCGCCAAAGGTGCTCGAAACGCCGTAGCCCTGGTCGTCGGTCATGATGAGCAGGATGTTCGGCGCGCCTTTGGGCGGCACGACGCGCGGTGGCCAATAGGGCTTGGAATCGGTGGCGGCTTCCTTGATCACGCCGCCGAAGGGCAGCGGTGGCGGCGGGAGTTGTTTCCCGTCAATCACGACGGTGGCGTCCGGTGAACCGGGTGTGCCGGTGATTTGCTGGGCTTTGGCGGAAGGCACAACCGCCATCACGGCGCCGAGCATCCCGCTAAGGATGATGTATCTCTTTAGTTTCATTGATTTGTTTTTCGCTACTTTTTTTGGGCATTTCGGCTCCGGGCAGCCGGCCGTTGCCGGCCGCCCCACCGCACGCCTATGAGTTGTTAGTCCGTGGCCTTGGCGACTGCATCTGCAGCGGCCTTCTGCTCTTCCGCCGTCATCTGGTTCGGTCCGAGTTTGTAGGTCAGCTTGTCGATTGTTCCAGTGAAGCGAAACGGTAGCTTGTAGCTGTCGTCCACCCCAGTGCGGGTATCGCTTCCGATGTCGAAGGTCTCGTCGATGGACATGAGGATAGGAATTGTGTGAGGGATCGTCTTGCGGGCAAACTCCTTGCCATCGACCGTCATGACGCCGGTCCCGCCCTTACCGGGACCGGGCCCATCGTATTTGAAGTCGAAGACAAGCGTATGCTTACCCGGCGCGAGGGCGCGGCCAAAGAAGTCCTCGCTGATTCGTCCACCTATGCCGCCCTCCCAGCGGAATCGTTCCAGATCGAGCATGTTGTAAACAAAGACCGGCTTGCCTTTTTGCAGGAAGAGGCCGTAACCCCCGAACCGGCCGCCCATCGTCGCAATCATTCCCTCCGCACCACCCTTAGGGACGGTGATCTCGGCGGTGATGGTGTAGTCCTTGTCCAGAATGCTGGGCGCATTGCCGACGGGAATGTTGGCATTCTGGACCTTGGTAGGTAAACTCCGTTTGTCCGGCGACCGCGCTCGGTCGCGGGGTAACGAGGCGAGGCAGGATCGAGTTATCCAGGGGAAAGACCTGGTATTTTCCTGCCTCTGTCATGAAGATCGCCTGCAGTTCCTTGAGCTTGTCGGGATTCTTGGCCGCGAGATCATTGGCCTGCGAATAATCCTCGGCCATGTTGTAGAGTTCCCACTTGTAGTCGTTGATGGGCGGCAGAGGCTTGGCCCCGAGGAGCCAGACCGCCTCGGGCGGCGTGGTGCAGGCGTACCAGCCGTCGTGGTAGATGCCGCGGTTGGAGAACATTTCGAAATACTGGGTGTCGCGCTTCGACGGTGCCTTGGCGTTCGCTGAGTCGAACGTATAAGCCATACTGATGCCTTCGATCGGTTTCTGCTTGATGCCGTTGACCATGTCCGGCGCCTTGACGCCGGTGGCTTCAAGGATGGTGGGTACGATGTCGATCATGTGATGGAACTGTGTGCGAATACCGCCCACGTCCTTGATATGGCCGGGCCACGAGATGCACATGCCTTGCCGGGTCCCGCCGAAATGCGACGCGACCTGCTTGGTCCACTTAAAGGGTGTGTCGAAGGCCCACGACCATGCCACGGACATATGGGGGTAGGTCGTGTCAGAACCCCAGCCTTCGTAATGCAACATCTGGAGCGCCTCTGGCAGGGTTAAGATACCGTTGTAGGCCGTCATCTGGTTAAAGGTTCCTTCCAGGGTGCCTTCGGCGCTCGTGCCGTTGTCGCCGCTGATGTAGATGATCAGCGTGTTGTCCAGCTTACCCATGTCCTCGACCGCCTGAATGACGCGGCCAATCTCATTGTCCGTATAGGCGGCATAGCCGGCAAAGTTCTCCGCCTGGCGGGCATACAGTTTTTTCTGCACCAGCGAAAGCGAGTCCCACCGCGGCAGCTTCGCGCCGCCATACTCAGCCTGGCCATCCGGCCACGGAGTGAGCTGGGTGCCCTCCGGGATGACGCCGAGTCGCTTCTGATTGGCAAAGATCTGGTCGCGCAACTTTTCCCAGCCCATGTCGAACTTGCCTTTGAACTTGTCTCTCCATTCCGCCTTCGGCTGGTGCGGCGAGTGAGTGCCGCCGGGTACGTAATAGACGAAAAACGGCTGGTCAGGCGCCGCCGCGTTTAGGCTGCTCATATACTTGATGGCCTCGTCCGCCATATCGGTAATGAGGTTGTAATCCTTCTTGCCGATCCAGGGAAAAATAGGGGTCGTATTTTGATAAAGGTAGGGTGTCCACTGGTCGGTCTCGCCGCCCATGAACCCGTAGAAATATTGGAAGCCCATGCCGATGGGCCATTGGTCGAAAGGTCCGGCGTTGCTGTAAAGATAGGTCGGCGTGTTATGGTTCTTGCCAAACCACGAAGTGGCATAACCGTTCTCTTTCAGGATTTCGCCGATCGTCGCGCTATCCTGGCCGATGACGGAATTGTAACCCGGAAAGCCAGTCGACATTTCGCCGATGACGCCGTAACCGACCGAGTGGTGATTGCGACCGGTGATCAGCGCGGCGCGCGTCGGCGAGCAGAGCGCCGTGGAGTGAAACTGCGTGTAACGCAAACCCGCCTTGGCGATGCGGTCCATGGCCGGCGTCGGAATCACGCCGCCAAAGGTACCCGACACACCGTAACCCTGGTCATCGGTCATGATGAGGAGCACGTTGGGCGCGCCCTTGGGCGGCACGACGCGGGGCGGCCAGTAGGGCTTGGAATCCACGGCGCTTTCCTTGATCACGCCGCCGAAGGGCAGCGGTGGCGGCGGGATTTGTTTCCCGTCAATCGTGACGGTGGCATCCGGCGACCCGGGGGTCCCGGTGATTTGCTGTGCTTGCGCTGGGCAAGCGGCGAACATCGCCACTGCAACAGCTGGCAATGCCAAGGCGTAGAATTTAGCTGTGTGTCTCATAATTTGTTTTTGGCTGTTTTTTTGTTTTGGCGGAAAACGATTTGCTCTGGAAGTAAATTCGCTTTGGGCGGTCGTCTTATCTCCGGTTATGGTTTCATCAATTGGTCGTAAACCAATTGATATGGTTCGGGCTGCAGGCCCAGGTCGCCGCGGAAGGGTCGGTCCAGCGCGACGATCATGAAAATCACCAGCCCGATGAACGTCGCCAGCAAGAGCACCTGGATTGCCTGCAAGTGCGTATGTTCCACTTTGAAAAAGAAGGTGGAGCTGAGGCTGAGCAACGCGCCCGCGACGATCACGATCCACATCACACGCGGCAAACCGGTGTCCACCGCATCCAGCCGCAGACTGCGCGCTTCGATCATTTCGTCGTAGCCCCGGAGCGCCTCGCCATGAAGGAGTTTCTGGCCTTCGGAAACCGGCTCGAAAGCGACGAGAGTGTCTTGGAAGCGGTTCAGCATCGCGCTGCCGCCCGCGGCCACCTGCCCCCGCTGTTGGGCCGGCCAGGCCTCATGAATCACGTATTGAGCGTAGTCACGAAGCTCCTTCTGCAAGAGCGGACGAATCGGTTCGGGATAACTGCTCGCGTCCCGGTAAAGCGCGCTCAGCTCGGACGCCTCCTGGGCGATGATCTTCGACACGTCAGAGTAGGTCTCGAAAACGCTCACGGCGATCAGTGCCACGGCCAGTCCGTAGAACACCATGATGCTATGCACCACGGTGGCGGTTAACTCTGAGTCCTCGTGGTGAATCCGCAGGCGCGGCAAGACGTGGCGGCGCACCAGCAGCAAGCCCACAATCGCGAACAGCCAGAGCGCGGCAATGATCAGCGATCCGGTGATGACCAACGGAAGATCGAAGAGGAAGTCAAACATCGAAGGATACTTTCACGAACGCCACCGCTTCCGATTCGAGCACCTGCTTGGGGCAGTCCGCGAGCACAGGCCGTAGTGTGCAGGTTGCTTTCAAATGTGTTTCTCCTGATTCGTTTGCTTTCGTCGTGGTTCTCGATTGCGTCGGGCGTTTCGATGTGCGACTCCACGACTTAATGACATCCGTGTTATCCGCGGAATCCGCGGTTTCGATTCCCTGAACCCGCCAATTACTGGCCGAGTCCTTTCGATCTTGGCTCCCTGGATGCCTACCCCGCCATCAGACCCTTTTGATCGAAAGTGAATGCGTAGATGCCGCTGTGGAGCGTGTTCGTGGAAATGGTCGGGCCATTCCCTGATCGACCAGGACGACGCTGGGGCCGGTCCCGATTTCCAGCCACGCGTTGTCGTTACCCAATCGACCGCCTTCTGATTCAGGAAAAAGAGCGCATAGCCGTATTTCTGGATCCCAGCCTGCAAACCGTAGGACGCGGCGAAGGTGCGATAGCGGCCGGCGCATTTGCCGTGGACAAAAAGGACCCCTTCGCCTCCCTGCCCGCCAAAGATGAACCCTGCTTTGACGACATCCGGAAAAACAAGGACCGCGATGGCATTCTCTGAGACTCTGCGTGCGGCGGGATTTTGCGCGACAAGCTGTGAACAGCGGCGCGCTGACTTGCTGGTCAAGCTTCGGCGGAGGCTATTGGCTGTCGCGAGGAGGACCAGAGCGGCGAGCAAGAGTCCTGCGGCGTATTTCAATTTCGATGTGATGTCATATGGTGTCGTTTGGTTGTTACTCTCTATCTGGTCGCTGTTCTACTTGGCATGTGTCCCGGGTACAGCTCCCGGCTTTGGTTTGGCAGTCGGAAAGAGCAGCGTGAAGTTAAGGCGCATCCCCCAGTGTTGGTCCTCCACTCGGAGCTTCGGCGTAATAGCGGCCACCGAGCTGGATGCTGATCGGCTGCTTCCCGATCTTCAGAATCTGACTCACCGTGAAGTTGAATGGTACGGTCCACTGGGGGTTCTGCCCAGTCGTAGGTGGACTCGCTGTTAACCCCGAAGGTCGTATGGGTCTTCGTGGTGTAAGTGAGGAACGGCTGAAGAAACGTCGAGTTGATGTTCTGCTCGTTGTTATCGCCGCCAAGACTCCAGATCTGGTTGGCGAGGATGCCGATGGTCCAGCCTCCTTTTTGGACGAGCGCAACGAGCGTCGGTCCGAGGCCCCACTTCTCCGGCCCGAGCAGGCTGTTTGTAGCTGTTGGGTAGTAGCCGACCGGGCCAAGGCCCCAGATGACGCCGCCGGGGCCGGGTGCCTTGGGTGAGAGGAAGAAACTCTGCGTGGTGTTGCCAAGGCCCGACTGGGTGCCGGAGTGGCCAAAGACATCGGTCTGCGAGATGACGGGCAGAATCGTGCGCAGGATCAGGTTCCAATCCTTGCTGATGGAGATTGGGATAACCGGCTGAATGTTGAGTGTGAATCTGTCGCCGTTGGCCGGTCCGATATTGAAATCCTCGTTGGCCTGGAAGGGCACGCTGATGAGCGCGGCAACGGGGTTGGAAAGCTGTTTGGCGAGCTCCGCGGCTTGATCGCCTTCCGCGTCTGTTCCCGCGGGTTCGGCTGTTGCTGTTCCGTTTGCGTTGACCTGCGGAGCTTCCGCCGCGCAAAGTCCTTCCAGGCCCATCAAGAGGGTCGCTGCCATCGCACCTGCGAAGTTCATCGATTTCATGCGGCAACTGTGAAGAATTTTCGAGCGGAGGATATGGGACTTTGGTCTTATGGATAGAAGCGTGGCAGCAACCTGCGGTGAACGCGTGCGGTCTGTGCCTGTAGCCGGGGGCGCCGACCCCGGTTGGGTTGGCAGACGGCCACATTTCACGTCAACCGGGGTCAACGCCCCCGGCTACAAAGCAAATCTCCTAGGTCGCGATCGCTTCCCGGATCAATTGCAGGAGAACTTCGTCGTCGAAAGGTTTTGAGAGGAAGGCAAAGGCGCCCCCTTCGATGGCGGTCTGGCGCGCCAACGGATCATCGCGTCCGGTTACGAAGATCACCCGTGTCGCCGGTGAATCCCGTCGGAGGCACGCCTGCACTTCCAAACCGCTCATCTCCGGCATCCAGATGTCAAGGACGGCGAGGCGACATGTGGCCTCCTCGAGCCTGGCCAGAAAAGTGACTGGATCGCTAAACTTCTCCACGTTAAAGCCGGCGGAGTCCATCAAACGGCCGAGCGCCCTGAGCATCGAAACATCGTCGTCAAGGAGCCAGATGGAATCGTCGCGGCGAGCGCTCAAAAGCGAACCTTTCTCTTCCAGTTCTTCCAAGGTAAGAAAAACAGCATCTGATTGATGGGATTGTTTAATAAGAGGGATTTCTTAGCTTGGGGCTTTATTCGATAAAGCGCCATAAGACCTTGGTCTCATACGCGTAGTGAGGCGGGGAAACGTCTTGTGGCGCCATTTGTGAGATGCTCCTGCGGAAGCGAAGCCGCAAAACCAGGCGCTTCTGCGCGCCGCCCCTTCCGGTTTATTTCGCGCGGTGTTCCCGGCTGCCCGCGGGGAACAGAATTACAACTCGTTGGAGCTGTGCTCTTCCGCGGACGGCAACTGCACCGCGAAAGACGCGCCGCCGTCCTCACAGTTTGCACCCGAGAGCGATCCGCCATGCGCCTCGACGATGCTGCGCGCAATCGCCAGCCCCATGCCTGTTCCCTCCGATCTTGTCGAAAAGAAAGGCTCGAAAAGTTGCTCGGCGATGCCCCCGGGGAATCCCGGACCGGAGTCGCGCACGCTGACGAAAATTTCCCTGCTTCCGCCGCGATGAGCGCGAATCACCACGCGCCGCATGTCGGCGCGCATGACCGACATCGCCTCGAAAGCATTGAGGGTTAGATTGATGAAAACCTGCAGCAACTGCACGCGATCCCCCATGACACAGCCGACATTCGGATCAATCTCCGTCGTGATGGTGACGTTCCTCGTCAGGGCATCGGCTCGCACGATGCGGAGCAGGTCGCGCAGAATTTCCTCGGTTTGAATGGGGGTACGGGTCGCTTCACGCCGGCGCACCATGTTACGGATTCCCTCGATGACCTCGCGCGCGCGGTGACCGTCTGCCACGATGTCGGCCAGTAGCTCACTCAACTCTTCGCTCTCCACGTTGCCGCGAGCAATCATCCGTTGCCCGGCACTGGCGTTGGCCACCATTGCGCCAACCGGATTGTTTACTTCATGCGCGAGTGACGCCGCCAGTTCTCCCATCAAAGCAACGCGTCCCACTCGTGCCAGCTCAGTGCTTTGCACCTGATAGTCCAGCTCGGCCTGCCTCCGCTCGGTGATATCAACGCACGAGCCGATATAGCCAAGGAAAACGCCGTTAGAGTCATTTCGCGCGGTCCCCGAATCCAGAATCCAGCGATATTCTCCGTCCTTTCGCCGCAAACGATATTCCATCGTAAACGGTTGCCTGGCATCGAAGGCATTCCCGTAAACCTCCAGGCAATGAGCGAGATCCTCCCGATGCACGCCTTCCGTCCACCCATTGCCGAGTTCCTGGGCAGCGGTGCGCCCGGTAAAGTCAAACCAGCCCTTGTTAAAAAAATTGCAGAGCTTGTCAGTTCCCGCGATCCAGATCATCACCGGCGCGGTGTCGGCGACAGCGCGAAAGCGCGCGTCACTCTCGAGCAAAGCTTCCTCCGCCATTTTGCGCTTCGTGATGTCTCGTGTCATGCCCCGCATCAGGACTGGTTTGCCGCGTTCGTCGACTTCGCTCCGACCGTAACTCGCGACCCAGCGCGTCCGGCCGCCCGGCTGGATGATGCGGTAATCGCTCTCATACTCGCCCCCGGGAACGAGCGACGTTTGCACGCAGTCTTGGATGCGCGCCCGATCCTCTTGGTGGATTGTCCCCAGGAATCGCTCCAAATTGATCCGCTCGGATTCGGCAAAACCGAACAGGGCTCGTCCTTCCTGCGTTAGCCAGAACTCGTTGCTTGGGATGTCCCAACACCAGAGGCTGAGATTGGCCGCGCTTGCCGCGAGACCCATCCGCACTTCGCTTTCCCGCAGCGCAGCCCTGCTTACGCGCAATTGCTGCGCGGTTTGGGCGGCGCGCAGGACGTCGTAGCTCAATTCGAAACCCATTGCCACGATCACTCCCATGAAGGGAAAGCTGATGAGATAAGGCATATGGACCACTTTTGCGTTAATCAATGCGGACAGGCCTGCCGCAAGCACGATGAAGAGCGTGAGGCTCCCGCCGACCACTGCGGCGCGACGGCGATTGTCGCGCCCTCCGCGCCGCCAAAGGGCGAGTGTCGCGTTCAACACAAAGGCGAGAATCAAAAGCGAACTGAGCTCACTGAGGTGCGTCCACGGGCTCACCACGCCTTCCGGCATCGCAATGGTGTCGCCGAGGAAATTGAGGTGTCGCAAACCAGTGATCTCGCGAAAGCTCAAATTCGGCGGGGAGGCAAAATTGATGACCAGCGTCACTGACCGCACCACGCACCCGGAGATTCCAAGCCAAAGCCGGCCAGTGCCAAAGGAGAAATGGACGAACCCAACGATCGCGACAACGAGGAGAAATATGGGAACGTGAATCCACTGCTGCGCGCGGCCGATTTGCTCCGTCGTCATGGAGTGCATGAACGCGAGTTCCCCGCAGGCGATTCCCGCCACGGAGAGCGCGGCCAGGGCGAAGAACAAATTTTGCCAGGCCCGGTGCTTGATCCCAATCACCAAATGTGGCAGCGCCATCGTCGCACACGCTCCGATCACCATGGCCCAGATAAACGTCACCATGCTCATGAACGCCACGCCCTAGGAGACTGTTGAAATACTGGAATGGCCCGCGCGTAGCCGCATTACCTCAACTGGTCGCTGCATAACGCGAGCGACGCAATCGCAAAGGAACATGAAGCAGGCAGTAGGTTCTTAACAGAGGGGTTTAAATAGCCAAATGGAAGACGAAGCGAGCCACAGATGAACACAGATCTACGCAGATGTATGAACACCCTATCCTTTCTCATCTGCGTTCAACTGTGGTCTAGCTCCGAGAACCCAACCGCTCCGGGCGGCCTGCGATTTCTCCGCCTGCTAATCTTGCGCCATCAGTACCTTCACCGGGACATCGAGCCATTTGGCCGCCTCCGCGAGTTCCGTAAACAGGCGAACGTTAATCGGCGAATAATCGTTCAGCAGTTTATGCAATTTGGTGTAATGAGCTGTTGTCGGGCTCGTGACATAGAAGGCGGCTTTGACCGCCGGATTACCCGCATAGGTGAGACGCCTGTGCAGCGCGACATCAAAGACAAACTTGAAGTTCAAATCAACCGCATCGAGCGCCGACAAGTCGCAGAATCGGTTGAACGGTTTGCTCGATCTCGCTTCCGCGGTTCCGACGAACACGACAATCTCATTCACGCTTGCTTCGTTCAGGACGCCGCGTGGCTTCCACATAATGAGAGAGAGATCTTTGCGGAACAGAACGTGGGCCGGAAGTTTCATGGTGATCTCCTGATTTGTTGAATAGGTTGGAAAGGTTTCATTGCCGGCAAGGTTTCGTTCCGCAGTGAATTCGCAGAATACACTTTGCTGGATTCGATCCACGCGGTTCAAGTCCAGAAATGGGATGGGGGTGATTGCGGCGGTCTTCTCAGTCAAAGAGAAATCGCGCGAGTGAAGGTCGATGTACCGCCCCGGTCGCTCTTAATTGAAAGCTGGTTCGGGTTGAAGGCCAGGATGGTGCTCGAAGTCACGCTGTTCTTCACCCGCTCATCTTCCGCCCTGTCGATGTTCAATGTAATGGTCTTGCCCTTGAGGGTCCATGTGCCGCCGATCGTTCCGGTAACGCCCTGTCCGAGCGTGTTGCTGATGAACCCACTAGGGTGCAGCTGGGCAGTAAAGCTGCCGTCGGATCTGAAGGTCATCGACTCTTTCATGCCCCCCACGGTACCCATCCAGGTGCCCACGATTTTCGCACCATATTCTGATTCCGCGACCGGTTTGGACGGCGTGCAGGAGGAGATGACACAGACCAATGCCAGGAGCAGGCCGGTCCGCACAAAGTTGAAGTGGTGTTTCATGAGGATCTTTCTGACGACGCAAATTGTGAACAGGAGATAACAGAGACGCGAGAGATTTTTCTGGAATTCATCCACGCTTGCTCCTGGAACCTTCCTTGCGCCACGGGCAGGCGCTGGATAAGTTGTGCCCACGACGATGAATCCGCTGACGGTCATCCAAACTCATCTCGCGGAACTGCTCGCCCTCGGCGCGCGGCGGATCGGCGTGTTCGGCTCGTTCGCGCGCGGCGAGGCGCGCGGCGACAGCGACGTGGATGTGTATGTCGAGTTCGACGACGCGAAGCGCACCTACGACAATTTCTTCGCCCTGCACGAACGGTTGGAAAACCTGCTGGACCGGCGCGTGGATCTCGTGACCGACAAATCGCTCACCGAGACGAAGGCGCGGCTGATTCTGCCCACCGTCCGCTATGCTGCCCACCACGGTTGAGTTGCTGCGGGACATCCTGCGCGAGGCGGAGTTCCTGTCCGCGCAGGCCGCGCAAGCACGCGAGGACGATTTCCTCCACGACGAAGTGCTCAAGCGCGCATTCGTGCGCAGTGTCGAAATCATCGGCGAGGCGACCAAGAAGGTTCCCGGAGAAACACGGCTGCAGTTTCCCGCCGTCGAGTGGAAGAAGATGGCGGGTATGCGTGATCGTCTCATACACGATTATGGCGGCGTGGATTACCAGATAGTCTGGGATGTGGCGGCCAACAAGGCTGCCGATCTCGCGGCGAAGCTCCGGCCCATCCTCGAAGCCAGTGGCCAATCGTAGTGCGGTTGATACCCGTCTTGATCTCCGTTTGCTCTGTTACCTCCTGTGGAGTTCTTGGGTTCATTTGTTCTCGAAGGCGAAGATCTGTTTCCAATCCTTCTTCATGCTGATCACGTTCCAGCCATCCTTCTTCGCCTCGTCGTAGAGCGCCTGGGTGAAGGTGCCGACTTTGGTGTCGGGCAGACCGGTCGCGGGACCGTAGGCGTACTCGCGTTCGGCGTCGTCGTGCAGGACAATCATCGAGAGACGCGCGCCGTCGCCCGCCTTGGTGTATTCGAGCATCTGCTGATCGCCGGTCGAGTTGCCGAAAGCGGCATTGGGGCGACGGCCGATCATCAAATGGATGCCCTCAGGCTTGCCGCCGTTGTTATCGTTGAGCGTCAGTTTCGGCTCTTTGGTCAACGTGGGTCTGCCGTTCTTGTCATAGCCATACTTCGTTGCACCGGCGGTCCCGACGACCTGTTCGATCGGGATGCCGTAGGTCGCATCCGAGTACATCCGGACGAAGTCCTGACCGCCACCGGTGACGATGTAGGTCCTGTAGCCATTGGCGCGGAGATATTTCAACACTTCCTGCATCGGCAGATAAGTCAGTTCCGTATAAGGTCGCTTCCATCGCGGGTCTTTCGCCGTCTCGAGCCAGGGTCTCACTTGAGCCTGGAATTCCTCGGTGGTCATGCCGGAGAGCGTGGCCGCGGCGATCTTGATCAGGTCCGCAATGGGGAGTTTCGCGATGGCTGCGCGATCGCCCGAGATCACCGTCTTGAACGGCTCGATTTTCGCCAGTTCGGGCTTTGCCTTGACGAGCGGGCCGACGCGATCCAGGCAATACATCAACTGGCTATAAACAGGATGCTCGACCCAGAGCGTGCCGTCCTGATCGAAGGTCGCGATGCGTTCCGCGGGCGGAACAAAGTTTGCGCCGCCTTCTTCCGTGGTCGCCTTCACGAAATCGACGATGGCTTGCTTGTTAGGTCCGTCGTTCCACGAGGGCAGCGGATCCTGGCCTTTAGTGGTGGTGAGGCTGGCGAAGGAAATCGCCAGCAACAGGGCAGCCACTTTGGTGATGCTAAGGATTTGTTTCATGTCTCTGTGTTTGTTTGTTGTTGGGTTTTTCCGCTGTGGGACAGGCTCGGTTCGCTGGTGAATTCGCGAGCCGTCTCGTGAGACACAGCCCGCGTGTTTCACAATTGAACCTATGGGGGCTCTACTCCCGCTCGATGACCACTTCCAGTCTTCGATCTTTCACCGCCTTGGTGAGGACCTTATGGTCGCGTTCGCTTTGATTCGCGTAGGCGATGGAGAAGTCCGCGATGGCCCGGTCGAATTTGTCGCTCTTGCCAAGATACCCGCTGATTATTGCCGGCTCACCGCAGCGGGCGTGCGCACGGGCGAGGGTCCATCCGCATAACTCGGCGTACTGCATCATCGTTGTGCGATTGAACATCTCGACCAGCATCTTGATCTTCATGTCTTTGAGCTGTCGGACGTAGAATTGCCGTCCATCCGGACCGACCGTCCACCCTAGAAACAGGTCGCTGGCCGATTGCGTCAGCCGGCAGCCATGTACAATTCGCTGGCCGTGATTGGGATAGACGCTCTTTCCCGCGTAGGCCTCCAGGACAGAGGGGCCTGCTTCCTTAACCTGAAGGAAAAGCGGGTCTGTTTCGCTGGCCAGGAGGAGTACGATGCCACACCAGGTGCCCACACTTCCGACGCCGACAACCTTGATCGCGACGTCGTACAGCTCGTAATGATCGAGGAGCAGCCGGCGATCTTCCTGCATCGTTGCGCGGTAGCTGGCGAATGCTGTTTTTACGCCCGCGAAAAACTTCTTATGCTCGTGCTCTCGCCAGTGATAGATCAGGGGAGGGTTATCTTTGATCTTAGGCAAGCGGCCGACGACCTCTGCCAGTTTCGGAAAATCATGCTCAACCACGTTGCGATGGCGCGCCTCGCTCAAACGCTTCCGAATACGCGAGCGCGTTTGCTTGTCCTCGACCGTGGGGATCAGCTCTTCCATGTCGATGTGCGCATACCAGAGATCCAGCACGCGCATCTTGCTAAACTCCGCCATTCGCTCTCGGTAGGATCGAACGCAGGCCGCGGCTGCATCCCAGGCAAAGCTGTCACTGAAACCGTTGTCTCGACAGGCGAGAACAAAGCTGGCGGCCAGGCGCTTCACATCCCATTCCCAGGGAGCAGGGAGCGTCTCGTCCAAATCATTGATATCGAAGATGACCCGTCTCTCCGGGGTGGCGAAGGCCCCGAAGTTGGAAAGGTGGCAATCGCCGCAAGCCTGCACCCGCAGTCCGGTCGTCGGGCGTATTGCTTAGATCGGCGGCCATGTTTAGCGCCGCACCTCGGTAGAACGTGAACGGCGTCTGCAGCATTCGTCCGTGCCGGACAGGGATAAGCCGCGGGATGCGACCCTTGTCTGATTCCTGCACGAGCGCAACGGGATCGGGCCGGTTGTTCGGCGGATGCCAATCCGCGTGAGATTCTCGTGGGCACTTGTCGCGCAGACGCTTGCCCATCGCACGCAGTTCGGCTGGCGACGGGCGGGATAGGAAAACTCGGGCTGAACCAGCGGCGCGGCGGCGCGATGTGGATTTGGACGGCTTGCGAATCCTGGCCATATGGATGTTAACCCTGCGGGCCTGAACAGGAGGTAAAAGAGTTATCACATCTCACTCTACTATCTCTCTTGCCTCCCGTTGAATTTTCATAGCTGATTCTTGAGTTTGGAAAAACAGGGCCGGTCGGCGGGCGAGTGACAGCTACTGGATCGGTTCGAACTTGAACTTCTGCCCGCCTACCGCGGCCGCCACCATCGCCCCGCTCTTGGGCAACGTGAACACCGCCACGCCTTGCTCGTACTTGGCTCTTGCAGCTACTCCCGACGCAGCGATCGACGCCTTCGCCGCGGCGCTCATCTCGTAGTTGGACTCTTTGAAGGAATTCAGCGCCGCATTGGTCTCAAAGAAGATGACTTCCGAGAACTTCCCGCCGCCGGCCTGTGCCCCGATGGTAACTGCGTTCATTATCACTTTGCCTGTGACTTTGCCCTTCTCATAAAGGAGGCCGTCGCCGTGTTTGCCCGCGATGATCAATCCGCCTTCGCCCACGGAGGGCAGGACCGCGTAGCCAACGGAATTATTGAAGAATTTCTTCAGGCCGGGGTCCGCCTGCTTGAAATTCTGAATCGCCTCCTGCGACGCGGGTTTCAAGCCTCCGGCGTGGACGGTATTGGTTAAGGCCAGCGCCAGCGCGAGCAGGGCAGCCATTTTGGTGATGCTGAGTATTTGTTTCATGTCTGTGTGTTTGTTTGTCGTTTGCTTTTCCCGTTACGGGGAAGGTCTTGTTCGCTGGTGAATTCGCGGGTCGCCTCGCGAAAGACGGCCCGCGTTTCACAATCGAACTACCTGGCTAGTCGCCCGCACCTATGGTTTGCACGACCTTGTGAATATCCATCAAAGGCAACGGGGTTCGCCGGATCCTGAAGATTCGGACTCATGTCGTTCGACGCTCCGCCGGGGAAGCGTTTGATGTTCGGAAAATCCACGATGGATTTGTCAAACTCCATCAGCGGGATATACAACAGCGACAGAGCCCAGCCATTGTCATAACCGGCATAGCGGCCCGGCGAGGTGGTCGGCATTCGCGTGCTCACCGCACCGTTGAAGGTCATGTCGTATTTCTCATACGGATCCATGGTGAGATTGTAGACCGAGCCGATGGCGCCGAGATCCTGCTTTGGACCAAGCCAGGTGTCCTTGGCCGTAGTAGAGATATTTCCAGGCGATATGGAGATCGGGATTCTCGGGATCGCCGCCGATGTCGGCGCGCATGCCGCCGAAGCTTTCACCGTCTATATAGATCCATCCGTCGCGCGCTGAATGCGGTGGCCTTGCCCATGATATAGGCGCTGTTGTCAATGCTGTCGAAATAGATCGGCTTGCCGTCGTTGTCCTTCCATGCGCCGTGGGGCGGCGGCGTGAGACCGACCATCGTGGCCAGCGTTGACCAGCAGTCGATGTGCGACATCATCTCGCCGTAACGTGCACCGGCCGGAATCTTGCCGGGAGCCCACATGATGCCGGGCACACGGAAACCGCCTTCAAACACCGAACCTTTTTCGCCGCGGAACGGTGCACGCCCGGCGTCCGGCCACGCATCCTGCCACGCGCCATTGTCGGCGGTGATGACGACGATGGTGTTGGGCGCCACTTCCCGGATGGCCGCCATGACCTTGCCGATGTTGTCGTCCAGTTCCATCTGGCATCCGAATAGTTGCCGAGGTGCGATTTGCCGATGAACGCCTTGGCCGGAATGTTCGGATTGTGCATCTTCATGAAATTGACATCCATGAAGAACGGCTTGTCCCCATTGGCGTGCGCCTTGATGTATTCGACCGCCGAAGCGGCCTGCCGGACATCGAACTCATGCAGATAATCGTAGTCGATGCGCGCGACCTTGGTCGCGGGTTTGCCAGCGACGCCTTCCCATTCGTAGAGGTTTACGACTTTCTGATACATGTCCCAATATTCCGGGTTGAATTTCGGAAACCACGGATGGGCGAACCACGAGGTGTCGTCATAGGTATAGACGCCCGGGTAATAGGCGGCGAATTCCTTCATTTCGTCGAAGCCATGTTCAATCGGGTAGAACTTGGGTTGATCGCCCAGATGCCACTTGCCCGAGAAATAGGTCGAGTAGCCGTTCTTCTGGAAGAACTCGGCAATCGTCGGCGTGGACTTCGTGCAGCCCGTTCGGGTCGCCCGGAGCCACCACGACCGAGAGGGCCGAGCGGATCGGATAACGACCGGTCATGAACGAGGCGCGGCCCGCGGTGCAACTCGCCTGTCCATACCAGCTCGTGAAGACAGCTCCTTCACTGGCGACTCTGATCAATGTTCGGAGTCGGATGGCCAAGGTTCTGCGCCGCCGCCGTAGCAGCCGAAGTCACCCCAACCGGTGTCGTCGGTCATAAGCATGACGACGTTGGGTTTCTTGTCCGCTGCCTGAACCGAAGCGGACACGCATAAGATCGCTGCCGACGCGGTCAGCAGCGATAAGACACGAGTAATTAGGTTTCGTTTCATTTCAGTTTCCTTCTTGTTTTCTCTGCACTGTTTGTTCCAGGGAGGCTTAGTCGCTTGTGAATTCGCGGGTCGCCTCGCGAAAGACGGCCCGCGCGTTTCACAACCGAACAGATGGATTGGTCGCGACGATAAGAGATCGGTATTTCCAGAGTGGCGGGCGGCCCTTGCGAGCCGCCCGCGGAAGTCTCGATGCGCCGGTCTCCGGTTACTGGCCCGGCGCCTTCTCCGGCCCCTTCTTGAGCTGGCTCATGACCTGGCTCAGGTTGTAGCTCGCCGGATCCTGCATCGGCGGGTACTGTCTGGTAGGTCTCGAGTTCCTTCAGCCAGAGCGACTGGCCGATGGGCAGCATGTTCCAGTCGTAGAGGTAAGCGGTATAGGGTCCGGCCAGAGTGCCGCCCATACCCATGAGGGTCTTGTACTGCTGACCGATGGACGTTTCGAAGGGATCGCGCTTGATGTTGACGACCTGGGCCCAGGAATACGGCTGCGTGCCTGCGATGAAGCCGGCCGGGTCGTCGGATACCATGGCGAAGTAAATCTTCCAGTTCTTGTACCGCACCGCCGAAGGATGGGAGCCGGAATAATAGAAGAAGGTATCGCGCGCCGACTTCTCCGTCTTGCCCTCCAGGTAGTCGCGCTGATCAACACCGTCGAGCATCGTCTTGACGATTCCGGGATAGGTGCCGGATTCGATCTTCTTATTCAGACCGTCGCCCTTGGGGCCGCCGGCGATGTCGACGAAGGTAGGCAGCCAGTCGAGCGAGGCGAAGATGTCGGTCTTGATCGTGCCCGGCTTGATGTGTCCCGGCCAGCGAACGAGCATCGGACAGCGCATGCCGCCTTCCCAGGTGGAGAGCTTTCCGCCCTTAAAGGGCGTGGTGCCGCCGTCGGGAAAGCTGATGGTCTCGGCGCCGTTATCGGTGGTGAAGCAGAGGATCGTGTTGTCGAGCTGGCCCATGGCCTCGAGCTTGGCGATCACGAGGCCGATGTTGTCGTCCATCTGCTTCATGCCGGCCTCGTTCATGCCCCAGTCCTTGCCGCCGGGCTCGCCGACCATGGCCTGGTACTTGTCCGACAGAACGGTCGTGACGTGCATGCGCGCCGGGTTATACCAGACGAAGAATGGCTTGTTGGTCTTCTTGGGGTCGTTGCGATCGAGGAAATCGACGACCTTGGCCGAGATCTCCTCGTCCACCGTCTTGGAGCGCTCCAAGGTCAGCGGACCCTGATCCTGGCATTTCTGGTTCGCCGAAGTGCCGTCGGAGGACTTGCACCAGATAACCGGGCGCGGCGGAGTCAAACAGGGCGTCGTCTTGGGATCCACGGCTCCGGGGACTTCGGAAAGGCCGGGGATCGGGGTGTTCTTGCACGGCACGATCACGCCCTGCTCCGTCGGGGTCTTGTTGATGTCCGGGAAGCTCACACCCTGCATCGCGTCGAGGTGATAGAGGTAGCCCCAAAACTCCTGAAAACCGTGCGCCGTCGGTAGCGCGTCGGTATGGTCGCCGAGATGGTTCTTGCCGAACTCGCCGGTCGTGTACCCGAGGTCATGCAGGAACTTGGCGAGAGCGGGCGTCCCGGGCCGCAGGTAAGACGGGCTGCCCGGCAGCTGCGGCGGGATCATGCCCGTGCGCAGCGGGTGCATGCCCGTGAAGAAGGCGTTGCGCCCGGCCGTGCAGCTCTCCTCGGCGTAATACGTCTGGAAGAGCGCGCCTTCGTTCCCGATGCGGTCGATGTTGGGTGTTTCGCCCACCATCAGGCCGCGGTGGTAGATGCTCGGCTGCATGATGCCGATGTCGTCTCCCATGATGAACACGATGTTGGGTTTCTTGTCTTGCGCCTCGAACCGATCCGGCTGCGCAAAGAGCGCGGCCGCACTGCCAACAGCCATAAGCTGCGACTGATTAACGTTCGATCTTTCATTTTTTCTTTCTCTCGTTGTTTTTTGGTTCTTGGATTCTGCGATTGCGCCAAAATTCATCGGCGCTTTTCCTGTTCACCGTGCCCGATCTGCCGCCCTTCGCCTATGGGACTTTAGTCCTATGAGCCCATCAGTGCGGCGGCAGCCAAGAAGTAGGATTTTCAGTCGTCGGGCACGTCGGCGCCGTGAGCAGAGTGGAGGCATGTCGTCGTGCGAGAGATGTCCTTGAAGACGATGCCGGGCTTGATGACGCCGGATCGCCGGGTCGCGCAGGTAGTTCGCATTACGCACTACCCCGGTTCCGGGTTCTTCGTTGCAGAACCGTGACGTGCCCCGTCCGGCCACTTTCTGCCTTCGCTGGTAATTGCGGGCCGCCTCGTGAGAGACGGCCCGCTCGTTTCACACCGAACCGACAAATTGGCTCGGTTACTGGCCGGTGCCTTTGGCGGCCGCCTCCGCCTGTTGCATCTTTTTCGCCATCTCCGCTTTCACGGCCTCGAGGTTGAAGCTCGCGCCCCTCTGCATCGGCGGGTATTCGATGAAGGTCTGGAGTTCCTTGCCGACGACCTGCTGGACGAACACGAAGCGCCAGAACTGGTACTTGAACCAATCGAAGTATTGCTGCGCTCCTTCTTTCGTCCCGTTGTTGGGCCAGCCCTGGCGCTCAAACGGATCGAGGCGCAGGTTGATCAGATAGGGAATGTCCACCTGCGTCTTGGCACCGAGCCAGCCGTTGGGCTGGTCGATGAAACGATACTTGTAGTCGTCAATGCGCACCGCGCCGACGGTGCTTTCGCCGAGGTAGAAGATCTCGTGACGCGTGGACGGGCCTTTGCCGGTGATGCAGCCGTCTGGTCGTAGCCGTCGAGATGGTTCTTGTAAGTCCGGTCGCCGAGTTTCACGCCCTTGAGCAACTGGTCGGTGATGTTCGGATTGCCGGCCGCGGTCGAGGAAGGTCGGGAACCAGTCCAGGCCGGAGATGATGCCGTTCTGCACCGTGTCCGCCGGCATGTGGCCGGGCCAGCGGACGATGCACGGCACGCGGAAGCCGCCTTCCATGACCGTTCCCTTGCACTGCGCGAACGGCGTCGTGCCGCCATCGGGCCAGGTGAAGAGTTCGGTGCCGTTGTCGGTCGTGAAGACGACGATGGTGTTGTCGTCCTCGCCCATGTCCTTGAGCTTCTGCATCACCAGGCCGATGTCGTTATCGAGCTGGGCCATGCCGGCTTCCTCTTCCGACCAGCCATTCTCCGAGTTGCGCGTCGCTTCCCATTTGTCGGAGAGATGCGTGACGATGTGCATGCGCGTCGGGTTGAGCCAGCAGAAGAACGGCTTGCCGTCGCTCTTGGCCTTGTCGATGAACTTCATCGCGAGGTCGCGGATCTCGTCGTCCACCGTCTCCATCCGCTTGGGATAGAGCGTGCCGGCGTCCTCGATCTTCTGCTTGCCGATCTTGCCCCAGCGCGGCTCTACGGTCGGATCGTCGGTCGTCGGTGGCCCAGCTATGGACCATGTTGCGCGGGCCGACGACGTTCAACAGATTCTGCGGATAGTTGGGATGCGCCGGGTCTTCCATCGCGTCGAGGTGATAGAGGTAGCCGAAGAATTCGTCGAAGCCGTGGACGGTGGGCAGGAACTCGTTGAGATCGCCCAGATGGTTCTTGCCGAACTGGCCGGTGGCGTAGCCCTGCGCTTTGAGCGCGGTGGCAATGGTGCAGGCTTCCGCCGGGATGCCGATCTTGGCGCCCGCCTGGCCGACCGTGGTCATGCCGGTGCGGATGGGCAATTCGCCCATGATGAAGTTGGCGCGACCCGCCGTGCAACTCGCTTCGGCGTAGTAGTCGGTGAACAGCATGCCTTCCTTGGCCAGCTTGTCGAGGTTCGGCGTCCGGCCGGCCATCATGCCGCGGTGGTAGGCGCCGATGTTCCACATGCCGATGTCATCGCCCATGATGAAGAGGATGTTGGGTTTCTTGTCCGCGGCCTGAGCTCGGCGTAGCGCGCAAGGAGCGCGCGTCGAGCGGTCAGGAGCGATCAAGCCGCTGGTGATTAGGTTTCGTTTCATTGATCTTTTCTTTCTGCCTGGTCTTTTGTTTTGACTCTTACTACTGGTCGCTCTGGAGAAAGTGTCTCGAAGGGATAAGTTAGTTAGTCAGACGAGAAGGCGGGCGGCCCTTGCGGGCCGCCCGCCATGTTAGGAGCTACGATTACTGGCCTTCGTGGTCCTTCATCATCGCCTCAATCTTCTTCTTGACCGCATCGAGATTGAAGGAAGCCGGGTCCTGCATCGGCGGATAGTCAATCGCCGTCATGGCGAGTTTCCCGACGTCCTGCTGGACGAGGACGAAGCGCCAGAACTCGCGGGCAAAGAAGTCGTTCATGTAGCCGCCGCCGCTGTTGTTCAGGGTCTCGCCGCGGATGGATGGCGTCCGCTCGAACGGATCCTGGCGGATATTGACCATGGTCGGCATGTCGGTCGTGACCTTTTCTCCCGGCCAGCCCCGGGCTGCTGGTAGAACTGGAACTTGAAGTCATCGATGCGAACGGCGCCGAGGTGAGGTCCACCGAAGTAGAAGAATCTCATGCCGCGTCGGACGGTCCTTTGCCTTCGAGCAAAGCCATCTGGTTGTAACCGTCGAGGTGGTTCTTGTAGGTCCGGTCGCCGAGCTTCACGCCCTTGAGCAACTGGTCGGTGATGTTCGGATTGCCGGCGGCGGCCAGGAAGGTCGGGAACCAGTCGAGGCCGGAGAAGATGCCGTTCTCGACCGTGCCCGGCTTGATGTGGCCCGGCCAGCGGGCGATGCACGGCACGCGGAAGCCGCCTTCACCAGACGGTGCCTTTGGTGGCCTTGAACGGCGTCATGCCGCCGTCCGGCCAGGTGAACACTTCGGCGCCGTTGTCGGTGGTGAAGACGACGATGGTGTTGTCGGCCTCGCCGATGTCGTCGAGGTGCTTCAGGAGCGTGCCGATGTTGTCGTCCATATCCGCCATGCCGGCCTCTTCCAGGCCGTAGTTGGTCTGGCTGTTCTGCATCTCGGCTGTACTTCTTGGAGAGGAACGTCCAGACGTGCATGCGCGTCGTGTTGTGCCAGACGAAGAACGGCTTGCCGTCCTTCTTGGCCTTGTCCATGAAGTCGCACGAAGCCTTGACCAGCACCTGGTCGAAGGTGGTCATGTCGTATTTCGCCTTCAGGAACGGGAGGTCGTGCATGTTGGGCACGTTGGACATGTCCGGAAACGGCGGCAGCGGGCCTTCATCCACGACCTTCTGCTTGCCGACCTTGCCCCAGCGCGGCTCCACGGTGGCGTCGTCCGTGTCCGTCGCCCAGCAATGGACCAGGCTGCGCGGGCCATACTTGTTGTAGTATTCCTCGTCCACCGGGAACGAATACCAGTACGGGTCCGACATCGCGTCGAGGTGGTACAGGTAGCCGAAGAACTCGTCGAAGCCGTGCAGCGTCGGCAGGAACTTGTTCAAGTCGCCGAGGTGGTTCTTGCCGAACTGGCCGGTGGCGTAGCCCTGCGCCTTGAGCGCGGTGGCAATCGTGCAGGCCTGGGCCGGCATGCCGACGTCGGCGCCGGCCTGGCCGACGGTCGTCAGCCCGGTGCGGATCGGGAATTCGCCGGTGATGAAGTTCGCCCGACCCGCCGTGCAACTGGCCTCGGCGTAGTAGTCGGTGAACCGCATGCCTTCGGTGGCGAGTTTGTCGAGGTTCGGCGTCTTGCCGGACATGATGCCCTGGTGGTAGGCGCCGACGTTGAACCAGCCCACGTCATCGCCCATGATGAAGAGGATGTTGGGCTTCTTGTCCGCTGCTTGCGCCGGAGCAGCCGCGCCAAGAAGCGCCGCCGCGGTTATAAGCAGCGACAAGCCGCTGGTAATTAGGTTTCGTTTCATGAGTTGTCTTTCTGTTTGTTCTGTCCGTGCGTGCTGTCGTTTTGTTCTGGAGGAAAGGTTTCGTTCGCTGGTGAATTCGCGGGCCGCCTCGGGAGAGACGGCCCGCGCGTTTCACAACCGAACCGATGAAATGGCTGCTTGTTTCTTTCTACTTTCGCTGGTGAAGTCACGGGTCGCCTCGCAGGAGGTGACCCGTGTGTTTCACGATCGAAGGTTGCTAGATCGGGTTAATACCAGCCCGGACCCCAACCGGCGCCCCATCCGCCCCAGCCGCCCCAACCCCAGCCCATGCTGGCTTGCTGGTTCAACTCGGCCGCCTCGAGGTTTTCATTGCTCAGCTTGTTGGCCAAACGGAGCTGCTGATAGGCTTGAAACTCCGCGGCCCGGCCAACATAGGCCTGGTTGTTCTTCGCGTCCGGCAGGACGTAAAGTCTTTTGCCTTTGTAGGTGACCGGCGTCACCTTGTCGGGCGGCAGCGACTGCAGCCGGCTGATCTGGTCCGGCGTGGTCGCCGTAATGAGTTTAAAACCGGCTGCGGCGGCCAGGTTTTCTTTGTGCTCCAGTTCGGTGGTACAGCCCACGGCGACCGCGAGGAGCGCGATCACGGTGAGGAATTTAAATGCGGTTTGAATCTGTTTCATGGTTCTTTCGTTTTGGTTTGTTGTTATGCGGGTTTGTTCTGGGAAGGCGTTCGAGCGTTTCTAGATCGCTGGCCGCCCATGGTCAATCGAATCTGTGCGCCTATTTCATGATCGAAGGAATCGTCGGCCTACTGGGCTGGGCCAGCTCAGCGCCATCCCCATCCGCCATATCCGCCCCAGCCACCCCATCCGCCCCAATTCATTGAGGACATCTGGTTCATCTGTGCGGCCTCCAGATTTTCATTGCTTAGCTTGTTGGCCAGCCGGAGTTGCTGGTAGGCTTGAAACTGCTCAGCTCCACCGACATATGCCTGGTTGTTCGGCAGGTCCGGGCAGAACGAAATAAGTCTTCCCCTTGTAGTTGACCCTGGTCACTTGACCAGCCGGCAAGCTTCGCGAGGATGCCTTGCTGTTCCGCGTTTTTCGGCGTGATGATTTTGAAGCCGGCGGCAATGGCCAGGTTCTGTTTTTCCTGAGTCTCACTGGCGCAGCTCACCGCGAACACGCCAAGCGCGATCACGATGAGGAACTTCAGTGTGGTTAGTGTCTGTCTCATCTCATTGATTCTTTCTAGGTTTTCGGTTGTGCTGGTTCTGGGTTTGTTCTCGGGAAGGTGTTCGAGCGTCTCTAGATTGCTTGCCGCCCCCGTCAATCAAATCTGTGTGCCTATTTCATGATCGAAGAAATCGTCGGCCCGCGTTATAGGTCAGCTCAGCGCCATCCCCAACCGCCCCCGCGCCAGCCGCCCCATGTATTCCAAGTATTCATCGAGGCCATCTGGTTCATCTGAGCAGCCTGCAGGTTCTGATTACTTAGGTGCTGGGCGAGCCGGAGCTGCTGATAAGCTTGAAACTGATCCGCTCCACCAACAAAGGCCTGGTTGTTCGCCGCGTCGGGCAGGACGTAGTATCGCTTCCCTTGATAGTTAACCGGCGTCACTTGGCCCGCCGGTAGCTGCGTGAGGATAGTCTGTTGCTGCGCATTTCTCGGCGTGATGACTTGGAAGCCGGCCGCGATGGCCAGGTTCTGTTTGTTCTGACTTGAACTGGTGCAACTCACCGCGAACGCGCCAAGCGCAATCACGGCGAGAAACTTCAATGTAATTAGTGTCTGTCTCATCTCATTACTTCTTTCTAGGTTTTCGGTTGTGTCGGTTCTGGGTTTTAGCGGGAGGAAAGGATTGTCGCCGGCCCTTCGAATTTGTGGATTGTTTCGTTTCCAGAAGCAGGACAAAAGCTGTTCCGTGAATTTCCGGTTCCGCTGATTTCGCCAGAGGATTGCCCGCCGAACGGAGCGAAACATCAATGCGATAACCTCGCGTGACGGGCACGGTTTCGCCGGGGCAGCGCATTCGAGTGTTTTGCATCTGTTCCAGAAATCTGTATTTCTCCAAAACCCCGTTCCGCGTGGGTCCCGGGACGAAGATTCGAAAAGAGAGACTTGGCCAGATTCCGTCGTGTTGCCTATGGGACCTTAGTCCAATACGACGACCGGGGACGATCCCAGTGAAATTTTTGATCCGGGGGAGGGACGAACACGCCGTTTCTGTTTAATACGGCGCCCGACTTGAACGCACGCAACGACTGGTGAAGCACGCAGCGCAAACCTCCGGGGAGCGCGGGCGCCTCGCCCGCTGTTTTTGGCGGCTCGCCAAAAAGTTCCGAGCGCCCAGAGTGTGTCCCGCGAGGCGCGTGACACAGCGGGCGAGGCGCCCGCGGTCCCCGGAACACGAATGCCCCATTTCCTCCAAAGAGAAGACGTCAAAGAGACATGAAGTCTCTCGCCCGTCCAAGATTCATGGGCGGAGGTCCGAATTTCTTCTGATACACTGCACTAATTCGGCGGGCCTTCGCGGCTTGCGTAATAGGCCTTCACTTCGGCGCGACTGAGCGCGCCGTCGTGATTCGTGTCAGCTTCTTTCATGATCTGGTTCACGACGCCGTGCGCGCGTCCATAGGTGAGCGCTTCCTTCTTCGTCACGATTCCATCGTGGTTTGCGTCGCGCTTCTTGAAGTCTGCGCTCCGTCCGGGATCACCGCCGGTCCATTCCAGCAAGGTCATGCGCCCGTCGTGATTCGCATCGCGCGAAATGAAAATTTGGATGACAAGAAAATCGCTCGCTTCGTTGCGGGACAATTTTCCGTCGTGATTCGTGTCGGCCTGGCTAAAGGCGTCGGTTCCCGCGGTGGCCGCAGGTTGCGCTGGCGGCGGGCTTCCCTTCGCTTGAAACGCAAAGAGGACGCCGGTCGCGAGCAGAAGGATGACGCTTCCCGCGCGGCAGATTAGCGAGCGACGACGAAATGCGAAAGATTCGATGTTTGGCCTCATAAGATTGGTTTGCTTCGGCTGTTTATACGAAAAGTAAAGAGGCAATCAATCGTGCAATTCCAAAATTCGTCGCACTTCCGCGATGGCCTGTGGGTTTCGTGGCGAACTATGATTCGATGGAACGATCAACTCCGATTGCGCGCCGTCGAGATGCGAGCTCCAATAGGCCACCACACCGTCGCTGCTCTGCGGGGTGTCGCCCCGCCCGCGGTCGCCGATGATGGAATAATAGGGGATGCCCGGCGTAATCGGGATTTTGTTCACTTCGACGACAAACCGGTTCTTTGGAGACAGGGTGTCGATGCTGGTGGGGAATCGTTTGATGGGCTCCATCGTATGGCCGGTCGTCGCGACGGAGATTGCCGAGAGGGGAACGGTCGCAATCATGAGCGGCATTTTCACGAGGCTAGCACCGATGCGACCAATCCAGTTGATCGCCAGGTCGCTGCCGCGATGCGGCGTGGACATGAAGATGACTCGTTGCACATCGGTTCGATGATCAAAAATAAGTGACTCTTCAAGGATCTGGCGCTCCCGACCATGAATGGGTGTCTGCGCGGGCGGTTTCCCAAAATGTTCCAGCCACAGCTTGTCGCCCGCATCAGTAATCATAAGGCGGCTGATCATCCCACCCATGCTGTGACCAATGAGCACGATGCGCTTGTGATGCGGAAAGGCTTGTGCAATTCCATCCAATTCCTGGCGAAAAAGCGCCGCGGAGTAGGGGTAAGGATAACCACTCGGATAACTGTAAACCCAGAACTGATAGCGCCGGCGGATCTCGGGATCGGCGCGCAGGGCATTGATCATCGGTGCCCAGCTCGCGGGCGTATCCTGCAAACCATGAACAAAAATCACCGGCGTGCGGCCGGGATCGTACGGTTGCAGTCGCGTGAGCCGCGCGGTGTCCGCATACTTATCCGGGCGCAGAAGCCGGGCGAGTCCGAGCTTGTCCGGTCGTTCAGTGACTAACCCGACCGCGAGAGGCGCGGAAAAATCGGCCGCGACGGGAAAGGTATGTCCAGCCAATGCGACCTTGTCCGTTTCGAATGGTTCGATAAACTCGATCTGCGCCCGGTGATCTTGAAAGCGAATGATCGCAGTAGCGACCGCATAAAGACGCTGCGCTGCGTAACTCTTGCGGAAGTCCACTTTTTCTTCGCGACCGATGGCAACGACGGGTGCGCCAACCCCTGGGACAGTGATACGCTCTTCGAAGTAGGTTCCTCCGATGACGATCGAATCGGCCGGAACAATAGTGTAATTAGCGGGATCGCGATCCGCGCCGCGATGTCGAACACTGGTTACGAGATATTCCCCATCCGGCGATGGCACCGGGAGGGGTTTGTTCCATGGATCGAGAGGAGTGTGCTCAATGATTTCGACGCAGCGTGCAACCGCGAAGTTGTAAAGATCGCGTGCCTCTCTGTCGGTCGGATGACGATCCAGTTCATCGTAGGCCGAATGGGCCGAAGCGAGATAGCTGCCGAGCGCCCGCAACGGATCGGAGCGCTCCAATTTTTCTGCGTCTTGCAGTTGGCGATCGGCGGCACTCAGCTCGCCTCCCTGAGTTCCGACGGCCGTGAAATGTGGGGTTGTTTGTTTGACGGTCGCGATTTGCGCGCAGCTACTCAGGATTAGGGCCGCGACTATCGGTTTTATTATCCTAACAAGATTTCTCATGACGATTGTCTATCGACTCCGATGACAACTAAACGGCCTGTCGTTTGTTTGAACTTATTCCTTTGCCCACTAAGTCACGACATTCCGCCCGCCAGGGAGGTGTGCCATTCTCGCGATGGCGACCGCAAGTCCCGATCTGCTCCCGACGCACAGCCTTGTCAAGCCGGCACGGGCGCATGGAGAAGGGGGAAAGCATCGGTGGCGAAACCATTTTTTCGTCCATCCGACAGGCCGAGTTGCGCACCGTCCGATGATTTTAGACAGCCGGCGCCTAAATGAGGCGGTATGGTCCGCGGAGCCCGGACTGGCCGCCGGCGAAGTTCATGATAGGCAAGCGCACAACAATGGAATCGACCTGTTATTACTGTTGGAACGTGAGCGCTTCAACCGGGACGCTGAGCCATTTAGCGGCGGCGGCGCTTTCCGCAAACAAAGACACCTCAAGCGGCGAATAATCGGTCAGCAGCGCATGTAATTTGGCGTAATGGGTCGTGGCCGGGCTCGTCACCCAAAAGGCGGACTTGATGGGTGGATGCCGAGCATAGACAAGGCGACGGTGGAGTGCGACATGAAAAACGAACTTGAAGTTGAGATCTACCGCTTCGAGAGCATGTAGGTCGCAGAATCGGTTGAAGGGTGCGCTGGCTCTTGCTTCCGCCGCGTCGATAAAAGCGACCATTTCGCTCACAGTGGGCTCGTCTAAAATTCCATGCGGTTGCCAGAGCATGAGAGACAGGTCTTTGCGGAAAGATACGTGGGCAGGAAGTCTCATATCGTTCGCAAGAATGCTAGTGCCGCGGTTTTGATTCGCGCTCATTGGTTCAATCTAACAATCTGCCGAAAACGCTTCACTTCAACTTCTCGATGTTGGGCAGCTTCCAGCTCCTCTCCAGGAAGGTTTTCTGCTGGTGGGTAAAGCGGAAGGGAGGGGAACCTGCTCCGCGACTCACGATCTGTGAGACAACAAAATCGCGCACGGTGCGAGATGTGGAGACTCTCACAGTTTTAGGAAGGTTATACTCTGTATCACTCGAATGGGATCGGGTTTAGTTCTCGGCGGAGTTGGCAAAGCGAAATTCGGTTCATATTTCGTTTTCATGAGGCATGGGCTCTTTTTTAACGCTGTCTGGAACTTCAGCTAGTCAACCTTTCCAATAACTTGAACGGCACGTCGTAGAAGAGATTCGCCGGGGTGGTTACTTCGTTTGATACGATCCGCTATGAATTCGCCGATGGAGCCAGGATGGCGGATTTAACGGACGGGCGCCCCATGGAGGAGAGCCGGCGAAAGAGGGCGACATGAAATATGTAGTGGAAGTTAAGATCGATCGCGTCGGCGGAGACAGCGTCGCTGAAACGATTGAAGGGCCGATTCGAGGTCGCCTCTTGAGCGCCGATGAAACGGATGAGCTGGTTAACCACTCGTTCATTGATGATCCCACGCGGCCGCCAGATAAACAGGCGAAGCTCTTCGCTGAACTCAGCATGCTGCGGAAGCTTCATACGCGACGAGGCATGATCGGAAATGCGAATGCCGCCGGCTATGGGACCTTGGTCCAACGCGCAAGACGACTGGGTCAGTCTTTTCGATCCGTCCTTCGCGACCTACCTGCCATCGCGCGAACAATTTCGTGTTGACAGGTTTTTCAATTCACATTCTATTCGGCCTTATTCATTGGGCCATTCGCCCCGGTCTGGCCCTTGGTTACATTTCCAGATGAACAAAAAATCCATCCTCTGCCTCGCAGTGTCTGCCGCGCTCCTCGCTGGCTCGTCGGTGCCGGCCAGCGCCGCAGATCCCGCCGCCGACGCTAGCAGCGTAGCGACGAAGCACGCGCTCCAAGTCCAGTTGTTCAACGACGCCGACCTCAACCATGACGGCAAGGTTACCGCGCAGGAATTTGCGGACTATGTCCTGACGCTGGTGTTCTACACCTACGATTCGAAGAATTCCGGGAAAATATCGCGGACGGAATACGTCGCCCTGGTCAAGGGACCTGAGACAGCGACCACGGACGCGGAATGGAAAATCATGGATCCAAACGGCCTGGGTTACATCACGCTGGCCGATTATTTGAAAGACTCGATCGCCGTGAAAGAGATGAAGAAGGACTTCAAGAAACTCGACAAGTCCGGCAAGGGTTACATCACGATGGCGGATCTTCCGACTCTGAAGAATTGAAAATGTTCGAGCGTCAAAATTCCAACCCTTTTTCTCCGATGATCAAATCCATTTCCTTGCTCCTGCTCGTCATTGTTACGGGCCTAACCATGGGCGGCTGCGAGACGACCGGCACCGGGACCGGTGCTATGGCGCCGGGAGCTCCGGCGCGACGCGGGCTCATCGGCGCCGGGGGCGGAGCCGCAGCCGGGGCCATCCTTGGCGGTGGCCGTGGCGCTGGGGCCGGGGCTATCATTGGCGGCCTGGTCGGCGCTGGCACAGCCCGCTAATTTTACAGGCCAGATCGTTTTTCAGGCGTTGGAGGCCTCGACGACGAAAATCGTCGGCTCAACGTTTCATCGATTCAATCCGGATCTCCTCAACCTTCGGCCTTACCCGCTTTCTGGAGTCCACGCTGCGCAGGTGGACGTAGAGGATCCGTCGGATTTCCTCCACGGTCATTTCGTGCCTCGTTAGGTTGTGCCCTGCGGGGATAATCGTCTCCGATTGCGCGCCGGCGAGGTGAGAGCTCCAATAAGGTACTACGCCGTCAGAGCTATTTGGCGAATCGCCCCGGCCGCGGTCGCCGATAATCGAATGATATGGCACGAGGATGGGTCGCGCCTCGAGCGCCTGAAAATAGGGATGCCGGGGAGAAAGCGTCTCTATGCTGCGTGCGCCTAACGAATTGAAATTTCGCAGATCCGGATTAATCGCGTTTTCGTTCAGGGTCAGGATCTCACCCGCGAGATTGGCCGCGTCTCCGGTTTTCCGGATGAGAAACAAGACCAGGCGGACGACACGCAAATCCGCGAACCGGCTGCCGCGATGCGGGGTCGCGAGAAAAACCACGCGCGTGATCCAGGGGAGACGCCTAAAAACAAGGCCGGTGCGCAGCCGTTCTCGATTCTCTTCGCTGAGGTCCAATTGCTCGATGCGCTTGGTGAAGTAGGCCCGGCGAAAATCATCGCCTGAATCGATGACTTGCATGCGGGCGAGAATTCCACCCATGCTGTGGCCAATAAGCACCGTGTGGTTCATGCCCGGTCCGCGGCCATGCGGATCAAATTCCTGGTGCACGGTCACCAATTCCCTCCGCAGCAGCCGGGCCGACGTCGGGGCCGCCTGGCCCGTGGGATAAATGAAATACCAAATCTGATAGCGCGAGCGCAGCACCGGGTCGCCAAGCACGGCGTTCATCGCGTTCATCCAGATATGGGGGTCAGAGTTCAAGCCGTGCACGAAAACGACCGGAATCTTTGTGCGGTCGTATGGTTGAATCGAAAAAATTCCGGCGTGCTCCAGATATCGCTCCGGAAAACGAAGCCCCGACCAGCCGAGTCGCAGGATGAACGGATTGCGAAACTGCATTTCAATCGGAGCCGTCAGGTCGTAAGCGAGCGGTACCTTGCGGCCCATGATTGTCGCGACGGAAGTGGATCGGGTGTTGACGAGTAAGAACTCCACCGACCGTGGCTCACCGTTCCGCGAGGGCGGGCCGAAGATGAGCACAGCGGTCGCTGGTAGATGAATGCCGTTTTGCGGCAGGGTGGGGTAAAGCCGGAATACTTCCTCGGACCATTCCCGGTAAAGAATGACCGGGCATCCGAATCCCTCGCCGGTCACACGCGTCGACGCGTGCACGTTCCGCACCCGCGCGGCCGGCAGAATCGCCGTCCAGATCCCGGGCCTCCAGAATGGATTGCCCCGGCCATCAGGCCCAAAACGCAGTTGATACGGGCCCGCATTTACAGGCGCTGCCCATTGGCGGCTTGAGGCCCGGAGCGACATCTCTTTGATCATGTCCGCCACCGCGGCATCGTACTGAGTGCGGGCTTCCACCGATTTGCCCGCGAGCGCCGAGCGATAACTTGTCTCCGCGCGCCGGAGAGCATCCACCAATTTCTTGTCGGTCTCGGCCAACCGCGCTGCTCCCTTCGGCAGCGGTCGGACGATCAGATCCGGCGTCGTCGCGCAGCCCGCACAGCGCGAGCATGACGATCGCGGTGAAGAGCGGAGCGGGATTCCGATGGGCCATTGCGAGGCGTCGACGTGGCCGCGAAATATGCGCGTTCCGCTGCGTGCTGCAAAGAAAAAGGGCGCGAGGCAGTCGCCGCATAAAGTTTGCACAATTTTCTGGCCGTCTTTGCTTGATTCGACAACGCGCTATCTATAGTTGTCGCGTATGCATCATGATTCTCGTTCGCGGAGATCCCTGGGTCGAATCGGGCTGCTCATAGCCCTGGCCGGGATATCCGGGTGTGGGCCTGAGGAAAAGCCGGTCGCCACAGTTCCGCCGGTGCAGACATTTGTGCTGAACGCGATTTCCGATGCGCCATTTCGGCGATTTCCTGGCGAGGTGACGGCAGCGGACACGTCGAACATGTCCTTCGATGTTCCCGGCCGGTTGATTGAATTTCCGGCGAGCCAGGAAGGCCTGGTGGTCAAGAAGGGGGATTTGCTGGGTCGCCTGGACGAAACCAATTTTGTCGCCCGGGTGGATGCCGCGCGGGCCGACTTCACCACCGCGCAGGGCGAGCTTGCGCGCCGGCGGCAACTGCTAAACCAGGGCGTTATTTCGCGGAGCGAGTTCGATCAGTTCCAACGCACTGCCGATGTGGCCGACGCCGCGCTGCGCGCGGCCCAGAGAGCTCTTGATGACACGCG
Organism: uncultured Verrucomicrobiae bacterium; assembly: GCA_963821615.1. Taxonomy (GTDB): domain Bacteria; phylum Verrucomicrobiota; class Verrucomicrobiia; order Chthoniobacterales; family UBA10450; genus Palsa-1392. The sequence goes on along the minus strand of CAWGEN010000001.1, from coordinate 162,382 downwards.
GCTGCTGGCTCCGATGGATGGGAGAATTGCTCGACGATTGGTCAACAATTTTCAAAACGTTCAGGCGCACCAGACCGTGTTGGTGTTCCAAAATAATTCGATGCTCGAGGTGGATATCCACGTGCCCGAAGCAGACATGTCGATGGCCGGGCGCGGGATTACGGCGGAAGAAGCGCGGGATCTCATCGAGGCGAAGGCCGAGTTTCCCGCGATTCCGGGCCGCACCTTTCCGCTCGAACTCAATACGTTCAGTACCGAGGCCAATGCGTCGTCCCGCACGTTCCGCGTCTCCTTCATCCTTTATCCGCCGGAAGGGCAGAACATCCTTCCTGGCATGACCTGCACCGTGATGACCCGCCTGATCAGTCGGACGGAGGCGCGTCCCGCCGAGTCCGGCGTATTTCAGATTCCGGTGCGGGCCGTTGCGACGGCGGATGGAAAAAGCGCAGTGTGGAAATTGGATCCCAAGACGATGCAGGTCTCGCGGGTTGAAGTCGAGATGCTCGCCGTGACCGGTGAATCGGTGAATGTGCGTGGGGCCGCTCTCGCCCCGGGCGACGAGATCGTTACGGCCGGCGTCCGGTTCCTCTCGGATGGGATGAAAGTGCAGCGCCTGCCAGCGGGCAATCCATAATCTCTCGTCCATGAATATTGCCGAGGCGTCGATTCGCAACAAGACGGTCACTTTCGTTTTCGCTTTCCTTTTGGTGGCGCTGGGAATCGTCGCCTACCTGAATCTTCCGCGACTCGAGGATCCGGAGTTCACGATCAAGGACGCGCTCATCGTCACCAACTATCCCGGCGCTTCGGCGCAGGAAGTGCAAAAGGAAGTCAGCGACGTCATCGAACTCGCCGCGCAGCAGCTCGAGCAATTGGAGCGAGTGGTGTCGCGCTCCGAACGCGGGCGCAGCACCGTGACCGTCACGATCCGGGATAAATACGATCGGCATTCGCTGCCCCAGGTCTGGGATGAGCTCCGCCGCAAGGTCGGCGACGCACAACGGCGCCTGCCACCTGGCGCCGGGCCATCCGTCGTGCTCGATGATTTCGGCGACGTGTTCGGAATTTTCTTCGCGCTGACCGGCCCGGACTACACCGACGCCCAGCTTTACGATACCGCCAAGCTTCTCCGCCGTGAGCTGCTCCTCGTCAATGACGTCAAGAAGATCGAATTTTTCGGACACCAGCAGGAAGTCATTTATATCGAACTGGCCCGCGATCGCATGGCACAGCTCGGCATCCGGCCCGAGACAATCTTCGGGCTTCTCCGCGAGCAAAACCTTGTCGTGTCGAGCGGTGCGGCCGATGTCGGTCCGCTGGCGATCACAATTAATCCGACCGGCGAATGGACCGGCGTGAAGGACTTCGAAAATCTGCTCATCCGCGGTGCTGGCGAGGGCAGTCAACTCGTCCACTTGAAAGACATCGCGACCGTCCGACGCGACTACGTTGATCCGCCGACGACATCTCTTCGTTACGACGGCAAGCGTGCCATCGGCATCGGCATTTCAACGGTTGGCGGCGGCAACGTCGTGACGATGGGCGCTGCGGTCCAACGCCGCATCCAGGAACTAGGCAAGCAGATCCCGCTCGGCATGGAATTACACAAAGTCTCCTTCCAAGCGGACACGGTGACGGTGGCGATCAACGAGTTCATCAAGAACCTCGGCGTTTCCGTGGCGATTGTGTTTGTCGTTCTGCTTTTGGCGATGGGGCTGCGCAGCGGCCTCATCATCGGCGTGATTTTGTTCATCACGATGTGCGGCACGATGCTGGTGATGGAGAAGACCGGGCTTATTCTCGAGCGCATCTCGCTTGGCGCCCTCGTGATCTCGCTCGTGATGCTGGTCGATAACGCCATCGTCATTGTCGAGGGCATGCTCATCGCGATGGAGAAGGGAAAAGAGAAGATGCAGGCCGCGAAGGAGGTCGTTTCGCAGACAGCCATTCCCTTGCTGGGCTCGACCGCCATTGCGGTGCTGGCCTTCGGCGCGATTGGCCTCTCGCAGGATTCGACCGGGGAATATTGCCGCTCGCTCTTTGAGGTGCTCCTGATTTCCCTCGGCCTGAGCTGGATCACCGCCGTGACCATTACTCCGCTGTTTGGTTACCTGTTCTTGAAGCCGTCGGCGGCCCCAACCGACGGGAAACCGAGTGATCCTTACGGCGGTGCGCTTTACCAGATCTACAAGCGCATCCTGTTGGTTTGCATGCGGGTGCCTGTCGTGACGATTCTTGTGCTCGTCGGTCTGATGATCGGAGCGATTTTCGGATTTAAGCAACTCCAGAATAGCTTTTTTCCAGACTCCACGCGCGAGCAAATCATGGTCGATGTGTGGCTGCCCGTGGGCACGCGACTGGATCAAACAGACCGCGTGACTGGCGAGATGCTGAAATCCGTCAAGGACATTCCCGGCGTCACCCACGTCACGACCTCGGTGGGCGCGGGAACGTTGCGATTCCTGCTAACCTATTCGCCGGAACGAGCCGATTCATCCTACGCACTATTTCTGGTGGATGTGAAGGACCAAAGACTCATCAATGAGATTCTGCCCAAGGTTCAACAAGAGCTTTCCAGCAAATATCCGGACGCCCAGATCATTGCGAAGCGCTTCCTGCTCGGCCCCGGTGAAGGCGGGCGCGTGCAGGCGCGATTCTCGGGAGAAAATCACGACGTTCTCCGGTCGCTGGCCGCTCAAGCCATGGACATCCTCCGCCAGGATGGCGGAGCGAAGGGAATTCGCATCGACAGCCGCGAACCGGTGCCCGTTCTTCGTCCGCAGTTTTCGGAGGCGCAGGCCCGCCTGACGGGAATCACGCGCACCGATCTGGGGACGACGCTCGCGACGGCCTTCAGCGGGCGGCCCATCGGTGTCTATCGCGAGGGCGACGAGTTGTTGCCGATCGTGGCCCGCGGACCCAAAGCCGAGCGAGAGAATCCTGACTCGATGCGGGACGTGCAGATCTTCAGTCCGGTCGCCGGGCGGTTTATTCCGGTCCGGCAAGTGGTGTCGGATTTCACCACGTCGTTGGAAGATCCCATCATCATGCGCCGGAATCGTCTCCCGACGATAACGGTGCACGCCGATCCAACGACCGGACTGGCCAGCACGATGTTTGAGCGCGTGCGAAAGAAGATTGAGGCCATTCCACTGCCACCCGGTTATCGGATGGAGTGGGGCGGAGAATACGAGAACTCTTCCAGGGCCCAGGCGGCGCTCGCGGGAACCCTGCCGGCGTTCTTGCTCATGATGGTCCTGATCGTGATCTTCCTCTTCAACTCGCTCCGGATCACGCTAATCATCTGGCTCACGGTGCCGCTGTCGATCATCGGTATCGTCATTGGCCTGCTCTCTTTCAATCAACCTTTCGGTTTCATGGCGCTGCTCGGCGCCCTCAGTCTTTCAGGCATGTTGATTAAGAACGGCATCGTCCTGGTGGACGAAATCAACGTGCTGCTCGCATCGGGCAAACCTCCGTGGGATGCCGTAGTAGATGCCGCGGTCAGCCGCGTGCGCCCGGTTTCAATGGCCGTGCTCACGACGGTGTTCGGACTCGTCCCGCTCCTGTTCGACGTCTTTTTCGGCGGGATGGCGGTCACGATCGTCGTCGGCCTGCTCTTCGCGTCGATCCTGACGCTGATTGTGGTGCCGGTATTATATATAGTCTTCTTCCGCGTTCGCCCGGGCGATCCAGCGAAGACCGCGCTTCCGACCGGGGCACCCGGCCTGGCCACCTGAACGCTCGCCGTCAGCCAGTCTGCACGAACCATGTTCATCCGATTCGTCATCTTCCTGGGCATCTGGTGCGTGTTTGACGGAATCAAGCCCGCGGGATTGGCGGTGGGTCTGGTGGCGGCTGGGTTGGCGACTTGGACGAGTCTTCGGCTGCAGCCGCGGTCTCCATTCCGCGTGCGCATTTTCCCGCTTCTCTCGCTCGGCGCGCACTTTGTCCGGAGTTCCATCGTCGCCGGAATAGAGGTCGCGGTGCAGGCCTTCCGACCGCGACTGGCGTTGCGTCCGGGTTACGTGACGTGCGACTGCAATATTCCAGCGAGCACCAGGCGCGATCTTTTTCTGAGCATGGTCAGCCTGATGCCGGGTTCAGTACCAATTGCCGTGGACAAAGAGGGACGAGTAGTCATGCACTGCCTGGATACCGAGCAGCCGGTGGCGGCCCAGATGGCGGACAACGAAGCACGGTTGGTTAGGGCATTGGGGGATGGCCGCGATGCGTGACCTGTTGCTTTGCGCGGCGGGATTTGTTCTGGCCATGGTGGCGCTTGGCCTGGTCAGAATATTGCGCGGTCCGGGTGCCGCGGATCGGATGATGGCGGCTCAACTACTGGGCTCGGGCGGCATCGCGGTGCTGCTTCTCGCGGAGGGCGGAGGATTGGCCGCGGCCATCGATGTGGCTCTCACGCTTTCCCTGCTGGCCGCTTTTACTGCGGTCGCATTTGTCAAAAGCGGCACGCCGGCGAGAGCGGAAAATTCATCGACGGAAGACGACGAATGAGCCTTGCGCTGGACACCCTAACGATTGTTGCCGTTTCGGTTGGGGCGATCTTTTTTCTCGCGGGCACGGTTGGACTGTTGCGTTTTCCCGACACCCTCACGCGATTGCACGCGCTCACCAAGGCCGACAACGTTGGATTGGGCCTGATCATGATCGGGCTGCTGCCGCGCGTGGCGTGGCCATTCGATGCGCTGAAATTAGTCGTCGTGTGGTTGCTCGTCCTCGTGGCCAGCGCCGTGTCATCCCAGCTCATCGCGCGCAAGGTGAGACGGGAGGAAGGAGGCTCGTGAATGTCGAGTCGGTTTTCGTCGTTGGATTGGCGTTGCTCATCTTTGCGGTCGCCAGCTTCGCGATTGGATCGCGTGACAGCTTTGCGGCCGTGGTCGCCTTCGTTGTTTACGGACTGCTGCTCTCGCTTGCATGGATGAGTCTGGCCTGTCCTGACGTGGCCCTGACCGAGGCGGCGGTGGGTGGCGGCGTGACCGGAGCGCTCCTGCTGGGAGCGTGCGCGCGACTCCGGCGCGAGGATTTTTCGACGGACGATCAACGACCTGGAATGACTGGGGCGCGGCGCGGCTCTCTTGCTGAGCCTCGCGGTTTCGGCGGGACTGGTGGTCGTGGTGTTAGGTCTTCCGGATCCGGCGCCCACCCTCGCGCCGGAAGCGACCAAGAATCTCGCGTCAACCGGACTTGGCAATCCGGTGACTGCGGTGCTCATGGCCTATCGGGCGTTGGACACGATGCTGGAAAAAGTGGTGCTACTGCTCGCGTTGGTGGCCGTGTGGTCGCTGGCGCCCGACCGCTTTTGGGGCGGCCGGCCAGCCTTTGGTTATCGCGCGGAATCAGGTGGCCCCCTGGTTTTTCTCATGCGTGTGCTCGCACCGGTCGGAGTGATGGCGGGTATTTATCTTTTTTGGGTGGGGGCGGATGCTCCCGGCGGTGCCTTCGCGGGCGGCGCGATTCTTGAGTGCGATTTGGCTCTTGGGATTTCTCTCCGGCCTGGCTGTTGTGCCCTCCGTGAATGGCTTCGGGCTTCGGCTCATCCTCGTGCTGGGTGTCATTGTCTTTTTGGCCGCCGGCCTGGCGGGCTTCGTGATTGCCACTGGTTTTCTGGCGTATCCAACCGGCATTGAGAAACCCGTCATCCTGCTCATTGAAATCGCGATGACGCTTTCGATCGGAGCAACGCTCGGACTCCTGGTGGCCGGTGCACCGGGACAACCTTCGAAGACATGAGCGTGCCTACGGTTCTCGGAATTTGCGCGGCGCTTCTCGTGGGCGTTGGGCTTTTCGGATTGATCGTACAGCCGCAACCGCTGCGAAAAATTCTCGCTTTCAATGTTCTCGGCAGCGGAGTTTTTCTGATGTTTGGTGTCATGGCGCGGCGCGGCGCGGCGGCGGGATGGACCGCCGATCCAATCCCCCAGGCGTTGGTCATCACCGGCATTGTCGTCGGCTTCTCGGCCACGGCATTGGCCGTTGCCCTGATGCTGCGACTTTTTGAGGAGACCGGCAGCACCTCGTTGCAGGACGACCCGCCGAAAGATTCCAAGCCGGAATAGGCCGAACCATAATGCCGTTCGCTACCGCTATCTGCACACTCCTCGGATGCCAGCGGGATCTATCTCGTGCTGGCCCTCGTGCTGCCAGTGGTCGGCATCCTTCTGAACTTTTCTGGCGGGCGGCGGCTATGCGCGCGCGATCACGCTCGCGTTGCTGGCCGGCGGGCTTTGGGTGGCGGCGGGAATTGTGGAGGGCGTCTGGCGTACGGGCGCCGCGTTGACGTATTCGCCCGGCGGCTGGCTTCCGCCGTTGGGTGTGAAACTCCGGGCCGACGGTCTCTCCGCCGTGATGATCGCGGTCACTGCAATTGTGATTTTTGCGGTCGGCTTGTACGCGCCGTCGGAGTTTCGCGTGCCTCGCGGCAAACCGGAGACCCGAAAATCCTTGTCCTTTTGGATCCTGCTCCTGGCGATCTGGGTGGCGATGAACGCCGTCTTTCTCGGGAACGATCTTTTCAATCTCTACGTCGCGCTGGAATTGGTGACGTTTGCCGCCGTGCCGTTGGTTTCGATGAGCGGAACCGCCGGCACGCTGAAGGCCGCGTTGCGTTATCTGCTTTTTGTTTTGATTGGCTCGGTGCTTTACTTGCTCGGCACCGCGTTGCTCTACGGCAACTACGGCACGCTCGACATCGCTCTGCTTTCCCAGCGCGTTCGTCCCAGCCCCGCCCTGTGGATCGCAGCGGCGTTAATGACGGCGGGGCTCGCCGCAAAAACCGCGCTCTTCCCGCTTCATCTCTGGTTGCCGCCTGCGCACTCTGGTGCACCGCCCGCCGCCAGCGCGCTGCTCTCCGCGCTGGTGGTAAAGGGATCGTTTTTTCTTACCGTTCGGCTTTGGTTCGACGTCATGCCCGGAATGCCGCTCTTTGGCGCCAGCCAGATTCTAGGCGCGATGGGCGCTGGCGCGATCGTGGTGGGCGGCGTGGTTGCTCTGCGCCAGGCGCGCTTGAAGCTGCTCATCGCCTACTCGACCATCGCGCAGCTCGGATATTTGTTCCTCATGTTCCCGCTCGCCGCGGGAGCCATGGTAGCGCATGCCAGCGTGAATCTGGCTTTGTCGGCCGGGATGTTTCAGGCCGTCGCGCACGCGTTCGCGAAAGCTGCGATGTTCATGGCGGCCGGACTGATTGCCGAAGCGGCAGGACACGACCGAATCGCGGATCTGCGCGGGATCGGCCGAGCCCTGCCGGTCACCTGCTTCGCCTTCGGCATCGCGGCGCTGTCGTTAGTCGGCGTCCCTCCGACCGGCGGATTTTTCACCAAGTGGCTCTTGCTTTCCGCTTCGGCCTCGACGGGACAATGGTGGTGGATTGTCGTCGTCCTCGCCGGTGGATTGCTCGCGGGCGGCTACATGTTTCGCTTCATTTCTCCCGCGCTCGCGGAAGTGGAAACGCCGCTGGTGCTGACCGCGACGGTTTCCCGCGGACGCGAAATCGTCGTGCTCGTCCTGGCCATCTTTGCGCTTCTCCTTGGCGTGATGCCGCAAAAGCCGCTGCAAATGCTTCAGATCGGTCGTCCCCAAATTTCGACCGCCGCCTTCCCATGAATTCTGCCGCGCTCCTTTCATCGTTGCCCATCGCGGCGTTGGCGCTGCCCGTGGCGATGCTGCTGGCCTGCCTTTTCCGGCCCGTCCGGAAGCGGATGCCGGGTTGGTTGTGGGTTGGGCCGGTTCCGGCGCTGGCCGCCGCATGCGTCGGCGCGGGTGGTCCGCCGTGGGTTCTCGATTGGGCTCCGTACCGGTTGATGATAGCACTCGATTTCCCGGGCGCGATCCTGCTGGGCACATCGGCGTTGCTTTGGATCGCGGCAGGCTTTTTTGCCTCGGAATTTTTTCGCGGCACATCCCATCGCGAAAAATTCGCGGTGAGTTGGCTGCTCACGCTGATCGGCAGCCTCGGGATATTTCTGGCGGCGGACCTTGCCCTCTTCCTGCTTTTCTACGCGCTGGTCAGTTTGCCGGCCTACGCGATGATCATTCACGATGGCACGCCATCAACGCGTCGCGCCGGTTCCATCTACCTGGGCTTCGCGCTCCTCGGCGAGGGACTGCTCCTCATGGCGTTCGTGCTGCTTGCCGCCAATCCACACGGGGCGAGTCTGCGCATTGCGGACGTCGTAACCGCGATGTCGACCTCTCCATCGCGTGGCGTCATTCTGCCGCTCCTGCTCGTGGGCTTCGGCATGAAGATGGCATTGCTGCCGATGCACTTTTGGATGCCACTCTCGTACACGGCTGCGCCGATTCCCGCGGCCGCCGTGCTCAGTGGTGCCGGCGTCAAAGCCGGCGTGATCGGCATGATTCGTTTTTTGCCGCTCATGGTTGCGCTGCCGGAGTGGGGCAACGTGCTTGTTGCGGTCGGATTGGCTGGCGCATTTTTTGGCGTCGCCGTGGGCGTCACGCAATCGAATCCGAAGTCTGTGCTCGCCTACTCGAGCGTTAGCCAGATGGGTTTTCTTGCGTCGCTTCTCGGCATGGGCCTGTCGGCGGGCGACGACGGAATCGGCATGGTGACCGCGTTTTACGCCGCGCATCATGTCCTGGTGAAAGGCGCGCTCTTTCTCGCCATCGGCGTGTCTGCTACAACCGGCAAATCGCGTTTTAAGCCTGTCGTGCTTTGGCCGGCCACGCTGATTGCCCTTGGTCTGGCGGGACTTCCGCTGACCGGTGGCGCACTGGCAAAGTTGGCCGCCAAGGGTCCACTGGGTTATGGCGTAGTGGGCACGCTCGCGACGTGGTCAGCGGCCGGTACCGCGCTGCTCATGTTTCACTTTCTGCGTTGCCTTGGTTCGATGGCGCATCCCGAGCCCGGGAGGTTGGCGTCGCTGCGTTTGATCGGGCCCTGGATCGGATTGGTCGTGGCGGCCATTGTGGTCCCCTGGGCCACATTTCCCGCTCAGCGGAATTGGCTCGTTAGGCGAGGTGTTCGCTCCGTCGGCGCTGTGGAAAGTGCTCTGGCCGCTTCTCGTTGGCGGATTGCTGGCGTTTGCGCTCCGGCGTTGGGGAAACAAACTGCCCGCGATCCCGAATGGCGACGTCGCTGCCTTGGGCGGAAGGGTTACGAGCGCGGCCGCAGCGCTCGGTGCGGAATGTCAACGGGTAGACGGTTTGCTCAGACGATGGCAGGTGGCCGGTCTTTCGCTGCTGGTGGTCGTCATCCTTCTGGTTGTGACCCTGTGGAAATAGAAACCCTATCCATCGCCTTGGGATGGGTCCGATGGTTTGGTTGGCAAAAGCCTTTTTTGCGGTGTTATGAATAACCTCATGTTCCGAAACCGTGACGCGACACTAACGGAGGTTCCATCATCGTGATGGCAGTTGCTGAATACCATCGCCACTTGGTGATCATCGCGGTGCTGGCGGTGACTTTCCTTGGCCAGGTCATGTCTTGGAATGGCAACGCGCAGTTGCTCGTTCTAGGTCTATCCGTGGCGCTCGTGGTCGCGGCGTTGAACTTCTATCTCTGGATCGCGAAAGCCAGCAAGAAATAGGGGTAATTACCTGAGTCGCATCTTAGTGTCGGGTGCGGCTCTGGCCCTAGAACCGTATGACGCCGCCGACGAGCACGCGGTTGGCGTCGCCATCGCCGTCACCCGCCGGACCAGCGGCCGTTGAGCCGCCAAACAGTTCGCGGTGCGAATACAGGTACTCGATTCCGATATCGAGCCATCCGCTGCTGAATACTCCGTCGTTGACCGAACCGAACGGGCTCCAGATCAGGTTGACGATGCCCTGGTCCATCTCGCGGTTGAGTGAAGTGGCAGCGGCAGAGCCGGGAACGAAATCGAGCGCGTAATCCGGATAACCCTGCCGTGCGTAGGAGAAGATGAAGTTGCTCCGTAGTGTTGGCGTCCAGATTCGTCGATAGGCTGCGGTCACGCCCCAGCTCTGAACCGGGTTAAGGCTGAAGCTATTCATGGCTTCAGGCAGACCGAGATTCGAAAGCGCATCTTGGCCGGAGGTATTGCCGGGAAAGTAGCGGCCAATGCCGTCGCCGTAATAGGCCATTGCGAGCAATTCATCTGGCCCAAAGCCTTTCGAGATCCAGCGCATCGGAAACCGCACATGCCCGGCGATTCCCCAACCGACGGCGTTTTCAGTCCCCGAAGGTGGCGCAACCGCGGTACCCTCGGTGCGCACAGTAAGATTACGTAGCAATGCACGCCCGCCAATTTCCAGACCGTTCTCCCGATAGGTCAACCGCCCGAGAAAGTCGGGCATCGTGTTAAATGCCGGACTGGCCCCGCCATCAACCGTGCTGCCTGGATTCACCGCTCCGGTAACCGAGGTGTAATTTGTCTCCGGCGCTTCGAGTGAGAACTGCCCGGTTAGTCCCGGTGCGAGAAGCCCGGTAACCCGGATCTGAGCCTGGCGCACGAAGGACTGGTTAAGGTTGGTCGAGTCGATCAGCGTTTCGAAGACGCCCTCGTTCCAAAGACTGTTGGCCTGACCGAGCAAAACGCGGAACTTTTCGGTGCCGAGTTCACCCCACGCCTGGCGGAGCCGGAACACGGCGTTGTTCGAGGTCGCGGCACCACCACCGAAATCTCCCTCAAGTCGGGTTTCCAATGTGCCCCAATCCGTCAAGGTCCTGGTGTCGGTACCGATGCGGCTGAAGCGAGCCGTCATGCCAAAATCGCCGCCTTGTTGATCGGCTCCGCTGCCGTTGAGCGGGATCGTCTGCACCGTTGGGGCGTCGGTCTGATTGCGGCCGTTGAAGTCCCTCCATGCAGTCACTTTGGCGAAACCGTAAAGTCGCGCCTCGGTCTTGATGCCTGGAATGCTCAATGAGATCCCGGGGAGGTCAGAACGCAGGGCATCTTCCTCACTATACTGGTTACCCATTGGCTCGGGTGGCAACAAGCCGGGGATCGGCCCGGGGCTTTCGACCAAGGCCGCGGCAGGCGCGCTCTCGACCGCCTTCCCCTCGGTCGCCGGGGTCCGCTTGGCCTTCGCCTTGGCCTGCCGTTCGCTTGGCGGTATCGGGGCTTCCGCTGCCTGGCGACGTTCCACCGCGTCGAGGCGGCGTTCCAACGCCTCGACCTGCTTGCGCAAGGCGGCGATCGTGGCCGCGTCCTCGGCACTCGTCTGCGAAAAGCTCGTTAGGGGAGTGGCGAGCAGCGCTTGAATTAAGCCTATCGCCACCGCAGTTCGGACTGTCAAAATCCGGTAGATGGATCTGCTATGGCGGACTTCCTTAGCAGGTGAAAGATTCATACAGACGCATCTTACTTTCAAAACCAGTCGGATCGGTCAAGGCTTTTTGTTTCGCAAGTCGGCCTCGAAAGTCAGGGGGAAGTCGCAAATCCAGCATGAGCCACCGCAGGTGGTTGGCAGGAAGTAAATAACCGGCGGAAATGAATGGTGCACCGGGGAATGCGGTTGGCATACATTTCTCCCTTTGTCAGCGTCTTTTCAATCTCAAACGCCAGTTCCGCTGTCAAGGCGAGAAAATGAAAGAGGATGTAACTGGTAACCACTTAGAACTTCCAAATGAGTGGCACGAAGAAGACTGCCATGATGAAGAACCAGATCATGCAGGGCAGACCTAGCTTCCAGTAGTCGCCGAACTTGTAGCCAGCCGGTCCCATCACCATCAGGTTTACTGGCGTTGCCACGGGCGTGAGGAACGATGCCGCGGCGGCGACACAAACGCTCATCAGCACCGGCCGCGGTGAGATGCCGATCTCGACTGCCGCCGCGACTGCGATCGGAATGATGATGAGCGCCGTTGCCGTATTGCTGATCAATTGTCCGAGGAGGGCCGTCAGGATGAAGAGCCCGGCGAGCAAGGCGTGCGGACCGGCATCGCCAACCAAGGCGACGAGCCTGTCGGCCATCATCTGGGCCGCTCCGGTCTCCGCCATTGCGGCGGACAAGGGGGTCATCGCACCGACCAATATCACTGTGGTCCAGTTAATCGAACGGTATGCCTGATCCACCGACATCACGCGCAGCAGCACCATCAGGAACGCGGCGACGACTCCCGCGATGACCGCGGGCACAACACCTGTGGCCAGTGCGAGCACCATCGCGATGAGGATACCGATGGCTGTTCTGGCACCGTTGCCCATGGGAACCGCCTGCCGGCGGACGAGATCGGGCGAGTTAACGACCAGCACCTGCGGATCGGCCAGGCGCTTGTCGAGCGCTGACCAGGTGCCCTGTAACAACATCGTGTCACCCACCTCCAGTATCGCATGGCCGACTTGCTGATCCTCGCCTCGCCGCTGGACGGCGAGGATGATGAGGTCGCCGCTTTCGGTTACCATGCCAGGGAAAACCCTTTGCCCCACCATCGCGGAACGCGGCGGAATCACGACTTCTGCAAGGCCAGATGTCCGGTTAAACAGGATGCTGGAGGAATCGTCCGAAGCGCCTCCGTGCGCTAGGGCCAGATGCCCGTCAGTGGCAAGTAAGGCGGCAGCGTCGGCATCGCCCCGAACCAGCATCGTGTCTCCTTCGGAAAGGGCGGCACCGGTGAGCGGACGGCCAGTCTTGCCGGCATGGAGACCGATCAGGCTCAGACCGGAGTAGGCATTTAGTTCGATGGTCCCGGGCATCAATCCGATGAACGGAGAGGTGGCACGCAACCGCATCTGAAATACTCCGTCCGCCAGACAATACTGCTCGACCAATGTGCGGGCGTGTTTGCTCAAGTCTTGCGGCATAGACTCGCCCGCGTTGTTCGGTAGCAGATGCTTACCCAGCAGGACCAGGATCACAATCGTCCCAGCCAAAAGGGGAACACCAACGATCGAAAACTCGAAGAAGCCAAAGTGACCCGTGCCGGCATCTTTCGCGGCTTCGGAAACCAGAACATTCACCGGCGAACCAGTGAGGGCTAGAATCGACCCGGCATGTGCCGAAAACACCATCGGCATCAGTAGCTGCGACGGCGAGCGTTTTAGACGCACTGCCATCACTACGACCACCGGAAGGAGAGCGGCCACCGCACCGTTGAGACTAATGAGACCAGTCAACGCCGAACAGAGCAGCATGATCAACACGAGTTGCCGGACCCGGCTCTCGCCAGACTTGGCGATCAGTAGCTGGCCGGCCCAGGCCGTTACTCCGGTGATTTCAAGCCCGGCACTGACAACGAACAATGAGGCGATAAAAATAGTCGAGGTATCACCGAGGCCTCCCAAGGCCTGCCCGAGATTCAAGATGCCGGTTAGATACAGTGCGAGCGCGGTGCCGAGTGCTACCAGCACGACGGGTATTTTTTCCGTCACGAACAGCACGATGACGATCGCGAGAATTGTGAACAGAATCGTGATGTCGCTCAAGATAGGCACCTTTCGAGAATCGCGGTGTTGGTGTGGGTAATGCGAATACGTTTCATGTCAGGAGATTCCCTGGCGAACTCGCCTTAGAATGCGGTGCGAAGCCGGGAGTAAAGGACGCCGACGGTATCTGTCGTAGGCGCATTATTCTCCCGTCTTGAAGTCAGGTCCTTTTTGTCGCTAAGTCTGGAGGTATTTCACCGGGCCGGTAATCCGGCAACCAGCCGCAGGGAACGATGGCGAACAAGGCCATGCTCGCGAGGACGAAGAAGCCGATCTGGAGCGCGCGCAGGCGCGTCTCGGAGTTGATGTTCACTGCCTCGGAGATTTTCTCGGGCGCAGCACTGATCGTCTCGAAGCGCTCCTTCAGCCGATCGTTGTTGAGGAAATTGATGCTGCCGAGATCCACCTCCGCTTTCATTTCAGCTGTGATCAACGGGTTGTCCCTTACGCGACTCATTACGCCCGCGCTCAGGACGCCTACTACCAGCGTGCCCATGACTGCCGTGCCCACGGCGGCGGCGAGGTTCTGGGTTACGCCGCGCAGCGCGCCCACGTCTCCAGCCAGTTCCTTGGGGGAAGAGGTAACCAGCACATTGAAGAGCAGCGTCACTAGCGCACCCTGCCCGAGACCGACCGTGATCAAACCGATGATGACCGGGAAGACGCTCCAATCGTTGCTCACAACAAATGCCAGCCACAGTGCCCCTACGGCTACGAGGGCGAAGGCCCAGCGTGCGATCGTGCGCGGAGCGAATTTTCCATAGAGCCGGACGATTAGGATCGCGGTGAAGAACACCGTGAGCATGAAAGGCATCATCGCTACTGAAGTCGCTGCACTGGTGCGACCCTGGATAATTTGGATATAGAGCGGCACCGTGAAGTTGATGGCGGCTTCCGTCATGACGATGAGGAAGAGCGTGAAGACGGCCGCCCATTCCTTCGGCGAATCGACGACCTGTAGTGCCAGCAGCGGGGTTTTCCCCTTGGTCGCCTGCTTGTGGCTCCAGAGGAAGAACGCCATGAAAATCACGATACCCAGCCCAATCATCAACGGCGCGGGCGACACGCCAAACAGGTCGAACGGCGCGGCCGGCCGGGCCAGCGTCAGTCCCCAGTTGCGCAGATTGTTAAAGCCGAAGCTAATGAGTATGACCGCGACGGCAGACAGGATCACGCCCACGACGTCGATCTTCACCTCGGGTCTGGCCACAGACGGCTTCAGCTTGAAACTCAGGAGCAGCAGGAGAGACGCGTGGACGATGAGAAGCCCGAACGCGAGGCGCCAGTTAATCATGGCCACGTAGCCGACGATGACAAACGCGAGCACCCCAGCAATGGCCCGCGCCGAGCCCAGCCAGCCGACCGCCTTCGCCTGCTGCGCGCCTTTGTAGTGGTTGGCGATCAGTGCGACCAGCGAGGGCACCAAGCGATGCACCCGCGAATCCGGCCAGAGCCTGTCCAGCCAGCATCACCGTCGCGGTTGGGCTGAGCACCATGATGACCATCGCCGCGAGGAAGAGCGCCACCGCCACCTGAAAAAAAATCTTCGAGCCGAAGCGCTGGCCGAGTTTGCCGCCCAGCATCACAAAGCCCGAGACGCCGAGCGAATACATCACGATCGCCGTTCCGACCGTGGTGGGGGGGGTATTGAAGCTCTTCACCATGCCGCTCATGGAAACCGGCAGGGCAGCTACGTTAAAGGACATCAGCATCTGGCCCATGGCGATGACGATCATCGGCAGCCAGGGATCTTGCCGCTCGACTTGTGAGCTTGTGTTTGTGGACATGTTAGTTATTCCTTTGTGCGTCTTCCTTCGTGAGAACGTGGTTCCGGTGAGGGGACCAGCCACGGGGTTTGGATATCGCCTTAAACATCGGGTTTCGAGGTAAAAAGGTCCAACCCGAGGCGATCGGACAAAAACTTGGCCGCGAGCTGACCCTTCACGCTGTTCCCGGCTTGGTCGAGCGGCGGAGCGAATGTTCCCAATCCACCCTTGCCGGGCGAGACGGTCACAATGCCGCCGCCGATCCCGCTCTTGCCCGGCAGTCCGATATCGTAGAGCCAGTCGCCGGAAGTTTCGTAAAGCCCGGAGGTCGCCATGACGACGAGCGCATCGCGGCAGCTTTCGGCGTCCACGACGCGTTTCTTGGTAATTGGGTTGACGCCGCCATCGGCAAGAGTCGCGCCCATGACCGCCAAATCCTTGGCCGACACGTTCAAGGAACATTGCTTGGTATAAAGCGCCACCGCCTCAGCCGGATCCATATAGATCGTTCCGTAGCTTTGAAGGAGGCGTCCGATGCTTTGGTTGCGGAAGTTTGTCTCCGTCGCCGAGGCAAATACCGGTTCATTGAGCGGAAGGGTTCGACCGGCGAACGCCGACAATCCATCGTGAATAAATTTCCATTTCGCCTCGATGGTCACACCGGGCACCAGGCTGGTCGTGGCGATGGCCCCCGGATTCACCATGGGATTGGTCTTTCCGTCTCCGCTCTTTTCGATGGCCGACAAAGAATTGAAAGCCATCCCGGTGGCATTCACTCCAAGTTTCTGACGGGCCTCCTCCGCCCCAATCGCCTCGCAGACCAGAGCAAATACAAACGGCTTGGATACGCTCATGATTGAGAATTCGTATTCCGAGTCTCCGGCCTGATAGATGTTGCCGGCGGTTCCGACCACGCACAAACCAAACAGATTGGCGGGCACCTCTGCCAGCGCGGGGTAAACCTGCGAGTTCTTACCTTCCGTGTCCGATTTGAATTTCTCGTATGTCTCGGCAACAACCTTTCTGACCAGTTCCTGTTCGGGCAGATGGCCGGTCGAGACATACGAGGGCCGGGCAGCGCGGCCGACTTGGGATGGGTTGCTCATAAGAATACGAGAGGATCTTATTTCATGTTTTTCCTTTGCGTCGCACGGCTAACGGGTCGCAGGACGGCAAGCGAATGCGAATTGCAAATTTGGTGCAAGGAAATTTCTCATTGGGCAAAAAAAAGAAAAGAAGGAAAAGCGATATTGATCGTTGTTGTTTTCGAAGGAGTGAATCCGGACACCGACCTCGTCACACACGTGGCGGAACATCAGGGGTGGATTGTCGGCACTCCCGCGCGGATGCGCTCGGAAAAATCGGGGGCGTCATATTCCTTGCGGACTGCTTCAGTGATGCGCGAACGCCGGCGCAGCTCGTCAAACGGCAGATCCGTCTGGATGGCGCCGGTGGCATAGACGTAGCGATCGATGAACCCGTTGAGAAAGTGTCGGATGTCAAAGCCGCGCGAGGGACCGATGCGACTGGCATACCGGATGATGTTGATCGTGCAGCTGTTGCTCAGCAGGTGATACCACTCCGGCCGATCATAGAGTTCATTAATGCGTTCCAAATAAATTCGGAAAAGCTGGCGGGCGTTCTCGGGCGTGGTGTGGATGCGGTAAAGGAAGATTTCCTCGCTCCGGTGAATCGCGCGCGAGCCTACCAAATCGTGTTCATCCCCCACCACGTAGATCAGTTCAAACTGCTTGAAGAGCGAGGGAAGGGGATCAAATCCTTCTCCAACTTCGGGCCTGGTTTCTATCGAGATGGCGACCGGCGGCGCGTTGTCGAACCCAAAGCTGAGGAAGGTGTGGCCCACCGGTCCCTCGTGCCAGTAGGACACGTACAAATCAACCGTTTGCAAATGCGAGATCAGGACCTCGCGCTCCTCATAGTGGATGTCGAAATCATTACGGGTGCGGTAGGTGAAGTTGCGAACACCGGTAATGCGCACGCGATCGCCGTCGATGATCGCATGGGGTAGCACCGCGACCTCCGGCCGCCAGGGACGATCGTGCGAAGGGGGGATGAAGAAGATCCACCAGATGAGCACGCCCGCGTAGACGCCCGCAAAGATCAGGAATCGGCGTGGCCGGTGCGTCAGCCAAAAAGTCCAAATCCCGAATCCAAAAAATGCCACCGCCACTACCAGCCGCAGCCAGGGCCAAGGCAGATTTGAATAGTATAGGGCGAGAGTGGCCCAAGCGATGAGTATTACTCGGCAAAGAAATCCAATGCCGGTGAACAGCCAGCGGAGACATCTCAGCAACCAGCCCGGTCGAGCGTTGATGGTTTGCGATTCAGTGAACGTCATGAGTCGATGTCGGCGATGTTCCTAATAGACTGATATTTTTCGGCTCTGTCACTTCTGTTGTTCTTGATCTGACGTTCGCTATCCGCCGGACTTTCGCGTCGTTGATTGGGGGCCTGGGTCGAAGCAATGATCGCGGCGTCTGGGTCAGTATTGTTCGGCAACGTCTCACCGTCCCCAACAATTTTGCTCCGCACCCGCAAAATGTATTGCTGCCCGAGAAATCTCGAATTATGACTCGGAACCATGACTCCGAAAGCCGTCCTTCAATACCTCGCGAACAACGAAGAGCGCTTCATCGAAGAACTCTTCGCCTATACACGCATTCCGAGCATCAGCGCCCAAACGGATCATGCCAGCGACATGCGTAGATGCGCTCAATGGCTTGTCGAACGCTGCGTCAAGGCCGGCCTCAAGGCTGAAATCCGCAAGACATCGGGTTATCCGGTAGTGATCGCCAAGACGCCGAAACCTGATCCGAAGAAGCCGACATTCATGGTTTACGGCCACTACGACGTTCAGCCAGAGGATCCGCTGAAACTCTGGACCTCGCCGCCGTTTGAACCGCGCCGGGTCGGGCGCAATGTGTATGCCCGCGGCATCAGCGACAACAAGGGTCAGCACCTGGCCCACATCAACGCCGTCGAAGCCTGGCTGAAGACCGGGAATGAATTGCCCTGCAACGTGAACTTCCTGATCGAGGGCGAGGAGGAAGTGGGTTCCAAGGCGCTCTATGACTTCCTGCCCAAGCACGCGAAGGAACTGGCCTGTAAGGCCCTGGTGGTTTCGGATACCGAGATTCCCAGCATGAAGCATCCCGCACTCTGTTATTCGCTGCGGGGTATGGCCCCGATTGAAATCCGTCTCGATGGTCCGGACCGCGACCTGCACTCGGGCCTGTTCGGCGGTGCTGTGGACAACCCGGCGATGGTGCTCTGCCAGATGCTCGGTCAACTGCGGAACAAGCGCGGAAGCTTCACCATTCCCGGCTTCTACGATGACGTCGTGAAACTCTCAGCCTACGAGCGCAAGCAGATGGGCAAGGTGCCGTTCAACGAGGCGAAATTCCGCAAGTCGGTGGGAGTGGCAGCGCTCTTCGGTGAAGCCGGCTACACGCCGGATGAGCAGCGCGCCGCGCGGCCCACGTTCGAGATCAATGGCCTCACCAGCGGCTATCAGGGCGAAGGCGGCAAGACGATCGTCCCCTCCTGGGCCAGCGCCAAGATTACCATGCGTCTCGTGCCGGACCAGGATCCGAAGAAGATCATCGCGCTGGTGAAGAAGCATCTGAAGGCCATCTGTCCGCCCACTGTGAAACTCACGGTCACCGAGGGTCAGGGTGGCGGGCCCTATATGGTGGATCCCACGGGACCGCTGGCCCAGGCTTGCATGCGCGCGGCTAAAGCCGGGTTTGGTCACGAATGTCTGCTGGTCCGCGGCGGCGGCAGCATTCCGATTATCGCGGCGTTCAAACAGCATCTGAAAGCCGATTCGCTGATGCTTGGCCTGGCTCTGCCGGACGACAACGCGCATTCGCCGGACGAGAAGTTCTCGCTCGATGCCTACATGGCTGGCATGCGGATGGGCGCGCAGCTTTGGCCTGAACTGGCCGCCGTGGGCTGAGGCGTTGGCCTTTGGGAACAATGGGCCTGAGTTCCAATCTGTTATTGATTGGTTTGGCGTGTCACTTTAGTTGAGCTGCATCGATTGCCCATGAATGCCGAACTTACTATTGTCCTAACGTTGCTCGTCGCCGCGGTCGCGATGTTCGTAATCAACAAGCCGCGCATGGACGCCGTGGCGCTCATCATGTTGACGGTGCTCCCGTTCACGGGGGTGATCACCATGGGCGAGGCCCTGGCGGGGTTCAGCGATCCGAACATCGTGCTCATCGCTGCGCTCTTCGTGATTGGCGAAGGGCTGGTGCGGACGGGCGTGGCGCAACGGCTGGGTGACTGGCTCACCGCCAGGGCCGGCAAGAGCGAGACGCGCCTGCTCGTCCTGCTAATGCTGGCCGTGGGCCTGCTTGGCTCGATTATGAGTTCAACCGGCGTCATCGCTATCTTTATTCCGGTCGCGCTGCGCATCGCCCAGAGCACGGGCATGGCGCCGAGCCGACTGATGATGCCCATGAGCGTGGCCGCGCTGATCAGCGGCATGATGACTCTAGTAGGGACAGCGCCCAACCTGGTCGTCAACAGTGCGCTGATGCACAGCGGTGCAGAGGGTTTTCGCTTTTTTAGCTTCACGCCGTTTGGCGCCCCCATTCTCCTCCTGGGCATCGGCTACATGCTCTTCGCGCGCCGCTGGCTCGCGTCCAAATCTGATGACGCGAATCTCGCCACCAGCCGGCCCAGCCTGCGTGACTGGATTCAAGATTACAAACTGGCCGACCGCGAACATCGGGTTCGGTTGACGAGCAAGTCGCCCTTGGTCGGCAAGACCATCAGGGAACTCGACCTGCGCCACACCTCGGGCGCGAGTATCGTCGCCATCGAACGCCTCGGCCGGTTTTCCCGCGAAGTCATCGGCCCAACCGCGAACACGGAACTGAAGGCCGACGACATTCTGCTGTTGGATTTGTTTACGACGAACGTAGATCCCGGAACCCTTCGGCAGAAGTATGCCCTTGAGGAGCTGCCGCTCAGTGGCGATTACTTTACCGAACGGTCGCAGGAGATCGGCATGGCGGAAGTCATGGTGGGGGGCTATTCGGATCTGGCCGGCAAGACGGTCGTCGAGGCCCGAATGCGCACCCGCTACGGGCTGACGGTGATCGGTCGGCGGCGGGGCAGCGTTGCGGAGGAGGGCAGTCTGCTGAACGAGAAACTGAACATCGGCGACACGCTGCTCGTGATCGGGACGTGGAAGCATATTCGGCAACTGCAGACGGACACCGCCCACCTGGTGGTGTTGAACATGCCGGCCGAAATGGACGAGGTGCTGCCGGCCCCCGGCAAGGTCCCCCAGGCCGTCGCTTGCCTGCTGCTCATGGTGGGCTTGATGATCAGCGGCATCGTGCCGAACGTGCAGGCCGCCCTTATCGCCTGCCTGCTCATGGGCGCCTTGCGGTGTATTGATTTCGAGAGCGCCTATCGCTCGATCCACTGGAAGAGCCTGGTCCTCATCGTCGGCATGCTACCTTTCTCCCTGGCGCTGCAGCGCACTGGCGGCGTGGATATGGCCGCCGACGCGCTGCTGGCGGCGACCGGTGGCGCCGCAACCCACGTGGTGCTCGGCAGCCTTTTCCTCATCACCGCCATGCTTGGCCTGTTCATTTCCAACACCGCCACGGCCGTGCTGATGGCGCCGGTCGCGCTCGCCATCGCCAAGGACATGCACGCGTCGCCCTATCCGTTTGCCATGATCGTCGCATTGGCCGCCTCGACGGCGTTCATGACCCCGATCTCGTCGCCGGTGAACACACTGGTCGTCGGCCCGGGCAACTACAAGTTTGGCGACTTCGTGAAGATTGGAGTGCCGCTCAGCCTCGCGGTGATGGTCGTCTGCGTCTTCCTCGTGCCCCTGTTGCTGCCGCTTTACAAGTAGCGCGGGGCTCGTGACGCTTCCTGGCTGAATGGAGAGCAAGAGCCACCGTGCATTAGCGCTTGCCCGGACGCCGGAGGTACGATCCGACGCGCCCGATCTGCAACTGCCACGCACCCAAAGCTTCGGTCAGCCCCCGGTAGAGCGATGCGCCGACCAGTGTGCCAAGGGCGATGGAGGCGATCACGAATACCACGGTGACCAGACCATCAATCCCGGCAGCGCGGTCGCTCAGCATATGGGCGACGCTCAGCAGTCCCAGCGCGCCAGGCACGAGCAGCCAGAAGCTGGGTAGAAAAGTCACCGCCGCCGGCGGCCCTCGGAAGCGAAGCTGGATCAGATACCCCAGCGGCGTCGCGACAAGGGTGCCGAAGAAACCGCTGATCGAGCTGCCGAACAGGCTAGCTGTGAACCACTGCGTCGCAAACACCAGGAGCAACACCAGAATCATCCATTTGAGCGAATTGCGCGGTGCCGAAAAGTGCAGATAAACGCCAATGCCAAACACCAGCACGCCGACCCAGGGTGCCCACGGCATCTTCACATAGTCGCCGGACGAGTAGACGAGGTCCCCAGGGTGATAGCCAACGAGCGCCGCGCCGATGGTGAGACCAAACGCTAGCAGCACGAGTTGGATGAATCCGGCGATCAGGCGGCTCGATCCGCTGACCATGTCGCCGTAGGCGAGCTCCACCATCCCCAGGGTCAGCATGGCACCGGGAAGGAAGGTGACGAGCGGCGGTACCAAGGCGTGCAGTGGATCCACCCGGACCCCATACCGGATCGCCAGAAAGACCAGGGCCGATACGGCGGTGGCGGCGATGACCGGCAGCGGCACCGACAACACCGCGCGTCCTCGATTGAAGAGCTTGAGTAGTCCCACCATGAGCCCGAGTAGCGCCGCGGCGACGAGGTTCGTCGGGGTTGGATTCAGGATCAGCGCCAGCCCGACCGTGAGGATGGTGTGGCCGGCGACGAGACCCACTCGTCCGAAGCGGGCCTTCTGGCGTCGGATCGCCGTGAGCCGCTCCAAGCCCTCATGCGGCTCCACCTTGGCGCCCTGGGCCGCCTCGCCCAGCGCATAAACGTCGGCCATCTGGTCCAGGCGCAGCGTTTGCGGTTCGCATTCGGCCAGGGTCACGCGCTCGCCGATATCGTCGTGCAACGAGATGAAGACGGCCGTCGGGAACGCCACGACCCGCGATTTCCGCATCCCATAGGCCGACGCGGTGCGGCGCAGGAGCAATTCAACCTTCGCGGTCTGCTCGCCGCAGGCGAGATAGGCCTGCCCCAGCCGGAACATGAACTCGAGAAGGACTGTGGTATCAGGATCCGTGGCCTTGCCCGGTGGCTCAGGCGGCGGGGATGCAGCGTTCATGGGGTTTGGTTACCCTATTAAAAGAAGAAGAGCAAAGGCCGCTACGTCCTGTCACTTTGGTCTGCGGCATCCGATCGCGCCGGGAGGTAAGCCTAATCGAAACGGCCAGGGTGGCTCATTGCGCGTAACTATGGCCGGCGAATTCTCTGGAGCGTTCTCGGCTCCTTACACCCCCCACGGTAGTCCGAGCAAAAACCACGCGACGAACAGCAGCGTCCAGATGACGAAAATGGCAATAACATACGGGAGCATCAGCGCCACGATCGTTCCGACTCCCGCTTTCTTGTCGTATTTCTGGGCGAAGACCACAATCAGCGCGAAGTATGCGTTCAAGGGAGTGACCACATTCATCGGCGAATCCGCAACCCGGTAGGCCGCCAGGACGGACTCCGGAGCCACGCCCAGTTGCACGAGCAGCGGCACGAAGATGGGCGCGAAGAGAGCCCACTTCGCGATGGCTCCAGTGATGAGCAGGTCAATAATAGCGACGACCACGATGAAACCAAGCAACAGCACCAGGGGGGGCACGCTGGCGGTCTTGAGCACATCAGCCATGGACACGGCCATGATCGTTCCGATGTTGCTGTAATTGAAGTAGGCGATAAACTGGCTGAGGATGAAGAGCAGCAAGAGGAGGCTGCCGAGGCCGGCCAACGCCTTCTCCATCGCCTTGATCACGTCGGTGCTGTTCTTCATCGTTCTGGCACCGAAGCCGTAGGCGGCGCCCGTGACCAGAAACAGAACCATGATCACCGCGATCAGGCCGTTCATGAACGGTGAATTGCCAATGAGAGCACCGGTTTCCGGATTGCGCAGGGGCGCCCCGGGGGCGATGGTGAGTAAGCCTAACAGCACGAGAACGCCAACCAGCCCGAAAGCGGCGAACTTCAGCCCGCGAGACTCGTCGCCCAAAGCCGCAGCATCCGCCTCGTCGGTGTCGGACTTTCCAGTCTGGTCGGCGGCAGCCGGTTCGTATTTTCCCAGCCGCGGCTCGATGACCCGCTGCGTGACGAACGTGATCACAACCGTCAGGACGATGACCGAGGCGATGGAGAACCAGACGTTGGCGGTCAGATCGATCGAGAGCGAGGGATTGACCAGGTGGATGGCGTCGTTTGTGAACTCGGTCAGGACGGCGTCGAGCGGCTTGATGAGCATGTTCACGGTGAACGCTGCGGCGACCGCAGCAAAGCCCGCAGCCAGGCCCGCGAGGGGGTGGCGGCCGACGCTCAGGAACGCGACGCCAGCCAGAGGAATAAGGACAAGATATCCCGCGTCCGCCGCGATGCTCGATATGATGCCCACGAAAACGAGGATATAGGCGATGGCCCAACTGGGAGAGACGGCGACGAGCTTGCGAATGAGCGCCTTGATCAGGCCCGAGGCCTCGGCCACGCCAACGCCGATCATCGCCACAATGATCATTCCCACGGCGGTGAAGCTCATGAAGTTCGGGATGACCGACGTATAGATGAATCGAATCCCATCCGTCGTCAGCAAACTGCGGGCTGTGACGGTGCTGGTTTGAATCGTGTCGGTCACCGGATCGACCACCTGCTGGGTCACGGATGTGCCGAAGAGGTAGCAGCATGTGCGACAGCACAACGACGATGGCCATGAGGAACAGGAAGATCATCGCCGGATGCGGAACCTTGTTTCCCACCTTTTCGACGAGATCCAGCATTCGTTTCATGAAACCGCCGGTCGCCTGGGATGTTTGAACTGTGTCCATGTCATTTTCCTCTCTAATAAGTTAGGAAGTTGGGAATATGCTCTTACGGGGTGGAGTGAACGATAAAGGAAGACGGAAGAACGGTAATCAGGCTGGCCACGCGAGTCCGAAGGCGAGGGCTAAAGTGAGGTAAGAAGGTCATTCAACGGCGGTGGCTAAGACAACCGGAGATGCGGAAAAGCAACCGTTACGTCGCCCGGGTCGAATCGAATCGCTTGCATCTGTAACTAAGGTCATGCGGTCGCCGGCTGGCGGGCCGAGAGTCCGAGAGCCAGGAGGGAGGCGCCGTTAAAGAGGAGGCTGATACCGAAAAACAGACCTAAGACTGCGGCGCTGTCGGACGGCCAGTGCCTGTAAACCATGACCCCGAGGATGATCGAGACCAGGCCGCTGAACAGCATCCAACCCCAGCCCGGAGTGCCCTGCATCCTGAAGGCGGTGACCGACATGGAAACTCCCTCAGCGACCAGGAAGATCGCGAAGATGAGGGTGATCACAGCCACGCTGGAGTGCAGGCAATTGAGAAGCACGACACCGGCCGCAATACGAATCAGGCCCGACAGAGCTTCCATGACGCGGTGGCCTTTGTGCTTTCCGACGATCGCAAGAACGAGCGAGATGATCCCGCTCACCAGAGCGAACAGGCCAAGAAACCGTGCGATCACGAAAGAAAACACCAGAGGGGAACCCACGGCGGAGAAGCCCACAAAAATTGAGAGGACGCCACCGACGATCAGCCAAACTCGGCTTTTCGAGAGATCGTTCGCAGCGGAGGATGAGGAGGTTTCATCTGCCATTTGCCACGGTATATATTCCACGACCGGGGATGGCAATTGTTTTTTTACGGGACATTTTGAACACCCAAAGGCGTTTGGCTGGAAGGAAAGTTAACTGAGGCAACGGCGGACTTGAAGCTTGGCTTGATCAGGGCGGGGGTACTCGGATTGTGGGAAGTCATTTCGGGTGTCGGCAGCGGAAAGGGCGGGGGAACATGGCGAGTCGCAAAAGCTACATCATTGCGTTTACGGTGCTGAGCATCGGGGCGGCTGTCTTGCTGCCGGCCAGGCCGCAACCCGTCACATACCACAACTTCGCCGATCATCGCGCCATGTTCGGAGTCGCGAATTTTCTCGATGTCGCATCCAACATCGGGTTCCTGCTCGCGGCCGTCGCCGGCCTTGTCGTCGTCCTCCGGCCACGCACGCGGTTCGAGTTCAGTAGCGAACGCTGGCCCTACGCTGTGTTTTTCTTGGGAATGCTGCTGACCGCAGTGGGTTCCGCCTACTATCACCTCGCGCCAGACAACGAGCGACTCTTCTGGGACCGGCTGCCGATGACGATCGCATTCATGGCCCTGGTCGCGGCTCAGGTCGTCGATCGAGTCAGCGTCAGAGCTGGACTCACCCTGCTCCTGCCAATGCTGTTGGTGGGTACCGCTTCGGTCGTCTACTGGCGGGCGACCGAGCGCGCAGGCGTCGGCAACGTCGTGCCGTATGGTGTTTTGCAAGGATACTCGGTGGCGATCCTGCTCCTGATCGCCATACTTCATCCATCCCGTTACACGCGCGGTAACGACGTCTACTGGGTGTTTGCGGGTTATGTGTTGGCAAAGCTCCTGGAGTTATTCGACAGGGAGCTCCTGGCGTTTGAGCACCTCGTCAGTGGCCACACGCTCAAGCACGTCGCTGCTGCCGTGGCAGGCTTCATGGTCTGTCGAATGTTGATGCTGCGGACCCTGAGAGAGTCGGCAGCACAGCGCGCGCCTAGCTAAGTCGTCACTCGTCGTAATAACAATCGTGCGGGTTCAGGGTAAGGGCGCGCACAAGCAATTTCCAAAGCGGTCAGGTGCTCCAGGCAAATATCGAACACGACGGCCGTAACATGAGAGGAGCGGCACTAGCAGTGAGGTCTTCTGGCAATCTAAGTATCTAAGGATGCGCGCTCCGACGTCCACATTAGCAGATGGGTCTCTGTGAAGCCTGTTCCCTTACTCGGGAGGCGGCTCGCCGACTTCGACCTTGTACGGGTCGACCTTCGGCACGTTGCCCGCGAGAGCCTTGGTGCCCGGCATGATTTCAAAGCGCGGGTCAAAGTCGATCATCGTGGAAGCAAGTTTCGCCAGAATCCCGACATCGCCTGTCACCTTGGCGGTTCCGTCCTTGATCTGCGCTTCGAGGGTCTTCGCACCCATCATCGTCTGCTCCAGGTCGGAGCGCTTGATGGTTAGCGTCAGGTCGGGTTTGGCGGCCAGAAAACCCTGGATGTTAGTCAGCGTAGCGTTCTCCATTTCGATCAGGAATTTCTCGCCGTTGTCCGGCGTGATGAGGTTGACCGTGAAGCGCATCCCCTCGGCTTTGCGACTGTCCATGCGGATGCCAAGGAAGTTGAGAAACAACTCGGTGGACATCGCGCGGATCACGTCGGGACTGCTGGTACTCGGCATTTCGCCCTGTGGAATGCCCGTCCGCAACTCATAGGCAGCGGCGAGGTAACTGTTTCGCAAACCGGGGTTCTCCTGCTGGTAGCCGAGCTGCTCGAAAATGTCGGCCAGCAGATCCTTGGCAGCGGTGTTCGTCGGCTCAGCCTGCACCAGCTTATTGAGGATTTCCTGGGCGAGGAAGTATTTGCCTTCGTTGTGGAGTTGCTGCCCGCGGGCGAGGATTTTTGCGGAGCCACCCATCATCTCGACGTAGAGCGGTGCGGAGTCGGCGGGCGACAGCGGAATGAGGGTCGCCGGATTGCAGTCCCAAAACCCGAGGAAGCGCTGGATGACGCCGCGGCTGTTATGTTGAGCGGAACCGTGATAACCCCGACAAAACCACTTACTCTGCAAACCCTGCGGGAGTTCATAGATGTTGTGAATCTCGTTGATGGTCACGCCCTGGTTGGCGAGGTGCAGCACCTGGTTGTTCATGTGCGCGTAGAGATCGCGCTGGCCGCGGAGCACTTCCTGAATCCGCGCATTGCCCCAGCGCGGCCAGTGATGCGAGGCAAACATGACCTCGGCCTCCATGCCGAAACGATGGAGCGCCTGGGCGATATACTTCGACCAGTTCAACGGATTGCGCACCGGGGCGCCGCGCAGCGTGTAGATGTTATGCAGTGACGCGATGACGTTCTCCGCCATCCACAGCGCTTTCATCCCGGGGATGTAAGTATTCATCTCCGTCGGCGCCTCCGTGTTCGGCGTGTCCTGGAAGATCATCTTCACGCCATCGACCTCGATTTCCTCGATCTCCTTTTCGACCAGCCGGTTTGGCGCAATCAGTCCCACAGCGCCCGCCGACACGCCCTGGCCGAGGCCCTGGCCGGCATAACCGTGCGGACTAGCGGGCAGCAGGAGGCCGTACTGGTAAAACAGACGCCGGTTCATGGCGTTGCCGGCATAGACGTTCTCGGCAATCGTGTGCTCCATGAAATTGCGGGGAGCGATCACGGGAACCTTCCCGGACCTCACATCCGCTTCTTTGACGATCCCGCGCACGCCTCCCCAGTGGTCGGCATGTGAGTGCGAATAGATCACGGCCGAGACCGGCAGGCCCTCGCCAACATGCTTCTGGAACAACTCCCACGCCGCACGAACCGGCTCCGCTGAGACCAATGGGTCGATCACGATCCAGCCGGTCTTGCCCCGCACGAAGGAGATGTCGGACAGATCAAAGCCGCGGACCTGGTAGATGCCGGGGATTACCTCGTACAGGCCATAATTGTTGTTCAATACGGACTGGCGGAGAAGCGAGGGATGAATGCTGTCGAACTCCTCCTGCTTATCCAGGAATTGAAACCGCTCCATGTCCCAGGCCACATGGCCCGCATCGGCCATGATTTTCATTTCTTTCATCGGCGCGATCAGGCCCTTCTTCTGTTCTTCGAAATCTCTTGTGTCGGAAAACGGCAGTTTGGATTTTGCCTGCTTGAGAATGTCGATCGTAAATTTCGACGGCGCCTTGCCCTTTGGGTGGAAATGTCCCTTCAACGGCGCGGCTGGCTGCGATCGCTCGGCCACCTCCTCTGCGAGCATACGGGCAGGAATGGCAAAGGCCGTCCCGGCCGCTGCAAGCCCTCCGATAAAATGGCGCCTGCTGGTTAAGTTGGATTCGTTCTTTTTCATGACTGTCCCTGCTTGTTGGTGAGTAATGGGCGCGGTTGGCGTCGGGGCTGCGCGTCGATCCAGCCGATTTCACGCAGCCCACCCTAGGTATGCGGCGTGTGTACGCACGGCGTTTTCTGCTTTTTCCTGTGCAGAAATTGCGACATTGCCGCACATCCGATCTCGAAGGGGACATCGCACGTAGCAGCGTCAGTCACGTGCACCTCGGGGCTGAAATAACTTTAATTGGGAGTGAGCCACGCGTGCGCTCCAGCAACTTGCGCCGTCGGGTCTGAGTCGACCAGCTGTCGTCAAAATTGCCGGCACCACACGCCTTGCTCGAACTCGACCACGTCCTTATGGCCGGACCGGCTGAAGAATCTAATCTTATAGGAGTGCACTCTACGGTGACGAGCACCGTTGAGAAGGCGAAGTTTGATTGTGCAATCTGTGATCTCATCGGCACCATCGTTTCGGCTTTGCGCCGGTGTCTAATTTTTGTTTGCGTCGAGCACGTGCATCTTCCAGGAAATGTCGCGCGTTGTCAGCTCCTGGCCGAGGCGCGGGGAGAGTGCTCCATCCGTCCAGAGCGCGAGCGATTTCATTTCCTTGCCTCCACTCAGAAGCACTGCGAACTCATTTGTCCGGTCCGCCACGCGTTCGCTCCCAAATCGCGTAGTCGAGGGAGACGGGGACGACCAGCGTGCCGTTACGGTCCAGCCCGCAAACAACTCCGTTTTCGATCCGAATGGAACGCAACGGGGCGGTTGTCGCGTGGTATTGCAAGAGCAATTGCGCAAGGCGCTGGAAGTAAAAGGCATCCTCCTGGTTGGAGGCCCGGCCTGCCTCCTTGAGGAAGGCGGCCGGGTTCACGCCGATGCGTGAGAGCGCGTCTGTGATGATCGTCTTGTGCCATGGGGAATATTGCGGATGCATGAGAAATGCGTCCGCCTGCTCGCGGTTCTCACCGAGTGCCAGGAGCTTTTTGCGGTTGATGATCCGCAACTCTTCCGGCGTGGAATTCACCAACGCAGCTTGCAATGTCTGATTCACGCCAATCACCGTCAGCGCTGCACCTGCCCCTCCGGTGACTGCCATGGTCGCAGCGCCCAAAACCAGCCCACCGCCGGCCATCGCCCGCGCGGTGTTGGTAAGTTCCTCCTGCAATTCCTGATTGTCCGTGTAGGGACTGACGCCCAGCTTCCAGGCCAGCGCAGCCTTTGCCTTGTTTGTGCCGGCAAGGCTGTCAAGCATACCTCCTTCGGTTTCACTCTTGCCGCCCTTCATGGCTTCGCCAATGCCACCAAAAAAGCGGGACGCGCCCTTGGGCAGATTCTTCACCGTGCCGACCGGGTCTTTCACGATGCCAACAATCGACTTACCCTTTGCCTTGGCCGAGTTTGCCAGTGCCTTGCCGAACTCTTCTGTCTTGCTCAATCCGCGCAAATAATCGAGCGCGTAGATCTCGTTGATGCGCTGAATGAGCAGAGGCGTTGTCGTGATCTCCAATGTCCGGCCGTCGCTCGTAAGTTGATAGACATTCTGCAACCCGTCGTTGTAGGCGTGATCGTTAACAGAATGCAGGGGACCGGTCATCATTTTCTCCGGCACGAATAATTTCGCATCGACAAAACCGCTCGTTTCAAAAGTCTGTTCGGGGCCTGAGGCTGTCCGGCAGTTGGGGCCTGTGCGACGAGATCGGGACTAAATGCGAAAAGAACGACTGGCAGTAACAGGTAGGTGGCTTTCATGGTCTCGTCTTTCCAGGTGTGAGTTCGGGACGCTGTCATGCAGTTATGTAAAGCAGCCACCCATGGCGGTGGTCTGGTCGGCGGGCGTGAAGCACGTGACAATCACGGTGAGGTTGATGAATTGACGACCTAACGATCCAAAAAGACGCGCGCTGCGTCTATCGGACTTTGGTCGTACAGTTCGAAACCAAGCCGCCAGCCCTGCGCTGGCGCGCGTCCCGCACCGCTCCAGAAGTTGTTCGTTCTTTGGAAGGCTAGTTCTTCGCGGTCTTTTCGTCCGGATCGATGAGGTTGAAAACGAGGGCAGCGACGACCGCGGCGGCAAAATTCGCCGCGAGATAAATCCAGATGTTGCTCCAGCTCGCAAGGCCGAGGATGGAAATCCCAACCGCCACCGCGGGATTGAACGCTCCGCCGGAAATGTCGCCGACCGCGAACGCGCCCGTCATCACCGTCATTCCGATCGCCAGGCCGTAGAAAGAATTGCCGGAAGTTCCCTCGGCCGTAGCCGAGTTGAGCACCACATAGACGAGCGCAAAGGTAAAGAGAAACTCTGCCACCAATGCCGGTCCGATCTTTGGGACCATCGGAGTAATGTCGACTCCGGCACGGAGAAACTTCACCGTCGCGGCCGCCGCCGCCGCGGCGAGGAGCTGTGAAATCATGTAGGGAATCGCATCTGCTACCGTGACCTTGCCGCGAATCAAGACCCCGAGCGTCACCGCCGGATTGTAATGCCCGCCCGAAATGTGACCGCCAGCATAGACCATCACCATCAGTGCGGCACCGATGGCGAGCGGCGCAATCACCCCGGGATGGCACCGACTACTGTGCAACCGATGGTCAGGACGAGGAAGAAGGTTCCGATGAATTCTGCGATGTATTTATTCATAATTTAAAGCGGCTGATGGTGTGGCTGCTGTCCGCCTGGTTGCAACAACAAAATGATTTTGTGGCAAACGATTCCTGGCCTGCCTCATTAGACTTTGGTCCCACGACTCTCGAAACACCCTCGGGACTTCACTGCCTTTAAGGCTGCGCCGACATGCTCTGCCTCAATTTCACGAGGTCTTGATTAACCGAATCGATCCGAATAAGTCCGACGAGCGGATACTCAATGTCGAGAATGATGTAAACGGTCGTCGCCATGGCGACACAGAATGTAACCGCGTGAATCCAATGGCGCGATTTTCCGGCAGCCATCGCATGCCCGGCGAGGAACGAAGCTAGGAGTGTCAAGAGCGCCAGCAGGAAAAAGATGATCAGCGGTGGATGCATTTGCGTCGCCATCATCTCGCTGTTCGAAAGATCGATCACCTGGTTAATCGCAGGCAAGCTCAGCATCGCAACCTGCGGTCGGTCGGACTTGGACGCTTCAGCCACGGCCCGGTCCCAGATCTGGACTTCCAGTTTGGTGCACTCGGCGTATTGCGCTTTCGCCGCGGCGATGTCCGGCAGTTTTTTGTACACTTCCAGACGGGCATCGAGGTAGCGGCGAAATAGTTCGCGCATTGCCGGCTGGGCAGTGGGTGCGAACAAATCCAATCGGAGCCACGCCGTTCCGATTGCGTTCGTCTCATCGACAATCAAATGACGGCGTGCGTCGAAGCGTGACATCGCGCCGGAAAAACTGAAGGCGATAAGCAAGCCGAGTAATGCGAAGACCGCGCCTTCGACGGCGCCATGCCCAGCATGCGCTTTTTCGCCATGCAGCGCCATTTGAAGGAGGCCGAAGCGTCGACCGAGCTCCAGGAAGACGAGTGTGCCAAGTAACAAACTCGCGGCAAACAACGGAGCGTAGAACTCAGGATTCATCGCAAGTGCTTCAATTCAAGACTCAGAATTTGAATCCGCCCGAAAGCCAGACCCAGTTACTATTGAGACGCTGTTCCGTTTCCAGTTTCATTTCAGTCTCGTCTGGCAGCGGAGCACGACCGGGCACCCGAAGCGGGTGCCCGCTCCATTCTTCAATTGTTTAGTTCGACGTTTCCGGGTTCAGCATTGGGAAGGCCGCCTTCAGTTTCTTCTCGGCTTTGATGCCGCGGATTTAACGCAGCGGAACCCGAGGTGATTGGTACCGGTATTGACTTCGCCTTTGCCGCGGGTGCCGACGATGTAACGCGAGCAGTACTGGTCGTTGCAAAGAAAGGAGCCGCCGCGGTGGACGCGCTTTTTTTCGTTAGGCTCAGCCGGATCGAAGGGAGTGTCCGGACCCTTTGGGTTGTTCGCGACGCCGCCAACTTTGGCCAACTCTGCGTAATAGTCTGGGCGATACCAGTCGCTGCACCACTGCCAGACGTTGCCCGACATGTCGTAGAGGCCATACCCGTTAGGCGGAAATTTTGCCACCGGCGCGAGACCGACGAAGCCATCTCCGCCTTGATCCTTGACCGGGAACGTTCCCTGGTAAGTGTTAGCCATCCATTTGCCATTGGGCCTGAAGTCGTCGCCCCAGACATAGGTCTTCCCCTCCAAACCTCCGCGGGCCGCGAACTCAAACTCGGCCTCGGTTGGCAGCCGCTTGCCCGCCCATTTCGCATAGGCCTCCGCATCCGGAAAGGCGACCTGCACGACGGGGTAATTGCCCTTGCCCTCGATGTTGCTCTCGGGGCCGGTCGGATGTCGCCAGTTCGCTCCCTTGACGTAATCCCACCACTGAAAGTGATCGTTAAGCGGCGACTTCGTGATCCGGTGGTGTGAAGACGACGGAACCGGCAACCAGATTTTCCGGCGGCGCATCGGGGAATTCTTCTTTGGTCGGCGCACGTTCCGCGATCGTGACGTAGCCGGTCGCGGCAACAAACTTTTCGAATTCGGCATTCGTGACCACCGTCTTGTCCATCCAGAAGCCGTCCACACGCACGGGATGAATTGGCTCTGCGTCATTCGAGGCCATCGGCATCTCGTCGCTGCCGTGGCCGTTCATGACCGCCCCCATCTTAAACTCGCCGCCGGGTATCCAGACCATTCCGGCCGGGCCTTTTGGAGGTTCGCCCGCGAGCGCACTAACTCCCGCGGCAAGCGCGAGCGTGACGCCGCAGACCGATAATCTAGTGCAATGAGTCATTGAGTTCCAATCGGTTCTGGATCTCGCCGCGGGCCGCGCGTCTAGTTCGATATCTTACGCTGCACTAGCTTGCGGCGCGCAGAGTCACTCCTGTTCGTCTGGCGTTTCGTCCTGCCACGCGTCGTCGGTCCTATGCCAGGTCTTGTCGGGATTGAAGCGCTCCATCTCCTTAAAGATCTTCAGGGTATCGGGTCCCAGGTCCTTCTGGTAAACGACCCCGCTCTGGTTGACGATGAACGTCTGCACTCCGGTAACGCGGTAATCGGCCGGCGCCGCGGCAAGCGCAAACCCGCCGATCATGACTCCGCCCGTAACAAAGTCCATTTCTCCCATAGGCGCCGCAGGGCCTTGTCCCTTAAGAACTTTGAAATAGTAACCGTGATACGGTTGACTCTTATCGGTATAGCCTTCCCCCAGCGCCTTGGCGACATCTTCTCCGACTGGTCCTCCCCAGGTTCCATCCGGGTTTTTCCACGATAAGCCATCCTGCTTTCCAGGTGTGCTAATGATTCGTTGCGCGTACTGGTTCACGGCGGAACCATCGTGCTGTTTCGGCCGCGTACTCTTCCTGGGCATCGACGTAGCCGCGGGCAAATGTTGAGAACGTCCAGCTCGTTCGCGCCGATGCGCCTGAGCAGGACCTCTTCGCGGCCTGCCTTGGCGTCGAAATACCATTTCCCGTTTCGCTTGACCAACGGAATCGGTAGCGGCCAATCATCATTGCCGACTGAGAGAGTGGCGCGTCTTGAGTTCTTTGGATCAACGTCGATTACAGTCTTCTCGTGGGCCATCTCGGCAAACCTGGTGGCGCGGTTTTTGTCCTGGACCGTATCTTCGGAAGCAACAAGGTCCTCGCTCCCTGGACCCAGAATGGCTTCCAAGGCTGGCACATCAAAGGGATCGGCCGCTTGAACGAGAGCATCAGCAGCTTGTTTTGCTGTATCAAATCCCTTTTGCTCTGCCTCGGGCGCGGCTCGCAGGGCAGGGGACAGGGAACAGCAACCAAGGATCACACCAAAGAGAAGTGGAAGTTTCATGGAAATAACAATGGTCGATTTTGATTTCATTGGTTTACCTCCGGCGACCTCCACCACTGCGCTGGCCGCCACCGCCGCCGCCCATGCTGCGGGAACCCCGGCTGTGACTGGCTTGAGCTGAGCTCCTATTCATATGACCCGAAGAGCCGCCGAACGCGCTCTTATTACCGGAACCGGAGCTCTTGGAAACTTGCCGGTTGCCGATCTGGTTCGCGCCGCCGCTGCCGGCTGGACGAGTCGCTGGCTTGGTGCTGGCGCCTCCGCCGCCAGGTCGATTCGCGGTTCCGCTTCCACCACTGGGCCGATTGGCCGTCCCGCCTCCAGGTCGATTGGCCGTTCCAGCCGCCAGGACGATTGGCCGTTCCAGCCCGCTACCCGGTCGATTGGCTCCGCATTGCCAGCCCCGCTACCCGGTCGATTAGCTCCGGCATTCCAGCTCCGCTACCCGGTCGATTTCCGGCATTACCAGTTCCGCCACCCGGGTCGATTGGCAGCTCCGATCCAGCGCCCGGACGATTGACGTTCCCCGCTCCGCTACCAGGGCGATTGGTAGCTCCGGCTCCAGCGCCCGGGCGATTGCCAGCACCGGGGTATTTGTTTGCGACGTTCCTGTTGGGGTAGGGAGCGCCTCCGCGATGTTGGGGGTTGTGTTGCCATGCATTGCCGCCGCCGGGTCGATTGACGTTCGCGTTGTTGAAATTGTTCTTATTGTAATTGTTTTTGTTGTAATGGTTCACGTATTTGTTGTTCACGTTGACGTTGACGTCATTGTTACCCCAGCCGCAACCGTAACCCCAGCCTCCATTGCCCCAGATTGATCCGACCGCGACTCCAACACCAAAGGAAAGAGCCGCCCCAGCCACGTAAGCTCCGACGGGTGGATAGTACATCGATGGATAAGGATAGGCGGGCGCGCCGTAGACCACGGTTGGGTTATAGGACGGGACGTAAACCACATCGGGATTGGCTCTGCTGAATGACGACAGCGCTCCTGCCTTCCACCTGCTGGGTCTCGACCGTTTGCTGTTCGGTGGTTTTTAAGTTTCCAGCGGCCTCCGCTTTTGTGCGCATGCGCTGAACCGCATCCATCACATCGGGTTGCTGGGCGAGGAAGGCGTCTCCCAATTGCGAAGTCCACGCGATATTATCGCCCAACTGTTTGACGACGTCGGGCAGCACCGCCATGGCCTGGATGCTTGGGTCCCAATTCTGTTTTTCCGCCGCATCGGCCAGCGCCTTGCCCTTTAGATTCGGATTGTTTCCCAAC
Source organism: uncultured Verrucomicrobiae bacterium (assembly GCA_963821615.1). Classification (GTDB taxonomy): domain Bacteria; phylum Verrucomicrobiota; class Verrucomicrobiia; order Chthoniobacterales; family UBA10450; genus Palsa-1392. The sequence goes on along the minus strand of CAWGEN010000001.1, from coordinate 127,025 downwards.
CACTGCTGGAGTTGAACGATCTCGAGAGGGTAGGTGGACGCGACCAGCGTCTGGCTCAAAAGCGGGTCCGGATAAAGGGCGATCGGCGCCACCAAAGAATCCAATTGATCATTCGGAATCTTGGGAGCCTCTTCCTGGGCAACGCAGTCTGCGTGGCTGTCTCCTCTGCGGGCGATGCAGTCTGCGTGGCCGTCCCCTGTGCAAACGCCAGGGGATAGGTGGGTGAGAGAAGCGCGACCGATAAGACGGCCATCAAACAATGAAATGATCGGCTGCCCAGTCCGGGTCGAGAGGCTTTTTGTTTCATGTTTTTTTCTTTCGTTTCAAGCAACTGCGAACGGCAACAGATTGGAGGAGATGAATTGCTGATGCAACTTCAATTTCCCCGCTGGTCACCGAACCGCGGTAGAGTTGATCGATAATCTCGTTCTCGTCCTGATCTCCAGTTGTTTTTAGGGACGAAGCCGACCACGATGTTATTCAGTATTTGTGCGCTACTCCCCTTTGGCGCAGGTTGCCTACCCGATCGTGATTTCCATTCCTTCGCGAGCGAGCACCGTGTTGGGGAACCGTTCCTGACACAATTTTTCGATGCGCAGAAGAAACTCGTCGTCGTGGTCGGGGTCGTGATGCGTCAGGGCCAGGCTTCTTTACGCCGGCCATTTCAGCAACCTGCATGGCTTGATCAAAACTGCTGTGTCCCCAACCGCGCCGTTTCTGTAGTTCCTCGGCCGTGTATTGCGCGTCATGGACCAGCAAGTCCGCGCCGCGCGCCAGCTCCACCAGCCGCTGTATCGATCTGCTCGCCATGCTCAACGTCCGTGCAAACGACAAGCACCTGGCCATTTCGTTCGATCCGGAAACTATACGCTCCACCGGGATGATTGTGCTTTTGGGCGGTGACCACGGTTTCCACATTGTTGATCCCGCTGAAGTGTTTGCTGGCCTCGGCGATTTGCAGGAACTCGAAATTGGCTCCCATGCGATCCAATTGCACCGGGAAATATTCCGCCTGCATCTGGACCTCGAAGATCTCCCGCAAATGACCAACAGACTGATCCCGGCCCAGAGTGAGGAACGTGATTTTCTGACCCGGATCATAGGCCGGGGCAAAGAATGGAAAGCCCTGGATGTGGTCCCAGTGAAAGTGCGTGAACGCGATAACGATTTGTTCCTGCTTGTGCCCGATGGCGCGGAGGTCGCGCCCGAGATTTCGCAATCCTGTGCCGGCGTCAATGATGGCGACGCGGTTGGTATCGGTGAAGGTGATTTGCAGGCAGGTGGTGTTGCCGCCGAATTGCTGGAAACCGGCATCACAGATGGGGATGGATCCTCGCGTGCCGTAAAATTTGAGCTTCATAGGTTTGTAGCAGGCTCAGTTATCTCCAGCAGCTGGGCGCTGAGGCCGCATATGGCAGCGAGGAGAGTCGAGTTTGGTTTTCGTGGTTTGGGATCTAATCAGGGTTCACGCAAATTTGATCGACTTCTTTTGTGATGGAGTCGAACCAAATGTTGCATGCCTATTGCCCTGGAGCGGGTCGTACCGGTCTCGTCGAGCAGATCGCCATATTCGTCCGGGCCGAATCTGCAGATCTGCACGAGCAATCGGCATGTTGGCAGCATTGTCACGCCGTAAAGAGTGCGCCGGACGGCAAGCTGCACAGGATATGAGGTGTTAGCAGACTCGTCGTTGTCCATCCGTGCGGATTAGCGCAACCGGTTGGCTGTCGCGGAGCGGAGTAGAAAATGTTTCGGCCTTGCAGCGTCGACGAGAGGCCGGTGCAACTGCCAATAGGAGCGATTTGATTGGCTTTCATGAAAGCGTTGTTTCGGTTGTTCTATTTCAGCTCCACTTTCACCTGACTAATCTTTCCATCAAACTTGAAAGGACGCCGCTCGAAATAGTCGCGTGAGACTGGCGAGCCAAGATCGATGCCCACGTCAAAGGTCTCACTGGCGGTGAAGGCAGCGGGCACGGTCATCCTTACCGTGGTGCGGGCGACTTCCTTGCCGTCGACGCCGAGGACGACTGTCCGCAGGCGCGCCGGGCTTTGGGCTTTGAGCGTGGTATCCACGACGACGGTGTGTTTGCCGGGGGCTATCTTCTCCGCTGATTTCGCGATCGAGCGATCGATGATCATAAGGTTGTATTCAAAGACGAGCTGGCCTTTGTCCATGTAACACGTCAGTCCGCCGCCGGCGCCCCCGAGGGCATAGAGCACACCACTGGCATCCGGACCGCACTCGAGATCGATCGTAACAGTGTTACTCGTGTTACCCACGGCGGGTGCGGTGAACTCGGGCATGCGAGTGGTTGTGTCGTCGAACGTCCAGCTCGTATAAGGCGTCTTGATTCTGTCTTCGGGGTGGATGCGCAGCCAGATACCAGCCCCGATGGGGAAGACTTTGTTCTCCTTCGCCTGGGCGAGAAAAAGCTTCTTCATTTCCGCCAGCTTGTCCGGACGCTCTTTGGCGAGGTCATGCATCTGAGTAAAATCCGTGTTCAGGTCGTAGAGTTCCCAGACGTCCTTGGATGAATCCCAGTCGGCCAATCCCGGTTGCGCGTTCACCCACGGAATGAGCGGACCGAACGTGCAGGCGTACCAGCCGTCATAATAGATGCCGCGGCTGCCATTATTATCGAAATACTGGATATGTTTGTTCTCCGGCGCCTTGGGATTGGTGAAGGATGCCGCCATGCTCACGCCATCGATCGGATCCTGCTTGAAGCCGTTCACTTCCTTCGGAGCCTTGATGCCGATCACATCGTAGAGCGTCGGGACGACGTCATTGACGTGGTAGAACTGGGAGCGCGGTGTCTTGTCCGGCTTGATTTTCTTCGGCCACGAAACGACGAGGGGATTGCGCGTGCCGCCGAAGTGGGAGGCGATGAGCTTGGTGTATCTAAAGGGCGTGTCACCGGCCCAGGCCCAGCCGGCATGATACATGTTGTCGGTCTGAGAACCACCGAGGGCCTTGAGACCGCCGAGTTCATCGAGCGCCTTGATTTGCTGGGCGATGGTGTTGGGAATTTGATTCTGTGCGAGTAATTCGCTGATCGAGCCGTTTTGCCCTTCGGCAGAGGAGCCGTTATCGCCCCATATATAAAAGATGATGGTGTTCTCACGCTGCCCGGTCTGGTCGAGGTAATCGACCAACTTGCCGACCTGCGCATCGGTGTGTTCGCAGAAGCCGGCGTAAATTTCCATGAGGCGCAATTGAAAGGGGCGTTCGGACTCGGGGATGCTGTCCCACGACGGCATGGTAGGAGCGCGCGGGGTCAGCTCGGCATTGGCCGGAATCCAGCCAAGCTGTTTCTGGCGCGCAAAGATTTCTTCACGGAGCTTGTCCCAGCCCTGGTCGAACTTGCCTTTGTACTTATTGGTCCATTCCTGGAAGACTTGGTGAGGACCATGGACGCCGCCGGGCGCCCAGTACATAAAGAACGGTTTGTCCGGAGAAAAGGCGCGATGTTTCTTCAGCCAGGTAATTGCCTGAGCGGCCATATCCTCGGTGAGATGATATTTCTCGTCGTGCGGCGGCTCGATAGGCGTCGTGTTCTCGACAAGGCGCGGCTCCCACTGCGAGGTTTCGCCGGCGAGAAAGCCGTAGAAGTAATCAAAGCCGTAACTCGTGGGCCAATAGGTAAACGGACCCATGGCGGTCGTCTGGTCGGCAGGCGTATTGTGCCACTTCCCAAAGGCGGACGTCTTGTATCCGTAATTCTTCAAGACCTCGGCAATCGTCGCCGATGTCTTTGGAATCACTCCCGTGTAACCATCCCAATCCACCGCCCGCTCGGCGATCGTGCCGCTGCCGACGCGCTGGTGATTGCGTCCGGTAAGCAAAGCCGCGCGTGTGGGCGAACAGATCGAGGTGGTATGAAAACGATTATAGCTGATGCCTTCGTCGCTGAGCTTCGAAAGCGTCGGCGTGTGGGCGAAACCGCCGAAGGTATCGGGCGTGCCGAAGCCGGCGTCATCAATCAGGATGATGAGGATGTTAGGCGCATCCTTCGGCAAATGCTCCGGTTCGACGCGGCGCTTGTGCACGGATTCCTGCAACGTCTGGCCAGCCTTGCTGGCCGACGGCGGAGTTGGGAACGGCAGAACGGAACCGTCGTTAGGCTCGGCGGCAAAGGCCGCTGTGGTTAGGCCGCACAGAGCAGCGAGGAGCGTGGCTGTTTGTTTTCATCCTTCAGGAGACCATCGTTAGGCAGATGCCGGCAAGTCCAGGTAGCGTTTCATCGCTGTCTCGATTGCAAAGATTGCTTGAGATCGAGCAAGGGCTGCTGGCTGATGCTGATCAAACCGTGACGCGGCCGATCGAAATCGGCGATGAGGGTGATAACCACAGCGATGAGCAATGGCAGCATCGCGTCGGAAAAGCCAGTCCGCTCCCCAGTTGCGCCGGCGCCGTAGCCACTCGCAAAACAACCCGCGCCGGCCACGATGAGAAGGAGCAACCAGACCGCCCCGGGCACACGCGAGCGCAGGGCGTGCAAACGGGTGGCGTCGAGGTCGATCGTTTCGTTGAGCGCGCTGATGAAGGTCGCGGTGATCGGCGTGGGCGCTTCCTTGCCTGCGGCGACCGTCTCCACCCATAACTCACGCTGCAGTTTGCCCGCCTCATCTTCGGCGGCCGCGATTTTGGTGGAGTCGCTGCCAGCGCTGTCGAAACTCAGTCGCGCATCGGTGTAACGGCGCAACAACTCCTCTACTGCCTTCGCGTGCGGCTCCGGTAGGAACGACGCACGCAGGTAAGTCGTGCCGATGGCATTTGCTTCCTTCAGCACGAGGTCGCGGCGGTTTTCATAACGGGCCAAGGCCATCGAGAAAGTGAAGCCGAGCAGCAGCGCGAGCATCCCCAACACCGCGCCCTGGATGCCGCCGATCTGACCCTTGCGCGGTTCGTCTTTGGTCACGAACAGCCGCAGACCGACACGAAATCCAACTTCGGTCAGCGCGAGCAGCAACAGTCCGATGATGATGAAGACCAGCCATTGGTTTCGGAAAATAGAGGCAAGAATTTCGTCCATAAGAGCGTTCACACTACTACCACGGCCTTCGCCCGATGAAGGAATTTCGCATAATGCCCGATGACTAAGATAGCCGCGAGCGCGTAAGCTGCGATCGTCGGCATCGGGCGTTGGTCGTGGATTTGCCGCCCGGTTTCGCTAAGAGACTTACATTCAGATTCTTGTTGATCCGCTTGACGCCGCCGATTGGCGGGCCGATGGCAAATCGGTCGAGTGCGTCGCCGGTCGTATCGAACGTCGTGACTGGTCCGATGCCCCAGCGACGGCATCTTCTCGTTGAAAATCACCGGGTCGAAAAGCGAGCTCAGCAATGAGCCTTCGTCACCCCGGCCCGTCAGCTGGTAAGGGACGCTGACGTAAAATGTTTTGCTTGTCCAGCAGCGTGAACGGGATGACGGGCTGGAATTGGAGATCCGAATATCTTCCGTTTGTCCCGCTACGGAAGGGCCGTGGAAATCCCCGAACGCGAACTTGAAACGCTCATGCGGCTGCCTCGCTCTGGAACTTCCCGTGCGCCACGGGCAAACGAACGACGATGCGAGCACCGCGGTCAGGGACGTTCTCGGCCGCAATCGTGCCGCCGTGTGCTTCGACGATCGATCGAACGATGGTCAGGCCCATTCCCATGCCTTGTTGTTTGGTGGAGAAGAAATGATCAAAGATCTTATCCGGCCGGTCTTTCGGTAGTCCCACTCCAAAATCGCGGACGCTTACCTCTACCACGTCGCCTTCGGGTGAACGCGTGCTGACGATGATGCGGCGCTCGGCCGGTGGAAGAGCATTCCACGGCATCAAGTGCGTTGATGATCAAATTAAGCAGAACCTGCTGGATCTGAACAAGAGCGGCTTCCACTTCGGGCAGTCGGGGATCGAGCTCGGTAGTGATGATACTTTCCCGCAAAAGGACATCCGAACTGACTAATCGAACCGTGTCAGTGATCACGGCATTGAGGTCAAGAAAGGTGCGCTGCACATTCGTATCCTTGCGCACCAAACTTCGGATCCCACGAATCACTTCTCCGGCGCGCTGACTGTCGGCCACCATGTCCATTAGCAATTGCGCCAGGAGCGCAGGGTCGATGTTGCCGCGTTCGAGAAAACGACGTGCGGCAGAAGCGTTGTTCGCTATGGCTGTGAGTGGTTGATTGAGTTCATGTGCGAACGACGCGGTCATTTCGCCCATCAGAGCAACGCGGTTGCGATGGGCCATCTCTTCGCGCTGAAGCTGCAATTGCAGATTGGCCTGCTTTTGCGCGCTCACGTCGAGAGTAACACCAATCGTTTCCAGAAGATTTCCATGCTCATCCGGTAAACACCGTCCACGCATGATGACCCAGCGCGTCCTGCCATACGGGAGGACGATGCGGTGCTCGCTCTCGAAAGTTCCATTCAAGGCGCGGGCCCGATCATACGCCTCCTTAACCGCCGGTCGTTCATCCGGATGAACCCGCGAGAGAATCAGGTCGCAGGTGAGGGGAAGTTTGGAATCGAAGCCATACATCAGGCGTCCCTTGTCGCTCATCCAGGCGGTGTTTTGCCCTGGATAGAGGATCCAAAAGGCCAGTTCGGCCGACTCCGCGGCGAGACTGATGCGCGCTTCCCGCTCGCGCAGTATCTCTTGATGCTGCTGGCGCTCGATGGCGATGCCGGCAATGTGGGTGGCAATTTCAGTCAACCGCGTTTCCTCGGGTCGCGGTCCTCGCTTTTCCTGCCGATACATCGCGAACGAGCCGAGAACGTCGCCTTTCGGCGACAGAATGGGGGTTGACCAGCAGGCGCACAGTCCGCAGATCTCGGCCAGACCACGATAATCAGCCCAGAGCGGATCGGTGAGCACGTCGGTTACTACGACCGGCCGGCGCGTGTACATGGCGGTGCCGCAGGAACCATTGCGTGGTCCAATTGCAGCGCCATCGACGGCTTTGACATAAGCCTCGGGCAAATGTGGCGCCGCGCCGTGACGAACATGTTTCCCGTCCCGATTCAAGAGGAGGATGGAACAGCGCAGCCCTTCGGCCTGCCCTTCCATGAGAAGAACAAGGTTGGTCAGTACGTCCGGCAACGACGCGTCGGCCGCGATCATTTCCAGCACCCGGCTTTGTCCGGCGCGAAAGAATTCTTCCTCTTTGGTTTGAGTGATATCACGGCAAACAATCACCCCGCCTAACAACTCGCCGTTTGCGTCTCGCAAGGGACGGCCACTCACTCGGCTCCAAAGCCCATGGGGTGTTTTCGCATGCCGCACGAACATCTCAACGTCGTTCACCTCCTCGCCACGAATCGATCGCGTCAGCGGCAATTGGTCGGGCGGGAAAAGAGTCACTTTGTCCGGCAGGTAAAGTCCGTAACGATGCGACCATTCGCTCAAGCTGGTCTCGGTCGCACCCATCCCGAACATGCGCTCCGCCATTGGGTTGAAGAGGAGAAATTTACCCTCCTTATCTGCGACGATGACCGCGTCACCCATGTTGGACAAAATTGATTGGAGGATTTCGTTGGTGTGAGCGAGCTCCTCGGCGGCGCGCTTCCGCTCCATGACCAGATCCAATTGGGCCGCGACCGCCACAATCACTTTGACCAATCGCTCGTTCTCATTGCGGGATTCATGCATGAAGAATTCGATCACCGCGATGACGTGATCGCCTGAAAGAATAGGAATCCCTACTCCCGTCCTTAGCCCGACAGCTCTGGCCACTTCCAAGCGCGGGAAATTCGTGTCGTTCCTGACGTCTTCAATCCATGCTGGCTGCTTTGACGCCCAGACGCGCCCAGGAAGTCCAACGCCCGGGGCGAAATGAGATTCTTCGGATGCGGTCCGGAATCTTTGCAAGTCCGGCTCGTCGCAATACCACACCGGACCGCATTCCAGAACAGTTCCGTCGTAGCTCGGCACCCAGGCTTGTCCAAGGGCCCATCCCGTCTTCTCACAAACGCGATGAAGCACGACCTCCAAGGCGTGCGAAAGGTCGCTCGTTGCGGCCACTTGCATGGTGATTGTCTGCAGCAAGTTAAGCTGCTCCTCACTCTGCGTTCGCGTTTGCTCGACACGTTGAGGTGAATCAGCCATTTCTCAATTCTTTGCGAGGTAACGTTACATCAGTCGCTCATCACCATGATTCGGAAGCCGCTCCGATCACCCGGCAGCAACCATCGGGCAGACCGTGGCCTCAAGCAAGGATCTCTGTGTCGCCCGGTCTGGTGGAACTCCTATTTCTTCGGATACGCGACCCTCGTCAATTCGATACTGCCGTGGAAGGCGAACCGTGCCTGGTCGAAATAATCGCAAAAGTGCAGAATCGACCGATTGAAATGACAAATCGTATCTCGTGCTCTTGTTCTACTCGTTAGGCAAAAACGGAACGTTTGGCTTGTCGAGCAAGCAAACGGTAAAGCAAGACAAATCGACCGCGGAGCACAACGCGGAATTCAGCTGAGCAATTCCGCGGGAACTTTTCCGCCGTTCTCTGACAACTTCCTGAGCACTTCCTTCTGGAGCCAGACGTTCATCGAAGCGGAATCATTCATATCTCCAGTGTAGTGGAGTTCGGTCGCCAGCTCTTTGCGCGCGCTCAGGCTGCTGTCCATCCCAACCAGCTTCATCAGATCGACGATCGATCGCTTCCAGTCCAATTTTTCTGGGTTCTTGGCGGCCAGTCCGTTCATCACAGCGGCGATATCGACGATCGGCGCCGCAGGCATGGGAGCGCTGGGCGCGGGCGCCGCGGCCACAGCGGGCGGGGCGCCAGCGGCCGGCTGAGTTGCGGCCGTTGGGGCGCTAGCAGCAGCGGGTGCCGAAGCGGTAGCGGTGGCGACGGCAGGTGCGTGACTGAAGATCTTTGACATTAGATTGCTGAGTAGTCCCATGGTTTTGGCTTTCTATTTTGTTTGGTTAGTATCGTGATTGTTCTTTTCGCGGGAAACGCCGGGTCAGGCGTTTCCTTTCCTTTGATTGCTTAATAGTTTCGCCGCGGCCATCGTCAAAGCGCCCATGACCACCGGATTTCCCATTGCTTTCACAAACCACGGTTTTTCTTCGACCGTCTGGCGCATGAGTTCCGGTTGTTCTTTCCGGGCGTAATTCATTACCCGAGCGGCATCATCTGCGCTCATTTTGTTGGGATCGGTCGAACCGAGGCCCAGCATGCTCGCGATCCCGGCAAGTCCACCCGCAGCGGCGAGCGGGCCAGCGTTCGCTGCGCCAGTAGTAGCACCGCCCCCGACGGCACCACCTAATGCGCTGAGCAAGCCGCCAAGCAGTCCCGCTCTTTCCTCCGGCGGCGCCTGCGCCACGGCATTTTTCGCGGCGTCGTGAAATCGATCGTCGGGAAGTTGGCCGAGGTATTGCGCCGCCCCATCGTGATAGGCCTGATTACTAAACTGGGCGTCGTCGGGATGGGTGGAAACGAAGCGGTCGTGAAACCTGCTCGCATCCACGTCGTCCACGGTTCCGCCGCCCGCAAAACGTCGCATGAAGTCGTCAACAGTGTCTGCCATAGTATTTGTTTCTTTCGAGTTTGGGATTTAAGGAAAGGTTATTGTGCGGGGACATAACTCATCGCCCGCGTGCGAGCGTCGAGATGTGCGGTGCCGATCTTTCGCGGTGGATTGGATGGGGCATAGGCGAGCACGGTTAGGTCCTGATTTGGAAATGTCTGCGCCATCTGATCGAGCATGGTTCGCATAAGATCGGGTATTTTTTGCATCTCGACGCTACGATCGAGAATCAGGCCGAGCTCGTTCTGTTCGTTAATCAGAGCGCGGTCGATGGTTCGTTGTTGGGGATCGGCCTCACGAATGCGGTTGAGGAACGCCATTTGCCGTTGCTGTAAATCCTGCGCGCCCTCCGGCTGCACCGCGCGATTTTGTTCCGTCGATGGGGCGCTTGCCGGAGGCGACGCATCGCACGACGCGAAGAGGCACAGGCATCCCAAGACTAACGAACTGCGCCAGGGAGCGTTCATTAAGTTGAATCTGCGGGATACCTTTCACTCCGTCTATTGGACCTTGGTCTTACGTCAACTCCCGGGCCTGGGCGAGAGCGTCGTGCACTGCAGCAAGAAATTGTTCATCATTAAATGGCTTGATGAAGAAAGCGACCGGGCCGATTTGCATCGCCGTCGCGCGGGCCGCCAGATCGTCACGCGCCGTAATGACGATGACGCGAGTTTTCGGTGACAGCGCACATAGCCGCGCCAGGACTTCCAGTCCGGTTACCTTTTCCATCCAGACGTCGAGGACCACGACCGGCACGCGGTGGGCGGAGACATGGGCGAGAAAATCTTCCGGCTTGTTAAACGCACGTACCGCGAGGCCATCGGAACCGAGCAAATACTGCATCGATCTAAGGACGGACGGATCGTCATCGACAAGACAGACTTCCTCGGTTTCGCCCGACTCGCTCATGCCGCCTGGCTTTGTTGTTTGCGCGCCGCGGGCAGGCGGAAGAAAAAGCGTGCGCCACAATCCGGCAGGTTTTCTGCGCGAATCGTTCCGCCATGGGTTTCGATGATCGATCGAACGATGGTCAGGCCCATGCCCATTCCGTCTTGCTTGGTGGAAAAGAAATGATCGAATACTTTTTCCGGGCGATCCTTGGGCAGGCCGCCTCCGAAATCGCGCACACTGACTTCGGCGAACACTCCGCCATCAGATAGCGCAGGGACCGTGTGAATAACGATGCGCCGCTCAGAAGGCGGAAGTGATGCAACGGCGTCGAGCGCGTTCATGATCAGATTGAGCATGACCTGTTGAATCTGGACTGGAGCCGCTTCGACCTGGGGCAGGTTGTGATCGAGTTCGGTGACGACGGTGCTCTCGCGCATCACCACATCGGTCCGTACCAGGCGCAAGGTGTCGGCGATGACTGTGTTTAGGTTCACCTCGTGGCGGACAGTCTTTCCTTTGCGCACGAGGGCGCGTATTCCCCGGATGACCTCGCCGGCGCGCTGACTATCAGCCACCATGTCTTGCAGTAGCTGTTGGAGCAACACGAGGTCAATGTTTCCGCGCTCGAGAAATCGTCGCGCGGCCGACGCGTTGTTAGCGATGGCGGTAAGCGGCTGATTCAATTCATGCGCAACCGAGGCGGTCATTTCCCCCATCAACGCGACACGGTTCAAATGCGCCATTTCCTCCCGCTGAATTTGCAATTGCAGCTCGGACTGCTTTTGCGCGCTGATATCGATCGTCATGCCGATGAGTTCGAGGAGATTTCCGTGCTCGTCCTCCAAACTGCGGCCGCGCACAATGACCCAGCGTGTCTTGCCGTACGGCAGAACGAGCCGGTGCTCCGACTCGAAGATTCCATGCGAAGCGGATGCGCGATCGAAAGCCGCGTGGACCGCGGCCCGTTCATCGGAATGAACGCGCGAACAGATTAAATCGCGGGTCAACGGCGTCGTGGAATCAAATCCGTACATCGCGCGCCCCTTGTCACTCATCCAGGCCGTCTTTTGCCCCGGATAAATGACCCAAAAGGCAAGATCGGCCGAATCCGCCGCGAGGTTGATGCGTGCTTCGCGCTCGCGGAGTGCTTCTTGCGCGCGTTGGCGTTCGATTGCGATCCCGGAGATGTGCGTTGCGACTTCGGTCAATCGAATTTCTTCCTGACGAGGGCCGCGTCTTTCCTTGCGGTAGATGGCGAACGAACCCAGGACATCACCGCGCGGTGAAAGAATCGGGGTCGACCAACAGGCGTGCAGCCCAAGAATCCCGGCGAGCTGCCGGTAGTCGCTCCAGAGTGGGTCGGTGAGCACGTCGGTCACGACGACCGGTTTGCGCAGAAACATCGCCGTTCCGCAGGAGCCGTTGCGGGGACCGATCGGGGCGCCATTCACTTCCTTGACATATTCGTCGGGCAAACCCGGAGCGGCGCCGTGCCGAATATGAATCCCATCAGCGCCCAGGAGCAAGATCGAGCAGAGCATGCCGTCGGCTTGCGCCTCCATCAGAAGGACGACGCTTTTCAAGATCTCCGGGAGGGGTGCATCCGAAGCGACCATCTCCAGGATTCTGGTCTGGCCCGCATGAAAGGATTCTTCGATCTCTTTTTGCGATTTCACTGTCCGGCGCGTGACGACAAGGCGCAATGGACTGCGCCGAGGAACTCTTCGTCGTTGAATGGTTTGGTAAAGAACGCGGTTGCTCCGAATTCCAGCGCAGTCTGTTTCGCGCCGGGATCTTTCCGTCCCGTCATGATGATGACTCGTGTCCGAGGCGACAACTTGGCCAGCTTGACCTGCACTTCCAATCCCGTCATTTTCTCCATCCAGATGTCCAGGATGACGAGTGCGACCGAATGCGTCTCCACGTGCGCGAGAAAACTCTCCGGGTCGCTGAAAGATCGGACCCCTAATCGATCGGAGGCGAGCAAGCGGCCGATCGATTTGAGAACCGCATCGTCGTCATCGACGAGGCAGACAATTTCCCCAGATGTCGTTTGGTTGGGCGTCATGTGCTCTACGCGTTTCACCACCTGGATCAGGCTTACCGCGACAACACAGACTAGCCTCTATCGGCTTGTCGAATAGTGGACCTTAGTCCCATGCATATCCGTCCCGGCCACAAATCCCGTCATGTCTCCCGGGCAAGCGCAGCAGAAATCGCGTCGTTCAATTCCGCTCGGACGTAGCCCGCGACCGGCTACGTCTCATGCCCGCCCTTTTCCACCGGGAAGGATTATCACGGGTAATTGGCGACGATCTTGTTTACGGCATCCGTAATCGCATTGGCATTTCGTTCGGTGCTCCCGACGGCTGCCTGGCCAGAACCGCGGTAAACGACCTTGTGCGTTTTACGATCGACAAAATCGATTACCAGCGTGCCCTCGGAATAGGTCTGCACTCCTGCGTTCAGTGCCACGGCCCCCATCCTGTAGCTTCCATAGGCGGACGGGTACACGGTGTATCCACCCCCGGGCATGACATTCAGCTTCTGTTGGGTGTAGACGGTGGGCACGATGTAGAGGTCAGAGCTGCCCCCTGACTCTTTCAGACCCTTGGCCGCAAGACTGGAACGGAGCGCTGATTGCAACGCGGCGTTGCCGGTCGCACTCAAACCGATCGAGGCGGTATCGATCGCATAAGTATGGTACTTGCCAAAGACCGCGGTGGGATCCGCGGCAGTATTCACTGTGACCGGCGTCATCGTGTCGCAGCCGGCCATGGTGCAAAGGATGGCGAGGCTAGTAAGGTAATAGAGAGGTTTGGATATGGATTTCATCTTGATTGTTTGTCAGAAGCAAAGAGTGAAAGATTCTCACTTCGCCCGGCTATGGGACCTTAGTCCCATAGAGTCTTCGCGCCGAGCGCGGCAATCGAGCTTGCCGCCTACGCCGAAAAGCGTGATTTGTGCCGGCGTAAAGGGATGGCCGGCGTGATGCCCGCACGCTGTGTGAGACGGACAAGATCAGGAACGGAGGTGGCCCCGAGCTTCTGCATGGCGCGGCCGCGATGGACCTTGATCGTCTTTTCCGCAGTGTGCAGCTCGGCCGCGATCTGTTTGTTAAGCAGACCGGTAATGACGAAGCGCAGAACCTCAAATTCACGCGGCGTTAATTTATCAATGCGCTCGCGGGCCTCACGTCTTTCCGCCCGCTTGCGCAGGTAATCCTCGCTCCGCCCCAGAGCGCGCTGGACCGCGCCGAGCAATTCTTCGTCGTCGAAAGGTTTGACCAGAAAATCGACCGCGCCTTTCTTCATCGCCTGCTTGCAAGTCGGCACGTCGCCGTGGCCGGTCAGGAAAATAATTTGCTCACCGGCTCCGCGTGGCTCGAGCGCTTCCTGTAAACCGAGGCCGTTCAGCCCAGGCATGCGGACATCGAGAACCAAACAACTCGGCCCGTCGAAGACCGCGCGCGCGAGATAATCTTCGGCGGAGGCAAAAATTTCCGCCCTATACCCCATGGACTTGAAGAGACGCCCCACTGCCCGGCGCACGGACTGGTCGTCGTCCACGATGCAGACCAACTCCGGCGGACTAACGCTCATGCGTTCTGCACAACCTCGCATTTCCATATCACGGGCAGAGCAAAGAAAAACTGGGCACCCGGGTCGGCGTTCGCCGCGCTCAAATTTCCGCCGTGCGCTTCGACGATCGAGCGAACAATCGTGAGACCCATTCCCATCCCGCCGGGTTTAGTGGAATAGAATTGAGTAAAGATCTTGTCGGGATCGTTTCGGGGCAGCCCTCGACCGAAATCGCGCACGCCCGTGACGACGGAGTCGCCAGAGCAATCGGTCGAAATAACAATCCGCCGTTCGGCCATCGGCGTTGTCTGCATCGCTTCGAGAGCGTTCATGAGCAAATTTAAGAGAATCTGCTGTAATTGCACCGGATCGCCATTGAGCAACGGAAGATTCGAAGCGAGTCGGGTTTCAATCGATGCCGCTCGACCAAGCAAATCGGAATGCAGCAGGCGCAAGACTTCCGCGATCGTCTCATTCATATCGATCGCGCGCCGTTCCCCTTCGCTTTTTCGAACGAAATGGTGGATTCCCTGAATCACATCACCGGCTCGGCGCGCATCGAGGGCGATGTCTTCCAGCAACCCTTCGAGCATGCCCGGTTCCACGGAACCTTGGCGGAGAAAGCGCCGGCCCGCGGCAGCGTTGCTCGCGATCGCGGTCAGCGGTTGATTCAGCTCATGAGCGAGCGAAGCCGTTAACTCACCCATCAGCGCCACCCGGCTCATGCGCGCCACCTCCAGCCGTTGCAGACGCAATTCGAGATTGGCTTTCATTTGCGCGGTGACGTCGATCGCCACACCGATGAGTTCGCCCGCTTCTCCGCTCGCGGTGTGGAGATAACGGCCCCGCGCGATGAGCCAGCGCGTGTCGCCGTCAGGCCGGAGCAGCCGGTATTCAATCTCAAAGGATTCTGATCCGGCCCGCGCCTCCTCGATCGCGGTATGCACTGCCTCCCGATCTTCTGGATGCACCCGCTCCAGGAAGAGGTCTCGCGTCAGCCGTTCGTTAGGCGCAAGACCAAAGATCGCGCGTCCCTGGTCGCTCATCCATGATTCGTGCCTTTCGAAGTCGATCGTCCAGAGGGCGAGATTAGCCGATTCGGCAGCGAGGCTGATCCGTTCATCGCGTTCGCGCAGCGCCCTCTCCGCTGTTTTGCGCGACGTGATATCCCGATGGCTGATGACCGCGCCACCCGCTTCGCTCCGCAACGGTACGACCAATATTTCAAACCAGAGAGCACCGGCAGGAGTGACGCAGGGATACTCGTCTTGGAACTCTGACTCCTTGCTGGACAACACGGCTTCAATGCCCGCCAGGACCGCGGCTGACGAATGATCTCCCTCGCGTGCCGCGCTCCGGCATACTTCCAGATAATTTGCGCCGACATCGATTCCGGGCGGCGGGACACCGCCTGACCGGTAGGACTTTCGCCAGGCATGATTGGTGGCAATGATGCAGCCGGATCGATCCAGAATGGTGACGAGACTGGTCAGTGAATCGATGATCCCGCGGTTCAGGGCATCGCGCTCGCGCAACGTTTTCTCCACCGTCGCACGCTCTTCGATGACGGCGGCGAGAAACAGTGTCGGAAGTGACAAGACAATGAGAAACATCTGTACGGAGCGCGCCATTTGCTCGGGCGAGCCGTCAGAAAACGGGCCATGACCGTGGGCGGCGCTCCAAATCGAGGAAAGCGCGACGATCAAGATCGCTGTACTGGCGCCGCACGCGCCGAAACGGACGGCTGCCCAGAGCAGAAACGGCAGAGGGAGAAGAAGCAGAGCTGAATCGCTCTCCGGGTCAAGCTTGTAAAGAGTAGCGGTGCTAACCAGAACGAGAGCAAGGAAAAGAAGACCACCTTCGAGTTGACGCTGCCGGCTTGCCTTTCGCGCTCCCGCCAGGCCGCCCCTGGCCCACGTCACGACGAAAGGTGTAACGATGAGGACAGCCAGGAGGTTCGAACTGAAGCGAATTCGCCAGAGCTGCCAATAGCTGTCGATTCCCCAATGATTCCAGCGCACGAATGCCGCATCCAGGAAGGAAGAAATGAAGGGACCCAAGACTGCGGCACACAGGCAAAAAATGCCAACGTTCCGCAGGCTGACGAAACGCAGGGGACCGCGGATAAAATAGCGCGTCAGGCTCGCGCCGATCAGTGCTTCGCAGCAGTTGCTGATAAACCAGCACATTATCATCGAGGGTGGCACGCTGCTTTGCCACTGGGCCGCACAATGTGCCGGGAAGGCGGAGATGAGCACGAGCCACCAGAGGCGGGGTGGCGTGAGCAACAGCGCGGCCAGCAGGATAGAGTTTGGGGGCCAGAGCACCGACACCGGGTGCGGCTGGAATGTCAGCGCGAACCCGACTCTTGCCCCAAGATAGTAACCAGCAAAGACGAGGAGGCAGATCGCGATCGGTCGTCGATCGAAACTGAAACTCCAATTGGCTCTCTGGGATGGAGGCGATGCCAGTTCCGCGGCTTCCATCGGTGAGGACATGCTTTTCATGAGCGTGTGATCGCTCCCCTCAGCGCCTTCGAGAGGAAGCAGGAGATCTCAGGTTGCAGCGTTTCCACGGTTATTTTTGTTCATAGGGCGGTCGCCCGGCCGGGAAAAGCTTTATTTTCGACGGGCGCAAGCGAATGCGTTGGTGCCTGCGCGCCACGAAGCCATTGCGATTTCGGCAGCCGGCCCGCGATACTGTGTGGGGAGCAGGAATCAATCCTGTCGCGGTGAAGGGCTTGGCGTGAGAGAAGGGGCTGCATTCTGGCGGCGGGTCGTGATCTCCTCGAGGAGCTGCTTTTCCTCGGGAAAAATGTGGCCGGCGCGGGCGAGAGCGATGTATTTGTTGGCCGCGTCGAGTTGATTTTCGTCGTCGTACAAGAGTGCGGCGTAGACGGCGGCGTGCGGGTCGTCAAGCTGGTTGGGAGGAAGTTTTTCGAGGATGCTGACGCCTTCCGCTGTCCGGCCGGTAGCATAGAGGGCAAAGGCGTAGGTGACCGCGGCTGCGGGGTCGTTAGGCGCCTTTTCGTAGGCTTGCTTTGCGAGGGCGCGCCCGGCGGCGGTGTTGTGATCGAGGAGCAAGGCGAAACGGGCGGCATTGGCGGCCAGGCCGACCTCTTCGGGCGAGCTTTCGTGGAGCCGCTCCGCGGTGAGGCGAAGATTCGGCAGATCGTTTGTCGTCCGATAAAGGGCGTAGAGGGCGTCGAGCGCTTCGCGTCGCGTGGCCGGAACTCTTGCGACGCGCAGCCAGAGCTGTTCGGCTTCCTGGTCGAGTTCCCAGCTCGACGCGAGACGCGCCAGAGTCAGCTCGTGTTCGGGCTGCGCGGCGGCAGCGGCCTCCGCCGAATTCCAAACCGCGTCGAACTCGGCTTCGGACTCGGCCGCGGTACGGTGCGACCGGCGCGCGGCATAGGCCTGGTAGGCCAGGCGCAGATAGTCGTCATCGCCCCACGAGCCGCTGCGGGTCCAGCGCTTCAGGCGCGACCAGTTTTTTGTTCGGGCGAGTGCTTCCGCGACTGCGATGACGACCGGTGGTCGATTCGTCAGGCCGGCCGGCAGCGTGTCGCTCCACTTCAAGGCTGCACTGGCCAGATCGTTCTTATTCATCCAGCCGAGCAGTTGCGCGAGATCGTGTCCTTCGCGCGCCGCGACCGGTTTTACCTTCTCGAGTAAAGCGTCGAATTTCTTCGAACTCAGTTTTCGATAGAGCTCGAGGCAAAGAAGGTAATCGGCGAAAGTCACCTGCGGACTCATTTGCAACGCCTGCGCGAGTTCGTTAGCCGCGTCGGTTTGATTTTGGCGAAGCGCGTTATCGAGCAACGCGCGCAGAGCCTCGGTCCGGAACTGCGGCACCTTGCTCAAGCGCTCGAGTTGGTCGTGGGCAGCGGCCTTCTTCTCCGGATCGTGCGACAGGATCTGCAACACCGCGAGGTTGAATTGGTAAACGTCGTTCGTCGGCTCTTTCGCAACGGCGGCGGCAAAGTGGCGTTCTTCCTCCGCGATGTTTCCCTGCGCGCGGGAAAGCCAGCCGGCGACGATGTGGTAGGCGGCTTTCTCGCGATCCTCCGGCGCAACCCGGCCGAGGGCGTTGCGGGCGACGTCGAGCTGGCCGAAACGCAGGGCGGCGGAGGCCAGGTTCAGTTCGCTCTCGAAGCCCAGGATCGAGCCGGGCAATCTGCGCGCGCCAGGCCACGGTCTCGGCGCGGTTCTGTTTTTCGGTGGTCTCGGCGAGGATGCGGGCGGCGACGAGAGAATTCGGATCGATGGCGAGCGCTTTACGCGCCATGACCTCGGCTTCATTCAGGTTGTCGTGATTGAGACCATCAGTGGCCTCGGTAAGCAGACGCGTTTTCTGCCAGCGGTTCCAGCCTTTGCGAACCGAAGCGAATCCGAAGAGGCCGACGGCAAAACCAAGGACGACAAAGAGCGAGATGACCAAACCGCTCTGGGGCTGAAAACTCTGCCACCAGGAACCCCGGCGGCGGCGTTTGCGACGGACGCGCTTCGGCTTGGCAGGCATCGTCCCGTTCCCTAGATTGCGCCGGGCCGCTTGGCAACCGGGCGACGGGGCCAGGCGTCGCCGCTTACTGCGCCAGCTCCGATTCTCGCGCGGCCTCCACCACGGGCACGGCTTCGATATTATCCATCACCTCCTCGCGCAGGCGCGGACCCCAGACGTAGCGCGCGAGCAGCACTTTGAGCGTCGCAGTCAGTGGGATGGCGAGCAACGGACCGAGCAGGCCGCCGATGAGCAAACCCCAGATGAAGATGGAGACGATAACCGTCATCGGATGCAAACCGACGGAGTTGCCGACGATGCGCGGGGCATAGAAAAAGCCCTCGAGATTTTGCACCCCGATAAAAATGATCGTGACGACAAACGGATGCCACCAGTCGCCCCATTGCGCGGCCGCGATGATGACGGCTGGGATCCAGCAGATGACGATGCCGAGGTAGGGGATCATCGTCAGGGGGATAACCATCAATCCGATTAACGGCGCGAAGTTCAAGCCATAGATCGTTAGGGCGGTGCCGATCAGGATACCGTCAACCACGCAAACAAGAAGCTGGCCGCGGAAGTAGGCGATAACGTAGCTGTTGATTTGCGAAAGCGTGGTCGCGACTTCGTCTTTGAGCGGAGAATTGCGGAGCGGAAGATATTCGCGCCAGCGGCGCTGGATCGCCGGGCGTTCCTTGAGAAGGAAGAAAGAATAAATCGGCACCATCACGAGGCTAAGGAGAAATCCGGTAACGCCGAGGAAGCCGCCCACGCTGGTCTTAACCAATAACCAAAGCTTGGAAATGAGGTCGGGCAGTTGTTTCTCGATCGCGGGCAATTGCTTTTGCACCCAATCCTGGATTCGCTGCCGATCGGCGGAGGTGAGCTTGGTCGGCACGGGCGCAATCACTTCGCCGCTGGCGGACGGCGGGCTGGGCGCCGCCTTGGGTGTGGCGCTTGGCGTCGGATGGGGCGTCGGTCCTGCGAGGAGCCAGTTAATGAGGCCGCTGCGTGTTCCCCTCGGAACTCAGACCGAATGTGTGTTCGTAGCGATAAATCAGATCGACGACGCGATCGCGCGTCCGTTCGGTGAAATCGGGTAATTTCCGAGCCAGGCTCGCGCTTTGCACCGAAATGAGAGGCACGATCCAGGCGCAGAGCCCGCCGATGGCGAGAAAGGCGATCGCGAAAATCGTCAGAACTGCCTTGGTCCTTCCGAAGCCGCGCGCCGCCAGGTGGGTCACGACCGGGTCGAGCAGGTAAGCCAGGATGGCCGCGATCGCGACCGGGATGAGGATGGGTTGGAGGAACGCGATCAAATTTGCGCCGAGATAAACGACCGTCCCGACAATGAGAAAGAGCACGACGACAAAGAACGCGGTGAGCGAGGCCCACATCGTCTTGCGTTGCCAGGGCGTCGGGTATTTCTTCATTTGATAGGCGTCGCGCCAGCCGGTTCGCCTTTGCTCAACTTGGTTTTAGCGTCCGCAATCTTCCCGGCCAGCCTTTTGTTATCCGGATCGAGCACGAGCGACTTCTGCCAATACTCCAGAGCCTTGGCCGTTTGCTTCAACATCGAATAGGTATCGCCGATGTGTTCGAAGACGGTGGCATCGTCTTCCTTGAGCGCCGCCACTGCGCTGAGCAGCTCGGCGAGCGCCTGTTCGTATTTTCCCTGGCGATAATGGAGCCAGCCGAGACTGTCGAGATAGGCGCCGTTTTCGGGTTCGGCCGCGAGGGCGCGTTTGATGTAATCCTCGGCTTCGTCCAGATGGGTGTCTTGATCGGCCCACATGAAGCCAAGATAGTTGTAAGCCTGGGCTGCGTCCGCCGGATCGAGTTCGATCGCGCGTTTGAAAAGCTCGGCGGCCTTATCGTAAAGTCCGGCCCGTTCCGCCGCGGCTCCGTACTCGAAAAAGAAACGGCCGTTGACTATCTCCTGCCCCTCAGTTTCGACCCTCATGCAACGCTTCCTCGAAAGTGCTAACCGCCTCCTGGGCATGCTTCGCCTCGCGCAAGGCGACGGCGAGGAGATAAGTGATCTGTGGTGCGTTCGGGAAATGACGGCGCGCCTCCCGCAGCACGCGCACCGCGCGTTCGTTGTCGCGGAGCCGGCTCAGGAGCAGCTCAGCCAGGTGGGCGTAGTTGTCCGGCTGGTCGGGGTTGATGAGCAGGCTTTGTTCAAAGCTGGCCGCCGCCTTGGCATACTCGGCTTTGGCTTCTTCCGGTTTGTCCTGTGCCAGGGCCTTGGCATCTTCCTCCAGGACGCGCCCGAGCAACTCATACGGCTGATACTTTTCCGGATGCTGCTGGATGATTTCCCGGAGCATCTCGATCGCCTTGCCGCGCTGGTTGGTCAGCATGAAACCGGTGGCCAGTTTTTCGCGCGCATTGGAATCGTTAGGCTGAAGTTCCAGCACGCGAAGATAGAGCGGGATCGCCTCCCGCATCTGCTGCGAGGCGGCGAAATAATCAGCGGCCGCGGTCAAGACCGAAGCGTCACCCGGAGCGAGCGCGAGCGCTTTGCGAAAGGTGGCATTGATTTTCGCCAGCTCTTCAGCCTTGGGGTTCTTGTCCGGTTGCGCAATGAGCGCGAGATAAAGCTTGCCCAGCTGAGTCCAGAAAGAGGCAACATTGGTTTCCACCTTTGCCGCGCGATCGAGCGTTTGCAGCGCGCCTTTGCGATTGCGCGCCGCCAGTTGTACCTCGGCGAGGCGTTGATAACCTTCGATGTCCTTAGGCGCGAGCGTCACCGCCTGCTCCGCATAACCAAGCGCCGGCTCCATTTTCCGGAGATACTTGGCGTAGATGTAGGCTAGTTGGAGATAAGGGCCGGGTTCCTTCGGCTCGGCCTTGACCGCATCTTTAAGGATATCGATCGCGTGCGGGTAATCGCCCTGTTGCGTGAGCAGAAACGCAACGCGCGTGGCCAGATCGATCTCGCCCGGATCGATATTCAACACCCTCTCGAAAGCCGCCAGCGCCTTCTCGCCTTCCCCGTTTTCCTGCAGATCGAGTGCCTCGATGTAATCGAGCATCGCCCGCACCTTGCGTTCGCCCTCCGGTTTCAGGGCGAGGTCCTTGGGCGCATGCAAAACGAGCGAGTCATCCTGGCCGGAGATTTTTCCCGACGCCATGCGCGGGGTTGGGGAGGGGCGGCTCTCATCCAACGCCCGCGCCGCAGCCGCGACCGAGAGGCAGAGGCAGGAAGCGCCGGCGATCCACCACGGAGGAAGAAGGAGGGTGCGCAGCCGGCGTGTCATTGAGCGAATGGTAATGGCGGGGCAGAGTTGGCGCAAACCGTGCCGGGATGAACGGCGTCGTCGTTTATCGGCCGCCAGTCGATTGCATGACAAAGGATTTCGGAGCCACAGTTGCCCGGCCAGAGGACTGGTAAGGTCGAAGACCAAAATTGACTATGACTCTATCCCCAGTGTCCCAATCGGTGTATTGCACCGTCCGATCTGGAGTCAGCCAGCCGTGACCAGTCATGCTGGCAAAACCAATCCGGGAACGGACGGAAGCAATCGCGCGGTAACTCGCCACGTAATCGGCTTTGTGACTCTCCCAAAGACGCCGGTCGATATGCCACATCGGCATCGTGCCGTAGAGGATGTTAAAGAGGTCCTTCTTCCACGCGAAAGGCCGGCTCTGAAAATTCGTATCGCGCCAGACCCAGGTGCCGGCGACATAGTCATGGAACGCTAGTTGATAGAGTGGGATGCGCCGTTTCTCATCGAGGATGACCGCCGCGTCCGAGTCATAGCTGTTGCCCAGGTCGGTCTCGTAACCGCCGGAAGGGATCTTGAGGTGAGGATCAGCGTAGGTTCGCAACGACATGAGACCTTCGAAGAAATCGAGTCCCGGGAGCGCCCAGGTGGGAGAGACGCCTTCGCCGGAACCAACGACCGTCCCCAATTCCTGAGTCTTTTGCGCCAACTCCAGCCGAGCCTGCTGATTCTCCTCGATGGTCGAGGGATGGCTTGGGCTTAGGCACGGAGCCAACTGGACGACAAGTGTGTCGAAATAGAACAACTCTATGCCATAGCTGTCGATCAGACCCTTCGCCTTTTGCAGCCAGCTTGGCAGCTGATATCTTGCACAGATTCGGTCCCAACCTTTGGGATTGGCGCTCCGGCGGAGCTGATCGGCCTGCCGTTTGTCGGTCAGCACGGCGTTGGGCCAGCCGTGGCGGCCGACGCGGAAGAGGTTGCCCGTCGGCATGTGGTAGGAACCGGGCACCCAGCCGAGGCGCTTGATCCCGTCGAAGAGAGCGCGATCGATCGGGTGTTTGCCGTAAAAGACCGCCATACCCCGGTCGATCCCGGCCGCTTTCATCTCGGAGACGAGCTGCAAATCCTCCACCGGACTGTTGCCCCAGAGATAGACATAGACCCCGTCCTTCAACATCCCGACCGGTGGCCGTCGGGAAACGCGATCGCGCAAAGGGACCAGCTCCGGATGCGCCGCCAGGAAGTTATCGCGGTAAAGCCGGGCCAGCGCGACGTAGCCGCCTTCGGTGACGAAGTCGTAATGGAGCTGCATGGGCAACGCGTAAACCGTGGAATCGTTAGGCCCGGTGTGGCTGTCGGGATTTCGAAATGTGTCCAGGCGCACGGCAAGGCCGCGCCGCAGGTCGGTGAGTCCCCACCAGGGCTGGCTGCCGCTCCAGCCATACGGCTTGCTGATGTCGCCCGGCTGATCGAGCGGCATGAGCATCCCTTCGCCACTGGTGTTTTGCACGTAGAACCAGCCTTTATCCGGCGCGACGAAATGAAACGGGTAGGCGGGCAAGGTGGCGTAACGTTGGTCGGGGATGGCGACGGTGAGATCGAAAGCGGACGACATTCCCTCCTTTAAGGCGATCGTTAGGTCGCAGGTTGTGCCCGGGCCGGAAACCCGGCATGAAATGGAACCGGTCGTAACGCGCAGCGTTTCCGGGGCGACTTTGAATCCTGGTCCAACCTGCTGTCGCCAGGTGAGCGCGATTCGCTTGTCGACGACCGTGATCGAGGCGTCCTCTGGTGACAGGTCGATGCGCAGCGCTTCGTTCTCGAGCCGGGGCGGACGGGCAGGGTCGGCCGCCCCCGCAACCGAAGCGGCCAGGAGCCAGCCGGAGAGCAGCAACCATCCTTTCATGCGGCAGAAACGGATCTTAGGTCAGCGCCAACTGGCGCCAACAACCGAATTACGACTTGTAGCGCAGGCGCTTCTTGTGGCGGTTTTCTTTCATCCGCTTACGGCGCTTGTGTTTGGAGATTTTTGCTTTTCGTCGTTTTTTCAGCGAGCCCATAGGGAAGATTTCAATCTGCGGATTTCGGAGTGCCGAAGATCAGCATCTGAAACCAAATCGGGACCGAACCCGGTCACGAGCAGCGAAGGTAAATTGAATGGTGCGCTTGGCAACTCATTTCGTCTCGCTTAACGCGACGCGCAGCTCTGCAACGTGTTCGGCCGGTTTTACCTTGTGCAGGACCTTTGCGATCCGGCCGCGGGGATCGATGACGAAAGTCGTTCGCTCGGCACCCATATATTTCCTGCCGTACATGCTCTTCTCAACCCAGACGCCATAGGCGTCGACGATTTTTTTCTCGGGATCCGAGAGGAGCGGAAAGGGGAGATCATACTTCGCGATGAACTTTTCGTGGCTCGCGCTGGAATCGATGCTCACGCCGAAAATCTCCGCGCGTCCGTCGAATTCATTCCAGGCGTCGCGCAATCCGCAGGCTTGTGCGGTGCACCCCGGCGTGTCGTCTTTCGGATAGAAATAGAGGACGACCGGGCTTGCCGCGAAAATCCTCCAGCCTAACGACCTGGCCGGTTCCATATTTTCCACCGACGGCGGTGGCGGTGAAGCCGGGCGCGGGATCGCCGACGTTTGGCTGCGCAGGTTCAGCGATCATTGCTCAAAGAGAATAATCAATACCCCAACCGCGCACAACAAGGCACCCATCACGCCGGCTTCATATTTTTCAAAGGAGCGCAGTTTCACCTGTTCAATGCCGGTGAGGGCGAGACCGGTGAAGGCGACCATGCCCGCGATCGTCCCCACGGTCAGAATGATCGTGAGCAAGGCGAAGCCATACCAGCCGTAGCGAACTCCGGAGACATAGACCGGCACAAACGCTTCGCAGGGCGAGAATGTAAGGAGCGCCAGGAGGCTGGAGATCGCAGCGAGATCAGATTTCGAAAGCGACATCCGGTTCTCCGGGTGGTCGTGCGCATGGTCATGCGAATGCCCGGCCTGCCCGAGATGAAGGTGAGTGTGCGTATGCCCAGTCAGCTGGCGGATGATGTAGAAAAGCCCAAAGGAGATCAGCGCGCCACCGGCGATCCACGGGAAGAGAGCGCCAATGCGATCGCTCAGCGCGATCCCGAGCCAGGCCACAATCAGGCCGAGAGTCGCGGTGAAACAAGCGTGCCCCGTCGCCGCCATCGCGGTGATAACGAGCGTCTTTGAGCGGTTCCAACGTTGCACCCGGGCGGTGAGGACGAATGGCAGCCAATGCGTCGGAATCGCCGCGTGAAAAAACGCGATCCCGAAACCGGTGATGGCGATCGTGGTGAGAACGGAGTTGTTCATCGGTTTGAGGCATAGATAAACACAGATTCAGACAGATAAACAAAGGCGGGTTTTCCGATCCGTGTTTGAGAGCCAGGCCGTTGCTTCGTGTCCGTTACGGCATCTGTGTCTATCGGTGGCTAAACAAACCACGTTCCCACCGTGATGAAGAACGTCGGGCTGGTGGGATTTGAACCCACGGCCTCTGCGTCCCGAACGCAGCGCTCTACCAAGCTGAGCCACAGCCCGAATTTTTCTCGCGACACCTCCGCCCCTCATCGGACCGGTCGTCGCGCAGCGCCCCTACTTCGCGCACTTCCCTCGTGCTGGCAAGTGATTCAATGCAGAGAGAAAATCCGTTGACAATCCAGCGGCGGCACGCATTATCCGAATCCGCTTGCGGCGACGATGCTTGCTTCGATTTCCACCTCTTCAGCCCTAACGAATGGCGCGCCGACGATCCTCCAATTCCCGTCGGAACCAAGTCGCACCGCCCGTTCCTTGAGAAATATGACCGCTCAACTCCTGCAAGAAGCAGCCAAAGTGATTCCGAACCAGCAACTGCTGATCAACGTCGTCTCCAAGCGCGTGCGCCAACTCGGCATCGGTCATCGCCCGCTCGTCGAAGCCACCCCTAAATCCTCTCTCACCGATATTGCTCTAAAGGAAATTATCGCCGGCAAGCTCACCTACGAGGAGCTGAAAGACACGCCCGCCGAGGCGTAATTCCGTCTCGCGTGCCGGTCCGCGCCGACCATGCCCGCTGAGACCGTTCTCAATCGCAAAGCTCTCCGCGATTTCCATATCCTCGAGCGCTACGAGGCCGGGGTTGAGCTGAAGGGCAGCGAGGTCAAATCGATCCGCGCCGGCAAAGCCAACATCGGCGACGCCTTCGCCCGGATTGAAAAAGGCGAAGCCTTCCTCTACGGCGCCGACATCCAACCGTACGAGCGCGCGAGCCACGAGGTGCCCGCATCGAAACGTGTGCGCAAGCTCCTCCTGCACCGCCGCGAGATCGACAAGCTCTATGGCCTGACGAATATCGCGGGCCGGACGCTCGTCATCCTGAAGCTCTATTGGAAGAACGGGCGAATCAAAGCCGAGATCGGGGTGGCGCAGGGCAAGGAGGCGCGCGACAAACGGCTCGATTTGAAAAAGCGGGCAACCGACCGAGAGACGGCGCGGGAAGTGGCGCGCTTCAATCGCAAGCACGGGTGATGGGGATGTGATGAATGACGAGTGGCGAGGGCCGCAACTTGTCAGTTGCGACCGTCTGCTGGAGACTCATCACTCTTCATCCGTTACTCATCACTTCCCAAAGTGTCACCACTCTTCGTCATCTTCCTCACCGTCTTCATCGACATGGTGGGGTTCGGCATCGTTATCCCGGTGCTTCCTCTTTACGCGGAGCATTTCCACGCCACCCCCATCGAGATTGGCTGGCTCACCGGCATTTATTCCGGGATGCAAATCATCTTCATGCCGATCCTTGGCCGGCTCTCCGACCGCTTCGGCCGGCGTCCCGTCCTCATCGTTAGTCTGGCCGGCACCGCGCTCGGATTTTTCATCATGGGCTGGGCTTCGTCGCTCCCGCTTTTGTTCGCCGCGCGCATTATCGACGGCACAACCGGCGGCAACATCTCGACCGCGCAGGCTTACATCGCCGACGTCAGCACCCCGGAAAATCGCTCGCGCTCGATGGGCTTGATCGGTGCGGCTTTTGGCCTCGGTTTTACCTTTGGTCCGATGATCGGTGGAATCATGAGCCGCATTTCCTATGGGGCGCCATTTTATTTCGCCGCCGCGCTCGCGGCCGTGAACGTTGTTCTTCTCTACTTCATCCTGCCGGAGAGTCTTTCCCCGGAGTACCGCTCGCAACCGCACAAGCGTACCCGGCTGGCGGAGGTTTTTCAGCACGGTCACGCGCGCATGTTTGGCACGATCGTCGCCACCTACTTTTTCACGATCACCGGCTTCGCCATCATGACAACGCTCTTCGCTCTCTTTACCGAAAAGCATTTCGGCTTTGACGCACGCAAGACCGGATACCTGTTTGGATTCATCGGGATCATCAGCGTCATCCTGCAGGGCGGATTGATTGGACGACTCATCAAGATCTTCGGCGAAACTACTCTCGCCCGCACCGGTCTCTTCCTGCTTGCCGCCGCCCTCGCGCTCCTCCCGCTTGTACCGACGCTGCCCATGTTGCTCGCCGTCTGCGCGACGCTCGCGATCGCCAACGGTCTGGTGAACCCGACGCTCAATGGACTCGCCTCGCAGATGATCGATCGCAGCTGGCAGGGCCGCGCGCTCGGGCTCATGCAATCGGCCGGGAGCGCCGGTCGGCTTGTTGGTCCACTGCTCGGCGGTTGGCTGCTCATGTTTGATCTGGACCAGCCGCTCGCTCGTTATGCCCGCACGCCATTCTTCGCCAGCGCGGCGATCCTGCTGGTGGCGTTCGCGCTTGCCTTCAGCGTCCGCAAACCGATCGCCGATCGAACTCCCGTGATCGCGCCGCTCGAAGCCGATGTATAGTCTGGGATGAAGCGCTCGATCCTTCTCGGTCTCGGCGGCCTCGGCCTCGCGGTCTGGGGGGCCTCTCGTCTGGCGCGTGGCGATTTTTCTTTCGCCGGCAAATCCGTTCTCATTACCGGCGGCTCGCGCGGGCTTGGTCTTGCCATCGCCCGGAAGATTGCAGCGGAAGGCGGACGCGTTGCGCTCCTCGCGCGGGACGAAGACGAATTGGCGCGCGCCTGCCAGAATCTGCGCAAACTCGGGGGCGAGGTACTTGCCGTCCCGTGCGATCTGCTCGATCGCGGACAATCGTTAGGCGCGATCGAGACGGTGGTCGATCACTTCGGTGCCCTCGATGTATTGATCAATAACGCTGGCATCATCGAAGTCGGACCGCTCGAGAACATGCGCCGCCACGATTTTGAGAAATCGATGCAGCTCCATTTCTGGGCGCCGTTCAACTTGATCCGGCAAGCCATTCCGCACATGCGCCGCGCTGGCGGCGGTCGCATCGTCAACATCTCATCGATCGGCGGGAAAGTGGCCGTGCCCCATCTCGCGCCCTACAGCGCGAGCAAATTCGCGCTCGTCGGTCTTTCCGATGCCTTCCGTGCCGAGCTCGCGCGCGACGGGATTTGCATCACGACGGTTACTCCCGGGATGATGCGCACTGGCTCGCAGGTAAATGCCACCTTCAAAGGCGATCACGGCGCCGAGTTCACCTGGTTTTCTCTCTCGACCGCGCTTCCCTTTGCCGCGGTCGATGCCGATCGCGCCGCGGAAAAAATCGTCGCGGCCTGTCGGCGCGGCCAGTCCTCCCTCATCATCGGTTTGCCCGCGCGGGTCGCGATCATCGGCAACGCCATTCTGCCCAGCCTGACGGGCGAGATCATGAAACTGGTCAACCGGCTTCTGCCCAAACCGGTCGGCGTGGAAGGAGACGAATTGAAATCCGGACGAGAGGCGCAGATAGAGCAGCGGGTTCCCGGCTGGCTGACTCGTTTGGGCGACGCGGCGATCGCCCGAAAGAACGAGGGATGATGTGCGCCGGTGCGAGCGAAACGCCTTTTCGTTAGTCTCGATCTGCCGGACGCGATCGCGCAGTTGCTCGTTAGGCTAAATCCACGCGTCCGCGGTCTCCGTTGGCTCGCCGCGGATCAGCTTCATCTCACGCTGGCCTTCCTCGGCAGCGTTGTCCCCGAAGGAGAGGAGAAATTGTGCGCGCATCTTCGCGCGATTCAGTTTGCCTCCTTCTTCCTGCCGCTGCACGGCATCGGCAGGTTTCCGGCGAGAGGCCGGCCGAAGGTCATCTGGATTGGCGTCGGGCGCGGACATCCCCATCTCTTTCAACTGCACAAACGAGTGGCGGACGCCGCACTGGCCGCCGGCATCGAGGCCGATCTTCGTCCCTGGCGCCCGCACATCACGCTCGCCCGCTGCGAGAAGGTTTCGGCAGAGTCGATTCATCCTTTTCTCCACGAGCAGGCCGACTTCGACGCCGGTCTCGTCCCGATCGATTCCTTCCAGCTAAAATCCAGCCTGCTCACGCCGTCCGGTTCGATCTACACAACGGAATTAAACGTCTCCGCCAGGGCGACCTCCAGTCCATCGAGAATCCAGGTCGCGCCGAGCGCAATCACGATGAGCCAATGATGCCGGCTCCACGGCAACCGGCCATCAATCGTTAGGGCCCTGAGTCATGATCACGCTTTCATTCGAGCGGCAATTCTGGAATGTCGAACCCGACTGGCGTTCGCGCCGATTCCCGGCCGGAAACCCCCGTTCCGGAGGAGACGCCGCTTGCAATCTCGACCCACGTCTCTATATCGGCGCGATGCATTCGCTTCTTCGTTTTTCTTGTCTCTGCGCTCTCGCTCTCTTTCTTTTCACCAATTCGTTAGGCGCGCAAACGGCGGCGCCATCAACCACACGAACACAGCCGATCGCCCTCAAGGCTGCGCGTCTCTTCGACGGAAAATCGAAAACGCTCCTGCCTGACGGCGTGGTCGTGATCGAAGGCAACACCATTACTGCCGCCGGGAGCAACATTCCCATTCCGGACAATGCCCAGATCATCGATCTCGGCGACGCTACCCTTTCGCCGGGATTCATGGACGCCCACACGCACCTGACCTTCGACTTCTCCGGCAACTACAACGAGCGGCGCCTGCGCATGCTGGACGAGAATATCTCCCAACTCGCGCTCGAGATGATCCCGAATGCCAAGGCCACCATCGAAGCCGGCTTCACCAGCGTGCGCGATGTCGGCAGCGGCTTTCCCAACTCCCACGATTTCCCCGATGTCTCGCTTCGCAACGCGATCAACCAAGGCGTCATTCCAGGTCCGCGCATGCTCGTGGCGACGCACGGCATCGGCGCGACCGGCGGCCATTTCGACGGCACAAACGGATTTCGCGACATGCTTTTCGGCGCCGAGCCGGATTGGACCGACGGAATCGCAGACGGGCCCGATGCGATTAGGAAAGCGGTCCGGTTCGAAGTAAAAAACGGCGCCGACGTCATTAAAGCCGCCGTCTCGGGCGGCGTCCTCTCGTTAGCCGATGAGGTCGATGTGCCGCAGTTGGACCCGGCCGAAATGGCCGCGCTGGTCGATGAATCGCATCGGCTCCGAAAGAAAGTCGCGGTCCATTGTCACGGCGACGCGGCGGCGAAGGAAGCGATCAACGCCGGCGTCGACTCGATCGAGCACGGCTCGTTCATGAAGCCCGATACGCTCCAACTGATGAAGCAAAAGGGGACCTATCTCACGCCGACTTTGATGGCCTCGGAGTGGGTCATGGCCAAGATCAGCCAATATCCGCCCGCGATTCAGGCGAAAGGAAAAGCGGCGACCGAGGCGCGCTCGGAGATGTTTCGCAACGCGTTGAAGATTGGAGTGAAGATTTCCTTTGGCACTGACGCCGCTGTCTATCCGCACGGAATGAACGCGAAAGAATTCGCGCTCATGATCGGTCTCGGGATGAAACCGATCGACGCGCTCCTCAGCGCGACCTCGGTCGATGCGGAGTTGTTCGGTGTCGCGAACAAGCTCGGCACTCTCGAAAAAGGAAAGCTCGCCGACGTGATTGCCATGCCCGGCGACCCGACCGCCGATATCACCGCGACCGAACGCGTCTTCTTCGTCATGAAGGACGGCAAGATCGTAAAGAACGACATGAAGCCGTAGCTTTGGACAGGTGCGTCAGGAATCTGAAGGCATGTCCAGTTTGACATCCCGCGACCTTCACCCTCAGGATGACGCGATGTTGAGGTTCGAAAATCAAGTCGCAGTCGTGACAGGAGCGGGGCGGGGGATCGGTCATGCTATCGCGGTGCGTTTGGCCAACGAAGGTGCGCGGGTGGCGGCCGTCAGTCGCAGCGAAGCCAATGCGCAACGAACCGCCGACGAAATCAACGCCAGTCGCTCCGATGCCGCCAGGGCATACGCAGTCGACGTCGCGGACCATGCCGCCGTCCAGAATACGGCGACGCGAATTCTGGAGGACTTCGGACGCGTGGACATTCTGATCAACAATGCCGGCGTCACACGCGACGGGCTCAGCATGCGCATGTCGATGGACGACTGGAACACCGTTATCGATACGAATTTGAAAGGCGCCTTCAGTTTCATCCAGGCGCTCATGCGGCCGATGATCAAGCAGCGCAGCGGGCGCATCATCAACATCAGTTCCATCGCCGGTCTGACTGGCAACGCCGGCCAGGCGAACTACGCAGCGAGCAAAGCCGGCCTCATTGGCCTAACGAAAACGTTGGCCCGCGAAGTGGCCAGCCGCGGGATCACGGTCAACGCGGTCGCGCCCGGATTCATCATTACCGACATGACGGACGTCCTTTCCGACCAGATCAAAGAAGCCATCCTGCCCAGGATACCGTTAGGCAAATTCGGCGAAGGCGAAGACATCGCGGCCGCGGTCGCCTTCCTCGCCGCGCCGGAGGCGAAATACATTACCGGCCAGGTCCTGACCGTCGATGGTGGCATGGTGATGTAACGTACGCGCTCCACCAGTAGCGAGCGCCGAAGAAAGTATTGTCATCCCGAGCGAAGCGAGGGACCTCGCAGTCGGCGGGAGCGTGTCGTAGCTCGTGAGATCCTTCGCTCCGCTCAGGATGACAGTTATAGGGCGATATGGATGCCGCGCTCGCAGCCGACCCCTGGTAGCACCAAATCTGCTTCTCCCATGGATAGCGATAGTGAAAACAATTTCCGTCATCGCACTGCTTGCCGTGGGCTGGTTCGTCTACCAACGCATTAACGCTCCCATTACCTATCCGCCTGGCGTGCTGATCGCCGCGGAACCGCAGCAAACCGCAACTACGCCTGAGGACAGCCCTTTCGATGAAGGCAAATTCCATTTCCAACCGCTTGCTCACTTCGCGCTCGATGCGCGCGTCCTGCATCAGAAAATTTATCGCTATGATCGCGCGGCTGCCCTCGTGCCAGTCGATCTCGCGGTCGGCTGGGGACCAATGTCGGACCAGGCCGTGCTCGATCAACTCGAGATCAGCCAGAGTGCCCGCTTTTTCTGGTATCAATATCAGCATCAACCACCGATCCCGCCCGAGGAGATCGTTTCTCACGCCACCAACCTGCATCTCATTCCCTCGAACAAAACGGTAGCCGCCGAATGCAAGTCTCTCCGCACCGGCGAGCTGATTCATCTTTCGGGCCTGCTCGTCGAAGCCACCGGACCGGAGATTGGCCGGTGGCGCAGTTCCCTCAGCCGCACTGATTCCGGTAACGGCGCTTGCGAGCTGGTCTGGGTGGAGGAGTGGAACAAGTAAACCGAGCGAAAGCTTTCGCGCTGATATCCGATGCTTCGCTCTGCGACGCGTCAACACGGTTGCAGGCATGTTCCTTCCCGTTTATCGTGCAAAATGAGCACTGAAAAAGCGACCTTTGGGGCCGGATGCTTTTGGGGAGTCGAGTCGGTCTTTCGGCAAATCAACGGAGTAAGAGATGCCGCTGTGGGCTACGCTGGTGGAAAGACGGAAAATCCTACTTATGAAGATGTTTGTAGCGATAAAACTGGCCATGCGGAAGTAGTCGAAGTCACTTTTGATCCGGCGGACGTTTCTTACGAGACGCTGCTGGACGTCTTCTGGCGCAACCATGACCCGACCACGCGCAATCGCCAGGGCCCCGATTTCGGTTCGCAATATCGCTCGGTTGTTTTCTATCACTCGCCCGAACAAAAAGCCGCCGCTGAAGCCAAACTGGCCGAGCTCGAAAAGAGTGGGCGTTTTCGGCGACCAATCGTTACACAAATCGAGCCCGCGCCAACCTTCTACCGCGCGGAAGAATATCATCAGCAGTATCTGGCGAAGCACGGACGCACGCATTGTGCGATCTGATTACGAGAGTCGCATTGGTCGCAGGTCCTGCGGGACAAATGGGACACATTTAGGTGCATGAACCGGGAAGTGATCCGCACAGCCAGCCTGACCGCAGACGCAGCTGCCTTCATCCTGCGCCAGGCGCATCAGGCGCTGGGGGAGCGTGGCGAATTTCGTATTGCACTTTCCGGTGGGAATACGCCTCGGCCGATCTACACGGAGTTTGGCCAGATCGCGCACGATCTGCCGTGGGAGCGTGTTCGTTTCACTTTTGGCGATGAACGGTGCGTGCCGCCGGATGACGTCACGAGCAACTATCGCATGGCGCGTGAATCATTATTCGACCCCTGCGCCATTCCGGAGAAATCAGTCCTGCGGATGCGCGGGGAGATTGAGCCGCAGCTCGCGGCGCAGGAATACGAGGATGGGCTTGCGCTCCTTGCAGCGCAGCACGGCGAAACGATTTACCGACACGATCTGCTCTTGCTCGGAATGGGCGCAGACGGGCATACCGCGTCGCTTTTCCCGGGCACGGCGGCCCTCGACGAGCAGGTCCGGCGAGTGGTGGCGAACTTCGTGCCGAACCTCAAATCCTGGCGCCTAACGATGACCTTGCCGCTTCTCAATCAATCGCGCCAGGTTTTGTTTCTCGTCAAGAGCGACAAGGATCCCGGGCTCCTCGAACGCGTTCTGGCCGGCGATGCGGAGTTTCCCGCCAGCCGGGTCAATCCCCCTCATGGTCAGTTGACCTGGATGATCGGCACACGCGCCTAAGAGACTAACGAAGTGTCGAAGGCGCGCACAATTCTCGTTACCGGCTCGGCCGGGTTAATCGGTTCGGAAACGGTCAGGCGTTTTGCCGGGGACGGCTGCGCGGTTGTGGGGATCGACAACGACATGCGGAAACGATTTTTCGGAGAGGAAGCGTCGACTCGGAAAACGCGGGATGAGCTGCTCGCGAATGTGCCCGACTTATCAACATCACGAGATCGACATTCGCGATGCCAGGGCGGTGAATGAGCTTTTCAAGCAGCACGCACAGCGCCTGGTTGCGATCGTCCACACCGCCGCGCAACCGTCGCACGATTGGGCGGCGCGCGATCCCGAGATGGATTTTACGGTCAATGCCAACGGCACGCTCAACCTGCTCGAAGCGGCGCGAAACTTTTGCCCGGAAACACCGTTTGTTTTTACCTCGACGAACAAGGTCTACGGCGACACACCGAATCGCTTGCCGCTGCGCGAATTGCCACTCCGTTGGGAGATCGAGCCCGGTCATGAGTACGAGCCCGGCATTTCCGAAAGCATGAGCATCGACCAGACGAAGCACTCGCTCTTTGGCGCGTCGAAGGTCGCGGCCGACGTGCTGGTGCAGGAATATGGCCGCTACTTCGGCCTCCCGACGGCCTGTTTTCGCGGCGGTTGCCTGACGGGTCCGGCGCATGCCGGCACGGAGCTGCACGGGTTTCTCTCCTATCTCATGAAGTGCGCGGTGAGCGGACGCCCTTATCGCGTTTTCGGCTACAAGGGCAAACAGGTGCGCGACAACATTCATAGTTTCGACTTGGTCGAGGCTTTTGCCGCGTTCGTTAGGGCACCGCGCGTCGGGGAGGTCTACAACATCGGCGGGAGCCGCCATTGCCATTGCTCGATGCTCGAAGCGATCGCGCTCTGCGAAGAAATCAGCGGCCGGAAATTGTCGTGGGAATACGTCGCGGAGAATCGTATCGGCGACCACATCTGGTGGATCAGTGACGTGCGGAAATTCCGCGAGCATTATCCGGAGTGGAATTTCCGCTACGGGTTGCGGGAAATCTTGGAAGAAATCCACGCCGCTCTGAAAGTCGAATAGGTCGCATCTGTCTCATACGTCATATGGGACATATGAGTGAGACAGATGGGACCTATTGGTCTCTAATATTGCTCGCCCTCGTCCTCTGGCGTGGTCACGACGCGATCGGGAATCGCCCAGACGTTCACCATGACCGCGATCCAATAGATCGGGAGAAGGAAGAATCCGAAACCCGCCGTGCCGGTGGCGATCAAGAGAGCCAGGCCCACCGCTATCGGCGTGCCGAAAAATATCAGCAACAGGCCGATAAACCGATAACCCTTGTAGATATGTCCGAGGCCCGGGACGATGCTGAGCATCACCGCGACCATGTCGCTGGCCTGGCCTTCCGCGGTTTCCAGGAGTCCGGTCGCCAGGGTGGGCGATCGCAGTGCCTGTTCGGTCGATTCTGTTGCGGGTGTGTCGGTGTATTCCAAAACAATCCTCCGCTGGCTATCGTCACCAGCAGGCGCGCCTTCGTCAAGGACGTGTTCGAAACCTTGGCATTTTCTGAATCGTCCTCGCCGTCATTGAACCACGGATTGCGCGAATGACACGGATAAGAGGCAACCGGGGATTGAAATAGATCTGATCCGTTAAATCCGCGTCATCCGCGGTCTCTCACCTCGGCCGCCGTTTTTTGCACTTCAAATTTGCGCAGAAGCTGCAAGATAGCGGAATGACCACGCTGACCGGGCTCGTTCGTTTTGCCGATAAACTCTTGCGCCTACACGGAAATCGAAGACTATCCAAATGCGCTCAACGGCCTGCAGATCGAGAACTCCGGCGAGGTGACCAAAATCGGTGCGGCAGTCGATGCCTCGGGCCATACGATGCAGATGGCGGTCGAGCACGGGATTGATTTGCTCGTGGTGCATCACGGGTTGTTCTGGCACGGGTTGCAGCCGGTCACCGGTCCGCATTATCGCGCCTTGAAGCTGGCGGTGGAGCACAATCTCGCGCTCTATAGCGCGCATCTGCCGCTCGATTTGCATCCGAAGATCGGCAACAACGTGCTCTTGGCCGCGGCGCTTGGTTTCGAGAAAACGGTGCCGTTCCTCGAAATGAAAGGCGAACCGATTGGCCGGAAAGTCGAAGCCACGTTGCGGCGCGACGAGCTGATCACGAAGCTCGAGGAATCGTTAGGCGGACCGGTCCGCTGCGTCGGGACCGGTCCGATGGAAACCAAGGTCATCGGCATCGTGACCGGCGGCGGCGGCGGCGAGATTTACACGGCAGCGCGGGAAGGAGTGGACACCTACATCACGGGCGAAGCGCCGCACTGGGCGGCGGTCGCAGCGGAGGAACTGGGCATCAATCTTTTCCTCGGCGGCCACTACGCGACCGAGACTTTCGGAGTCAAGGCCCTCGCGGCGGAACTGTCAGGGCAGTTCGGCGTGCCGTGGGAATTTCTCGATCATCCCACCGGCTTATGAGAGAAACATCGTCGAGGATGAGCGAACCCTCCGTTGGCCGCCTATCGTTATCCAGATCCGCCGTGACGTCTGGAGGATGAATGGCGCCTGAATCTGAGAACAATCTTCGGCTCGAGATTGGGCACGTCTTGTTTATCGATCTGGTCGGTTATTCCAAGCTCCTGATCGAAGAGCAGACGGGAGCGGCTGGGTCAATTGACCGAGATCGTGCTGGCGACGGGGCAGGTCGCGAAGGCGTCAAACGAGCAACTCGTTAGGCTGCCGACCGGCGATGGAATGG
This sequence comes from uncultured Verrucomicrobiae bacterium, assembly GCA_963821615.1. Classification (GTDB taxonomy): domain Bacteria; phylum Verrucomicrobiota; class Verrucomicrobiia; order Chthoniobacterales; family UBA10450; genus Palsa-1392. The sequence continues at coordinate 90,543 of CAWGEN010000001.1, read as the reverse complement.
CGCTGGTCTTTCGCAACAGTGCGGAGGAACCGGCGCAATGCGCCCTCGAGATTGCGCAGGCGCTCAAGGCACATCCGGAGATTGCGGTGCGGATGGGGATGCACAGCGGGCCGGTGAGCGAAGTGACCGATGTGAACGGGCGCAGCAACATCGCCGGCGCGGGGATCAACCTGGCGCAGCGGGTGATGGATTGCGGCGATGCCGGACACATTCTTCTTTCGCAACGGGTGGCGGACGATCTCGCGCAATACCGGCAATGGTCGCCGCGCCTGCACGATCTGGGTGAGTGCGAAGTGAAGCACGGGGTCCGTCTCCACGTTGTTAATCTCTACACGGAGGAGTTGGGCAACCCGGCCGTGCCGGAGAAGTTGAAGAAGCGACGCAAGAGTAAACCACGTCCCGCCGTCTCCAGCCGACGCGTTACGCCGCCGAAGTCGCGTTGGCCGCTTGTCTTCGCCGCGGTGCTGCTGGCCGCGGCGCTTGGTCGTCGGTTTCCTGCTGTTTTTGCGTCGCCCGTCGGTCACCTCGACCGCGGTTTCTGCTCCGGCCACATCTCCTTCGCCACCGGCGCTCCAGACATTCCGGCGGTTCCGGAAAAATCCATCGCCGTCCTGCCCTTCGAAAACCGGAGCGAAGAGAAAGCCAACGCCTACTTTGCCGACGGCATCCAGGACGAGATTCTGACGCGCTTAGTCGAAGATCGCCGATCTGAAGGTGATCTCGCCGCACCTCGACGCAGCATTACAAGAGCGCGCCGGAAAATCTGCCCGAGATCGCCAGACAACTTGGCGTAGCGAACATTGTGGAAGGAAGCGTGCAGAAGAGCGGCGACGCCGTGCGTGTGAACGTGCAACTAATTAGAGCAGCCAATGATTCCCATCTCTGGGCCGATACCTTTGATCGCAAACTGACCGACATCTTTTCGGTCGAGAGTGAAGTGGCCAAAGCCATCGCCGACCAGTTGCGGGCGAAACTCACCGGTCAGGAAGAGCAAGTCATCGGCCGCCAAACCGACGGACAATCTCTGAGGCTTACGATGCCTACCTGCGCGGTCTGGCTTATACACTGCAAAGCTGCAAACACACCCGCGTAACGCCCTTGGCGCACAGAAATATCTCAGAGAAGCGGTGCGCTTGGACCCGAAGTTCGCGCTTGCCTGGGCGCTGCTGTCATACGTCGATTCGCGCCGGCTACCTCGCTCAGGCTCTTCAACCAACCGTCGCCCTCCGTGAAGAGGCGCGGCGAGGCCGCGGAAACCGCGCTCACTCTTCAGCCCAATCTTGGCGAGGCGCTGCATGCCAAGGGATTTTACCACTACGCCTTCCTAAAAGATTACGACTCCGCGGTGGGTTACTATGAGCAAGCACGTCAGTTCCTGCCCAATAGCAGCCGGATTCCTGAATCGCTCGCCTATGTCGCGCGGAAACGAGGCCAGTGGGACCGGAGCGAGTCGCACTTCAACGAAGCCGAGCGGCTCGACCCGCGCAACGTTTCCCTACTCACTCAGCACGCGCTTTCTTATGTCGCGCTTCGTCGTTTCCCAGAAGCGCTGCGCAAGCTTGATCAGGTTCTCGATATCACGCCAGACGATCTCGATACTCTTGCGCTAAAGGCGAGCTATCGCACAAGCCGAGGGCGATCTGCCGCGGGCTTCGGCGCTCCTCGCTCCGCTCCACCCGACGGCCGACGACACTCAGGTCGTTGGAGGCGCAAGTTTACCAAGCGATCCTGGAGCGTCGCCCTGCACAAATCATCCCTCGGCTAAAGGAAATACTGGCCAAGCCTGATCCAGCGTTGGGTTATGCCAATGGCGAACTGCGCTTTTGGTTAGGCTGGGCGCAAGAAGTTGCCGGTGACCATGGCGCCGCCCAGGAAAGTTGGCGACAGGCGCGCAGCGAACTGGAACCCTTCCTTAAAGAACAGCCGGAAAATTATAGGCTCATTGGAGATCTCGCGCTGACCAATATGGGCCTTGGTGACAAGGTCGCCGCATTGACTCTAGCCGAACGCGCCATGGCCGCGAATCCGATCGAAAAAGACGCAATGCATGGTCCCCGTCCGATTGAGATTCTCGCCCGGGTGGCAGCGCAGGTGGGAGAGCCCGACCGCGCCATCGCCGCTTTACAAAAGCTGCTCTCGATCCCGTACGCTGGCCCTCGGGACCGTGCCATGCCGCTCACTCCAGCGCTGCTCCGACTCGATCCCATGTTCGACCCGCTCCGGGATGATCCGCGCTTCCAAAAGCTCGCTTCCGACGCGTCGCAATCTGCAACGCCGTCGGCCCTAGCCATGCCAACCATCCCGGAAAAAAGCATCGCGGTGCTGCCCTTTGAGAATCTCAGCGCCAACCAGGAGAATGGCTTCTTTGCCGATGGCGTGCAGGACGAGATCCTGACTGACCTCGCAAAGGTGGCCGACTTGAAAGTGATCAGTCGCACGAGCGTGATCAACTATCGCCAGACCACTGGGCGCAACCTGGGCCAGATCGGACAGGAGCTTGGAGTGGCACATGTGCTGGAAGGCAGCGTGCAGCGCGCCGGGAATCGGGTGCGGGTGAACGCACAGCTGGTTGATACGCGGACTGACGCCCATCTCTGGGCGCAGACCTATGATCGCGATCTGGCCGATGTCTTTGCGATTCAGAGCGAGATCGCGACAGCCATTGCCGATCAGCTTCAGGCGAAACTTTCCCCGCGCGAAAAAGCGGCAATCGAGCAAGCCCCCGACGATCGACGTGACCGCTTTCGATCTTTATAGTCGCGCTAAGACGCTGAATTTTCAACCAGCTTCAAGGCCGCACAACGGACCATCGCTGTTGCCCTGCGGCTGATCTGCTGAATCAGGCGGTGACGCGTGATCCATCCTTCTTCCAAGCCTACTGCCGCTTGCCTATTCACATGATACACTCTATTTCGTTGGCTACGATCATACATCCGCGCGAACGGCTGGCCTTGGCCGAAGCCGCCCTTAAGCGCAGCCTCTCGTCTGCAGTCCGGATTCTGGAGAAACACACCTCGCCCGTGCCCAAACCTTTACCAGGGATACCTCGACTACGAAAGTGCATCTGGCCGAGCTTGAAACTCGCGCGCCAGCACCTTGCCGAATGACTCTCGCATTTTCGAGTTGACGGGATATATCCAGCGGAGCCAACGGGACGTCTGGAAGAGGGTTTGCAGAACCTTCGACGCGCCCTTGAGCTTGATCCGCGCAACGTCGTCACCGTGCGGCAAACTGCGCTTACTGTATAACAAGTATGCACCGTTTACGGCGATATGGCTGACGCACACTCGATCGATCGCTTCTCAGCGATCACACCGAACGATGTCGAGACAAGGTCGCGCGCGCCATGGTGGACTTGGAGTGGAAAGCGCGATACGCGTCCGCTGCATAAGGCGATCGATGCAGTTCGGGCCACGAACCCGGCTGCACTTCAGAGAGTCGCCGATAATTGGATTATTTGTGCACTGGCCGAGCGGGATCGCCGCTGCTGCGAACAACGGCCTTGCGGCGCTTGACGGCGGTGTCCATCGGCTTAAGTGACGCGCAGCAATGTGCTCTTTGATCAGTCCGTTCGGCACGGCCTGGTTGCGCGTATGGCGAAAGACGAGGATAAAGCGCGCTCGGCTTTCACTGCTGCGCGGACGGAGCAGGAGAAAATTGTCCAGGCCCAGCCACGGCTATGGCCCGGCGCTTCTGCGTGCCTGGGCTTGATCGACGCTGGGCTTGGCCGCAAAGAAGAAGCGCTGCGCGAAGGTCGGCGCGCGGTCGAGCTTCTTCCGGTGGAAAAAGATTCGATTAACGGTGCGCAAGTAGATCAAATGCTTTGGCCATGATCGCGGCGTGGATTGGTGACAAGGATCTCGCCTGTGAACAGCTTGCCGTGGCCACTTCGCGCGCCACAAGTAGCCTTAGCTACGGCCAATTGAAGTTGATGCCCTTTTTGGGATCCGCTCCGCGGCGATCCGCGCTTCGAAAAGATCGTCCGCGATCTTGCGCCGAACAGACGCGCAACCCTGACGTTTGGCATAACAGTCGCTTTGCAAGGGTTCTGAGAGCTTTTCGTTAGGTATTTTGATGGTCACGACGCTCGCGATTTTTCTTCTTCTTTTTTGTCTTGCTCTTCTTCTGTTCCTGCTGCCGCTCAATCGCCTGAGAGAGCTGCGTCGGACGATCGAGGCGCTGACCAAACGAATCGCCGCGCTCGAGCGGAAGTTGCAGGGCAGCGAGACTCCGCCAGCACCTGAGAAGGCTGCGATTCCGCCATCGCCGCTGCTCGCGCCACGGCGAGGTCTGGACGAGCGGAAGCTCGTCCCTCCGGTTGCGAGCGTTCCGCCGCCGTTACCAACACCGTTGCCACCAGCGTCTCCGCCAGCGACGCCGTTCAATTGGGAGGCGTTTATGGGGGTAAAATTGTTCGCCTGGTTGGGCGGGCTCGCCCTTTTTCTCGGCGTCGTTTTCATGGTCAAATACTCCTTCGAGAACAACCTGATCACGCCACTCGGCCGGCTCGTGATCGGCGGAACTGTGGGCCTGGCTTTAGTTGCGACGGGTTGGTGGCTGGCGCGCGGCCGCTATCGGGTTACGGCCCAGAGTCTCTGCGCCACCGGCATCGTCATCCTCTACGCCGATCTTTTCGCGGCGCATTCCTTTTACGGATTGATTTCCCTAACGACGGCGTTTTTCGCCATGTCCGCGGTCACGCTCTTTTCGTTTCTCCTCGCGGTAAATCTCAGCGCGCAGGTTATCGTCATTCTCGGATTGTTAGGCGGCTTCCTCACCCCGGCGCTGCTGCCCAGCGGTGCGGACAATGCGCCGATCGCTCTTTCTCTACATCGCGTTGCTCGATCTCGGGCTGGCGGCGGTCGCCTTGCGCAAGCGACTGGCATTATCTGGTTCTGCTCGCGGCCATCGGGACGGCCCTGACTCAACTCGGCTGGGCATTCCAATTCTTCGACGCGACGAAAGGCGCTCGCGCCTTCTGGATCTTCCTCGGGTTTGAAGCGCTCTTTCTCGCGGTTTTCTTTCTCCAGCACCGCCGTGCGATCGCTGAGGAATCCGGATTAATCAGGAAAGCAGGAACGCAGGAAAAGGCCGCGGGCAACTGGACCGTTGCGGCCGCAACTGTCGCTGGGATGACGGCACTCGGCTTTGGTTTCTGGCTCTCGGCCGTTCCAACGCTCGCCCGCCAGCCGCTCTTTTTCTTTGGCTTCGTCTTTCTTGCGGATGCCGGGTCTCCTCGCCCTGCCGGTAATCGGCCGAGCCCACCGCGGGATCGCCCTCGGCGCCGGTGCCGTGACCTTCGTTCTTGTGGCGGAATGGATCGGGTTGTTTGCCCAACATGTGCCGCTCAGCGTCTCGCTGGCCGCGATCGTGATTTTCGCGCTTCTGCACGCCGCGACCGTTCCCGCGTCGGCCTGGCGTCCGGGCATTCTGCCCTTTACCGCTGCGGGCACGGTGACGCCGTTCCTGCTCCTGATCATTTTGCTCGAGCGAGTTGAGCTCTGGAATCCGACTCCGGTTTTTGGCGTTGCTCTGATTCTCACTGGAATCCTGCTAGCCGCCGCGATTGTTAAGCGGGCGGACTGGCTTGCGCTCTCCGCCTTGCTCGGCGCCGGCCTTGTGGAACTGACCTGGCAGACCGCGCGGTTCTCGAACGAAGAGGCGATCCCCGCGCTCGTTTGCTACGGACTCTTCCTGATTTTCTTCGTCGCCTTTCCATTCTGCTCCGCCCAGAAGGAAAAGACGTGGTCGTGGGCGATCAGTGCGCTCGCGCAGGCTCTCCAATTCTGGCTCATCCACCGCGCCATCACGCTGGCCTTCCCTAACGAATGGATGGGACTGCTGCCGGCTATCTTTATGCTCCCGGGCGCAATCGGCGTATTGGCGCTCTTGAAACTTTATCGGGCCAATCCCGCGAGCGGCGACGCCCGGCTGGCTTGGCAGGGTGGGGCGCTGCTGCTTTTCGTTAGTCTGATTTTTCCGCTCCAATTTGAGCGCGAGTGGATCACGCTCGGCTGGGCTTTGGAAGGGCTTGCTCTCCTTTGGCTCTTTCATCGGGTGCCGCATCGCGGTCTGCGCCTGGTCGCGGTTGTCCTGCTTTGCACTGCGTTCGTTAGGCTGGCGCTCAATCCCGCGGTCTTCGAGTATCACAAGCGCTCCGACCGTCGAATCTGGAACTGGTATCTTTACGCCTACGGGGTGACCAGCCTTTGCCTGCTCGCGGGCGCACGGATATTTGGGATGCCCCGGGAGACCTTCGCCGAGCGCGCCGCGCCGCCGCTCCTCGGTTCGTTAGGCGCGATTCTCGTTTTTCTCCTTCTCAATATCGAGATCGCCGATTATTTCTCGGTGGGCCCGACGCTCACCTTTTCCTTCTCCGGCAATTTTGCCCGCGACATGACGTATTCCATCGCCTGGGCGCTCTTCGCGCTCGGGCTCATCCTCGTCGGAATGCGGATCAAGCAGCGCGCCGCTCGTTATGCCGGAGTCGCTCTGCTCGGCGTGACGCTGGCGAAGCTGTTTCTGCACGACCTGAGCGATCTGGACGAACTCTACCGGATCGGCGCTTTCGTGGGCGTGGCGCTGATTCTGATCGTGGCCTCTTTCATCTATCAGCGTTTCCTCGCGCCGGAGCGAACGTAGAAATTCATTCCCGGGAAAGATATTTAACCGCGGATTACACGGATAACTCGGATTGGGGAGAAGCTTGGCGAACTCATTTTCTTGATCCGTGCCATCCGCGTAATCCGCGGTCGAGATGATTCTGCTTTCGCGTCGAGCGGGCCGCCGTCTCGCCCTACCAGGGGGCGATGCCTCACGAATGAGGCTGCACTTTCTGCTTTCACAAATCGCGGGCCGCTGTTCTTTCTTGCCCATGTCGGCACCGGAAGGGAAACGAGTCAGCACCAAAGCGACGAGCATCGTTGGCCTCGCCGTGCTCGTCAGTCGCGTGCTCGGGTTGATCCGCGAGATGGTGATCGCCGCGCTCTTTGGCGCGTCGCGCAACATGGACGCATTCCTGACCGCCTTCCGCGCGCCCAACATGCTGCGCGATTTGTTCGCCGAGGGGGCGCTCTCAACCGCGTTTGTCACGACGTTCTCGCGCCGCATCGCGACGGAAGGGGATCAATCCGCCTGGCGACTGGCGAGCAAGGTCGCCACTCTTACTCTTGTTTTCATGAGCGCGATGACGCTCCTCGGGATTCTTTTTGCACCGTTCGTCATCGGAATTCTCGCGCCCGGTTTCCCCGCCGAAAAAGCCGCCCTAACGATCCTGCTCACGCGGATCATGTTCCCGTTCATCCTCCTCGTTTCGCTCGCCGCGCTCGTCATGGGAATGCTGAACGCGAAAAACGTCTTCGGTGTTCCGGCGATGGCTTCGAGCTTCTTCAACATCGGCTCGATCGTCGGTGGCGTGGTGTTTTGCTACTGGCTCGATCCGCAGGCGGACTGGCGGCATCCGCATTTCGGCGAGCGCGGACTGGTCGGGCTCGCGCTCGGGACTCTTCTCGGCGGTCTCTTGCAGTTGCTTGTTCAGGTTCCCTCGGCCTCGCGCAAAGGTTTTCGTTTCCGATTCGACTTCAACTGGCGCGATCCCGGCGTGCGCACAATCCTGGCGTTGATGGGGCCGGCCACGATCGCGGCCAGCGCGGTGCAGGTGAACGTGGCCGTGAACAGCGGCTTCGCCTCGACGTTAGGCAACGGTCCAATCACCTGGCTCAACATCGCCTTTCGCCTCATGCAACTTCCGCTCGGCGTTTTCGGCGTCGCGGTCGCGACTGTCACGTTGCCGCTCGTTTCGCGCAGTGCCGCGGTCGGCAATACGCAGGAATTTCGCGGCGCGCTCGCGCACGCCATGCGGCTGGTCATGCTTCTCACGATTCCGTCCGCGATTGGGTTGATCATTCTCGCTGAGCCGATCATCAGGCTGATTTATCAGCACGGGCGTTTCACGGCGATGGCCACGGTGCAGACCGCCGCCGCTTTGCGTTTCTATGCGATCGGGCTGGCCGGTTACGCGGGGGTGAAAGTGCTCGCGCCGGCTTTTTATGCGCTCGATAAGCGGCATCTGCCGATGATCGTTAGTCTGATCTCGATCGGGGTAAACTTCGGCACTCAACTGGCTCTTCACCTTTCATCTTGGGCTCGGGCATCGCGGGCTCGCGCTCTCCACCAGCTTCGTGGCGATAACCAATTTCCTCCTTCTCTACGCCATGATGCGCCATCATACCGGCCGGCTCGAAACAGGCACAATGCTGGCGACGTTAGGCAAGATCATTCTCGCCGGCGCGGTGCTGGCCGCGGTTTGTGCGGTCTCTCAGCGATTCCTTCTGCCGTCGCCTGTTCATGAGTCGCAATGGAAATTGAGCGTCGAGGTGTTGCTCACAATTGCCGTCGGAGCCGGGTCGTTCTTTGGCACCGCCTACTTGTTGGGAGTCGCGGAAGTCCATGACGTGGTCACCTTGGTGCGCCGGAAGCTCATGCGATAGCTCTACAAGTGTCGGGCGCATCATGAAGTGACACTCTGTTCACGCAGACACCCGCCAGACCCGCTTAAACTGAGCGCGGTTAGTGCGCAAGCGCCCGGTCCAGATCGGCGATCAGGTCGTCGGGATGTTCGAGCCCTATAGAGAGACGGAGCAGCGTCTCAGGCGTGCGTGTGTCCGGTCCTTCGATCGATTGGCGGTGCTCGATCAAGCTTTCCACCCCTCCGAGGCTGGTCGCGCGCGTGAAGATCCTGGTGTGGTTGGGCACCGCCATCGCCGCCGCGCGATCGCCTTTGATTTCGAAGGAAACCATCGCTCCAAATAACTTCATCTGTCGTTGTGCGAGGGCGTGCTGTGGATGCGATGCGAGGCCCGGATAATGCACCCGCGCGACGCGCGGATGCGACTCGAGAAACGCCGCCACCTGCTGCGCGTTTTTGCATTGCGCGTGCATCCGGCATGGCAGCGTCTGCATGCCGCGATGCACCAGCCAGCAATCGAACGGAGCGGGCACCGCTCCGCCCACCGACTGGATCTCGCGCAGACGCGGGAAAAATTCATCATCCCGCTGCGCGATCACCGCGCCGCCGAGCACGTCGCTGTGGCCGCCGAAATATTTTGTCGTCGAATGCATGACCACATCCGCGCCGAGAGCGAAGGGTCGCTGAATGATGGGTGACCAGGTGTTGTCGCAAACCAGAAGCGCGCCGGCCCGATGCGCGATCTCAGCCGCGGCCGCGATGTCGGTCAGCTTCAGTGTCGGATTGGATGGTGTCTCGATCCAGACCAGCCTGGTGTTTCTGCGAACCGCCTTTTCGAGCGCGACGAGATCGGTCAGATCAACGAAATCAACGTCCAACTGCCAGCGCGTGAAGATGCTACCGAGGAGCCGCAGGATTCCGTGATACGCCTCGAGCGGCGCGATCACGTGATCGTTAGGCGAGAGCGTCTGGAAGACGGCCATCGCCGCCGCCACACCGGACGCGAAAGCCGCCGCGGCCGCGCCACCCTCGACTGCGGCGAGCGCCTGTTCGAGCGCCGCACGATTCGGATTATTGGAGCGCGTGTAATTGAAGCCGGTCGGAAAACTTCCATCCACGGCTCGTTCAAAGGTCGTCGAAAGATAAATCGGCGGCGCGACAGCGCCGGTGGCAGGATCGACCCCTCGGCCAGCGTGGACCGCAATCGTCTCCAGCCGCGTTTCAGGATCAAGCTCCGCCATGTTTGCTCGCGGAGATTAAGGCAACGTGCCCCGGCTGCCAATTGTTCTTCTGGAAGAACGCTCCGCCTGCGGCGGATGCCGTTCTCAAATCGTGAAACACGGATGGGACTTCAAAGTTCGTTACCGCGAGGCGCGGCAACCAAGGCGGGGTGTCCGCGCTCGCTTGCGATTTGCATTTGACGACCCACAGGTTGCAGCGGAAAAACCAACAGCACCAATTGCCGGCGTGCTCTACTGTGTCGGCTCCGCCTTTATGATATACGACGACGAAGTCTTTCAGATGGCCTGCGACCAGTTTCAGGTCATCGCCGATTACCTGAACATTGACCAAAAGGATCGAGACCGGCTGATGTATCCGAAGCGCGCGATGGCCGTGACGCTGCCGGTGCACATGGACGACGGCAGCACGCAAACCTTCCAAGGCTACCGAGTGCAGCATCACCTCACACTCGGCCCGACCAAGGGCGGCACGCGTTTCGCCCCCAATCTCTCGATGGGCGAGACCGCCGCGCTTGCCATGTGGATGAGCTGGAAATGCGCGCTCAACGATCTCCCTTACGGCGGAGCGAAAGGCGGTGTGGCCTGCGATCCGACCAAGCTTTCCCATCGGGAACTCGAGGCGGTCTCCCGACGTTACATGCAGGAAATGATCCCGTTTGTCGGCCCGAAAACCGACATCATGGGTCCGGACATGGGGACTAACGAACAGGTGATGGCCTGGTTTATGGATACCTATTCGGTTTATCAGGGCTACTCGGTAAACGAAATCGTCACCGGCAAGCCGGTCTCGATAGGCGGCACCGCAGGCCGTCGTGAATCGACCGGCCGCGGGGTCGTTTACCTCATCGAGCGTGCGATGGACATGCTGAAGATGAAGCCGGAAAAATCGACTGCGATCATCCAGGGTTTCGGCAATGTCGGCTCGGTCGCTGCGCTTTCGTTAGGCTTGAAAACCGGGGTGAAAGTGGTCGGCGATTAGCGATCATACGGTCGCGCTCTATAATCCCAAGGGCATCGACGTGAAGGCCGCCGACCTCCATGTTCAGAAAAAGGGCAACCTGCGTGCCTTCGATCAGGGCGATCGGATCGACCCAAATGAGATGCTCGAGATGGAATGTGACGTCCTCGCACCTTGCGCGATCGATCGCGTGATTACGGAAAAAAACGCTGACAAGATCAAGTGCCGCATCCTGGCCGAGGGCGCCAACGGACCGACCAGCCCGGAAGCGGACCTGCACCTGAACAAGCGCTGGGACGAAGTCTTCGTGATCCCCGATATTCTTTGCAACGCCGGCGGTGTGATTGTTTCCTACTTCGAATGGGTGCAAGGCCTGCAGGCCTTCCTCTGGACAGAGACGGAAGTGACCGACAAACTTTTCCGCATCCTCGAGAGCTCTTTTTCACGAATGATCCGGCGCGCGAAGAGAGCACAAAGTCTCGCATCGGACCGCCGCGATGGCGATCGGCGTCGAGCGTGTCATGAAGGCAAAGCACGATCGCGGCCTGTTCCCCTAACCGGGGATGAAATTTTCGCATTGCGAAGAAGTCCGTGACGAGTGCTTGCTCGACCTCCTGACGGACGAAGAGCACGGCTTGCGCATCATCGTCTCGCGGCTTGGTGCGGAACTCGTTAGTCTCGCCCGGCGCGACGCGAACGGGAATTGGATCGGTTTCCTTTACCGCGACAACGAAATCGACAAACCCGCGAGCGGGTGGGGGAATCACGCCACGGTCATGGGTTACTTCCTGCATCGGCTAAAGGACGAGCGCAGTCTTTACCGCGGACGCGAGATTCGAGGCGGAACCCACAGTTTCCTGCGCCACAAGCTGTTTACGGAGGTGAGAGCGGACCTTGGCGCCGGCGAGGACGCGTCGCTCACCTACAACATCGCGCCTAACGAAATCGCACCGGACGAATACCCGCTCAAAGTCTCGCTTGCGCTTACCTACACCTTGCGCGGTGAAGAACTGGAGGTGCGTTTCCATTTCCACAATCAGGAGCCCGAACTGACCGCACATCTCGAGTTCGGTTTGCACCCCGGCTTTGCCGCCGACGGTTTCGACACCTTCGAGCTCGAGATGCCGGCTGGCCGCTACCTTCGCTGGTTTTCGCCTGGGAATTATCTAACCGGCGAGACCGCGACGATCGATCACCCCGGTGGCGAGATGACCTTGGAGCGCGCAGCTCTTCCCGGCTCTTATATTCTCGAATTCATCGACGTGCCGGATCGCACTTTAGTCTACCGCGATCGACCGAGCGGTCGAAGTGTCACCCTCGATCTTGCCCAGGTCCCATATCTCACGCTATGGTCCGACGGCGGTCCCTTTCTGTGCATTGAGCCGTGCTGGGGTCTGACCGACCGCCATGAACAGCGCGCCTTCGAAGACAAGGACGGCATCCAACGGATCGCGCCTGGCGGCGAGTTGATCGCCGGCTTCACGATGGCCCTGGCCATGTAAACGCTTCGCTCGGCGAAGCGCGTGACCAGACGTCGACCGCCGGCAAGATAATGTGCGATTTGCCGGATCTTTTTTGTTATCAAAGAATTGTAGGCGGAGAGTACGACGTTACTGGATAGCCCTGATCGCCGCCTACAACCTGCAATAGCACGCGCACATTTGTTCGTTAGGCAACGATTGTTCTTTGATTCGCCGCCCGGAGGAGCGTGGCCATCGACGATCACTCTATCGAAACCAGCAGCGCAGGCCGATCCCGCACCTCCGCGCTCACCTTTTGAATCCTGCGCCGCTTGTTCCCGCAAAGCTGCCTTCAGCGCTTTCGTCGTGTCTCGCGCGGCGCAGGGGTTTCGGCCACCGCCACTAACTCAAAAGTCCGGAACAAAGGCGCGAGATCGATTACCGCGTTGGCGGCCGCCCTCAGAACGCCGCCGAGATTTTGCATCACTGAAGCCACCTCCACGCGAATCCCGTGCCGGCGCAACTTCGTTGCGAGATAGGCGAAATCAGCATCCCCGGTTACAAGAATCACCACATCGGGCTGCATCTCGACCGATAGCTCGAGCGCGTCGATCGCCATCATTACATCGACGTTTGCCTTATAATGGCCTTCTTCAGCCGGCGCCCCATCCTTGGTCACCACCATGAACCCATTGGAGCGCAGCCAGTGGATAAACTTGTTCTTCTTGTCGCGCTCGTCCTGCCAGAGTGGGATCGCCGGCGGTAACCCCGCATATACCACCATCTCGATCAGGTCTCGCCCGGAGTCCGGTCCCGCGAGAAACTCGCGCAGCCTTAACCAATCGAGTCCGCGTCCCGCGGTCCGCACCGAGCTGCCGACATTCGATTCGTCCACCAGCACCAAAAGCCTGGCGCGCCGGGCGCCCTCTGGAACTTTCTTTCGCATCACGACGCGGATGTCACAAGAGTGACTTGGCGCGCTACTTTGCCGCCGTTTTCTTTTTTGCTTTTGCGGCTGCGAGTCGCTCCGTCTTCTTGCGCCGCGCTGCGCGCTTCTTCACGTTGTCTCTGCCTTGGCTGTTTCCCATAACGCGCCAACACTCGCCCGTCCTCAGCCAGTTCCAAGCTATTTCGCAGCCTCTGCGATTTCACGTTCGCACTGCGCGGCTCAATCGAGTGGATTTCTGTTCGAGAAACAAGAACTCGCCTTTTGAATTCGTCGCCTGATTTGGATGGTCGTAGAGAGCACTCTTCTGCCTCGCTATTGGGTCCGATTCTGCGAGAGTGTCAGGTGCCATTGGAATCCTGCCCCATCTGCGGTTACGCACTTTCCACCCTTGGGAATCACTGCCGTCATTGCCCTCCCTCCTTCGTCGCAGCGACGTCCCTCAGGCCGTTTGACGCGAAACTCGTGGCGCAATTCATCGGTGGGCTAGTAGTGCTAGGCGTTCTTGTTTACCTGATCTTCTTCCCTTAGCGAGCCGGGTCGAGGCAGCCGCCCGTCGAGCCGGTCGGCCGACCGAAATACATCGCCACGCCGTGTTGCACGACCCGGTCTTGCTCGAGTAACTGGACCGAGCGGCCGCGATCGGTCATGAAATTTTTCGAGATGATCTCGAACCAATCGACGACCGGCTTCTTTCCGAGAATGTGCCGTTAATGCGGCACTGCAGACCAATGCCGACGCCGTATTTGCCGAAATTGATAAACGGATTTGCGGACAGAAAAAAGAGACCGCAAAGAAAGAGAATCGGAGGATGGAACTCCGACTCTCCGCAGTTCGCGCTAATCAGCGCGAAAGCGTTCGTCTTAGTGCGCCGGGCTTTCAGCTGGATGGCTGCCGTCGGTGGCACAGCCGCCTTTTCCTTTGCAGGAATTCTTGCCTTTGCAGCCGTTGTCGCCGGTTTTGCAACCGCCCTTGCCTTTACAGGAGTTCTCGCCTTTGCAGGAGTGAACGTCCTTCTTGTGGCTCATTTGACTGAGCGAGACACCGGCTTTGGTGGATGTGTTGGCGGCATGCGCCTGGACGGCGAATGAACCGCTCATGAGTCCGGCAATCGCAGCGCCGGCGAGGAGTGTTTTCGATTTCATGTTTTTCTTTCTGTTTCGGTTTCTTATCCGGACACGGCAGTTCCCCGAAAACAATCGGGGCCGACCGGATAAAAGATTGCGGGAAAACGCTGGATTGGGCGCCGACATTGCGACATGCGAGAGTGAGATTGGATCCTGCCTGGAAAATTCCCCGTGACCAGAAAAATTCCGATCAGGCGGGAACTTTCAGACATATTGCGTCTGCCGCCGCGCAGCGGATGCAACAATCGAGGAGAAAGGATCGGAACAGGATCAACGGAATATTGTCCTCCAATTGACACCCGCCACTCATCTTCAGACCCTGCTCCTTTTCGCCGCATGGAGTGGAGTAGTCGAATCCAAATCGCCCCTTCACCGCATCCTACTTGGACACCATGAACGTCAGGTCTGCCCCGGCAGCGAAGAATTTCACTCAATACCTACGCCGGCCTTTTCGTCGCCCTGTTTGGACTGTTGATTATCAGGCAGATCGGATCGTTCATCTGGCCGATCCGTAATTTCACCGGCACAGTTTGGAAGGAGTCGCTCATTTGGGTGTGCGCTCTCGTTCTACTGGTCATCGTCAAACGGGGCGAGCGCCTGCCTCTCACATCGATCGGCCTTGGGACGTCGAGCTGGCAGAAATCGCTGCTCTGGGGACTGGCTCTGACGCTGATCTGCGGCGTCGTGGGAGGCGGCCTCGCCGCGCTAACGCACTTTAACGGCGGCCCCGGCGGGTCGTTCATGGAGGGGCTGCCGCTGTGGTTGGTTGTCGCTCATCGTCGTGCGCGCCGGCGTGGTCGAAGAACTCTTTTACCGCGGCTATGCCATTGAGCGATTGCAGGCCCTGGGATTGAATCGTTATCTGGCGGCTGCGCTTCCCCTGGCCATATTCGCTGTCGCCCACTGGACTGGTGGCTGGGCCAACATCGTCATCGCCCTTGCCCTCGGCGCCATCCTGTCGGCTTCCTACCTCTGGCGGCGCGACCTTGTCGCAAACATGATCGGCCATTTCCTGGTCGATTTCGTCGGCAATGTCTTGCCGAGACTCTTCGCTCATGCGTAACACGGCTCAAGAGCCGCCGCGCGCGAGTTTCAAGCCAAGCCGCCTCCATCCGTGCGGCGTTCGATAAATTGGTTGGCGGGTTCTCGGCCCGTTGCCGGTACGGACGCTGCTCCTTTCGTAGGGGTAATGGGTGCACCCTTTAGGATCCTGGCGGTCGATAACGAGCCATCCGTTGCGATTTCCTTGAAGTATGTCTTTGCACGGCCGCGCTATGAAGTGTCCAGCGCGGAAAGCGGCCCAGCCGCGCTCGCCATGCTCGATGCTCATTCGGATCCCTACGACCTGATTATCGTCGATCAAAAAATGCCGAACTTCACCGGGGTGGAATTAGTCGACGCGATCAGAAAGCGTGGCATTCCCGGCGACATCATCGTTTTGTCGGCCAACGTTTCATCGGAAGTCCGCGAAGCCTACGAGCGGCTGAACGTGCAGGCGATCTTCCCAAAACCATTTGATCTGACCGAACTGCGCACAGCCGTGGATCACCTTGTCACCTGACTGAATAGGGCGGACAACCTGCTTCCAAATTCACTGGGTAGTTTGGCGTTCGGCCGGAATCGATATAAATGAGTCACGGATGTCATCCGAAGGCTCTTTGATCCTTTGATTACTGGCTCGCAAAAGCCTTCAGTGCGAGGCCGAGCTTCCGAAGCAGGAATTCAGCAAATCTGGGACTCAGTCAGTTGCTTTGGTGCGGCAACAGGATCAGGCGCACAAATTGGATCACGGCGGCAAACAGCTGAAAGACAATCACACCAAAGAAAGGCCAGAAGGCGCCGAGGAAAAACAGGTTATAAAGCTGAAGGAAGCTAAATGCCCAGGCCGATAGCAAAAGCGGATAGAATATCAACCTCGTGGTGGGATCCGACGGGAATTGACCCGGCGAGATGCTGCGCGCCGAACGTCCCATGAGCACGCCGTAGGGGAAGAGCACGAAGGCGGCAAACCCACTCCCCCAACGCCAAATCCCCGCCGGCGGCGGGTTAAAGGCAAGCAAGAGCAAGCCGAAGAGGCAAAAGGTGAGGGGGATCACCGAATTCCCGAGCAACAACCGAAGCCGAAACTTATCGACCGGTGACCACCGATGGACCGACTCGGTGCGAAAGACCACCACCACGCCGGCAAAGCCCGCTAACGTCACCGCCACCTGTACCGTCGTCCCGAGCGCTTCACCTGGTTCCATAAGAGTTATTAGACAGGAGAAAGTAGCGTAACGCAGCCGACATTGAGGTCCAGACCTGGATTTGAAAATAGGAAATAGAAAGAAGATGGAAAAGAATCAAAATTCAGGAGCCTTATTGCCCGCCTTGATCCGCGCTGGAACGGTGCAAAGTATTTGCAAGAATGACTGGGAGATTCGTGATCGATCCCGAACGTGCCTGTTATGCCATCTGGACCATATGGGCTGTGTCGTGGTTTCTGGCTGCCGGCTGGTCGAGCCGCGCTCAGTCGCGGGCGAGCATCGCACAACAACTGCCTTATCGCTTATTGACCATTGCTGGTTTCATTTTGCTTTTCGCGGTGCGGACTAACCGGTATCACGGGCCGTTGCGACTCTGGACTCTTCCGACCAGCGCGACCTGGGCGATGGTTCTGCTTTGCGCTGCGGGCTTTGGCTTTGCCTGGTGGGCGCGAATTCATCTGGGTCAGCTCTGGTCCGCCTTTGTGACCAGAAAAGCCGATCACCGGATTGTCGATACCGGACCGTATGGCATCGTGCGTCATCCGATCTACACCGGGATCATCCTGGCGGCGATCGCGCTCGCAATCGTTAAGGGAACGCTGATAGCGATCGGGGGCGCATTACTGGCCGCGTTCGGCTTCTGGGTGAAAGCGCGACTCGAAGAAGGCTTCCTGCGCGAACAACTTGGCGCGGAGGCCTACGATGCCTACCGCCGCCGCGTGCCGATGCTTGTGCCATTCGGCCCGATTTAAGAGGAGCAACCTCGTTCGGATCATGTCATATTTAGGCGTTGTCTTTCTGAGCGGAGCGAAGAACCTCGCTTGCTACCCTGGACATCGCTTGTGAGGTCCCTCGCTCCGCTCGGGATGACATGCCCTACGTCGTATTTATAAGATGGTTTCTAACCTGTTTATGTCTAACAACAGAAACTCAAAGGGCCATCTGACGAGCGATCTTGACTCCTTGCGAACTCGTTCCTAAAGTGAGCATTATGCGCCTTCAATTCGTGGTTCTTGCCGCTCTGGTCGCCTTCGCCGGGGCTCCCTTGGTTTCAGCTCAAACTCCGGCGCCGGAGGCTTCGCCTTCTCCGGCCAAACATCGCACTCATAAGGCAAAGGCTTCACCGACGCCAGCCGACGCCTCCAGCGCAACGCCGACGGAAGCGTCCTCGCCGTCAAAACGCAGTAGTCACAAGAAAGCAGAGCCGGCAGTAACTGGAGCGGAGCCGACAGCAGCCACACCTGCTGAAGCAGCCTCGCCGTCAAAACACCGCGCTTCCAAGAAGACGGAGTCAGCCGCAACCGGAGCGCAGCCCGAAGCTACCGCCGCGAGCGCGCCAGCGGCGCCGTCGGCGTCCCCGGCAAAGAGCCACAGCCGCAAAAAGACCGCGGAAGCTACTGCGCCCATGCAAGCCACGCCTGCCCCCGCGATGCCTGCCCCAGTGGCTTCGGCGACTCCCAAGCCGAGCATTCTCGGTACTTTCTTCAAGCCCAAACCAACGCCGGCCGCCGCTGCACCCCAAAGTCCAATGCCGGCGAAAAACGCGCCAAGTGCAACGACCAATGTGGCGCCGGCGCCGGGAGGCGGTGGCGGCCTGGTGTGGGTGAACACGGAGTCCCACGTGTTTCACCGGGAAGGTTCATACTACTACGGCAAGACGAAGCAGGGCAAATATATGACCGAGGCAGAGGCCCTCAAAGAGGGTGACCGTGCTGCCGCCGGCGGTCATTAGCGCTGTATTTGCATCATCGGGTTGACCCCGCCTCGGCGGGCGCTTACCGCAGCCATCCGGGTTGCGTAACGATTCCGTTACGAAAACCCTTATGAGCGGAGCTTTCCTTAACTTGGAATGGTCATAGGCTCACAGGTCAGATCCGAAATCCGGACTGCGGTTCACGTCAACAAGAAAGGAATACTCAGATGATTTCTACCCTCTTCGCGGAAGGGAACTATTTCCGGCGGGTTGCGCCTTGTTTTGCGGTATTACTTTTGGCTGCGTTGCCGGCGGCGGCGCAGACCTATACGGTCACGGACCTCGGCACACTGGGCACAAACAGCCGCGGCAGCTACAGCCAGGCTTTCTGCATAAATGCGAACGGACAGGTGGCGGGACAATCCAGCGCTTCGTCGTCTTCCATGACCGATCCGGCTTTTCTCTATAGCAACGGGACGCTGAGTTCGATTGGGACGCTGGGTGGGGAATACGGGCAGGCCCGGGGCATCAACGTCTCCGGGCAGATCGCCGGTTACTCGACCCTTTCGACTGGGTCGTATCGCGCGTTCTTCTACGCGACCGGGCAAATGATCAATCTTGGAACCCTCGGCGCCGATTACAGCGTGGCCTATGCCCTGAACGATTCCGGACAGGTGGTGGGCACGTCAGCGCTGAGCTCCGGGGATCAGCACGCCTTCCTTTACAGTAATGGAACGATGACGGACCTCGGCACGCTCGGTGGCGCGACCAGCACGGCCTATGGTATCAACAACCTGGGAGTGATCGTAGGCTATTCCTACAACGCAGCCGGTAACTTTCTCGGCTTCACCTATCAAGCCGGGACGATGACCGCGCTCGGCACGCTGGGCGGCTCCTGGAGCATCGCCTATGCGATTAACGACCAGAATCAGATCACGGGGCAGGCATATACGAAACGCAACCGAACGGCCCATGCCTTCCGCTACACCAGCGGGCAGATGGTTGACCTGGGTGCGCTCGGCGGATCGAGTTCCTACGGGTCGGCGATCAATAACAGCGGCACAGTGGTGGGTCTTTCGACGATTCGAAACGGCTCCTACCACGCCTTTATCTCTACCAATGGCGGGACGATGCAGGACTTGAACAAGATGATCCCGGCGGGAACAGGATGGGTGTTAGAGGAAGGCGCAGGGATCAACGATGCGGGGCAGATCGCGGGCTACGGCACGCTGCATGGTCAGACGCACGCTTTTCTGCTCACACCGGCGCAATAGGGATCATGCCCCCTTCATGGGGGTTTATGATCTCTGGTGTTTGCATTGTAGGGCGAGCGCTCCGCTTGCCATCTGATTCACCCGTCAGTTCGAGATCGGGGTAGCGCTCGTCCGAATTCGCTGAATCAGAAAACGCTTCATCTCTTCGACAATCATTCTCCCTCGTTCCCAAGCTCCAGCTTGGGAACGCACTTGTCTTCGAAGATTGGGATGAAGTCGGAGGACGGTGGTCAGGTAAAGAGGGTCATTACTGGTGTGTCCCCCTAAATTAGATCGTCCGCGCTGACAACATTTGAACAGTCGCTGTTTTCTGAAGCGGTTGATTGTTGAGCGTATCCAAGTGTGTCACTCTAATCCCCGACCTCGCTTTCCCATCTATGAGCCAATCGTTTGAAAGCTCGCGCGCTGCTGAGCCCGTCGGCGCGTTCCCGCACGCCAAAAGGGTGGGCGATCTTCTCTTTCTTTCCGGGATCGGGCCGCGCGTGCGCGGGAGCAAGGAAATCCCTGGCGTGACGCTCGATGCCGAGCGCAACATCGTGAGTTACGACATCGAAAAACAGTGTCACGCCGTTTTCGAAAACGTGCGCCTTGTTCTGGAGGATGCGGGCGCGACTTGGAATGACATCGTCGATGTTACCGTCTACTTAACCAACATGAAGAAGGACTTCGCGATCTTTAACCGCATTTATCCGGAATACTTTGCCGGGCCGGGCAAGCCGAATCCGACCCGGACAACAGTCGAGGTTGGTGCGTTACCGACCCCGATTGCGATCGAGCTCAAGGTAATCGCGGCCGCGAAGTAATGTGGGAGGGGCCTTTGTGCCCCGCTCCCCTGTGTCGCGATCATCGGGGCGCAAAGGCCCCTCCCACATTGGGTCAGGCGTGTAATCGCGAGCGCGGTGTCGGCAGGAGTCGCAAGATTTCCGGCTGCTTTTTCAGCCGAGCAGTAAGCTCCCCGGCGATCTTATTCTTCCACTGGATCGAATCCGCGAGAGTCGCCGCGTGCCGCTCGTAGGCCATTTCATCCGCGAAAAACTGAGAACCAGACCAAGACATTTGCGCCTTCGCGCACCGGCAACGCCGGAAAAGTGTTCGGATGATTCTCAGTGATGAAATACGCGGCAATGGACGCGCCGGCTTTGGTTATTTCCGATTGAATCGCGCGTTCGAAAAAATCCACCACGTCGTGTTCGGTCCCGTCCTTGAGATGGTAAATGCGTGGCCACTACCAGTCCTCGCGGATTCTCCCTGGCTCCCGGTGCTTGGCGTTCGGCGTTCTCGAGCGAAAACCCGGAGGCCGGTCGCGCGGGCCGCAAGAGCAGGACGTTGTCGGAGTCGATCATCGTCTCGTTGGCCGCTTCGCGATGGGCCTTCCAAACCGGCCCGCCATAAAAATCCTCCAAGGCTCGCGCGCGCGTCGTCATGTCGGCAAAACCGCGGAGCCAGACAAAGCGATCCGGATTATCCAAGTCGCGAAACTGCCCGACGAGCGTGATGCCGAGCGCTTCCTGGCTCTCGACAAATTCCCGTTCGAAAAGCTCGATCAGCACCTCGCGCATGGCCCGGCCGTAGGGTGTACTGGCGAAGCTCCAAAACAGGACAGCAGGTGCGCGCGCTCAATGACAGTCTCCTAAATTCCATCGTCCGATCTGGCGCGTACTGCAATTCGTTAGGCAAAATCATTGCCTTCACTCGCGCTTCGAATTGCGCGATCTCATCGAGCATCGATTGGGCGCGTTTCACACTGCGACCAGCCGAGCTGTCTTCGAGATTCCTGGCGAACTTCTCCCTGCCAGGCCGGCGCGACCAGGCGACGATCGCGCAGAGGACCCCGAGGCAAATCAGAGCGCTCACGAAAAACCAGCCGACGACCTGCGGATTCCGCTGCCAGACATCGGCGCCCAACCCGTAGAAAATCATGAGCAGCAGCGGAATCCAAATGAAGCAGCCGGTAACGCCAAACCAGAGGCCTGCTCGCTGATGCCAATTGCGCAGATCGGCGATCTGCTTTTGGAGCACGAGTACCGGCGCGGCATAGTCGAACTGCTTGACCAGGAACAGGTCGCGCGCCGCGAAGACGATCAGCATGATTCCGTAGAGATGGACCGAGAAGCCGTAGATCATCAGGTGGACAACGCCGAGGTGGTCGAACCAAAAGCTTCCGGCGACGAGGGCAAGGAGTCCGCCGCAGATGATTTGAATGATTTGCCCGATGACAAGCGGGCGGAAGCCGGCCCGGAAGCGATTGAGTTTTTTCTCCCGAAATTGGTGCAGGGCGAGAGAGTGTTGGCGCTCCAGGTTGCGGTTGAGCATTTGCCAGGCTGATTTGAGATCGTCGAGTTCGGAATAGGTCATGAGTTTAGGCGGTTGAGTTTCAGCATCTCCTCGCGGACACGCTGTTTGAGGCGGTTGAGTTTGGTCGCAACATTTGTCTCGGTGATACCGAGGACCGCGGCGATCTCGCGGTAGCTATGATCTTCGAGGTATAAAAGCATCAGGCCGCGGTCGAGCGGCGCGAGTGAAGCGATGACCTGCTGCAGGAGCGGGAGGCGCTCGTCGCTCCCGGCGGCCTGGGCGGTTTCATCTGCGAATTCGTGTTCCTCGAGCGACACGGTCTGCCGCACCGGATGGCTGTGGCGGCGCAGGAACGAGATCGCGACGTTGAGTGCGATGCGATACATCCAGGTCGAGAACGGCCGATCGGATGCGTAACGCGGGTAGGCCCGCCAGAGCTGGAGCGTGATCTCCTGGGTCAGATCCTCGCGATCGGCAAACGTGCTCGTGTAACCGAACGCGACCTTCCGGATGATGCCGGCATGTTGCTCGAGAAGGTCCGAGGAACAACTCCTTGTCGGGAACAGCGGTCATGGTAGTGGAAAAGGCGTCCATCTCGGCGTGCATTCTGAATTCTTGTTGTGAAGGTGATTCGCGGGCACGTCCGAAAAAATCACATCGAAAATTGAGCCACGAAGCGAGCACTTCCGTCGCTCCGCAGGGTGACTGCAGTTGAAATCGAATCGAGGACGATTTAAGCGATGCGTTAGCGACGTGAGCACTCGAGTCCTTTCAAATCATCGCTGCCGATCACACTGGCATCACGGTTGCAAACCTCGAGCGGTCGCTCGCCTTCTGGCGCGACGTCCTCGGCTTCGAGCTTTCTCATCAACCGCACCAGACTGGCTCTCTGGCGAGTGAAATCACCGGCGTTTCCGGCGCGGAAATTTCCATCGCGGTGCTGAAAGGTTATGGGCACAAAATCGAGTTGCTCGAATACTTGGCGCCGCTCGAGCGGCAACATTTTCGTCCGCGACCCTGCGACGTCGGGTCGGTCCACGTCGCCTTCGTGGTCGATAACCTCGACGCCGTTCTGGAGCGGGTCGCTGCCGCGGGTTGGAAAGCAGCAGGCAACCCGCAGACCCTGCAGCGCGGCCCGAACACCGGGAAGCGTGTCGTCTATGTGCGCGATCCCGACGGCACCACGATCGAATTCATGCAGCCGCCGCCTGACAAGTCGTAGGCGCCGTCTCGCGGAGTGCTTTTTTCCTGCTTTCCTGCGTTCTTGATTCATTCGATCATGGCTTCCAGGCGATGAATCTCGATGCAGGCATTTTGACCGGAGTGACGGGCGCGATTCTCGCCACCATCTCGCTTATCTACGCGCGTTCCCAGGCCCACGCACAGCGCCGCCAGGTGGAGGAAATGCAACGGCAAACAGAAGAAACCCGACGAGCGCAACACTTCGAGACGAGTCACGCCTTGATGAAAGATGCGATCGCGGCGCGCCAGGATTGGGCCGTTCATTTCCGAAAAGAATGGGCACCGCCCACCATCGGAACTCCGCTCGAAAAGACGCTGACCCTGCTCGATGGAAACTGGGACCTGGTCTTCCGCGTTCGAGCCTACGTCGAGCAGCTTCAGGAGATGTTCTTTGCCCGGAAGGCTGACCTCGTGGCGGACGATCATTGGCGCGCGATGCACTGGATCGTGCGCAGTTTTTTTGCGCCGGAAATCGATCGCACCATCTTCGAGGCCTTTATCGAGATGGGCTGGGTCACCCCGGAATTCGCAAGGTTCGGGCGCGGGTTCGCGGCCAGCGGCACGTGGAAAGATCCGCTTGGCCGGCTGGAGGCAATCCATGGTAGCTCGCTGACTTCAGAAGCACCGGGTTAGCTCGTCTGCTTGGCCACTTTCAAAAACTTACCATGCCAGATTCCTTCTCCGCCGACGAAGATTTTGCCCGGCAACAGGATCGCGAGGATTCGCTCCGCCTCTTCCGCGATCGGTTCCACATTCCGGTCGGCGCCGATGGCCAGCCGCTCATTTACTTTGTCGGCAATTCGTTAGGCCTGATGCCGAAAGCGACGCGGAAGATCGTCGACCAGGAGCTGGACGACTGGGCGCGGCTGGGCGTGGACGGACACTTCGATGCCGCGACCCCCTGGTATTCCTATCACGAGACCCTGCGCGAACCGGTCGCGCGGCTGGTGGGCGCGCAGCCTAACGAAGTCGTCTGCATGAACAGCCTGACGGTGAACCTTCATCTGCTGATGGCGACGTTCTACCGCCCGACCAAAGCCCGCAGCAGGATCCTGATGGAAGACCCGGCCTTCCCTTCCGACACCTACGCGATCAAGTCGCAGATCGCTCATCACGGCTTCGACCCTAACGAGTCGCTCCTGCTCGCGCGGCCGCGGGAAGGGGAATACGCGATCCGGCAGGAAGACATCGAAGCGTTGCTCGAAAAGCATGGCGATGAGATCGCGCTCGTTCTTTTTGCCGGGGTGAATTTTTTCACCGGCCAGCTCTTCGACATCGCGAAAATCACCGCATCCGCCCAGAAGCGGGGCTGCATTGTGGGGATCGATCTTGCCCACGCGGCCGGCAACGTCCCGCTCGCGCTGCACGATTGGAACGTCGATTTCGCGGTCTGGTGTTCCTACAAATATCTCAACTCCGGCCCGGGCGCGGTCGCCGGCGCGTTCGTGCACGAGCGGCACGCGACCAACCGCGACCTGCCGCGTCTCGCCGGCTGGTGGGGGAACGATCCGGCGACGCGCTTTCGCATGCAGCTCGAGCCGGAGTTCGTGCCGGTGCCGTCGGCCGACTCCTGGCAGTTGAGCAATCCGCCCATCCTCGCGATGGCGCCGCTCCGCACCTCGTTTGCGATCTTCGATGAAGCCGGCGGCATGGACGCGCTCCGCGCGAAATCGCTCCGCCTGACGGCTACCTCGAATTCCTGCTCGACCGCGCGCCATCGCGGCTTTTCACCGTCATCACCCCGCGTGCAGCCTAACGAACGTGGCGCCCAGCTCTCCATTCTCGTCCACGAACATCCGAAAGAGTTGTTCGAGAAACTCGAAGCCGCGGGCGTGAAGAGCGATTTTCGCGAGCCGAACGTCATCCGCGTCGCGCCGACGCCGCTCTACAACACTTTTCACGAGGTCTGGCGCTTCGCGCAGATTCTCGCGAGCACCACTGATCTGGCCGACCTCCTTCCGGTGCGCACTTATGCGTCGGAATCCGCGCGGTCCTAGCCTGCAAGAGGGCAACGACATCCGGATCAGCCGGATAACTCCTCGACACAGGAAATCAGCCCTTTAATCGGGAAGGGCTTGACCAGGAACTTCACCTCATTTTCCACGAGGAAGGATCTGAGCACCGGATCGGTCGCGTAGCCAGTGATGAAAATGAAGCGGTCCGAGAGCGCCGGCCGCAGCTCCCGCGCCTTCGAGATAAAACTCGTCACCTCGCAGCTTGCGGCATCTTCAAATCGCAAATGACCGCGTCGTATTCGTGCGCCGTCACCTTGAGGATCGCCTCCTCGCCGTCGAAAGCGACGTCGACCAGAAAATTCGCGTCCGCCAGGATCCACTGCAGGGCCGACGCCAGCTGCTGGTCGTCATCCACCACGAGGATGGCTTTCAATTCAAACGTGTTGTCGCCGGGCTCGTTCGACTCTGGTTCGGGCTGCGGATTCATGGCGATTCACCGATCATTTCAGCAGCGATGATGCCATTGGTTCGTTTGCGGGGCCAATCACTTGCCTGCCCAGTCGAAAGTTGCCCCGAAGCGGCTCTACCATTACGGCTGGAGGTCGAGCAACGCCAGCCCGCTCTCCACGTTAAGCGCCTTGATCGCTGCGCGCCGTTGCCCTTGTAGCTTTCCCGTCTGTCTCGGATTTCCCTCGATTCATGGCTCCTGATTAGTTCATTCTCGATTGTGCCCAAGTTTGTTCTTGTCGGAAGTGGCCTCGCGGGAGGCTTGCTTGCCACCTTCCTCGGCCGGCGCGGTTTTGAGATCGATCTCTACGAACGCCGGGCCGACCCGCGAGCGGGCAACACCGTTGGCGGCCGCTCGATTAATCTCGCCCTTTCCACCCGCGGTATCCATGCCCTCCAGCAGCTCGGCCTCGCTGACGAAGTCCTGCAGCACGCCATCCCGATGCGCGGCCGCATGATCCATGACAAATCCGGTGCGCTCCATTTCTCTCCCTACGATCGCGACCCGAGCAAGTACATCAACTCGATCGGCCGCGGCGCCCTCAACACCGTCGTCATCGAGGCGGCTCAGCGTTATCCGAATGTGCGGGTAAAATTCAACCACCACTGCACTGATGTCGACCTCGACGCGCCCGCCGCGCAATTGGTCAACACTGGAGACTGACCAGCCGGTCGAAGCGCGAGCCGAGGCAATCATCGGTGTCGATGGCGCCTTCTCCGCCGTGCGTCGGCTCCATGCAGCGGCTCGACCGCTTCGAATACAGCCAGAGTTATCTCGCCCACGGTTACAAGGAGCTCACCATCCCGCCCGCAACCGATGGCACGTGGCAGATGGAAAAAAACGCCCTCCACATCTGGCCGCGCAAGAGTTTCATGATGATTGCGCTGCCGAACCCCGACGGCTCTTTTACCTGCACGCTCTTTTGGGAATTCGACGGACCGCGCAGCTTCGCCACCACCACGAACGACGACGACGTGCGCCGCTTCTTCGACGAAGAATTTCCCGATGCCGTCCCGCTCATGCCCGCGCTGCTTCGACGACTTCCGGGAGAATCCGACCGGCTCACTCGTCACCGTCCGTTGCGCGCCCTGGCATTACGACGACAAGGTCGCGCTCGTCGGCGACGCGGCCCACGCCGTCGTCCCGTTCTACGGGCAGGGGATGAACGCCGCCTTCGAAGATTGCGTTGTCTTCGACGAATGCCTGGCCGAATTCCCTAACGATCGTAAGCGCGCCTTTGCCGAATATTTTTCTCGGCGCAAGGAAAACGCCGACGCCCTTGCCGACCTCGCGGTGCACAATTTCATAGAGATGCGCGACAAGACCGCCTCGCGCACCTTCCGGGCAAAGAAGAAACTCGACCATGCACTCGAAGGCCTGCTTCCCGGCCTCTACCTCCCGCTCTACACCATGGTTTCGTTTACCCGCATTCCCTATGCGGAGGCCTCCCGCCGCGCACGTCGCCAGGACTTTGTCGTTTACGCGAGCCTGCTCGTCCTGGCGCTCCTCTTCCTCGTATTCTTCGCGGGACTAGTCCGCACGCTGACCCGTTAGGTCCGGAGTTTGATCCCGATCCGTTCAGACCGGCTTGATGTTCTGGTTCATTCGGAAGAAATTCGTCGGGTCGTATTTCTTCTTGAGCTCCACCAGCCGGTTGTAGGCCGGACCGTAGGCGAACGCGATGCGGTCGGTCTCGTCTTCGGTGAGGAAGTTGATGTAGGCGCCGCTGCTGGCGAACGGTTGTGACTTGGCGAAGAATTCGCGCGCCCAGGCGATGCAGCGCTCGTCCTCGGCGGCCGACTCCCAGCGACCGTGCACATTCATGACGTAATTGGCATCCCGGCTCGAGTAGGCCATCGCATCAGGCGCGACGCGGGCCGTCTGGCCGCCGATCGTGCCGACAAAGATCTCGCAATGCGGCGACGGCAGCTTGCCGGCGTATTCGATGATGGCGTCGATCGCGCCGTCGCTGAGCCGCGAGAAGTTGTGCGACTTCCAGTAGTTGCGCGCACCCCGCGTCAGGAGCGGATCGAAGGCCTGCTGCCAGGCGACATACGGCTGCACGCCGACGTGCTCGCCGTGCGCCGTGCCGAACCCGCGCAGCGGCTCGATCAGTTTCTCGCCCTCGGCGGGGTCGCCCGCATAGCACAAGGCGAGCGCGACGATCTCTTTCCCGTGGACGTCCTCGGACAGGAAAGGCAATGGGGGCGCCTTGCGGGTGACCATCCAGACGTTGAGTTCGTCCGGCATCGTCTCGGTGAAACGGGCGAACTGCGTGATCACGGACTTCGCCTGGTCGAACGGGAAGACGATGAGCCCGCTCAGCACGTTCGGCCCGACGGGATGGAGCTGGAACTCGAAGCTGGTGACGATACCGAAGTTCCCGCCGCCACCGCGCAGTCCCCAGAAAAGGTCGGCGTTTTCCGTTTCGCTGGCGCGCACCTGGCTGCCATCCGCCGTGACGACATTCAGCGGAAAGCAGGTTGTCGATGGTCATGCCGTACTTCCGGCTCAGCCAGCCAAAGCCGCCGCCAAGCGTCAGGCCGGCCACGCCCGTGGTCGAGTTGATGCCCAAGGGCGTCGCGAGGCCGTGTGCCTGCGCGGCCGCGTCGAAGTCGGCGAGGGTGCATCCGGGCTCGACGGTCGCCCGACGGGCGTTCGGGTCGACCTGGACGCTCTTCATCAGCGAGAGGTCGATCATGAGACCGTCGTCGCAGACGGCATTGCCCGCGATGTTGTGTCCGCCTCCTCGGATCGAGACGAGCAGGTCGTTCTTGCGCGCGAACTTGACGGCCTGCACGACATCATCGGCCGACGCGCAACGGGCGATCAGCGCGGGCCTGCGGTCGATCATGGCGTTCCAGATCTGTCGCACCTCATCGTAGCTCGCGTCGCCAGGAAGAAGCACATCTCCCCGGAAATGTGCTTTGAACTCGTCGATCTTTGCTCTTTCTAACTGCTTCATGTTTGGCTCCTTTCCTTTGTCAGTGTGAAGTTTCAGTAGGTTGGTTCAATACTATTGCCCGCATAACGCCTCGGCGTCGAGCCGCTCTTGTGTCTGGATCTGGCAGATTTGGAGTCCGGCAGCAAGATTGATCACCGCGGGATGCTGAGCGTTTTTCACGCGGCCGCGAGTTCCGATTTCTTGCCGCTTCTGGCGCCGAGTTTATAGTGACGGCGCATGCCGGCCGACTCCTTCGTTCATCTTCACCTGCACACCGAGTATTCGCTCCTCGATGGCGCGGTGCGGATGAAGGAGCTGATGAAAAAAGCCGTTGGAATGAAAATGCCGGCGGTCGCGATCACGGACCACGGCAACCTGCACGGAGCGATTGAATTTTATCAGGCCGCAACGGAGGCCGGCATCAAACCGATCATCGGCGTCGAGGCCTACATGGCTCCCGGTTCGATCAAAGACCGGCCGAATTCGCAGCGCGACGCCGCTTATCATTTCACTCTTCTGGCGCGCGATGAAACAGGTTATCGCAACCTCGTTAGGCTGATGTCGACCGCGCATCTCGAGGGCATGCATTACAAGCCGCGGATCGACAAGGAACTGCTCGCCGCACACTCCGCGGGTTTGATCGGGATGAGCGCCTGTCTCAAGGGCGAGATCAACATGGCCATCCAGGCCGATCAGCTCGACAAGGCGCGCGCGAGCGCTGCGACTTTTCGCGACATCCTTGGGGCGGAAAATTTCTTTCTCGAGCTGCACGATCACGGCCTCGAGGCGCAGCGAAAATGCAACCGCGTCCTGCCGAAGATCGCGCAGGAATTTGGGCTCGGACTTGTCGCAGCCAACGACGTGCACTTTCTCGAGCGCAGCCACCACGAAGCGCACGACGTCATGATCTGCATCGGCACCGGCAAGATGGTGCACGACGAGAAACGAATGCGTTACACCCCGGAACTTTATTTCAAAAGCGCCGACGAAATGCGCGCTCTCTTTCCGGAACATCCGGAGGCGATTTCGAATACGGTCGCGATTGCCGAACGCTGCGACTTGAAGCTGGAGTTCGGCACCTCGAAATTTCCCGAATACGAACCGCCGGCCGGCAAGACTCGGCGCCAATACCTGCGCGAGCTTTGTCAGGAGGGCCTGCGCAAACGCTACGGCGAACGCGCGACGAACGACGCCGAGTTGCGTGCTCGCCTAACGAAAGAGCTCGAGGTGCTCGAAAAGACCGGCTTCGTCAGTTATTTCCTTATCGTTTGGGATTTCATCCACTTCGCCAAGCAGCGCGGCATTCCGGTTGGGCCGGGGCGTGGCTCGGCCGCCGGTTCGCTCATCGCCTACGTCCTTGAGATTACCGACATCGATCCGCTGCAGTTCGGCTTGCTCTTCGAGCGCTTCCTCAATCCCGAGCGCGTTTCGCCGCCCGATATCGACGTCGATTTTTGCGAATCGCGCCGCGGCGAGGTTCTCGAATATGTGAGACAAAAATACGGCGAGCGCCGCGTCTCGCAGATCATCACCTTCGGCAAACTGAAAGCGAAAAGCGTGGTGCGCGACGTTGGCCGCGTGATGGGCTTGAGCTACGGCGACTGCGACCGGATCGCAAAGATGATCCCTAACGAGTTGAATATCACCCTCGCCGCCGCCGCAGAAAAAACGCCGGACCTCAAGAAAGCGATCGAGACCGAACCGGCGACGCGCCAGCTCTGGGAATATGCCGAATTGCTTGAGGGCCTTTCGCGCAACGCCGGCGTCCACGCCGCCGGCGTCGTGATCGGCGATCGTGATCTGTCGGAATACGTTCCGCTCTGTCGCGACTCGAAGGGCAACGACATCGTCAGTCAGTACGCGATGGGTCCGCTGAATGACCTCGGCATGCTGAAGATGGATTTCCTCGGCCTCAAGACACTCACCGTGATCGAGGACACGCTCACTTTGATCCGCCAGCGCGCACCGGATTTTTCGCTCAAGAATATCCCGCTCGATGACGCGGCCAGTTTCGCTCTCTACAACCGCGGCGAAACGATCGGGCTTTTTCAAATGGAATCGGGCGGCATGACCAGCGTCTCGAAGCAAATGGACGTGCAAAAGCTCGACGACATCATGGCCCTGATCGCCCTCTATCGTCCGGGTCCGATGGACCTGATTGGCGACTACATCAAGCGCAAGAAAGGCCTGACGAAGATCAGATACGAGCACCCGCTGCTCGAGGAAATCTGCTCCGATACCTACGGTGTCATGATTTACCAGGAGCAGGTGATGGCGGCGGCGAACCGGCTCGCGGGTTACTCGTTAAGCCAGTCCGACCTGCTCCGGCGGGCGATGGGCAAGAAGGACAAGGCAAAGATGGCGAAGGAGCGCGCCAATTTCATCGAGGGCTGCGCGCGCGACAAACAAGATTCCGGAGAAAAAGGCGAACGCGATTTTCGATTTGCTCGAGAAATTCGCCGGCTATGGATTCAACAAGAGCCACAGCGCGGCCTATGGCCTCATCAGCTACCAGACGGCTTATCTCAAGGCGAATTATCCGGTCGAATTCATGGCCGGTTTGTTAAGCAACGAGATCAACAACACCGACAAGATTTCGGTCTTCGTCGGCGAGTGCAAACGAATGGGCATTCCGATTCTTCCGCCGGACATGAACCGGAGCAGCTTGAAATTCACGCCGGAAATATCTGAAACGTGGGAGGGGCCTGTGCGCCCCGATGGCGTCACCGAAGATCGCGGCGCAGAGGCCGCTCCCACATTGAAGTGCTCCCCGCCATCCGTTACGGACTCGCCGCGATCAAGAATGTCGGCGAAGGCGCCATGGCCTCCGCGATCGCGGAACGTGAGCGGGGAGGGGACTTCAGCTCGCTGGAAGATTTTTGCAGCCGGCTCGATTCGCGCCTCGCCAACCGCAAAATCATCGAGAGCCTGGTCAAAGCCGGTGCCTTTGATTTCCTCAAGCGCAAACGCGCCGAGCTTTTCGCCTGCATCGAGGAGACGCTGGCGGCCTCCGCTGCCTCGCACCGCGATCGGGCGGCCGGACAGGTCTCGCTCTTCGGCGATCTGCCGCCGGCGCCGATTGCGCGCGCGGCGCATTCCTACACGCCGTGGACGGACCGCGAGACGTTGTCGTTCGAAAAGGAATTGCTCGGATTCTACGTCACGGGCCATCCGCTCGACGCTTACGCGCCGCTCTTCGCCAGCGGAAAATACCAGGCGATCTGCGTCGTTAGGCGAACTGGCCGACCGCGCCACTTTCACCGTCGCGGGGGCGATCGCGCAGGTGGACCGGAAGTTCACCAAGAAAGAGGGCAAACCCTTTGCCGTAGTCTTCCTCGAGGACCTGACCGGCACGCTCGAGGTTGTGCTTTGGAACGAGACCTACGTCACCGTTGCCCACGCGCTCGAACCCGGCACCGTCATCGCGATCCGGGGCACGATCGACAAGCGCGACGACACCATCCGCGCGACGGCGCAAAAAGTGAAAGTGCTGACGCCGCGAGAGCGCAGCCGTTGTCCCGAGCGAAACGACGAATGGGTCGGAGACCAATGGCACGGCGCGCGTGCGCGAAGACGCACCGATCACCTTGCGCTTTGCCGCGGGGATCGCGGCGGATGAATTGCGAACCGTGCGCGAGATCCTTGCTTCCTCGCCGGGTTTGCAGCCGGTCACGCTCATGATGACGAGTGACGGCGGCGCAACGGTGCGAATCGAGGCCGGGGATTCATGCCGGATCGAATTCACGCCCAGCGTGGAGCGACAGTTGACGCCCTGGCTCTGGCGTTAGGCGATCAGCGCCCTGCTAGCTCTTCTTTTCCGAATGCTGCATCTGTGCGCACTCGGTCTTGAGTTGCGCATATTGTTCAGGCGAGAGGACCTCTTTGGCTGAAGAGAAGAACTTCTCCATGCTTTCCTTCCGTGCAGCCGTCTTTTTGGCAACGGCGCTTGGAAGCCGGTCGAGTTTCGACTTCTGTTCAGGTGACAGATTCAGCTGCGCGTAAATTTCGAGCACTCCATTTTTCCGGCTGATGTCGGCACAGCAGGCGCCGCCGGCGAAAGCAGAGCTGGTGGCGAGAAGCGCGGAAGCAATCAAGGCGAAGGTTGGTTTCAACATGTGCATGAAATCGCATGGCCGCGTTTGAATTCAACCGTCTATTCTGAGACCGCGATCGCGCAGGGCCTGCGCGAAAGTCGTTTTCGCATCGTTTTGAATCGCTTCGCCGTGCCCAACGACGATCTGTTCGAAGTCCCATTCCAACATCTTTCTCATCGAAAGCGCAAACGCCTCCCGGTCGCGAATCATCAACCGAAAGAAAGCGCTAATCCCAAACAACCGTGGCAAACGCATGATGCGTTGGGCAAAAAACCGGGACCAGCCACGCGAATCCGCAGGGAAATGGAAAAGCAAGTCGGCGAGCACGAGCGTGCGCGACGCACGATGAAAGAAGGCGTGTTCGTTGATTTTTCGCAGCCCGTCGACCTTGAGCACCTCGATCTCGCCCGCCCAGGCGGTTGGCGGCGGGGATAGCGGCTGGGTCGGGACTCCGCTGAGCTTTGCAAAACCGTCGGGGGCGAGATACGGAATGTCAGGGAAAACCGCGCGAGCCGCGCGCGCGAATGTGTCGTGCATTAGCGTCGCTTCGACCAGCCAGGACGGATTCCCGAAATGGCTGAATCGCCGCGACATCCTCCGCCGTAAACGGCGCGCTCGAATGAATGACAAGGCGCCCATCGGCCAGCCGCAGCAGAGTGACGCAGCGGCGGAAATCGATGCCAAACGCGCGCAGCGGATACTGCATGACCGCGACGCCTGGGGCGATCTCGCGCCACTTCATGCGTCACTTTGCTTCGAAGACCAGTTTCCCCTTTTCCTCGTTGACCCGGATCGTCTGGCCCTCGTGGAATTTTCCTTCGAGGATCTGGAGACTAAGCGGATCGAGAATCTCTTTCTGGATCGCGCGTTTCAGCGGCCGCGCGCCGTAAACTGGGTCGTAGCCCTCGCGCGCAATCCGCGCCTTGGCGGCATCGGTCAATTCGAGCCTGATCTTTTGATTCTCGAGCCGCTTCGTTAGGCGGCGCAGTTGAATCTCGACGATCTTTTTCAGGTCCTCCTCATTCAGCCGGTCGAAGATGATGATCTCGTCAACGCGATTCAAAAACTCCGGCCGGAAATGCTGGCGCAACGCGTCCAGCACCAGTCGCGACCGACCTTCGCTCGACGCTTCCTCGGTGATGAACTGCGACCCGATGTTCGAGGTCATGATGATGACGGTGTTTTTGAAATCGACCGTCCGCCCCTGGCCGTCGGTGATCCGGCCGTCGTCGAGCACTTGCAGGAGGACGTTGAAAACGTCGTGATGCGCTTTCTCGATCTCGTCGAAGAGAATGACGGAATACGGTTTGCGCCGGACGGCTTCGCTCAGTTGCCCGCCTTCCTCGTAGCCGACGTAGCCGGGCGGCGCGCCGATCAAGCGCGCGACGGTGTGTTTCTCCATGTATTCGCTCATGTCGATGCGGATCATGGCGTTCTCGTCGTCGAAGAGGAATTCCGCGAGCGCGCGCGACAGCTCCGTTTTGCCCACGCCGGTCGGGCCGAGAAAAATGAACGAACCGATCGGGCGATTCTCGTCCTGCAAACCGGCGCGCGCGCGCCGCACGGCATTCGAAACGGCGACGATCGCTTCGTGTTGTCCGATGACGCGCTGCATCAGGCGTTCTTCCATTTTCACCAGTTTCTCGCGCTCGCCTTCCTGCAAACGCGAGACCGGGATGTGCGTCCAGCTCGAAACGACTTCCGCGATGTCTTCCTCGGTCACTTCCTCGCGGAGCAAGTTGCGGCTTGCTCGTCCGTCGGTCTCTTTCTGCGGTCAGTTCGGCGCAGCTTGCGTTCCAGCTCGGGATGCGGCCATATTGGAATCTCGCTCGCCTTGGCCAAGTTCGCCGCGGCGCTGGGCCCGCTCCAGTTCGGTCCGCGCGGCGTCGAGTTCCTCTTTTAGCTTTCGCTTGTTCGTCGAGCAGGCCTTTTCCTTCTGCCACTCGGCCTTCAACGCGCCGGATTTCTCCTTCAATCCGGCCAGCTCCTTTTCCAGTTTCGTCAGGCGCTCCTTGCTCGCGCGATCCTTTTCCTTCTTCAGCGCCTGGCGTTCCATCTCGAGCTGCATGATCTCGCGCTCGATCACGTCGATCTCCGTCGGCATGGAATCGAGCTCGATCTTCAGGCGCGAGGCCGCTTCGTCCACCAGATCGACCGCCTTGTCGGGCAGAAATCGATCGCTGATGTAGCGATGCGAAAGGACCGCGGCCGCGACCAGCGCCGCGTCCCGGATGCGCACGCCGTGATGCACTTCGTAGCGCTCCTTCAGTCCGCGCAGAATCGCGATCGTGTCCTCGACCGTCGGCTCATCCACCATCACCGGCTGGAAGCGGCGCTCCAGCGCCGCGTCTTTCTCGATGTATTTGCGATACTCGTTCAGCGTCGTCGCGCCGATCGTGCGCAGCTCGCCGCGCGCCAGTTGCGGCTTGAGCAAATTGGAGGCGTCAACCGAGCCTTCCGCCGCGCCCGCGCCGACGATGGTGTGCAGCTCGTCGATGAACAGAATGATCTGCCCTTGCGAATCGGTCACTTCCTTGAGGAACGCCTTGAGCCGGTCCTCGAATTCGCCGCGGAACTTTGCGCCCGCGACCATCGAGCCGATGTCCATCGCGATCAGTTTCTTGTTCTTGAGCGACTCCGGCACGTCGCCGGAAATAATGCGCCGCGCGAGCCCTTCGACGATCGCGGTCTTGCCGACGCCCGGGTTCGCCGATCAACACCGGATTGTTCTTCGTCCGGCGCGAAAGCACCTGCATGACGCGCCGGATTTCGTTATCGCGCCCGATGACCGGATCGATCTTGCCCCGCCGCGCCAGCTCCGTCAGGTCGCGGCCATATTTTTCCAGCGTCTGATATTTCCCCTCGGGATTCTGATCGGTCACGCGCTGCGAACCTCGCACCTGCTGGAGCGCCTGCATCAATTTGTCGCGCGTCACGCCCGAGATCCTTCAGCGCCCGCGCCGCGGGCACGTTCGCGTTCGTTAGGGCGAGAAGATAATGTTCGGCGCTGACGAACTCGTCCTTCAGTTTCGCCATCTCCTTTTCCGCGCCGTCGAGCACGCTGCGGAGGTCGTTCCCGATGCGATGATCGACGTTCCCGCCGGTTACGCGGGGCAGCTTCTGGAGCGCGCTGCGCAGCTGCTCTTTCAGCGACTCCGTCGGCACGCCCATCTTCTCGAGCAGAGGACGGGTGATGCCTTCGGCCTGGTCGAGCAGCGCGAGGAGAAAATGCTCGTTCGTAATCTCCTGCTGGTTGAACTCCGAGGCCACATCCTGCGAAGCCTGGACCGCCTCCTGCATTTTCTGCGTGAACTTGTCGATGCGCATGGCTGCAACCTATGGAACGCCGTCCGCCTGGCAATCAGGCGCGACTTTTTGCGTTGGCGACGAACTGGTTCCAGAAACTCGCCGAAATCCTTCCGTGAACGAGGCCGCAGCTTGCCGCCTAGTTGCTATTAATCCTAACCAGCTTAATGCGACCCGATGCACCGCTCTTGATCGAGACGGCTGACTTCGGACAGGCTAGGTGCCGCGCAATCAAGTTGACTAACTCCGTATTGGCTTTGCCGTCTAGCGGAGGGGATTTCAGTTGTGCGAGCCATGGGCCGCCAACAACAACCTCAAGGACGCTCACCTGCGCGTTCGGTTTTACCTTTACCCGAATGATCTTCATTTCACCTAACGAAAAGAGTTCAGTTGCGGCGAGCGGAAGCAATCGTCGCCGAGCCCGCATTAACTTCCAAACGTGGTATCAAAACAGACTTGCCTAAAACAAGTAAGGAGGTTGTAGGGCAGGCGCTCCCGCCTGCCGCACCGTCCGACGTGAATCTGGGACAGGGAGGAGCAGTCCCTCCCTCCAGGTCAGCGCACGTTGAGCGGTGCGACATAGAGATCGAAAGTAGCCAGCGTCCCATCCGGGTTATCGCCTGTGGAATTCGAGTTATCGGCGGCGGAGAAATACATGCTGCCGTTGTGAAAGGCGAAGCCGCTGTAGTCCCCATAATCAACCCCGCTGCCGGCGTCGTTGTCGTTTGACGCGCCGGCCGAGAGACGCTTGTTACGCCGGAAAGTCACGCCGCCATCCTTGCTCACCGCGGAGTAGATCATAATATCGTCGTTCAGCTTGCCGTTCGTGTCCCCGCGACCGTTGTCTCCTAGGTCGTTGCGCGCATCGTACCAGGCGAGCGCGATATTTCCGGTCGTGGAATCCAGCGCGATCTTGGGATTGAACTGGCTATTGGTGCCGCTGTCATCGTTCACCCGTACCGGGCTGGTCCAGGTGGAGCCGTTATCATCAGAATAGCGGAATTGGATATCGGTGTCGTTGCTCTCCGCCGGTTCCTCTGAGACATATATGAAATAGAGCCGGCCGTTGTGCTGACCGCCGGTTCGATCCCAAGCCAGGCCGGCTTCCGCATCAATCGAGCGTCCGGATTGCGCGGGAATGTAGTCGAAGCCTCCGACATTGGTTGTCTGGAGCACTTGGGCTGGACCGAATCCCTGCGGCCCGAGACCATCGGGATCGAGCGCACCGTAGATTGTGGCCGGGCCTTCACCGCCCGTCGGGTTCTGATAGACGACGAACACCTGGCCATCTGGGCCAATCGCGGTGTCGCCATAATCGCCGAAACGGTTGCCGCCCGCGATACCTTGCGCGGGCGTGAATGCTCCTACTTGACCGAGCCCCGTGACGGGCGCGCCACTGGCCTGGATGGATCCATCAAACGCCGTCCACGAAATCCAAACACTGCCCGCAGCCGCGGCGATCGAGGGTTGATCGCCACTAACTGTTTGCCCGATGTTAGCGAGACTCTTCCAGGGATAGACCGGCAAACCGACAGGTAACGAGGTGAGAAACGAGAGCTGTTGAAAGGTCGCCCCTCCATCGATCGAAATCGCCATCTTCACTGCGATGCTGGACGAGAGATAGGTGAGGAAAATATTGCCGTAATCGTCGGACGCCAACTGCGCGTCGCAGCAAGCTGTAGTGAGCGAGTCAGAGCCGGTGGCGATGACATCGTGCTGCCAGGTTTGGCCGCCGTCCGTACTCCAGCTATGAAAGAGCCCGTTGATCTCCAGATTAGAAACGCTGGTGATCAGACGCGGGTTGGTGTGACTGATGGCCACGGCCGTTTCAGCCTCGTTGCCGGGCCTCTGGCTCATATCGATATTCGTCGGACGCTGTCCGGCAATGGCGCTCGTGCTCGCAGCCGGCAGCTGACCGGCGGCGGCCGCCAATGCAACTTGGGTACAGACAAGCAGGAGTGCGGTAAAAGTCTTCATAATGCGCGGATGCTGGGCAGCATGGCGCTGGGTTGCAAGGTTTTCCGGACTCCAAGGATTCACGATCAAGAAATCGCAGCGATGGCAATGTCACTCGCGCACGAAATTGCTTGGCTGGCGGTCACAGTTGGATGTGGCAAAAAGGGCATTGCAATTCTTGCGCTTCAGGAGAAGGGATGGACTTCCGGCTTTATGGCAAAAAAAATGTCCACTCTCACTCTCGTCAGCGTCGTGATGGGAAGCGCCTCCGATTGGGAGACGATGCAACATTGCGTGGCGCTGCTCGATCGATTCGGCCTGCCTAACGAGCATCGGATCGTCTCGGCGCATCGCACGCCGGATCGAATGGCGAAGTTTGCGCGCGAAGCGGCCGAGCGCGGGGTGCAGGTGATCATCGCGGGCGCGGGCGGCGCCGCCCATCTGCCCGGCATGATTGCCGCGCAAACCTGGCTGCCGGTGCTCGGGGTGCCGGTCGAGTCGCGCGCATTGAAAGGGCTCGACTCGCTGCTTTCAATCGCGCAAATGCCGGCCGGGGTCGCGGTCGGAACCCTTGCCATCGGGGTCGCGGGAGCGAAGAACGCCGCCCTTCTTGCCGCCAGTATTATCGGACTGCATGACGCCAGGGTTCGCGCGGCGGTCGAAAGGTTTCGGCGCCGCCAGACGAAAAACGTTCTCGGCCAAAAGTTGCCATGACCGAGCGGAAAACGCTGCTGCCCGGGGCCACGATTGGGGTGATGGGCGGCGGCCAGCTGGGCCGCATGTTTGCAGTCGCGGCGCGCCGGATGGGATATCGCGTTCACACCTTTTCGCCGGAGAAAAATGGCCCGGCCGCGCAGTTTTCCGATTTGGCCACGGTGGCGAACTACGATGACGAAGCGGCCGTGACCGGCTTCGCCCGCGCGATCGACGTGCTCACCTTCGAGTTTGAAAACATTCCCGCCACTACGATCGAATGGGCCGCGCGCGAGCAAGTCGTTAGGCCGCGCGGCGAGATCCTGCTCATCGCGCAAAATCGTTTGCGGGAAAAAGAGTTCCTCGCCGGTGCCGGGTTTCCCGTCGCGCCGTTTCGTCGGGTTAAGAGTGCGGCTGAGCTGACGAGCGCGCTCGAAGTGATCGGCCGTCCGGCAATCCTAAAGGCCGCGGCTTTTGGCTACGACGGGAAAGGACAGCAACGGATCGATCCGGAGACGGACCTCGGCACCATCTGGTCCGCACGGGAGGATGCAGAATGCATCCTGGAGCGCGTCGATCGATTTCGAGAAGGAAATCTCGGTCATCGTCGCGCGCGGACCGGACGGCAAGACGGCGGTCTTTCCTGTTTGCGAAAATATTCACCGCCACCACATCCTCGATCTTACCCTCGCCCCGGCGCGCGTCGCGGACCGCGTTGCCGGAGCGGCTTGCGAGCTCGCCTGCGAGGTGGCCAGGAGCCTCGATCTCGTCGGACTCCTGGCCGTCGAGATGTTTCTGCAGAGGGACGGCGAACTGATCATCAACGAGCTCGCTCCGCGCCCGCACAACTCCGGGCATTGGACGATCGAGGGCTGCGTCACGAGCCAGTTCGAACAGCACGTCCGGGCCGTCTGCGGACTGCCGTTAGGCGGGACCGATTCGTTGCGCCCGGCGGCGATGGTCAATCTGCTCGGCGACGTCTGGAGCCAGGGCGAGCCGGACTGGGCCCGGCGCGCTGGCCGAGCCCAATGTGCATTTGCATCTTTACGGCAAGCACGAACCGCGGCCCGGTCGAAAGATGGGACATCTGACCGCGCTCGCCGAAACGGTCGAAGCCGCCGCGGCCAGCGCTCAACGCGCGCGCGATCGTCTGCTAGCAGAATGAAAACGGAAATCGGAGCGACGACCTCGCCTAACGATCGCAGGCAGGCGGTGGCTCGCGCGGTCGATCTGCTGCGAGCGGGCGAAGTCGTCGCCCTGCCGACCGAGACGGTCTACGGCCTGGCGGCGGACGCCCTTTCCGCCGAAGCGGTGGTGAAGATTTTCGAAACAAAGAAACGGCCGCATTTCGATCCGCTGATCGTGCATTTGCCGGAGCTGGCCTGGCTGGAAAGGGTGGCGGTGATCGATGAAAAAGAACGGCCGCTGATCGAGCGTTTGATCGCCAAGTTCTGGCCCGGCCCCCTGACGATCGTCCTCCCGCGCCGGGAAATCGTGCCGCCGATCGTGACTGCGGGCCTGGAAACGATTGCGGTTCGAATGAGTGCGAATCCGCTTTTCGCGGAGGTGGTGTGTGCCTTCGGCCGACCGCTCGCGGCACCGAGCGCAAATCGCTTCGGACGGATCAGCCCGACCGCGGCGGGTCACGTGATGGAGGAATTGTCGGGGCGCATCCCGTTCATCGTGGATGGCGGTGCGACTGAGCACGGCATCGAATCGACCGTGATTGCGCCGCGCGAGGGTGGCATCGAGGTGCTGCGTGCGGGGCCGATCGCGCGAGAAGAACTGGCGGGATTTGCTGAGGTCCGCATGGCGCATCCGACCGGACGAAAGCGCCGGGGCAGTTGCCGTCGCATTATCGTCCGCAAACGCCGCTCAGGATTACGGACGAGATTTCGAAGATCGCAGTGCCAAAAGGAAAACGTTACGGCGCGCTGCTTTGGAGTGACGCGCCATTTTCAGAGACGTTCGTCGAAGTCCCGTCGCCTGAGCACAACCGGAAATCTGCGTGAGGCGGCGGCGAATC
This sequence comes from uncultured Verrucomicrobiae bacterium, assembly GCA_963821615.1. Classification (GTDB taxonomy): domain Bacteria; phylum Verrucomicrobiota; class Verrucomicrobiia; order Chthoniobacterales; family UBA10450; genus Palsa-1392. Next base: position 50,112 of record CAWGEN010000001.1, on the reverse strand, counting down.
TCTTTCGCCAGCTACGCGAACTCGATCACGCGGGGCTGGATTGCATCGTGGCCGAGGCGCTGCCCGAAGAAGGCCTGGGCGTGGCGATCATGGACCGGCTGCGGCGGGCGGAGCACGCTCCGGAGCCACGATAACGCTGGAGGGCACCGCGCTGTCGGTGCCTTGCTGGATTGTCGTTAGGCAATCGGCTATCTGGTCGAGCCCGAGGAAGCGACGGCGCGCTTCCCTCCAGAGCGATTCGCGTTCCTAGCCTTGGTGCGCGAGGCAAGCGCGAATGAATCCGCTGAAAAGCGGGTGCGGTTTGTTTGGCTTGCTTTGGAACTCCGGATGGTACTGGCAGGCCAGAAACCATGGATGATCTTTCAGTTCGATCAATTCCGCGAGTGATCCGTCGGGCGACGTGCCGCTGATGAGAAAACCCTGCTCCGCCATCTGTTCGCGATACTTCATGTTGAACTCGTAGCGGTGACGATGGCGTTCGAGCACTTCGTCGTGCCCGTAAATTTTTTCCGCCAGCGTGCCACGGACGATCTTGGTCGGCCACGTGCCAAGACGCATGCTGCCGCCTTTTTTCCGGATCTTGCGCTGCTCATCGAGCAGGCAGATGACCGGTTCGGGCGATTCCTGGTCGAACTCGACGCTGTTCGCGGCGGCGATGCCGCAAACGTTGCGCGCAAACTCGATCGTCGCGACCTGCATCCCAAGGCAGAGGCCGAGATAGGGGACATTGTTCTCGCGCGCGAATTGCGCAGCGCGGATTTTTCCTTCGACCCCGCGCTCGCCGAATCCGCCCGGGATGAGTACGCCGGCCACATCGGCGAGCTGGCCATCGACCCCGTGATCGAGGGACTCCGCATCGATCAAGCGCAGGTCGATCCCACAATCGTGGCTGGCGGCGGCGTGGGTGAGTGATTCATAGATGCTCTTGTAGGCGTCCTGCAGGTCGATGTATTTCCCAACGACCGCGATCTTGACCTGCTTTTTCGGATTGATCACTCGACTAACGAACTTGCGCCAGTCACTCAGATTCGGCGGCGGTGCTTCGATCCGCAGCAGCTGGCAAACGAGTTCGTCGAGTCCCTCCTCGTGCAACATGAGGGGCATCTCGTAAATGGTGTGCGGGACGTCACGCGCCTCGATGACCGCATTCGTCCCGACGTTGCAAAACATGGAAAGTTTTTGCCTGACGTCGGCGTCGAGCGGGCGCTCGGTCCGGCAAATCAAGACCTGGGGTTGGAGACCGATTTCGCGCAGCTTCGCGATGCTTTGTTGGGTCGGCTTGGTTTTTAGTTCACCCGCCGCCCGAATGTAGGGCACGAGCGTGACATGCATGTTGACGACATTCTGCGGGCCGACTTCGAGGATGAATTGCCGGATCGCTTCGAGAAACGGGAGGCCTTCAATGTCACCCGTGGTCCCGCCGATTTCCGTGATGACCACGTCGACCTTTTCCGGGTCCGCCACCTGCCGGATGCGCGCCTTGATCTCGTCGGTGACGTGCGGGATGACCTGCACGGTATTGCCGAGATAATCACCGCGGCGCTCTTTCAGAATGACGCTTTCATAGACCTGTCCGCTCGTCAGGTTGTTGTTCCGCGAAAGGACGCAATTGGTGAAGCGCTCGTAGTGGCCCAGGTCGAGGTCGGTCTCGGCGCCGTCGTTCAGAACGTAGACTTCGCCGTGTTGAAACGGGTTCATCGTCCCAGGATCGACGTTCAGGTAGGGGTCGAACTTTTGCAGGAGGACGCGCTGACCGCGCAGTTCGAGGAGCGTGCCGAGGGAGGCCGCCGCGAGGCCTTTGCCTAACGAACTAACCACACCTCCAGTTACAAAAATATATTTCATCGAGAACGAACCTGGCGTGGTCGCCGGGACGGGGCGAGCAGCTGGCGCTCGATCGCCCGGGCATCGTCCGGCGTATCCACCCCGGGTGAGCCACTTTCGGTGACGACCACGTGAATGTTTACGCCATTCTCCAGCGCGCGCAATTGCTCGAGCGCTTCCGCCTTTTCCAGCGGCGACGTCTTCCAGCGGACGAAGCGCAGGAGCAGCTCGCGGCGATAGCCGTAGATGCCCTGGTGGCGGAAGTATTGCGCCGGGGAGGCGGGCTCGCGCGCAAAGGGGATCGGGCAGCGCGAGAAATAGAGCGCGCGATTCTGGCGATCGAGGACCGCTTTGACCTGGTGCGGCGATTGCGCGTCGGCCGGGTTTTCGAACGGATGAACCGCGGTGATCATCTCGATCTTTGGGTTGCGCAGCATTCGGCGCGCAATTTGGTTGAGCAGTTTCGGCTCCACCAATGGTTCGTCGCCCTGGACATTGATGACGTGCGAGACGGCGCGCATTTTCGCCGCGACCTCCGCAATGCGATCGGTGCCGCTGGCGTGACGCGGATTCGTCAGGCTAACTTCCGCGCCCCAGGCAAAAGCCGCTTCCGCGATGCGCATGTCGTCGGTGGCGATGATCACGGAGTCGAGTGCCTTCGCGCGCCGGCACCGTTCCCAAACGTGCTGGAGCAGCGGCTTGCCCGCGATCGCATGCAGGGGCTTGCCCGGGAAGCGTGTCGAATTCCAGCGGGCCGGGATGATGCCGACGATTTTTGTCATTGAAGTTTCATAGGACGGCGTGGCCCGCGAGTCACAAACTTTCTGGAGGGCACCGCGCCGTCGGTGCCTCGCGGAAGCGACGGCGCGCTTCCCTCCAGGGCCGGGGCGGTTTCAGCGCTGCGCCAGGATGATATCGGCCGCGGCGCACATATCTTCCGCGATCCAGTTTGGGTCGGCATGCGTTTCCTCCGCTCCGTAGCCAGTTTTGACGAGAATCGTCCGCAGGCCCGCGTTGCGCCCGCATGCGATGTCGATCGCCTTGTCACCGATAAGAAACGAGCGGGCAAGATCGATGTCGTGATCACGTTCCGCTTCGAAGACCATTCCGGGTGCAGGTTTGCGACGGTCGGTCGCCAGATCCGGTCGATCGGGGCAGAAATAAACGGCGTCGAAAGTTGCCGGCAGAATCGCGCGGGCTACTTCCGCTTCGACCAATCGGTATTGCGCCTCGGTGAAATAACCGCGCCCAATGCCGGCCTGATTGGAAATGACGATGAGCTTGTAGCCGGCTGCTTTCAGCTTGAGCAGCGCCGCCGGGACCCCCGGGAAAATTTCCACCAGCTTCGGATCGGAGCAGTAATTGACTTCGCGCATCAGCGTTCCGTCGCGATCGAGAAAGATCGCCGGGGCCGAGTCGTTAGGCGCGGTTGTCATCCTCGAAGCTGGCGAGCAACTCCTCGGGCGTCACTGTCGCCGTTCCCAGCTTGGCCACGACCACCGCGCTCGCGTGGTTGGCGATTTCCGCCGCCTCGACGGGCGAAGCTTCGCAACTAAGCGCGAGAGTGAAGAGGGCGATCGCCGTGTCGCCGGCGCCGGAAACATCGAATACCTGGCGCGCCTTGGTGGGAATGTGATGCGGCGCCTGGCCGCGCTCGAAGAGCATCATTCCCTGCTCGCCTAACGTGATAAGGAGCATCTGCGAGTTCCACGTTGCGAGCAGTTTCGCGCCCGCCTCGAGCAGAGCCGAGTCTTCCATCGCCGGATCAATTGGATCGGTTATCGGAAACCCAGCGGCGAACAATGCCTCGCTCCGGTTCGGTTTGACCGCGGTGACCTTGCCCCAGTCCACCTGGCGGTGCGGGTTTGGGTCCGCGGTCGCGATCTTGCCGGCCGCATTGAGGTCGGCGGAAAGTTGCCTGACGAGCTCGGCGCCAAGAAAGCCCTTCCCATAATCCTCAAAAATGAACGCGTCGAGTCCCGGCAGAATTTTGCGCAGGCCGGCGGTCACCTGCGCGACCTGCTTCTTCCCCGGCCCGCGGATTTCTTCGCGATCGACTCGCACGACCTGCTGGTGTCGCGCGACAATCCGCGTTTTTACAATTGTCCGGAAATCCGGATCCTCGAGCACGAGATCCGTCTCGATTTTTTGCGCGCTCAGAAGATCGAGAAGTCGCCGGCCGCTGCTGTCGGTGCCGACCGTGCCGATGACGGAGACGCCGTCGATGAACTCTCGCAGATTGCGCGCGACGTTGGCCGCGCCGCCGGGATAGAAGGTCTCGCCGATCACCTCGACCACCGGGACGGGCGCCTCGGGCGAGATGCGACCGACCTTGCCCCAGACGAATTCGTCGAGCATGAGGTCGCCGGCCACGGCGATGCGCTGGCCGGCGGCCCGGGCCAGGATTTCTCGGAGACGCTCGAGCTTCATACAAGATCCCGGATTAATCGGTTAGGGATGCCGCCGCCGAAAAGGTTTGCTCCGATTCCAGAAAACTGGATCGTATCGCGGTTTGTGCCCGGTGGCGCTTCTGCATAAAGTGCCCAACTAATCCTGAATACCTTCTCGAAATCAATAGTCGAAGCTGCCGATGAGACCTTTTATTAACCTGATATTACTCACTGGCTGCACCCTCGCCCTCCTCCCGATGGGGGCCCTCGCGGCCGAACCGCCGCACAAGATCGACGTCAAGCGCTTATCGAAAAACATCGACGATGTGGTGGTGCCTTTGCCTAACGAAATCTTCGCGGCCCTGAACAAACTCGACAGCGTGAACTGGAAGGGCTTCGTCCGCACGAACAAGGGGACGAATTTCACCGAGCGTCCGCGCATCGCCTTGTTCCTCGGGACGGTGATCGCCGACGGTTTCATCGCCGTGCAGGCGGAGGACGCGCCGAGCGTGAAGGAAATCGGGCAGCGCGTCGTGAGTCTGGCCAAAGGCATCGGGGTAGGGAACTCGATCGTGCCGCATGCCAAGGCCATCACCGAGGCGGCCGACCGGCGCAACTGGCCGGCCGTGCGCCAGGAACTGGACCGCACCCAGAACAGCGTGCAGCAGGCGATGAACGAAGTGCACGATGAGAAGCTTTCCCAGCTCGTTAGTCTGGGCGGCTGGTTGCGTGGCACCCAGGTCCTGACCGCGGTCGTGGACCGTCATTTTTCGGAGGACGGCGCCGAGTTGCTGCATCAGCCGGATCTGCTCGACTATTTCCAGCGCAAGCTCGCCACCATGCCGGAGTTTAATATCCCGGTCATCGCCGAGATCAAAAGTTCATTGCAGGAAGTAAAACCGTTGATCGAGACCGACGATCCGATTTCAGCGGCCTCGGTGAAAGAGATTAATGAAATCACCTCGCGCCTCGATGCCGCGATTGTGACTCGCAACCCGTGAGTGCCCCCGCAATGCGTCCACCGATTGCCACCGCTCGCCACACCACCCTTCTCCTCGGTGTGCTGCTCGTCTTGCAGGTCGCGGCCTCCCGGGCTTCGGTCGACGACGCACAATCGTTCGCGCTCCAATCGGCCGAGCCTTACGTCAAGCAAGGCTATCAAGTGCGCGAGGATTATTGGGGTGGCGACCTCGGGGTGGGGGAGAAAAAAGCGGTCCGGCAACAGCTTTTCAAAGGCAACGACTACTGGTTTTGGATGGGCACCGAAGTCGAGCAGGCCAAGGTGTCGGTGCATATTTATGATGCCGACGGCCGGCTTTGCGAGCAACCGGACAGCTGGCAAAAGGGGCACTTCGCCGCCGCGCACCTGATCCCGAAGACGACGGGCAGTTATTTCGTGATCGTGGCCGTGGAGAGCTCGCCGGAAGAGCGGACGCACTGGGCGCTGGTTTACGGGTTTCGGTAGGCGTTTGGACTCCTCTGATCCCGATGCGCGCAGACGGCGAGGGAGCTCGCAGTCGAAGTCCCGTCTTCTCGTAACGAGCGCGCGTCGCTTGCAACTGCGAGGTCCTCTCCGCGCTTCGCCGGATCGGGATGACAAGGCGCCTGTCAGTTTGACACTCTTCCGGGCGAAGTCGTATTCTCGCGGCTGATGACGTTCCGGCCGCGAAATGACTGAAACGCGTACGCTGCAGTTTGAGAATGCGCGGGCCGTTCAGTCGCTCTACGCCCACGATTTGAAATTGATCAAGAATCTCGAAGAATCGCTCGGCGTGAAAGTAACGACTCGTGAAGGTTGGATCAAAGTGGAAGGCGAACCGGCGCAGGTCGCGAAAGCCGAACAGGTCTTCACTCAACTCGAGAATGCGCGGCAGCGTGGAGTCGAGATCCAGCGCCACGAATTCAACTATGCCCTCAATTCCGTGAACGAAGCGCGCGCCGGCAACCTGGACGACCTCGTCACGATCAAGGTGATGACCTCGGCCCGCAAGCCGGCGATCGTCGCGCGCTCCCTTGGCCAGCGTAACTATCTCGAGGCGATCCAGAAACATGACGTCGTCTTCGGGATCGGCCCGGCCGGGAACGGGGAAGACATATCTCGCGGTCGCGATGGCGGTTTCCGCGCTGAAAAAGGAGCAGGTTGACCGCATCATCCTGACCCGGCCAGCGGTCGAAGCAGGCGAGGCACTCGGGTTTTTGCCCGGGGACTTGCAGCAAAAGATCACCCCCTATCTGCGTCCGCTTTACGACGCGCTGCACGACATGCTCGAGCCGGAGGAACTGGAACGCTACGTCGCGCGCGAGACGATCGAGATCGCGCCGCTCGCCTACATGCGGGGCCGCACCCTGAGCAACGCCTTCGTCATTCTGGACGAAGCGCAGAACACCACGACCGAGCAAATGTTCATGCTCCTGACCCGTATCGGCCCGCGCTCGAAGTGCGTCGTGACCGGTGACGGCACCCAGATCGATCTCCCGCCTAACAAACGCTCCGGCTTGCGCGAGGCGCTGCAGGCGCTCAAGAATGTGCCCGGGATCGAGTTCGTTTATTTCAACGACAAAGACGTCGTTAGGCACGAGCTTGTTCGTGCCATCATCAACGCCTACCAGCAACACCGTTCGCCGGCCAACACCGGCGGCTCCGTTCGGAAATAACGATGTTCAAATTCCTGCATCGAAAAAGCCTCGTGAAACGCGGGCTCGCCTCGGGCAAGACCCGGCGACGCCGCGCCTCGAACGAGATGCTGCGCAACCTCGAACACGCCCCCTGGATGAAGGTGACGATCTTCGTGGCGTTCGTGGCCGGGCTCGCGCTCCTTATTTTTAGCGGACAGCAACCGGAGCCGACCCGCAGCTTTGTCTTCGCCCTCCTCCTGGTCGCGACTGCGGTGGCGCAGCTCTGGATCAATCAGCCAAAGACGTTTCTGCGGAACTCGCGCATCTTTCTCGTCTTCGGCATCATCTACCTGCAGCTTGCGGCGACGAAGATCCTGCTCGTTCTCTGCAACAGCGGCGTCTTCGCACTTCTTAAGCCCGAGACCGCCTGGCTGATCGCGCCCTACGCCTTTGCACCGCTCGTCCTCTGCGTCCTGCTCGGCCGCAACCATGGCCTCTACGGCACTGTGTTCGTTAGTCTCTTTAGCAGCATTTTGGTGAACAGGATTGATGCGCCCATGCTCTTCATCGGTTTGGTCAGCGGTTTCACCGCCGTCCTGCTTACCCAAACCGTCCGCCGCCGGAGCCGCCTCATCCGGGCCGGGCTTTGCGTCGGCCTCGCCATCTGGCTGCTCTCGCTCACCTTTGGGTTAATCGGCCCATTCAACCTCTTCGATCCCGCCGCGACCGATTGGTCGATGATCGGCATCCAGAGCGCGTTCGCCATCGGCAACGGCATCGTGACTGCCATGCTGGTGGGCGGGGCGCTGCCCATCCTCGAGCAGCTCTTCCAGATCACGACCGATATTTCCTGGCTCGAAGCGTCCGACTTGAACCACCCGCTCCTGCGCCGGATGACAATTGAAGCGCCTGGGACTTATCATCACAGCCTCGTCGTCGCGAACCTCGCCGAGTCGGCCGCCGAAGCGATTGGCGCCAACGCCACTCTTTGCCGCGTCTGCTCTTATTTCCACGATATCGGCAAGCTGGTGAAAGCCGGATTATTTTACCGAGAACATGAACTTCGAGCGCAACCCGCACGACGACCTCGCCCCAACGATGAGCGCGCTCATCATCATCGCGCATGTGAAGGAAGGCGTTGATCTCGCGCTGAAGCACGGACTCAACCAGCAGGTCATCGATGTCATCCAGCAGCATCACGGCACTTCGCTGGTCTATTATTTCTACAAGCGCGCCTTGCAGCAATACGAGGACGCCCGAACTGGCGGTAAGATCATGAAAATGCGGGAGGAAGACATCCCGGAAGTGTCGGAGGAGAGTTTCCGTTACAGCGGACCGAAGCCGCAAACGCGCGAGAGTGCGATCATCAGCCTGGCTGACATGGTGGAAAGCGCCTCGCGCTCGCTCGAAAAGCCGACCCCGCAAAAGATCGAGCAACTCGTGGCCGACCTGATCGACCAACGTCTGGCCGATCACCAACTCGACGAGTGCGACCTTACCCTGCGCCAGTTGAAGACCATCGCCGAGCGCTTCCGCTTTACCTTGATGAACATGCTCCACACCCGCATTGCCTATCCAAAGGAAGGCAAAGCCGCCGCCGCGCGCGACGACGGTGCGCGGCCTGACGTGATGGCGGTGACGAAGCGCCCGGCCTCCGCGCCCCCGGTCTCGGCCGCCTGACGAGTGGATGCTTTCGCGCTCGAGCGAGTACGCGACGACGGAGCGCAGATCACTGCCGTCCCCGTCTCGACGGAGTCTCGCCCTACCAGGACGGCTACGGTACGCTCCGTAAGGATGAGATCGTTCAGGCTAAATCGGTCCGCGGGCGCGGGGCTCGCGGTCTTTCGTCGTGGCAGTGCTGGGTTGGGTGACGAAGGGGCCGCCTTCCATGGGCGCGGCGGAGGTGAAGGCGACATCCGGCATGTCGCTCGGCAGTCCTTCGAGTGGGAATTCCTTGCGTAAAGGGAAGTACGGGTAGCCCTCCCACATGAGAATGCGGCGCAAATCGGGGTGGTTGTTGAAACGCAGACCCATCATGTCCCATATCTCGCGCTCGTGCCAGTTGGCGGTCGGCCAGATGTCGGAGACGGTATCGACCGTCGGGTCTTCTTCCGGGACCCGCAGTTTGAGCCGCAGATGGATCGCCCCGGTCAGCGAGTAAAGCTCATAGACGACTTCGAAGCGGGGCTCGGTGCCGAAGTTATCGACGCTCGAAATGTCGAGCAGGTAATCAAAGAGTTCTTCTTTGCAGACCTTCGCTACCTCCCGGATGTCGGCCCGGTCGATAACGAAGGTAGTCTCGCCGCGGAATTCGATTCGTTCCTGAATCTTCGTGCTGAGGCGCGTACCTAACGAATGTAGGAGTTCAGGGCCATTCATTGGAAAGTGACGAGTGACAAGTGGCGAGAGGGCGTTAGACCAGGCCTTCGAGTTTGTCGATGAGGCCGCGCTTTTGGGCGGTGAAGGAACGTTCGCCGGCGATCTTGTCCTGCAGTTTCATAAGGCCGGCGAGGAGGGCTTCGGGGCGGGGAGGGCAGCCGGAAACGTAGACGTCGACAGGCAGGAGCTGGTCGATGCCCTGGAGGACGGCGTAGGAACGATACATTCCGCCGCTCGAGGCGCAGGCGCCCATCGCAATGACCCATTTCGGTTCGGGCATCTGGTCGTAGATGCGCTTGACGGCGAGGGCCATTTTGTAGGTGACGGTGCCGGCGACAATCATGACATCGCATTGACGGGGCGAGAAGCGCATGACCTCGGCGCCGAAGCGGGCGATGTCAAAGCGCGCGGAAGCGGTAGCCATAAGCTCGATCGCGCAACAAGCCAGGCCCATCGGCATCGGCCAGAGGGAGTTCTTGCGCATCCAGTTCATCGCCGCGTCAAGCCGGGTGAAAATGACGTTGCCTTCGATCTTGGAATCGTAGGCGGCAGGAAGTGTTTGCGAATCCTTGCGGGCTGGCGCGGCATTCATCCCGCAGACAAGCTAAGGGGCGACTGCGCTTGCGCAACTGTAGACGCTGGAAAGCCCGGCCGTTGCTTCGCATCCGTTACGGCGCTCAGCGAAGGCATCTCTTGGGCGTCCTGTTTTTCGAAAAACGGGAACTCCATCAATGTTCCGGGGAGCGCGGGCGCCCCGCCCGCTCTTTTTGGCGCTTCGCCAAAAAGCTTCGCGCATCCAGAGTGTGTCCCGCGAGGCGCGTGACACAGCGGGCGAGGCGCCCGCGCTCCCCGGAGGCCTGCGCTGCGCGCCGCCACTCAGCTTCGTGCACCTCCTCAAGTCGATCGAGACAGCTAACCAGATACAGCGGAGCGGCTATAGTTGTGCGTCCTGGAGCTCGCAGCCAAGACGGCTCGCTGCGATAGCGTCGCGCACCGTGCGTCCCAGCTCGGCTGCTTCGTAGGGCTTCACGATAACGCCGCGGAAACCCAGGTCTTCGTAGCGGGACAGAGTGGCGTCTAGCGCGTAACCGCTGGAGACGATGGCCGCCACGGTCGGATCGATCTCGATCAACTTCTTCAGCGCTACTTTCCCGCCGATCCCACCGGGCAACGTCAGATCGAGGATGACGAGATCGAAACGTTGTCCGCAGATGAGCGCTTCGCGATAAAGCTCGATCCCCTGCGACGCCGTCGCCGCGCCCACGACATCGTAACCGAAACGGCTAAGAGTAAATTCGGCCAGCGCGCGGATTGCTTCCTCATCGTCCACCACGAGAATGCGGCCGGAGCCGTTGATCGGTTCGTCCGCGACAGCCGCGGCTCGACTGGCGCGGACCTCATGCCGGACGGCAGGCAGATAGACGGTGAAGGTGGAGCCGCAATGCCGCCCCGATTCGACCGTGATAAGACCGCTGTGATTCTTGACGATCGAATAAGTGGTGGCGAGACCGAGGCCGTTACCACTGGGTTTGGTCGTGAAGTAGGGATCGAAAATCTGTTTGAGACAATGTTCCGGGATGCCAACACCCTCGTCGCGCACCCGAATCCGGATGTAGTCGCCGGGTGCGAGATCGGGAATCAATGGTGCCGTCTCGGGAGGGTAGGGGAAATTGTCGCAATCGACGTGGAGCGTGCCGCCGTCAGGCATCGCTTGTTCGGCATTGACGACCAGGTTCGCGATCACCTGGCTGACCTGGCCGGGATCGAATTCCGCCGACCAGAGGTCGGGCGCAATGGCAAGCACACTCCGGCTATGCGAGCCGCGAAGCGAGAAACTGACGGTTTCCTCGATCAGGCTGCCGATGCAAGCGGCCTTTTTGATCGGCGCACCGCCCCGGGAAAAAGTGAGGAGTTGTTGGGCGAGGTCGCGCGCGCGGAGCGAGGCATTCCTGGCGTTGTCGAGCCGCTCCATCATCTCGTCGTTAGGCGGAAGAAGAAGCGAGGCGAGCGAGATGTTGCCGATGACGGCGGTGAGCAGGTTGTTGAAGTCGTGCGCGATGCCGCCGGCGAGAAGCCCGAGCTGCTCGAGGGTCTCTGCTTTGCGCCGCTCCGCATCGGCGCGCTGCTTTTCCGTGATGTCGCGAAAGACCAGGACGACTCCGCAAAGCTCGTTCTTTCCGTCGCGGATTGGCGAGGCCACTTGTTCGATCAACCGCTCGGTCCCATCCCGTGAAGTGAGAATGGAGCGTTCGGCGGTGGTGAGAAGGATCGTCTCGGCCTCGCTGCGGCATCCGGGTTTGCGCAGGTCGTTCCTTTTGCGTTCCGCGTCGGCCGAGATCTGGAAGACGGCTTTGAGGGGCCGTCCGACCGCCTCACTCGCCGGCCAGCCGGTCATGGTTTCGCTGGCGGCGTTGCAGACCACGATACGACCATTGAGATCGATCGTGATCACGCCGTCACCGATCGAGCTGAGAGTGACGGCAAGACTTTTCTTCTCCGCGGCCAGTTCTTCCTCGAAGCGCTTCTGTTCGGTGATGTCGCGAATCATCGCGACGTAATAGCTTGCGTTCATCCACGACGGTCTTGCTGAGGGAAATTTCGACGGGAAACGTCGCGTGTCCTCGGGTGCGGGCGAGGGCGAGAATGGTTCCACCGGTGCATCCGACGAGGTGCGCCCAGTCGCAGGCGGGCGAGAGTGGCCTCAACATCGCGGTCGAAGTATTGCGGGACGAGCTGGGTGAAATCGTCGCCGAAAAACTCGTTCTCGCGATAGCCGAACATCTGCCTGGCGGCGGGATTCATCGCGTAAATCGCGCCGTTTTCGTCGAGCGTGATCATTCCGTCGAGAATATTGTCAATGACCGATCGAATACGGGTGTCGGCGCCTTGCAGCTTCTGTAGCTGGCGCCGGCAAAGGACAAAGCTGTAGCTGCCAGAGGCGAGCACGAGACCGGCGGCGAACGCGCTGAAGAGATCGACTCCAGTCGCGGTCAGGAAGCGCTCCCGAGTCGCGCCAGAGGACCGGACTTGATAAATGTCCATCTGCTCTTTCTCGAGCTGCTCCATTGCCCGGCGGACACTCTGCATGAGAGAGTCGCTCCGTCCGTTGCGGACGGAATCGGAAAGACCTCGGCCGTTGTGCTTCGCCTCGATGGCGGGCACGGCACATTGGGTAATCCAAGTCTCCATCCGCTCGCGGATACGGTCGAGCTGCTTTACCTGATCCGGCTCATTGGCAACCAGCACCGTGAGATAGCCCTGAAAGGTGTAGAAATCGGACGCCGCCTTCTTGTAACTGTCGATAAAGGCCGAGTCGCCCGTCAGAAGGTAGCCACGGTTCTCCTTCTGCATGTCGGACGCGGCGCGCTCCATCCTGGGAATGAAGTACAGGATTTGGGTGGCTCTGGATCGCCCATTCCTGTTCGCGCACGCGTTGGGCTAATTTGATCTGTTCTTCGCGTTGAATCGTCTGCAAAATGTCCTGGGCTTCATCCAGAGCCGGCGCGCTTACGCACCGTCCGCTTGTGATTGTTCGTTTTGTAATTGGAACAATTGAGAATTGATAATAAACTGGTCATTAACCAATTCCTGAACAATTTCACGCATTTTTAGAATACGCTTTCTCTGCTGGGAACTGTCGGCAAGGACGCTGCTCAGTTCCTTGCTGTGTCGGAGAAAAAGCTCCCGAAGCCGGGCGGAGTCTTGCTGGTAAGCGCCATCCCTCGTAAGCAGATGGCTGCGATGCTGCATTCTCGAGCGCCGCGATGTCGTTCTCGACCACGCTGCTCAGTCTTGTTACCGCAATCGTGTGCGCGCGCAGCTCGTCTCGTTGCTGGTGGCGAAAAGTGAAGACCACGCAGGTGACGGCGAGCACGATGATGACCAGGACGCCGACCGCCGTGCCGACGAGAAGCTTGAGATGAAAAAGCTCCGGGCTGAAGAGCCACTCGACCTTGCGGCGAAAGAAGCTGTGGTTTTTCCCGGAGACATTCCTGGTTTTGGCAGGAGTCGATACGGGAAGCATATCGGCCATCTCCACAGCAATTTTTCTGCCATTGGACCGGGCCGATTTCTTCTCCAAACGGCTGCAAACGGGATCTTAATAGCGCACGCGGACGAGGGTAAGTCCGTCGGCCGGCGCGACCAGTCGGGGCTCTGCCGGAGTCCCGTTGAGCAGGCTGACTCGCACCTCCGCGAGGCTGGTCTTGCCAAGCCCGCAACGAACGATCGCGCCGACCATCAGTCGCACCATTTTGTAGAGGAAACCGTCGCCGTCGAACTCGATCGTCGTGCTGCTGGAAGTGCGCTGCACCCGAACGCGGCGGATGGTTCCGGACCGTTGACTCCACCGGATGCCCACGATTGGCGGCGAAGCCGGCGAAGTTGTGTTCGCCCAGAAATTCCCGCGCACACGCTCGAAGCGATTTGTCATTGAGCGCACCGGTCACGTGCCAGGCACGGCCGAGTTCAAAGGGCGAAAGAACTGCGGTCGTTGCGATGCGGTAACGATAGACCTTTCCGCGAGCCGAGAAGCGGGCGTGGAAAGTGTGCGGGACAAATTCGCAGCGCACGATACGAATCTGCGGCGGGAGCGACGCGTTCAAGGCCGACGCCAGGACGGCAGGATCGAGCCTTGTTGGTGGGAGATCAACGTGGGCGCACTGTCCGAGCGCGTGAACTCCGGCATCGGTCCGGCCCGCACCATGCACTCGGATTTGTTGCCCTGTTAGCTGGGTAAAGGCAGCCTCGATCCGATCCTGGATCGCATTGCCGCGGGCCTGACTTTGCCAGCCGCAGAAGCTCGTGCCGTCGTAAGCGACGATCAATTTTAGCCGACGCCCGGGTCCAACGCGCGGCGTCCGCTTGTCGTTAGGCAAAGGGGTCCGGCTCGAGGCCGCCCTGGTTGGACAGCAGGCTGTCGAGATAACTTTGCAGGAGCATCTGTGCCGCCACCTGGTCGATATAGCCGCGGCTTTCCCGGACGGACTTTCCCGCTTCACGCAGCGCGCGCTGCGCCGCCACGGTCGACAGGCGCTCGTCCCATGTCCGGACTTCGCAGTCGACTTTCGCCTTCAGTTTCTCCGCGAAACCGCTCGCCTCGTCCGCCGACGTGCCCACGCTCCCGTTCATGTGCCGCGGGAGACCGACGACGATGAGTTCCACGTTTTTCTCCGAAACGAGAGCGGCAATTCGCGCGACCGGATCGGCCACCTTCGCGATCGTTATCGTCTCGGTCGGATGGGCCAGCATCTGCAGCTCATCGGAAAGCGCGACGCCGATCCGCGCGCTTCCGTAATCGATTCCCATGATCCGTTTCATTTCGTTAGGCAATCTTCGCTCACTGTAAATCCGACGGGAGCTTGCCCACCAGGTTCTTGATCTTCTCGGCGTCGTGCCGGCTGCAAACGAGGATGGCGTCGTCGGTCTGGATGACGATAAGATTGTGCACCCCGAGGAGCGCGATCTTGGTCGGATTTTCGCTGAAAACGATATTGTTGCTCGCGTCGCAGCGTCGTGAGGTCGCAATTGGCGGCGTTGGAATTTTCGTCTTTCGGCAGATACGAGGCGACCGCGCGCCAGCCCCCGACATCGTCCCAATCGAAACTCGCTTCCACCATCAGGACGCGATCGGCTTTTTCCATGATCGCGTAGTCAAAAGAGATGACCGGCAACCCGGCGAAGCGACTGCTGAGCGCGTGCTCCCAGTTTCCGGTCGCCCGGATTTGCGAAATGAAATCCGCCAGTTCCGGCGCATGGCGATTGAATTCGCTCAGCACCGTCGGCACCGACCAGACAAACATCCCGGCGTTCCAGCGGAAATTGTCCTTCCGGACGAAGCGTATCGGCCAATTCGGAGTTCGGCTTTTCGCGAAAACGAAGGACCCGAAAAACGTCGTTAGGCGTGGAGCCTCCTTTCAACGGCGCGGGCGCGCCTTGTTCGATGTAGCCAAATCCCGGGCAGGCCCAGGTGGGCTTGATACCGATTGTGACCAGCGCGCCGGTCTCCTCCGCGGCGCGCGTCGCCGTCTGCATCGTCTTTTGGAATGCAGCCCGATCCTTGATCACGTGATCCGCCGGCAGCACCATCATTGTGGCGCGATGATCGCGTGCGGCGACCCAGGCAGTGGCGAGGGCCACGGCCGCAGCCGTGTCGCGCTTCGCTGGCTCGGCGACGATGTTTTCCGGCGGCAAATCGGGGAGCAATTCTCGCACGGCGGCTTCCTGGTCGACGTTGGTCAGGACCAGGATCCGATCGCCCGGCACCAACCCTTCGAGACGATCGATTGTCTCCTCGAGCAGGGTCTTGTCCGAGACCAGTTTCAGCAATTGCTTGGGGCGCGCGCGCCGGCTCAGTGGCCAGAAGCGTTCGCCGCTCCCGCCCGCCAGGATGAGCGCGTAAAGCGGATTCGTCATTGGGAAAAGCATTGTCGCGACACGGTCAAAAGTATTTCCCGTTTCCTTTTTTCGCTGCGGGAAGTATAAGGTTAGGCGATGTCAATTTCGTTATCCATTCCAAAAACGGCAGACGCGCTGCCGTTGGACGGATTGCTGACCCTGACCCGGACCGCCTTTGGTCTCGGCGTCGGCCTGCTCGTGGCTGAACGGCTCAATCGACCGGCGCGGCAAGCCACAGCGATCGCGCTCGTCTCGGTCGGGACCCTCGCGGTCATTCCACTGCTCGTGAAGATGGCGTTGGAACGGATCAACCGGCCGGAATCCGAACGCGGCATGCGACGGCGTCTGCGCTCGATTCGCGGTGATTCGGGCTACGGAGCCGAGCACGACATTTATTAGACTTTTTGATTTGGATGTAGGGCGGGCGTGTCGCCCGCCACACCTCCGCGGCGACCAACTCCGAGCGGCCAATATGGCCGCCCTACAGTTCCCTTGCTTGATCGCCGGGCTTCGCCGACGTAAGACCACCCGATGACTTCACGCGCCGACTCCGCTACCCGCAGCGCCCTTCGCGAGAGATGCGAAGCAATCCTCCGCGAGGAGGAAATCCTGCGTGAAGGCGGGGGCAAAGTCGGCCAGGACCGGCAACGCAAGATGGGGCGTCTCCCGGCGCGCGAGCGGATCCAACACCTGCTCGATCGCGGCTCGGACTTTTTCGAGCTCGGCTTGTGGGCCGCCTACAAAATGTATGAGCAATGGGGCAGCGTCCCGGCCGCCGGCGCCGTCGCGGGCATCGGTCAGGTGGCCGGCATTCCGTGCATGATCATCGCCAACGATGCGACGGTGAAAGCAGGCGCCTTTTTTCCCCAGACCGCCAAGAAGCTCATCCGCGCACAGCGCATCGCCTTTGAGTGCGCGCTGCCGATCATTTATCTGGTCGATTCCTCGGGCGTTTTCCTCCCGATGCAGGACGAAATTTTCCCCGACGAAGACGACTTCGGCCGGATCTTTCGCAACAACTCCGTCATCTCCGCCGCGGGCATCCCGCAGTTCGCCGCGATCATGGGCAACTGCGTTGCGGGCGGCGCCTATCTCCCGGTGCTTTGCGACAAGGTGCTCATGACCGAGGGGAGCGGTCTCTATCTCGCCGGGCCGTCGTTAGTCAAAGCGGCCATCGGCCAGATCGTCGAAGCCGAGGAGTTGGGCGGCGCGCGCATGCACGCGGAAGTCAGCGGCACGGTCGACTTTTACGAGAAGGATGACGCGGCGTGTCTGAAACGCCTCCGTTCGCTCGTCGCGCATTTGCCGGAAGCCGAAGCGGCGAAAAAAAATGACGCAGCGAAAAAGGCGACCGCGCCTGCCAGAAATCCAGACGCAGTTTACGATCTGATCAGCCTCGACGGCCAAAAGCAGTACGACGCGCGCGACCTGCTCGCCTCGATTATCGACGCGGATTCACTCGATGAATACAAAGCCGACTACGGAAAGACGCTCGTCACCGCCTACGTGCGTATCGGTGGGCATTCGGTC
Organism: uncultured Verrucomicrobiae bacterium; assembly: GCA_963821615.1. Classification (GTDB taxonomy): domain Bacteria; phylum Verrucomicrobiota; class Verrucomicrobiia; order Chthoniobacterales; family UBA10450; genus Palsa-1392. The sequence goes on along the minus strand of CAWGEN010000001.1, from coordinate 32,977 downwards.
GGGATCGTGGCCAATCAACGCCACCAGGTCCGCACGAAGAAGGCGGGTATTCAGATGGGCGGCGTTATCTACTCCGACAGCGCCGACAAAGCCGCGCGCTTTGTCATGGATTGCAATCAAACCGGATTGCCGATCATTTTTTTCCAGGACGTAACCGGCTTCATGGTCGGCCGCGACGCGGAACAGAGCGGCATCATTCGCAGCGGCGCGAAGCTGGTCAGCGCGGTCAGTAATTCGATCGTGCCCAAGATCACGATCGTGGTCGGCGGTTCGTTCGGCGCGGGTAACTATGCGCTCTGCGGCAAGGCTTATGATCCGCGCTTTATTCTCGCCTGGCCAAATGCGCGCTATGCCGTGATGGGCGCGGCCCAGGCCTCCGACACCGTCTTCTCAGTCCTCGCGCGTTCCCGCGAGCGGGGCGACAAAAAGGCGACGCCGGAAGAGCTCGAACAATTGCGCGCCAAAGTGAAGGAGACCTACGAAGAGCAGACCGATATCCGATACGGCGCGGCCCGCGGCTGGCTCGACGCGATCATCCAGCCGCACGAGACGCGCGATGTCCTCGTGCGATTGTTAGGCTACGTCGCCCGGCCGATGCCGCAGGCGCGCTTTCACATGGGCGTGGTACAAACCTAAGCGGACGCGCCGTCGCGTTTCCAGGCTCTCAGCATGGGGGCCAGGCAGCTAGCCCCTCCACTCGTTAGGCAGAAAAAACGTGCCTGATTTCTTCGTTCAGCGTCGTAACTCTTTCGAGATCGCCTGCGATCGGCGAAGGCACTCCGCGTTGTTCGAGCGCTCGAACAACTTCTTCAGTCGCTATGTTTCCCACCAATCGATCCTGGGCAAAAGGACAGCCGCCAAGCCCGCCAAGCGCAGCGTCAAAACGCCGGCAGCCGGCATCGTAGGCAGCCATCACTTTGGCGGCTGCTTCCGCACGCGTGCTATGCAGGTGAACGCCGATCTCGTTATTGGGAGAGCGGCGCACGACTGCCGCGACGACCTCATGAATCAGCTTCGGATCAGCCATCCCGACCGTATCCGCGAGCGAGATGGAGCGGACGCCAAGAGCGGCCACGCTCGCGACCGCATCGACCAGTTGCTCCTCGCTCCAAGGGTCACGGTAGGGATTGCCAAAGGCCATCGAGATGTAAACCACCATCTCAAGGCCGGCCTCGTGAGCCCGTTCGCGAATTCTTTGCAGGACCGCTTGATTCTCTTCCGGCGACTGATTCTGATTCCGGCGCAGAAATGTCGCTGAGATCGAACAGGGATAGCCGAGGGTGCGTGACCGCCCCGGTTGCGATCGCGCGCTCGGCTCCTTTCTCATTCACCACGATGCCGATGATCTCGACCGAGGTTGGCGGCGCCAGCCCCTCCAGGACAGTTTCGCTGTCGGCCATCTGCGGCACCGCCTTGGGGGAGACAAAGCTGACCGCGTCGAGATGCTCGAAGCCGGCTTCAATGAGCCCCCTGAGATATTTTACTTTCAGCTCGGTCGGAATCTGCCGCTCCAATCCCTGCCAGGCGTCGCGTGGGCACTCGATCAATTTTACAGTTTGTTCCTCCATGGCGGCGGCGCGGCTTGATCGAGAGAGCGTCTGCGCGATCATGCCAACCGCAAGCGCTCTTTGGGCGATTGTTTCCAAAATCCAAAAACGTTCACCATGCCTAACGTCCTAATTGAAGAGAAGAATCACACCACCATCGTCACCCTGAATCGCCCGGAGCGGCGCAATGCCCTGACGATCGAACTAATGACCGAACTGGCGGCTGCTCTCGAGAAGGCCACTGCCGATCCGCAAAAGCGGGTCCTCGTTTTGCGTGGTGCCGGCCAGGCATTCTGTGCCGGACTCGATCTGCAGGAAACCACCGTGGTCGAGAAAGCACATCGTTCCGCGGAAATGGTGGCGAAGACCCTGCTCGCGATCAGCCAGACGCGCCTGATCACGATCGCGCAAATTCACGGCGCGGCGGTGGCCGGCGGTGCGGGCCTCATGTCGGCCTGTGATTTCGTCGTCGCGGCAGAGCGGACCAAGATCGGCTACCCGGAGACAAAACGCGGCCTTGTCGCCGGCCTGGTCATGACCTTTCTTCGGCGGCAACTGCGCGAGCGCGATATTCGTGAGCTGCTTTTCACCGGCGACCTGATCAGCGCCGAGCGCGCGCGCGAAATTGGCCTTGTCAATCGTGTCGTTCCGCCTAACGAACTGGAAAATGAGACGCAAAAAATCATCACCGCGGTCCTGCAAAACGCGCCGGCGGCGCTCGCCAGCACGAAACGATTGATTGAGGAGCTTTGGTCGTCGTCCGTGAAAAAGGATGTGGATAGGGCACTGCGGCATCACATGGAAGCGCGGGAGTCGGCCGAAGCCAAAGAAGGAATCGCAGCCTTCCTCGAAAAACGTCCACCCAACTGGACATGAAGCATCTTGATCTGCTGCTCGTTCTCGCCCTCGTCTTTTCTCCTCGTTCCCACGGCGAGCCGTCCCACCGGCAGACATCGTTTTCTCCAACGGCAACCTTTACACGGTAAACGACGCAGGCGAGATCGCCCAGAAGTAAACCGACTCTCCCACTTCGCTCCGATTGCATGGAGCATCTAGAATCACACCGAGCATGCGCGGCTTTCTTAGCGAACTAAAACACCGGCGGGTCTACCGCGTCGCGTTGGCCTACGGCGTCGTCGCTTCTGGTCTGGTTCAGATTGGCGGCACGATCCTGCCCATCTTCCATGTTGCGGAATGGGTGCAACAGTTCTTCGTCGTCCTGATCGCCCTTGGGTTTCCCTTTCGCGCTCGTGCTGGCCTGGGCCTTCGACATCACAAGCTCCGGCATTCAGCGGACGCCGAATGTTTCGGGTCTGCGCGTCTCGAGCCGGCGCCAGATTTGGGTGCTGGCCCTGGTCGGCACGGCCATCGCTGTCCTCGCCCTGAGCGGCTACTGGCTTTGGCACCCGTGGAAAAACGCCAATCCCCGCCTAACGAATCGGTGCGATCGACGAAAAGAGCATCGCGGTTTTGCCTTTTGAAAATCTGAGCACCGAAAAGGAAAACGCCTTCTTCACCGACGGCGTGCAGGATCAAATCCTGACCGATCTCGCCAAAGTGGCGGACTTGAAAGTGATCAGCCACACCAGCGTGCAGCAGTACAAGAGCGACTTGGCGCGCAATATCCGCGAGATCGGAAAGCAACTCGGTGTCGCTTACGTCCTGCAGGGCTCGGTGCAACGCACGTCCGAAGCATCTGCGAGTGAGCGCGCAACTGACCGACGCCCGAACCGATGAGCAGCTTTGGGCCGAGACCTACGATCGCGATCTCGCCGACGTCTTCGCAATCCAAAGCGAGATCGCGCAAGCAATCGTCACTCAACTGCAAGCTCATCTCTCCGCACAGGAAAAAGCCGAATCGAACAACGCCCAACGCTCGACCTGGTGGCGTTCGATCTTTACCTCCAGGCCAAGGAATTGATCGACAGCTACCTCGACGCAGCCGATCCGAAGGCTGTCTTTCTTGAAGGCGCTCCGTCTGCTCGACGAAGCGACCGCGCGCGATCCGAAGTTTGTTCTCGCCTACGCCTACGCGGCGCGCGCGCACGACCTGCTATATTTTCTCGATCTCGATCCCACTCCCGCGCGCATAGCGCGCGGCCAGGCCGCGGCCGAGACGGCGCTTCGTCTGCAACCCAATTCGGCCGAGGCCCACCTCTCGATGGCCGGCCATTATTTTCGCTGCCTGCGCGATTACGACCGCGCGCAAAAGGAACTCGCGCTCGCCCGCCCGGGCCTGCCCAACAGCACGGCATTTTTTGTCCTCGCCGGTTACATCGAGCGCCGGCACGGACGCTGGCAGGCGGCGGAAAATGATTTCAAGACGGCGGTGAAACTCGATCCGCGGAATCCGAACGCGGTCAATCTGCTTGCCGATACCTATGTCTTATTGCGCCGATTTCCCGAAGTGCGGCAGACTTACGACCGTGCGATCGCGGCCGGACTCGACACGCCGGTGATTCATGTCCGACGCGCCCTCTTTGGCGAATTTGCCGCGACGGGCGACATCAGCCCGTTACGGAACTGCGCTGGCGCAGGCGCCGGCGGGGCTGGACGTCGGCGGCGCTGAAACCCCGATGCGCATTTTGATCGCCCTGGTCGAACACGATTACGCCGCGGCAACGCGGGCGCTCGCGGCCTCTCCACGCGATGATTTTCAAGAAGTCGATTTTACCTTCTATTATCCGCGGCCGTGGTACGAAGCGATCATTGCGCGGGCCAGGGGCGATCAGGAAACTGCCCGTGCGAAATTTGCTGAGGCGCGCAAAATTTTCGAGGCTCGCCTAACGACCAAGCCGGAAGACGCGCGCACCCTCGCGGTGCTGGCGCAAGTCGATGCGGGTCTTGGTGCGAAGGAACTCGCCATCAAGGAAGCGCAGCACGCCGTCGACCTCATGCCGGTATCCCGCGATGTCTACGACGGAGCATTGGTGTTGCAGGGCCTGGCGCAGGTTTATGCCTGGACGGGCGAAAAGGAAAAGGCGCTCGCCGTCCTGCAGACGCTGATGGGGATGCCAGGTTATCTGACATACGGTTACCTGCGCGTCGATCCGAGCTGGGATCCGCTCCGCGGGGATCCTCGTTTCGAAAAATTTGTTGCCTCGCTCTTGCCGCGGTAGCAGAGGCATGCGCTTCTGCGCGTCCAGGACTTGCCGCGGCGAGTTCCTCCGGTTTAGAGCAGCGGCAACTGCGCGGCTTCGGGCAACGCAAGCGGTGCAAAGCGCACACCGACCCCGAGCAAACGCACACTCTTGCCGGTGCGGGCGAACGCCTCGGCCAGGAGCGAACGATAATCGCCTAACGACGGCATCAGTCCGGCTCGTTCCACCGTTGTGCGGGTGAAGTCGGCGAACTTCAATTTCACGAAGATCTTTGTCACGGTGCGGGACATTTCCTTCTGCGCAAGATCCGCCATCAGCTCTGCGAAAAGCTCCTCCAGCTTTTCCTCACAGGCAGCGAGCGTCTCGAGATCGGTCGAAAACGTTTCTTCGTTGCTGAGCGATTTGCGTTCGCGATGCGGCTCGACCGGCCGCTCGTCGATTCCGCGGCAAAGATCGTAGAGCTCGGCGCCAAATTTACCGAAAATGTTGAGCAACTGCACACGGTTGAAGCGCTGCAGCTCGCCGCAGGTCGTAATCCCACGCTGTTGCAACTTCTGCTCGGTCACGGCCCCGATGCCCCAGATCTTGCGCACCGGCAGCGCCGCCATGAACTCCGACACTTCGTTAGGCGCAACTTCATATTGTCCGTTAGGCTTGTTCAGCTCGCTCGCGATCTTGGCCACGAGCTTGTTCGGCCCAATCCCGGCCGAAGCGGTAAGCTTCGTCTTCCGAAAAATCAGGTCGCGGATGACCTGCGCGAGCGCTCCCGGCGCGCCCGGATGCGCGCTGACATCGAGATACGCTTCATCGAGCGAGAGCGGCTCCACCAGCGGCGTGAAGCGATGAAGGATGGCACGGATCACGGCCGCTTCCCGCCGATAAACGTCGAAGCGAGTTGGCAGCACGATCAATTTCGGACAACGCTGCAGCGCCATGAAAGTCGGCATGGCGGAGCGAACACCGAACTTGCGCGCTTCATAATTGCAGGTCGTGAGCACGCCACGCCGATCGCGCGCGCCGCCAACTCCGACAGGTTTTCCGCGCAACTCCGGCCGGTCGCGCACTTCGATCGCAGCGTAGAAGCAATCCATGTCGAGATGGATGATGCTTCGCCTTGGGACCGGCTCGTTCACCTCACTAGGCAACTCCAGGCCCGGTTTTGCGCAAGCGATGCCAACCTCGGTCGGGCGGAAGCACGATTACAGAGGAGTGAGTGCCGCGGCAAACAAAGACCAAATCGAGATTTACCTGAAGGATCACTACGCTGGCGGGATCGGTGCCTTGGAGTTGATCGAGCACTCGATTAAGTCGCACGCGGGCACGCCGTTGGCCGCGTTTTTCGCGGAGTTGCACCGCGAGATCAAAGCGGATCACGAGCAACTGCACAACCTCATGACCAGGCTCGGCGTCGCAGATAGTGGCGCGCGCAATGCAGGAGCTTGGGTGGCGGAGAAATTCAGCCGCGCGAAACTCGGTTTCTCCGATGGCGAAGTTTCCGCCCTGCGCCTGCTCCAGACCTTGGAGAGTCTTGTTCTCGGTATCAACGGAAAGCAGTTGCTCTGGCGCGCCCTGCAAGCGGTTCGGCAGTCATCGCCGGCCCTGCAGCAGACGGATTTCGAGAGACTGGAGAAGCGCGCCATCGAGCAATCGGACCGAGTCGAAATCAAGCGGCTCGAAACCGCGCGCGCCGTGTTTCATAACGAGTGAAACTGATCGCGGCAAGCCTGGCATCGGCGATCATGATGTCGAATGCGGAAAAGGCTCACGCGGCGGATGAAGGCAGGACGCTTCGTTATGCGGTTATCGGCGACTCGTATTCAATCGGCGAGGGAGCGACTGCGCGTGAATCATGGCCCACCCGTCTAGCCCGTCACCTAACGACGAGCGCTCGACCGGTGGAACTTGTCTCGAATCCCGCGCGCACCGGCTGGACGACACAGGATGCGATCGAGCGCGAATTGCCCCTTTTCCGCGCAGCCAGGCCGGACTTCGGGACGCTCATGATCGGAGTAAACGACTGGGTGCAGGCGGTGGACGCAGCGACTTTCCGGAGGCGCCTGGGGCATTTGCTGGATGAAATGCTAAAAGTCCTGCCTAACGAAAAACGTCTGCTCGTGATAAATATCCCCGACTTTTCCGTCACGCCGGACGGTCCGAGCTACGCGCGGGGACGCGACATCAGCGCCGGCCTGGCGAATTTCAATCGCATCATTGCGGGCGAAGCGCAGAAGCGCCGCTTACGCGTGGTCGATATCTTTCCGCTCAGCCAAAAGATGCGCGGCCGTCCAGAGCTCATAGCCGCCGACGGTCTGCATCCCTCTGCGAAAACCTACACACTTTGGGAAGAGCTGATTTTCCCAGCGGCACGTGAGCTGTTGGAGAAATAAATGGGATCGCGGGCGAAGTCAGGAAACCGCAGCTGCCGCCGGAATCGCAAAACCCTCAATCAACTCCTTGATCTCGTGCACGAAGTTGGCCGCGCCGGCGCCGTTCACGACCCGATGATCGAAGGTGAGGGAAAGGGTAATCACTTCCACGCTCTGCGCTTTCTTTCCGTTAGGCGAAAGTTCGTAGTGCGCGGAGCCGACGAAGAGCGTCCCGACCGACGGCGGGACCACAATCGGCGCCGCCGCCCGAACGCCGAACGCGCCGAGACTGCTGATGACAATCGGCGCGTTCATCGCGTCGACCCGTCCGCCGCGCGTGGCCTCGATCGTTTCGTTGTAGCGCCTGACGAAGTCCGGCCAGGCGAGCGTGTTCGCTTCCGTGATGACGGCGGTCGCCAGCCGATCGCCTTCCAGCGCAACCGCCACGCCGAGATCGAAATCTTCGCTTTCGAGGATGCGATCATCCTCCAGCATCAGGCGGCGGAAAGGCGCATGCTTTTCCATCGCGCGCACCACCGCCCAGGCGACCATGACTGAAGGTGAAGGCGCATTCTTGCCGTCACTCTTTTTCGCCGTCTCGCGTGCGTTCGCGAATCGCATCCCAACGGGCGTCGATCTGCAGATTCGCCGGGACGACGCGGCCGAGTTTGCGCGTGATCGTCGCCGAAAGCGCCGGCTCGCGCGAAGTCGCTCGTTTGGTTTCGGCGACTGGAACCGCGCTGGCGGATTCCTTGTCCGGCGAGACTTCCGCTGCGGCCTCCATCTGGTCCGCGAGATCATCGCCTTCGCCTTCCGTCAGAATCGTGCCGAGTTCCTGACCGATCTCGACCGTCGCATCGACCTCCGTTTTCCATTCGCCCATGGTGCCGGCAAACGAAGATTCGATCGGATAAACCGCCTTGTCGGTTTCGACTTCGCAAAGCGCGTCATCGAGCTCGATGCGATCGCCCGGTTTCTTCAACAGAGCGACCACTTTGGCCGAGCGAATGCCTTCGCCCATGATCGGCACAACAATTTTTTGGCTGCGTTGCACGCTCGAAGTTGTAGCCGGGGGCGCTGACCCCGGCTTCGTTCTGCAGATCGCGCTGTTGCTGCGGCCGGGGTCAACGCCCCCGGCTACAACGCGTTCGCTCCGCACGGAAACCGAACGTTCGATCGCCCTAACGATTCGCTCCACGTCAGGCAGCGCCGCGTATTCGTAGATCGGGTTGTAGCCGATCATGACGTTGCCTTTGCTGACCAGAATCGGCGGGCTGATCATCGCGTCCCAGAGCTCTGCCTGGCCGGTGACGTGCGAGATGATCATCTGGCCGACGCTGCAATTCTCGGTGTCCTCCTGCACGACGACGAGCCGGCCGGTCTTGCGCACCGATTCCTCGATCGTCTCGCGGTCCCACGGCGCGATCGAGCGAAGATCGATCAACTCGACGCTCGCTCTGTCGCCCAGCTTGGCGAGCGCTTCGATCGATTTCTCCATCGTGTTGCCCCACGCGACCACCGTCACGTCGGAGCCCGGACGATGGAGGCGCGCTTTGCCTAACGGCACCGCGCGAATCGGCTTGGCCGACTCGTGTTCCGCCCAAAGCAGATGTTTCGGGATCAGAACAAAGGTCGGATCTTCGCAATGCATCGCGGTCCAGAGCAGCCCGGCGGCGTCCTCCGGCTTGCTCGGGATGACGACGTTGATGCCGGGATAATGGGCGAGGGGAGCTTCGTTTGCCTGGCTGTGCCAGAGACTGCCGCCCGGCAGGTAAGCGCCATAGGGCGCGTAGATCACGAGCGGACAGGTCCAGGTGCCGAACGAGCGCCAGCGCAGGTTGCAGAGATTGGTCACGACCTGGTTCCAAGCCGGCCCGATGAAGTCGATGAACTGCAATTCGAAGACCGGCCGCTTGCCGTAAGACGCCAGCCCGCAGGCGACGCCCAGGATGGTCGATTCCGCGAGGGGCGAATTGAAAACCTGCTTCGGGAATTCGGTCGAAAGTTTCTGCGTGAGCCGGAAGACGCCGCCCTTCGGATCTTCGACGTCCTCGCCAAAGATGATGCGCCGCGAGTCCTTCGTTAGGCCAGCGCGCAACGTCTGGTTCACGACATCGCCGATGCGGTATTTGCCGGCCGGCAACACTTCGTCGTCGAGCTGCGGCAGCTTGCCGGTCACCTCCAGTTCCAGCTCGTCGGCGACGGATCCTGGTCGCGCTCCGCGTCGATGAATTCCTGGCGGATGCGCTCCTTGATCTCCTGGTCGAGCTTTGCGTACTCCTCCGCGGTCATCACGCCGTCGGCGATCAGGCTGTCTTTCCAGTTCGTCAGGGGATCGCCCTTCTCCAGATTCTCGATCTCCTCCGCGCTGCGATAAAGCTTGTGATCATCCGAGCTGGTGTGGCTGGAGAGCCGCTCCATGTTGACCCAGAAAAAGACCGGTCCCTTGCCCGCGCGGAGATGCGCGATCGCTTCCTGCCCGGCCTCGTAGACCGCCTCACGTCCGCCCCGTCGATCCGCCTCCAGTCGTTAGGCTGAAGGACATCGATCGCGAGCGGGTTGATCTCCCGCGTCGGACTGCTGATCCCGTAGGCGTTGTCCTCGACGACGAAAAGCACCGGCAACTGCTTCTCCTTCGCAAAGCAGACCGCCTCGAAAAAATCGCCCTGGCGCGTGGCGGCGTCGCCGACCGTCGCGACGACGAAGTTCGGCTTCCCGTCGAGCTTGATGCCCCAGGCGATGCCGCAGGCGGGGAGGAGTTGCGCGCCGGTCGGGGTGGGCACGCTCCAGATATTGCGCTCTGCGTAGCTATAGTGCGACGGCATCTGCCGGCCGTGGCTTTGGCCTTTGCGCTTCGCGAAATAATCGAGCGCCAGCTCGCGCGAGGTCACGCCGCGGCCGAGGACGAGGGCGCGGTCGCGATAATAGCCGCAGATGTAATCGCCCGGCTCGGTCGCAAACGAAATCGCCGCCAGCGCCTCGTGTCCCATGCCCGGAAACGTGAAAATGGCCCTTGCCCTGGCGATTGAGATTTTGCTCCCGCAGATCGCCATGCCGGCTTTCGAGCAGAATGGTGAGGAGACGGAGTTTTTCTTTTTTGCTCAGAGCCATCGGAAGTTGAGAGTCGTTAGGTGAGAGTTGAGAGACGGGAAAAGAATCCGCATCCGTCCGCACTCTCAACTCTCAACTCCGAACTCTCAACTAACGTCGACCCCGTGGTTGAGCCTAACGAATTCGCCGTTCGGCGGGCGCTGGGAAAGCGCTGCAGTTGACACTGTCGCGAGAATGGAGAAAACGGAGGTCGCGGTCACGACGTCAGGTCGGGGCGGTTCTGATTTGCCGCCATCGCCCTCGCCGTCATGGAAGACGGCGCACTTCAGGTGTTCGAAAAGTAGATCTAATGGAATTCAGCGCGGTCGACTTTTTCAAAACTCTCGCGCGTTACCTTTGCGGCGTTATTCCCAATTGTGAATCCGCTGGGCTGTGCCCCGATCTTTTTCGGCCTCACCCGAAACTACCCCCAATCCGCGCAAAAGGTCCTGGCGCGCAAGATCGCGGCCTACGGCTTCGCGCTTCTCCTGATCTCGGCGCTCTTCGGCAGCGAAATTCTGGCCTTCTTCGGCATCTCTCTTTTCGTGGTGCAGATCGCTGGGGGTCTGGTCGTCGCGGCGACGGGTTGGAATCTCCTCAATCAGCCAGCGGATGATTCTCCGGCAAAGCACGCACCGGAATCGCTCCAGGACGCCCTCGATCATGCCTTCTTTCCGCTGACACTCCCGCTCACCGTCGGTCCAGGTGGCATCTCCATCGCAATCACGCTTGGAGCTCACCTCAGATACCAGGCGGGTCCGGGCTTTGCCCACGGCTATCCTCGCCACTTTATCGCGGCCGCGGCCGGGATGCTTCTCGTCTGCCTGCTGGTAATGGTGTGCTACGGCAATGCCGCGCGCCTCGTCCGGATGCTCGGCAAGTCCGGGACCAGTATTCTGACCCGTCTCTCCGCGTTTATCCTTTTGGCCATCGGCGTCCAAATCCTTTGGAACGGCCTGAGTATCGGCATACCTCAGATGCTTGCCCGGACAGTCGCGCACTAGTGCGTTGTGCCAGAAAAAGCGACCTCGACGCGTACCGTAGGATGGGGGACTTTCGCTTAAGGACCCGAAAATCATCTGCTCTCGATTAAGCCATGGCACTCGTCTTGCCTAACGAATCGGAAGATTTGCGCCCGATCGATGTGGCGCGGAGTTGACACCGCCCGCAGAATGGAGAAAACGGGGCGGCGCGCTTCATCATGGGTTTGATTGTTCAAAAATACGGCGGCACCTCAGTCGGCAGCGCGGAACGCATCCGGCGGGTGGCGGAGCGTTTGCTCGCGACGAAAAAAGCGGGGCACGACGTGGTCGCGGTCATCTCGGCGATGGCGGGTGTGACCGATGGCCTGATCAAGCTGGCGCGCGAGCTGTCGCCCCAGCCTAACGAGCGCGAGATGGACGTGCTCCTCGCGACCGGCGAAGCTGAGCGCGAGCGCGCTGACCGCGATGGCCGTGAACGCGCTCGGCGGCAAGGCCGTCTCGCTCAGCGGCGCGGCGGCCGGGATCGTGACCGATGGCGTGCACACGAAGGCGAAAATCTCGCACATTTCGCCGCGGCAAATCAACGAGCTGCTGGCCGAGGATTACATCGTGATCGTGGCCGGCTTCCAGGGCCAGAGCCCGGAGGGCGCGATCACGACGTTAGGCCGGGGCGGCTCGGATTTGACCGCGATCGCGCTGGCCGCGGCGTTGAAGGCGGACGATTGCCAGATCTTCACCGACGTCGATGGCGTGCACACCTGCGATCCGCGGGTCGTCCCCGACGCGAGCAAGATCGACGAAATCGCCTACGACGAACTGCTCGAGATGGCGGGCGCCGGTTCCAAGGTGATGCAGTCGCGCGCGGTCGAGTTCGCGAAAAAATTTGGCGTCGGTTTTGAAGTCCGGTCGAGCCTGAAGGACGAGCCGGGGACTCGAGGCCAAAGCAGAGACAACCAACATGGAGGACGTCGTGGTGCGCTCCGTCAGTCTCGAGCGCAACCAGGCGAAGGTGACGATTCGCGACGTGCCGGATCGACCTGGATGCGCGGGAAAGATTTTCTCGGTCATCTCGGCGGCGAACGTGAGCGTCGACATGATCGTGCAGAATGCCTCGAGCACGGGGACGACGGACGTGTCCTTCACCTTGCACAAGGACGATCTCGCGCTCGCCGAAAAAATGCTCGCCTCGCTCGTGCCGGAGATTGGCGCGTCGGCCATGACCGCGACGACCGGGGTGGCGAAGCTCAGCGTCGTGGGAATCGGGATGCGATCGCACGCCGGGGTCGCGTCGCGGCTCTTTGCCTGTCTCGGGGAGGCCGGGGTGAACATTCAGCTGATTTCGACCTCGGAGATCAAGATCGCGGTGGTGATTGACGAAGGAGAACTCGATCGCGCTGCGCAAGCAACGCATGCCGCCTTCGGCTTGGCGCGGCCACGACCGCCGGCGAGCGCCGCACCGGCTTAGCGATCCGCTTCGCCTAACGACCTCCCAGCCGGGATACGCAGCCGTTGCGCGATACGAATCACTCCAGCGAATGCTAGTTGACCTGCGTTACGAAGAATTCCGCGATCTGGCTGACCCGCATTTTCCAGCCGAACATCCCGGCCTTCCAAACCGCCACGGCCGGATGATCTGCCCGCCCGCCATAATGTTCGTCCTTGTTCGCGAGCTTCCATTTTGAGCCGTCTTCCAGCTGAATGACCATCCCGGGAGCAATGCCGTTCCAGATCCCGTCGACCCGGCTCACGATCAGGCTCATCTTTTCCCGCTCCGCGCGCTGGGAGGCTTTCTTCTCCGCTACTTTTACCGCTTTCTCGCGATAGCCCTGGAGCCAGCCATTCAACTTTGCCAGCTCGGCAGGGGTCAACTTCTCGAGGCCGGCGGCCTTAAATTCACTCGGGGACATTTCCTGCTCGATCCCAGCCGCTTCGTTTTGTGCCAGGCTGACCGGGAGAGCAGCCTAACGAAAAGCCGAGGGCGATCGCAAGGCCGAGAAAAATCGCAGAGAATTCCTTTTGTTTTCATGAAGAATGAGCGTGCGGGAAGTGCCGCAGCGTAACAAGTCGAAGTGCCCGGTCAAGCGCGGAGCCGGACGTGCCGCGCCGTTCAGAGCTCTTTTCGCATGCGAACGTGTTTCACCACGGAGAACATCGTCTCCGCCGGCCCGACGACGACGAATCCATGCTCGGGCATAGAATCCCTGGACGTCGTCCCGGGCATTGAGAACGATCGAGGTCGCGCCCGCGACGCGAGCCCGGCGTTCGCACTCCCGCAGGATGAGGCCTCCCAGGCCACGACCGCGGGCCTCTGGTTCGACCGCCATGAAACGCACCTGCGCTTCCGCGGGAGTATTGAAATGCAGACGACCGACGGCAAGAGGGCGCGAATCCGGGCCGACGATCATGACGTGCTCGCTATCGTCCTCGCGATCATCTTTCTCCGAGCCGCGCGGTTGATCCCACGGTGCCCGCAGAACACGCCAGCGCAGATCGAAATAATCCTCCCATTCGGCAGGAGTTCGCGGTGACGAGGTGACATTTTCCGGCACGCCCTCGACTATCTTTACAAGGGGACCAATGGGGAAGTGAATTTATGGCGCCAGCGTCCGCGCATACAGCTTGCATCAATGACATCAGACAATGTATGTCATATAAAGTAATGGGGTGGTGAGGTCAGTGTGTCGCCCTCGTTGAACCAAAGCCAGATCGCGGTGTCAATCTGACGTCTAACGGCTGCAACTTTGTCCACAGTAACGAGATTGGCGACGGCGGGACGCAAACTTCCACGCATACTAAAGGCGAAAGGCTTGCATCAAGCCGAATCCGACGCATCATCCGTGAGAGTGGCGACGCACTGGCGGACTACATGGACGCCAACTTTCGCGACTTGCCCTGCGAGCGCATCGAGTTGGACGAACAATGCCGCCGCGAAAGCCTGCTCAAACTTCGTGTCCTCATTCCGCCTTGGATAATCGACGGTCACTTCCACGACCCGCTCTATATCCTCAGAACGCAAAGTAGGACAACTCAGCTACGAACCCTCAAATTTTGGATGTTCGCGGTTGAGTTGTCCCCCATAAACTGACCGGTGATAAGCGGAAACCACGCGGAGGCGGCTCACCGTCGGCTCCGCGTTTTTTCTCGACTGCGCCTTTTCTGGTTGTGTAAACGAAAAACCAGTCCGGCCGCCCATCGAGCCGTTGATGAACATTCCGATAATGACTGAAGAAATTACCCAACCCGAGAGAGATCCGTCCAGTGGCTCCGGACGCCATGGCGGGAGGTTGCCCATGTTCGGGCAATGGCTGCACAGTCAATCGCGATACCAGATTTTTCATACTTTCCTGGCGGTTTGCCTGCTGATTGCGACCCTCGCTTTTGCCATCCATGCCCTGGGTCTGCTCTATGACGGTCGTTACTCGGTCACCCGCCAGGATTATTGGCGAATCTATAAACTGGATCTAGAGGTTCCCTTCCCTCTCAACACGCTCTACAAGCATAACGATCACCCGCTTTTGTTCCCCTCACTCGTCTGGTTGCCGATTCTGTATTTTTTTCACAACAACCAGACGCTCCTGTTTTTCTGCGGCCTGGTGATTACCCTGACTACCCTCATTATCATCTTGGTAAGCCTTTGGCGTTCTCCGAGTTTGGGGCTTCTATCGCGCCTCGCCATCGCACTTATTTCCACGGTCGCCTGTCTCTGGCTCGGGAGAGCAAATATCCTCGCTTCGGGCGGATTCAACGCCATAAACTCCATGACGCTGGGGGCGGTGCTGGCTGGGCTGCTGGCGTTGGATCGTTTACCGACAACAAGCCGCGGCGCGACGCGGCGGCAGCTCTTTGCTGTGTCGGTGGCAGCAGGGATCGTCGCTACCTTTAGCTTTGGAACCGGGCTGGCCGTGTGGCCGGCATTTGCGCTTATTGTATTACTTTACCGTCTCGGTTGGAAGATGGCCGGCGCTCTGGGAACAGCCGGCATCTTGAGCGCCGCGATTGTGATTTTCCTGCCTAACAATGGTGAGACCGACCTTGACGATGCCCTCTCTCGCCTCTGGCCGGAATGGCGGAGCTTGATCGGCCGGTTCTGCGAAGTCCTGGGGGCGCCTTGGATTAACTACGGTTCAGGTTGGCTTTTTCCGGCTCGGATCACGAGCGAGACCTATCTGTTTGCCGGAGCAATCGGCGCCCTGGGCCTCTTACTCGGCTTATACTTTCTCATCGCCCGTCACCACTCAACGCGAACGCCTGAGCCGGCCGAGACGGTCGCCCTCGGCACGATACTTTTCATCGCCGGCTCAATCGCGTTGATCGTGATTGGGCGGGGAGGAGTTATAACGGCTAACCAGCACGCGGTGCTGGCTTCCCGCTACTTCTATTGGAGCACCATCTTTTGGGCTGCGCTCCCCGTCCTGGTCCTCTACCGCTGGCCGCGGCTGCGCGGCTATCCCACGACTCTGTCGCTTCTCGCCCTGCTCTTGGCCGCGGGAGCGTTGCCCTCGCAGCTCCAGATAGGCGACGAATACAGAGAGACTCGCCGGGCCACAGAAGACGCGGCCTCGCGGATCATTTGCGGCCTTGAGGACGAACCGAGTCTCCAGCAGCTGTTCAAAGGTCCCACCTCTTCGGTCAACCGAATCCGTCCCCTGGCCAGCATTTATCGAGAGCGCGGGCTCGATATGTTTGCTTGGCCGGGCGCGAGCCTGGTGGGGAAGTTCCTACCGCCGCCAACAAAATCTAGATCTGAAGAGCCAAAACTCTTGGGTGATTGGCAAGTGGATCGGGTCGAAAAGACAATTCAAAAAGATCAACCTGGCGCGCACTTTTCTGGCTGGTGCCTGACTCGCAAGACGCACCGCAGGCCAGAGTATGTCTTGATCTGTCAAGAGAATGGCAAAGTTGTCGGACTGGCCCGATTTACCGTGGATGAGCCAGCGCGGAATGAAAAATACCGGCTCTCGGCCCGGCATGTCATTAGCTTCGAGGGCTACATTGGCAACTACTCGAGCAAGGAACGTTACCGGTGTCTCGCCGAGGTCGACGGCAAACTGATCTCGCAGGCCTTGAGAAGGATCGGGCCTGACTCTGGGCCTGACACGTGACACTTGAAACGACTGTTCGGTTGATGGCGAACAAGGCGAAAATGGGTGCCGCTTTGGGCGACAGATCAGCATTCATGCCCAGTTCGACAATGCGTCCCTGATAGAAGACGACGATTGGGTCGGCTTCACGAACCGTGTTTAGCCGGTGGCCGAGCTCGACCAAATACTTCTGTCATTCTGAGCGGAGCGAAGAACCCCGGTTCATGTCCGATTCCCATAGTTGCTGGTCGCGCGGTGTCTTGCAGAAGCAGCCAGGCTCGCCGAAGTAGAACCCGTGGCTGGACAAGAAGAGGATTGCAGTCGTGGGACCGCTGCCGAGCCGCTGCTCTCGGTGATTGTGATCGTGCATGACATGCGTCGCGAGGCGCCGCGCACGCTCTTTTCGCTCTCGCCGGAATACCAGCAGGGCGTGAAGACGGTCGACTACGAAGTGATCGTGATCGAAAACGGCTCGACCGCTCCTTTGAGTGCGGATGAGGTCGAGTCTACCGCGTCCAACTTCCGGTATCATCGGCATGAGACGACGTCCTCTTCACCCGTTGACGCTGTCAACCTCGGCGTTGATCTGGCGTGCGCCGCGTGCGTGGCCATCTGTGTGGATGGCGCGCGTATCCTTTCGCCGGGGATCGTTTGTCATATGCTGGCGGCGTTCCGGGCGTTCGCGAATCCATTCGCATACACTCTCGGATGGCACCTCGGAGAGGAGGTCCAGAATCTATCCATCGCGAAAGGATACAACCAGGTGGCCGAGGATCGCCTGCTCGATTCGGTGGACTGGCGGACCAACGGTTACGCGCTCTTCTCTGTTTCGGCGCTTGCGCTGTCCTGCCGCGACGGGTGGTTCTCCACGATTGCCGAGAGCAACTGTTTTGCGATGAGCAAGGCCGAGTTCGTACGACTTGGCGGATTTTGTGCGGATTTTCAGACACCCGGAGGCGGGCTGGTGAATCTGGACTTCTTTTCGCTCGCATGCCGGGCGCTGACGCCCGTCGTGCTTCTCGGCGAAGGCACGTTCCACCAATTCCACGGTGGGATCGCCACGAACGTCTCAATGGCAGATCATCCGTGGAATGAATTCCATAAGGAATACGTGCGCATCCGTGGCAAAGCTTACACGCCGCCGGTCGTCGATCCCCACTACCTCGGCTGCCTTGCACCCGAGGCGCGCCGATTCCTCGCGAGCAAGTCATGAGCGATCCCGTCGGGCGCCGGGTTGTGCTGGTCCTCGGCATGCATCGGAGCGGCACTTCCGCTCTGGCGCGCGCTCTTCATGTGCTCGGCCTGGGCCTGCCTCCCAACCTCCTGCCGGCTGCGCCAGACAATACCGGGGGCTACTTCGAATCCCAGGACCTCACGCGCCTCGACGAGCAAATCCTCGCAGCCGCCGGCACGGCGTGGCACGATCCGTCACCCATACCAGAGACGTGGTTTGCCTCGTCGGACGCACTAGCTTTTTGCGAACGCGCCGAAGCGTTCGTCAACCAGGCGTTTTCCGGCTCCTCGACCATTGTGCTGAAGGATCCTCGGCTCTGCCGGCTGTTGCCTTTTTGGCGCGCATGTTTGGCAGACCTTAATGTCACGGTCGGCTGCATCTTGATTCTGCGCGATCCAAGGGAAGTCGCCCGCTCGCTGCAGGTTCGCATGCTCTCGGCCAATATCCGGCCGGCCGGCATTTTGTCGATCGCGAGAGCCCACTGGCTTTGGTTACGCTACGTGCTGGACGCCGAACGCAGGAGCCGGGGCCTGCTGCGTACCATGCTCACTTACGAGATGCTTCTCAACGATGGTCCGCGCCGGCTGGCGGGCATCGGCAATGTGCTCGAGATCGACTATCCGGTCCCGCTCGATGCGGCTGCCGGCACCCTCGAGCGCGTCTTGGCCCGGGGGATGAAGCGCCAACACACTGAGGACACCTTGTCGTTAGGCTGGCCCCGGGTCGCCACACAGTTCTACAAAGAGCTGGCCCGGCAGATCGCCAGCGAGGGCGAAGTCGACTGTGCCGCCCTCGACACGTTTCGCGACTCTTTCGAAAAAGTTTACGGGAAGGCGGCCCCGCCGAACGAAAATGCGATTCACTCCTGCTCGCCCGCTTATGCCTCCGCGCTAACGAACCTCGGCCGCGCGCAGACAACCCTCTGCGATGGCGCGCGGCTGCTCTTCGTCTCGGACAATCCCGGGACGCGGGGCCACATTTATCGTGTCGAGCATCATGTCGCGGCGCTGAGGGCCGGTGGACTCACAGCCAATTGGTGCGCACTTGAAGATTTCACCGAGGCCCATCTCCGTGGTGTGACGATCGTGGTGCTGTTCCGCGTCGCTTGGGACCTGCAGGTCGCCGCGCTTTACGCCGCTTGCCGCGCGCGCGGCATCACGGTCGCCTTCGACGTCGACGACCTGGTGTTCGAGCCCGCCTACATGCGCGAGCCCTATTTCGATTATCTGCGAACCCTCAGCGTCAGCGAGCGCGAGCGGTGGATCGGGAAAGTCGAGAGTTGGCGGCGAAGCTTGCTCGAGGCCGACTGCGCCATCGTGTCGACCGCGCCGCTCGCCGCCGCCGCCGAGGCATTGGGCAAGCGAGCGCTCGTCTGGCCTAACGGCATCAGTTGCCGCATGATTGACGAGACTCGCCGCGTGTCGGACCGGGCCGGCCGGTCGTTAGGCACCGGCCGTCGCATCCGGCTCGGCTATGCCCCGGGCGCGCCGACTCACCAGAAAGATTTCGCCCAGATCGCCGTGCCGCTGGTTTCCGTGCTCGCAGACAGACCCGAGGTCGTCCTTACCATCGTCGGATACCTGGACCTCGCGGAATTCCCCGAATTGCTAGTGCACTCCGCGCGCATCGAGCAGCGCCCGCTCGTGCCCCACCACGAGCTCGGTGCCGAGTACGCGCGCTTCGACATTAATCTGGCGCCTCTTGAAGCGGGTAATCCATTCTGCGAAGCAAAGAGCGAGCTGAAGTACTTCGAGGCCGCGCTCGTTGAGGTCCCGACCGTGGCCGCGGCCACGGCGCCGTTCGCGGCGGCGATCCAGTCTGGCATCAACGGATTCGTCGCTCGGAACGAAACGGAGTGGTGGGATCATCTCGTTAAGTTGATTGACGACCAAGACCTGCGTCAGCGACTGGGCCGCGAAGCGTACTGGCACGCTCTGGTCCGGTTTGGCCCGGAGGCGCAGTGTCTCGATGGACTGGCGGTGCTCGCGGAGCTCACCAAGACCCTTGCCGCGACGCGCTAAACATATCCGCTGGTTTTAGTTTTTTCATTAGGTCGATCTGTTGCAAGAGAAGATCGCGATACAACGACTGCGCTTTTGTTGGGTTCGAAGCGGCCTGAATCGCCGTCCCCCGCGCCGCGCCTTCCGTCACTTGCAGCGCGATCGTCGCCAAGCCAAGCACATCGGCCGCGATCTGGCGCCAGACCACGCTCTGGCTCCGCCCATTTGGAGACGATCACTCTCTCGTTGCGATTCCCGACGAGCATTCGTGAGGCAATGCGCGGCCTAGCTCGGATCGCAATTGTCGCTGGCGAAACCGTCGCGCTGAGTTCCGTGACCGCGGGAGCGCCGGATTGAGCTCTTCGGTGGGCCAAATGCTGCCCAAGATCGGCAGCATCTGTAATCCAGTTGACGGCAGTATCGTGACAGTTGTGTGGCGGAATCAGACCTGGCCAAAGTGCAGACCATCAACAATCTCAAGAACTACCTGGACGCCGGCCTGCCACCACAAGGAATCACGTGGACAATTCGTCCGGCACAAGGCGCATCCGGCCGTTTTCCGGTGAGCGTGGCGGCTGAAGGGCGTCCGCCTGTCAGACTCACCGTATCGCTTGGGAACCAATACCCTCCTGGCGAGCTTGTCGCCGTCGGCGGGGCCGATACGCCGGTCAAAGAAGTTCGTGCCGTCTATCCCAATTCCGCTCAGAAGCAGGTTTTCTGGCGGCCATTCGGCGCCGTGGATATCGGCTGGTTGTGGGTGTATCTTCTCACCTACCTTCCAGTGCTGTTCATCCTCCAGGCATTACTGAAGGTGGCCTGAATGAGATGTTCACGTTTATGGATGCGACCGTTTTTGTGGAGAATCATATGAAAATTCAACGTCCAACGAATGACCCTAACCGGGCGTGGCTCGCCGGAATTTGCGCTCTCCTGTCTTTCCCGATCCTGATGATTGCCCAGCCCGCATCTCAGCCGGCTCCAGCCACGCCAGGAACGGCCCCGCAGGCCGGAGCTGGTGCCAAGGCGCCCGCCCCGGCGAACGGCGGGATCGAAAGCGTCAAGGCGCTGATCAAGGCGACCGACGAGGAATGGAAGGTCATCGGCCCCAAGTTGCAGGCGTTGGTCGCAGCCCGGCAGACCGTGACGACTTACACCACGCCCGCTGCCGGCCGCGGCGGCTTCGGTGGCCCGGGCTTCCCTAATTTTGGCACCGATAGTTTTGCTGGACCGACCAATGAGGGCCGCGGAGGGCGCGGAGGGCGTGGCGGGTTTCCCCCGGGGTTTGATCCGGCCAATCCCGCCGCGGGCCGCGGAGTTCCCCCTGGTTTCGATCCGTCGAATCCCACCGCCGGTCGCGGATTCCCGCCTGGTTTCGACCCGGCCGCTATGCCGGCAATGGGCCGCGGCCCCGGAGGGCCGGGAGGCTTTGGCGCCGACAATCCAGTCAGCAGTGCGTTAGCGGAACTGAAAAAGGCCGTGGACGACCCGACCACCCCTCCCGCGCAGATTAAGGACAAGTTGGCCGCGGTTCGCAGCGCACGTCAGCGGGCGGCGGCCGATCTCGCTACAGCGCAAAAGGCTCTGCTCGCGCTGTTGACCGCGGACCAGGAAGTGATCCTGGTGAGCTTGGGTTACCTCGACTAAGAGTGCCCACCACGATTTCCGCAATCGGAAAACACAGGATTCTGGAGACTGGAATATGACGATCTCAAATCATCCAAGTCTGAAGCGCCGGCTTTTTCGTCTGGCACTCGCCTGTTCTTGCCTATGCCTTGTCAGTCAGATCGGAGCCTACATCGACCTGGCTCCCACGCTCAGCAAGATCATTGGCGATTCACAGAAGATCTCTCTCGTCGAGGTGTCCGGATTCAACCAGACCACCCATGTCCTGACTCTGAAAGAAGTGCGCGTCCTGAAGGGCGCGCCGAACCAGGCTCCCGTGCTTCACAATGTGGCATCGTCCGACGGCAATCTCGTTCCGCCCGAAATTGTCCAATGGGCTGAACCCGGTGCGAGGGGTGTCCTGTTCTCTACGCGGGTGACTTCGCTGCTCTGTTTTGGCGACGGATGGTATCAGGCCAAATCTTCAGGTGGTGAATGGAAGTTGGGAATCGACCGCGCCGATCTTCCGCTGGCTTATTACGGTTCGGTATCGCGGCTCGCCGATGGGGTCGCCACGATGCTCGCCGGTGGGACGGCGATCCTGACGATGGTTCGGCACGGCGACGGTGAGAGTGCCAGCTTCGATTTGGCTCTGAACCGCAGGAATCTCCCGAGCGTGATCCGCGTTCAGCGCATCCGCGCCATGATGTCCATGCCCGGCCTCGTCATGGCCGTGTCGACCAATCCGGTTTACGTGATCGGGCCCGGCATGATCGGCGAAGAGGAACTCCCCACGCTCTTGCAGCGCCTTTCTTCCCCGGATGCCGTGGCACGGGCCGAGGCGGCGGAAGATCTGCAGCAACTGGGCCGCAAGGCCCGTCCTGCCGAGGCCTCCCTGGTCAAACTCCTCGCTGATCCGGCCGAGCGTGTACGCATTTCGGCGGCCTCCGCCTTGCTTCGTATCACCGGCAAGAACGACGCTGCGGTCAGTTTGCTAACCAAGGGATTGGCCAGTGCCGATGCCGCTGTGCGGCGCGCGGCCGCCGATGCGGTCGGCCGCGCCGGCCAAGGCGCCGCCCCGCTCGTTGGCCGGCTCGCCGCCGTGCTCCAGGATCAAAATATTCAAACTCGCCGGGCCGCGGTTCGGGCCGTAGCCACCCTCGGGCCCATCGCCACAAATGCAGCGAGCGCTCTGGTTCCGTTGCTGAACGAACCGGGATTAATGATTGAGGCTGCGGACGCTCTCGGGCGAATCGGGCCGGCCGCGCGCCCGGTTCCCGCGCGTCTGGCCAAAATGCTGGGCGCCGATCAGCCGGCAGCGGTGCGCATGGCGGCCCTTCGTGCGATGTCGCAGATTGGCGGACCAGAAGCCCGGCCTGCGGTGGATTACATCATTCAGACTCTGCCCGCCATGGAGGAGATTGAAGCTTACAACATGGAGATCTATCTGGCCTTGCTGGGACCCATGGCCGCGGACGCGATCCCCGTGTCGCAAAGCACGAAACTCGCCAACCCGGTATTGCCGACGGCTACCCTCTGGGCGATCAAGTCCGACAGCCTTCCTTGGCAGTTTAGGGGCAATGGTGGCAGGGGCGGTTTCCCCGGTGGCAGAGGCGGTTTCCCGTGGGCGGTGGGCCTCCGGGAATGGGCGGAGGCTTTGATATCAATTCCACCATGTACGTAGCCTATTTCCGCGAGTTGGGGGAACGCCTGCACCCGGTCGCCATGATGCTCTTGAAACAACTCCAGGAGGGCAAAGGAAACGACACGCCGGCGTGGGGTTACCAATTGCTGGCCTGTGCTCCTTCCGAGTCTATCGCGCAACTCTCGGCATTGCTCGCTTCCGATAACCTGGCGACTCGCGAGGGTGCGACGGTCGCAATCGGCTACATGGGGAACGCAGCTTTTCCGGCTCAGGCCAAGCTTCAGGCTGCACTCGACAAAGCGCCGACGGAGCGTGAGAAGCGGCTCGTCGAATGGGCCTTGCGCGAAATCTCAACCGACTAGCGACGTCTTGACCGTGACGTTGCCTTTGCCCACAAAAGGCCCGAACTCTCGCGCCCGGCGCGGGAAGGGCGTGTTCGCCATCGCGGAACACGCGACCGGGTGACTTGTTCTGTTGCTTGGGTCACCGCCCTGCCGGGCTGGTCGCTCCGAACTCGTCTTCGAAGACGATGTCAAAGACCTTTTAGCAACACATGAAATCCTCGCCGAATGGTTTCTGTCCGAGAGCTCGAGAAAGGGATCCGCGACTATTATCCGCGCCAATAACAGGATCCGAAGCCATTCCAATGGGTCGCCTGAGCCAACAGAATCATCGGGAAGGTGCGGAAGTATAAATGGGCCTAGAGACAGGACACTAGCGGTGCGCCAGGAAGGGAATCGTCAGGTTAAAGTTACGTCGTGGGGGTGACCGTGGCAAAACCGTGACAAAACCCCTCGCGTTGAGCCGACTTGGGTTGCCTTTGAGCGAAAAGCAGATTCCCCAAGTTGTTGAAAACCTTGAAAGTGGAGGGAAACCGAAAGAAGCTTTGGAGCGGGCCGTTATGCGCCCAAGGCAGGTGCGCTACCAGGCTGCGCTACGCCCCGACATTTTGTCTCTTTTGATTCTAAACCACTTCTCTTAACTACGCAATCGCGTCCGTCGAAATCGTCAAAACCGTGCAGCACTAGACGGCTTATACGCTTTCAGACGTTGAGCAAGCCGCCGGGATGCTGTTGGTCGGCGATGGCGCGTGAATGTCAACGTTCCGCTATGATCTCAGCACTGGAACCCGCGGTTGAGCGTAGCGCCCGGCTCAAGCCAGACGTCGGCGCTGAAGGGGTGCAGAGCCCCAACACCATGGCTTTTGTCGCGGCCCAACTTCGTCTCTCCTTGGCGAACTTCGCGGCAGACACCACATATTGGGCTCTGCTGAACAGACCGTATAAGCAAGAAGACGGCTAACTTCTCCCTCTTCCGGCAATCATCAGGCCGACGCCGCCAAGAATCAGCGCGGCGCTAACAACCGGCGGCGCCTTTTCATCATGCCGGGTTTCAATGCCGATGGACACCTGTTCGGCTCCGACGGACCCTGACTCCACCCCGGCGTCGAGATCGAAAAGATCCGCCTACTCGAACTGCCGCCCCAAGACGAGGCCCTGATCCTCGGCGATAACGCGGTCCGCCTGATCCGCAGCGCCCGCGTCGGCCCGGAAGGGCCGCGCCCGAAGGGGAGACGCCGCCGCCCGTCCGCATGCGCTGGGTCATGTACAACAAAGTAGACGGCTGACTTGTCCGTCAGAAGTCCTCGGCGCGTGACGTGGCAACCGTCCCATCGGCGCCTGACTTGCCGCCTCGTTCTCGATCGGCGCTCTCTCGGCGCTATCGACCACCAGCACTGGCAGCGGCAGTAATGCCAACGCGCGGGCGCAATGAACAGTCTGGCTGAGTCGCCTTCCCGCCAACTCCTGCCACCCAGCTACGTCAGAAAAACGATGATCGCCGGCGTTCCTACGTCCGTGTACTGGTCGGTGAACGTCAGAGCCCCGGTCTGACGGTTCACCCGAAACACAGCGATGGTGTCAGCTCTCTGATTACAAGAGTAGAGAAAGTTACCCATAGGATCTATGTTAAAGCTGCGGGGATAGTCCCCGCGCGTCCATTCCTCGCCGGCGAAGGTCAAGGTTCCTGCCAGACCGATGGAGAACCATGCGATGCTGTCGTGCAGACGATTGGCCGCATACAGGAATTTCCCGTCGGCCGAGATCATGAGCTCCGACGTGAAGTCCGTGCCCCGGAATCCCTTCGGCAGGCTGGAGATGGAGCAATACGTGGTTTTGTCCTGTTCCTTTCGTTCAGGTTGGTCTTGCTCCATCTCCAGCCTGCCGAAGGGATTCCGGGGCACGGACTTCACGTCGGAGCTCATGATCTCGGCCGACGGGAAATTCCTGTATGCGGCCAATCGTCTGCACGACAGCATCGCATGGTTCTCCATCGGTCTGGCAGGAACCTTGACCTTCGCCGGCGAGGAATGGACGCGCGGGGACTATCCCCGCAGCTTTAACATAGATCCTATGGGTAACTTTCTCTACTCTTGTAATCAGAGAGCTGACACCATCGCTGTGTTTCGGGTGAACCGTCGACCGGGGCTCTGACGTTCGCCGACCAGTACACGGACGTAGGAACGCCGGCGATCATCGTTTTTCTGACGTAGCTGGGTGGCAGGAGTTGGCGGGAAGGCGACTCAGCCGGACTGCGTCGCGCCACGGTGCTGCGCATGCTTTCCCTGCCAGGGCGCGTCGATCGCCGGAGAGAAGTCGAACTGCGGCGGGCGGCTGTCGGCGCCGATGGGACGGTTGCCACGTCACGCGCCGAGGACTTCTGACGGACAAGTCAGCCGTCTACTTTGTTGTACATGACCCAGCGCATGCGGACGGGCGGCGGCGTCTCCCCTTCGGGCGCGGCCCTTCCGGGGCCGACGCGGGCGCTGCGGATCAGGCGGACCGCGTTATCGCCGAGGATCAGGGCCTCGTCTTGGGGCGGCAGTTCGAGTAGGCGGATCTTTTGATCTCGACGCCGGGGTGGAGTCAGGGTCCGTCGGAGCCGAACAGGTGTCCATCGGCATTGAAACCCGGCATGATGAAAAGGCGCCGCCGGTTGTTAGCGCCGCGCTGATTCTTGGCGGCGTCGGCCTGATGATCGCCGGAAGAGGGAGAAGTTAGCCGTTACTTGCTTATACGGTTGTTTCAGCAGAGCCCAATATGTGGTGTCTGCCGCGAAGTTCGCCAAGGAGGGAGACGAAGTTGGGCCGCGACAAAAGCCATGGTGTTGGGGCTCTGCACCCCTTCAGCGCCAACGTCTGGCTTGAGCCGGGCGCTACGCTCAACCGCGGTTCGAAAGGCCCAGACGCACAGCGGAACGTTGGCATCCACGCGCCATCGCCGACCACAACATCTGGTGGCTTGCTGAAACAACCGTATAAGCACAAGCCGTCTAGTGCTGCACGGTTTTGACGATTTCGACGGGACGCGATTGCGTAGTTAAGAGAAGTGGTCTAGAATCAAATGAGTGGAATGTCGGGGCGTAGCGCAGCCTGGTAGCGCACCTGCCTTGGGCGCACCGCGGCCCGCTCCAAGGCTTCTTCTGGTTTACCTCCACTTTCAAATTCTCAACAATTTGGGGAACCTGCTTTTCGCTCAAAGACAACCCAAGTCTGCTCAAAACGAGGGGTTTTGTCACGGTTTTGCCACGGTCACCCACGACATAACTTTAACCTGACGATCTCCTTCCTGGCGCACCGCCAGTGTCCTGTCTCTAAGTCCGTTTATACTTCCGCACCTTCCCGATGATTCTCTTGGCGCTGGCGACCCATTGGAATGGCTTCGGACCCTTGTTGTTGGCGCGGATAATAGTCGCGGGATCGCCTTCTTCGAGCTCTCGGACAGAAACCATTCGGCGAGGATTTCACGTGTTGCTAAAAGGCCCTTGACATCGTCTTCGAAGACGAGCTCGGAGCGACTAGCCCGGCAGGGCGGTGTGGAATCGGTCAGCCGACGGAAGTTCGTAGTGCTCGCCTGGGCGCCCGCTGTATTCTCGCCGCAGTCCGGCCCTTTGCGCCGTCGGGGAAAAAGGACTCCAAGAAGGTCCGCCGCAAACGGCCGATGGGGCCTGCACTGCCAAGAGAAAGGGTGGGATGCCCGTATTGCCCCGAGATAGTTAACAAGACAAACCTCGAACAGCACTGCAAGAAAGTACACCGGAAGAATGCGCCCCTCTGGAAAGAAAGTAAGAAACGCATGAGCGGTAAGAGCGCGAAGAAGGGGCGTAAACTCACTGCACAACCACGAAAACGACCCGCAACGACTGAGCGTGATCTGGACGCTAACGGGACCAAGTAAGGGTCGTAGGCGGACAGTTCTTCAACAATACGCGGAACGCGGGTGCCGCCGCCGTGTTGAATGTTCCAGGAAAGGATGGTCATCGCCCACGAAGTACCAGTACCCTACAATTTGTTGAAAACGTCCCGCGACGGTATAACAAATATGCGCAATTCCTCAATAGATCATCCCTACCATCAGGGCATCCAGGAAGTATTGTCGTCATATGACATCTCGCCGTGCAAGTACATCTGGGACGATGCGTGCGGTGGCGACCGCAAAATAGCGATGTTTCGGGAGCCGAGAAAATCCAGCGCGGCCCGCTATACGTGCCCGGACGGCATCCTTATCCATGGCAAAGATGTCGTAATGGTCATCGAAATCGAAGAACCCAGTGTGAGCGGATTCACGCCAAATCGCATCGGTGGAAAACAGCTTTCTCCGCCCTTGCAGCCTACGCAATAGACCGGGATGATGTTGAGCCGTTTGCGATCTGCAAGAACACCGCTTTCTTACAGATAATAAACACCAATGGCCTTGCGACGCAAAGCCGGAAAACAGCGCAATACAGAAAATATCGAACCTGACATTCGGGGGCTGCTGCCGCTTCATTGCATCAGCAAATACCACCTGCTCGCCCGAACACTTGCCGAATTCAACGAGGCTGTACTCCGATAGACTTTGAGTCAGATCGTCACGTCGGTAGTGGCTCCGTTCAAGAACGATTAAATGCCGGGGGCGAGTTGCAGGAACACGCCTTCTCAAACACGGAAGCGAATACCACGATGACGGATTGCGCGACGCAATTCTGGGCGGTGACGCATCGAATCCACGCAGGACATGAACTCGTGATCGAGGAGGACTACATTCGGTGGATTGGATCAAGCCCGACGGCTCCACGCCCCACTCGTTCCGTGCCGCGGCCTCAAGCGGCAATGTGACGCTGAAGCCGCTGAACCAGTTGTGGGGAAGGTTCGCCGTCTACTGGAGTCTGTCGTGATCGCGGCTCAGGACGCAGGAAGCTGTTGGGCGGAACGATGTTCTGGGCCCAACGCACGGCGCCCACCCGCACCTCGTTCACAGTATTAGGCTGATCATCGTGTAAATCAACGTGGCGGACCAGTTGCGGAAGCTGGTGTTGGTGGCGCCGCCCGCGATATACGGGCCTACCGGAATTCCTGATGTTGGCACCGAGGGCACGGTGCCCGGACTCAAGCTGTCGGTGCTGATATAGCTGTACTTGAAGAACAGCCGGTCGGCTTTGTCCAGGTTCTGATCGCCGCGCACGTCGAACTGGTCCGTCCTCTGCATCGCTGTCGGGTTAAAAGTGTAATTTTGGGTTGCGCCGGACGTTTGCGGCAGCGGCACCATCGAGATCGGGCGCAGTGGCGGAATCGTATTCTGGGAACGGGGCGCACCTGCGTGTTGTCGGGCCGGAGACCAGCGCGAAGGGTTGTAGATCGTCCTGCCCGAGGTCGAAATTCCCGTGAGGATGGCGTTCCTCTGCGCGACGGTCGGATGGTCGAGGTGGTCGAACTGGATTGCGCACGCGAATCCCTGATAATCCATGAAGAAGAAGTCTTGTCCTTCCGCACCGGACCGCCGAAGGTCCCGCCATATGGTCTGCCCGGAATCGAGTTCCGGTTGTTGAAAAACGTATTGGCGTTGAGCACCGTGTTTTGCAGATACTCGAACGCATTGCCGTGGAAGTCATTGCTTCTTGACTTGCTGTAGGCCAGCGTCACGGCTCCGGCCGCGGCCCCGAATTCCGACGAGAACGTGCTGGCCATCACCCTGACTTCCTGCAAGCCGTCGATGGGTGGCGCCATGGTCAGGTTATTGAGCCAAAGGCCGCGATTATACATCCCTCGATCAGGTAACTGTTGTTCGACGATTGCGAGCCGTTGATGCTGTAGGCGTTGCTGGCAAGCAGTCCATACGTGCCGCCGGCCTGCGGGTTCGGAGTGCTCGATGTCGCGCCCGGCATGAGTTGAAGTACCTGCGTGAAGATGCGCTGGTTGAGCGGCATCTCCGTGATCTGCTGGTTGGTGACAAGCGACGAAACCGCCTGCGACTGTGTTTGCAATACCGTTGCTGCCCCGTTCACCTCGACAGATTGCTGGACGTTGCCGGCCGCAAGTTGCACGTCAACGGTCAGGATGTCCGCTGCCGTGAGCGCCGCGCCGGTGCGGACCAGCTTTTGAAATCCCGGGCGTTCCACCGTGATCCGGATCGGACCGACCGGAAAGAATTGGGCGGTATATTGGCCCCTGTCATTAGTCACGACCGTGCGGTGAACTGCGTAGGTTCGTTGACCAGAGTTACCGCTGCGCCGGGTACCACCGCCCCGGCCTGGTCCGTTACGGTGCCCACGATCGTGCCGCTGGCGGCTTGTCCGAACAGGCCGCCGACCACCGCCAGTATGAACGTAACGACCCAAACGATGCGTCTCATCTTGACCCTCCTGTGATTTCCGTCTCCTCAGGAGCAGCAAATTGAAAGAATGCTCCCCTCTTAGCCACATCAAGATGAACTGTATGCCGATTCAAACACACCGTCAATACAAATAAAGCCCCTATTAACGCCAAAGTCGTATTGGAATTATCTGGAGACGTGGAGAGGTAGGCGAACGGTGGGATCCATTTCCTCGCCTACCAGTACGGTTCTTCGGCGGGCACGAACTGGATCGGTACATCGTGGATAAATGTCCGCAGCCAGTTACCGAAATCCTCCATCCCCGCCTGCTCGGAAATAACGTGGCCCAGCATGATGACGCCCTTCGGCATGCCCAGGGAAACAGCGTCCAACGCGTATTCCACGTTGTCAAAGCCGCCGTCGGCTTCCTGCTGTTCGCCGCCAATCACCACGTCGACTTCCGGCGTAATGCGCGGAGTCGCGTAGCCGGGGCCTACCAGGATCCTGCTAACCTTCGCTTTCGGGTCACCTACGCAGCGAATGGCGCGCGCACCGCTCGATCGTTTCACCTGGGCGGCCAATTCTCCGAGCGTTGTCTCGGGAATCGTCAAGATGCCGGGGCGCATGGTCGCGTGCTCGCCGCCCTTGATGCCCGCCGAACGAAGCTCTCCCACCACGGTGTAGTCGGGCGTCATCGCATGCATGTGGTCGTGATCGCGCCACACCACCATATCGTTTTTCAAAACGAATTCTGTCTTGAGTTTGTAGAGCGGGTTTTCGGTCAGATCCTTCGTGTCGTCGCGGTCGTTCCAGTACGTGTCCTCGTGGGTGATCACCATGTTCAGGCCGGCCGCGTGGGCGCGCTTGAGCATGTCGAACGTCGTCATCATGGTGGTGGCGATGCCCTTGACGGTGGAGTCGGGATTCCCAACCTTGAAGGTGTCCCGCGTGGAGCGCTCGTTCCACGGTATTCCCTGGTTCTTCCCGATCAGCTCGACGACTTGACGTGCCGTCATGCGGCGGGCCTCCAGTAGGGATCTCCCACACCGATCCACTTTGCGGGAACTTCCTTCACCACGGTCTTGATCCACTCCGCGCACAGGCGCATTCCGGGCTCTTCGGACGCCACGCGGCCGGTTGTCACCAGCGCGCGCTTCTCGCCGGCGGCGAACATATCGGCGGCATAGTGCGTGTTCTCCCACTCCCGCACTTCACCGGCGACGATCAAATCCACTTCCGAATAACGCTGCCACATGGTTGCCGGAGTCATTGAGCCCGGGTACAGCAGAACCCGCCGTATCGTGGCCTTGCGATCGCCCACGGCGCGGAGGCCTGCGCGAAGATTCAGTTTGCTGCGGATCAGGGCCACCGTTGCCTCCGCGGTAGCCTTCGGGATCTCGTAAAGCACGTCGTCGTTCTTCACCCGGCGCGCCGACCAGCCGAGCGCGCCGGCAAGACCGGTGACCATTTCGTTCTCCTTGC
The DNA here is from genome assembly GCA_963821615.1 of uncultured Verrucomicrobiae bacterium. Classification (GTDB taxonomy): domain Bacteria; phylum Verrucomicrobiota; class Verrucomicrobiia; order Chthoniobacterales; family UBA10450; genus Palsa-1392. The sequence continues at coordinate 2,217 of CAWGEN010000001.1, read as the reverse complement.
GGCTCTGCCAATGGTCGCGCAGTCGAAACACAACCAGGCCGTTCTTCCCTATGAATTCGCGTTTGGCTTTGACCACAGGATCGTCGGCGCTCAGCCCGCCCGGCCCGCGCCCCGCAGCGGGCGCCGCCGGCGTCCGGCCGTCCGCGCGCGAGTAGAACGTAGGCTCGTAAGTCAAAACCAGATTCGTGTTAGCCTTCACCGCCTGCTTCAGAACGTCCAGCGTGGCCATCGCGGTGGTGGCGATTCCCTTCACGACAGTCGACGGGTCGCCCGCCTTGAAGCCATCGGGCCCTTCCAATGGCCACTCGCCGCCAAGTTCCGCCTGTATCCGCCGGACCAACACTTCCGCCGTGAGCGCTTCCGCGCCTGCCAGGCCGGGCGCCACGGCGCCGGCGGTTCCCGCCATCACTACGAACTGTCTCCGCGAGAGGTGCGCGCGCTTCATTCTCGTTTCTCCCTGTTGCACTTAATGCGCAGCTTTGAACTCACGTTCGGCAAAAACCATGAAGTAAGGCCAGTTCGGGTTCGGCGTGTGCCCCGCGCTGTGCTGGCGGAAGACCAGATCGCCGCTCAGGATTCCAGTCTCGATCGGTGGAAACACTGTGGTGCCCAGATCCTTCTTGCCAAGCAGCCGGTAAACCGGACCCGCGGCGACCCCCGCCAGAAATGTGCCCCTCGCGTCCACCCAGGCGTCCGAGCGTCCGATATCCACCGCCGGATCGACCAGGTTCCCGGCGCTGAGGAATACCGGACGCGGAGCGCACATCGCGATCAGTTCGTGGGAATCGACCGGCAGATCGCTCCACTTCAGCGGGCCGGCATACTTCAGAAAGTTGCCGGCCATCCAGTGGTATTCGTTCTCGCCCGCCACGTTCTCCACGAGTTCTCCATAATTCCGACGGTGCAGTTTGGCGCCGCCTTCTCCGGAGGAACTCACGAACGCGATCGCGATACGCGAGTCGTACGCCATGGCGACGACTGCTGCTTTGCCATATCTGGAGTGTCCCTGAATGGCGACGCGTTTGGCATCAACGGCCTTATCGGTTTCGAAGTAATCCATGGCGCGGTCGGCGCCCCAGGCCCACGCCCGCAGCGCGCCCCAGTCCTCCGGTTTGCGCGGCTCGCCCTTATTTACCAGACCGATAATTCCCTTTCTCAGACCGGCGCCGTTGTCGGCCTGAATGCTGGCCGGGTTCAACGTCGCAAAGCCCCAACCCTTGGCCAGCGCCTGCGCCTGCCAACTCGGGCCGGAATCCGCGCCTTGTTGGGCCGGAGCGACCGCCGGGGGCCCGCGTCGCCCGGCGCCGGGTCCTCCGCCGAACACCATGATCACCGGCACCGGAGCTTTCGCGCCGGCCGGTGTGCTCAGAGACAGTTGAATATCGACCGCAATCTCCGGATAAGCGGAGTTATCCACGTGGCCCACCAGGGTCTTGGTGACGATAGGGATGTCACCCACGCTTTCATCGGCCGTCTTGGCAATTTCCCATTTCACGTTTGGAACGGATTTCGGAACTCGCCCGTAGACTTCGCGGTCGAAGTCCTCGACGATCTCCGGGCGCCGCTGATCCCACCACATCTTGGCGGAGGTCACCTTCTTCCCGTTTTTCATCTTCAGCGGATCTGGCAGATAGGGATACGGATTGGCTTTGGCCTCATCGTAGTTCGTCGAGCCGGCCACCCGCGCATTCACTCCCGGCCGCAAGGAGGCGATATGCAATTGATCCATCATCTGCCGGTGGTCTTCCTTACTGCCTTGCTGTATGGCGAGTTGCTGCGGAGTAGGTTGACCGCGCCCCCCGCCGGGCGCCGGTGTCGCGGCCGGTTGGGCCGGCTGCTGGTTGCTTTGGAAGGCCTCACTCCAGAAAGGGATCAGCGCCAGAACCAAAGCCGAGACCCCAATCATCACCGGAATCGATCGATTCTTCATTTTGCAGTTCCCTCCCGTATTCGGATTCGGCCCATGGTCTCTTCCTTCGAAAAAATCATTGCTATTAGTGCAACAATTGTCTCCTGAGAGTATACCCCCATGCCACCAACGCAACGTCCGCAAGCCGTTCCCGACAGTGAGGCCGTGAAGTGAAGCGGAGAACGTTCCTCCGGCAGGCAGGTTTTGCGGGCGGTGCACTGGTGCGTCCGCCCTTCACGTCCGGTCAAACGCGCACTGCGGGTATTGTCTCGCTAATAATCGATCCTGCGGATCCGGTAGCTTCGTCC